>NZ_JBVQPN010000006.1:0-182248 GCF_055710015.1 Priestia sp. VA7
AATCTCTTGTCTGGTGGCGATAGCGAAGAGGTCACACCCGTTCCCATACCGAACACGGAAGTTAAGCTCTTTAGCGCCAATGGTAGTTGGGACTTTGTCCCTGTGAGAGTAGGACGTTGCCAGGCAAATAAAAAGACTAGTCATTCAATGACTAGTCTTTTTTGTTTCTAAAAATTACAGCGTGAATTTAACTTTTAAATTATGTTACACTATAGTGGATTCATTTAATTTTTTATTATAAAAGTTCTTTTTGACGTTGTAAGAAACTTCTTTCAAACTGGAGGCTGCATTTTGGGTAAGAAATCAAAAAAAGTACTATACGAATTACAAGAAAATGAAACAATCGCAAGTTGTTTAGATCGGATGAAAAAAGATGGGTATATGCCCGTTCGACGCATGGAAAAGCCTATCTTTGAAGAAAAAGAAATAAATGGTAAAAAAGAGTATGTTCCGGTAAAGCAACAGATTGTTTTCGAAGGGAAAAGTCTCTAAATACGAACATTTTAATGATAAAAATAGTAAATATTCGATTTTTAGGTTGACTTTTTTCCGGTTTGGCTGTTATTATTAAGTTGTCAATAGAGATATCCGAAACCTCATATAATAGTGGGAATATGGCCCACGAGTTTCTACCCGATGACCGTAAATCATTGGACTATGAGGAGAGTACAATTACTAAATAGGTAAACATGATTCCTTTTCAAAAGGAATGTTGATACATGAAACCTAGGGTAGTTGTGGCTTTCCTTTAGTGAGCCATAACTTTACCCTAGGTTTTTTTATAACGTGAAAAAGGAGCTTTTATTCATGAATGTAAAAGTTGCTGTTGTAATGGGCAGTCAGTCAGACTGGAGCACTATGAAATATGCGTGTGACATTTTAGATGAATTAAATATTGAATATGAAAAGAAAGTTGTATCAGCACATCGAACGCCGGATTATATGTTTGAGTACGCTGAAACTGCTAAAGAACGAGGGATTAAAGTTATGATTGCTGGCGCTGGTGGCGCTGCTCACTTACCTGGTATGATTGCTGCAAAAACAATTTTACCTGTAATAGGTGTACCGGTTAAATCAAGTAACTTAAACGGTTTAGATTCACTTTTATCGATTGTTCAAATGCCGGGCGGCGTACCGGTAGCTACAGTAGCTATTGGAAAAGCTGGTTCTACGAACGCTGGCCTGCTAGCAGCACAAATCTTAGCAACACAGGATCCAACGTTAAGTGATCAACTTGAAAATCGTAGAGAGTCTATTAAATCATCCGTGTTAGAAAGTAGTGATCAACTTGTCTAATTTACTTATACCTCCTGGTAAAACAATTGGAATCGTAGGCGGTGGACAGCTAGGAAGAATGATTGCACTATCTGCTAAAGAAATGGGTTATTACATTGCAGTGCTTGAACCAACAGAAGATTCTCCTTGCGGTCAAGTAGCAGATATTAAAGTCATTGGCAACTATGATGATAGAAAAGCGGTTGAACAGCTTGCTGAAGTGTCAGATGTCATCACCTATGAATTTGAAAACGTTGATGTTGAGATGATGAAATGGCTAGAAACAAAATGCTACGTGCCACAAGGCAGTCATTTACTAGCCGTTACACAAAATCGTCGTTTAGAAAAAGAAATGATTACAAAGCTTAATCTAGACGTTCCTGATTACGCAATCGTTACGACTGAAGAAGAACTTTTAAAAGCTGTCGAAACAATTGGTTATCCATGTGTCGTAAAAACTTGCCGAGGCGGATATGACGGTAAAGGGCAAGTTCTAGTGAAAAATGAGAATAATATTCGTGAAGCAGCTGAGCTATTAGCACAGTCGGAATGCATTGTAGAACAGTGGATGAACTTAGATAAAGAAGTATCAGTTATTGTACACCGCAATGCAAAAGGCGAAACGGTATGTTTACCAGTAGCTGAGAACATTCATAAGCATCATATTTTGCACCAAACGATTGTTCCGGCACGTATTACAGCAGATCAAGAAGCGAAAGCTCTTCAATATGCGCAAGAAATAGCAAAAGGATTAGATTTAGTTGGCACATTAGCAGTTGAGATGTTCCTAACTGAAGAAGGTCAGCTTTATATAAATGAAATGGCACCTAGACCTCATAATTCAGGTCATTATTCAATCAATGCTTGTGATCTTTCTCAATTTCAGCAGCATGTAAGAGCCATTTGTAACTGGACCCTAGCACAACCGACTTTATTAAAACCTGCTGTTATGGTTAACCTATTAGGGGAACATATTGAGAACACAATGGCAAAAATCGAATGTTTAGATGATATGCACTTGCATTTGTACGGAAAAAAAGTTGCAAAAGAGAAGAGAAAAATGGGACATATCACGGTATTAGCTGATAAGATAGATGAGGCGATAGAAAAAGCCGAATCTCTAGGAATTTGGGAAAGAACGGAGGAAGTAACAACATGATTGAACGTTATACAAGACCAGAAATGGCAGCTATTTGGACAGAAGAAAATAAATTTAAAGCTTGGTTAGAAGTTGAAATTCTAGCTTGCGAAGCATGGTCAGAATTAGGACATATTCCGAAAGAAGATGTAAAGTTAATTCGTCAAAATGCATCTTTTGATATTAACCGCATCAATGAAATTGAACTAGAAACGCGTCATGACGTAGTAGCTTTCACTCGTGCAGTATCTGAAACGCTTGGTGAAGAGCGCAAGTGGGTACACTACGGTTTGACTTCAACTGACGTAGTTGATACAGCTCTATCTTATTTATTAAAGCAAGCTAATGAAATCTTGCTAAGTGACGTAGAGCGCTTTGTAGAAGTACTAAAGGAAAAAGCTCAAGAACATAAGTATACGGTTATGATGGGACGCACGCACGGTGTACACGCTGAGCCAACGACATTTGGTTTGAAAATGGGATTATGGTACGAAGAAATGAAGCGTAACCTAGAGCGTTTAAAACGTGCTGCAGCTGAAGTGGAATTCGGTAAAATGTCAGGAGCAGTTGGAACGTTCGCTAACATCGATCCTTTCGTTGAAAAATACGTATGTGAGAAATTAGGAATTTCACCAGCACCAATCTCTACGCAAACATTACAGCGTGACCGTCATGCACACTATATGTCAGTACTAGCGTTAATTGCGACATCTATTGAGAAATTTGCAGTAGAAGTTCGCGGTCTTCAAAAGAGTGAAACACGTGAGGTTGAAGAGTACTTTGCAAAAGGTCAAAAAGGTTCATCTGCAATGCCTCATAAACGTAATCCAATCGGTTCTGAGAACGTAACGGGACTTGCTCGCTTAATTCGCGGCTATATGGTTACAGCTTATGATAATGTACCGCTTTGGCATGAGCGTGACATCTCTCATTCATCGGCAGAGCGTGTCATCTTACCTGATGCAACGATTGCTTTAAATTACATGTTAAATCGTTTTGCAAACATTGTTAAAAACTTAACAGTATTCCCTGACAACATGAAGCGCAACATGGATCGTACACTAGGATTAATTTACTCACAGCGTGTACTGTTAACACTAATCAATAAAGGCATGGTACGCGAAGAAGCATACGACTTAGTACAGCCAAAAGCAATGGAAGCATGGGAAACGCAAGTTCCTTTCCGTTCTTTAATTGAAGGCGAAGAGCGCATTACTCGCCACTTATCACCAGAAGAGATTGAAGATTGCTTCGATCATAAGCACCATTTAAAAAATGTAGATATGATTTTTGAACGTTTAGGTCTTTAATAAAAAAGGCAAGGCACGTCCTTGCCTTTATCTAAGAAAGTGTATCTGAATATTCTGTATGTAGAGGTGACAGCATGGAAAAGCAAGAGTTACTTTATGAAGGAAAAGCGAAAAAAATTTACGCTACTGATGAGCAAGATGTATTGTGGGTTGCTTATAAAAATGAAGCTACAGCATTCAACGGTCAGAAAAAAGCGGAGATTAGCGGAAAAGCACAGTTGAACAATCAAATTAGTAGTTTACTATTTTCAATGTTACATGAGCAAGGGATTACAACTCACTTTGTGAAGCAGCTTTCAGATCATGAACAAGCGGTTAAGAAAGTAGAAATTGTCCCGCTTGAAGTTGTTGTACGAAATGCTACAGCAGGAAGCCTTGCGAAGCGAATTGGCGTAGAAGAAGGTATTCGTTTTGAACAGCCAATCGTTGAACTTTACTACAAAGATGATGCGCTTGGTGATCCATTAATTCTTGCAGAACATGCGATTTTCCTTAAAGCTGCAACTCAAGAAGAGATTGATAGTTTAAAGGCACAAGCACTTCAAATCAACGAAATATTATCGAAATTTTTCAAAGATAAAGATATTTTCTTAGTGGATTTTAAATTAGAATTCGGCCGTACTTCTCAAGGCGACATTATTTTAGCGGATGAAATTTCACCTGACACTTGCCGCTTCTGGGATGTTCATACGAACGAAAAATTAGATAAAGATGTATTCCGCAGAGATTTAGGCGGTTTAACAGAAGCATACGAAAAAATCTTACAGCGAATCGGAGGATAACCCAACCATGTATAAAGTAAAAGTATTTGTCACATTAAGAGAAAGTGTATTAGACCCTCAAGGAGTAGCCGTTAAAAATTCATTGCACCGTATGTCTTATGAAGAAGTAGAAGAAGTACGCATCGGTAAATTTTTAGAGCTAACAATCGACAGCACAGATTCATTAGATGAACGCGTAAAAGAAATGTGTGAAAAGCTTTTAGTTAATACAGTAATTGAAGATTACCGTTACGAGGTTGAGGAGGTTGTCGTACAGTGAAATTTGCTGTAATTGTTTTTCCAGGATCAAACTGTGACGTCGATATGTATCATGCTATCAAAGATGAGCTTGGTGAAGAAGTAGATTACGTTTGGCACGATACAGAATCATTAGATCAATATGATGGTATCTTGCTTCCAGGCGGTTTCTCATATGGAGATTACCTTCGTTCAGGTGCTATCGCTCGCTTCTCAAATGTAATGGACGCTGTAAAAAAGGCAGCAAGCCAAGGAAAGCCAGTACTAGGTGTATGTAATGGATTCCAAATTTTATTAGAAGCAGGATTACTGCCAGGTGCTATGCGCCGTAATGAAAACTTAAAATTCATCTGTAAAACAGTGAATTTGAAAGTAGCTAATAACGAAACAATGTTTACAAATGCTTATGGCAAAGATGAAGTAATTGCTATTCCAGTGGCACACGGTGAAGGCAACTACTATTGTGATGAACACACGTTACAAAAATTGATTGAAAACAACCAGATTCTTTTCCAATACGCAGGTGATAATCCAAATGGAAGTCTTCAAGATATTGCAGGGATTACAAACGAAACAGGCAACGTATTAGGAATGATGCCTCACCCAGAAAGAGCGGTAAGCGATCTTTTAGGAAGCGCGGACGGACTTAAATTATTTCAATCAATCGTAAAGCAGTGGAGGGAACAAAATGTCGTTACTTCTTGAACCAAATGTAGAGCAAATTAAAGAACAAAAGTTATATCGAGACATGGGATTAACAGACGAAGAGTTTGCGAATGTAGAGCAACTGCTTGGTCGTACTCCTAATTATACAGAAACAGGCTTATTCTCTGTTATGTGGTCAGAGCACTGCAGTTATAAAAACTCTAAGCCTGTACTGAAAAAATTCCCTATCACGGGTGAAAAAGTATTACAAGGTCCTGGTGAAGGAGCTGGTATCGTTGATATTGGTGACAACCAAGCCGTTGTATTTAAAATCGAAAGTCATAACCATCCATCAGCGATTGAACCTTATCAAGGAGCAGCAACTGGTGTAGGTGGTATCATTCGTGACGTCTTTTCAATGGGAGCAAGACCGATTGCACTTTTAAACTCTTTGCGTTTTGGTGAATTAACATCTCCAAAGGTTCGTCATTTGTTTGAGGAAGTAGTAGCGGGAATCGCGGGTTACGGTAACTGTGTAGGAATCCCAACAGTAGGCGGAGAAATTCAGTTTGAAGCTTCATATGAAGGAAATCCGCTTGTTAACGCTATGTGTGTGGGTTTAATTAATCACGAAGATATTCAAAAAGGTCAAGCTAAAGGCGTTGGCAACACGGTTATGTACGTAGGAGCAAAAACCGGCCGCGACGGCATCCACGGCGCAACATTTGCTTCTGAAGAACTATCTGATCAGTCAGATGAAAAACGTCCTGCTGTACAAGTAGGAGATCCATTTATGGAAAAGCTTCTTCTTGAAGCTTGCCTAGAACTTATCAAGTGTGACGCTTTAGTCGGTATTCAAGATATGGGTGCTGCGGGCTTAACAAGTTCTTCAGCAGAGATGGCAAGTAAAGCGGGTTCTGGTATTGAAATGAACCTTGATCTTGTACCTCAGCGTGAAACAGGTATGACACCATATGAAATGATGCTTTCAGAATCTCAAGAGCGCATGCTCATCGTTGTTGAAAAAGGCCGTGAAAATGAAATCGTAGAAATCGTAGAAAAATACGGATTAGAAGCTGTTTCAGTTGGTCACGTAACCGACGATAAGCGCCTTCGTTTAACTCATAACGGAGAAGTAGTAGCAGATGTTCCTGTAGATGCATTAGCAGAAGATGCACCGGTATACCACAAGCCATCTCAAGAACCAGCATACTATCGTGAGTTCCAAGAGCAATCAGCATATGCTCCTACTGTTGAAAATTACAGTGATATGTTAGTAACACTTTTAAAACAGCCTACTATTGCAAACAAAGAGTGGGTTTACAACCAATATGACTATCAAGTACGTACAAACACAGTTGTATCTCCTGGATCTGATGCGGCGGTTGTTCGTGTACGTGATACAAATAAAGCATTAGCGATGACAACAGACTGTAACTCTCGCTATTTATACCTAGACCCAGAAGTAGGCGGCCGTATTGCAGTAGCAGAAGCTGCTCGTAACCTTGTATGTTCAGGTGCACAGCCTCTTGCAATTACAGACTGCTTAAACTTCGGTAACCCTGAAAAACCAGAAATCTTCTGGCAAATTGAAAAAGCAACAGACGGTATGAGCGACGCTTGCCGTGAGCTATCGACTCCGGTTATCGGCGGTAACGTATCTCTTTACAATGAAACAAAAGGTGAAGCAATTTACCCAACTCCTGTTATCGGAATGGTTGGTTTGATCGACGATATCAACCATATTACAACTCAATATGCGAAGCAAAAAGATGACTTAATCTATGTTATTGGTAAAGCTGAAGCAGAATTCGCAGGTACTGAGCTTCAAAAAGTACTAGAAAACGGTACGGTATTTGGGCATTCACCTAAATTAGATTTAGCAGTTGAAAAAACACGTCAAGATCAGCTTCTTCAAGCAATTCGTGAAGGCGCAGTTCAATCTGCTCACGATATTGCAGAAGGAGGATTCGCGGTAGCCCTAGCTGAAAAAGTGATGAACGGCAGCGGATTAGGTGTGGACGTAACGGTAGACGGCGAAGCAACAGCAGAGCTATTCAGTGAAACACAATCACGTTTTATCGTAACGGTTTCTCCAGAGAATAAAGAAAAATTCGAAATGCTTGTACAAGATGTAACATTAGTAGGACGCGTAACAGAAGACGCAACATTAACTGTTAAACATCAAGAAAATGTTCTTGTTCAATTATCAGTTGAAGAATTAACTACTGCTTGGAAAGGAGCGCTTCCATGCTTGCTGAAATCAAAGGCTTAAACGAAGAATGTGGCGTATTCGGTGTATGGGGACATGAAAATGCAAGCCAGATTGCTTATTACGGTTTGCATAGCTTGCAGCACCGCGGACAAGAAGGCGCTGGTATTGCTGTAACAGACGGAGAAAAAGTGACAGTAATGAAAGGTGTCGGTCTTGTTAACGAAGTATTTGGCCACGGAGAGTTAGAGCAACTAAACGGTAAAGCAGCAATTGGACACGTTCGTTATGCAACAGCTGGAGGCGGAGGGTTTGAAAATGTTCAACCCCTTCACTTCCGCTCTCATAGCGGAAGCCTTGCGTTAGCTCATAATGGAAACTTGGTTAATGCAAATGCATTAAAGCATCAGCTGGAAAACCAAGGGAGTATTTTTCAATCAACATCAGATACAGAAGTACTTGCTCATTTAATTAAACGAAGCGGCTATGAAGATATGAAAGATAAAGTAAAAAATGCTTTATCCATGGTTAAAGGCGCATACGCATTCGTTATCTTAACAGAAGATACGATGATGGTTGCACTTGACCCTCACGGATTGCGTCCGTTATCAATTGGACGATTAGGTGATGCTTATGTAGTAGCTTCTGAAACATGTGCGTTTGATATTGTTGGAGCAGTTCATGAGCGTGATGTAGAGCCGGGTGAATTACTCATTATTAATGATGAAGGTATTCAATCAGAACGTTTCACATTAAACGTAAACCGCGCAATTTGCAGTATGGAATATATTTATTTCTCAAGACCAGACAGTAATATTGATGGAATCAATGTTCACTCTGCTCGTAAAAACCTTGGGAAACAACTTGCAGTTGAGTCACCGATTGAAGCAGACGTTGTAACAGGCGTTCCTGATTCAAGTATTTCAGCAGCGATCGGTTTTGCAGAACAGTCAGGAATTCCATACGAATTGGGTTTAATTAAGAATCGATACGTAGGCCGTACGTTCATTCAGCCTTCACAAGAATTGCGTGAACAAGGTGTAAAAATGAAGCTGTCTCCTGTACGTAAAATTGTAGAGGGTAAACGTGTTGTCATGGTAGATGACTCTATCGTTCGCGGCACAACAAGCCGTCGCATTGTTCGTATGCTTCGAGAAGCAGGAGCAACTGAAGTACATGTACGCATCAGTTCACCCCCTATCAAAAATCCATGTTTTTATGGAATTGACACGTCGTCATCCTCTGAGCTAATTGCTGCTACGCGCTCTGTTGAAGAAATTCGTGAATTGATTGAAGCTGATTCACTTGTTTTCTTAAGCAACGAAGGGTTAGTAGATGCAATCGGCAGACAGTATGAAGGCAACGGCGGACAGTGTATGGCATGTTTCACTGGAAAGTATCCAACTGAAATTTATCCAGATACTGTACACCCTCATGAAAAGGTAACTTGTTAGTTTTAACGTAAAAAAGGAGTGACAACATGTCATATTCATATAAACAAGCTGGAGTTGACTTAGAAGCAGGATATGAAGCTGTTTCACGTATTAAAAAGCACGTAGAACGCACTGCTCGTGCAGGTATTATGGGAACAGTGGGTGGCTTTGGCGGAATGTTCGATTTATCTACATTGAATTTAAAAGAGCCTGTTCTTGTTTCTGGTACAGATGGAGTAGGAACAAAATTGAAACTTGCTTTTCAAATGGATAAGCATGACACGATCGGTGTGGATGCAGTGGCCATGTGTGTAAACGACGTTTTAGCACAAGGAGCAGAGCCTCTTTACTTCTTAGATTATATTGCTTGCGGGAAAGCAGTTCCTGAAAAAATTGAATCGATTGTAAAAGGAATTGCAGACGGCTGTGAACAATCCAACTGTGCGTTAATTGGCGGAGAAACAGCTGAAATGCCAGGTTTATACGAAGAAGATGAATATGATCTTGCAGGATTTACAGTAGGAGCAGTAGAAAAGTCAGAAATTATTACTGGAGATGAGATTAAAGCTGGACAGCTGTTAATCGGTATTTCATCTAGCGGTATCCACAGCAATGGCTACTCTCTTGTACGTAAAATCGTTGATGATCAAGGATTAAATCTTCAAGAAACTTACGCTGGTTTTAACGAAAAGCTTGGAGTTGAGTTATTAACACCAACAAAAATATACGTGAAGCCGGTCCTAAAAGCATTACATGCAGCTAAGATTGCAGGTATGGCTCATATTACTGGAGGCGGATTTGTTGAAAATATCCCTCGTATGCTTCCTGAAGGTTTAGGTGTAGAAATCGATTACGGTTCTTGGCCAATTCCATACGTGTTTGATTTCCTTGAAGAGCAAGGCAAGCTAGACCGTAAAGAAATGTTCGAAGTATTCAACATGGGAATCGGATTTGTTTTAGCTGTTGAACCTGAAGATATGAATAAAGTCATTGAAGCAATTGAAAACGAAGGCGAAAAAGCATTTGTTATCGGACGTGTCAAAGAAGGAACAGGTGTTGAATTTGCTGGAGGGACGTTTGCATGATAAATATTGCAGTGTTTGCTTCTGGAAACGGCAGTAACTTTCAATCCATCTACGAAGCAACTCAGTCAGGTCGATTAAAAGCAAATATCGCGCTTGTTGTTTGCAATAAACCCGATGCATACGTAATTGAACGAGCAAAAGCATGTGGAATACCATGCTTTGTTTGTTCGCCTAAAAACTATGAAAATAAAGAAGCGTATGAAGCAGCCATTCTTGCAGAGCTTACATCAGCTAAAGTAGAATTTCTTGTTTTAGCAGGATATATGCGATTAGTTGGTTCGACGTTGCTTAAGCCATACAAAAATCGTATTGTTAATATTCACCCTTCGCTTTTACCTGCATTTCCTGGGATTGATGCTATTGGTCAAGCTTTTGATGCAGGAGTAAAAGTGATTGGAATTACCGTGCATTTTGTAGATGAAGGCATGGATACAGGACCAATTATTGATCAGCAGGCTATTCGCATTGAAAAAGGCGATACAAGAGAAACAGTTGAGGCCCGTATTCATGAAATTGAACATCAATTTTATCCCGCGGTACTGAATGAATTATTTGAACAAGCCGCAGTTAAATAAATAGGATGGAACCTTGTCAAAAAAGTTTTAATCCTTTACTATGGTAGAGTAGTAGTGAAAGAAAGATTTTAAATGAGAGATCGGATCAGGAGGAGTTTACAAAATGACAGCAAAACGCGCGCTTATTAGCGTATCTGATAAAGAAGGTATTGTTTCATTTGCACAAGAATTAAAGGACTTAGGAGTAGAAATTATTTCAACTGGCGGTACGAAGCGTACCCTAGAAGAAAACGGCATTGACGTTATCGGAATCTCTGAAGTAACTGGTTTCCCAGAAATTTTAGACGGCCGTTTAAAAACATTGCATCCTAACGTTCACGGTGCTTTATTAGCGTTACGCGATAATGAAGAGCATCAAGCTCAAATGAAAGAGCATAATATCTCGCCAATCGACTTTGTAGTTGTAAACTTATACCCATTTAAAAAGACAATTGAAAAAGAGGATGTAACGCTTGCTGAAGCGATTGAGAATATTGACATCGGTGGACCTACAATGCTTCGTTCAGCTGCGAAAAACTATCGTTCTGTCTCAGTTGTAGTAGATCCAAGCGATTACGCAACCGTAGTAGAAGAGTTAAAAGCGGATGGCAATGTTTCATTTGAAACCAACCAACGATTAGCAGCAAAAGTATTCCGTCATACGGCAGCTTATGATGCATTAATCGCTGAATACTTAACAAACATTACAGGTGAAACAACTCCTGAGAAATTAACAGTAACGTATGAGCGTGTTCAAGGCTTACGATACGGAGAAAATCCTCACCAACAAGCTTCTTTCTATAAAAAGCCGTTAACACAAAAAGGTTCTATTGCAACAGCTACGCAGCTGCATGGAAAAGAGTTATCATACAATAATATCAACGATGCAAACGCAGCTCTTCAAATCGTAAAAGAATTCAAAGAGCCGGCTATCGTAGCGATCAAACATATGAATCCTTGCGGTGTAGGTGTGGGTGAAACAATTGCTCAAGCTTATCAAAAAGCATACGAAGCGGATCCTACATCTATCTTTGGCGGCATCGTAGCAGCTAACCGTCCTATCGACCGTGAAACGGCTATTCAGTTAAAAGAAATCTTCTTAGAAATCATCATTGCTCCTGCGTTCGATCAAGAAGCATTAGATGTATTAACAGCTAAGAAAAACCTTCGTTTACTAACGATAGAGCTTGATGAAAAAGCAGAAAAAGAAGCTTTCTTAACATCTGTAAAAGGCGGCGTGCTTGTTCAGGATGAAGATGTGTTCGGATTTGATGATGCAACGATTACTGTTCCAACGAAACGTGAGCCAACAGAAAAAGAGTGGGCAGATTTAAAATTAGCATGGAAAGTTGTTAAGAATGTTAAGTCTAATGCTATTGTACTTGCGAAAGATGACATGACAATTGGCGTCGGAGCTGGTCAAATGAATCGCGTAGGCGCTGCAAAAATTGCGATTGAACAAGCTGGTGAAAAAGCACAAGGTTCAGCTTTAGGTTCAGATGCGTTCTTCCCAATGGGCGATACAGTAGAAGCAGCAGCTAAAGCAGGAATCACAGCTATTATTCAGCCGGGCGGATCAATTCGTGATGAAGAGTCAATTGCAAAAGCAGATGAATACGGCATTGCAATGGTATTTACAGGCGTAAGACATTTTAAACATTAATGAGGTGAAGAACGTGAATGTTTTAGTTATTGGAAAAGGCGGAAGAGAGCATACAATTGCATGGAAAGCTTCAAAAAGTCCACTTGTTAACGAAGTGTTTGTAGCACCAGGAAATCCGGGCATGAGAGATGTGGCAACGATTGTACCAATCGATGAAAGCAGCCAAGAAGAGCTTGTGCAGTTTGCAAAAGAAAACAAGATTGGATTAACAATTGTTGGACCAGAAAATCCGCTAATTGAAGGCATTGTTGATCGGTTTGAACAAGAAGGTCTTCCAGTCTTTGGACCGCGCAAGCAAGCAGCGATGATTGAAGGAAGCAAAAGCTTTGCAAAAGAGCTCATGAAAAAGTATGATATTCCAACCGCAGCGTATGAAACATTTACGTCTTACGAGGAAGCAAAAGCATATGTGGAAAAGCAAGGCGCTCCAATTGTTATTAAAGCAGACGGCTTAGCAGCTGGTAAAGGTGTAACTGTTGCTTTAACAGTAGAAGAAGCCGTAGATACATTACGTGATTTTCTAGTTGACCAAAAGTTTAAAGAAGCAAGTGCAAAAGTAGTTGTAGAAGAATTTTTGGATGGTGAAGAATTTTCATTAATGGCATTTGTACGCGGTACAAATGTATATCCAATGGTAATTGCACAAGATCATAAGCGTGCTTTTGACGGCGATCAAGGTCCGAACACAGGAGGCATGGGAGCTTACTCTCCTGTTCCGCAAATCAGTGATGCAGAAGTACAAGAGGCTTTAGAAAACATCTTACTTCCAATGGCTAAAGGATTAGCTGAAGAAGGCTGTGAGTATACAGGAATTCTATATGCTGGTCTGATTCAAACACAAAAAGGACCAAAAGTGATTGAATTTAATGCGCGTTTTGGAGATCCTGAAACACAGGTTGTACTGCCGCGTATGAAAAGCGATTTAGTCGATGTGCTTCTTCGCATTTTGAAAGAAGAAAAAGTAGAAATTGAATGGGATGACGAAGCGGCTATCGGAATCGTATTAGCAGCAGCAGGCTACCCAGAAGATTATCAAAAAGGTGCGCCAATTAACGGGTTGGATGCGATTAGTGAAGACGCGCTTGTTTTCCACGCTGGTACAGCTTTAGAAAACGACACATACGTTTCAAACGGGGGCCGCGTTCTATTAGTAGGTGCCAAAGGAGCAACCCTTCAAGAAGCGCAGCAAGAAGTATACAAACAAATGGCTCATATCGATGTAGAAAAAGGCTTTTTCTATCGCAAAGACATTGGCCATCGTGCATTAACAAAAGCAGCTTTAAAATAAAAAAGGAGAGCTCCGGCTCTCCTTTTTACCTTATGAAGGATTATACGTTTCTTCGTTTCCGTTTGGATGGTGTTCATGTTCATCATGTTTTTGACATGAATCATATGCGTACGTAAGGGGACAAAAACGCGTGATGCCTTCTGCAACTTTTAAAGCGCCCATTAACCCTAGGAAGATGTATGAATCTTTGTACGGTCTGCGAGATAAACGAGATGTTGTCCAAGAAAGAAGGGTAAAGCCCAGCGTAAGTCGAATTAATGCGTTAACAATGCCGATATTTGGTTTCATGTTTTATCACCTTTATTCATAAAATTAATAACAGTTTCTGAATGCGTTTACATCACGGATGTGTTACGATAAAAATACATAGTAAATTAGGGGGAATTTAGCATGCCGGAACAAAGATACCGCTGGAAAAGCAAACATATTAGACAGCAGCTCTTAGTATTAAACGGTCAAAAAGCACCAACTATTGTCTTAAAAGATGCAACATATTTGAACGCTCGAATGAAGCAGTGGAAAAAAGCACATATTTGGGTTTACCAAGATCGTATTGTATACGTCGGCTCAGAGATGCCTAAGCACACGGACGCTTCTACAGAGATTATAGACTGCAGTGAGAAATATGTGGTTCCTGGGTATATTGAGCCCCATGTTCACCCGTTTCAGTTATATAATCCCCAGACTTTTTCCCAATATGCAGCCAAGCACGGAACAACGACTTTGTTTAATGATAATTTAATTCTCGCTTTACAGCTCGAACAAAAAACGGCGTTTTCATTGATTGAAGAAATGAAAACGTTACCACAATCGCTGTATTGGTGGTGCAGATTTGATTCGCAGACGGAAATTGATGAAGAGGCTGACATCTTCTCACATACGAACATTACTTCTTGGCTACAAAATGAAGCTGTCTTACAAGGAGGCGAACTGACAAGTTGGCCGAAGCTTTTAGACGGAGATGATTTAATGCTTCACTGGGTTCAAGAGACAAAACGGATGAGAAAGCACATTGAAGGACATTTTCCAGGGGCGTCAGCATTTACCTTGGCAAAAATGAAATTGCTCGGAGCAGACAGCGATCATGAGTCTATGACAGGGGAAGATGTTGTTGCTCGGTTAACGCAAGGCTATGACGTTGCTTTGCGCCACTCTTCAATTCGGCCAGATTTGCCAAAATTGCTGCAGGAGTTAAAAGAGCTGCAGGTAGATTATTTTGACCATATCACGATGAATACAGACGGTTCTCCGCCTTCTTTTTACCAAAACGGCGTGTCAGATATGTTAATTACATTAGCTATTTCAGAAGGAGTTCCCGTGTTAGATGCTTATAATATGGTGTCTGTAAATATTGCCCGCTATTACAACATGGAACATTTGCATGGGCATGTAGCAACAGGCTGTGTGGCTAATATTAATATTTTAGAAGATCCTATGCGGCCTACTCCGGTATCTGTGCTAGCAAAAGGAAAGTGGATGAAAAAAGAAGGCAAAGAACAAGCATTAGCCTCAGTAGAATTTCCTTGGGAAAAGTTTGGTTTTTCACCGTTAAAGTTGGACTTTGATTTAACGATGGACGATTTTCAATTTTCAATGCCAGTAGGCGTAAAAATGAAAAATGCTGTTATTATGGAGCCGTATTCAATTCACTTGAATGTGAGCGGAGATGTATTAGCCTCTGATCATGATGAAAGTTTTTTAGTGCTGGTGGACCGAGAAGGCAAGTGGCGGATCAATACGCTGTTAAAAGGATTTGCGACAAATGTATCGGGACTGGCGAGTTCATTTTCAAATACAGGTGATTTTATTTTAATTGGAAAATCGAAAAAAGATATGATGTGTGCATTCAAACGTATGAAAGAAATTGGAGGCGGTATTGTCATTACAGAAGATGAGAAAGTAGTATACGAACTGGTTCTTCCGTTAAAAGGAGTCATGTCAAACCTGCCGATGGAGGAGTTAAGTAAACGAGAGGTAGAACTCAAGAAAGTGCTGGGTGAGCGAGGATACAAGCACGATGATCCTGTCTATTCACTGCTGTTCTTTTCGTCTACACATTTGCCCTATATTCGTATCACGCCAGTAGGAATTTATGATGTTATGAATAAAAAAGTACTTTTTCCGTCTATAATGCGTTAAAATATAAAAGTATCAAAGGAATTTGAAATTTGTATGAAATTGGCTGTCTTCATACAGAATGAATGTATGTGCAAATAAATATAGAAACTGTATTTTATAGATAGAAACAACCAGTAAAGAAAGCCAATGATAAAGGAGTTCGATACGATGCAAATCAACAAACTACGAGGAAAAGAATTAGATCAGCTATTTCAAGCGATTTTATCATTAGAAAACCTTGAAGAATGCTATCAATTTTTTGATGACCTATGTACAGTTAATGAAATTCAATCATTAGCACAGCGCTTAGAAGTAGCAAGAATGCTGCGAGAAGGCAACACGTACCATAAAATTGAGACGGAAACTGGAGCAAGCACAGCGACTATTTCCCGTGTTAAACGCTGCTTGAATTATGGAAGCGATGCGTATCAAATGGTGTTAGAACGCCTTCAAGAAGATTCGAATCAAAAGTAAAGCGTATGGCTGAAGCAGCCATACGCTTATTTTTTAATTAAAATTGAGTTGCTTCTTCAATGATATTTTTAAGGTCGCTAATTGCTACACGTTTTTGTTCCATTGTGTCGCGGTTACGGATTGTTACTTGATTGTCTTCTAATGAATCGAAATCGAATGTAATACAGAACGGCGTACCGATTTCATCATGGCGACGGTAACGTTTACCGATTGAACCAGCATCATCATAGTCAATCATAAAGTATTTTGCTAAATCTTCAAAGACAGCGCGAGCTTCGTTAGAAAGCTTTTTAGAAAGTGGCAATACAGCAGCTTTAAATGGTGCTAAAGCAGGGTGAAGCTGCATAACTGTACGAGAAGAGCCATCTTCTAACGTTTCTTCTTCATATGCATCAATCATATAAGCTAATGTTACACGGTCAGCGCCTAAAGAAGGCTCGATGCAGTAAGGTACATAGCGTTCGTTTGTTTCTTGATCAACATATTGGAAGTCTTCTCCCGAGTGTTCCATATGCTGCTTTAAGTCATAGTCTGTACGAGAAGCTACGCCCCATAGTTCTCCCCAGCCGAATGGGAACTTGTATTCAAAGTCTGTTGTTGCATTACTGTAGTGAGAAAGTTCATCATCATCATGGTCGCGAAGACGAACATTTTCTTCTTTCATACCAAGAGAAAGAAGCCATTTATTACATGTTTCTTTCCAGTAGTTAAACCACTCTAATTCAGTGCCTGGTTTACAGAAGAATTCAAGTTCCATTTGTTCAAATTCACGCGTACGGAATGTGAAGTTACCAGGTGTAATTTCGTTACGGAAGCTTTTACCCACTTGGCCGATACCGAACGGAAGCTTTTTACGCATTGAGCGCTGAACGTTTTTAAAGTTTACGAAAATACCTTGAGCTGTTTCAGGACGAAGGTAAATTTCATTTGTTGATGTTTCAGTTACACCTTGGTGCGTTTTGAACATTAAGTTAAATTGACGAATTTCAGTGAAGTTAGCTGAACCACACTCAGGACATGTAATTTCATGTTCTTTAATTAAGTCAGCCATTGCATCAAATGAAAGGCCGTCTACGATCATTTCAATGCCTTTTTCTTGAAGTTTTTCTTCAATTAATTTATCGGCACGATGACGGGCTTTACAATCCTTACAGTCGATCATTGGGTCATTAAAGTTTCCTAAGTGACCAGAAGCTTCCCATGTTTTTGGATTCATTAAAATCGCAGCGTCTAAACCAACGTTGTATGGAGATTCTTGAATGAATTTTTTCCACCATGCTTTTTTAATATTGTTTTTTAATTCTACGCCAAGCGGGCCGTAATCCCATGTATTTGCAAGACCGCCGTAAATTTCAGATCCTTGAAATACAAAGCCGCGGTGTTTAGCGTGAGATACGATTTGATCCATTGTTTTTGACATTCTAATTCCTCCTGTAAATGGTAGTGATTCAAGCGAAACGAAAAGAGCGGGTACAAAAAAACTCTCGTCCCTGGGCATATCAACAATATGCCCAGGGACGAGAGTTTTTCCCGCGGTTCCACCCTGGTTGATACAAAATGTATCCACCTTCGTCTGTATATACTCCAGATTGCCTTTTCCTTAAACCATTCTCTAGGCTCTCACCGTCCCTAGTTCGCTTTGTGAAGAGGATTTAAGTACTATTGATCCTTCAGCGTATATCATATGAATTTTAGTAGCTATATATTAGCATATCCTATGCAGAGAAACAATAACCTTGTGCAAAATGGGCTTTTTTTGTGATGTTTTCTTCCGGGATTTGAGGATAAAACCATATCTTTTCACCATATTTTTTGAAAACAAAAAACGTGATGAAAAGTTCGGTTTTCCTTTCATTTCACCCTCTTAGTTTTGTTATAATGAACAAATGGACGAGCGCGAACTTTTAAGTGTAAAGAAATGGAGGAACATATATGTATGATATTAAAGAGTGGAGACATGTCTTTAAATTAGATCCTAATAAAGAGATTTCAGATGCAGATTTAGAGAAAATTTGCGAATCCGGCACGGATGCGGTTCTTGTCGGAGGATCTGATGGAGTGACTCTAGACAATGTACTGCAGCTGTTAATGCGTATTCGCCGCTACACGGTGCCGTGTGCGCTTGAAGTATCAACAATTGACTCTGTAACACCTGGGTTTGATTCTTATTTTATTCCGACCGTTTTAAACAGCAAGGATCCAAAGTGGATTGTTGATTTACATCACGCGGCTATGAAGGAATACGGAGAGATCATGGACTGGGATGAAATTTTTGTAGAAGGATACTGCGTACTTAACCCCGAAGCAAAAGTAGCTGCGCTAACGGAAGCGAAAACAGATTTGGATGCAGAAGACGTTGTAGCGTATGCTCGTATGGCTGAACGCATGTTTCATTTGCCCGTTTTCTATCTAGAATACAGCGGAACATATGGAGACCCTGCATTAGTGGCAGAGGTGAAAAATTCGCTAAATGAGACGAAGTTATTTTACGGCGGAGGTATTGAGACAAAAGAGCAAGCGAGTGAGATGGGGGAGCTTGCCGATACGGTTATTGTAGGAAATGTTATTTATACAAATTTATCGGAAGCGTTAAAAACTGTAAAAGCGGTAAAAAAGAATATTGCACAGTGAAAAATAAATGAAGTAGAATAGAGAATATATGTTCGATATAGGCGGTGAAAACGTGAATTTTTTAAGTGAAAAATTATTAACAGGATTAAACCCTCAGCAGCAAGAGGCAGTTAAAACGACTGACGGACCATTATTACTTATGGCCGGTGCAGGAAGTGGAAAAACACGTGTATTAACGCATCGAATTGCGTTTTTAATGGCGGAAAAAGAAGTTGCACCTTGGAATATTTTAGCGATTACCTTCACAAACAAAGCAGCTCGTGAAATGAGAGAGCGTGTGGCAAGTATTGTTGGCGGAGTGGCAGAAGACATTTGGATTTCAACCTTCCACTCGATGTGCGTGCGTATTTTACGAAGAGATATTGATCGTATTGGTTTTAATCGTAACTTTACGATTTTAGATTCAACGGATCAGCTGTCCGTTATTAAAAACATTTTAAAAGATCAAAACATCGATCCAAAAAAATTCGATCCGCGTTCGCTATTAGGAAGCATTAGTTCAGCTAAAAATGAACTGAAAGTAGCGGAAGAATTTGATAAAACAGCAGCGGGACCTTATGAAGAAGTTGTAAGCAAAGTCTACAAAGAGTATGAAAAGCGTTTAAAGAAAAACCAAGCGCTCGATTTTGATGATTTGATTATGACAACGATTCAGCTATTTAAACGAGTTCCTGAAGTGTTAACTTACTATCAGCGCAAGTTTCAATATATTCATGTGGACGAGTATCAAGATACAAACCATGCACAGTATATGCTGGTTCGCTTGCTGGCTGCAAGATTTGAAAATGTATGCGTAGTAGGGGATTCAGATCAGTCTATTTACCGCTGGCGCGGGGCTGATATTACAAATATCTTGTCATTTGAAAAAGATTACCCAAAAGCCAAAACTATTTTGCTTGAACAAAATTATCGTTCAACTAAAACGATTTTGGCTGCGGCAAACGGCGTCATTGCAAACAATATGAATCGTAAAGTGAAAAACTTATGGACGGAAAACGATGAAGGCCAGAAGATTTATCATTACCAAGCAATGAGTGAGCATGATGAAGCACAGTTTGTAGCACGTAAAATTAAAGAAGCAGTAGACAGCGGAAAGCGTAAATACAGTGATTTTGCCATTTTGTATCGTACAAATGCACAGTCTCGTGTGATGGAGGAAGTGCTGTTAAAATCCAATATTAATTATACAATTGTCGGCGGCATTAAGTTCTACGACCGCAAAGAGATTAAAGATTTGCTTGCATACTTGCGCTTAATTGCCAACCAAGATGATGACATTAGCTTAGCTCGTATTGTGAACGTTCCAAAGCGCGGAGTTGGAGCTACTTCAGTCGATAAAGTGGCCAATTACGGAAACGTTCATGACATTTCTATTTTCAAAGCGCTGGATGAAGTAGAATTAATGGGGTTAACAGGCAAAGCAACAAAAGCCCTTCGTGATTTCCAATCGATGATTTCGAACTTAGCTCAAATGCAAGACTATATGTCTGTTACAGAGCTTGTGGAACAAGTATTAGAAAGAACAGGATACCGTGAAGCGCTTAAAGTGGAAAAAACAATTGAAGCACAAAGCCGCTTAGAGAATATTGATGAGTTTTTATCTGTCACAAAAACGTTTGAAGAAGCAAGTGAAGATAAAAGCTTAGTAGCATTTTTAACCGATTTAGCACTTGTTGCTGATATCGATAAGCTTGAAGACGAGGAAGAAGAAGAGAACGAACAAGTGATTCTGATGACGCTTCACTCGGCAAAAGGTCTAGAGTTCCCGGTTGTTTTTCTAATGGGTATGGAAGAAGGCGTATTCCCTCATAGCCGATCATTATTCGAAGATAATGAAATGGAAGAGGAACGACGCTTAGCCTACGTAGGGATTACGCGTGCTGAACAAGAATTGTATTTATTAAATGCTCAAATGCGCACACTATTTGGTAAAACAAACGTTAATCCAAAATCCCGCTTCATTGGAGAAATCCCAAGCGAGCTTGTGGAATCTTTAAATGAGGCAATGCGCAAACCTGCTGCTAGTCGTTCAGGGGCTTCAGCTTCGCCGTTTGCAGCGCGCCGACAAGCGGCTGTGGCAAAAACGAAGCTTGTGTCAACAGGCAGTGAATCAATTGGATGGAGCGTTGGAGATAAGGCCGAGCATAAAAAATGGGGAATTGGTACAGTTGTAAGTGTAAAAGGAGAAGGAGATTCAAAAGAATTAGACATTGCTTTTCCTAGTCCTACAGGTGTAAAAAGACTGCTTGCTAAATTTGCCCCGGTTACGAAAGTGTAATCGTGAAAAGGAGCTAGAATATGGAGTTTGAGACAGCAAAATCACGCGTTCAAGAATTACGTGACTTATTAAATCAATATGGCTATGAATATTATGTGTTAGATCAGCCATCTGTTCCAGATGCAGAATACGATAAATTAATGAATGAGTTAATTGAGATAGAAGAATCATTTCCAGAATTAAAAACAGCTGACTCACCTACTCAGCGCATCGGCGGCCAAGTGCTCGATGCGTTTGAGAAGGTTCAGCATCAAACGTCTATGCTAAGTTTAGGAAATGCATTTAATGAAGAAGATCTTCGGGATTTTGATCGCCGAGTGCGCCAAGCCGTTGGAGATGGGTTTTCTTATGTATGCGAACTTAAAATTGACGGCCTTGCTGTATCTCTTCGCTATGAAGATGGATACTTAGTGCTGGGGGCTACGCGCGGAGACGGTACGACTGGTGAAAATATTACTGAAAACTTAAAAACAATTCGCTCTATTCCACTGCGAATTAAAGAACCGTTATCAATGGAAGTTCGCGGAGAAGCATTTATGCCGAGAAAATCATTCAAAGCACTTAATGAAGCAAAAATGGAAAGGGATGAAGTTCCGTTTGCTAACCCGCGTAACGCAGCTGCAGGCTCACTGCGTCAGCTAGATCCTAAAATTGCGGCAAAACGTAATTTAGATATCTTTGTATATGCCATGACTGATACAGGAGAATTAGAAATCGACTCTCACAGCGAAAGTTTGAATTTACTCGATGAGCTTGGTTTTAAAACAAATAAGGAAAGACAGACGTGTGAAACCATTGATGATGTGATTGCTTACATCGAAAGCTGGCAAACGCAACGTCCAGAACTATCTTATGATATTGATGGCATTGTTGTAAAAGTAGATTCATTTGATCAGCAGGCTGAGCTTGGAACAACGGCCAAAAGTCCACGTTGGGCTATTGCTTATAAGTTTCCTGCTGAAGAAGTTGTAACCAAGCTTGTAAATATTGAGCTGACGGTAGGCCGTACAGGTGTCATTACGCCAACAGCTATTTTGGAGCCTGTTCAAGTAGCAGGTACGACGGTACAGCGTGCGTCTCTTCACAATGAAGATTTGATTCGTGAAAAAGACATTCGCATCGGAGATTATGTCGTAGTGAAAAAAGCAGGAGATATTATTCCTGAGGTAGTGAATGTGATTGAGGAGAAGCGAACGGGAGAAGAGCAAGAGTTTACGATGCCTACTCACTGTCCGGAATGTGAAAGTGAACTGGTGCGTTTAGAAGAAGAAGTTGCGCTTCGCTGCATTAATCCAAGCTGTCCTGCTCAAATTCGTGAAGGACTTATTCATTTCGTGTCCCGCAATGCGATGAACATTGATGGACTTGGTGAAAAAGTTATATCGCAATTATTTCGCGAACAGTTAATTAAAGACGTAGCGGATATTTATACGCTGACAAAACATCAGTTAATCGAGCTTGAGCGCATGGGTGAGAAATCTGCTGATAATTTGATTGCAGCCATCGAAGCATCGAAAGAAAATTCGCTTGAGCGTTTGCTTTTTGGTTTGGGCATTCGCCATGTCGGAGCAAAAGCTGCAAAGACGTTAGCTCAGCACTTTGAAACCATAGACAAGTTAACAAAAGCAACGTATGATGAATTAGTGGCAATTAATGAAATTGGTGCCAAAATGGCTGATGCTATTGTTGCTTACTTTACACAAGAAGAGGTTCAAGAACTTATACATGAATTAAAAGAGTATGGAGTAAACCTTACATACAAAGGACCCAAGCTTGTAAGTGTAGAAAATGTAGATTCTGTTTTTGCTGGTAAAACCGTTGTATTAACAGGTAAGCTTGAACAGCTATCTCGCAATGAGGCAAAAGCACGAATTGAAGCACTTGGCGGTAAAGTCACAGGAAGCGTAAGTAAAAAGACAGACCTTGTTGTGGCAGGGGAAGAGGCTGGTTCCAAACTGACAAAAGCTAACGAGCTTGAAATTGAAGTATGGGATGAGGCAAGGCTACTTACGGAATTAAATAAATAAGAGGTGTGTGTAGTTGAAAAAGATATTGTTACTTTCTCTTGCGGTCATGCTTGTAACTTCAGCGTGTGCACCGAATCTTTCGGACGATAAAGAGACTGTTCAACAAACCAACAACAAGAAAGAAAAAGCAGTTATTCCGAAGTATAGTATTTCAGATGATTATTACCGAACAATTCTTCCATTTAAAGCGGGAGTGGCAAGAGGCTTAGTAGCAGCAAACTTAAACAACCGCTTGGATGCGCAAGAATTTGAAACAGGCTTAATGCGCTTATCGACAGATAGCTATTCTCCGAAAAAATATGTGTATCAAGAAGGCCAGTACCTTGATAAAGATACTATTCGCTCATGGTTAAGCCGTAAGCTGAGCGATAAACAGTTTAAAGATCTTCAAAGTAAAACAAAAGATAAGACGGCGAAAAAGAAGCTTAAAAACAATGGGTTAAATCCAATCGATACGGAAAAAGGCGATTTGAAAACTCGTAACGAAACAAGCCCAATGTACTTAGCGAACATTACTGAGCAAGATTACCTTATCCAAGACGGAGACGACAAGGTAAAACTTGGAGGCGTCACAATTGGCCTGGCGATGAATTCCGTTCATTATTATACAGAAGAAAATGGCTATGCTCGTGAAGTGAAGCTTACAAATAAAGAGATTGAAGCCCAAGGAAAGCAAATGGCAGATGAGATTGTTAAGCGTATGCGCGACATCAAAGGCCTAGAAAATGTGCCAGTTCGAGTAGCGCTATTCAAACAAAGTGCTAAGTCTTCTTTAACACCGGGTAACTTTATAGCTGTCGGAAATGCAGGTTCAAATGATACGGCCGTTGGCAGCTGGGATAATTTAGACGAGCAATATTATTTATTCCCATCATCAGATGCAACAAAAGATCATCGAGACGATGCGATGAAATTTGATGAGTTTAAAGCGCAAATCGAAGACTACTTCCCGAACTTTACAAGCGTAGTAGGGAAAGGGTATTACAAAGATGGACAGCTTCAAAAGATGACGATTGATATTCCCGTACAATTTTACGGAAAAGGTGAAATTGTAGGATTTACTCAGTACGTTGCTGGTTTAATGCTTGATCATTTCCCTTCATATATGGAAACGAGTATCTCTATTAACTCAGTAAGCGGACCGGAAGCTCTCATTGTTAGAAAAGCAGATGAAGACAAGCCGTTCGTTCATATTTACGAAGAGTAAGCAAAAAAGACACTGCTCAAGCAGTGTCTTTTTCTAATTCTATGAGATTGCCTCCTATGAAGGAATGGCGTGAGAATTTTGTCTTGTAAACTTAGCAAGATAATAAGCAGCAAATGCAAACGCATCTTGTTCGGTTGTCCGCTCTTCATACGGGCGCTTTTTATCCAGCTCAAATTCTTTCTGATAATAAGGGATGTGATCTTGAATATAGTGGCGCAGCTCGTGAAAGATCGTTTCAACAAGCGGAAGATAGTCCTCAAATTTAAAAATAAATATAATGCCGACTTCTCGCCAGTAGACGCCTGATGCAAACTGCAGGTATTCTGCTTCTTCTTCTCCAAGAGCAGAGACAATTTTATTGGCTTCGCATGAATCACAAAAAATGATAGGAATATGAAAGGCTTTATTTAAACAAGCAAAAACATCTTTTTGCAAGGTGGGCAAATCCCATTTGAATTCTTCATCTAATACAAACCATCTTCCGCTTTGCTGATACACAGGGCGCTGGTGGATGACTGACTGTATAAGTATTTTATTCAATTTTTATAGCACCTCTTTTACGGTAAAGTAGTTATTCGTTTTCTTTACTTTCCCAAAGACTAGTGAAATTAAAACATGGTGGTGTGTTCATCTGAAGCATGTTTCTCTTTCTATCTATCTTTTCTAAAAAGAAGGTTATTTTATACCTATGCCAGAGAGAAATATTTTATGATAAAGGAAAAGTATGGAATGTTGTTTGAATGAAATAGATTTGGTATAAAATAGAAGTGATAAATGTAAGCCCTGTCTTGCCTGGCGGGGTTTTTAATATTTTAGGAACTAGTCTCAGAAATGTTGCCTGTTGCTAGTGAAGTTTGGTATTATCAGTATATTGTAGTGGGACGAATATTCGGAGGTGAAGGAACATGTCAAGAATTTCTGTTGATCAAGTAAAACACGTTGCAAACTTAGCGAGACTTGCGGTGACGGATGACGAAGCTGAACTATTTACAAAACAATTAGATGCTATTATTACATATGCAGAACAATTAGATGAGTTAGATACTACAAATGTAAAACCAACTTCTCACGTATTGAATATGAAAAACGTAATGCGTGAAGATAAGCCAGCTAAAGGTTTACCAATTGAAGACGTAGTGAAAAATGCACCAGACCACAAGGATGGCTACATTCGAGTACCAACTATTTTAGAATAAGGAAGGAGGCTTTACGATGTCTTTATTCGATCGTAAACTTTCAGAACTACATAGCCTTTTACACAAGAAAGAAGTACGTGTACAAGATTTAGTAGACGAATCATATAAACGTATTAATGAAGTAGATGATAAAGTAGGTGCGTTCTTAGCGCTTAATGAAGACAATGCTCGTGCTTATGCAAAAGAGCTAGATGAAGCACTACAAACAAAAGATGAATTTGGCCTATTATTTGGTATGCCAATCGGTGTAAAAGATAATATTGTCACAAAAGATTTACGTACAACTTGTTCTAGTAAAATTCTAGCAAACTTTGATCCGATTTATGATGCAACAGTTGTTCAAAAATTGCAGGCAGCTGAAGCGGTAACAATCGGTAAATTAAATATGGATGAATTCGCAATGGGTTCGTCAACTGAAAACTCAGGTCTTCAGTTAACGCGCAACCCATGGAATTTAGATTACGTACCAGGTGGATCTAGCGGTGGTTCAGCTGCAGCTGTAGCAGCAGGTGAAGTTCCGTTTTCTTTAGGTTCTGATACAGGTGGGTCAATTCGTCAGCCAGCTGCTTATTGCGGTGTTGTCGGATTAAAACCAACGTATGGTCGCGTATCTCGTTACGGATTGGTGGCATTTGCATCTTCTTTAGATCAAATCGGACCAATCACAAATTCTGTTGAAGATAATGCATACTTACTTCAAGCAATTTCAGGCGTAGACCCAATGGACTCTACTTCTGCTAATGTTGATGTACCGGATTATGTATCTGCTTTAACAGGTGACGTAAAAGGTCTTAAAATTGCTGTTCCAAAAGAATACTTAGGCGAAGGTGTGGGCGAAGAAGCTCGCCAGTCTGTTTTAGATGCACTAAAAGTGTTAGAAGGACTAGGCGCAACTTGGGAAGAAGTATCGCTTCCACACTCTAAATACGCATTAGCTACGTATTATCTATTATCTTCTTCTGAAGCGTCTGCTAACTTATCTCGTTTTGACGGCGTTCGCTACGGATATCGTACAGATAATGCTGAGAACTTAATCGAAATGTACAAGCAGTCTCGAAGCGAAGGCTTTGGAAACGAAGTAAAACGCCGTATCATGCTTGGAACGTTTGCGTTAAGCTCTGGTTATTATGATGCTTACTACAAAAAAGCACAGCAAGTACGTACGTTAATCAAGCAAGACTTTGAGTCTGTATTTGAAAACTATGACGTTATCATTGGACCAACTACACCAACTCCATCATTCAAAATTGGTGAGAAAACAGACGATCCATTAACAATGTATGCAAACGATATTTTAACAATCCCAGTAAACCTTGCTGGAGTACCTGGTATTTCTGTGCCTTGCGGCTTATCAAATGGATTGCCATTAGGGTTACAAATTATCGGTAAGCATTTCGACGAAAGCACAATCTATCGTGTTGCTCATGCATTCGAACAAGCAACTGAGCATCATAAAGCGAAACCAGCACTGTAAGGGGTGAGATAAAGATGAACTTTGAAACGATTATTGGTCTTGAAGTACACGTTGAGCTTAAGACAAAATCTAAAATTTTCTCAGCAAGTCCAAACGCATTTGGTGCGGCTCCAAATGCTAACACAAGTGTAATTGACTTAGGTTATCCTGGCGTATTACCTGTGTTAAACAAAGAAGCAGTTGATTTTGCGATGAAAGCAGCGCTTGCGCTAAACTGTGAAATCGCAACAGATACAAAGTTTGACCGTAAAAACTATTTCTATCCGGATAACCCAAAAGCTTATCAAATCTCTCAATTTGATAAACCAATTGGCGAGAACGGTTGGATTGAAGTAGAAGTTAAAGGTGAAACGAAGCGTATTCGTATCAACCGACTTCATTTAGAAGAAGATGCTGGTAAGCTAACGCATACGGGCGATGGCTATTCACTAGTAGACTTCAACCGTCAAGGTACACCTCTAATTGAGATTGTATCAGAAGCAGATATGCGTTCTCCTGAAGAAGCATATGCTTATTTAGAAAAATTAAAATCAATTATTCAATATACAGGCGTATCTGATTGTAAAATGGAAGAAGGTTCACTTCGCTGTGATGCCAATATTTCTTTACGTCCAGTTGGACAAGAAGAGTTCGGTACAAAAGCTGAGTTAAAGAACTTAAACTCATTTAACTATGTGCGCCGCGGTCTTGAACACGAAGAAATTCGTCAAGAAAAAGTGTTATTGTCTGGTGGCTTAATCGAGCAAGAAACACGCCGTTTTGACGAGTCTACGGGCGAAACAATTCTAATGCGTGTAAAAGAAGGATCTGACGACTACCGCTACTTCCCAGAGCCTGATTTATTAGAATTACACATCGACGAAGAGTGGAAAGAACGCGTTCGTGCTTCGATTCCTGAACTTCCAGATGCTCGTAAAAAGCGCTATGTAGAAGAGCTTGGCTTACCTGCTTATGATGCAATGGTATTAACGCTAACAAAAGAAATGTCTGATTTCTTTGAAGCAACGCTTGCTGCGGGCGGAGACGCGAAGCTATCTTCTAACTGGTTAATGGGTGAAGTTTCTGCTTACTTAAACTCAAACCAAAAAGAACTTTCAGATGTAGCCTTAACACCTGAAGGTCTAGCTGGTATGATTCAATTAATTCAAGAAGGTACAATTTCGTCTAAAATTGCGAAAAAAGTATTCAAAGAATTAATTGAAAATGGTGGAGATGCAAAGAAAATTGTAAAAGAAAAAGGTCTTGTACAAATTTCTGATGATGCAACTTTACGTAAATTCGTAACAGATGCATTAGATGCAAACCCTCAATCTATTGAAGATTTCAAAAACGGTAAGGATCGTGCAATTGGCTTCTTAGTTGGTCAAATTATGAAAGCTTCAAAAGGCCAAGCGAACCCACCGATGGTTAATAAAATTCTTTTAGAAGAAATTAATAAACGCTAAATTTGATAAATAAATGTGAGGTGGATATCCATCTCACATTTATTATGAGTAAGGGCGATCGCGCTGAAGGTATGAATAAAAACCGAAACGTGAATATTGTATATCAAGGTTAATTTCTTTATAATATGTTTGTTCATGCCCCCTCTTGTTGATGATGTAATGTGAGGGGGCATTCTTTCACTGATAAAAGTAGGCAAAGATTTGTGACAAATTATCATTATTAGGATGATGAATATGAAAAGAGCGAGAATTATTTATAACCCGACATCGGGCCGTGAAATTTTTAAGAAAAACTTACCGGAAGTCTTGCAAAAGCTAGAGCAAGCAGGCTACGAAACATCTTGTCATGCTACAACTTGCGCTGGTGATGCAACAGAAGCTGCTAAAGTAGCAGTAGAGCGTCGTTTTGACGTTGTAATTGCAGCCGGTGGAGACGGTACCATCAATGAAGTCGTAAACGGTATCGCTGGACAAGACTATCGTCCGCAGCTAGGTATTATTCCTGTTGGAACAACCAACGACTTTGCTCGTGCTATTAATGTGCCCCGTACGATTGAAGGCGCTATTGATGTTATTGTAGAAGGCGTAACAAAGCCAATTGACTTGGGCTGTGTAACAAATGACGGAGAAACGCATTACTTTGTAAATATCGCCGGAGGCGGCCGTTTAACTGAATTAACATATGAAGTGCCAAGCAAGTTAAAAACAATGCTTGGACAGCTAGCTTACTATTTAAAAGGCATGGAAATGCTTCCTTCTATTAAACCAACATCTGTTGAAATTGAGTATGACGGAAAATTCTTTGGCGGAGAGATTATGTTCTTCCTCGTTTCCTTAACGAACTCAGTCGGCGGTTTTGAAAAGCTGGCACCAGATTCTTCTTTAGATGACGGCATGTTTGATTTAATTATTTTAAAGAAAGCAAATTTAGCTGAATTTATTCGAATTGCGACACTTGCGCTGCGAGGAGAACACATCAATGATCCTCATATTATCTACACAAAAGCGAACCGTGTTAAAATTCATACAAATGATAAAATGCAGTTAAATCTAGATGGCGAGTACGGCGGATTATTGCCTGGGGAATTTGTAAACTTATATCGCCATGTAGAAATCTTTGTTCCAAAAGCAACAGCTGAATTTATGGAAAAAAATGGGATCGCCTAAATGCGATCTTTTTTCATGCTTTTCTTTGTTTGGCTTTCGCTCTTATGGTACAATCAGTTCAGCATTTTCAAATGACTAAAAGGATGTAACGATAAATGGAAAAATTAAAACCACCTGTAGAAAAAAATGAATATATAGATGTTGCGTTTGAAGATTTAACGCATGACGGAGCGGGTGTAGCGAAAGTGAACGGATTTCCTATTTTCGTTCAAAATGCGCTGCCCGGTGAAAGCGGCCAAGTAAAAGTTATTAAAGTAAAAAAAGGCTATGCGTTTGGCAAGCTTATCAAGCACCATACAATTAGTGAACAGCGTGTTGAAGCACCCTGTCCGGTCTACAAGCAGTGCGGAGGCTGTCAGCTGCAGCATGTAAGCTATGAAGGACAGTTGCAATTTAAACAAAAGCAAGTAAAAGACGTCATGGCGCGAATTGGTCATTTACCTGACGTTCCGGTACATTCAACGCTAGGAATGAACGATCCTTGGCGCTATCGAAACAAAGCTCAAGTTCCCGTGGCAGAACGAGAAGGCGGTTTGGTCGCTGGGTTTTACCAGCAGCGAAGCCACGACATCATTAACATGGATGCCTGTTTGATTCAGCAGCAAGCAAATGATGATGTTGTTCAAGCTGTTAAATCAATCTGTGAAAAGCATGGCATTTCTGCTTATCAAGAACAAAAACATAAAGGCTCACTTCGTCATATCATGGCGCGCTACGGACTTGTAACGGGTGAAATCATGGTTGTCATTGTGACTCGTACAGCTGAGCTGCCAAACAAAAAGCGTATTATAGAAGACATTATCGAAGCCGTGCCGAACGTGAAATCAATTGTTCAAAACGTAAACAGCAAGCGCACAAACGTCATTTTAGGGAACCAAACGAACGTACTTTGGGGAGAAGAATATATTTACGATTATATCGGCGACGTTAAATTTGCCATTTCAGCAAAATCATTCTACCAAGTAAACCCTGAGCAAACGAAAGTGCTTTATGACAAAGCGCTTGAGTATGCAGATTTAACAGGAGAAGAAACGGTTATTGACGCTTACTGTGGAATCGGAACAATCTCATTATTTCTCGCTCAAAAAGCGAAAAAAGTATATGGCGTTGAAATCGTGCCTGAAGCGATTGAAGATGCAAAGCGCAACGCTGAGCTAAACGGTATTCACAACGCTGAATTTGAAGTAGGCGAAGCAGAAGTCGTCATTCCAAACTGGTACAAACAAGGTATCAAAGCGGACGTCATCGTCGTAGATCCGCCGCGAAAAGGATGCGACGAAGCTCTTTTGAATACCATCATTGACATGAAGCCGAAAAAAGTTGTCTATGTTTCATGCGGACCAGCAACTCTCGCACGTGACCTAGCTATTTTAGAAAAAGGCGGATATGAGACGGTTGAAGTTCAGCCTGTTGATATGTTCCCGCATACGACGCATGTGGAGTGCGTGTCGCAGTTAATTTTAAAAGAAGGTTAATTAATCATTCATGATTGAAAAATGATATTTTATTTTTGGTAACCTTTCTTTACCTACCTCTATACGTTCGACAAAACGATGTAAAAATTCTTCATTTACTTCTGTGGATGAAGAGTATTTATTCAATGTGTTTTTAAGTAAATGAAAATCTTCGGATGTATCTTTAAAAGGGAGTGAGGCTTTTAGCCCACTCTTTTTTAATTCAAGTTGTTTCACTTGCTCGTTAAAATCATTAGCAGAGTCTCGATATTCTTGGTGAGTAATCAAATACTCAGCAAGCATTTCTAGATAACGTTTCTTTTTTTGTTGAATATTTTTTATTTGAGTTTCAATCTCTTGAATCTCACGAGATAAACTTTCATCTGCATTAAAAGTGTTAGAACTAAAAGTGAATTGCTTATCATTTATTTTCTGAGTGAATTTTTTAATATCACTAAGAACTAAATCTTTTAAAGCCTTTTCTTTAACGGTGTTCGCACTGCATGCTTTTTTTCCATGCTTTGCATACTTTCCACAAATATATCCATTCCGATTTTGTCTATACCACATGCTCGTCCCACATTCAGCACAATATAATATATTGGTAAATAGGTGTTTTTTTGCCTTAGTAATATTCTTTTTTCTAATACCCATAAGCCTTTGAACTGTGTCAAAATCTTCACGAGATATAATTGGTTCGTGAGCATTTTTTATAACAATGTACTTTTCTTTTGGAACATTTTCTCGTGTCTTCACAGTCACACTTCGAGAGGTCTCTCTACCTTGAACTAAATCGCCAACGTAATGAGGGTTTCGCAAAATTAACTTTACTGTTGAACCATGCCAGTACTCTCCTGCATTTTTCTTTCCAGCAATTTGGGCTGGAGTGGGATATCCTTGATTCGATAAGTATTTTGCTATCGAATCAAAACCCTTCCCACTAATGTAAAGCTTGAAAATTTCTTTTACTATAGCTGGTGTGCTGTCTTGAGCGCAATAAAGTTTGTGATTTAATACTCTATAACCGTATGGAGGATTAGAGCCAGTAAAATCGCCTTTTTTTGCTTTTGTATTCAGCGCTGTTTTGATTCTTTCTGATGTACGTTGTGCTTCCTGTTCATACATCCAAGAATACAGTCCAAACATATTAATATTGCCTTCTAAGGAGTTAATAGCACCATCAAATGTGATGATGTGAATATGGTTCTTCTCGGCAATGTCTTTTATCTCATACGAGAGCTTTCCATTCCTAGCAAGCCGAGACAACTCTTTTGAGAGAATGATATCAAACCTTTTATTCTTTGCATCTTCAATCAATTGGCGAAGGTGTTTCCTCTTCTTATCATCGGTACCTGATTCTACATCAATGTAAAAGCGATAAAGCTCCCAACCTTTCTCAGCAAGAACATTAAAAAAGAAGCGTTGTTGATTTTCAAGAGAAGTTTTTTGCTCCTCTTTATCCGTGGACACACGGATATATACTGCACATTTTATAAAGTCTCAACTCCTTTATTCGAGGTTGAGATATAGTAGTGTTTACCTAAGATATAATATAGTCCCTTGGATAGAAAAATAAACTTCTTGTTAAAAATATTTTCTTTCAAATTAGAAAAAAATGAAAATTAAAAAGTCTTTATACCTAATTTTGGTTTGGTGGTGTAAAATTGTTATTGGGGTTAAATGGAATTTTCGTAGATAACATTAAGGGGGAAATTAAGTGAAACTTTACTCACTAAAAATTCAGGGGTTAAGAAAGCATAAAGATACTACAATCCATTGTGGAGATAGTACTTTTTTAATTGGAAGAAATAATATTGGAAAGAGTACAGTGTTTAAAGCATTAGAATTATTGCTTAATGATATAAAAAAAATTGACTCTGAGGATGAATTCTTTAGTGTTTTAAACCATGAGCAAACAAATAATGAATTATTAACAAATAAAATTATTCTGACTGGTGAATTTAGAAATTGTCCAGAAGAATCAAGAAGCTGGAAAGGGCTTAAAGGTAGGGTTTTCGAATATGATAATATTAATTGCCCAGATGAAACTGGATTGAGGATTTTTTATAGAAAGACATATGAAAAAGGTAATAATGTGAAAATTGAAATGAAACAAAGAAAGAGAAATATTAAAGATTGTTTTAAAGAATGTAAAAGCATAAATGATTACATAGAAAACGGGTTAGACGAGGAGGTATTAGAAGAGATTCTAGAGGGCATCGCCCCCGATAAAAGACTAACTGCAACTGAAGCAAAAAAATTAAGTGACTTAGATGACTTATATGATTTACTTGAGGAAGAAGAATGGTTTGAGAATCCTGGAGGTATTGCTGGTAACGTGATATCTCGGCTCCCTAACTTTCTTTTAATTCCTGCTTGGGATAAAGTAGATGAATTGTCTGGAAATAGTGGCGCCTTAATTAAAACTCTAGGAAGCTTATTTGAAGACGTTAGAAATGCTTCTGAAAATTATAAAGAAGCTCAAAAATATCTTAACTTATTACAAGAGGAACTCGACCCTACAGATGATACTAAAGAATTTGGAAAGATGATGAATGATTTAAACAAAATTGTAGATGATGTTTTTCCTAATATTCGATTATTAGCTAATGCGAACTTATCTGATGCTAATAAGAGTATTAAACCGTCGTTTGAAGTGAAAATGAGCAATAATGTAAATACTCCTATTGAAAATCAGGGAACCGGTGTAATTAGGTCTGCAGTATTTGCAATGCTGAGATACAGAAATATGAGAGAGAATAGCGGACAAACTACGCCTCTAATCATTGGATTTGAAGAACCTGAGATTTATTTGCATCCTAATGCAGCTCACCAACTTAGAGATACCATCTATGAATTAGCTAATTCATCTAATAATCAAATCATATGTACTACTCATTCACCTTTCATGATTGACCTTAGTAGAAAATCTAATCAGGTACTAAATCATTTTACGGCTGTAAATGAAGAAGCTGTTGGTGATGGGAGAAATTACATCATAGAAAAAGTTATTAGTAATCCGTTTAATATTACAGAAGCTTTTGAACAACTCCAAGCTGACGATAAATCTTATGTGAAGATGATTCTACGCATGGATGACTATATGGCAAAAATTTTCTTTGTAGAAAATGTTCTAATCGTTGAAGGGGATACCGAAGATATTGTAATTAGAGAATCTATTAGAAGAATGCCAATAGAAGTTAGAAAAGATATATTACACAATTGGCATATTGTGAAAGCTAGAGGGAAGGCCTCTATTATTTCACTAGTGAAATATTTCAAATGTATGGGTATTAATCCTATGGTAATCCATGATAAGGATGAGGGTACTCCAGGAGCAGAAGTATTTAATAACCCAATTAAAGAAGCTGCAGGGGAAGAGAACAGAAGGATGCTCGAAAACTGTATTGAAGATATACTAGGCTACAACGCACCTAGTAGTGAAAAACCTCATAGAGCTCATAGATACATTAATAGTAATTGGGGAGAAGTATGGGACGAGGTTACAGGTAACTGGAAAACAATAATGGAAGATATTTTCTCTAATTCTTTTGCGATAATTGATGATGGTACTGGAAGTAGACCGCCTCGACGAGCAGTTCTCCGAGTTACGCAGGAGATGACAATTCAAAGCAGTGTAAATGTAGACTAGTCGAGAATATTAATTAAAGTGTATCTCAGAGAAGACTGAGATACACTTTAATTAATTAAGTTTAACTAATATTCTTTTTCTTGAAAGCTTCTTTCAAATCCTCGAAACACTTGCAATCATACTCAATTACTAAGTCCCAAACTAACTTTGAGTTTTTTAAGCCTACAGATTTTAGCATATAATTGTTCCACAAATGCATTTGTTCTTTTTGAGTTAAGTTAATACGGTTCTTTAATAGTTTTTTTAGTTCATCGTATGAAATGTTCTCTGGCTGAACGTCTTGAAAGTCTTTTTTCGTTAGCTGTTCTTCTAAGCGTTTTTGCTGCTTCTCTTTAGCAACCTTTTTTCGCTGTTCTTCTTCAATTAATAATTGCTCATTATAATGTTTTCTTAAAAGGGTGACTTGGTTTATAAACTGTTCCCTGTGTTGCTCTTCTATTTCACCATTGCTAAGTTTAAAGCCTTTATCGACAACAAGTGCATCAGCAAAAGATATATCATATCCTTCACTCAATAAAAATGCACGACAAGGATTCAAAGTTCGGTCTTTTAGAAAGTGTTGAACCTTAACTGAAATTTTTTCTGCGTCATTGGAAAAAACATAATATACACTTTTTATATCAACATCATCTATTCCTCTAGGACTTACAGGATAATTGAAAAGCTTAAAAAAATCATCTTCTTTCACCAAATCATCCAGTAAATATTCCCACTTAATATCTTCCTCTGTTTTTAAAGAAATTGCTAACTCTGCCTCCCAAAGAACAATGCTGTTCTTTTCTTTTTCAATAGAATGTTCTTTTTTTTCAATAAACCATATAGGTTGAATACCTTTTTGAATAAAATATTTATGACGTTTAATTATCTGTTGGGCTAGTTTATTATCAGAAATTGGGTTTATATTGGTTAAAAAGTTAAATGCAATTATATCCTCTTCTAATTCTACAACTAAGTCAGGATATTCTTCTAATTCTGGGTTAAATTTAAAACCATAATTAACTTTCATACGAGGTGTTAACTTTGACTTTATTTGTAATTCATCGAAAAAAATATCTATCAGCACCTTGTGTTTTTTGCTTTCTCTTTTAACCTGCTTTTTATAACGTTTTTCTGACCTTTCGATTTTTCGAGATTCCTCGCAAGCTTCTGAATGTTTATGGGAAAAGTAAATTATCCCCCTTTCTCTCTCATGTTTGATAATCAAAATTGCTTCACAATACGGACATTGATATAGATTTTTGTTTGCCAGTTTTCTGTAATTTTCTATTTCAGGAGTTGTTGGAAAATATGGTAAATTTATTAACTCTTTATCGATTATATGTAACGCTTCTCTCATTTCATCACCCCTATTAATTTTTATGAAAATATTAAAATTATCTATTTTTGTAAAAATAATGATTCTAAAGTCATTATAACTTAAAAAAAGCCAGTTATTATAGCAAAAAATTTTAATGAAAAGAGGCTTTTTAGTAAAAAGTTTTATTTTAAAAAATAAATTGACCTTTTACGAAAAAAAATCCGATAATCCATCCATTTAAAATCTAATTTTAGTAATATGATATTGCTCAATTAAAAGAGCACCTTAAACATTAAATTAAAGGGAGTTAACGTAACAATGAAATTAAACAATAGCCATCCTTTAAAAAGAGTACGTAATGGTAATGTAAGAAAAATAAAAAATCTCCAACGATGAAAGTTTGGTGCTAATAAATGGATTCTTCAATATCCAAAAATCAATTGTTAGAGGAAATGGAAGTTGCCTGTAGGAAACAAGATATTTCTTCTACAATAGTTGAAAAATTTTGTGCTATTCAATTATGGTGGGAAAGGAGTCGAGGAGATGTTTCATCATAACATTCAAGGCTTAAATATCCCTGGTAAGACTACCTACATACATACAGTTAAAAGAAAAGATGTCGAAGAAGAACGAGTTTCTTACCAGATAGAGTGGGACTTAGAATTTGATGAGAACGTAATGCGCTAAGTATATAAAGACCAATTTCAGTCTATTATGATTTAAAGATTGGAGATGGTCAGATGGAATATAAAGTGAAGCAAATTGTGATTGTAGAAGAACAAAATGAACTAGGTAATCTTTTTCTTGAAAGGCTAATCGAGAGAATGTTGCTTGAAGAATTAGATTTACCTAGTTCACTACGAGCAATTGTTTTAAGCAAACGGCAGTATAAAGGGGGAAGCAATGATGAGTAAAAACAGTCTTCTTGGTAACAAATTAAATATATTTATGAGAAGAGTGAGTACAGAAAATCAAAGTTTGGAAATGCAGATGGCTGCAGATAGGAAGTTTAGAGACCTACTTGATGAAGAGGAATATATAGAGGTCAATGAATTAGGTGTGTCGGCTAATAAAGTAAAGTTGCAGCATAGAGAGCAAATGCAAATAGTTATAGATTTAATTTTGCAAAATAAAGTAGCTACTTTGTATGTCTATGACCGTAGTCGTTTAGCTCGAAATTTCTATGAGTATGTTGAGCTAGTAGATATGTTTATTAGTCATAATGTTAACGTAGTGTTTACTACTACGAACTCAAGTTATCCGCCTTTTAGTTGTGACTACTTAATCGAAGGCGTTAATGGAATCCTGATTGAAGAGGAAGGCAGAGCAATTGCTAGAAGGATTTCAGATACTAACAGGAAATTGCCTAATAAGAAATTTGGTTATGATGTTATTAAAGAAAGTGGCACAAAAACCTATACTCCTGTTAATTCATATAAGGTAAAGTTGGAAAATTTATTTCAAGGTGCAATTAGGGTGGAGAACTTAGAAGAGTTTATTTCGTTAATCACTAACTACAAGAAGCAGTTGAAAAGGCAACAAGTTATCGATGTTGTAAAAATCCTAACTGACCCTTTTTATTGTGGATGTGAGTTGGTGGGAGAGAGATATAGCAGTTTATCGTATGTCACTCCAATTGTATCAATTGAAATGTTTTTAAATTCACAAAAACATATTAAGCAATATGTTAACAGAATATATCGGGATATTCGGGACAGAGATGGAGAAAATGTATTGAATCCAATTTGTGGAATTTGTAAAAAGAAGATGAACTATAGAAAAGATAAAGCTGGAGGAACTGGAATTTATACGTGTTCCAATAAACACTCCAAGGTTAGCATTACTGTGGAATATTACAATGACACGATATTAGAGTACGCGTCTATTCTCTTGAAATGCTTGGATAAAGATAAATTAAAGCAGAAAGGAAAAACTGTATTAACTCATTTGATAAACAAGACTAGTGGTGAAATAAATATAGCTTCTTCAAAAATTGAAAAGTTAGAGATGAAAATAGCCACTTTATCCAGTGACCAATTTACATTAAGAAATACAATTGAGAAGCTTCTTTCAGAATTAAATTTGTATAAAAGGCAAAGGAAAGAACTGAAAGAGACATGTTTGTTGTTAGAGAACCATAAAAATCAAATCATGTTTCTTGTTGAAAATATAAAACTCAAGGCAGGTTTGGCTAAAGACGAATTGTTGAGCGTTTTACCTTTACTAATTAAAGACTGCTTTATAAATGAAGATACATTGACTTTTCATATTTATTTTAATGAGTTTTTAAAGCAAGAAGAAATTGAGAGGATGATTTATTGTGAACCGTAACTTGGAACTGCATACACAGCAATCAAAGCAAAAGAGAAGGTTGGCTGTTGCTTCTATCAGGAGGTCTTCTCACAATCAAGAAGGCAACCAGTCTTTTGAAATTCAAAAGCTAGCTATAAAGGATTATGCAGAAAAGAAAAACTATTATCTACCAGAAGAATTTATATTTCTGGATGATGCAACCAGTGCTTATCGTACTCTTGCTAGTCAAAGAAATGGCTTAAATCAAATGAAGAAGATAGTTCTATCCGAAGATATTGATGCCATTATCTTTTACGATTTTTCTCGTATAGATAGGAAAATTTATTCTTTCGTATCGGAGTTTTACTACGATGTAATTCAAAAGAAGCCTAACATAAAATTTTTTACAACGACGAAAGAAGATTCATGGAAGCCATCAGATATTGATGTTAAGCTGCAATTAATTTTTGCCAACGCTGAATCAAATGAAAAATCTCGAAGAGCAGTTGATGCACAGGTGAAGGATATAGCGGTTGAAAAGAAACGTCCAGGTGCAGTTGTTCCTTATGGATATGTTCAGAAGGATAAAGTGTTAGTACCAAGTGAGCATGCATCTAATGTGTTATTTATTTTTCACTTGGCCGCTTGGGGGCACTCTATTCAAAGAATCACTGATACATTAAACTCAGCTAACATTCCTTCGCCCACTAATAAACGGTGGCGAACAAGCACTGTGGAAAACATCTTAAAGAACCCAGTATATAAAGGGACTTTAAGTTGGGCGTTTAGAAAAAATCAGAAAGAGCACCAAGAGCATGTATTAAATAATGCTCATCAAGCTATTGTTCCTGAAGTTATATATCAAATGGTTGAATTTAATCGTAATCTAAAGAGAGTTTACAATAAATTTGATACACCATTTTTGCTTAATGGTTTATTAAAATGTGAAAGTTGCAATGGGCTACTTCATCATCGAAATGCTTCTACTAAAAAGAAGAATGTTAAATATACATATATGAAATACCAATGTCCAAATTGCAAATATGAGATTAAAGCCCAGTCTTTTAATGAGAAAGTTCTTGAAAAGATGGATGAACAATTTTCTATGTCTTTAAAAATTAACTCCGATTATATTAGACGTCTGTTAGATGACTATTCAGTTAATCTTGATAAACACAGAGAGAGTTTACATCAAAAATTGCAACTTGTAGTAGAAAATGAAGAACAAGCTCTTAAGTATCAAGACTTAAACTTAAATAGTGTGTTTCGAAATACTAAACAAAAGCTTAAGCATCAGATTAATGAATTAGATGATGCTAGGGTTAAAGTTGAGAAAATTCAATCCCAATCAGAAATCGACTTTCTTGTTAAGTATTTTGAACTATTAAAACTGTCTAATTTGTCAACAGTGGAACAAAGACTGACTCTACTGTATTTTGTAAAAGAAATACAAATCAAGTATGTGGAAAGAGATAGCTTAGAGTTTTCTATACAATTCAAGGCTAACCCAATTGCATTTATTGCCAACTCAGTTGGATGAAATATCGAACTTACCATTTAATCAATGGATGTATTATCGAAATATAAGCCCAAGTCATAAGTTTAAATCTTATAGAGAAACGGTAAATCCCTTGTTACAAGGGAATTTCTTATAAGTTATCTCGATAATATATCCAAAATGGTATACCATTTTGATTTAAAAATCGAACTTTACGTTATCATTTTAGACGGAAAATCGAAAAATCATACACTATATAAATAGAAAATTTGGGGGAATCAGTTATGAAAGTAGAAAGAAATTTTGATGAGAATGGCATTTGTTTTGGGGAAATGTTTACTGAATTAATTAATTCTAGAATAACTACATTTGTAGAAGAAAAATATTTGAAAAATGCTACGAGAACAGAGGGGAAATAAGTTATGTATAAAGTAGGCGCATATATTCGTGTTTCAACTAATAGAAAAGAACAAGAGTCTTCACTTTTGACACAAAAGTTGATGTGTAAGCAATATAGCGATAGTAAAGGTTGGAAATTATCTAATATTTATATAGACAGAAAAACTGGTACAAAGGTAAAACGTCCAGCGTTATTTCAATTGTTAGAGGATATTGAAAAGAAAGTAATTGATGTGGTTGTTGTTAAGGATTTATCCCGATTGGCGAGAAACGGTGAATTGTCCTATAAAGTAGCCAATTTAGCTAAGGAGAAAGGTGTACACATTATATCTTTAGATGGGTTAGTTAATACAATGGAAGGTAATCAAGACATTCTAGGCTTATTAGCTTGGCTTTATGAAAAAGAATCGGAAAATTTAAGTGGAAGGATAAAGAGTGCAAAGAAAGCAGGTGCTCTTAACGGTGAATATCAAGGGTCGACTCCACCTTATGGCTATTGCTTGAAAAATAAAAAACTTTTTATTAGAAACGATGATACCCCTAATATCGTAAGAAGAATTTATTCTGAATATTTAAAAGGGTGCGGAGTAGATTCAATCGCCAAAAATCTTACTTTGGAAGGAATTCCAACTCCAGCACAAGTTATAAATAAGCAAAATGCTGGACTAGAGTGGAACGGCAGTACAATTAAGTTGATACTGAAAAACCCTCATTATATAGGAGATTTAGTTCAAGGTAGAACTGAAACAATTAGCGTTGTAAGTATAGGTAGAAAAGAAAATGAAAAACAGGAACAGGTTATTGTAGAGGGGACTCATGAAGGTATTATTTCTAAAACTGACTTTCAAGACGTGCAGAGACAAATGATAAAAAGAAAAAAGAATCTTACTGCTCCTAAAGTTCACATGTTTACAAATGTTGCTTTTTGTGCCGATTGTGGACGAGGAATGTGGTTTCGCTCTGGAAGAAAAGGTTATATTTGTGGAGGCTATGGCAGATATGGTAGAGGAAGATGTACTTCTCATGCTATTAAGGAATTAGATTTGTTTGGACACATTGTTAAAGACTTTAAAATGTTCTCTGAAGCCTCAAATGTTACTCTCCTTTCGAAGCATTTTGAAGCGAAGGTTAAAATAACTCTTAATTCCAATATGAAAGAATTAGAGAAAATTCAAAATAAGCTTAAAGTGTTAAAAAATAGGAAACTAAAGTATATTCAAATGTTAGCTGACGGAGAAGAGCTTGGAGGTATAGATAAGGAAACATTTAATGCAATCAATGCTCAAAATGACAAAGAGATTAGATTGTTATTGCAACATCAGAAATCTTTGGAAGTTACAGCTACTCATATTAAATATAATATAGAAGATATCAAAGCAGACTTCGAGAAATACTTATATTCAGAGAAAGTAATTACTGAAATTATTCATCGGTTTGTCTCTAGAATAGAAGTTAAAGAAGATGGGGCAGTAAAAGTTTATTATTACTTTCAAGACCCAAGAAAAGAAATTTCATAAGTAAAAGCTCCAAGATATTTTCTTGGAGCTTTTACTTTATAGGGATTTTTTTATTGCTTTTCACATGCAGAAAGTAAGGTTCTAGCATATGAGTCAGCATAATTTCGGACCCATTGTTTATTGATAACACAAATCCAGATTATTACTAAAATAATGGATACTGAAATTGAAACCCAAAACTTAAATGGAATGTTTCCTATATTAATGCCATACTTTTGGTAAATACCTAAAATGTTAAGTCCTAGTGATAAAAAGCAGAGAGATAAGCCAGTTCCTTTTATACCAAAACAATTCCTTGCAAAACCGTAATTAGCATTATCACTTTGCAAGATAGGATATTTAGTTTTGTCTCTGGTATGTTCCCTTAACCAGATGATTGCTGAGTTATAATGTGTTTCGTAGTAGTCTGGATTTTCTGCTTCCTCTTCTGGAGTTGGTATTGTTATATTAGGAGCATTTGTTCTCAAAAAATCATGATAACGCTGTTTGGTCAAAGGGTCCACGGTTTGGTCTCTATGTCTTAAGAAGATGGTTGTAGGAAATGCACCCCAATCTTTTAACAGCTTTTTTTGTTTTTTTATACCAAGGTTTCTACTGATTTTAGATAAGATAAATAAGATAATAATTATCCCTACCAATGTTACAGCAGTATTCAATGAGTCGAGTAAACTAGGATACCAAAGAATAACAGATAACACTAAAGGTAATAATGCAAAAATAGCCGGGAATATTCTTGCTTTATATTCGTAAGGGTCAAATAATTGTTGTAATAATTCCATTTCTGTTTATTCCTCCACTTCATCATAGAATGGCAATGCTGTTAACGACGTCCAACCATTACGAGCAGGCATATTTGAATGACGGCGTATAGTTGAGCCGTTAGTAGAATAAACGTTTGCGCCCCTTCTTTTAAAAGCATTTGCTACAGAGCGTCTAGGGTAATCGGGAGCTCCTTTAGATGTTGAAACATATGCCTGTTTAGTGGAAGTTACCCCTTCTTCTAAGATAGGTCCAATAATCTTATTAAGTACACTTGGCGAAACGTTATGTCGAGACCCATGATGAGGTACTTGAATAATTTCACATGCATTTAAATTGATTCCTATCTGCTCAGCGTAGGTAATAGATTTAGTTAATGCTCTTACTCCTGAGTCTCCAGTTAAAAGAATGCCTGTATTATTTAAGACTGCATGTAATATTACGCTACTTTCATTTCTTTCAGAAGTACATACATCTTCTTTCAGTGTTTCTTCCGACCATGTTTCTTTTATGAAATTTATTACTTTTTTGACGGCACTTCTTGCAGCTTCTTGAAATGATTTTAGCAGCTCATATCCTTCGTTAGCTCTATTTTCTGGCATGCCTGGGAATTTAGGGAGTAACTCATTTAAGTACCATTCTTTATTAGGAGATAATACAGTGAATGCCCCAATTTTTTCTCCCTCAAAAGGTTCATATATTTTTATTTCTTTCTCAATTGCTAATTCGTAGACTGCATGAGCTGCATTCAGACTCTCCTTTATACGTTCCGATAAGCTGTTGTCCGTAATTCGCCCGTCTTTGAATAAGTCACGTATAGTTGTTGAATGTTCCCATGGAAGATGCATCCATAATTCTCCAACTTCTAAATTCTCCAAAACAACCGTTAAGCCAGACACATGGTCTTTGTCAGGATGTGTGTTTACCACATAATCGACAAAAGTAGTTCCATAATAATTCTTAATATGTTCCACAAGCTTTTCACCAGATGCTTTCGTACCTCCATCCACAATTATTATCTTGTAAGCACCAGGACTTCCATAACGAATTGCAATAGCGTCTCCATTTTTACTGTTTTCTCCTACCGGTAAAAATTCAATTTCGAAACCAATTTCATTCATTTCGTTTCTCCCCCTAAAAATATTTTTTCAAAGAACTTACCTACACTTTTAATTAAAAAGATTAATCTCAAAAAGGTTTTCGTTTACTTCACAATTAAAATTGGAAATAAAGGATTATTTTAGTAGTTAGGTTCTGTGTTTCTATATTTTAATTCAATTATTTTAGTATTGCAATACTAAAATTGACTACATGAGTTTTTTATATTAAACTTGTCATTGGAGATACTCATCAAATTTATATATCTTAACCGGGTATTTACACCTTTGCGTATCTATTTTATATTTTGATAAGAAAGGAGGGTGTAGATGAACACCTCTATACAAAAATTTTGGGACATCTTATTTAGACGTGACATTGTAAAGAAAGAAGAACTATTGAGAGAAATGGTTCGAGTTATTAAAACCAAGAAACAAGCAGAATTACAAGGATTTAATTTTCAGAAGGCAGATAAAGAATCTTTATTTCAATTCATGAAGGCAAATACTGAGGACAAAAGTTTAGGGTTCTTCCCAGGAGATAGAGATTTATTTTCTGAACTTTACTTCATAGGGAAAGAAATAGACATTATAGATTTTACTTTAGAAACATATAAAAATGATTATTCAGGAACTATTATTTCTCCCAAATACCTTACTGCTTATTTAGAAAATTACATTAACAATGATACAAATAATATTTTGTTCAACGAAGCAGAAAAATTCTTAGCTGGATTAAAAACACTAATTATTAATTCATCTAATAAGAGCTTTACGTTAACAACTTCAAATTACCTAATGTATGAAATGCTGGAAGTGGCTTTTAAGGATGCAGAAAATATAACAGTAATTCATTCGTCCCTCTACTTACCATTAGATATGGAAAGTCAATTTGACTTAATCATCTCTATTCCTTCATTTGGAGGGAAGGTAAGCAGTGATAAATCTTTTATGTCAAAGGATACATCAGCTATTGCTATGGAAAATCAACTTAAATTTCTTCGGGCAAATGGGATATTGATTGAAGTAGTCCCTGCTAGTTTCACATTTTCAAGTAGCGTAGCAAAAGTAAGGGATTGGGTAGGAGAAAACTTTAGTGTAGAGTCCATTATTTCATTACCAGAAGGCATTTTTAGACCATACACAGGCATAAAAACATATTTTCTAGCCATTAAAAATATTGCTGATAATACCGATACAAAAGTTGGTAAATTCAAATTAGAAAATGGAAATTTAAAAAGAGATGAAATGAAAATTATTAATTCGCAGGACCTTGATAAATATGAAGACTGGCGAATTGAATTAATAATGGCTGAAGATAAAAGTGAAATTAAGAAATTCAAAGAGTCACTTTTACCTAAAGTTAAGTTAAAGGAAGTAGCAGAAGTATTTCGTGGAAAGTCAATTATGAAGAATGACTTAAAACCAGGAGATATTTATGTTCTAACTATTTCAAATATAGAAGATGGTCAGATTTCATCTGAAACAATGGAAACTATTGATGAGGAAGAAAGAAAGGTCAAGCGTTATGAACTTTTAAACGATGATTTAGTAATGACTTGTCGTGGCACCCTAAACAAATTTGCTGTATTTAAAAATATTAATAAGACAGTTATTGCCTCAGCTAATATAATTGTAATTCGATTTAAAAAAGAAGTTGCCAGTGATTACGTTAAAATATTCCTTGAAAGTCCTATTGGAACAGAATTAGTGAAGACTTTTCAAAGAGGCACAACTGTTATGAATATTAATCCTAAAGATATTAGTGAATTAGAAATACCACTTGTGGATTATGAAAAGCAGCTTGAGATTGTACAACAATATCAGAAAGAATTAAATCGATATCAAGAATCAGTTAGGAAAGCTAACCAGAGATGGGATACACAGAAAGAAAACATTTATAACAACTTGGTTTAAAGATAGGAGAATAATAAATGTCAAAAACAAGTGCAAATATCGGTTTTGAAGAACGATTATGGAATATGGCAGATAAGCTAAGAGGAAGCATGGATGCTGCAGAGTACAAGCATGTTGCATTAGGTTTGCTTTTCCTGAAATATGTATCAGATGCTTTTGAAGAAGAATATGAAAAGCTTTTAAAAGAAGAATATGCAGACCCAGAGGACCGTGATGAGTATCTTGCATCTAATGTGTTTTGGGTTCCTAAAGAGGCACGTTGGTCTCATATTAAAGAAAACGCAAAGAAGCCTGGAATTGGACAGATAATTGACAGTGCAATGATTGCTATTGAAAAGGAGAATAAATCATTAAAGGGTGTTCTACCTAAAGATTATGCTCGCCCTTCGTTAGATAAAACTAGGTTAGGAGAAGTTATAGACCTTTTTTCTTTTAAAGTTGGAGATAAGGAAAGTCGTTCTAATGATGTTCTAGGTAGAGTATATGAATATTTCTTGAGTAAGTTTGCAAGTGCTGAAGGGAAAAATGGAGGAGAATTTTATACTCCTCATTCTGTGGTGAAATTATTAGTAGAAATGATTCAGCCATATAAGGGAAGAATTTATGACCCATGTTGTGGTTCAGGTGGAATGTTTGTTCAAAGTGAAAAGTTTGTTGAAACGCATCAGGGGAAAATTGGAGACATAGCTGTATACGGTCAAGAATCAAATCATACCACATGGAGACTAGCGAAAATGAACCTTGCAATCCGTGGTATTGATAGTAACTTAGGTGAATATAATGCGGATACTTTTCATAATGACGTACACCGTGGATTGAAAGCTGACTATATATTGGCAAATCCTCCATTTAATATAAGTGACTGGGGAGGAGAACGTTTGACAGAAGATGTTCGTTGGGCATTCGGAACTCCTCCAGTTGGAAATGCAAACTATGCATGGATTCAACATATTGTATCAAAGCTTGCTCCAAGTGGAGTAGCTGGTTTTGTTTTAGCTAATGGCTCAATGTCGACAACTATTAATAGTGAGGGTGAAATTCGCAAAAACTTGGTTGAGTCTGATTTAGTGGACGCTATAGTTACCTTACCTGGACAATTATTCTATTCTACTCAAATCCCAGTATGCCTATGGTTTATTGCGAAAAATAAAACTTCAAAAGGGTTTAGAAAGCGACAAAGAGAAATTCTATTTATTGATGCTCGTAAACTAGGTCACCTAGTTGACCGTACTCATAAGGAATTGAGTGATGAAGATATAAAGAAAGTTGCAGATACATATCATTCTTGGAGAGGTCAAGATGGCTTTGATAGCTATATTGATGTACAAGGTTTTTGTAAATCTGCTTCTATAGATGAAGTTAAATCACATCAATACATTCTTACTCCGGGTAGATATGTGGGTTTTGAAGAGGAAGAAGAGGATAATGAACCTTTCGAAGAGAAGCTGATAAGGTTAACGGGAGAATTAGCTGAACACTTTTCTAAATCAAAACATCTAGAGCAAGAAATTCGCAAGGCTTTAGGGAGTGTAGGATATGACTTTTAATGTAGAAAAATTCGAAAACCCATCAGCTTTATTTCCTGAGCATTGGAAACAAATTAAGCTACACGAACTTTGTATTGAAAAAGTTAGAAATGGTATTTACAAACCTAAAAAATTTCATGGTTCTGGTGTGAAGATAGTAAATATGGGTGAACTATTTAGCTTTGATAAAATCAAGAATCAGGATATGAAGAGGCTGGAATTAGATGATAAGGAAAAAGAAAATTATTTATTAGAAAAGGGTGATTTACTATTCGCTAGAAGGTCACTAGTTGCCTCTGGAGCTGGGAAATGCTCCATAATAGCAGAAAATAATGAACCATTAACTTTTGAATCTTCTCTAATAAGAGTGAGGTTGAATTCTAATTTAGCAAATCCAATGTTCTATTTTTACTTCTTTAACTCTATTTATGGTAAAAATCTTATTGGAACAATTGTGCGAGAAATGGCGGTCTCGGGAATAACAGGTAAAGACCTAATGAATTTAGAGGTTCCTTGCCCACCGTTAGATGAACAAGAACACATAGTTACTATATTACAGAACATTGATGAGAAAATTGATTCTAACTTTCAGACAAATCAATATTTAGAAGAGTTATCTCAGACTCTTTTTAAAAAGTGGTTTGTTGAATTTGAATTACCTCAAGGTGATTTGAAGCCTGAAAATTTTGTGGAAAGTAAAATTGGTTTAATTCCAAAAGGCTGGTCGTTAAGTTCTTTAGATAATATAGCTAATTATTTAAATGGACTAGCAATGCAAAAGTATAGACCAGAGGGTGAAGAATCTATACCTGTAATAAAAATTAAGGAATTAAAACAGGGTTATACTAACAGTCAAAGTGATAAAGCAAGCCCAGATATTGATGAAAAATATAAAGTTTATGATGGGGATGTTATATTCTCTTGGTCTGGCAGTTTAGAAGTTAAAATATGGTTTGGAGGACTAGGTGGATTAAATCAGCATCTTTTTAAGGTTACTTCTACCTTATATGACAAATGGTTTTATTATTTTTGGACAATGTTTCATATCGAAAAGTTCAGAAGAATAGCAGCAGATAAGGCAACAACTATGGGACATATCAAAAGAAGTGATTTAAAGGATGCTAACGTTTTGATACCTGACGAATTTACTTATAAAAGAGCTAGTGAGATTTTTGGACCAATAGTAAATTTAATTATCGAAAAAGGTATAGAGTCAAACAAGCTAAATCAATTAAAGGAAGTTTTGTTGCCTAAGCTGATGTCAGGAGAATTAAAAAAAATAGTTAATGCATAGGGGGATATTTGATGTATAGCTTCGCTGAAGAAGAATTAGAACAAGCGGCTCTTGAATGGTTTGAAGAACTAGGCTACGACAGGATTTATGGTCCTGAAATATCTCCGGGAGGAGATTATCCCGAGCGTGAAGACTATAGCGATGTCATTTTGCATGAAAGGCTAAAAAATGCTCTTATTCGGATTAATCCTAACCTTCCCTCAGATGCAATAGATGAAGCATATCGTAAGATTAAAGTGCCTCAAAGTCCTAGTTTATTAATGAATAATAAAGAATTTCAAAAAATGATTACTGATGGAATTGATGTAGAATATCGAACAAATAAGGGCGAATTTAGAACAGAAAAGGTTTGGTTATTTGATTATAAAAACAATTATAATAACGATTATGTTGTAATAAATCAATTAACTGTAATAGAAAGTGGAATTGATAAAAGACCAGATATAGTTGTGTGTGTTAACGGTATTCCAATTTCTGTATTTGAGCTTAAAAGTACATCAAATGAAGAAGTGAGTATAGGAGAAGCCTATAATCAGCTTCAAACTTATAAGAAGACTATACCTTCTTTATTTGTGTATAACTCTATGTTAGTTATTAGTGATGGTTTAAATGCTAGGGTTGGTACCTTAACTTCTAACGAAGAACGTTTTATGATGTGGAGAACCATAGATGGAGACGAAGTAGCGTCTCCGGCTATTCCACAATTAGAGGTGTTGATAAAAGGTATTTTCGATAAAAGGTGGATGTTGGATATAATAAGACATTTTATTTTATTCCAATCTGATGGTAAAAATACGATTAAAATACTTGCAGGATATCATCAATACCATGCAACAAATAAAGCTATTGAAAGTACAGAGAGAGCGGTAGAAGAACAGGGAGATAGAAAAATAGGGGTTATATGGCACACCCAAGGTTCTGGAAAAAGTCTATCAATGGTTTTTTATACAGGTAAATTAGTTTTAGGATTAGATAATCCAACTATTGTGGTTATTACAGATAGAAATGACTTAGATGACCAGCTGTTTTCTACATTTAGCAAATCAAAAGAGCTAATCCGTCAGGCTCCTAAACAAGCCGAAGATAGGGAACACTTAAGACAACTTCTTCAGGTTGAATCAGGAGGAATCATTTTTACGACTATTCATAAATTTGCTCCAGAAGATGGAAAAGATATGTTGCCCGTTTTAACTGATAGAAAAAATGTTATTGTTATAGCCGATGAAGCGCATAGAAGCCAATACGGCTTTGGAGCTGATATTACAACGGATAAAGATAAAGAAGAAGCTGGAGTAAAGTATGGCTTTGCAAAATACATGAGAGACGCTTTACCTAATGCATCATATATAGGGTTCACCGGGACCCCAGTGGAGTTAACTGATAAAAACACTCCTGCTGTATTTGGCGATTATATAGATATATATAATATGACAAGAGCCGTTGAAGATGGAACTACTGTGAAAATATTTTATGAAAGCCGTATTGCTAAGATAGAATTAGCTGAGTCTGAGCGTCCTCTTATTGATGAAGCCTATGAAGAAATAACAGAATATCAAGAAAGTTCCCAAAGGGAAAAGTTAAAATCAAAATGGTCTCGTCTTGAAGCTTTAGCCGGTTCTGAAAAGAGATTAAAGCTTATTGCTAAAGATTTTATTGAACACTACGAAAAGCGTCAAGAAGCGATGTTCGGAAAGTCAATGCTCGTAGTCATGTCACGCCGTATTGCAATAGACCTTTATAAAGAGATTGTGGCACTTCGCCCTGAATGGCATAGTGATGATGATGATAAAGGAGTAATAAAAATTGTCATGACTGGTTCATCAAGTGACCCAGAAGAATGGCAACCTTTCATCGGAAATAAGCGTCGACGTGAGCATCTGTCGAAAAGAATGAGAGATAATAGTGACCCACTGAAAATTGTTATCGTTCGTGATATGTGGTTGACTGGTTTTGACGTTCCGTCAATGAATACTATGTATATTGATAAACCAATGAAAGGTCATAATTTAATGCAAGCTATTGCTCGCGTAAATAGAGTATTCCGTGACAAACCAGGTGGTTTAATCGTAGATTACATTGGTATTGCTGATTCATTAAAATCTGCGCTAAGTCAATATACAGAAAGTGACCGTAAAACAGCTGGAGTAGATACAGATGTAGCAGTTGAGATTATGCTTGAAAAATATGATTTAATTACAGATTTATTGCATGGCCATGATTACAGTAAATTTAAAACAGGTAAAGCAACTGATAGAATGAAGGCTATAGTAGAAACGGTAGATTATATTTTAGGATTAGGCGAACAATCTAAAAAAGATTTTATTAAATATACAACTGAAATGGCAAAAGCATATACTCTTTGTACAGCAGAACCTGAAGCAGAAAGTTTGAATGTTGAATTAGGCTTCTTTAAAGCAGTAAAGTCAGGACTGATAAAAATTATCATGCCGGAAGACAAAAAGAAAAAAACAGCCAAACAACTCGATGCTCAACTAAACCAACTGATTTCTAAATCTATAATTTCAGAGGAAGTAGTTGATATTCTAGGAGCCGTTGGGCTTAATAAACCTAATATTGCAATTTTATCCGATGAGTTCTTAGAAGAAGTTAAAGGGTTAAAACAAAAGAACCTAGCAGTAGAGTTACTAAATCGGTTGCTGACAGGGAAAGTAAAATCTGTTGCAAAAAGAAACTATATACAGTCTAAAAAATTCTCTGAAATGTTAGAACAGTCAATCTTGAGATATAACAACAGAGCAATTGAAACCACGAAAATTATAGAGGAATTAATTGATTTAGCTAAAGAAATGAATCAAGCTCATAAACGTGGTGAAGGTACTGATATGATTGAAGAAGAAGTTGCCTTTTATGATGCATTAGCTGCTAACGATACAGCCCTTCAAGTTATGGGAGATGTTGTGTTAAAGCAGATTGCTCAAGAACTTACTCAGTCAATTAAAAGCAATATGAATATTGATTGGAGTCTAAGAGAAAGTGTTCGAGCGAAGATGAGGGTAGCAGTTAAAAGATTGCTTAAGAAGTACGGTTATCCACCTGATATGCAGAAGCTTGCAATAGAAACTGTAATGAAACAAGCAGAATTAATGGCAGGGAATGAAGTAACTAATTTAACTGAAGACTCAGCACCTTATTTATAAATGAAATGATTAGAACAAGCAGAGGTTTCCTGTTAATCAAATAAGGAAATTTCTGCTTATTTTCATTATATCGAGAATAGGGATAAGGGGGATGGGATATGGAAGATGGAAGCATTGTTAGTGGAGATATGAATGAAAGAATGAATCATATTTTAAATTTATCATGGGACGTTCTTAAAGCTCATTGTTTACATGGAAAGGTAACTCTTCATAAAGAGGCATCTTTTCAACATCATTTTGCAAATATTATTAATCAGATAGGAAGTTTATACTGTTTTTCTAAGGTAGAGACATTTCATGTCGACCTGGAATATACAATAGATTCTCAATTGGGTTTTGAAAGAAAAGCTGAAATTGATATTGTATGTGAATTAACTAATTTTAAGAAACAAAAAAGTGTACGAGCAGCTATTGAATTAAAACATACAATTAAATCAGGAGATGCAACGGACGCTGGACGGATTGGTACATATCAGGACATTAATAGGCTAGAGAAATTAAAAACATTAAAACATGAAGGGATTAATCTTTGTAGATTTTATATGCTTGCTAACCGTAAAGCTTATACGAATATAAGTAAGCCCAATGCATCTGGAGCAGATTTCCCTACTTATCAGGGTTACCATATTGAACCTCAAAGGATATATAAAACCGCTTATACAAAATTAGGGAGAAATGTTGAGCTTGTATTTAATAGCCCTTATGAATTTGTTTGGGATATATACGATTATCCTAACAAATTATATTTTCTTTCAGTAAATATATAATTAATTTTAATTTAACAAGGATTAAATAAATTTAATTAAAATTAACTAACATGGAATTAATAATCCATCAAAAAACACTTTAATTTACAATTGAAAATGTAGCGTAGCGCTTCATGTTATGTTTGGAAGGCAAAGATAACATGGTAATTTGACGTAAAATTAATCCGTTAGGCATCCCGTCTGCCTCGGCTGCGACTTACCCTCGTTGTTCTCCCGTTAGATGGGATTTTTTCTTCCCAGATGTGAACCGTCCTCATAGCGAAAGCTAGGCATAATAAGGTGTACTCGTAGTGGAGTGCTTGGTAAAGTGAGACCTGGGCAAGTCGAAAGAAACTCTATATTCTTATCGGCACCTTATATTCCATACTTAACTGAAGCGCCAAAATTTTGCTTCGTCAATTTTTATTATATATGGATTCTTTGTCCTTTTTACAAAGGGCAATTTCTATCCGCCTTTTCCTTCACACCAAAACTAATTAAGTAATGCTTTTAAAATAAAGTTTTTTAATTTAATAATTAGTATTTAATATTTAATTTTAATAAGCTTTGATTGTGCTTATATAATTTAAATTAAATTTTTATACAATGTTCAAATCTTCTACTCAGTAATTAATATTCATTAATAGATGTTTGTTTAAAATACTTAGATGTAGATTTTCTTCTATTACACAAACAAAGAATGGAGCATTCCCACTCTCGTTAATGTAAACCCGTTCCTCTCATTATTTATGAAGTTAATCCGCGTTCCTCAAGTTCCGATATTTTTATTGAATATTAAATTTTATCATTATCAAGTCAGTAAAAATGTAACCATTGATAACGAATCTTCTGAAAAATCTGTGTCTCAAACCATTGAAAAGACTGAGGACAAGGTTCGTGCTTCATAAGGAATTGTATGAGGGTATTGGAGAAGGTAGGCTTGTGGGACAGGACTGAAAAAGCGCAAGTATATCCGGATAAAACTACATATCAAAGGTGATGAGAACAAAACCTTTGTTACCCGTGAATACAACGTAAAATAGAGTCTTAAAAAAGAGTGGCATATATTTTGTCCCATCTTTTGCTATGCTCTTATTAAATTTTCTTATTTTACGTAGGTTTTCCACAGTTTATGAAGGGCTTAATTTTTTGTTCGCATAATTATATTAAAAATAATAAGGAAATTGGTATTATATACTATAAATTTATATAAAAAAATAGTAATATTTATGTATTACGAAAGAAGGGGTGAGCAGTATGTCTAAGCCAGCAGTTGATATAAAAAAACATTTAATCACATCATTTAATAAGGTTGATGAGAAGAACATTAATCTACAAGGCTTAACTGAAATTGATGATAAGGGAAAATGCCTAATATGGAGTTGCGATTGTATTGTTGAACCACAAAATGACTACATAAACATAAATGAAGTTAAGTTGAAACGATTGCTTAGTCTAGAGACCGTTTTAAATAAAGACACTACTGTTCATGAAATAGCGTATCAGAAGCCAGAGAACTTTCCAGAATTCTTCTCAAGCTTGGAGAATCATGTAAGCACTATATTTGATAAGGGAAAATTGCCTTACGGAGTTTACGGCAATGAAACCTATTTTACAAAAGAATTTCAAAATGACCTCAAGACACTATCTAATGAATTCAACTTTAACTTAAAACTTTCTAAAGAAATCAATGGAAAGAAAATTTATACATATACTCCTCACGATTTAATTAAAGATGCATTTGAAACTTGGCAAGTAATAAAACCATTCATTGATGTTATTGATGTCGCCAGAAAAGTTAACAAAGAAAACGGTAGCCCAATTACAATTGACACAAAAAAAGGACTACGAATTTTTGACTTGACCCCAGGAGAATTCATATCAGTAATATACGCAACTTCTAAAAATAATAAATATGAGTAAAAAAATATATTTCATTTCAGAAGGCACTAATTTTAATATGGTGCCTTTTAGAATTGTTGTAAGCGTATAGAGGTTTATAATAAAAAAGCCCGTAGAAACGAACTTTACATAATTGAATTCTTTATTTTATGATATTTTTTTAGAAAGCTACTAGCATGCCGTACTAGTAGCTTTCTTTTCTAAGCCAAAATATGAATATATAATAGAGACATGGAATACGACAACGAGAACAAATAGTTGAGACAAAGTCAAACGTAGGATTAAGGATAAGCGAATAGCATAAAGAGTTGGCGCGGACTTGTATTTGTTGAAAGAGATTTCGTACAATGAAAGAAAGGTTAATTTGAGAGCATTTATACCACTTTATTTTTAAAAAGTAATCAGCATTAGGAATACAAATGCCGTTTCAATAATATAATTTAATATATATAAAATAATTGCTAGAGGTTTGAGAAAAAGTGTACAAATGTACCGTTACACTTCAATAAAAAATAGTGTTAAATAGAGAAAAAAGAAAAATTCCAATTTTTATTAAAAAATATGTATTTGTTGCATATAATTAAATTATAAGGAAAACCGAGCTTTTCTTAATGAGTCATCTTCCATGGGTTTTATTCTTTAAAAGAGATAAATTATAATACATAAATCAAACGAAATTTTCTAAATTGACCAATATCTGTGGTTTCCAGAGAGCCCGTTATCTCTGTATATATAGAAAATATACGGAACATTTTGTTCTAAGGAGGAGAGAGCCTATTGAGGTGATTAAAAGTGAATAAGGGAATGCAGTATAACCCGGTTGCTTCCAACACTTCCTTTAGGGTAATAGAAATTGAGGAGGTGAAAAACAGATATGAGAAACCGAAGTCAAAAAATAGGTTACATCTTTTCAGCGCTGGTAGTTGGAGGACTGATTAACTTAGCCAATGCTAAAATTAAGGAATTTGCTTTTGATGCTTTTCACATTAAATTGGGGGATGTAGGAATGCTTATGCTTGCCGTTGTACTATTCCTTATCAGTTGTGGAATATTATATGTAGCAGAAGAAGTAATTAAAAACGTTCAGCATTGGAGAACTGAACGTCGGTTAAGAAGAAATTTAGAACAGCAACAATTGATTGAGCAACAGGTCGAAATGTACTTAGAATCAAGAAACAACCTTAATGGATAGTGCTGTTGGAGGCAGTCACTAACCATCCGAAAATCGTTGGTAGTTGGAGGCTACTAACGATTTTTTTCTTGCTCGTTAACAAATGTATGAGCGAGGAGAATGTAATATGCTCGATTGTGCTATTTTAAATTTAATACACATATTTAGTTAATGAAAGTACAGGAAAACTTAGGTTTCCTCTGTTTTTACACATATAATATTAATCAAAGAATAACAAAGTTTTGCGTTAATATCAATTAGATACCTTGAAATCTTATCAGGTGAATGATACCTATTATTTCTTTTAGAATGAGCAATAATCCTTCTTCTTATAAGTGAAACATTAATCTTTATGGGCAAACAGAAGAATTTTTATACAAATTTATATCTTTAAAAGTAGAGAAAAAAGAATGAAATAACACTTTATTACGGGAAAAGGTGTAAAACAATTAGAAGAAAGTTTTTGAGAGGCTTGGACTGAAAAAGGAATGGGTGCGATGGGTCTTCTATGGTCATTAAAAAGAACGAGTGACTTACATAAGTTAGATTCAAATGATACATTATTTAGGAGAATATGTAATAATTAGTAAACGAATCTTGGTATGTTTAATTTTTCAACCTATTAGGTGGACTTTAATAAGGCTACCCACCTAATAAGTTAATCTTTTAACTCTTGTCCTTTTTGTACAAATGCATTTCCCACATTCTAATATCGTAAAACCCTTTATCAATTTTGTTCTTCTCTGTTCTCAAGTATTCGATTAAGCCATGAGGATAATGACTAGTATTATCCTCTAGTTTAATATCATCATTGGGGCTGAGTAAAGATATACAAAACATAGCGCCTTCTAAATAATCCATTCCCACGCAATAAAGCAAAGCAATTTGCCTAGCCCTAAAAACAAACATCAGCCTATATCTATCCATTATTACAATTCTCCTTTTGGAATCCACTTTAGTTTTAAATCATAAGCAGTTCTCATATTGATATAGCTAGGGTAAACACTACTATATCAAAGTGTCTGCGACCTACTGACAGTACATGTGGAGAATGTGGCGGTGCTTACATTAAAATAAGAAAATTGTTTGAAATACCACTATCATTAGGAATGGTAGTGGTATTTTATATTGGCTTTTATTTTTAATACAGTACGGAATATGCTAAAAAAATTTATAGAGAAACAAATAAAAGCAATTATAAATGGGAGTAAAAAGATTCCTAAATATACATAAGGCAAAATGGATGAAGCAAATTGATTACGTGGGAAACGGATGAAAAAAGAGGTAAGTTTAGAAACCATTTTAGATGTAGAAAAAGCATGGGATGTATTATTTCCAATCGACTTTATGGAATGTGTAACAAAGTATCATGGTGGAGAACCTTCAGCTGATGGATTTAATGTTGGAAAGAGAGAATGTTCTTTTTACCAATTACTAAGTTTCAATCAGGAGAAGAAGGATTACATTTTAAACGTGTACCATGATCTTAAATACCAGCTAGTTGATGGTATTTACCCATTTGGAGATGACATAGCGGATAATCATGTATGTTTTGACTACCGTTCTAACTCTCAGCGGCCTCTTATCGTTTTATAGATCATGAACTAGCATACGAGAATCCTGAAAGCGGTATTTTTTTCGTCGCCCATTCATTTGAAGAATTTATTAATGGTCTATATGAAGAAGAATAAAATTAAAATAACTTCCACCAAGAGACTGGGACAAAAGTATTTTAACCCAAGTAAAAAACGAACCATTAATCAACATGTTTGATTCGTGGTTTATTTTTTTGTTAGGGCAAATAAGTGTCGTCTGTTTCGTTCCTTTTAGCAGTTGATTGGAGGGCAAGGCGAAGACTCCTGCGGGAAAAGCGGAATAGGTGAGACCCCGCAGGAGCGCAAGCGACGAGGAGGCTCAGCGGCCGCCCGCGGAAAGCGAAGTCTTGCACGGAAATCAACTGCGGTTCCATACAAGCTCATCTATACTAGTTGTTCGCCTTTAAAATAGATTCATTTCATTATGATGTCTCAACCTCTTTTAGGTTAAATAAGTACGGAAAAGGTAAAGTTAGCATTTCTATAACAAAAGCAGCAAAAGCTTGATATAAAAGCATTATCCGCTTGTATGTCCGTTTTATTTTGCCGTTTGTCCACCCCACCAACACAGCAAATTTCTGAATATACTTTTTTTAAGGTTTTCAATATTTTAGGAATTATAATAAAGAAGCAATAAATGAAAACATTATATTTGTGGTAAGAGGTGAAGGGACATCATGTATAGAGCAATTGCTATTATAGCAGGTTCTGTGTTAATTGGATTTGCATACAATTGGTTTTTAATCCCCCATAAAGTGCTAAGCAGCGGTATTAGCGGTATTGCTATGATTATAGGAATTTTAACGCCTGCAAGCACGGGAACAATGAATTTTTTGTTGAATTTACCCCTTTTAATTATTGGTTTTATGAAGTTAGGAAAGCGGTTTGTCTTACATACGCTGCTGTCCGTTGTGGCTTTATCAATTGCTTTATACGTGATTCCCTTGAGAGCTGTTAGTACAGACCCCATTCTGTCAGCTGTTTTTGGAGGAGTTTTAACTGGAATTGGCGTAGGGTTTGTTTTTCGTCAGTCAGCTTCGACAGGTGGATTTGATATTATTGCGATGCTTCTTACGCATAAAAAAGAATTTCCTCTTGGCGCTATATTATCAGCGATGAATGCCGTGGTTGTATTTGTTTCAGGTTTCTTTGTGAATTGGGACGCGGCTTTATATACGATGCTTTCGATTTTCGTCACAGGAAAAGTAGTGGATGCGATTCATACTCGCCATATTAAGCTTACTTTAACCATTATTACGAGAAAAGGCGAAGAAATGAAGCAGCAGCTTCTTACCAATTTAGTGCGCGGCGTGACGTTAATGAACGGTGAAGGAGCTTATTCAAGAGAAGACCGTAAAATATTAATGACGGTGATTTCGCGCTATGAGCTTGCAAACCTCAAGCAGTTAATTCAATCGGTGGATCCCGAAGCTTTCGTAAATATTACGGAAACGGTAGAAGTAATGGGGCTGTTTCGACGGGATGCTTATTAATATATTTGTTATTTCAGCGCGGATTTATGATAAATAGCCATTTTTATAGTATAAAAGTTATAAAAAAAGCCTTAAGAGTAGTTCTTGAGGCTTTTTTTGCGTAAAATATGAGTAAGAAAATATCGTGTATGAAAAGTATAAAAAAGGGAATTTGATAGAGTACATAAAATATTGACATCAAAAAGGAGAGACTATATGACGGTAGAATATCAGTTAACGAAAAAGAAATATTACGAAACGTTTATGCAAGAAAATGAAAATCAGCCGCCTGTAAAAGTCCTTGGACAAGCTTATTACGAAGAGCAGCAAAAAGAGTGGTACGACTTATCGCTCATTCGCTTAGCGCAGGGAGAAGTGTACTTCCATAACCAAGATTTTGAATCCGCGATTTTTAAGTGGGAGAATGTAAATGGCGAGTTTAAGCTGTGGGCGAAGAAAAATACAGCCGACGCACATTATGAATTGGGGTTGTCTACGCTCGCTGAAGAGCTTTACCTATCCATCGAAACGGATTCAAAAGTATTAAAAGCTGAAATAGCGCTAAAGCTGTTTTCACTTTATACGGATCATAACAATATTGAACGAGCTTATGAAGTCATTAACGAGCTGGTTGCTTCTCAGCCAGATTATCCAAACGTCACGGCGATTGCACGCAGATTTTATGAAGAGCAAGAAGACTTTAACAGCGCAGTGGAGCTTGCGGTAGATGAGTGTATTCGGACAGAATCGTTGAATTGGTTTGCGGTATTAAAGACTTACGTAGATAAAGGATATACAGCAAACTTTATCCCTAACTATTTTTATCAAGTGATGATTGCATTTTACAAAGTGGATCAAGTGTATTTCAAACAGCTTGTCTCAGCTTTATGGAAACAATATAAGAGTCAGCCTCCTTATCTTGCTTGGATTAAAACCATCAATGATATTTTCTTGAATATTGAAGTGGGCCTCTATGATTATTGGCAAGAGATTTCAACTCTTTATCAAGAGACGTATACCGACTTGATGGAAAGTGATCATTCTGTAAAGGAATTGCATGAAGTCATTCCGAACGTATTAACAAACTGGCTTAAAATTACCAATAAGTCACGTGCGTTATTTCCGTCTGCGGCCGTGCTTTCATGGAATGAAAAGTTTCCGTCAACTATTGATACCATTACAATCGAAAATGCAGGCAGATTAATTTTTGAGGCGCGTAACGACATTGATGGTCTTGAATATCACTATAAGCTTTGCCATGGCATTATTAAATGGGCTAATGAAAATGGTTTAGAAGTGGGGCACACCTTTAAATGGTGGGTAGATTTTTTATTAGATGCTCATACGACACACTTATTAATTACAGGAACAAATGCTGCAACGTCTTCATTTGTGGGATCGATTACGGAAGAAAAGGTACCGCAAAATCACGAAACAACCTTTGTGTTCATTCATGATGAGGAAGAATCTATCCAGCAAATCGCTGATCAAGAAATCATTCCGATGGAAACGATTGACGGAGCGGAGCAATCTCCTCACCAGGCGCTTGTAGAAGTGAAACAACCTTTTGTGTTCCTTGAGAAGCATAATTGTTCATGCATTGTTACGCCAAGCTTTACAGAACAAGAGGCACGTGAGCAGGATGCATTTAAATATGCTCCTTTAGCAGATGGTTTACTGTTTGTGCTTGATGCAAAAGAATCGCTGCTTGATGAAGAAAGAGAATTATTGCTGGAGATCAAAGAGCATGCGCCAAATACGCCAGTTCATTTTGTCATCAATAATATGGACAGTCTTTATAATCAAGCAACGATTGAGCGAATTACAAAAGAATTTGAAGCAAGCATTGGAGCTGATTTCCCGCAGGCGCATGTATTAGCCTATACGCCTCACTACGTATCGAGTCAGCACCACGGAGACTTGGCTCAGTTTATTAAAGCTAATTTCTATTACGATCCAAACGACGTTGGAGTAGAAGAGCGTGCGCGCAGACTGTTGTTCTTCATTCAAAACATGCTAAAGAGCTTAGTGGAGAAGAGAAATCAAACAGAAAATCATTTGATCGAAAGTATTAAATGGAACGAAGATATGCTTGTACGATTAAATGGCTTCTTGCATCGAGTGGATGACTTAGAACAAGAAAAAGCAAGCAGTATTGTTTCGGCTTATCACGGCATCAAAGAGGATATTAGCAAAAAGCTAAAAAATAAAATTCCTCGTTTACTCAAAAAGTCTTCAGAATTAGTGAAGGAAGACAGTGATTTTAGTACGGTTCATATTGAGCTGAATAAACAAATGAATATGCGCGTGGAAGAGCACTTGCAGCAAGATGTCCTGCCCAAGTTCCGCATTTCTTTAAAGGACTGGATTGCTACATCAAATGAAGAGCTGATTGCGAGTCAAGTAGATATTGAAGAAGTAGCAGAGTCATTAAATAAGATGTACAATGAGCAAAAATTAACGTTAGCCTGCGATTTTAAAGTGCTGGACGACTGGCGCCGCGACGTTAATCGTATGGCTAATCGGGTTCAGCTGGATGAAGAAAATATTTTACTTCGCGTTAATCCAACGCAGCTCTTGTTAAAAGGAGCAGGAAAACTGTTTTCTTCCATTCTTCAAAACCAAACGCTGCTTTATAATCAATATAAAAAATACATTGAAAGTCAAGACTATCAAGATATCACGGAATCAATGCTGGCAAAGTTTTTTATGCAATTTAATTTATTTGAGAAAAATTTAGAAGTTGATATTGAACTATTCTTTGAAAAGCCAAAAGAGGTTTTAAAAGAAACGATTGAAGAAACACAGGCGCATATTAATGAAAATCAAGACGTGTTAAGTCATATGAAAGCCAATCCTGAAGCTTACTATGATCCGTTAACATTATTCCAGCTTCGCTTGCGTCAGTATGAGTTAATGGTTAAAGCTACAGAAGAAGTACACTACAACGTATAAAAGGTGGAGCAGGATGTATTTAACGATAAAAGAAGCAGCAGAGTATCTATCTTTTCCTGAAGAATATGTGCAGAAATTGATTCAAGAAGGAAAAGTACGAGCTATATTTGATGGTGAAAACTACTTATTAAATAAAGAGCAGTTTAACACCCATTTAGAGCAAATGGAAAAGTACAAAAAACAAATTGAAGAATACTTAAATGAGCCTATCCCTGAAGATATGGACGTAAAAGATGAAGATTGAAGGCAGAAGCAGAAAACAGATGTTTTCTGCTTTTTTCTTTTGGAGTGAAAGTGTTAAAAAAGGTAAGATATGAAAGAAATGTCGAAAAAAGTTGGAATTTCGTTAAAGATGTAGTCTTTTTAGATGCTTTTTTTATATAATGAAAGTATGCTAAACAAAAAGGAGAAGGTCTATGCAACGATCAAGACAGTTAAGGCTGATTTTATTGCTTGCCCTGATTGTTGTCGCTTCGTTTTTAATTATTATTATTTCGAAAACACATGGGATTATAAGTCAGCAAACGACAAAAAAAGTAGAAAACACAAGCGTTGCAATTCTCACCTCTGATGTACTGACGGATCAAAGCTGGGGCAGTCTAGCTTATAAAGGAAAAATCAACATTGAGCAGCAGTATCCTGTTTCGGCTCAAGTTATTAGCGAAGTAAATACGAACCAAAAAATGAAGGAAGCTGCTGAAAAAGTTATTCAAAATGGAACAAAAGTCGTAATTGGACATGGAAGAGAATTTTCTACCGTTTTTACAGAACTAGCTCCTAAGTATCCTCATGTTCATTTCGTCACCATTCACGGTACTTCAATGTATAAAAACCAAACTGTATATACATTTGATCAAACAAAAATAGAGCACCTGGCAGGCATGGCAGCTGCCATGAAGACAAAAACGAAAAAAATTGGATTACTCGATACATTTGCAAAAGAAAAAAATCCAGGATTTGAACAAGGAATCAAAGCGTATGATTCATCGATTGCTTTTTATTATCGAGTTGTAAACAGCCGAGACGATGGAGCAAAAGCAGTAAAGCTGCTCCGTGAGTTAAAAGATCAAGGTGTTGATATCGTCTATGCTAAAGGAAATTCGTATAATCAAGAAGTTATTCAAGAAGCAAAAACACAAGGAATGTACGTAATAGGGTATTTAGATGATCAGGCGTACATGGGTAGGTCTGTTATTTTAACCAGCGTGATCAACGATGTTCCTCAAGCTTACAACGTGATTATGAAAGACTATTTCAGTAAAAAAGGTCTTCCATCTGGAGAAGTCAAGCTTGACGCCAGGGATGGTGTTTATAAACTAGCGCCTTTTGGACCGATGTACAGTAAACGGGAAAAACAAATTTTATATTCGAAAGTTAGAATGTCTACACAGCCGAAGTAACTATGAAAAAGAAAGAGATGATTATGAATCAATTATTTCGCAACATGTCATTCCGTAGCCAAATATTAACGATTCTTCTTTTGATTACATTTATATTAAGCGGGTTCTCTTTAGTTTTAGTGCATGCCATTGATAAAATGAATCATGTAAGCAACGAAATTAAAGATGAAGATGTTCCTCAAATGGTGTGGCTTTCTTATTGGGAAGAGCAGCTGAACATAAAAGAATACATTGTGAAAAATAATCTAAAGAACCCCACTGTCTCTTTGATAGAAGAATATCAATCATATGATACAAGAGTTATTGAAGACAATGAAAAGTATAAGCAGCCTGTGCCAAAATCGTTGATTCCACTGAAGGAAAAAATAGAGCTGCTTGATTTTAAGATTTCTAATAACGTGCAGGGACTGTTGAAGTACGGAGATATAGAGGGAGCAAAAGAGTATCTTAAGAGAAATTATTTGCCGGATCTGCACCAGATAAAAAAAGATATTAATAGTTCAAAAGAAGAGACGGTTGATTCACTTGATACACTATCAGATACACTGTCTGTCATTATTAAAGATTCATTATTTTTACTATTAATTTTAACCGTAAGTGCTATTGTGGCTTCTCTTTATGTTTCTTATCGCATGAGTGCGAGCCTTACGAAACCAATTGAACAAATGATTGAAAAAGTGAATGACATTGCAGACGGAGAATACGGTCTTGTTCTTCAAGACACAAAGCAAATTGAGCTGAAGCAGCTTTCGGCTTCTATCAATCAAATGTCGGTTAGTTTAGAAGATTCATTTTGGAAAATCATTAAAGATAAAGCGTATCGCCAGCAGATTTTAAATTCACTGCCTGTTGGAATTATCACAATGGAAGATGAGACAAATAGTATATTTGCCAATACCTCAGCAAAGCAGTTTTTAGATCTCGACGAAAAGGATATTTGCGGGTATATGGAAGAATGTCCTGAATATAATACTGAATTTTGGAGCATGTTGAATTCGGGAGAAATTCACGAAAATAAAAAAGTGTTATTTGGCACGAAAGATACGTGCTATTGCTTTTTAGTCTCTCAAACGCAGCTGTTTAATGAGAAGAACGAGAGCATCGGAAGAATTTTTTATTTTATTGATATATCGGATACCGAAGAATTAGAAAAGCGAATGCATCAGTCTGAAAAACTTGCCCTGGTTGGAGAAGTGGCAGCCGGAGCTGCTCATGAGATTCGTAATCCTCTTGCCGTGATTCATGGATTTATATCTCTTATGAGTCAGTCTCTTTCTGATGAGGAGAAAAAGCGTTTTTACCTGCCTCTGCTTATGAAAGAGCTAGAGAGGATTAATTACATCATCGAAGAAATGCTGTTGTTATCAAAACCAGGGACTCCGGTGATGAAAAAAGTCAGCATGCAGGATATTATTAACGAGCTATTGCCTTTGATTACTCACTCAAGTAAATTTACAGAAAAAGATAAGCTTATCTTTGATGTGAAACTGCAGCCGCATATACTAAAGGTAGATGAAAAACAAATCAAACAAGTTCTTCATAATTTAATTCGAAACAGTATGGAAGCCATGGATGGTGAAGGAGTCATTACAATCTATTCACAGGTTCATGATGATAATTATTGTCTGTATATTGAAGATAATGGAAAAGGAATTCCTTTGCATATGCAGAAGTCGCTGTACCAGCCGTTTTCCACTTCAAAAGATAGCGGAACAGGTCTTGGTCTGCCAATTGCTCAGCGTATTTTAGAAAGCCACAGAGGACAGATTAAATTATTATCTACTTCTTCCCGCGGCACAGTTTTTGTTATTAAACTTCCTCTAAATTAAGAAAACAGCCTCAAAAGGGCTGTTTTCTTAATGTGCCGTTAAAATAAGAGGACCGTTTTTCGTAATCGCAAGCGTATGTTCAAATTGAGCGGATAATTTACCATCTGTTGTACGAGCAGTCCAACCGTTTTTATCCATTTTAGAATGCCATGTACCAGCGTTTACCATTGGCTCAATTGTAATAACCATACCTTCTTTTAAACGTGTACCTTTGCCAGCTTTTCCATAGTGAAGAATTGTAGGCGCTTCGTGCATGGTATTTCCAATTCCGTGTCCTGTGAAGTCGCGTACCACAGAGAATTTTTCGCCTTCTACATAGCTTTGAATAGCGTGGCCAATGTCACCTGTGCGATTTCCTGGCTGTGCTTGCTCGATTCCTTTTAAAAGCGCTTCGTATGTAACATCTACTAGACGCTGCGCTTCGTCTGAAATCTCTCCAACGGTATGAGTCCATGCGGAATCTGCTAAGCCTCCGTTTAAATTTACAACCATATCAATGGTTACAATATCCCCGTCTTTTAACGGTTTAGTTGTTGGAAAACCGTGGCAAATTTCATCATTTAAAGAAGCGCACGTTGCATATTGATATCCTTTGTATCCTTTTTGTTCCGGCGTTGCTCCGTGCTTTGCTAAGTACTCTTCAACAAATTTATCAATTTGCATTGTTGTTACGCCTGGTTTGATCATTTTAGCGATTTCTTTATGACAAGAAGCTAATAATTTACCTGCTTCGTGCATTAAATTAATTTCGCGTTCACTTTTTAATGTGATCATTGTTGTTCACTCCTTTTTTGATGTAACTTTACGAAAAAAGTTGAGCAGCGGTTATAGCGATGGAAGTCGACTATTCATCAGTTCATTCTTCTTTATTTGAAAATCTAAGAAATACAGGAACCGTCTGCTATTGGGCGATATAAAATCATCCTTAATCATAACGCCCAATGGTAGGAAAATGCAAGATGCAGGCTTTAAAAGGAAGGGTTTGACGATAGGCATGTAGGGAAAACTGATAAATGAACGTTGAATTGGAGCATTCTCTATAACAAATGCGATATGATATAGTAAAATAAATGAAACAAAACAATTCTTTAGGAGGGGTATAGGAAAATGAGTGAACATGGAAAATTTATTGGGTTTGCAGGTACATATACAAAAGCAGGCAGTGAAGGGGTCTATACATTTACGTTAGATACGAAGGCTAAAAAGATTGTAGAAGTAAAAGCCGTGGCTAAAATTGAAAATCCTACATACTTAAATGCAAGCAAAGACAACAAACATCTTTATACAGTTATTAAAGAAGGAGAAAAAGGCGGAGTAGCTGCTTTTAAGATTGATCCAAACACAGGGCAATTAAAATTTGTAAATAGACAGCTGCTAGACGGTGCGCCTCCTTGCTACGTTTCAGTGAATGAAGATAATACGCTTGTTTTATCTGCTAATTTTCATAAAGGGAGCGTTGAGACGTATTCTGTTAATGAAGAAACAGGAGAAATTGAATATGTAGCATCCGTAGTGGAACATCCTCATTCAGACCTCAAAAAAGGACAAAAAGGAAAACCACACGTACACTATGCCGATTTTACTCCTGGAGAAAAGCACGTGGCCGTTGTAGACTTAGGTATTGATGAAATCGTGACATATGAAGTGGAAGATAATAAATTGAAGGAAGTCAACAGTCTTTCTACATCTGTTGGTTCGGGCCCTAGACATTTAACGTTCCATCCAAATGGCCGCTATGCCTATGCAATGACAGAATTCAGTTCTGAAGTTTTATTTTTAACTTATGACGAAAGCAAAGGAAGCTTTACTCAACAACAAGCTACTTTAGCGATCCCGGCTGATTTTACAGAAAATAATCAAGGGAGTGCGATCCACATTTCTTCAGACGGCCGCTTTGTCTATGCAGGAAACCGCGGACATAACTCCATTGCAACATTCAAAGTAGATCAGGATTCTGGACAGTTAACATTCGTAGAATGGACAGGAACTGAAGGCGACTGGCCGCGCGATTTTGTTTTGGATCCAACAGAACAATTTATTGTGGCTTCTAATCAAGAAACAGGAAACTTGGTACTGTTTGAAAGAGACCAAGAAAGTGGAAAGCTAACGCTTCTTCAATCTAACGTCACGGTTCCAGAAGCTGTGTGCGTAAAGTTCCTCCACTACAAGTAATCGATGTAGAAAGTCAGACCTGATCCAAAAACAATCAGGTCTGACTTTCTAAACCTAAGCGGATGTCACTCCCCTTGCGGGGTTAGTGCCATCCGCTTAGGTGAACCTTTGAGGGAATAGTCAGGTAGTGCGCGTTCCTTAGCATCATTTATAATCTATCTATATATGGAAGAAAAGCCCTTTTGGAGGGCTTTTTTTTCTGGGATTATAGTAGAATGAAGAGAGAACGCATGAAAGGCTGAGGTGATAAGTGTGAAAAATATATGTGAGTATCCAATTGTACAAGCTCCCATGGCAGGAGGAGTTTCGACGCCTAAACTAGCTGCAGCAGTATCTAATAGCGGAGGGCTAGGGTTTTTAGCTGCGGGATATAAAAGTGCGCGTGAATTGGAGCAAGAAATTACAGAGATGCACTCACTTACGAAAAAAACTTTTGGAGTGAATCTGTTCGTTCCGACAAATGAAAAAATAGCAGTTGATGCACTTGATTGTTACCAAAAAGAACTGTCAAAAGCAGCTGAATATTTGGAGTGTCAAGTTGGTATACCAAAGAATGATGATGATGAATGGAATGCCAAGCTCGACATCATTCAAAAACATCGAGTACCTGCTGTGAGCTTTACATTTGGGTGCCCGGATCGAGAGATTGTAGCAAGTTTAAAAGGAATTGGAAGCCATGTTTTCGTTACGATTACAACACCTCAAGAAGCCGAAGTGGCTTTGAGAGCAGGAGCGGATGCCCTATGTTTGCAAGGAATTGAAGCCGGCGGCCATCGATCTACTTTTTTAGAGAGTTCGGTGGATTACCCGCTTATGAAATTGCTAAAAGAAGTTCGCTCAATCACTAAAAAGCCATTGATTGCTGCGGGAGGGTTGATGACGGGATCTGACATCAAACGTGTGTTACAAGAAGGAGCTTCTGCCGCTCAGTTAGGTACGGCTTTTATTTGTTGTCCAGAAAGCGGAGCGAGTGCTCTTCATAAAGAAAGCATTCTTCAAAAGCGTTTTAATGAAACAGGTGTCACACGAGCTTTTACAGGGAAACGTGCTAGAGGATTTGTGAATGCCTTTTTTATTTCCTATGATAAATCAGCACCATCCGCCTACCCTCATATTCATTACATGACAAAGCCTATTCGAGCAAAAGCTACACAAATGAATAATTCAGAGTATGCTTCTTTGTGGGCAGGAACTGGATTTACGCTGGCAAAAGAACTGCCTGCACATCTTATTGTGGAAGAGCTTGTACAAGAACTAAATGAATGATGAGAATTAAGGCGTTGCTTGCTTTAAGCGCAAGCAGCTTTACATAAAGAAGGTGAACTTATAGTGCAAAACAAATTTACGATTGGACAAATGGCTAGACTGCATGATATTTCGGTTAAAACACTTCGCTATTATGATGAAATTGGTCTATTTGAGCCTTACGAAGTTGATCCACAAACCGGTTATCGATATTATACGTTAGAACAATTTAAGAAATTAGATATCATTGTCTATTTAAAGCTGATGGGAGTTCCGTTAAAAGAAATTAAAAGAAAGATGGAGCACAGCAGCTTGGATGAATTTATTGAAACTTTAGCGGAATATCATCAGGTAACAAAAGAAAAAATTCGTCACCTTCAAAGAGTGAATGCGCAGTTAACAACTCGAATGAAGGAATTAGAACAGACGAGACATATTAACCAAATAGGAGCCCCGTTCATCAAACACCTTTCTTCTCGTGAGGTTGTTCAAGTAAAAGCGGAGGTAGGCACGTTAGACGGGACTGAAAGTGTTCTGCGTGATTTAAAAAAGAAAATTAGTCATATTACCCCGATTATGATTGGGAAAGTAGGGTTTATGCTATCGGTAGAAAACACGAAAAAACAACAGTTTACAGATTACGATGGCATTTTTTTATTGGTCGAAAGCGATATTTCTTTTAAGCATGAACTCGTTACGTTAATACCTGAAGGCGATTACGCATCTATTTATATGAGAGAAAAGAGAGATACCACAGGAGTCTATTACGATGCGTTACTGAACTTTATTAAAGCGGAAGGATACAAAGCAGAAGGACCTTTTTTAATTCGGCGAATTGTAGATTCCTTTATTTCTCATCATGAAGAAGAGCGGCTGACTGAAATTCAAATTCGAATTACGTCTTGACTATCCAGTAGCTGGAGGGTTTAAGATGAGACTATTGTAGAACTGCTGAAGGGAGAGACAACAATAGATGAATCAACAAAGTATTTCCCAAGGAATGTCTTTAAGCCGAGGAAATCGCATTTTATTTATTTTAATTTTGGGTTCACTGAGCGCATTTGGACCGTTATCAATCGATATGTATTTGCCAGCGCTGCCGACGCTTGCGAAAGAATTGCATACTTCAGCTTCTTTAGCGCAGGTCAGTCTGACAGCTTGCTTATTGGGCTTAGCATTTGGGCAAGTGGTCATGGGGCCATTCAGTGATATTCGCGGAAGGAAAAAGCCGCTTGTAGCAGCATTAATCACCTATGCAGTTGCATCTGTTTTATGCGTGTTTGCACCGTCTATTTGGATTTTTATCGTTTTGCGATTTATTCAAGGTATGGCAGGAGCAGCAGGAATGGTTATTTCAAGAGCAAGCGTGCGAGACTTGTTTTCAGGTTCGGATTTAACAAAGTTTTTTTCTATGCTTATGCTCGTAAATGGGTTAGCTCCTATTTTGGCTCCGGTTGCTGGCGGACAGCTGCTGACGATTATGTCGTGGCGAGGAGTATTTGGTGTGCTAGCAGTGATTGGTGCACTAATGTTTTTTGCCGTTTTATTTGGTTTAAAAGAAACGCTTCCGCTCGAACGCCGTAAAGAAGGCGGATTAACAGAAGTACTGCGTACATTTGGCGTATTGCTAAAAGATGGTGTCTTTGTGGGATATGCGCTGGCGCAAGGTTTTATTATGAGTGCCATGTTTGCTTATATTTCAGGTTCTACATTTGTCCTTCAAGATATTTATGGCCTGTCTCCGCAGATGTTCAGCTTTGTTTTTGCTATTAACGGTTTTGGACTCATTATAGCTACTCAAGTGACAGGACGTTTAGCGGGTAAAATAAAAGAAGCTACTCTTCTTATGTATGGGTTGCTTCAAGCAGCCGTTGGAAGCGTGATTTTAGTGGCCGTGATTGCTACTCACATGTCCGTTATTTTGGTCTGCATCTTGCTTTTCTTTGTAGTATCGAGCGTAGGAATTGTGAACACAACCGTTTTTTCACTCGCTATGGAAAATCAAGCTTCGAATGCGGGAAGTGCTTCAGCGCTTCTAGGGTTGCTTCCGTTCTTGCTCGGAGCAGCCGTAGCTCCTCTTGTTGGTCTTGGAGGAGGGCAAAATGCTCTGCCGATGGGCATTGTGATCATGGTCTGTGATTTATTAGCATTAGGTGTGTACATGACGTTAGTGAGAAGGAAAACTGCATCATAAAAAAGCTACTTGGCTTTCAACAGCCAAGTAGCTTTTTTAGTTATTGAACTTTGTGCTCGTGATTTTCAAACGGCATTGTAACGCCAAGCTTTTGAATTTCTTTTTTTGCATTTTCCAAAATGGTTTCAGCTTTCGCTTTTGTTTCAGCATCTACCCCGCTTAGAAAATCTTTCTTTTTAGCAGGAAAATTCACGCCAAGTTCCTTTAATTTTGCTTCCGCTTGTTCCTTAGTCAGCGTGCCGTCGCGAAGCTGATCCATAATAGCCTTCGCTTTTTTCTTTGTAGCCGCATCTAAATTGTTAAAAGGACCGCCTTTATGTTCAGGCAAGTTCACGCCAAGTTCCTTTAATTTTGCTTCCGCTTGTTCCTTAGTCAGCGTGCCGTCGCGAAGCTGATCCATAATAGCTTTCGCTTTTTTCTTTGTAGCCGCATCTAAATTGCTGAAGGGGCTGTCTTTGTGCTGAGGCAAGTTTACGCCGAGTTTCTGTAATTTTTCCTGTGCTTTTTTCATAATATCATCAACTTTTTGTTGTGTTGCATCATCCATATTTGTTGTACTGCCATTTGTTCGCTCTACAACTGTTGAAGAGCTTGTTTCATTTTTGCTTGCTGCAAATGCCGTGGAATTTGCAGCTGCCATAACTCCTAGTGTTAAACCGCTTGCCATGATATAACCGAATAGTTTCTTTTTCATGCTGTTGTCACTCCTTAAAAGTTATAGGGGTGTGGTACAGAGCTGTCCACAATTGCTAATGTAACCACCAATAGTGAAAAAATGGTGAAAATAGATAAAAAACGAAAAAATATAGACGTGTGTTGAACATTACGGCTCTTTTATTGGATAACAAAATGAAATTCGATATGATTTTATCTAAACAGCAGCAAAAAAGAATGGAGACTTTATATAGATGAACATTCTTAAAAAATTGGGAATAGCTTTGATAGTTGCGATAGCGGTAAGCCTGGTATTTTTGTTTCGCGATGAGTTAAAGCCTGGGCCAACGCTAGAAGATTTTTCAGGAGCAACTGAGTTGCATCCTGTCGTAGAAGAAAAGAAAAATAAACTTGTTCAACAAGCAAGTGACCAAGGAATCTCAATTGTCATTACGGAAGGTTTCCGTTCAAAAGAAGAACAAGATAAGCTTTATGCAAAAGGCAGGACAGAAGAAGGCAATATTGTTACCTACTCAAAGGGCGGCCAGTCTTATCATAACTATGGATTAGCTATTGATTTTGCTATTCAGTTAAAAGACGGACGAGTTATTTGGGATATGGAATATGACGGTAACAATAACAATCAGTCTGATTGGATGGAGGTTGTAGATATCGCAAAAAATTTAGGGTTCGAATGGGGAGGAGACTGGCAAGATTTTAAAGACTATCCGCATTTTCAAATGAGTCCGGAAAATATAACAAACCGCACACGCTAATAAAGCGTGTGCTTTTTTGAGGGGTAATATAATTTCGCTATATTTATGTCAGAACCTCTAACACGACTTAAGGCTTGTACTTTCTTTTTTTATTAATTTATAGATACTAGGTTTTTATATATCACTATAACAAAAATGCCGATAGGAAGTTAGTAAGAGGTAGGATTGTAGAGAACTGTTTCATAAAAAGGAAAGACAATTCGTATAAAGATACGCGTTAACTAATATAATCTATTGATTAAGCTTATACAAGTACCTTCAGCCTAGCGAACGTATACTTACATATCGGCAGCTACCGACAAAACCTTTTGTTTTTCTAGCATATTTTATTTGAAGATAGTTCATTTCGATTACAAAAAAGAGATAATTTGTCAACTATTGACTTTATTCTAAGGGTAAGAATATAATTTTTAACATATTTTAAAAATTTTAAATATTTAAACTTTTACAGATTAGGAGGGAGAAAATGATTGTTTTTGAGGGAGTGAATAAATATTACGGTGATTTTCACGTACTAAAAGATATCAATTTAACAATTAAAAAAGGCGAAGTAGTCGTTGTAATTGGCCCTTCGGGTTCGGGGAAAAGTACGATGCTGCGCTGCATAAATTATTTAGAAACAATATCTAATGGACAGTTAACGGTAAATAATATATTGGTCGCGGATAAAAAAACAAATATTAATAAACTGCGCCGCAATATAGGTATGGTGTTTCAGCATTTTTATTTATATCCGCATAAAACAGTTTTAGAAAATATCACTTTAGCACCTATGAAAGTATTGGGACAGTCGTCAGAAGAAGCTAAGAAGACAGCCCTATACTATTTAAATAAAGTCGGAATCGGTGAAAAAGCTAACGCCTACCCGTCCCAGCTTTCAGGCGGCCAGCAGCAGCGTGTAGCTATTGCGAGGGGACTTGCGATGAAACCAGAAATTATGCTTTTTGATGAGCCTACCTCTGCTCTTGATCCAGAAATGATTGGAGAAGTGCTGGATGTCATGAAAACATTGGCTAAAGAAGGAATGACCATGGTAGTTGTAACTCATGAAATGGGGTTTGCAAAAGAAGTAGCGGACCGCATTGTATTTATGGATCAAGGAAAAATCTTAGAAGAGGCAACTCCGGCTGAGTTTTACGAAAACCCGCAAGAAGAAAGGGCACGTTTATTTCTTAGCCGTATTTTAAATCATTAATTGTTTAATAGGGGGAGTAATATGAAGAAATCAAAAACGTTTTTAAAGGCAGCTGTGCTTTCATTAGCAGCGGCTATGATGTTAGCAGCTTGTGGAGGGAAAAGTGAAGAAACGAGTGGATCATCAGCTAAAAAAGATGCGCTCACTGAAATCAAAGACCGAGGGAAAATCGTCATCGGAGTTAAAAATGATACGCGTTTGTTTGGCTTAAAGAATCCAAAGACGGGTGAAGTAGAAGGTTTTGATGTTGATATTTCTAAGCAGCTGGCTAAAGAGATTTTAGGTGATGAAAACAAGGTGGAATTTAAAGAAGTTACGTCTAAAACAAGGGTTCCTCTTCTTCAAAAAGGAGATATTGATGCTGTTGTTGCGACAATGACTATTACAGATGAACGTAAAAAAGAAGTAGACTTTACGGATGTATATTTCCAAGCCGGACAGTCTCTTCTTGTGAAAAAGGGCAGTAAAATTAAAAGCGTTGATGATTTGAAGAAAGGTACTAAAGTGTTGGCTGTTAAAGGGTCAACTTCAGCTATTAATATTCGCGAAAAAGCACCAGAGACAACGGTATTAGAGTTTGAAAACTATGCAGAAGCATTTACAGCTTTAAAATCTAAGCAAGGAGATGCTTTAACAACTGATGATGCTATTCTTTATGGAATGGCTGATGAAGATCCTTCTTATGAATTGGTAGGAAAGCCGTTCACAGAAGAGCCTTATGGCATTGCTGTGAAAAAAGGAAACAAAGAGCTGGTAGATGCATTAAACGATGCGCTTAAAAAGATAAAAGACTCTGGAAAATATGATGAAATTCACGACAAGTGGATCAAACAATAAGCGTACAGTTTTCTTTTCTCAGGATGAGCAGCATTATGCTCATCCTGCTTGTTTAGTTGAAAGGAGGAAGAAAATTGTTGGATTTTTCAATTCTGACGAACAATATGGATCTTTATTTAGAAGGTTTTAAGTACACCATTATCGCCAGTCTGATTGCTTTAGTGGCCAGTTTTGTACTTGGTACAATCATTGCGGTAATGCGAATAGCCCCTCTCAAAATAGTAAATGTAATTGGTACGGTCTATGTAGAGTTCATTCGAAATATTCCCCTTGTGGTTATTGTCTTTTTTATTTTTATTGTGGCGGGAATCAGCGGTACAGCCGCCGGAGTGATGGGACTAACTATTTATACGGCAGCTTTTATAGCCGAAGCTATACGAGCGGGAATTATGGCAGTTCCAAAAGGGCAGCTTGAAGCGGCACGTTCATCTGGCCTTACGTACGGTCAGGCGATGCGGTTCATTGTATTGCCTCAAGCCATTAAAATCGTCATTCCTCCTCTTGGGAATCAATTCATTAATTTAGTCAAAAACTCATCGGTGTTAGGGATTGTTGCTGGTTTTGATTTAATGTATCAGGCAGATCTTGTTTCCTCTCAAACTTACGTAGTGTTTGATGTGTATATTTTTGTGGCTCTGTTCTATTTAGTTCTAACGATTCCGTTAAGCTTAGGAGTTGGTTATCTTGAGAAACGTCTTGGTAAAACAAGCTGAAAGGAGTGAAAGTGATGGATTTTATGGGTGCTTATTCTCCTGATCACCTTTCCTTCTTAATGGAAGGATTTTGGGTCACTTTAAAAGTAGCATTCATTTCGATTGTATTAAGTTTTCTTATTGGAAGTATAGTAGGTATTTTAAGGTATGCCCGTATTCCAGTTCTGTCTCATGTACTTGCTTTTATCGTAGAAATTATCCGGAATTTGCCGCTGCTGTTAATCATCTTTTTTACATACTTTGCTTTACCTGAAATCGGAATTGATATGGAAATTACGTCAGCAGCGATTGTGGCCCTCACTGTATTTGAATCTGCTATGATTTCAGAGATTATCCGAAGCGGATTAAAATCAATTGAAAAAGGACAAATCGAAGCGGCGCGATCATCAGGTTTAAACTATTATCAAACGCTTCGTTTCGTTGTGCTGCCCCAAGCTTTGCGGAGAATGGTGCCTCCTTTAGTTAGTCAATTTATTTCCTTATTGAAAGATACGTCGCTTGCAGTAGTGATCGCACTTCCTGATTTGCTGCATAACGCTCAAATCATTTACGGCCAGAAACAAAGTTACGTGGTGCCGATGTTTTTGATCATCGCGATGATGTATTTTATTGTAAACTATGCTTTATCCATCATTGCACGAAGACTAGAAGTCAAAAGGGTGTAGATACTCTTTTGACTTTATTTTTGGAAAATAAATAACATTGACAATGTATTGATTCAACGCATAAAATGACTAAAGTAACAGTGGTAAAATCAGATCATTTTCATTCATCATAGAGAAGAAAAACAGTGTTGGTTCACCCCCTACTGAATATCCGGTAGGGGTTTTTGCGCAAGAAGTGATTTGGTTAAACTAACACGTAAAATGAACAGAAGGGACGGGCATCATGGAAAAACAAGATCAAAATTTAAAAAAAGGTCTGTTGCCTCGCCATGTGCAGCTCATTGCGCTTGCCGGTATGATTGGGACAGGCATTTTTAAAGGCAGTGCTGATACGCTAGGTATTGCAGGACCAAGTGTTGTACTGGCGTATTTATTTGGCGGTCTTATCTTATTTATTGTAATGACAGCATTGGCGGAGATGGCAATTGTCTATCCGAATATGAACGTACAAAATTTAGTGCATAAGGCATTCGGTACGCAAACCTCTTTTATTGTAGGGTGGCTGTACTGGGTGAACTGGATTGTCGTGACAGTTGTTGAACTGCTTGCGGGGGGAAGCTTTTTGAAGTTTTGGTTCCCTTCTGTACCTCTTTGGCTCTTAAGCTTTCTCTGTGCAGTGCTGATTGTAGGGATGAATTTATTTCAAGTGAAGTATTACGGAGAAATTGAGTTTTGGTTTGCCGGTATTAAAGTAATTGCTCTTACTGCTTTTATCATTTTGGGAGCTTTCATTTTATTCGGTGTGATTCCAAGTGAGGTGCAAAACCCCTGGGCAAATTATACGGCCCATGGAGGCTTTTTTCCTCACGGCATGAGCGGTGTGCTGAGTGCCTTTTTAATTGTGATGTTCTCTTACGGCGGAGCTGAATTAATTGGTGTGGCCGTAACGGAAACAAAAGATGTGAAAAACGTCTTACCGAAAGTGATCAAAGGCACAGTATGGCGAGTGATTGGTTTTTATATTTTGCCTATTTTAATTATTTGCGGCCTTATGCCCTGGAATTCTGTATCCGGACAGGACAGTCCATTTGTCCAAGTTTTTAGTATCACCGGACTGCCGGGTGCGGCTCATATTATGAACTTCGTTTTATTGACGGCCGTTTTATCAGCAGCGAATTCAGGAATGTATGCAACTTCTCGTACGCTCTATGCTATGGCTCAAAGCGGAGAAGCATCAAAGCGCTTCTTGAAAGTTTCGAAAAACGGTATTCCGATTAATGGTTTGATGATTACGGCTGTTTGTATTTTAATGGGTGTGTTTTTAGCGTATAAGACGCCGGATAATGTAATTAGTTATTTAATGACTATTCCGGGTTTCACGATTATTCTTATTTGGGTAAGCATTTGTTTAGCTCAATTAAAGTTGCGTAAAGGGTATAAAGAAAAGCCGTTTTTTGCCTTGAAGTGGTTTCCTTATACAACGCTTTTTGCAACAGCAGCACTGCTTGTTATTTTTGTATCGTTTATGTTTAATAAAAACAATGTGATTGGATCAAGCGTATGTGCAGTTATTCTCGTTGTACTCCTCATTTTTTCATTTATTAATAAAAGTCAAAAAGAAAAAAAGTTTGAAGTATAGCAAAAAGGCAATATACTAGAAAGACGAGGGTAAAAGCTTGTCTTTCTTTTTTTGCGGAAGTTTCTGTATCACGTTACATATTTCTAGGTGAAATGTTTAGTTAAATAAATAAAGGATGAGGACTATAATGGAATCAAATAATGTATTTACAACAAACCCAAAGAAGAAATCAAAGCACTTAGCCGTGATTTCTTTGGCGATTATGGGAGTGGGCTTCGTTGCCACAATGCCTTTTGGTGATTCGATTTGGGGACGTTTGCTTCAAGGTGGATTCGAAGCTGGATTAGTCGGAGGACTAGCGGATTGGTTTGCTGTTACGGCTCTTTTTCGTCACCCTTTAGGCATTCCTATTCCACACACTGCGTTGCTTCCTAAAAACAGACAGCGTATTACAAGAGGGTTAGTCTCAACGCTTGAAAATGACTGGCTGTCAAAAGAAAGTATTCAAGAAAAAGTAAAAAGAATTGCGTTTACAAAGCGTTTGCTTCCAATTGTTCGAAAAGGTGTTCATTCGGAAACGATTCAAACAAAAGGAACAGCACTGCTTGTTGATGCCATTAATCGTGTGGATACAGAGAAAGTCGTTCCTATTATTGAAAAAGAGCTTAAATCATCGCTTTCAGCAATAGAGTTAAAGCCTATTGTGCATTCAATTGTTGGAGAAGTGGTAAAAAATCAGTATGATAAAAAAGCGCTTGATGTTCTTTTAAATAAAGGAGAGAGCTGGATTAAAAAAGAAGAAACGCAGTATCAGCTCGGAAGTATTGCTAAAAATGCGCTTGATAATATTGAGCTTGATGGTATTTTACAATTTGCTCTCAAATCATTTCAAAGCATGATTAATGAAGAGAAGCTAGGGTCTATTTTGCAAAATTTATTGCTTTCTATTACAGGACGTCTTCGTAACGAAGAGGATGAATACCGCCTTGCTTTGGTAAATGGAATTAGAAAAGAGCTGCAAGGCTTGGAGCAGAATGAAGAACTTCTTGAAAAATTAGAAGCATGGAAACAAAAAACGATTAATGAATTAAATGTAACGAATAAATTAACAGAAATCGTCGATAAAATGAAAGCGAAAGTGACAGTATTCATTGAAAGCCCTGAATTTATGAAAAGCTACGCGGTTCCTTACGTAGAGAGCTGGCTGAATGCTCTTGAAAAGGATGCACAGCGTCAAGGAGCAATTGATATGGCTATTCAAAAGCAAATCATGAGCTTTGTAGAAGAGAATCATTCGAAAATTGGACAGCTTGTTCAAGAAAACTTAGATAAATTAGATGATGAAACACTTGTGGATATGATGGAAAACAATGTCGGAAAAGATTTGCAGTGGATTCGAGTGAACGGAGCTCTATGTGGATTCTTGATTGGTATTGTATTAACGGTTATTAAATTAGCGGTGTAAAAAAAGAAGCACGCTCCTTTTGGAGTGTGCTTTTTCTATTAATCATCTAGTTCTACACTGATTACGTTACCGTTTTTGGCATCTACTGAAACAGTTGCTTCACGTTTATCAGCTGTGTCAATTTCAATTTCATATACTAAACGGTTGTTTTCTTGGTCTAGATCCGTTTCATTGACGGCTCCTTTAGCACTCTTTAAAGCTGTTTTTATCGCTTGATCTAATGAAATAGCAGGGGAAATGTTTTGAAGTTCCTCTTCTTTCTCATCTTCATCGTCTTTTTGCTCTTCATCAAATTCAATGATTTTACCGCTGCTGCTGTCAATGTCTACATCGTATTCTTTATTACCTTTTGTGACGTCTACTTCATATTGTTTAACGCCGTCATCTATGGCTAATTGGATATTTGTAATGTCGCCGCCGTCTGTTTTTTGAAGGGCAATGTCTTTTGCCTTTGCTTCTTCAATCGTTGTGGTTTGCTTCTTATCATTGCTTTTGGACTGGTCTGTCATTGCATATGCGCTTGCACCTAATCCACCGACTAGTACTGCACTGGCTAAAACGGTTGTAATAACTTTCATATGTTATGGCCTCCTCGATTTGTTGTTAAAACTATCTTAGCCAATGAACTTTAAAGGAAAAGAAGAAGAAGTTTAAAATTTTCTTAGAAATAAATAAAAATGGATAAAAAAAGCACAGCTTTCCGCTGTACTTTTAATCATCGTCATTTTCATAGGTGATGGAATCTACATGTCCAGAGTAAGCATTGATCATCACTTTAGCTTCTCTTGTTTTAGACTGATCAATTTCGACTTCGTAGAAGATTTGGCCTTCTTCCTCTTCTATTTCAACTGAGGAAAACGTTCCTTTTACTTTTTGTAAAGCAATGTCTCTTGCTTGTTCCATTGAAATGAGAGGCTCGTCGGATGTAGGAGAAACTGGTGGCTGCTCGCTCTTTTTTTGCTCTTCTTCTATATTATTTTTAGTTTGAGTAGACGTTTGTTTCTCTACTCTTTGTTTGATTAATGACTGGACTTCTCCATTTTCTCCATTTACTGTGATGTGGTATGGAATATCATTTTTAAGCAAAGTGATTCGATAAATCGGTTCATCATCTTTTTGGGAAAAGCTTGCATTTTCAATAGTGCCGCCATATTTTTGCTGAATCATACTGCTGACGTCTGATTCCGATAAAATTGTATCAGGCCGATTCACTGCTTTTGCTATTCCGTAAAAGCAAGCTGAACCAACAGCAAGAAAAATAAGTATAAAAAGCACCGTTTTCTTCATACATTCACCTCCAGTATCTTAAAAAATAGTATAGCAGGCAATTCTTAAAAATCTCTAAGAAAAGGCGAGAAATCAAAGAGGAAAGGAAACCGTTACTGATGTCCCTTTTCCTTCTTGGCTGTTAATCTCAATACGCCCGCTATGGGCTTCTACAATCTTTCGAGCAATGGATAATCCAAGTCCAGAACCGCCGGTTTCTCGATTTCTTGCTTTATCTACGCGAAAAAAGCGTTCATACACGTTTGATAAGTCTTCTTTTGGAATACCAATTCCTTGATCTGTGACCGTAATCATAAAGCTTTCGCTTCTTGTTATGGTTACCTCTACCGCTTTTTCACTATATTTAATGGCATTATCTAAGAGGATGTACAGCAGCTGCTTTAAGCGTTTTTCATCCGCTGTTACGACGGGATGATCCGTTTTTATATTTAAATAAATGGTTCGTTCAAAAGCTTGTTCTAGATGCTTAATTGTTTGGTTACAGACGGCCGCCGCATCTACGTGTTCCATGTGAAGCTCCCGCTGCGACTCATCTTTCGCAAGCACCAGCATTTGAGACGTAAGCTGTTTCATGCGTAAAGACTCAGAGTGAATGGCTTCGATGGCTTCTTCTAAAATATCAGGCCGCTTCATTCCCCATCGTTTTAGCATATTGGCATAGCTTTCTACAACGGTCAGGGGTGTTTTTAATTCATGAGAAGCATCGGATACGAACTGCTCTTGCTTTTTATAGTTTTCCTCTAATAAATCCATCATATTATTGAAGGTGCTGGCCATTTGATCTAACTCATCTTTAGAAGGAGAAGAGAGGTCAATCTTTTTGAATGTGCGAGACACTTGAATTTCTTCCATAGTATGAATAAGAGATTTGATAGGCCGCAATATAATTTTACTTAAAAGCCGTCCAGCAAATATAGTTGGAATTAATATAACAAGAGAGGCAATGAGCAAGATAAATTTTAATGTCTGCAGAGATTGTTCCACATCTGCCAGTTGTTCCGTGACTTCCAAAGAAACAACTTCACCGTTCGTCCAAATGACAGGGGTGTGTGAAATCGCGTATAGATGGCCGTCATCTTCTTTGATGCTTGTTTGTTCATTTGAATAATAGGAATAAGGTAAGTCCTGAAGCTCTTTCGTTTGATCTGTAACGGATACAACTAAAGGACTGCCGGATTTAGGTAAAATACGAATCATCCCGTTAGGAGGCAAATAGGCACGAAGCAAATTGGCTTGTTTAACCGTCGCACTCGTTTGCTTTAGCCCATTTGTTACATTGCTTGTTTCTGCTTGCAAACGTTCAATTGCGTTGTCTTCCATGGTCTTCTTGAAAATGAAGTAAATCGAACTGTTTGCAATTACTAGCAGAATAAAAAGCAGCGCAGTTGATGTAAGAATAATCTTTGTTTGTAGTTTCATAAGCTACTCCTTCAGCATGTAGCCAACGCCGCGCACTGTTTGAATGTAAGGAGTTGAAAATGAAGCATCAATCTTTTTACGTAAATAACGGATGTATACGTATACAATATTTGTGTCTCCGTAATAATCAAATCCCCAAACGTTTGTAAGAAGCTGTTCAAAGCTCAGCACTTGATTTTTGTTTTGAAGCATATAGACAAGTAAATCATATTCTTTAGGAGTCAGCTCAATAGCTTCATTTTCACGCGTAACTTCTCGCGTTTTTTCGTTAACGACTAAATTGCCTAGTTGAAGAGTGGCTGTTTCTTGTTCAGCAGTCGATGTTGATGCAGGATGGCGAAGCCATACGCGAATGCGTGCAAAAAGCTCTTCAATTTGAAAGGGCTTTGTAATGTAGTCGTTTGCTCCTAAATCTAGTCCGCTTACCTTATCAGGAAGGGCGTCTCGAGCTGTTAATAAGATAACGGGCGTTTGATCATCATTTGCTCGAATGCGACGAAGTACTTCGAGTCCGCTCAGTTCAGGAAGCATCACATCTAAAAGCAGCAAATCCCAATCGTGTTCTTGAAACTCTGCCAATCCTTCTGTTCCCGTGTAAGCCATGCCCGTTTCGTACCCTTCATGTTCAAGCTCGAGCTGAATTAAACGAGCAATTTTGCGCTCATCTTCTACAATTAAAATTCTGCCTTTACTCAACAAAAATTCCCCCTTGTGTCTATGTATAGTTGCGTACATTATAGCACGGAGAGATTGGAGGTGTATAAAAACAGCCGGAGGTTAGTCCGGCTGCTGATCTACTGAAAGAGGAAGGTGCAAGATAATGGCAGTGCCTTCGTGAAGAGTAGATCTTACTTCGATATGGCCTTTATGAAGTTCACAAATAGCCTTTGCGATGCTCATGCCAAGTCCAGAACCTTCTGTTTTTTCCGTTGTATTTGTGCCGCGGTAATAGCGGTCAAATAAATTTTTCTTCGTTTCTTCATCCATTCCAATTCCATCATCTTGAATCGTAATCAAGACGCGGTCACTTTTTATCACGGTCGAAATTGTAATGGTAGTGTTCTTAGGGTTATGTTTAATAGCATTAAAAATTAAATTATCAAGCATTCGTTCAAACCAGCGCGGGTCAGCTTGAGTAAAAGGTTGAAGATGAGCGGGCACATAAGAGAAGTGAACATTTTCAATGGTTCTATCGTTAACGAATTTTAAAACAATATGCTGAAGTAGTTGATGAACGTCCACTTTTTTTGTTTCTAAAACAACCACGTTATTTTTAAGCTTAAAAGCCAGTGAAAAATCCTCTACAAGCTCCACCATGTATTCACTTTTATCACGGAGTGTTTGGCCAATTTCTTTTAACTCTTCTTCGTTCCAATTGTAATGGCCGCTTTCAAGCATATGCCCATATCCTTGAATCGTCGAAAGAGGTGTGCGCAAATCATGTGATATTCCTGTCATCCATTCTTCGCGAGTAGTCTCTAGCTGCTTTCGTTCTTTTTCAGCTAAGCTAAGCTGCTCTGCCATCTCATAAAAGGCTGTAACTACTTCTGAATAGAGGCGATATTGAAAACGTACTTTTCCATTCTTCCGAAAGACGCGCTTCCGCTCTTTTTCTGTTAGCACTTCTGAATAGTTTCCGCTTCCCATGCGCCCGAGCCAGCTGGTGAAGAGAAGTAAGGGTCCGCCGTAGCGAAAAGCGTTCCAGATGGAGAAAGCGATGGTGGCTATAAGAACGGAAACAGCCACGATGATGGAGATCATCCAAGCTTTTCGAATAATAGATTCATCAGTTATACTGTGGTGATTATTGGGAGTGTAAAAAATCCATGAAATTTTCTTCTTCGAGTCATGGAATACAGTAGCTGTTGAATCATATTTATCTTGTTCAATTTTTCGGGAAATAATTTCTAAAGGATCGTAACTTGTTTTTTCTTTAGACATTCTAATTGAAGCTAAGATATCACCTTTATCATTTAAAATTTGAAGCGAAGCATTTTTTTCTTTTAATGCCTTCTTGATAAGAGGAATATCGCTTTTTGGAGGCACACCTTCCTTATTATAGTTAGCATACATAGCATATAGCTGGTCTTTTAAATCACTTTTATAGCCCAAAATATAATAAGTAGGTGTAGTCAAAAAGGTATCAAGTTCTGTTACTACATTATAGTCTTTAAATTTTTTGGTTTTATCCATTTCTAATAACTCTGAAAGACCGTAGTGCTTAGGTAAGTCTTTTGGGGAGTTAATTTCTCCAATTACTTTTCCTTGTTTGTTCAGTACTTGGTACCATAGTCCTTCTTGTTTAAGTTGTTTTGCTAAATCATCTGAAACGGTTGCTTTTCCACCTTCAACTGTTGTATCCCCCGTTAACACGCTAAGTGATCCAGAGGGTAAGTCTCTTTTTATATCTTGCTTTGAAAGGTAATAAGCTAGAAACATTAAAGCGCAAAAAAGAACGCAGCAAACACATGCAATAATCGCAATAAACTGAAATGAAAAATGAAAGGTCAACCTTCTTTTAATGGATTTCATAGCGCTTTTCCGTTCACTAATTTATACCCAAGCCCTCGTACCGTAACTAAATGTTTTGGGTTGCTAGGATTATCTTCAATTCGTTCTCGAATTCTTCGAATATGCACGGTTACTGTATTATCGTCTACAAATTGATTATATCCCCAGACGGCTTCAAGAAGCTGTGATTTAGAAAGAACAATATTCATATTTTTACAAAAGTGAAGAAGCAATAAAAACACTTGGGCGGGGCAAGAAACCGTTTGACCATCCACAATGAGTTCTCCTGCCGATTCATCTACAGTAAAACGATCAAACTCATAGCGATTTGACGATTGTGGTTCCGTTCTTATAAAAGTTCCTTCAGTCAGCACTTGCTTTCTGCGCAGTCGTGCTTTAATTCGTGCCGCAATTTCTAAAGGATTAAACGGCTTAGTTACGTAGTCGTCTCCTCCCATGGCGAAACCCGTTAGTACGTCCAGGTCGGATACTTTGGCTGTTATGAATAAAATATACGCGTTTGAGAGCTCACGAATTTTAGGACAGATATCAAATCCGCTTTGATCGGGAAGCATTACGTCCAACAAAATAATATCAATTGTTTGATTATGTAAAACATCCAGCGCTTCTTGAGCGGTGTGAGCTTTATAAATTTGGTTGAATCCTTCTTTTTTTAATACTGTCTCCAGCATTTTGACGATGGCAACTTCATCATCAACTAGCAATATAGACGCATCTTCCAACGTAAATCACCTCTGTTTCATTTCATACGTATTCGATTTTAGCATAAGAACATTACGAAAAGATTAACAAAATTGGAAAATGTTAAGGAAAAGATAATCTCCTGGTTATTTTCTTGAAAACTTCATTTCATATACTAAATGCACAGACACATAGTAAAGGAGTTAAAAGGATGAGTAATGATTTTAGGCGGGTTAAAGTAATTGATAGTATGAGAGGATTCAGCTTGTTTGGTATTTTACTAGCGAATATGCTGATTTTTCAATATGGCATTTACGGAAAGGATATGATTCATCTCTTCTCGCTATCACCAAGTGATTCAGCAGCCTATGTCTTTTTAAAAGTCGCGGTAGAGGAAAGTTTTATGCCGATTTTTACCTTTTTATTTGGCTATTCAATGGTGAAGATGAAAGAAAGCTTAGAAAGAAGGAAGCTAGGCGTAAAAAGGCATTTCTTTCGCCGTTTTCTTCTGCTTCTAGGGTTTGGCTTACTGCATGGAGTGTTTTTATGGGAAGGAGATATTCTTACGTTTTACGGAATGATGGGAGTATTTTTACTACTTTTCTTTTTAAAGCGTAAAGCCAAAACACTTTTGGTGTGGGTATCGATTTTGCTGGTCCTTACAGGAGCAGCCGGATACGGTTCATTAAACGATAATATGTATCTTCTTAGCGATAAACAAACGCTTACGACATATGTAAAAGATACGATTCATGTGTATGGAAGTGGAACTTATGAACAGATTAAAGACCACCGCAACAATGTTGATCCGATGAATATAACAGGATATAAATTTGCTTTTGCCTTCTTGTTTACGCCATTTATAATGGGCGCTTTGTTTTTATTTGGTATGTATGCAGGAAAGAAAAAGTGGTTTTACGATGTTTCAGCTAATCAAAAACAGTATGGCCGTTGGGCAGCCGCGCTGATTCCGCTTGGCTTGCTGTTAAAAGGGACTATGTACGTATGGCCAGATGCTAATTGGGCTGGTTCTACACATATGTTAGGTGGAAGTCTTCTATCTCTTGGTTATATTGCAGGCTTTGCTTGGTTATATGCAAAATACGAGAAGTCATTTTTGATAAAGGCTTTTGAAAGTGTAGGCAGGATATCGCTTAGTAATTATTTAATGCAAACGGTCATATGCACGACGATTTTTTACGGTTATGGATTAGGTTATTTCGGAAAGCTCGGCATGATTGCAGGGATTTTTGTCTGTATAGGTATTTACGGAATTCAGCTTATCGGCAGCTATATGTACGTACAAAAATTTCAAACTGGACCGGTGGAGAAGCTACTGCGTATATGGACAAATTTTTCTTGGAGTGGAAAGCCCAAAGAAAAAAAAGCTTTACCGGCGGAAGTAAATCATCCTTTTGTTGGATGATAGCAGTCAAACTTATTTAAAAGGAGATTTTGGAAATGTGGGCTATTAGTTTAAAAGAGTTTCAAAGCTTATTTAAAAGTATTAAATCAATTATCGTTATCTTAATCGTATGCGGTGCTTCCTATGGAATAGCCCATATAGTTAGTCAACTTGGAGATCAGCTGACGAGTGCACAGATTCAAGATGGAGCCAACGGGGGAATTTTGGTGATGCTTCTCGGGTTCGGACCTTTATTTATTTCAAGTCTTTCTCATAATGTTATTAATCAAGAAATTAAGACAAGAACAGCAAGGTTTTTAGTTACCAAAACATCAAGAGAGCGTATTGTACTAGGGAAATTCTTAGGTATTTGCTGTTTCTGGCTTGTTTGTATCTCTATTTCATTTCTACTGATTGCGTTTATTTCGCATCATTTTTCTTTTTATATATTTTTAGAGTGCCTGCTATTCACCGTTTGTATCATTTCATTTGTTTTAATGCTTTCAGCTTTAATGCCAAGCCCAACTCATACTATGTTTTTATCAATTATTTTATCGTTTGTTCTACCGGTACTGAGCGTGTGGAGCATATTTTCATCAAAAGCGTACATTGCATGGTTTAAGTATGTGACACCCTACTACTATTTAAAGCTGGAGAAAGGGTATCTAACAGTTCTTCTTATTTTTGCAGCACTTTGTTTATGTACGGCACTTTGGAGTTTTAAAAGGAGAGAAGTATAATATGTATGCTATTGAAACAAGTAAGTTAACTAAAAAATATGGATCTAAAACAGTTGTTAACGGTATTAATTTACAGGTATCACAAGGGGAAATTTACGGATTTTTAGGAAGAAACGGAGCAGGAAAGTCTACATTTATTAATATGCTTACCGGCGTTTCATTTCCTTCAGCAGGAGAATTTACGCTGCTGGGACAGAGTGATATTGATTTAGAGCTTCAGAAGAAAATAGGTGTGCTTCCTGACTATGCTAACTTTTATGATGAGATGACAGCGCTCAATCATTTGCGCTATTTTTTAAAGGTAAACGGCCATCGTTTTTCGAAAGAATACTGTAGTAATGTACTGAAGAAAGTAGGACTAGAAGGACATGAGCATCAGAAAGTTGGAAAGTTTTCATTTGGAATGAAAAAGAAGTTAGGAATTGCTCAAGCAATTGTAGCAGACCCAGATCTTATCTTTTTAGATGAACCAACTTCTGGAGTAGATGTTGAATCTGCTCTCCACATTCATGAACTAATAAGAGAACTCCAAAATCAAGGCAAGACAATTTTTATGACGTCTCATAATTTAAATGAAGTTGAGAAGATTTGTACACGTGTAGCGATTATGAAAAATGGGGTCATTTTAATAGAAGGTACAATGGAAGAGCTGCGCTTTCAATATCAAGCGAAAAAAACGGTGATGATCAAACATGATCCTTATCCAAACAGTCACAAAGAATACATTCAACAGTTTTTCCGTACGTTGAGTCCCGAAGTTGAATACCATCACATGTACACAAAAGTGATGCTTCAAAAAGAAAGAAATATTCCTCTTATTATTCGCGAATTGATTCAATGCGGTATCGACATTTATCAAGTTCACGTCGAAGAACCTTCTTTAGAAGAGATCTTTTTGCAAAAAAATATTGTGGATCACTCACAGGTGAGTTAATAGGCGAAAGGCGTTGATTTACTACTGAGCTTGAGTACATTATTTATAAATACCAGTTAGGAAGCTTCTGACAAAAACATGTTCATTTTCTCAAGAAACTGATAAGATAGCTAATGACATTTAAAAATAAGAAAGGATTTCGATTATGTTATCAGCTATTAATTCAGTAGATTATACCATCTTCCACGCGGTGAATCAGTATGCCTCACACGTAAAGCCTCTAGATTCGCTGATGGTATTCTTTGCAGATTATGCCCAGTATGTACTTATCGTTTTACTCGGCTTGTTTTTACTTATTAATAAAAACGGCAGCCGTGTTGTAGCATTTCAAGCTTTATGTGCTTGTGCCACAGGAGTCATTATCAATAAAGTGATTAGTTTATTTGCTTATCGAGATCGTCCGTTTATCTCTCACCACGTGAATCAGCTCATTGATCACGCCGCGAATTCTTCATTTCCAAGCGATCATGCTACATCTGCATTAGTTATCACTTTTACCATTTGGCTGCATTTCAAACGCTCAGGACGCATGTGGGTTGTAATAGGTGCACTTATTGCATTTTCACGCGTATGGGTTGGCGTTCACTATCCATTCGATGTGTTAACAGGAGCTATTTTAGGATGCGTGCTGGCGCTGTTTATTCATTATGTTATTTTTAATACGAAACTGATGAGGGCTATTACCAACTTGTCTATTTTTCGGAAATCTGCTTATGACGAACAGTCTCAATATTATTAAGAAAAAGTCGCAAATACGCGGCTTTTTTTATTGGGAAATTTTTAATGTATTTAATACTTGTTTTTTAAAATTAAATTGTGTACAATTAAATTACAGAAACGATAAATAAAAAACTTTTAATAAAATTAATGGAAAAGAGGAGCGGTTTATACATGAAAGCTTTATATGAAACAACAGTCGTTAACACAGGTGGAAGAACAGGAGAAGTTCACTCTTTAGATAACATCTTTAACTTAGATGTTGCAACACCTCCAGCGCTTGGTGGAGAAGCAACAACAGCAACAAACCCAGAACAGCTGTTTGCAGCTGGATACAGTGCTTGTTTCAACAGCGCGTTAGAATTTATGTTGAAAAAACATAACGTAGAAATCAAAAGAAGTGAAGTAAAAGCTACTGTTCAGCTGCTTCCCGATAAAGCTGATCAAGGAGTGAAAATTGGAGTAGCGCTTGAAGCTCATATCGAAGGTTTAGATTTAGAAACAGCGAAAAAATATGTAGACCTAGCTCACTCATACTGCCCGTATTCAAAAGCAATCAGCGGTAACGTAGACGTAACGGTAGAAGTAGTTTAATTGCTTTAAAAAGCCCTGCTAAGCATGTAAAGTTTAGCAGGGCTTTTCTATTTGAATTTTCTCTATTCATTTGTAAGCGGTACTAGTATAATGAAGAAGAAAATGAATTATTCGCACAGTTTAGGTGCTCTTACATAGCGTAAGAGGTAACAGGGAATCGAGTGCAAATCTCGAGCGGTCCAGCCACTGTAAGCAGGGAGTTTTCTATCTTATCGTCACTCAAAACGGGGAAGGCGGTAGAAAATGATGATCTCAAGCCAGGAGACCTACCTATTCTGTACACTTGACTCTTCTAGGAAAGAGGCGGTGTATCAAGGTACGCAGTGAGCAATTGCTGTTTATTTTCATATGCCGACACATCCTCAATTTCTATAGAATTGAGGCTTTTTTACGTTTTATTTTTAAAAAAAGGAGTGTAGGAAATGGAAGGTTTATCAGTTTTTTTACTTGTCTTTTTATTAGGAATCAGGCACGGATTGGATGCAGATCACTTAGCTTTTATTGATGGCCAGACTCGATATAATTGGCGAATGGGCAGCCGTTTTGCCCCGTGGGTCGGAACGCTGTTTTCACTAGGTCACGGAGGAATGGTGGCCGTCACGGCCGGGATGCTGGGCGTGGTGATGAAGAATTTTACGTTTCCATCGTATTTCGATCATTTTGCATCTTGGGTATCCATTATCTCTCTCTTTCTAATCGGGACATTAAACACATATCATTTGCTTCGAACCAAAAATAAAGAGGAAGAGTTTCAGCTGAGCGGGTTAAAAGGGAAGTTTATTCCGAAAATCGCAAAAGGAACAACGAATCCTTTTTTAATTATTCTTGTAGGAGCATTGTTCGCTTTAGCAGCCGAAACGGTCAGTCAAACGGCCGTGTGGTCTCTAGCTGTAGGGAACGCAGGCAAGTATACGCCGCTTTTGTTGGGGCTAGTGTTTATGTTTGGTATGATGCTAACAGATACAATCGATTCATTGATTGTACATAAAATGGTGAATGAATCGAGTAAATTTGGACAATCTGCTTCTCGCTTGATGGGCTGGGTTATTGTTGTCCTCGCTTATGGTGTGTCGTTCTATTTAGCATTCACTTTCTTTAACCCATGGGCCGAAGTAAACTTTGAAATGGTTGGCGTTATTCTGTTTGTTTTTTTAGTGTCTATGTTTGTTTTTGTGAGTGTGAAGTCAAAAGGGAAAAATATTAAAATAAATGTCAATTAGTCAAACGAAAGCTTTAATCTGTTGAAGATTGAAGCTTTTTTGTATGAATTTGTTGAAGTTTATGGCTATTTTCGGTCGGTTATGAATAAGTTAAAGTATTATCTGTATTTAAAGGATGGAAAATTGTCTGAAAACCATTATAATTAAGGATAATTTAAGATCGTTATGTGAAACGTAGAACATAGTTATACGTACGATAAATAAAAGCATTTAATGCAAGCAGCAGGGGTTGTTTGGAGGAGGAATTGATTTGAGTCAGGTAATGGTAGAACAAAGTGTATTTAGTTATTTAAAAGAACACGAACAAGAGATGCTTGAAGATTTAGTCGGATTTGTGAAAAAAGAATCACCGTCCTACAGCAAAGAGTTAGTAGATCAGTGTGGAATGTATTTAACGCAGCTATTTCAAAAGCGTTTAGGGGTAGGGTACGAAATCATAGAAGAAAAAGAAGTAGGAAACCATTTGAAATTTACGATTGGAGAAGGAGAAAAGCAGCTTTTAATTATCGGTCACTTTGACACGGTATGGGAAAAGGGAAGGCTGAGTCTAAGAACAGAGGGAAACAAGCTGTACGGTCCGGGAATTTTAGACATGAAAGGCGGCATTGTCCAATCTATATGGGCGATTAAAGCGATTCAAGAGCTTGGCTTATCGCTCGATAAAAAAATTGTGTTTTTCTGCAATTCGGATGAAGAGATTGGGTCAATTTCTTCTAAAAAATACATTGAAGAAGAAGCACAAAGAAGTGAAGCAGTGCTAGTAGCGGAACCGGCGGTGGCGGGTTCAGGTGCGTTAAAAACGTCGCGCAAAGGAGCGGGGATTTTCACCGTAAAAGTATGGGGACGAGCAGCACACGCGGGTAATCACCACAAAGAAGGAATCAATGCGATTGAAGAGCTGGCGCGCCAAGTGATTTTTCTGCAGAGCTTAACTGATTATGAAAAAGGTACAACGGTAAACGTTGGGACGTTTACGGGAGGCAGCGGTACAAATGTAGTGCCGGAATATGCAGAAGCGCACGTGGATTTACGTGTTTCTACAGAAGAAGAAGCAAAACGCATGACGGATATTATTTTGAATTTAACACCCATTTTAAAAGGGATTAAGCTCGAAGTAACGGGAGGTATGAATCGTCCTCCGATGGTCAAGTCTAAACAAACGGAAGAGCTATTTGAATGCGCTCAGTCAATCGCGGCGAAACTGGGTATGAAATTGGAAGAAGCAGCTGTGGGCGGGGGAAGTGATGGCAATTTTACAGCGGCCATTGGCGTTCCCACGTTGGATGGATTAGGAGCATGCGGAAAAGGAATACATGCGGAATATGAACATATTCAAATTGATACGTTGTCCGAGCGTTCTTCTTTATTTGCGAATTTGCTGCTGCAAATATAAAAAAAGCCCGCCTCAAACGGCGGGGACTAATCTCAAAGCTTATATTGGGAGAGTATAAGCTTTCTTTTTTTATTTACTGCTTTCTTCTTGAAGAGAAAAGGCAGTTTCTTTCTTTTTGAATACCACTGCATCAAGAGCAAGGAACTGGCTTCCTGCAAGAAATAAGTGAGCAGACATGGCAATTAAGGCAATATCAAACTCAAACCCGCCAACAAATCCGCTTTTAAGCTTGGCTGTAAAAATGGCGCCAAGCATAACTGCCACAAATAAAGCAGATACGACTCTTGTTGCTAGGCCAAGAATAATAAGAATCCCACCTACGAGTTCAATGGTTGCAACAATATATGCCATGAAACCAGGGATTCCTAAGCTATCGAAGAACCCTACTGTATTTTCAATCCCGCCTTGCCATTTTTGAAAGCCGTGTACTAAAAATGTAAAACCTAATACTAAACGAATAATAAGTGAACCAATTTCGACGTTTTTATTCAATTTACTTCCTCCTTTAAGTGTATTTGAAAAACACTACATTATGTAGTGTAAAAGCCCGAAAAAAGAAATGTAGCAATTAAATCAGAAAGTCTTTCTTATTTGGATAATTTTACAACATTACAAACATCACACTACAAATTGTAGTGTGATGTTTGTCCTCAGTCAAGTGAAAATATAAAATTAGACCATTTGGCATACGAAAATTTTCTGAAGAGCACTTGAAAAATCCTTTAATTATGTACAATTTAGTCCCTTATTTTCAATCTTATTCTCCAACATGCTATACTGATGGCGGAGGTGTTACGATGCGTTTAGAAAATAAAAGAGTTATTGCGCTTGTTAGTGCAGACTTTGAAGATCTAGAACTATGGTATCCAGTGATGCGTCTTCGAGAAGAAGGAGCAGAAGTACATTTAGTTGGAGAAAAAGCAAACGAAACGTACATGGGGAAATACGGTGTTCCAGCCGTATCGGACTACGCGTTTAAAGATGTTGATCCAGCTGAATATGACGCTATTTTAGTACCTGGGGGCTGGGCGCCGGATAAACTGCGCCGCTATCCTGAAGTAATTGAAATGGTTCGTCATATGGATGAACAGCAAAAGCCAATCGGCCAAATCTGCCATGCAGGATGGGTATTAATTTCTGCAAAAATCTTAGATGGCCGAAACGTAACAAGTACGCCAGGAATCAAAGATGATATGGAAAATGCGGGAGCTATTTGGCATGATGAAGCAGTCGTAATCGACGGCCACATTATTTCAAGCCGCCGTCCGCCAGACCTTCCTCCTTATGCAAAAGCATTTGCTGATGTACTAGCAGAGCAATAAGAAAAAAGCCGAAACCACATTGGTTTTGGCTTTTTTATAAGATCCGCTAAAAAAAGAAATGATAAAGTAAATAAAAAAGTATCATTAAAAAAGCGAGCAGATGCATCTGCTCGCTTTTGTTCGTGTTTCTTATCAGTAACTTGCTTTTGCAAGTGTAAAAACAAAATGATTACTTTCTTTATAAAATCCATGATTACGGTTTTTGTATGTTTCGTTGTTGTTAGGGCACAATTAGCATTGATTGTGCTTGCATGGATTTCATCCATTGCCGCGGTTTGTTTTTCCACATGATCGATTAACCTAAACGACGCAAGCCCTACCTCTCTTGCATCCTTACGGCTCCGAAGCCGATCCAGTGTGAATAAGTTTTGTTCAAAGACATGTGTCGAATGCCAGTATTTTTACCTTGCATTGTACGATACATCCTTTCAAGTTACTTTCACTATGTCCAGCTCTTAAAGAAAAGCCAGAAATCTAAATATAACACTTCAGTTGATCTATGTCAAATAGAAAGTGTGATTTTTTCACGTGAAACAATTGCAGCTAAAACATGGTTAAATAAAGGGATATCTTTTTTATATGGAAGAGTTTTTTGATACGATAAGTTAGAGGAATCCTAGAGGAGGATGAAAAATGAATAAAAATGAACAGTTTCGAAATGATGTATTGAGAAGTGTAGAATCATTAACATATGAACAATTAAATCAACAGCCAGCATCTAATACATGGAGCGTTATGCAAGTATTAGAACATTTATATTTGATGGAGCGCATGATTGTTTCACGTGTAAAGGATCAGTTAGAAAACGGTGTGGATCAGCCGACTGAAGATAAGCCGTTTCATTTAGCGGTAGACCGTTCGCGAAAAGTAGATGCACCGGCTCAAGTTACGCCTTCTAATGAAAAGCAGACATTAGAAGAAATGAAGAGTAAGCTGGCAGAATCAAGAGCAGCTTTAATAGAGCTAGAAGAAACAGCAAGTGAAGACAAGCTAAAGCAAAAATCATTTCCACACCCTGTGTTTGGGTTAATGGATTTAAAGCAGTGGATTGATTTTATTGGCTATCATGAAAAGCGTCATCAAGAACAAATAGAAGAAATCAAAACAGCAATTGGTGCATAAAAAAACAGGCAGTCCGCCTGTTTTTTTATTTTTGGACCAAAATAGGATAGTCCGACATCATCCAAATACCAACACTATATGTTTGGGGATTATGATTCCCTACGGTAGAGCCTGTTTGAATCGTAAACGAGAGTTGCAGAGGATCTTGATCGTAATAAATAGTTTGCTTGGTGGAAGGGGAATAAAGGCGCTTCGGAGGGATTTTAGGAACCGTATCCGTCGTGTTAACAAAACAGCGGCTATTTGAAACAAGATTTGTGTATGTTTGAACGAATTGAGGATCACCTACTCGAGGAGCTCCGTAGTTATACATTGTAACTTCCGGAAAAGATGCGTTTGTGGCGACATCTAAGGCATGAAGAGCAGCGAGTGCACCACCTAGGCTATGCCCCGTTATATAAAGTGGCTTGGGGGTAAGGGACTGATACGTTTCAAAAATTTCATCGCGGCATGATTCGTAAACGGCTAAAAAACCTTCATGGACGAGACCGGCTTGTTGATTGTATGGATAAGGGCGCTGCCTAATGCGAGCATCAGCAATCCAGTCTGCCTCAGATTGAGTTCCTCGAAAGGCAATTACGATAGAGTCATCAGATTCTAAAATAAAACCAAACCATTCTTGCACCCCTACGGCAGAAGCTTTAAACGATTTAATAAGCCGGTAGCCTTCAGGTACATCAAATGTGCCTCCCTGTGCGTATTGCTTATAAGCTAAGACGCACGCATAAAGAAGGTCTAGAGCTAAAGGACGATAAAATAAAGGCTCTATTCTCATCATTGTTTTTCACACCTTCTAATAGAAAATAACTCCTATAGCCTATGTGTTCCTGAGAAGAAAGGTGCAGATACCTCTCTTTTGAAAGCGATAATGACGGAATGTAAACGGTTTATCGTTGGATGTTTTTGAGGATTTTACAAGTTTTTTTGTATATTTTAACTAAAAATTAGTTTTAATTTAGAGTTTTATTGTTAAAATTTATAATTTAACTTATAATTTAAAATAGTCTGAATGTAAAATAAGGGGGTTATCGTTTGGAGCAATTTGTAACGAGTTTGAATAATGTGCTATGGAGCACGCCTGTTATTTATGGGTGTCTTGCGATTGGCCTGTTTTTCTCAATTTTAACGAGATTTTTGCAGGTGAGACACTTAAAAGACATGATTATGCTGATGTTTCAAGGTAAAAGTTCAGAAGCAGGAGTTTCTTCCTTCCAAGCCCTGTCTCTAGCGCTGTCGGGACGAGTCGGAACAGGAAACATTGCTGGAGTTGCAACAGCTATCGCGTTTGGAGGTCCAGGGGCTGTATTTTGGATGTGGGCTGTTGCTTTTATTGGTGCTTCTAGCGCATTCATCGAATCAACACTTGCTCAAATTTATAAAGTTAAACAAGATGGCCAATATCGAGGTGGTCCAGCGTACTACATTGAAAAAGGAACAGGTATGAAATGGTATGGCATTTTATTTGCTATTGCAGCACTTGTTGCGATGAGTATCTTAATGCCGGGTGTTCAGTCTAACTCCATCGCGCTTGGAATCGACAACGCATTTGGTGTTAGTCCAACGGTTACAGCAGTAGGATTAGTTATTATTCTTGCTTTTATTATCTTTGGAGGCGTTAAGCGTATTGCAGGAGTGGCCCAATTCGTTGTACCTTTTATGGCACTTGGGTATATTATTTTAGCTCTTATTATTATTGCCATGAACATTTCCGAGTTGCCGGGAGTTATCGCTCTTATTTTTAAAAGTGCTTTTGCATTAGATTCTGCTTTTGGAGGAATCGTTGGTTTAGCTGTTTCTTGGGGAGTTAAGCGCGGCATTTATTCAAACGAAGCAGGACAAGGGACAGGTGCACACGCAGCAGCTGCAGCAGAAGTTTCACATCCGGCGAAACAAGGCCTTGTACAAGCTTTTTCGGTTTATATTGACACACTGTTCGTTTGTTCAGCAACAGCGTTTATGATTTTATTCACAGGCATGTACAACACGGAAGGACCAGGCGGTTCATTTATTATTTCAAATTTACCAGGTGTAGAAGCAGGGCCTGGATTTACACAAGCTGCTATTGAAACAGTGTTGCCGGGATTTGGAGCTGGCTTCGTGGCAGTTGCTCTATTCTTCTTCGCGTTTACAACGATTATGGCTTATTATTACATTGCTGAAACAAATATTGCTTACCTAACTCGCGGAAAGAACGGAAAGTGGGCTATGTTTGCATTAAAGCTTGTCCTTCTAGGAGCTACGTTCTACGGGTCAGTTAAACAAGCATCACTAGCTTGGGCGTTAGGAGATGTCGGACTTGGTATCATGGTATGGCTAAATTTAATTGCTATCTTAATTTTAGCTAAGCCTGCGTTAGTTGCATTAAAAGACTATGAAGCTCAGAAAAAACAAGGGGTAGACCCTGTGTTTGATCCCGTTAAACTAGGAATTAAAAATGCAGACTACTGGGAGAAAGAATATAAGAAAGATGAGTCACAAGTTTCGTAAACAAGAAAATCCTCACATATGTGAGGATTTTTTTATGAAGAAAGCGAGACAGATGAGTTATTTAAGTTATATCGATCCTTCAAACAATGAATACGGTGTAGTTCTTCAAGCAGATGGTGAATTGCAAGCAGTTCGTAAAGCATTGTTGTTTCTGTTGAAAAAGGGTGATCCCCTCTGTTTTCTTCCTGCTTATGTGCCCAAAACCTTTGTTTTAAAGTCAAAACAAGCGTTTGATGATGCAAAGAGCTTTTATATTGTTCATTTTGTAAGACGTTATGAAAGGAAATGAATGTATCCCATATTACTTGATGTCTTGCACTTTGCAGCTGATGAGCAGGCAAGTAAATTAAATTACCAATATAGTAGACAAGCTGCCTCATAAGAGAAAGTTTCTTATATTCATAGTGGAATTTTCTCATAGCTGTACGAGTGAAATGATGAAACTTCCATTCTTTTCGCTGGTATTCACAAAGAGTCTCAATTTTTTCAATTTCAGCGGAAAGCTGCTGAAATTGAAGCTTTGTTTGTTTATGACAAGCATGTACTTGGGAAAGTTCGCTTCCTCTTTGCTGTAGAACGCTGCTCATTTGTTTTGAGAGATTTTGAATTTTCCTCGTAATAATCGGTGTATAATTAGGAGGAAGAACGATGATATTCACAAGTGAAGAAGTAAGCAGCCCAATACTGGTGGTCGCTAAGCGAATTAAAAACGAGATAAAATAATGATCGTGCACAATCGTCAGCATAGCCACTCCTGTTAGCGTGGCAACGAGTGTTCCTGCATGCAAACGCAATTTAGAACAGGATATAATAGTAGAAACAGCAACAAGCATATAGGTAAGCGGCGTCACTCCTAATAGAAATGTGTAAAGCATGGCAAAAGCAGCTCCGATTGCTGAAGCAGGAAAGCGGATGAACGCTTTTTTAATAGAATCGGCAGCTGTTGGTTCAATCGTAACAATAGCTGTAATAACAGCGAGCATATAAGGCCAGCCAATAGACTGGCAGATGAGTGCAGTCAAAAAGACGGCAATACCTGTTTTAATAATACGACCGCCTAAAAAATTAAATTTTTTTATGTTAATCATTATACATACCTTCTTTAAAACAGTTAGTAGTTTAATTATAAGGCATATTAAGGTGATAGGAAAACCCGTCTTAAAAACTAGCTTTCAAAAAACGAATAAATATACTATAATTTGTTTAAATATTTAAAAGGAGAGTACCACTAATGAAACAATTAATAAATGAAGCAATTAATAAATTACAAGATACATTTTATGATATAAGCAAATATATTGGAAAAAACCCTGAGCTTGGTCACGAAGAATTCAAAGCGTGCAAAGCATTAACGGATGTTTTAAAAGAACAAGGGTTCACAGTTGAAATTGGTACATGTGACTTGCCAACGGCTTTTACTGCTGTTTATGACAGTCAAAAGCCAGGTCCGTCGATTGGGTTTATGGCTGAGTACGATGCTTTGCCGGATCTCGGACATGCATGCGGACATAACTTAATTGGAACCATGTCGATTGCAGCTGGTATTGGTCTTAGTAAAGCAGTTGCAGAAACAGGCGGTAAAGTATACGTATATGGAACGCCTGCAGAGGAAACACGAGGCGGCAAGGTAACGATGGCCGAGCAAGGCATTTTTAATCATTTAGACGTAGCTATGATGGTACATCCTTATTACTGTCACCAAAAAAGCGGACGTTCTCTTGCGATGGATGCCATTCAGTTTGAGTTCTTCGGAAAATCCGCGCACGCAGCTGCTGCTCCTCATGAAGGAATCAATGCGTTAGACGGCGTATTACAAACGTTCAACAGCATTAATGCGCTTCGCCAGCATGTGAAGCCGGATGTACGCATTCATGGAGTGATTACAGAGGGAGGCAAGGCGGCCAACGTTGTACCGGATTATGCAGTAGCACAATTTTATGTCCGCGCTTCAACTCGTGCATATGTAGATGAAGTGACAGAGAAGGTGAAGGCATGTGCAAACGGCGCTGCTCTAGCCACGGGAACAAAATTAAAAATCTCAAACTATGAGTTTTCGTATGATGATATGCAAACGAATCAAACATTATCCGATGTCTATACAAATAATCTCATCTCATTAGGCGTGAGCGAACAAAGCATTACGGAAGACCAAGGCGATCATGGATCTTTAGATATGGGAAATGTAAGTCAGGTCGTTCCGGCTATTCATCCGTATATTCAAATTTGTAATGATTATTTTGTTTGTCATACGCACGAATTTAGAGAAGCAGCTTTAAGTGAGCAAGGAAGAGAAGCAATGATACTCGGGGCAAAAACAATGGCATTAACAGGGTATGACGTATTAACAAACCAAACGCTGCTCCAAAAAATCAAAGAAGAATTTAATGCTACAAAGTAAGAGGTAATGATAAAACCAATAATACGCTTGCGACTGCAAGCGTATTATTTAGTATGAGAAGTGGGACTGAATGGTTCGGAAAATTTGACCGTGGCGCTGTTCATCGCTCGCGGCTCGAACAATGCGGCTTTGAATTCGAGCATTTGTGATTCTTCTAGCGATTGATTGATAAAATGGAACGGTTTCTACTTCATCTTTAATGGATTCAGAGACCCCTTCTTGAAAAGTATTTGGCAGTTTTATGTTTAATGAAATTTGTGGGTAGCTGCCTGATAAATCATAATAGGCCTTAGAAAACCAGTCAAAGTGTTTAATTTCATCCTGCCGAATACCTAATATAGCTTGTTGAACCTGATTATTAGGAGCCAGTTCTGCTAAGCGTGTATAGTAGTGAATAGCGGAAAACTCATCGTTTACAGCTTTGTTTATATCTCTTAGAAGCTGTTCGTCTAGCCTTGTATCATCTTCCCAATATTCTTCATGCCGGGAGTAAAATTCATACATATGGATATACCTCCTCACCGTTTTGTTCTCTTGTCGTCACCATCATCGTATGTATAGACGAGAAAAGACGTACATTAAAAGAAAAAAGTTTAACAAAATGGTAAAAAGGGTATGTGCAGAGAATAGTATCAAAAAAGACAGAGGTTATCTTATGATTAAAATTGTAGCTAAAACCAAAGAAGGAGCTATTAAAGAAATAGAAATGAATGAGATTCGTTCAAGCCATGACTTTCAATGGTATTGGGTTGATTTTTACAATCCCACCGAGGAAGAAAAAAAGCAGCTTGAACAATTTAATTTTCATCCTTTAGCAGTTGAGGACTGTTTAAATCAAGGTCAGCGCGCTAAATTTGAGTTGTATGATGAGCATTATTTTTTAGTCTATTATGCCCTTCATAAAGAAGAGCTTGAGCACTTAGAAGTATCTGCGTTTGTAGGGGATAACTTTTTAGTCACTTACCATATGGATAAGCTAACGAGCGTGGCTAGGGTATGGGAGCTTATCAAAAAAGACCCTGAGGCTACCGAAGATGGAACATGGGATATCATGTATGAACTCTTAGATCATACCGTTGACGAATACTTCCCCGTGCTTTATAAATTTGAAGATCACATAGACGACATTGAAGACAATGCAAAAGACGAACCTATGGATGAATTAATGAGACAGCTTTATGACATCCGAAGTGATTTGTCACGAATGCGCCGCATTTTAAACCCCATGAGAGATTTAATGTATCGTATTATGTCAACTAATGCGTTAAAAGCAAAAGAGCAGGTTCGCTATTTTAATGACATTTATGACCACTTATTAAATATGATTGAAATTATGCAAGCAAGCAGGGATTTGTCAAATGATATTCGAGAAAGCTTTATGTCCATTAACTCGGATCGTATGAATTCAATCATGTTTACGCTAACGCTTATGTCAGCTATTTTCTTACCGTTGACGTTTATTGCTGGCCTCTATGGCATGAACTTTTCATATATGCCGGAACTGACGGGGAAATATAATTATTTTATTGTACTTGGCATTATGATTGGGCTTGTAGGCCTAATGGTCTTTGCCTTTTATAAAATGGGATGGTTTAAATATCGAAAAGGGCCGAAACTATAAAGTAGATTGTTAACCTTCCTGTATAAATGTTAATCAACTCAGTAAAAATGAAATTAAATAAGCGAAGATCTTATCTGACTCTAGATAAGATCTTTTTCTTGTGCTATAAACAAGAAAAGCAGGGAAGCGAGGGAAGAATGTGAAACACGGAAGAATGGGTCTGCGAAGCATCACGGTGCTGCTTGTATGCATGGTGGTGATTCTATCGCTATTGTTAACGGATTTATTAGTTAGCAGTTCAATTGGAAAAAATATTCGGGATCAACAGGCTGAAAAAGCTCGGACTATTGCTGCGATTATTTCAGAATCCACGAACGTAAAAGAAGGACTAGAGACAAAAACACCTCAGTCAATTCAAGAATTCACTAAACGAATTCGTAAAAAATCAAGCGTCTTGTTTATCGTTGTTATGGATATGAATGGAATTCGGCAATCTCACCCAGATCCTAAAAAGATAGGAAAGAGGTTTGCCGGAGGCGATGAGCAAAAATCATTGCACGGGAAATCTTATGTATCTGTATCAAAAGGAACGCTCGATAAATCTCTGCGCGCTTTTGCACCTATTTATAATGAAAAAAATCAACAAATTGGCGCAGTAGCTGTGGGGATTTCTTTGAATAATGTAAATGAAGCAATTAGAGATGGGCATCGTCGAATTGTTTTAGGTTCATTAATTGGTTTACTTGTAGGCATTCTTGGTGCTATTTTATTAGCGAATTACATAAAGAAAATTTTATTTGGCTTGGAACCTTCTGAAATTGCTAAAATTCTAGAAGAGAGAAGTACCATGCTGCAGTCGGTTCGTGAAGGAGTGATAGCTGTTGATAAAGAAGGTAATATTACACTTGCTAATCGTTCTGCACGCCGCTTATTTGTTAAAGCAGGGTTAGCACCAGAGCCAATCGGTTTGTCTATTCAAGAATATATGCCCACCTCCAGGCTGGACGACGTTTTGTCTACGGGGGAATCTCATTACGATGAAGAGCAATTCATAAATGGAGTAGCCATTGTGGTTAACAGGGTTCCGCTAGTAGTAAACGAAGAGATTGTAGGGGCACTCTCTACGTTTCGGGATAAAACAGAAGTTAACATCTTAGCAGAACAGCTAACAGGTGTTAAAATGTATGTGGAAGCGCTTCGAGCACAATCGCATGAATTTATGAATAAACTTCATGTGATTTTAGGAATGGTACAGATGAATTATTATGATGAGCTAAAAACGTATATTCATCAGCTTGTTAATCATCGTGTCGATGAATCTAGTTCAGTGACTAAATCTATTAAAGATCATGCGTTGGCAGGGTTCCTCATGGGCAAAATGAGTTATGCTAGAGAGGAAAGCGTAGAACTGACGTTTTCCGCTGATGAAGTTATTCCAGAACCTTCAGATCCACACGTTACTCATTATCTCATTACCATTATTGGAAATTTAATTGATAATGCAATTGATTCAGTTCGTCATCAAGCCTCTAAAAAAGTGTCCGTTATGCTTGTGTATAAAAACAATAAACTTACAATTCAAGTCACGGATACAGGCTGCGGCATTCCTTCCGATACAATGAATCAGATTTTCAAGAAAGGCTTTTCTACAAAAGGCACGAGCAGAGGGTTTGGGCTGCATTTAGTGAAGCAAACGATTGATGAACTAGGTGGCCAAATCGTCATTGACTCATTTATAAATAGCGGTACCACATTCTATATTGATATTCCGTACGAAACAAGGAGAGATCAAGTTGATTAAAGTATTAATTGTTGAAGATGACCCAATGGTTGCTCAGTTTAATCAAAAGTACATTGAAGAGATAGAGGGGTTTACAGTGGTCGCTGTTGCTCATTCGGGTCATGAAGCCTTGGTGAAGGTAAATGAATATCAAGTTGATTTAGTGATGCTTGATGTCTTTATGCCTGGACAAAATGGTTTGAAAGTTTTAGAAGAGATTCGAACAAAACAAGAGGAAATAGATGTCATTTTTATCACCGCTGCTTCGGATGCCCAAACGATTCAGCAAGCTCTACGCTACGGAGCGATTGATTATTTGATTAAGCCTTTTACATTTGAACGCTTTTATCAAGCACTTTCGGCTTACAAACAAACATTTTGTACGTTAAAACAGCAACCTCAGCTTAACCAACAGGAATTAGACGGGCTGCTGTCTAATAAAAAAATAAAAGAAGCTCGGGTAGAGCCGTTGCCTAAGGGTTTAACGACAGGAACATTAGAAGTTATCGTAGAAGCCATTGAGCATCTTAAAGATCATCCTTTTTCGACTGATGATGTAGCTGAAAAAACGGGAATTTCAAGAGTGTCTATTCGGAAATATTTAAAATTTCTAACAGATATAGGTCTTCTTGGAGAAAGAATGACTTACGGCACAATAGGACGACCTGTGTATGCGTACTTATACAATGAACAAAACCGTCACTTGCTGCATCACTACCTCGTTGACTTTGAAAAATAAAGAGATTGACCTGTCAGAGACGTCCGGTGCTATCTTGTCAGTGTGAGAATATTTTACTGTAGAGTGCGGGTGAGTTAAGTGGTATGGTTGATAATAACAAAGGAAAAAACAAGTCGTTTGACTGAAAAAGAGGTGGTTTCTTGATTGAAAGCATAGAACGCTTGACTGAATTACTGTTATCAGGGAATCAAGATGAAGCTTGGAATATTGTGTGGAAAAAAAGACAGCAGGGTTTCGATACATTTTATATTTTTCAGCAATTCATTTCAGTGTCAATGGCTCAAATTGGTATGATGTGGGAAGAAGATGAAATTTCAGTGGCTGATGAACATTTAGCTACTACTACCTGTGACTATGTTTTGTCACGCTATCAATTGTGTATAAGACAAGAAGTTATTAAAAATGAAAAAAAAGGTCTGTTTTTGTGTATAGAAAATGAACAGCATTTTTTAGGTTTAAAAATGATTTCCATTCTCTTTGAAGAGCACGGATGGCAGACGAAACTTTTAGGGGCAGATTCTCCGCTTTTACATGCAACACACGCTGTTGAACAGTGGAAACCTGATTTAGTAGGAATCTCGTTCAGTTTAACTCATCATATAGAAAAAGCAAGCGAATATATAGAAGGATTACAAAAGACAAAACATCAGCCGCTTATTTTAGTTGGAGGCCGAGTAGTTTCAAACTATAAGTTTCCTCTTGTTCAAACAAATCAAGTTCGATTTATTGCACAGTTAGAGGAGTTGAAAGAGTTTTTTCATTATCAATCAATTAGGGGGATTAAGGTTGTCGACTATTAAATATTCTCCGCTTCCCGTTTTTATTATGGATGAGGAAATGAATATTCTAGCGCAATCTGATGAAGCAGCCGCTTTATTCGGAGAGGTTCAACATTTTTTAGAAATTGTTGACGAAGATAGTCAGATCAAAGCTAGAAAACGATTAGGGCAGAAGAAAAAAATAAAAACAGAATTAGTCATGCATTCGCGCAAAGCTAAAATGTCTCTTTATACGGTGAATTGCAAATGGGAGCAAGGTAAGGCGCATGTAATATGTGTAGAGGAAGATTCTCAAATTAGAATTCTTTCAGAAAAAATCCAACAACATACAGCGCGTTTATCTGAAACAGACTTAGAACTGCTGCTGCAAAAAGAACGATTAGAAAAAGCAATGAACCGAGTTATAGAACTGTCGGGACCGTTTATTCATTTATCGAACAACATGGTGCTTATACCTCTGTTTGGTGATTTATTTGAGGAAGTCATCATGAAAAATGAACATCGGCTGCTCAGACAAATAGATGAAGAAACGGTTGATCGAGTTATCATTGACTTTAATGGAATAGGTCAAATTGATGAACGAGGTGTTGCAGCCCTAGAACATTTAATATGGGAATTCCAGCTAATGGGTGTACAGATTTATTTAACAGGTGTGACACCCGATCATAGTCAATGGCTTCACCAGTATCATTTTCAAGCAAATGTAAAATCTATTAGTAACTTAGGTCAGGCCATTCATCAATTTTTTACAACGGCATGAAATGGCTACAAAAAGTGAACACTTCATATAAAGACAATAAGACAGGGGATCAATATTGATAAACAGGTGATTAAAATTTGGTGAAACACGCGCGTAAAGTAGCTTTAAGAATTTCAATTATATATATCATTATTGGCGCTGTATGGATCTTGATATCTGATAATATATCTAGAACATTAGCGCAAGGTCGTTTTGAAGTATATATTTTTTTTCAACAATACAAAGGTTGGCTTTTTATTTTAGCTACGGGGATTATTTTGTATGGGTTGGTATATAGGAGAGCTTATAAACTAGTGGAGTCCCAGCAAGAGCTCGTAGTAAAAGAACACGAACTTCAAACGAGCAATCAGCACTATCAATCTTTATTTAAACATAATCCCGATGGCGTTTTTGAAATCAGTAAAACGGGTGAAGTTCTTCTTGCTAATCCAGAAGGTGAAGCAATCGTTGGATACTCCAGTGAAGAATTGCAAAAGATGAAACCTTCAGCTCTTATCGCAGCTGAAGAGTTTGATATGTGTAAAGAGTATTTTAAAGAAGTGCTGAATGGAAAAGGTGCTAAGTTCGAAATGAATGTGATCAATAGAAAGCGAGAAAGACGGTTGCTTAGGTGTTCTTTGCTTCCCATCATCGTTCATAAGCAGGTAGTAGGTGTATTTATGATTGCACGCGATATTACTACATACCGTCAAGATGAAGAGCTTATGATAACCTCGGAAAAAATGTCCGTTATTGGACAAATGGCAGGTGCCGTCGCACATGAAATTAGAAACCCGCTTACTTCTTTAAAAGGCTTTGTACAGGTTATGCAAGCCTCTAAGGAAACAAATGACACATATTTAGATATTATGATGTCTGAAATCGACCGCATCAACTTAATCTCCAGTGAAATGCTCATTCTTGGAAAAAAGCAGCATGTATCTTTTGAAAAGACCAATTTATGCGAAATTTTAAAACAAGTTGTTACGCTAATGGAAGCGCAGGCAAATTTAAATAATGTTTCTATTTTATTGAAAGAAACAGCCAAAAGGCCTATTTATGTTTCTGCTGATTCAAATCAGTTGAAACAAGTTTTCATCAATGTGATTAAAAACGGTGTAGAAGCTATTATGGAGAAAGGTCATATTACAATAACAGTTGAAGAAAAAGATACACGAGCATTGATTCACTTTGAAGACAATGGAATCGGAATGAGTCAAGAGAGGATTGAACAAGTAGGAACGCCGTTTTATTCTACAAAAGAAGCTGGCACTGGCTTAGGGCTGGCCGTGTGTTACAAAATCATGGAGCGTCATCAAGGTACCATGCATTTTAAAAGCGGTAAAGGAAAAGGGACAACGGTTATTATTGATATGCCAATTATAGAACGAAACAGCCGCCTCTCGTAGCTCAGAGAGGCGGCTGTTTTCTTGAAAAAGAGGAAGTAAGCAGCTGAACCCTTTGCGTCTAGATCCATATAGGACATAAAACCTCCTTCTTATACAAGTTTTCGTCCATAATAAAGAGGATCATATTGTTTTCTATAGAAGCAATAGTGTATCATAGTTGAAGCTATGTTTATTGATGTAGAAAAGTTAAGGTAACAACCGATTTTTCTACTGACGCATTGACAGGGTCCCTTGGGATAAGAAAGGTTTATTTATAAATAGAAATTAAGGTCAGTATTAACGCACATGGCCACTGATACATTCGTTTAACTGAAATGAAAAAAATCGTTTATAATATCGAGAAAAGCATGGAAAAGGAGATAGATATGAGTCAGTTTATAGAGACTTTACAGCCTTTTTTACAAGAGGCGTGGAAAAAAGCAGGGTTCAATGAGCCTACTGTTATTCAAACGAAAGCTATTTCAGAGATTTTAGCTAATAAAGATGTAATAGGAGAATCCCCAACGGGAACAGGAAAGACGCTGGCATATTTGTTGCCTGTCTTACATCGCATTCAGCCGGGACCATCTCATATTCAAGCTGTTATTTTAGCATCTTCCCATGAATTGGTTATGCAAATTCACGGTGAAATTCAAACTTGGTCGCAGGGAAGCGGTATTTCAAGCGCTGCGTTTATTGGCGGAGCAAATATGAAACGGCAATTAGAAAAACTCAAAAAACGTCCCAATATCATTGTTGGTACCCCAGGACGTTTGAACGAGCTAATTAAAATGAAGAAATTAAAGATGCACGAAGTCAAAACAATTGTGATTGATGAAGCGGATCAATTGTTTGTACCTGAGCATGTTCAAACGGTTCAACAGATTGTAAAAATGGCGTTAAGTGATCGTCAAATCCTAGTCTTCTCAGCTACTGTATCAGAACGTACCAAATCGCTAGCGAAAGATATGATGAACCACCCTCTTGAAATAGAGGTAGGAAGAGATGAACTTCCGGCTTCAAAGGTAGAGCATGTATACATCAAAAGTGAAGCTAGAGATAAAGTGGACGTGCTTAGAAAACTAGTTCGTCAAGAACAAATGAAAGCTTTAGCCTTTTTTAAAGGAATTGATACTCTAATCGAGTTTGAAGAAAAATTAACATTTAAGCGTGTAGAAGCAGGGTCTTTACACAGTGAAACGAAAAAAGAAGATCGTGCTACGACGATTAAAGGGTTTCGAAAAGGAGATTTCCCTGTCCTATTAGCAACGGATGTCGCAGCTAGAGGATTAGACATTAAGGGGTTGACGCATGTAATTCACATCGATGTTCCTCAAGATGCAGATCAATACGTCCATCGCTCAGGTAGAACAGGCAGATCGGGAGCAGAAGGTACAGTCATTTCTCTTGTGACTGAACGTGAAGAGCGAAATTTAAAACAAATCGCACGTGAACTTCAACTTTCATTAGTGAAAAAAGAGCTTTATATGGGTGAAATCGTGGATGAAGGAACAAAAGAGCAGTCCCGTACAGCTAAAAAACCTTCAAAAAAGCCATTTAACAAGAAAAAGAAACAAAAAGGTCGAATGTAAACTAGGTATTCTTCCTTTTATAACAGCAGTGTCACAACCTAAAAAGCAACGTCTACTGCTTTATTACAGCAGCCTGGCGTTGTTTATTTTCTCTATTTTACCTGTATAAATAAGTAAAAAAAGAGAAATGTAGATATTTTTTCCTAGGTATGAAAATAGTTTGAATGATGGATTTTGTTTTTTGCAACCTTATTTTAACATTACTTTAAGAGACTTCTAATAAAAGAGGAAGAAGGACGTGGGGACATTTTATGGATGCAATTGATGATCTCTTTGACGACATAGAGCGAAGAAGAAAAAGTAAAGAATATAGTCGAGATGCAGATCAATTAGAATCATATTTACATGAAGTTCAACGTATCATGGAATTTCTTGAAGAGGGTATCTATCTGTTTCAAAATTCGCACCAACAATATGCGTCAGATTGGTCAGGGCGTTCTAAGAGCTCATATGAGGATATTTATAATGATATTACGCAATCTACTTTTCATCTGTACGACGTAAGGGATGAATTGTTTCAAACTTTACGCTTAGAAATTTCACGATTAAGAGAGTTAGCATCGGCGTAATAAATAACATTATCGACTCACTCCTTTAGAAAGTGAGTCTTTCCGTATAGGCTTAAAAAATGTTTGGATGATGACTGAAGGCTTACAAGAGATAGGGGGACGGACATACATGGAGATAAAAGTAAATCCAGAGGAGCTGCGGACATTTGCAGAGCGAATTCAGCACTCTCATTCACAGACGGCTGATGCACTTCAAAAACTAAGCTGGGAAGCTACAAATCTACATTTCTTGTCTGTTGCAGATATTGATAAAGTGCTGGACTTGCAGGAAGAGTTACAGCATATGATTCGCAAACTTGATTCGCTAACGGAAAACGCACATTTATTAGTAAAAGACACTGCAGAACAAATGAGAAAAGCAGATGGAGAGCTAGAAGGCTCTTCAGGCTGGACGGAGTTTTGGTCGAGCGTGTGGAGCAATAGGGGCACACATTCACAAGATACGTGGAATGACATAAAGAACTTAAAAGAATGGAATACGTATGACAATATGCATAGAACAATTGAAAAACCTTTAGGTACTCTTAATGTTATGTGGAATTCGCTTTCTATGTCTTGGGAAGAAAAAGTAGTGAATGGTTCTACATGCAGTCGAACCGAATTTTTTACTTATGGCGTTATTCAAATGGGGTTGGGCATTTTAAGTCAGGAAATGAATCCTTCAAACATTATGTTTAGTGACAGCACAGAGGAAGTGAAGAGAGAATGAATGAAGTATATGATGGCGCTGGAAGTGAAATGGTACAGTTCCTTACAGGGTTGTCTCGGCAATGAAATATACATTTAACTTATTAGAAAAATCATTAATTGAAGCAATGAAAGATAATAAGAAGATTGCTCAATTTTATAAGACTTTAATGAATAGCAATTTATGGCTAGTTGTTAGTTCAGAGCATGGAGCATCAGATATATTAATTGCAGAGCACTACGTTCAGACGATGAAAAGCGCAGCGTACCGATATTTACCTGTTTTTTCGTCAAAATATCCGATTGAACAGATGCTGAAAGATGAAAAGACCGTATGCGTATCATTTAAGGATATGCTGCCTGTATTAAATGAAGAAATAGCGATATTACTTAACCCTGACACGCCTCTCTCAAAATTATTCATCCCCGAAGAAATAAGGATGTTAAAAGAAGATCAAAATTATTTTAAGCAGTAGCCAAAAAATAAAAAGCGCATGTGCTTTTCCCAAGCATGTCTGAATCTTAAATAAATAGAAGATATATAAAGGGGCAGGGCCTTAAATAGGCTGCTGCTTTTTTATTACTAGTAAATAGTTCTATAGATAATGAACAAAAATGTAATTTAATAGACTTATAGTTTTTATTTTCCTTTAAATAGGTACCTATAGATCATATGGAAAAGATTTAAATGAGAATAAAATCTTGGTTGTTTAGGTTTTATTTGCATTTTTTAGGGGTATTTGTAGATACATATTCTCATTTTTGGAGGCTTTTGCAAGTAACCTTTGACCTTATCATTAGAGTTTCTTACAATAATAGTAAATATATAAACCGAAGGAGAGATATGTATGTCAGGAATTATTCGCGTAACACCAGCAGAGCTTCGCGACATGGCAGGTCGTTATACTAACGAAAGCGGTCAAGTTCAAGAATTAGTAAGTCGTCTTGATACAATGAAAAATCAACTTCAAGACATGTGGGAAGGTGCTTCAAGCGAAGCGTTTGCTGCTCAATACGAAGAATTAAAGCCTTCTTTCGTTGAAATGTCTAACCTACTTACAAAGATTGCTAAGCAATTAGATGACTCTGCAAACGTTCTTGAAGATACAGATAACCAAATCGCTAGCCAAATCCGCGGTTAACTTCATCTAATAATCTAAGTGAAGTAATAAAAGGAGCGCCCTATTCTCAAAAGATGAAGGCGCTTTTTCTATGTTTTGAGGTGATGAAACCCTATGTATATAGAAGTAACAGTAGACTTAAAGCACTATACAGGTGATCGGTTCGATTTGCGACTATCAAACTATCATTCACTCAAAAAAGTAGTCGAGATCGTTTGGCAAGCTAAAAAGATTACTCAATCACCAAAGGACGGTGCGTGGATACGTGTTTCAAATAAAAATCTTATTTTCTCGGGAAATGAGACGATGATTAACTGCGGAATTACCACAGGTGATTGTATCGAAATTCTCTAAAGGAGTCTATTAGAATGTCAGAGAAGAAACCGACTTACTTAGAAGAACAGCTCGAAGCTGTAATGACACGTCATAATAATGAATATACATTTGTTTTTCAAAAAGAAAAAATTCGACTTAATCGTTCTGTTGAAATTGAAATGTTAAAGGATGTAAACACGGCTTTTCAAAAAGAAATCATGATGAGCGATGATGAACTTAAAATAACAATTAAGCCTACCTCTGAATTTCAACCTTTTACAGCATTAAGAGGAAAAGAAGAACAGCAAAAGTGGCTGTTTGCAGATCAGCTTATCAAACAGGTAAAGCAGCATTCTTTTTCAAGGCTGCATTTGTTGATTTGTCCAGAAAATATCATTTTTGATAAAAGTTTAAGTCCGGCTTTTTTACATTATGGAGTCAAAGAAAGTTTACCTCCTTATGAGTCTAACGGGGAACAAAGTTTTCAAGAGTTAAAGGCTACGATAGCAGCGGCCGTTGACTCATCGCATACATTTGAACAGTATTTTAAGTTATATGAGACCTTGCAATTAAAAGAAGAAGCTAAAAAAATAATGCATATCAGCAATGAGGAAGAGTTGAGTCAATTTGTTCAGCATAAGCTAACTCAAATTGAAAAGCATCAAAAGACACTGGTTCAACTTCCTCAAAAACGCTGGACCATTTTTAAGTTTTCATCTGTAGGTATACTTGTCTTATTAATTCCAGCTCTTATTTATACTTTTTACTCTTACTTTTTTGCTCAGCCGAAACAAGAAGCATTTGTAGAAAGCAACGAATACTTTCTTGAAAAAAACTACAGCAAAGTAGTCGACACACTTGAAGATTACGACATTGAAAGCATGCCTAAAATTGTGCAATACGAAATAGCAACTTCCTATCTTGTTAATGAAAAGTTAGGGGAGGAGCAAAAAGCAAATGCTTTAAAGACTATTACGCTTCAGTCAGATCCTCAGTATTTTGCCTATTGGTTTTACATTGGCCGAGGAGACAACAAAAAAGCGCTAGAAGTCAGCAGGTTGTTAGAAGAACGTTCGTTAATTATCTATGCACTAATGAAATACGAAGGTCAGCTAAAGACAGACAACGATTTAGCGGCTGATAAAAAGCAAGAGGAGCTTGATAAAGTAGCGAACGAACTTGAAGAATTTAAGAAAGAAAATGATCAGCAAGAAGCTGAAGCAGCCAAGCAGCAAGAAGAGAAACAAGCTGAGGAGGCACAGGCGGCCAAACAGCAGGAAGAAGAACAGAAAGCTGCAGAAGCTGAGAAAAAGAAACAAGAAGAGCAGAAAAAACAGCAGGAAGATCAATCGAAGTAGGGAGGTAGTTGTATGAATATGCTTTGGGTAGTTAGTGGGCAAACGTATCAGCAGCTGCCTGTAGATTTTAAAACCTTTCGCCAAGCAACGGTAGGAAACACTCAGCATCAAACTTTTACGTTTTCCTATCCGTTTGAGAAAGGACAAATGACGCTGTCATCTGAAAAGAACGGCCGGCTCTTGATTTCCTACGGAGAAAAAAGGATAGCAGAGCTATCTGTTTCTGAGTCGTTTGTATGGCGAGAACAAGGACATGCTTTAACCTTTGTCCTTACAGACACGGCTGTTAAAGAAGCGGTCTATTATATTGATTACGGATCAGAAGTCTCGTTTTCCACAAGTGATGAAACAGCTGATGTGTATCAGCAGAAAGAAAAGTGTGTAGTAGAGCCAAAAGAAGGATTTTACTTATCAAAGATAAACGGGAAGTGGAAGGTCTTTTATAACCAAGAACCGCTTTATCTTAACGGACACCGACTAGAAGAGAATACGAACCTTCAGCCCGGAGATCTTATTTTATGGTCTTCTATGACGATTCAATTGATCGAAAAAGATTTGCTGAAGATTCAAAGCTGCTATGATTATGCATCTAAGCTTCCAACTACGGCACAGCCTATTTCTGAAATGAAAAAGAAGTACCCGGTTTATAGACGGACACCGCGCATGATATATGATTTGCCTAATGATAAGGTGAGCTTGTCCTTTCCGTCTCAAGACAATGATGAAAATAACCGAAGCTTGTGGCTTACCATTTTACCGCCATTAGTCATGCTTTTAGTCATGGGTACGGTCTCGATTATTCAGCCTAGGGGAATTTTTATTATTATATCTGTCATGATGTTTACGACCACGCTGATTGTATCTACCGTTCAATACTTCAAAGATAAAAAACAGCGCAAGAAGCGGCAGGAGCGTCGTCGTCGAATTTATACCAAGTATTTAGAGAACAAGCGCGAGGAATTACAAGAACTAGTATCAGTTCAACGAGATGTATTATCTTATCATTTTCCGACGTTTGAACGAATGAAATATTTAACAGAACAGATTTCTGATCGAATTTGGGAACGAACTGTAGAAAGCAGTGATTTTTTACAGGTGCGCCTTGGAACAGGAACAGTTCCGGGAAGCTACCAAATTTCTTTGAATAGCGGAGATATGGCTAATCGAGAAATTGATGATTTGCTTGAGCAGTCTCAGCACATGGAAAAGGTCTATCGAGAAGTGAAAAATGCCCCTGTTACCGCTCATTTAGGTTTAGGCTCTATCGGTCTGGTAGGAAAGATGAAAACGGTGAAGAATGAACTGCATCAGCTTGTAGGACAGCTGGCATTTTCCCACAGTTATCATGACGTAAGATTCGTATTCATTTTTGATGAAGAAGAATATAAAGAGTGGGAATGGATGAAATGGCTTCCTCATTTTCAGCTTCCGCATTCTTTTGCGAAAGGTTTCATCTATAATGAACAAACGAGAGATCAGCTTTTATCTTCTATTTATGAAATGCTGAGAGAACGCGATTTAGATGAAGCAAAAGGAGAAGGGGTTTTCTTGCCTCACTTTGTTTTTATTATTACGAATCAGCAGTTAATTGCAGATCACGTTATCTTAGAGTATTTAGAAGGATATCACCCTCACCTTGGGTTTTCTGCGATATTTGCGGCAGAGACAAAGGAAAGCTTAACGGAGCATGTTCATACACTCGTCCGTTATATTAACGAATCCGAGGGGGATATATTAATTCAAAAGCAAAAAGCTGTGAATATTCCATTTCAGCTTGATAAACACACGCTTGATTATAATGAAAGATTTGCAAGGATGCTGCGGACATTGGATCACCAAGTTGGTATGACCAACTCAATTCCAAATAGCGTTTCATTCTTAGAATTATTTAAAGCAAGAGAAATTGGTGAGTTGGATATCGTGCAAAGGTGGCAAAGCAATGAATCAGCTAAGTCGCTAGCAGTTCCCATTGGTTTAAAAGGAAAAGAAGATATTGTTGAACTAAATCTTCATGAAAAAGCTCACGGCCCTCATGGATTACTTGCAGGTACGACGGGGTCAGGGAAAAGTGAATTCTTACAAACGTACATTCTTTCTCTAGCGGTGAATTTCCACCCCCATGAAGTCGCGTTTTTATTGATTGACTATAAGGGCGGAGGAATGGCTCAGCCGTTTAAAAATATGCCTCATCTGCTTGGAACTATTACAAACATTGAAGGAAGTAAGAATTTTAGTACGAGAGCCCTAGCTTCTATTAAAAGTGAATTAAAGCGACGCCAGCGCTTGTTTGATAGATATGAAGTCAATCACATTAATGATTATACAGATTTATATAAGCAAGGTATGGCAGAAGAACCTCTGCCTCATTTATTCTTAATCTCGGATGAATTTGCCGAGTTAAAAAGTGAAGAACCAGAGTTCATTCGGGAATTAGTCAGCGCGGCGCGCATTGGACGTAGTCTGGGCGTTCATTTAATTTTAGCGACGCAAAAGCCAGGCGGTGTTATTGACGATCAAATTTGGAGTAATGCGCGCTTTAAAGTAGCTTTAAAAGTCCAAGATGCCGCTGACAGTAAAGAAATCTTAAAAAATGCGGACGCTGCTTCTATTACGGTGACGGGTCGAGGCTATCTGCAGGTTGGAAATAATGAAGTGTATGAACTGTTTCAGTCAGCTTGGAGCGGCGCGCCGTACATGGAAGATACGTATGGGGCGGAAGATGAAGTCGCCATTGTCACAGATCTCGGATTGATTCCTTTATCTGATGTATCTACTCAGCAGACTTCATCTAAACAAGCGGAAGCAGAAATTGATGTTGTGGTGCAAAAAATTGAAAAAACGCAGCAGGAACTAGCTATCAAAAAATTAAATAGTCCATGGCTGCCGCCTCTTAAAGAGAGATTGCTTCGCAGTGAGTACACAGAGAAGCGAGACGGCGTATTCCCAATTGGCTTGATTGATGAACCGGAAAAGCAAAGTCAAACGGTATACAACTATCAGCTGATGGACGATGGAAACATTGGTATATTTGGTTCGTCAGGATACGGTAAATCGTTTACAGTCATGATGTTGCTTCTTAATCTAGCTGAAAGAAAGAGCCCGGAGCAGCTTCATTATTACATTTTTGACTTTGGAAACGGCACGCTGCTGCCGCTTCGTCAGCTGCCTCATACGGCGGATTATTTCTTAATGGATCAAATGCGTAAAATTGAAAAATTCATGACGATTATCAAACAAGAAATCGCAAGGCGAAAGCAGTTATTTCAACAGCGGGAAGTTAGCAATATCAAAATGTATAATGCTCTAAGTTCAGAAGAGCTTCCTCTAATTTTTATCACGATTGATAATTTTGATCTTGTCAAAGAAGAAATGCAAGATCTAGAAATGCAGTTCACACAGCTCGTGCGTGACGGTCAGTCTTTAGGAATTTATATGATCTTTACCGCGACGCGCGTGAATTCTATTCGTCAGTCGCTTATGAATAACTTGAAAACGAAAGTTGTTCATTATTTAATGGACCATTCAGAAGCGTATTCTATTTTAGGACGTACGCCGTATGCGCTAGAGTCTATTCCAGGCCGGGCTATTATTAAAACGGATCAACCTTATTTTGCGCAGCTGTTTTTACCTGCGGAAGGAAAAGATGATTTTGAAATCTTTGATGCAGTTAAGCTGCATATTCAACGATTAAAGAATCAATATGCTGATGCTATTGTTCCGGAGCCTGTACCAATGCTGTCATCGAAACTTGTACTTGTCGAGTTTATGACGGACAGAAGGGTTATTAGGGAAAAAGGAGTCATTCCTCTTGGATTAGATGAAGAGTTTGTTCGACCGGTGCATATGAACTTTACGAAAAATAAGCATTGCATCGTCATGGGGCAGACGCAAAAAGGAAAGACAAATGTAGTGAAGGTCATACTGCAAACAGCGCTTGAACAAGGCGTGAAGCAAATCGGACTATTTGATTCGGTTGACCGCAGTTTATCAAGCTATGCAGCTGAAGAGCAAGTTGTGTACATGGAAACAAAAGAACAGATTATCGACTGGCTTGATTTAACTGAAGAACGATTGCAGCGACGTGAAATTAAGTATTTGGAAGCAGTGCAGGAAGGAACGGTACACAGTCTTTCATTTGCCCCGATCATGCTTGTAGTAGACGGATTTGTACGATTCCAGCAAAACTTAGATAGCGTCCTGCAGGATCGTATTACAAAATTGATGAAAAATTATAGTCACCTGGGCTTTAACTTGATTGTTGCAGGGAACAACAATGAGTTTTCAAAAGGATTTGACGCGTTAACAACAGAAGTGAAGCAAATTAGCCAAGCTGTGTTGCTGATGAAGAAAACAGAGCAAAGCTTATTTACACTTCCTTATGACCGAAAAGAAGCCGACATTAACCCTGGCTTCGGTTATTATATTAAAAGTGGAAAAGAAACAAGAATTCAAATCCCGCTATGTGTAAGTGAAAGGAAGATCTTAACATGACCGAACAGCGTAAGTATACACTTAAAGTCATATTAGCTGTTGTTTTAATTTTGGCTCTTCCTTCTTTCTTTTTCCAGTATATTGGAGACAACCCGCTGCAAGTCACAGAAAACTCAACAAGAACGATTGCGGTGGTTAACGAAGATAATGGAGTAAAAGAAAATAGTGAAAAAGCGATAGAGTTTGGAGAAAAAGTGACTCCTCTTTTACAGGAGGGGTCGGATTATCAATGGACCGTGCTTGGACGAAGCGCAGCTACAAGCGGTTTACAGAATGGAAAATATGATGCGGTTATCTATATTCCCTCGACCTTCTCACAAAATATTTTATCGTATCAGGAAAAAAAGCCAGAAAAAGCTACTTTGGAATACAAAGTTCAAAGTCAGCTTAACGCAGTTAATAAGGAAAAAGTAGTAGGGGAATTAGAAGATGCTACTACAAAGGTTAATAATGAAATGTCCTCTTTGTACTGGAGTTATGTATCACAGGAAGTGGATAAGGTACGCGGACAGTTCGATAAAATTCTAAATAAAGAAATAGCCTTTCAAAAAACAATGGTCGCTTTTTATAAACCGAATTCAAAAGATTTAGCAGGTGAATTAAATGATCAAAAGAAAATTCTTCAGCAAATCCAAGATAATGTAAATAAAGCGGAAAAAGGTTCGAGTGACAGACAAGGCGACGTAGAACAGGTTGAAAAGAATTTAAACAGCTTTATTGAATATGTAAATCAATATCAAACATATCAAGAAACACAGAAACAAATGCTTGAAAAAACGCAGGCTCAAAGCGTCACTGCGATTCAAGAAGGGCTGTCTTCCCTTGAATCTAATCAGCCAAGCTCTAAGCAAAATTTTAATGAGCAGGCCAATCAAGTGTTTAGTGGCTTATCTTCCATTCAACAGCAGTTGGATCAAAATCAAAAAGCCGTCGGAGAACTTGGAGACCAACAAGCGGATAACGTCATTGAACAAGAAAAAGCTCTGCAAGATTTAAACGGCCAAATAGTCAGTTCATATAAACAGCAGTCTGAGCAAACAACCCTAAATCAAATTGAAAGTAAGCTAAAGCCGCTTCGTGCGCAGCTAGAGACAGCTTCATCAAATGAGGGTGGCGGAGGCTCAACGGATCCAGGAGAAGACGGCGAAACTCAGCCAGATCCAAATCAAGGCGGAGAGACGCCAACGGACCCTGGGGAAGGTGACGGAACTCAGCCAGATCCGAATCAAGGTGGAGAGACGCCAACGGATCCTGGAGAAGATGATGGAACTCAGCCAGATTCCGGTCAAGGTGAAGGAACGTCAGAACCAATTAAAGTGGATTTATCTCAGCAAACAGCAAAGCTTGATGATATATCAAAAGGGCTTGAAGACTTAGAACAGCAGCTCCAAGGAATGGTGAACGAAACACCTGAAGCGCCTGAAGTACCTGAGACATCTGAGGGAACGGAAACGCCTGAAACACCGGACACATCCGATGCATCAGGTACATCCAATGCTGTGAAAAGTGCGCTTGAAAAAGTGGCTAATCTGAAAACACAGGTACAAGCAGTCAAAGATGAGCTGCAAAATGTAACAGTTCAGCCGGAAGCTTCAGGAGAAAATACGGATGAGCTGAAGCAGAAAATTGCCAGTTTGGAAGCAGACGTTAAGTCTTTGACAGCACAGAAAAACAAAGCAGAGAAAGACTTAGAAGAAGCGACCAAGTCGTCGAGCAGTCAAATTGCTAAGCTTCAAGAAGAAAATGAACGATTAAAAAAAGAGAATGAAAAGTTGAAAGAAGACGGCAAAAAGCCTTCTAAAGGTAGTGTGAATGTAGACAATCTCATTACGATGATTACAAACAAAGAAGATAAAATTTTATCTTCTCCAAACCTTTCAGCTTCTCGCAAGGAAAAGTTGAGCAATACATTCTCAGGTAAGATTCAAAGCAGCAGTGCAGAAGATCTGCTAAAGTACTACGGTGATTTATCGCAGTATGATTTGACTTTAGCTCAGGTAGGAAATACAGACATACAGAACAGCGTCCTTAACAATGACTCTATTAAAGGAAGTTTGCAGCAGGCGTTAGCTGGCACCGTCTCTTCTCAAGATGCACGTAAGCAAATCCAACAAAACCTGTCTCTAACAAAAGAAGAGTTAGCACAGTTCCAAAGTTCAGTGCAAGATTTTGCTGATCAATATGGACAAACAGTTGATGCTGAACAAGCATCTATTATGGAAGAGCTATCAGCTATTCAAGAAAAAGCAAATGCAATGAATCAAGAGCTTCAATCTAGCGCAGGTGAAGATCAAGCATTAGAAAAGAAAGAAGCTCCGGACGTAACGGGCTTAATGACGTTGCAGCAAAGTATGGGTCAAGAGTTGAAGGGAATGAACGAACTCATTTCATCTTTAGGTGAAAGACAAGCAAATGTTGTCACATACACAGATGAATTGCAGAAGCGTGTAAATGAAGTCCAGGATAAAGCTGACACGCTTAACAGCAAGTGGGCCCAAAACGTGGATTCAACGAAGTTGGTTCGCGGCCAGGTATACCGTTTGTTAAATAATACATTAATAGATGGACAGAATAATGATTACGTTTATCATTATTTAGCTAATCCTCTTCAAGTAAGCGGTGAAGTGCCGGCTGAAAAAGTAAAAGAGGTTCCACCAGTTGTCATTTTGGTTATTATCTTAATCAGCAGCTTACTAATTGGCTATTTCAGTCAATACTACCGACATGCACCTATGCTTGTGAAAGGTACGCTGTTTGGGTTATTGAATTTGATTGTAGGGTTAATGGTAAGTATCTTTAGCCTTAATATTTATTCGTTATCGGGAGACCGGGCAATGGAATGGTCAATCTTTACGATCGTCTTATTGCTTGCTACATCTACACTCGTACGTATTGCTTTCTTATTAGGAAGCTTCGCTGGATGGGTGACGACAGTAGGGTTGATTTTATTTTATATTACCCCGCTTCTTAACTTATCTATGCCAAACTTTAATTACGAAGATCCAGTATCTAAAGTATATATGTCAATTCAATATGATACGCAGTCTCTGTTTGGACAGGCGCTTATTGTATTACTGGGAATGACTGCCGTTTTAAGTGTTCTGCCATCTATTATTCGTGCTTTAAAGACGACTAAAGAGGTTGAAAATGATGAAACCTATAGTGCTTAATAAGAAGATTGGAAGTATTGTTCTTATTTTTTCACTTCTTTATTTCCCTATAGCAGCAGCGGCTGAAGCTGATGACGGAAACGTTGAAGAGATTAAACCAAATGTATATAAGGATGATCCGATTAACTTGGACCCCGAATCTTTGCTAGAAAATAAAAAAGAAGTAGGAAATATTCCGGAGGAAATAAAGGATCTTACATTTGAAAAAGAGGAAGATGTAGAGAAAGAGAGCTTAAAAGAAAGTCTTTTTGCGAACGCATCAGCTGAAGATAATACGATTTCTGCGAAAGCAAAAGAATATAACTTGTTTTCTTCTAAAAACACTTCCTACAAGAAAGATCGAACAGAACAAACTGCTTCTGAAAAGTCATCAGACCTACAATGGTTTTATTTATTATTGATTGGTGTGGGGGTTGTTGTATTATTTGCGGTTTTAATACCGCGCATTAGCCCTCAGCCTTCTGTGAAAAAATGAAAAAACCTCGCTGTTAATCAACAGCGAGGTTTTTGCGTATAGACGCAAGCTTATAGGCGGCGGAAGCCTTCTTCAAACAAATAATCTTCTGCTTCTTCGTAAGATAGAAATGCTGCCTCTAAATTCAAGCCAGAATAAACATTCCACAGATCATCTTCATGAACAAGTAAAAGCGTTGCATTGTCTGGGCCGTTCCAGCGCTGTTCATTTCCATTCCCTACAATAGCTTCTTCTCTAGCTGTATCAGGAAGGGTTGACAAAGATTCAATAGAAGCTTCAATAATTGAGCGAAGCTCTTCTTCTGTATAATCACGGATATTTACAAGACCTTTGTCATTTGTTTCATATCCTTTTAAAAACCCTCCATATACAAATCCATTTCCGTTAGGATGCAGATGATGCACAACAACCGTTTTATCGTACACGCTTTCTTCATAATGAAAATTCACGCGTCCTAAAGATACATCTTTTCGATGCAGCTCTGGAAACGATGAAATAATAGCTAATTTTTCGTCAAAACTAAGCATACACAATCCTCATTTCTATTTAAATCATTTCATTTTCTGAAATGGTATAAGCTCTTTTACGATTCGGTTGATTATACCATATATAAAGAAAGACACATAATGCTTTTTCCAATGTGGACTTTTAAAAATATAACCCTTCGCATAAAGTGGCCGTCACTGTAAAGAAGAATACATCTTTTTCACTATAAAACTTAACAAAAAAGAGGCAGGGAATTCACAGTGAAAAAATAATATAAAGAGGTAGAAGAAAACTAGTTTTCAAACCTATCATATAGGAGGAATAAAAAAGTGAAATTATACGCTCTGTGTAAAAAAATATGGGCAATATCCCTGCTTGTTTTTGTTCTTTTAGTGAGCTTAACTCCTGTTAGTCAAGCAGCCGCATTTTTATCTGTTGCACAAGCTCTTGAGAATCAAAACAATAGTGTACAAACGGTCAAAGGATATGTAGTAGGTCAACCTACAGGCACATCTACAGTTATTACGAACAATTACCCAAACGATTATGCACTTGCTCTTGCTGACAGCTCAAATGAAACCAATACAGACAAGATGGTGTACGTTCAAATTCCTTCAAATTTGCGAAGTACATTTGGACTTCAAAGTCACTCGGAGTTAAGAGGGAAAAGTCTTACTGTTACGGGCACACTCACTCCTTATTTTTCACACCCAGGAATAAAATCAGTTACTTCTATCAGTACAGAAACAGGAGGAACTGATCCGGCTCCAGATCCCACAGAGCCAACCGTTCCAGTAGAAGACTACTATCGTACTGCAGCTGAAAAAACAGGAAACAGCTTAAAGACAGAGCTTCATAACATTATTGATCATCACACAGAACTGTCGTATTCAGCCGTATGGGAAGCTTTAAAGAAAACGGATGAAGATCCAGCTAACGCAAATAACGTTATTTTGCTCTACACAGGGCGTTCACAGGCTAAGAGTACAAATGGAGGCGGAGTGGACGATTGGAACCGTGAGCACGTCTGGGCAAAGTCTCACGGGGATTTTGGAACAGCTATGGGACCTGGAACAGATCTTCATCACTTACGTCCAACCGATGTATCTGTAAACAGTACGAGAGGAAACTTAGATTTTGATAACGGAGGGACGGAACATAGCGAAGCACTCGGAAATTATTTTGACAGTGATTCATGGGAACCTCGAGATGAAGTAAAAGGCGACGTGGCTCGTATGTTGTTTTATATGGCCGTGCGCTATGAAGGCGATGTAAGTGATGAGCCTGACTTAGAACTTAATAACACAGTGAATAATGGCACTGCTCCTTATCACGGGAAATTATCTGTGCTTCTTCAATGGAATGCCCAAGACCCAGTAGATGATCGAGAACGACGTAGAAATGACATTATTTATTCAGACTATCAGCATAACCGCAATCCTTTTATTGACCATCCTGAATGGGTGAATGAGATTTGGAACTAATGAAGAAGGCGTCCTGGCGGGGCGTCTTTTTTTATAAAAGAAAAAGGAAAAAACTAAAATCCGCCGAATACCTATAGGTGATTTTGAAAAAATGGAGGGAAGATATGAAACAGCTATGTAAAAAAGGGTTGGCTTTCGTTTTGATGTTTATTTTTGTTAACGCTTTCATTTTGAGTCCAATTAACGGAGCGGCTGCCGTAGATGGAAAATCAATGAATTCAGGTTACAAAACCTATTTAATGGCGCCTTTAAAAAAGGTAACAGACTATACAACATGGGAAGCGTTTGAGAACGATTTACGCAAAGCGAAACAAAATGGATTTTATGCAGTGACAGTAGACTTCTGGTGGGGAGATATGGAGAAAAACGGCGATCAGCAGTTCGATTTTTCCTATGCGCAGCGCTTTGCTCAAGCAGCTCGTAATGCAGGTATAAAGATCGTTCCTATTATTTCTACTCATCAGTGTGGAGGCAATGTAGGAGATGATTGTAACGTTCCGCTTCCATCTTGGGTATGGAACTTAAAAAGTGATGACAGCCTTTACTTTAAATCTGAAACAGGTACGACAAATAAAGAAACGCTAAGCCCGCTTGCAACGGACGTTATTTCTAAGCAATACGGAGAGCTCTACACTGCATTTGCGCAAGCGTTAGCACCTTATAAAGACGTGATTGCTAAAATCTATTTATCAGGAGGCCCTGCAGGTGAAATTCGTTATCCGTCTTATACAGCAGCAGACGGAACCGGCTATCCGTCTAGAGGGAAATTTCAAGTGTATACGAACTTCGCCAAAAGCAAGTTTCAATCATATGCTTTGACTAAATACGGTTCACTCGCCGGCATTAATCAAGCATGGGGAACCAATTTAACGTCTGCATCGCAAATTTTACCGCCATCAGATGGCTATCAGTTCTTAAAAGATGGTTATTCAACAGCTTATGGAAAAGATTTCTTAGCATGGTATCAAGGAGCTTTGGAAGATCATACAAAACGTATTGGACAGTTAGCTCATCAGGCTTTTGATTCCACCTTTAACGTACCAATCGGTGCAAAAGTGGCAGGAATTCATTGGCAGTATAACAATCCCACGATTCCTCATGCTGCAGAAAAACCTGCTGGATATAATGATTACAACGCGCTTTTAGATGCGTTTAAAATAGCTAAATTAGATATAACGTTTACGTGCTTAGAAATGACGGACAGCGGAAATTATCCGGAATATTCTATGCCAAAGACGCTTGTACGCCAGGTAGCAGGTATTGCGAATGCAAAAGGAGTTGTTTTAAACGGGGAAAATGCTTTAACTATAGGCAGTGAAGATCAATATAAAAAAGCAGCTGAAATGGCCTTTAACTATAATTTTGCAGGATTTACTTTGCTTCGTTTCTACGATGTTATTAACAATGATACGCTGATGGGGCAATTTAAAAATACGTTGGGCGTTACACCACTTGCGCAAACGGTTGTAGTAAAAAATGCGCCAACTGCATTAGGAGAAACGGTTTATATTGTTGGAGACAGAGCTGAGCTAGGTCAGTGGGATACGTCCATTTATCCAATTAAATTAACATATAATTCATCTACAGCTGATTGGAGAGGCACCGTCCATTTTCCTGCGAGTCAAAATGTTCAATTTAAAGCAATTGTGAAGAGAGCTGATGGATCGTTAAAAGCATGGCAGCCTTCGCAGCAATATTGGAGCGTGCCGTCAACAACAACGACTTATACAGATAATTGGTAAAACAAAGCCGCATAGCAAACGCTATGCGGCTTTGTTTTGAACACAAGAATTATTTCCAGTTCGTTTCAATAAATTCATCTCGACCAGACTTAGCGCGGTCTTCTTTATAATGCTTTGGATTTTTCTTGTGAAAATCTTGGTGATACTCTTCGGCTTCATAAAACGTAGAGGCAGGAAGAATGCTTGTTACGATTGGTTTTTTAAAACGTCCGCTTTCTGCGACCTCTAGCTTCGTCTCTTCAGCTGCTTGTTTTTGGCTGTCGTTATGGTAAAAAATTGCTGTTCGATATTGCGAGCCGCGATCTTGAAATTGACCTCCGTCATCTGTTGGATCAATTTGCGGCCAATAAAGATCTAATAAACGTTTATACGGAAACACTTCGGGGTCAAATGTGATTTGAACCACTTCGTAGTAACCGCTTGTTCCAGATTTTACTTGCTCATAAGTAGGGTTATCCACAGTTCCCCCCATATATCCTGATACAATGCCGTGAATACCTTCTAGCTCTTCAAAAGGTGTAACCATACACCAGAAACATCCACCTGCAAATGTAGCTTTTTCCATACGTAATCCCTCACTTAATCCGTTGTTATGAAGGGTATTATAACAAATTTCTATTAAAACAGCTAGAAAAGGGTTTGTAGTCTGTGTAAAAGCTGTGGATAAAGGTGAATATCCACAGCTTTTACACAATAAACTCGACTGTTTTGAAGATTGAAAAATGAAGGAGAGAATAAAGAAAAAATGATAGAATAGATAAGATGTATATATCGTTTTAGAAGAAATTGCATAACAGAAGTACAATCTACGGACTGGACTTTGGGGTGCTGATGGCATCTAGATAAATAAAGTTAGTACGTTAGTAACAAGAGGTAAGAAACAGCATATTCGCGCTGTTAAATAAATATACAAAGATAATAGGAGAGTTGAATATGTTACAAGATAATCTCATCCTAGAGCACTATGGATTAAACGAATTAAATTTTGATACGATCAAAAGCTATCGGGATCGGTTTGCTGAAGTAAAACAAGCTCATCCTTGGAATGCGCTTGAAACAAAGGAGTTTTTATACAAAGTAGGAGCTTGGGGAAAGGTTAGAGATACCCATAAAGAAGGAGTCACACTCGCAGGCCTGCTTTTATTCAGTGAAGAACGGATTATCACAGAAGTTTTACCACAATACTTTTTAGAATACCGGGAAAGTAAAGGGAACGAAGAATGGACAGAGCGCTTTACCTCTCAAGACGGGACGTGGTCAGGAAATATTTTTGATTTTTATTTTCATATTCATGAAATTGTTCGTAATAGCGAACCTCAGCCGTCAATCGCTTCCTCTTTAACAGAAGTTTTGATTAATATGCTTATTCATGCAGATTATAATGGCGAGGGCGGCGTTATTTTAGAAAAGCAACCTTCTCATTACGTTTTTTCTAATCCAGGTCTTTTGTTAGTACCTACAGATTCAGTTTTTAGCAATACCGTTAGTCAGCTTCGAAATCCAAATATCGTTAAGCTATTCAGTTTACTAGGGCTATGTGAACGTTCGGGCTCTGGTTTGAAAAAAGTAAAGCAAAATTGGAGCCTGCATCATTATAAAACGCCAGCTATTGATCAAGATGTTTCTATGCATCGTACAGTGGTCACGTTATCTTTGTCCACTCAAGAAAGACAGGTAAGTTCTTCTGAAAAAGACACTTATCATACGTCTGCAACTGATTCGGGAAATAATTTTAAAGATGTCGAAAAATATCAAAATACACCTGGAAACAATGTCGAAATTGACTCCTATAATAAAAATAAGTACTCCTATAATAAAGGATTAATAGAGGAGTTTAAGTCGTATAATAACGATGTTAACTCCTTTAATAAGGAAGGTAACTACTATAATAATGATAGTAACTTATATAATAACGATGTTAACTCCTATATTAATAACCACAACTCCTATAATAATGAGCAAGAAGAGGATTCTTCTAATTTGGTAAATGTAGAGAATATTGATACGAAGCTATGGGATATTGCAGCGCTGGCTCGTGAAAAAAAACGGCTTTCGCCGAATCAGATGGAACATATTATTCTTGAGTTATGTAAAGAAAAACCGCTCATGCTTAAAGAGTTTGCTTATTTACTAGAAAGAACGCCGGATGGAGTACGTAATAATTATTTAACAAAGCTATTACGAAAAGGACAATTACAGTTGAAATATCCAAATCAGCCAAACCATCCAAAACAGGCATATTTATTTAATAAGAAAGATATAGAGAAATAAATCAAGCAACCGATAGAACATATAGAGATTAAGCTGCAAAAAATTGATAAGGAGGAGTTTGCTAAAAGCTACAGATTTAAGGGGGAAATTCAGCATAAAGTTGTGCCAAGCTGTCAGACTCTCTTTATATGAGTTCTGGCTCGTATAAAGGAGGAAAAAGAGTGTGAAAAGCAAGTGCGTTCTTATTTTTCTGGTGGTTGTATGGCTGTTTAATATGGGGAAAGGAATAGGATGTGGATCAAAGGTGAATGCAGAGATAAATATACCGCTGTCGACGTGGGTGTGGGATACAAAGAAATGGATGCTGAACCAAGAAGCTATCCTCGAAAAGCTTCAAGAAAAAAAGGTGACAAACGTTTATTTACAAATTGATACTCATCTTTCACCTTCCGTATATCGGCATTTTATCCAACAAGCACAAGCCCAGGGCATAAGTGTTTACGCACTTGACGGCGCTCCTTATTGGATAGGGCCTTCTGGTATAGAAGAGCAGGAAGCATTTTTTAATTGGATAACAGCTTACCAAGCACAAGCAGACGAGCCACAGCAATTTTTAGGGGTTCATTTGGATGTAGAGCCTTATTTGTATAAAAGTTGGGAAAATAATCGAGCGAAAAGTATTCTGCAGTATCAATATGTTATTTCTCAAGCCGCTGTACAGTCTCATGAGTTACACTTGCCGCTTGCTGTAGATATACCGTTTTGGTTTGACGAAGTTCCATTCAAAAATAGCAACGGTTCCGGTTTGCTGGGGCGGTGGATTATTCAGTACGCTGATGAAGTCACAATTATGGCGTACCGAAACCACGCAGATAAAGAAAACGGTATTGCTGAAATAACAGAAAATGAACGCAAGTGGGGACGTGTACTATCTACTCCGATTGAAATAGGGGTGGAAACGATGGCTTCAGATGAAGGAGAATACATTTCTTTTTCTGCTAAAGGAGAAGAAAAGATGATGCAAGAGCTGGATATGTTGCTTACGGAGTGTCAAGCTGAAAATCCTCCAAGCAGTATAGCTGTTCATCATTTTGATAGCTGGCTACAGATGAAGCCATGACAACGAAAAGGCCGCTGCATCGCTGCAGCGGCCTTTTTGGGTTTAGGGAGTATAGATACAATATAGCCATTTTCTTAAAGGACTATACATAAAAAAAGTAACCATTTAAAAAATGGCTACTCACACAAAGGGGGGGAACTTAATCTTATCATTCCCACTTTTTCTAAAAGATATGCCTCTTTTAACCCGTTTTTTTAAAATAATTTAGTCGTCCAAGATTCGCAGTTCCACACGTCTGTGACAACATCTTGATAAAATTCAGGTTCGTGGCAAATAATTAAGATACTTCCTTTGTATTCTTTTAAAGCTCGTTTTAATTCATCTTTCGCATCTACATCTAAGTGGTTTGTAGGCTCATCCAGTACAAGAATGTTGGTTTCATTGTTAATTAGCTTACATAGACGAACTTTTGCTTTTTCTCCACCGCTTAGAACTTCTACTTTACTTTCAATATGTTTTGTTGTTAAGCCGCATTTAGCTAAAGCTGCACGAATCTCGTATTGGGTAAAGTGAGAAAACTCATTCCATACTTCTTCAATACACGTATTGTAATTAGCGGTTTTGATTTCTTGTTCAAAATAGCCAATATGCTGGTAATCTCCTTTTTCTACAGAGCCTGAAATCGGTTTGATTTCTCCTAAAATACTTTTTAAAAGAGTTGTTTTCCCGATTCCATTTGCTCCTACAAGGGCAATCTTTTGACCTCGCTCCATTTTTAAATTCAGTGGCTTAGAAAGCGGCTCTTCGTATCCAATGACTAAATCAGATGTTTCAAAAATTAATTTGCTTGAAGTACGAGCACCCTTAAAGTTAAACTCTGGTTTTGGACGCTCCTGAGCTAGTTCAATTACTTCCATTTTATCGAGCTTTTTTTGACGGGACATAGCCATATTTCGTGTCGACACACGGGCTTTGTTTCTCGCTACGAAATCTTTTAAATCTGCCATTTCTTGCTGTTGTTTTTTATACGCTGCTTCAAGCTGCTGTTTTTTCATCTCATATACTTTCATAAAATCGTCGTAGTCTCCTACATAGCGATTTAACTCTTGGTTTTCCATATGATAAATTAAATTGATCACGCTATTTAAAAATGGAAGATCGTGAGAAATTAAAATAAAGGCATTTTCATATTCTTGCAAGTAGCGTCGCAGCCACTCAATATGCTGTTCATCCAAGTAGTTTGTAGGCTCATCAAGTAAAAGAATTTCTGGTTTTTCAAGCAGCAGTTTGGCTAATAATACTTTCGTACGCTGTCCGCCGCTTAAATCCTGTACATCGCGATCTAAGCCGATATCTTCTAATCCTAATCCGCGTGCAATTTCTTCGACTTTCGCATCGATAACATAAAAGTCATTGTTTGTTAAGAGGTCTTGAAGCGTACCGACTTCTTCTAATAGTTTTTCGAGTTCTTCTGGTGATACCTCCGCCATTTTCTCGTAGAGGCCATTCATTTGAGCTTCTAAATCAAATAAGTATTGAAAAGCACTTTTTAGTACATCACGAATAGAAAGGCCGCGCTCTAATGCTGTGTGCTGATCTAAATAGCCAACGCGCACTTTTTTAGACCATTCTACTTTTCCAGCATCCGGTTCTAGCTTGCCTGTAATGATGTTCATAAATGTTGATTTACCTTCGCCGTTTGCTCCAATTAAGCCGACGTGTTCACCTTTTAACAATCGAAATGATACATCGTTAAAAATCGCACGGTCACCAAAACCGTGGCTTAGATTTTTTACGTTTAATACACTCATGCTGACACACCTTTTCTTTTAAAATATCTATCGTACGTTTCGTTATAAACAAATTGATTCATAACGATTATAGCGAACTTATATACATAAATCCATATGAGTTTTCCAGCCTTGAAAGTCATATAAAATTCACTCGCGTCTTCCTTTCACTTCATTCATACTATATATATCAATGTAGAAAATCCTTCATGACGAAGGGACGGTTATATCGAATCATTCAAATAAAGTATATAAAAGAATAAAAAGGCAGGGGGAAAAGAAATGAACATTCATACGATACTAGTGGCAGGAAGAATGCATAAAGAGCTGGAGGAGATAATCAAACAAAAGCAGCTGCCTCAGACGTTTCGATTTATGGAAGAGCAAGACGTAACAATTGAAGATTTAAACTGGGCTGACGCGCTTTTATCCTTCGGTCCAACGAATTGCTTTGAAGATCATAGCTTTAAATGGATTCATTCTCTCGGCGCAGGAGTCGATCGGTTCTTAGAAAGCGGTAATTGGAAAAAGAGTGTGATGTTAACACGTACGGTTTGTTCATTCGGTCAGCGAATCAGTGAATATTGTCTTAGCTATATGCTAGCTGAACTTCAGCACCACGCACAGTTTCAGCATCAGCAAAAACAAAAGCAGTGGAAAGTGATAGAGCCTAAGCAGCTTTCTACTCAAACGGTCATAATTTACGGAACAGGTGAAATCGGCGGGCGTCTTGCAGCCGTTTTAAAATCTTTTGGTGTACGAGTAATGGGTGTATCTAAAAGTGGAAATGAAAAGCCGTCATTTGATCAAGTGGTCTCGATTTCGAAGGAAAAAGAATTGCTAAAAGAAGCCGATTGGATTATTAGTACAATGCCGCTAACACATGAAACAAAAAGCTACTTTGATCCAAAATGGATGAATGTAGTTGAAAGTGCATACTTTATAAATGTTGGACGAGGAGCAACTGTAGATGAAAATGCGTTAGTAGAGGCTATTGAGAAAAAACGTATTCGAAAAGCATACATAGACGTGTTTGAGCATGAGCCGTTAACGAAAGAATCGTCTTGGTGGGATCATTCAAACATCATCATAACACCTCATATTTCAGCGGTGACTACGCCTGAAGAAGCCGTCGGGTGCTTTGTTGAAACGCTGCAACAAGTTGAGCAAGGCGGATTGCCTTCTAACTTGGTTAATATTGAAAGAGGCTATTAAAGCATTATGATGCGCGTTTCCGCTATGAGAATGGTATACTGAAACTTGCTTTTCTTGAACGAAAAGAATGAAATCTGTTCTTCTAGGGGGAACAAACGTTGAAGCAAGAAGAATTATTTGAACAAGCACGTGTATTTATAGAGACGTGTTACGCTGAACTTGAAAAAAGCGAAGCGGATAAAAACAAGCGGTTAAAAGAAATCCATCAGCAAATTATGTCACTCGGACATTATGATCATACATTTGAAGAGTTAGAGCATGGAGCTCGTATGGCTTGGAGAAACAGCAATAAATGTATTGGACGATTATTTTGGCAATCGCTTAATGTATTTGATAAGCGAGAGGCAAGCACAGTTGAAGAGGTAAGAGACGCCCTTTTTCACCATATTGAATATGCAACAAATGACGGGAAAATCCGGCCTACTATTACGGTGTTTAAACCGAAAATGAAAGCAAAAGAGCCAGTTAGAATATGGAATCATCAGCTAATCCGCTATGCTGGGTATGAGACGGAATGCGGTATGGTAGGAGATCCTGCTTCTATTGCGTTCACGGAGGTTTGCCGAAATTTGGGGTGGGAAGGTGAGAGAACTCACTTTGATGTTCTTCCTCTAGTCTTGCAAGTGAACGAAGGGTCGCCTCGATGTTTTGATATTCCAAAACATTTAGTGAAAGAAGTAGCTATTACGCATCCAGAACTTCCTGAATTTGAAGACTTACAGTTAAAATGGTACGCTGTCCCGATGATTTCAGATATGAAGCTAGAAATTGGAGGGATTGATTACGTGGCGGCACCGTTTAATGGATGGTACATGGGGACTGAGATTGGGGCGCGAAATTTAGCGGATACGTATCGCTATAATCAACTTCCAAAAATAGCTTCTATGATGGGATTGAACATGGATTACAACGCGACGCTTTGGAAGGACAAAGCTCTTGTGGAATTAAATGTCGCAGTGCTTTCTTCTTTTAAACGAGAAGGCGTTAGCATTGTAGATCATCACACCGCTGCTCAGCAATTTCACTTGTTTGAAGAAAGAGAGCAAAAAAATGGCCGCGAAGTGACTGGGAACTGGACGTGGTTGATTCCGCCAGTTTCGCCAGCTACCACGCATATTTTTCATAAGCCTTATAAAAATAAAGTATTATCACCAAATTACTTTTATCAAGACGCTGCTTATTAAATGAACAAAAAAAGAGAGTACGCATTTGTACTCTCTTATTACACGTTAATTAATTTTTGTGTTTATCAAGCAAGTTAGCAAGTACATAGGTTTTGTACTTTTCTACTTTGCGGCCTTCGTGGTTGCGAACTCCTCGTTTCTTAAGTTCCTCAACATACCAACCTTTGCTTCCTACGTGCATACTCAAACACCCTTTCGTCATTTTTTTAGGATGAACAGAATGAGGTTCATTGTCTGCTCGAATGGAGACATCTTGTCTTTCCAATACGTGCCTCATTGTAACATCTTTTATTTTATGATGAAAGGGAAAAAGGTTAAAAAAACGGGAATGGTTTCAAATGAATTTTAGTTTACTCATTCTTCGTTTTTTTGAGATAGAAGGAGGAGGTTTAATTCATCTTTATTTTGAATTAGATCTTCTAGCGTATATTGATCTAACACCTTAATGAAAGCTTGCATGGCTTCATGTAAAACATTTTTTAACTTACAGACGGGGCTAATAACGCAGAAGTTTCCTTCACGATCAAAACATTCAACGATATGAAAATCTTCTTCTGTTTGAAGTACCACTTTTCCGATATTAATGTCTTTTGGAAGCTGAGCTAAACGAATACCGCCGTTTCGTCCTCGGATCGTTTCAATTAAGCCAAGTTTTCCAAGCTCGTGAATGATTTTCATAAGATGGTTTTTTGAAATATTATACGCTTCAGCAATTTCTTTTATATTGCTTAGTTTATTATTATCGCGAACGCCTAAATATAATAAAACTCGCAGTGAGTAATCTGTATATTGTGTGAGCCTCATCTTTTTACCTCTTCTCTTATCAGCAGCTGATATATCTATAATAGCATGTCTATATCTAAGAAATACAGAAAGAATGCTCTCATTTTTGACAGGGTGAATTTGTGAACATTTCTTTAAATATGTATATAAAATATATCTTTTTAAGTAGGGTATGAGTATTATAAAGATGCATTAAAAATATATCTTTTAAAAATGAATCTTTCGGAGGCGAAAGTTATGAAACAAACAACTATTTCTATTGTAAAAAGTACAGTCCCTGTTTTAGAACAGCATGGTCAAGCAATTACAACTCGTTTTTATGAGATGCTTTTTGAACAGTATCCTTCTTTAAAAAATGTATTCAACCAAACAAATCAAAAAACAGGCCGTCAGCAAATGGCGTTAGCTAATACAGTTTATGCCGCTGCGCAGTACATCGATCGGCTTGAAACGCTGCTTCCCGTTGTAAAGCAAATCGCTCATAAACACCGCAGTATTGGCGTAAAAGCAGAGCACTATCCAATTGTCGGAGAGTTCTTATTAAAAGCAATTAAAGATGTTTTAAAAGAAGCTGCGACCGATGAGATTATGGAAGCTTGGAAAGAAGCATACGGTGCCATTGCGGACGTGTTCATAAGTGTGGAGCAAGAATTATATGAAGAAGCCGAAGAAAAAGGATGGAAAGATTATAAAAAACTAATGGTTCATAAAAAAGTAATAGAAGCAGAAGACGTGTACTCGTTTTATTTAGTATCACCTGATCAAAAAGCGCTGCCTGCTTTTCTGCCAGGTCAGTATGTCAGTGTACGAATTCCTGGTCAAGAGTATTTATCCATTCGTCAGTACAGCTTATCTGGCTATCCAAACCAACCATACTATAAAATTACGGTGAAAAAAGAAAAGCAAATGGAAGACGGGGTCGTGTCAACTTATTTACATGACCAATTGAAAGAAGGAGACTTGCTTGAAGTCAGCGTTCCAGCAGGAGATTTTGTCTTAAAAGAAAATAGTAAATCAGTATTTATCAGCGGAGGTGTAGGAATTACTCCAATGATGTCAATGCTTCATCAAGCACTGGAAAACAATCAAGAAGTAAGATTTATTCACAGTGCTAAAAATGAGCAGTTTCATGCAATGAAACAAGAGCTTCAATTGTTGTCAGAGACATATAAGTTTGAACAACACGTTTTTTATAGTCAAGCGCAAACAGACCAGCATGAGGAACATATAACGTATGGTCGCTTAACTAAAAAAGAGCTAGCTAAATATGCCGGCGATAAACATGCATATTATTATGTTTGTGGATCTTCTTCATTTACGCAAATGGTGTTAGAAGGCCTAGCTGAAATGGGTATTTCCCAAGAAAATATCATGTATGAATCGTTTGGCCCGAAAATGAGTATGACTCCTTCCGCATAAATGTATGGAAAAAGGGTAAAAAGCTAACAGTAGACAATACTGTTAGCTTTTTTTATGAAAGGGAGTTTAAAGATGACAAATAAGCAGTATGACATGGTGGGAATAGGAATAGGACCTTTTAATTTAGGCTTAGCGGCCCTTGCTGAGCCTATTGATGAAATTGATGCCGTCTTCTTTGATAAAGAAGAGAAATTTGAATGGCATCCGGGCATGTTAATTGACGGCACGGACTTGCAGATTCCGTTTCTAGCAGACTTAGTTACATTTGCGGATCCAACAAGCCCCTATTCTTTTCTAAATTATATTCATAAGCAAAAACGCTTGTATCCGTTCTTTTTCTTTAATCGTTTTGATATTCCGCGTCAAGAATACAACGAGTACGCAAAATGGGTAGCGGAGCAGCTATCTTCCTGCCACTTTTCTTCAAAAGTTGTGGACGTGATACCGAAAAATGAAGAAGAGTATTATGAAGTAAAGGTAGAAACACCTGAGGGAATTCAAACGGTAAATGCTAAACACGTTGTAATGGGAACAGGAAGCATTCCACTTGTACCTCCGGCTTTTGAAGAAAAGCTTAATGAGCATATTTTACACAGCAGCGGCTATTTACATAAAAAAGAAGAGATTCAAAAAGGAAAGCATGTAACGATCGTTGGTTCAGGGCAAAGTGCTGCAGAGATTTTTCTTGATTTACTAGAAGAACAGACTGAACATCATTACCACCTTACATGGTTTACAAGATCTTCTAATTTTTTTCAGCTTGATCAATCCAAGCTTGCTCAAGAGTTATTTTCGCCAGACTATGTAGATTACTTTCATTCGCTGCCTTTTGAGGAACGTACAAGCACGGTAGAAGATTTAAATCCTTTACGTCACGGAATTGAATCTTCTACCTTAACAAAAATCTATGATTTACTTTATCATCGTTCACTTAAAGGAAAAGTACCCGTTACGATTCAAGCTTCGACTGAAGTAAGTGATATTCATAAAAAAGGGAATGGATATGAGCTGGAGTGCAAACAATTAAAGGCTGAACGCTCTTTTCAATACGAAGCGGATCGTTTGATATTGTCCACGGGCTATAAGCCAAAAATTTCGCCGTTCATCGAACGAATAAAAGATGATATCGAATGGGAAGATGACAAGCGTTTTAAAGTCACAAAAGATTACCGGCTTGTCTTTAAACAACCTCGTAACCACCACTTTTTTACGTTAACCAATATTGAACATTCACATGGATCTGGTGCAACAAATCTTGGTTTATCCGTTCAGCGCAATCAGCGTATTCTGAACGTGATGGCAGGGAGAGACGTGTACCCAGTTCCAGAAGAGACGACGTTCCAGATATTTAATTTGTTTTAAATTTCTTCTTTATAAAAATCTTCAATGTGGTTTTTGATTATTGTAGAAAAGTTTTTTACCCATAAACTATGTTTAAAAGAATAGTGTACGGGTATTTTATTTATAGAAAATTAGTACACAAATCAATTAAGGAGTTGCTTAGAATGAGTAAGAAAATTGCAGTATTAGTAACAGATTTATTTGAAGATGTGGAATATACAGATCCAGCCAAAGCCTTTGAAGAAGAAGGCCATACGCTAACAAAAATCGATGTTAAAACAGGTGAAGTAACAGGTAAACAAGGCGAAACAACATTAACAATTGATAAAGCAATTGCGGATGTAAAACCAGAAGATTTTGACGCATTGTTTTTACCGGGAGGTTTCTCACCAGATATCTTACGTGCGGACGATCAAGTCGTAGCTTTCACAAAATCATTTATGGATGAAGGCAAACCGGTTATGGCTATCTGTCACGGACCACAGCTGCTAATCAATGCTGAAACGTTAAAAGGACGTGACGTAACTGGTTTCAAATCAATTGCTATTGATTTGAAAAATGCAGGTGCAAACTTCCATGATAAAGAAGTGGTGGTATGCGGTAATCAACTAGTTACAAGCCGTACACCAGACGATATGGAAGCATTCGTACGTGAATCAGTAAATGTCTTAAAATAAGTAAATAATATTAGTAAAACTTTCTGTAAAAGGCGATAACAGGGTGGTTTACCACTCTGCTGTCGCCTTTTTTGTATGTAACGATTTTGACGAGGAATTTACAGTTATATTACTGCATTGGATGAAACGGTTTCTAAAAGGATATGAAAACCTTTTACTATCAATAGATAGAAGCCACGTAACACAATCGAAATACTTTTTACATAAATGAAAGTATAATTTTGGTAGCTTAAAAGACGTTGCGAGTTTCATAGTTTTCATGCAACAATGAGGGTGCATCACGAGATTGGCTTGCTACAAGCTTAGATGCGTTGCGGTTTTACAAAAAAACTTTATTATCACATAGGAGGATTTCAAACATGAAGAAAAGGTTTCGTATTGCCACTGTCGCAGGTGCCGTATCATTAGGATTACTAACAGCAGGACAAGCAAATGCAGCAGCTCCTGATTGCAACACTCCAAAACAAATCACTATTAAAGATGCTCAAGCAGCACAAAATATAAATGTAGATGAGCTATTAAAGAAATTTAACGCTCAAGGACAATCTGCTCAAGCAGCAGCTCCACAACAAGAAACACAAGCACCAGAGCAAGCTGAAGCAGCTCCACAGGAACAAGCACAAGCACCAGAGAAAAGTGAAGAAGCAAAAGCTCCAGAGCAAACACAGCAAAACACAAAAGCTCAACAATCAGAAAATACTGATAAAGCAGAACAAACAAAAGATGCTAGTCAATTCGAACAAAAGGTCGTAGATTTAGTGAACCAAGAGCGTGAAAAACAAGGTTTAAAACCTCTAACACTTAACAAAAAATTAAGTGACGTTGCACGCACTAAATCAAAAGATATGATGGACAAAGGGTACTTTGACCACAATTCACCAACATATGGTTCACCATTTGATATGATGAAACAATTCGGCATTGAATATACAACTGCAGGTGAAAACATTGCAAAAGGTCAGCAATCTCCTGAAGATGTAATGAATGCTTGGATGAATAGTGACGGTCACCGCAAAAACATTCTAAACCCTGATTTCACTGAAATTGGTGTTGGATACGTAAAAGGTGATACTACGTACTGGACTCAACAATTTATCGGTAAGTAATACAAAAAGAGCAGGATATACCTGCTCTTTTTTGCGTTTTTAGCTGTCCAATTTGGGTATAGTAAAGTAAGAACACGTAAAGGAGTGCCTTAAATTGGGACGTATATTAAAAAAAATTCTAGTCGCTGTTTTTCCTATCCTTTTAAAAGAAGGATATCGTCATTATAAAAATCGTAAAACTCGAACTGCGCCGTCTAAAGGATATAAATAAAAAGGACTCGAAAGAGTCCTTTTTATTTTATGCTTGAACGGTGATATGCTTAAATTCTTTTATGTTAAATAATCCTTTATCGGTTAATTTTAGACATGGGATAACAGGCAAGCTTAAGAAAGATAATGTCAGCAGCGGGTTGAATTTCTGTGAAATATCAAGCTCATGAAGAGCCCCGTGAAGCTGCTTAAGTAAGCTGTTTACTTCATTGTAAGGGTGAGGTGACATTAATCCTCCAATGGAAAGAGGGAGGGAGCCAATCACTTCATTGCCTTTTACAATAACAATACCTCCGCCGATTTCTTCAATTGCCGCAATTGCTTTTGCTAAATCTTCATCATTTGTTCCTACGGCTACGATATTATGTGAATCATGAGCAATCGTGGTAGCAATCGCTCCGTCTTTTAACTGAAAACCTTTTACAATCCCAAGACCAATATTCCCTGTTAGATGATGACGCTCAACAACAGCCATTTTCAGCTGATCGTTTTCTACAGAAGACTGAAATTCGTTTTGCTTCACTTGAACTTCTTCTACAATATGATTTGTAATCAGGCTGTTTGGATTAATTTCAATAATATTAGCGTGATTGTGCTGAAGTGGTATCGTAAGGTTTTTAATGGAAAAATTTTTGAGATGAACAGAATTCATTAGTTCTGTTGGAAGATCAATTTGTTCTTCTTGAACAGAAAGCATCTCTCCATTTTCAGCAATAAGCTCTCCGTTTTGATAGACATGTGCTGCAGATATATCGGTTAAGTCGTCTAATAGAATAAAATCCGCTTTGTAACCAGGAGCAACCGCACCTCTATCTTTTAACCCGTAGCATTCAGCGGCATTTAACGAAGCCATTTGAATCGCAATTAACGGATCCAGCCCGAGTTCAATAGCAAAACGAACATTGTAATCAATAGAACCTTCCGTTAATAAATCATCTAGGTGTTTGTCATCGGTACAGAATAAAAATCTGCGCGCGTTGCGTTCATTTACAGCAGGTAATAGTTGTTTCAAATCTTTAGCGACAGAACCTTGGCGGATCAGAACATACATCCCGCGCTGAATACGCTCAATTGCTTCTTCTGCTGTTACGCATTCATGATCTGTTGAAATGTCAGCGGTACGATAAATATTAACGCCCGTAGCATCTAGCCCCGAACCGTGCCCATCAATTACGCCGTTTGCATCGTTAGCTGCTTGTAATTTATCGAGCATATCGTCATCGCCATCTCGCACAGCAGGGAAATCCATCACTTCTGCTAATCCAAGCACGCGAGGGTGAGAGAAAAATGGCGCTAAGTCAGTTGCTTTTAAGACGGCTCCAGAGCTTTCAAAAGGAGTTGCTGGCACGCTTGAAGGTAAGTTCACAAATACGTCTAAAGGAATGGAATCCGAGTTTTGAAGCATAAACTCAATGCCAGATTTCCCTGACACATTCGCAATTTCATGAGGGTCCGTTACGACAGTTGTCACGCCTCTAGGTACAAGAAGTTTTGAGAACTCTTTAGGTGTAACCATTGATGATTCAATGTGAACGTGTCCATCAATGAATGTAGGAGAAATGTATTTTCCTTTTGCATCCACGACGTTATTCCCATCGTATTGACCTATTCCAACAATCACTCCATCAGCAATCGCAATATCGGCTTCAATGATGGAAAGCGTAAAGACATCGATAATTTTCCCGTTTTTCACTACAAGATCTGCAGGTATTTTTTTATTGGCAACAGCAAGCTGTTTTTTTAAGGTTGTTTTTGTATTTGACATGAATGTGACTCCTCTCATTGTATAACTGAATAACAATGAAGGACTATGTAAGGGAGAACATAAAGAAGAATAAAAATGCAGTATGAATGATGTTCAACCCTCGTAGTCCAACTATTTACGGTAGTTCGGTAGAAACTCTTGGACCCTATTTCCAAGACTATACGAGCTTTAGGTATTTCGGTACATTCTATAGACAAATAATAAAAACGTCAATTCCTAATAAAAAAGAAAGATTTTTGGGAATATTTCATCTATGTGTATGTAAACGATTTAACTCTTATTTGCTCGCTAAAAGGCGCAGCATTCATGTATAGAAAAAAATGTAGAAAAAACCGTCAATGGCTATTAGTCATTGACGGAGTTGTCATTAAGCTTGTTTACGCAGTGTACCTAATTCTTCCGCGATCGCTTGCATTTCACTTGGGCTAAAAGAATCTTTTCTCATTACCATATCGTATAAGTACTTTAAGTCTTCATACATTTCTTCGTCAAAAGCTTCAGCTTTAATTGCTCCGATATTTAGCATGCGCAGTTTTTCACTAATGCTATCGACCATATGTTTAATATTCTCTGGAGATTTTACTGATAAATCCACTTTGTTCATCCTTCCAGTTGCGTTTTTTTTTATTGTAACATGTTTTTATCGTGTGAACACTTTTATGTCAGGTTCTTATCCACAGAAGAGTGAAAACGATATAAATAAAAGAAAACTATTTTTTAGTTTAAAAATGATTGTATATAATGTTTGTAATAAGGGAAAGGAGTCGAGACTATGATTAACGTATTATTCGTTTGTTTGGGAAATATTTGTCGTTCACCCATGGCAGAAGCGGTCTTTAAAGATATGGTGAAGAAAAAAGGGCTAGAAGGACAAATTTACGTAGATTCTGCAGGCACAGGAGGCTGGCACAAAGGCAATCCTCCTCATGAAGGAACGCAATCTATTTTAACGAAAAACAACATTAATTTTAAAGGGCAAACAGCAAGACAAGTGATTCAAGAGGATGTAGCTAAATTCCATTATATTATTGGAATGGATGTCGAAAATGTAGGAAACCTGAGAAGGATGGCTGGACATACTAAAACAGGTTATATTGCAAGGCTTTTGGATTTTGTGCCCGATTTACATATTGAAGATGTGCCTGATCCTTATTTCACGAGAAATTTTGACGAAGTATATGACTTAGTTCAAGAAGGATGCAAGGCTCTTTTAGAAGAAATTATAGAGAAGCATTTTTCGGAATAAGCGATACTTAAAAAATAAAAAACGGAGGAGAAACGACAAATGGGTAAACGAAATAAGCTAGTAGAAGGTATTGTCATTGGAGCAATTATAGGAGGAGCTGTTTCTTTATTTGATAAAGAAACAAGAAGATCCGTCATTCAAGGAAGTAAAAAACTGAAAGACAAAACAACAACTCTTATTCAGCACCCTGAACTTGTAACGGATACTGTCAAAGAGAAATATGAAACCATCCGTACGACCATCGAGCAAGTTTCTGAAGATGTATCATTTGTAGCAGGAAAAGTAGAAAAGTTAAAAGAAACAACACCTCAGGTGATGGAAATTGTAAACGATACAAAAGAAGCATTTGTGGAGAAGTATGGTGATGAACAAAAATAAATAAGGAGGCACATATGGCTGGAATGTACATAAATAACATCGTAAGGTTTGGCAAAGAACTGATGGGCCGCATTCATCGAGATGAGCTGCCCAGTTTATCAGCTGAATTGGCTTATTATCTGCTGCTCTCGCTATTTCCTTTTTTAATTTTCTTAATTACGCTGATTGGATTTTTGCCATTAGAATCAACAGACCTGCTTGACCTGGTCGAAAATGTAGCGCCACAGCAAACGCTGCACATGATTGAAAGCAACGTTTCCCATATCATTGGTTCTCATAATGAAAAGCTATTATCCTTTGGTATCATTGCCACGATGTGGTCTGCTTCAAATGGAATTAATGCGATCGTAAGAGCATTTAACCGAGCATATCACGTACAAGAAAATCGGCCTTTTTTAGTGGCGAGAGGTATGGCAGTTCTCCTTACTTTTGCGATGATATTTGTTATTATTGTAGCGCTTTTACTTCCTGTTTTCGGTCATATGATAGGCCTTTATTTATCGTCTACGTTTGGGTTTTCAGAAACTTTTCTCGCTTTATGGTCTGCTTCCCGCTGGATTATCAGCGGCCTCATTTTATTTACTGTTTTTACGGGGTTATATTACTTTGCTCCTAATAAAAAACTGCTGATTCGAAATGTTGTAAAAGGAGCGGCTTTTGCTACGATCGGATGGACAGTGGTATCGATGCTGTTTGCATATTACGTAAATCATTTCAATAACTATACAGCTACATATGGAAGCTTGGGCGGAATTATTATCCTGCTTATTTGGCTGTACCTATCGGGGATGATTATCGTTATTGGAGGAGAAATTAACGCTATTTTCTACGACCGTCGAGTCAAATCTTCATAGTCATAAATTGGGATGAAATCATTCGCAAGATATGAGCATACTAACAAAGTGAAAGGGAGGTTTTACATCATGACAAAGCATACAAAAAAAGACGGAAGCAATACAAAGCAAAATAAAAAGAGCCAGCCAAAGCATAAAACAAGCAACAGCCAAAATGGACAAAACGGTTACCATTAAGGCATTGATTTCCATAATAAAAAGCCTAACAAATACGTTAGGCTTTTTTGCGTTAAGATTTTAGCAAGCGAAGGCCGTTTAAGATAACTAAAATGGTGCTTCCTTCGTGACCTATAACACCAAATGGCATATCAAGCACTTGGAAAAAATTCGAACAAATTAATAAAAAGATGACGGCAATAGAAAAAATAACGTTTTGTTTCACAATTGAGTTCATTCGTCTGGAAAGAGCTACTGCATCCGAAATTTTTGATAGATCATTTTTCATTAAAACGATATCGGCTGTTTCAAGTGCCACATCCGTTCCTTCTCCCATGGCTACTCCAACGTTAGCAGTAGCAAGAGCAGGGGCATCGTTAATGCCATCTCCCACCATTGAAACGGTAGGGAATTTTTCTTTTAACGCTTTAATTTTATCTACTTTCGCTTCAGGCAAACATTCTGCAATGTATTCATCGACTGCACACTCTTTTGAAATAGCTTCGGCTGTTTTTTCGCTGTCTCCTGTAATCATGACGGTATGAATGCCCTGCTCTTTAAGAGATTTAACAGCGTCTACAGCTTCTGTTCGTACAACGTCTTTTAGCGCAAGCAATCCCACAATACCATGCTGGTCTTTTGCGTACACAATCGTTTTTCCTTCACTGGCAAGCGTAGATGAAATCCCATTTTCAAATTCAGCTGCATCTTCTTTACCTACAAAATCTGCTTTTCCTATTTTCCACGTATCTCCTTGAAGAGACCCAATGACACCGTATCCGGGAACGTCTTCAAGCGAATCTGGCTGAACAAGCGTCAATTCCTGCTTATTTTTCACAAAGTCAACAATAGATTGAGCAAGCGGATGATTGGACTGACGTTCAATTGATGCGATTTTAACAAGAAATTCCTGTTCGTTTATATCAGAACGGACAATGACATTTGTTACTTCTGGCTTTCCTTTTGTTAACGTTCCTGTTTTATCAAAAGCAATTGCGCTTAAATGGCTTAACCTTTCCAAATGCACGCCGCCTTTGAACAAAATTCCTTTTTTTGCTCCGTTTGAAATAGCAGATAGCGAAGCAGGGGTGATAGATGCAACCAGAGCGCAAGGAGACGCTACAACTAAGAGAATCATTGCACGGTAAAATGTCTCGGTCCAGCTCCATCCAAGCACATAGTGTGGGAGAAATAGCATAACTGCCACAACCGATAGAACAATTTTTACGTATGTGCCTTCAAATCGTTCAATAAACAATTGAGAAGGCGACTTTTCACTTTGAGCCGTTTGAACAAGTTGAATGATCTTTTGAAACAGCGTCTCAGCACTTGGCTTTGTCATTTTAATGGTAATGGCGCCTTTCACATTCACCGTGCCCGCGAATACTTCATCATCGAGCTGTTTTAGTACAGGAACAGATTCCCCTGTAATAGCAGCCTGATCAATCGTTGTTTGACCTGAGACAACAATACCATCGGATGGCACTCGTTCACCCGGCTTAACTAACAGCAAGTCACCGATTTGTAAATCCGAAATGGATACAATTTCTTCTTGATCTCCAATCAGACGCGTTGCTTCTTGCGGCTGTAAATTCATCAAGGCGCTAATTTCTCGGTTGCTTTTATTCATGGTGTACGTTTCTAATGCACCGCTTAATGCAAAAATGAAAATAAGCATAGCACCTTCTGTCCAGTAGCCAATTACAGCCGCTCCAATGGCTGCAATAATCATTAACATTTCGACATTCAATTCTTTATTTTCAATCGTTTCTTCAATGCCTTCTTTTGCTTTAGCAAATCCGCCTATCACGTAAGCTAATACAAAGAGCGTAATAGATACAACAGTATCCTGCTGTTTTGACAGCAGCCAGCCGGCTAAAATCAGCACTCCGCTCAACAGTGCAGCAATGAGTTCACCATGTGTTTTTAATACGTTGACAGCAGAAGATGTTTGAGGCGTTTGTTCTTGTTTTTTAGGTAACGCATTTTCCATACAAATCCTCCTTGAACGATAATTGAGAAGAATAATCACAATCATTACCCCTAAAAAAACACGAAAGCTGCCATCTCAGCGATAGCAGCACATTTTTTCAGTTCTTCTCTTTTAAATTGGGATATTTAGTATAGTATAGCACGGAACAAGCAAGGAGGTAACGACTAACGCCTAAAAAATAAAAACAGAATGCAGCTGGACGTCTGCATTCTGTAAAAAACGTACTACATATCTAAATGCTCTTCATAATATTTATAAGCGGAAGTGTAAATGTGCTCGATATCGGCATCCGTCATGTACATTAAGGTTTCACGGTCAATCCCCTTCATTGTTTCAATAAATGTAATCATGTTTTTGCGTTCTTGTCTGCTCATTTATTATTCTCCTCTCCATCTGTTTTAATACAGTTTATTATATTTAATTGTATTATATAACAGAAAAAGTATTTTGTGTGGATTTTTTTTAAAAATAGGCAAAAAAATTTAGAAAGACGTAAATAATTGACTATATAGAAAAAGGTGTTTTATAATTTATATATGAACATATGCTCATATACTTGCATATAATGAACGGAGAGATGGTATGAAAAAAGATGAACATTCGTTTTTATCGCCTCAAACAGTAGAAGAAGCGTCAAGAATACTAAAAGCTATTTCAGATCCTACGAGAATGAAAATTCTTTATTTGCTATTTCAAGAAGAGTGTTCAGTCGGTCATATGGTTGAAGTGCTTGGTGTTTCACAATCAGCTATTTCACATCAGTTAACTCACTTGCGTCATTTACGTTTAGTAAAATATCGCCGTGAAGGCAATACGTATTTCTATACGTACGATGATGAACACGTGGTTGGAATATTGCATCAAGTAATTCAGCACGTAGAATGCGCACATAATGAATAAAAGGAGGGGCTTTGCATGAGTCATGATCATCACCACCATCATGGTCACCATCACCATTTTGATACACAGCGTGAAGGCAACAAAAAAGGTCTGTTAATTGCACTCATTATCACCGCGGGTATTATGGTTCTTGAGTTTGTTGGAGGGCTTTTTACAAATAGTTTAGCGTTATTATCCGATAGCGGACACATGCTTTCTGATACAAGCTCACTTGCTCTTAGCCTTGTAGCGATATGGTTTGCTAACCGAGCTGCATCGGCTAAAAAAACGTACGGTTACTATCGTTTTGAAATATTAGCGGCTCTTTTTAACGGAGTGGCACTGTTTGTAATAGCAGGATTTATCATCTATGAAGCCTATCAGCGCGTATTAGAGCCGCAGTCTGTAGCAAGCGGCAGCATGATGCTGATTGCTACTGTTGGTTTACTCGCTAATTTAATCAGCGCATGGTCACTTATGAGACAAGGCGATGTAAAAGGAAATGTAAATTTACGCAGCGCTTACTTACACGTATTGGGAGATGCTTTAGGATCTATTGGAGCTATTGTAGCAGGACTTCTTATGATGATGTTTGGATGGTATATTGCTGATCCTATTATTTCTGTAGTTGTGTCTGTATTAATTTTAAAAAGCGCTTGGGGCGTGCTTGCTCATAGCGTTCATATTTTGATGGAAGGCTCTCCTGAAGGGGTAGATCACAGTGAAATAAAAAACCTTCTTAAAAACATTGAAGGAGTCAAAGATGTGCATGATTTACACATTTGGACGATTACTTCAGGACTGGACTCATTGAGCTGTCATATGCGCGTAGAAGATGAAAAAGATTGTCAGCAAATTTTGCAAAAAGCCATCGATTTAGTACATGATCACTGCGGCATTGAGCATACCACGATACAAATTGAAAAATCAGCTCTTCAGCATCGAACGCTAAAAGTTTAAAGAACGAGCGAGAACCTATAGGTTCTCGCTCGTTTTTTGTTGCATAGGCATCTTTTGTCCGAATACAAAAAGAATAATAAAAATAAAGCCAAACATCCCGCTAATAATATTAAAAAAGCTGATATGGTGAAAGAACTGAATAAAAGTACCGCCTATGTAAGGGCCGGCAAGGCTTCCGATACTAAAAGCAATGCCGCATAGTAAATTACCTGTAGGCAGTAGACGAGCAGGAATCAAATCCGTCATATAGCTGATTCCTAAACTAAACGTCGAGCCTACAACCATGCCAGCTATAAATAAACAAGCTACTAATGGAATAGCGGTCTCTTCCAAGAGGCTTGCTGTAAAAAACGTAACGGCTCCAATGGATAAAATCCATCCTAATACTAATTTCCGTCCAAATTTATCGCTCAGTATTCCGAGAGGAAGCTGAAATACAATAGCTCCAACTGCAAAGGAAGTCAGCAGCAGTGAAATAAACTCTACTTGCAAACCAATTCGTAAGCCATATACAGGAAAGCTTCCGTTCAGTGATGATTCTAAAAATCCATATCCAAAAGGAGGCAAAAAAGCAATCCAAGCATACTTAGCCGCCTTAGAAAATCGCTTAGCCGTTTCTTTTAATGAATTAACCTCCACTTCCTGTAGGGGAAATTCATTTTTTATCAAAAATAAAAACACCCATGTTATGAGGCAAAGAGCTGAAGAAATCATAAAAGGAAGCGCTTGATTAATTTTAATTAACGGCGTCATTAAAGGGCCAACAGCAAAACCAATACCGAAAAAAAGCCCGTACAATGAAATGTTTCGACCTCGTTTATCAGCAGGTGAAGACGATGTAATCCACGTTTGAGTACCAAAGTGCAGCGCGTGATCTCCTATTCCAATAAATAAACGGAGCACAAACCAAAAAACAACAGATTTCCACAGGGGAAACAAAGCTAAAGATACAATAACTAAAAGTCCCCCTGCTGCGATAATTGGTTTATATCCGTATCTGCGAAGCGGCCCTTCCATGAAAGGAGAAATAAATAAAATACCTAGATACAATCCAGTTGCGTTTAATCCGTTTATAGTAGAAGAAAGACCATCTTTCTCAAAAATAATAGCAATTAAAGGAAGCAGCATACCTTGGCTGAATCCAGAAATGGCGACAAGGCTAACTAAAATCCAGAAACGTTGTTTATGAGTAGCACTCATAGCATTCAACCTCTTTTTATCTATATTTTGTCAATCCAACTGTTTAATCGTACAAGGAAAACGCTTTATTGACAAGGATGTAGACGTGCTGTGCTGTTAATTTGACATCTTTTTATAAGGAAAGTAGAATAAAACATGTAAATAGTTACATGTTTTTATTTACAAGTAAAAGGTGATCGCTAGAATACAAACAGTGCTTAGGAAAATAGCGACATTCACAATCAATGTCGGTACAACAAGTGTCATTGGTCATACAGGAAGTGCAAAATATAAACGCTTACACAACTGCGTTTTTCTAGGCATTGCTGTGAGACACTTAGATCGCGTTGTGTCAGACATATACGAAGTGTTATAAATCAAAGGAGCGATATAAAAATGGAAAAATTTATTGGAAATCATATGATTTACACATACGAAAACGGATGGGAATATGAAATTTATATCAAAAACGAAAATACAATCGATTACCGTATTCATAGCGGAATGGTGGCAGGACGATGGGTTCGCGACCAGAAAGTAGATGTTGTGAAATTAACAGAAGGTGTATATAAAGTATCGTGGACTGAACCGACTGGAACAGATGTATCTTTGAACTTTATGCCTGATGAAAAACGGATGCACGGCATTATTTTCTTCCCAAAATGGGTACATGAACATCCTGAAATTACCGTGTGCTATCAAAATGACCATCTTGATTTAATGCATGAATCCCGTGAAAAATACGAAACATATCCTAAATACGTTGTACCCGAATTTGCTGACATTACATTTATCAAAAATGTCGGAGCGAACAATGAGGAAGTTATCGCTCAAGCGCCTTACGAAGGAATGACAAATGATATTCGCGCCGGAAAATTAATTTAACACAGAGTCATAAAAAAGACTGAGACAAAAGTATTATAGCTGAAGGAAGATCCGAACGATGAATCGAGATTCTTGATGGAGAATCAAATTCGTTCGGATCTTTTTATGGTGACGGTGTAACAAGTATCCGTATTGAGAATAGTTGGTTATATAAAAAGCGGTTTATAATGAAGTAAAGGAGTGAAGGAAATGGAATTTAACATGAAAAAAGAGGCGGGATTTACAACAAATCTTCCTTATGGAGAGCTACATATCGCCGGAGATGAAGAGTATGGCTTTCGTCCGTATCAGCTAATGGTATCGTCCATTGCTGTTTGCAGCGGAGGCGTGTTAAGAAAGATTCTAGAGAAAAAAAGAATTGCTTTTTCTGATTTACGCATCCAAGCTGGTGTGACGCGGAATGATGAAAAAGCGGGGCGAATCGAAAAAATTCATTTGCACTATATCATTACAGGAGAAGAGGTTCCATTAGACAAAATTGAAAAATCAATTGAGCTAGCACGAAAAAATTGTTCGATGCTACAGTCGGTTATTGACAGTATTGAAGTGACAGAAACCTTCGAAATTAAATGAGGTTGGGACAAAAGTATTTTAGCTGAAGAAGATCCGAACGATGAATCAAACTCGTTCGGATTTTTTATGGTGTTATTACAAGCGGTGCAGCGCTTTGCACCCATTTGTTCGTCTTTAGATGAATGGACTTAGCTACGCCTCAATCTCATATTTCCTTCGGTTTGCTGCCGGCTTTATCAAAATAGCGCATGCGTTCAGGAGTCAGCTGAAGAAGCAAATAATTTGGGTCATCTGGACTTTTAATCCACTCTTTTAACTTTTCATTCCAAAATTTCTTTTTTAACTCTTCGTTTGTTTCTACATTTACTTTGGCTTCTACCTCTACATACGGATCACTCCAACCTTGCCCATCATAGCCTAACAAAATATGAACATAAGGGTTTTTTTCTAGTTCTTCGACTTTATGGGTATCTTTATTGGTGGCGGTGTAGAGCACAAGATCTTCATGAAAAAACATCATAAAGCGTGAATAAGGATTTCCATCTTGAATTGTAGCTAATGTTCCAATTGTATAGTCATCCAGTACGGATAAAATTTGATTTTTCACATCATTATTGCTCATTTTTTCACTCCTTATTATATCTTTTCACCCTTGGTAGTTTGGCTGATTTTTAACTATCTTAAACAAAAATCAATTAAGGGTTTATCATTTATAAAAATAGGTTAAAAATACTAACATTGACGGTGAGTCTATACAAATTCCATTAATTTGATATGATTGATTTTGTTGTCAAAAAATGAATAAGGTGGGTGTACATATCGATGATCAATCGGATTTTTCTTATAGCGGTTATTCTTGGGGTGCCGCTATCTGTTATTGGGCACATGATGCACTGGTCAGATGTTCTTATGTTTATTATTTACTGTTTAACAATCATTGCCCTCGCAGCTTTTATGGGGAGAGCAACAGAGAGCTTAGCTGTTGTAGCTGGTCCTCGAATAGGCGGTCTATTAAACGCTACGTTTGGTAACGCTGTAGAATTAATTATTTCTATTTTTGCTCTAAAAGAAGGCCTTACAGCGGTGGTGCTTGCATCGTTAACGGGTTCTGTATTAGGAAATCTTCTTCTTGTAGGCGGTCTTTCATTCTTCATTGGAGGATTAAAATTTAAGCGTCAAGAGTTTAATGTCTATGATGCAAGACATAATTCTGGATTATTGATCTTTGCCGTTATCGTTGCGTTTGTTATTCCTGAAGTGTTTGCTAGCGAAATGGACGAAGCGAAGACCATGTCCCTGAGTGTCGGAATCTCCATTATTCTCATCATCTTGTACTTAGCGGCGTTATTTTTTAAGCTGGTAACGCACCGAGGGGTGTATCAGCATAAAAGTGAAGAAGTGGAAGAACATGAGGAGCCAGAATGGTCAATGTGGAAAGCGATTACTGTTCTCTTTTTGTCTACGTTAGCTGTAGCTTACGTATCCGAAAGCTTGGTTAGTACAATCGAAATTGTATCGGAAAGTTTTGGGTGGAGTGAGCTGTTCATCGGGGTCATCATCGTAGCGATTGTTGGAAACGCAGCAGAACACGCTTCGGCTATTATTATGGCCGTTAAAAACCGCATGGGTGTAGCTGTTGAAATTGCTGTGGGATCCACTTTACAAGTAGCGATGTTTGTAGCACCAATATTAGTATTAGTTTCGCTGATGTTCGAAAACCAAATGTCTCTTGTCTTTACTTGGCCTGAGTTGATTGCGATGGTAACGGCCGTATTTTTAACTATTGCTATTTCTAATGACGGAGATACAAACTGGTTCGAAGGTGCAACTCTTTTAGGTGCTTATATTATTATGGGAATTGGTTTTTATCTTATTTAAAAAAGAAGAGGCTGAGACAAACATGTTTTAGTTGAAGGAAGAATCCGAACGATTAATCGTTCGGATTCTTTTTGTGTAAGTGAATAGAAGAATTTCCCTTTTGGTATTCAGGATAAAACAGGAGATGTTTGAAAAAACTATGGTTGCATTCATTAACGATGTTGAAAGGAGTTTCTAGATGTTACGTAAATTGCTTTTATTTGTGTTTACCATCATTATTTCATTTTCATGTTCAACGAAGATCGCCATTGCGAAAACAGCTCAGCCGACCATCAACGTGCCTTCTTCAGCTTTAAATATTTCAAAAGAAAATACGTATCCAAATGCTAGTCAAGATACGCCATATTTGCAGCCAAGTGAGTTTACAAAAGAGCTCATTGAAACATCAAATGTAAAAATTGAAAACCCTGATTTAATTCGTATATTAAATGAATCAAACATTTCTAAAACTCCATGGGCAATTGGTTTTAGAGCAACCGTCTTTTTAGGACAGTGGCCATTAAATTACGAATCAACAGAAACAAACGTTAACTGGCAACACCAGCGAATCAATACAAATCATTATGATAACAGAGCAGGAAAAACTCAGTACAAAATGATGTACAGTCAGGAAAATCAAAGTCATGTAAAAGGCGGATTAACAGCAAAAGTGCCTCAGCCTGATCATGTTAAACAAATGATGCTAATTGAAGCAGCTAAAAAAACAAAGCTCACTTTATCATTTCAAACGTTTGTAGGTGCCGGAACGAAAAAAGACCAGGTCTATAACGTAGCTCCTAAAAAAGTAGGTTATCTGTATGCGTATACGCCTGCTGTAAGTGAAAAGGGGAAAGTAACATATGGAGAAGTGTATGTTACAGTAAAAGGCAGCAAGCGCTCAATTGTGGTGAGAAATGTAACATCTCAAGGAATTGGAGCATGGATTCCAGTACAAGATTATGTTTCCTTAAGCTTTGGAGCTTATGACCAGCCGAGATAACAAAAAAGAGATTCCATCGTGGGAATCTCTTTTTTGTTATTTTGTAATGCTCGCTTGGAGTTTGCTAAAATCAGTTTCTTGATAATAGCTGTTTTTCACCAAAATATTAGGTCCTAAACAAGACACTGCTGAACAATGACAGCTAAGTTCTTTAGAAATCGTGCTTTGCTGCCACATATCAAAAGCGTCTGTAAGCTTTGTATCTTGAATGTTGCCAAGAGGAGGCGTATCACCAAAATCCGTTACGATAATATCTCCGTCGAAAATATTTACATTTAGGCGAGAGCGCCCGTCTGGATCGTTTCGAACGGTTACATTTTTACTGCTAAACAAGCGCTGTAAAAGCGATAAGTCTTCCTCATTATTACTGCATGCATAAAACGGTAACGTACCGAATAGCATCCACACATTTTCATCTCGAATATCAAGAAGGTGATGAATAGCTTTGCGCATTTCAGGAAGAGATAATGTTTCTAGAGTGCTAGCAAAGTCACTTGGATACATAGGGTGTACTTCGTGACGCTGACAAAGCATTTCATCAACAATTTGACGATGAATCTTTTCCATGTGAGGAAGCGTACGTTTGTTTAACATCGTTTCAGCTGATACGGTTACACCCGCTTTTACAAGCGCGCGGCTGTTTTCAATCATACGATCGAAATATTTGGCGCGCTGCTCATAAGTAGGCTTTCGCTCCATCATTGCAAAGCCAGCTTCCACAAAATCGTCCATCGTTCCCCAGTTGTGAGAAATATGTAAAACATCTAAATAAGGAATGATTTGTTCGTAACGAGCAAGATCTAATGTTAAATTTGAATTAATCTGTGTACGGACACCTCGTTCATGTGCATACTTTAATAAAGGCACCACATAATTTTTCACAGAAGATAGAGACATCATCGGCTCTCCGCCCGTAATGCTTAACGCTCGAAGAGTTGGGATTTCATCGAGACGTTTTAAAATTAAATCAAGCGGCAGTGCGTTTGGGTCTTTTGGCTGCAGCGTATATCCAACTGCACAGTGCTCACATCGCATATTACAAAGCGTCGTTGTGGTGAATTCAACGTTTGTAAGCGTCGGTTTGCCATATTGTTTCATATCTAAATACGCTTCCCACGGATCGAACTCCGGGGTAATTCGTTGTAAAGTGGCCATAAAAAAACTCCTTTTATTTTTCCGTAAAGTGAAATGATGATGAAAACATCTCACGGTCCGTCCTGCTAGACTAAATTATACGTCTCATTCAAAACGGACACCAGTGACTATTATGGATTTTATTGCTTTTAGTTGTCAAATATGAAAGTATTCGTTAGGATATAAGGAAATACGAATGAAAAGCTATATCAGGAGGGTTTAAAATGGGAAACGCCGTTCGAGATAAAGATTCACAAGTACGTTATTTAAAAGATCGTTTAAATATGTTTGTACACGTATTAGACTCTATGGAGCCTGAAAACACAGACCTAGAAGACATTGACCGTTTGATTACGATGATTGATGACCTCGAAGCAAAATGTGAGCAGTTTAAAAAAGATAAAGAATGAACAAAGAAAAAAGCGCTAGAAAAACTAGCGCTTTTTTGCTTGAAGTGGAAATCCTCCTATAAAGGTCTTTCGAAACAATTTTTGAAGGAGTATAATAAATTTTGAAAGTTGTACGACAGATAGATAAATACATACATTAGCGGGATATGGGAGGAATTAAGAGATGATTGAAGCTTTAAAACAAAGCATGTACGATTTAATTGTTGAAACATCTACAAAATTGCCAAAAGACGTTCGACGTGCTATCGCAAAGGCAAAAGCGCGTGAAAATGCAGGAACGCGTGCAGCAATGTCTTTAGCGACCATTACCAATAATATTAAGATGGCAGATGATAATTTATCGCCAATTTGTCAAGATACAGGTATGCCAACATTTAAAATTAAAACCCCCGTAGGAGTGAATCAGCTTCAAATTAAAGAAGCGATTTATTGGGCAATTGAAGAAGCAACAAAGCACGGAAAGCTTCGCCCTAACTCCGTAGATTCGTTAACGGGAGAAAACAGCGGTAATAATTTAGGCGGAGGCACGCCGGTTATTAAGTTTGAACAGTGGGAAAATGACTATATTGATGCGCGTCTTATTTTAAAAGGCGGCGGCTGTGAAAATAAAAACATTCAGTATAGCCTGCCTTGTGAAGTAGAAGGGTTAGGTCGAGCTGGCCGTGATTTAGACGGCATTCGTAAATGTGTGATGCACTCAGTATACCAAGCGCAAGGTCAAGGCTGTAGCGCCGGCGTCATTGGTGTTGGAATCGGTGGCGACCGTACAACAGGCTATGAATTAGCAAAAGAGCAGCTGTTCCGAAACTTAGATGACGAAAATCCAAATGCTCAGCTGAAAGAATTAGAAGAGTATGTAATGGAAAATGCTAATAAGTTAGGAATCGGTACGATGGGTTTTGGTGGAGAAACGACATTACTTGGCTGTAAAGTCGGCGTAATCAATCGTATTCCTGCTAGCTTCTATGTGTCAGTTGCGTATAATTGCTGGGCTTACCGCCGCTTAGGTATTAAAATCAACGCCGATACAGGAAGTGTTCAAGAGTGGCTGTATCAAGAAGGCGAAGAAGTAGATTTTAATAAAAATGCAGGCGCCGAAGAGAAGCAAAATGCGGATGAAACAAAAGAAGTTGTATTACAAGCACCTATTACAGAAGAGCAAATTCGTGAATTAAAAGTTGGTGACGTGGTGCGCATCAACGGTATGATGTATACAGGACGCGACGCTATCCATAAACATTTAACAGATCACGATGCACCAATTGATTTAAATGGACAAATCATTTATCACTGTGGTCCGGTTATGTTAAAGGACGAAGACGAAAAATGGCACGTAACCGCTGCAGGACCAACAACAAGTATCCGTGAAGAACCTTACCAAGGGGATATTATGAAGAAATTTGGTATCCGCGCGGTTATCGGTAAAGGCGGTATGGGTCCTAAAACGCTTGCTGCTCTTCAAGAGCACGGCGGCGTGTACTTAAATGCTATCGGCGGAGCTGCACAGTACTATGCTGATTGTATCAAGAGCGTAGAAGGCGTTGATTTGATGCAGTTTGGTATTCCTGAAGCAATGTGGCATTTAAAAGTAGAAGGCTTTACAGCTGTAGTGACGATGGATTCACATGGAAACAGCTTGCATGCAGATGTAGACAAGTCTTCATTTGAAAAGCTTGAGCAATTTAAAGAGCCGGTATTTAAATAAACATACATTCAAAGCGTATGGTAAAAAGTAACGTTCATGAACGAGAAAATTGAGTGGATACTAAGCGTAAAATGACTTCCGAAAGGAGCTTCTTATGCGCCGGTTCACCTTTTTTCTCGTTTTTTTATTCGTGATGTCAACAGGCATAGCATCTGTTGAAGCACAAATGTATCCAAACACTCCGATCAGCTGGGGATTTCAAAAAAGTAAAAATCACAAGCCCGCATCCGCAGGTACAGCTTATGAACAAATTCTTGCTAAGTATGATGCTTTTTACCTCGGAGATACAAATAAAAAAAATATTTACTTAACGTTTGATAATGGTTATGAAAATGGTTATACACCGCAGGTATTAGACGTGCTCAAAAAAAGAAAGGTTCCTGCCACATTCTTTGTAACAGGACACTATTTAAAAGAAGAGCCTAAGCTTATTAAGCGAATGGTAAAAGAAGGGCATATTGTCGGGAATCATTCATGGCATCACCCTGACTTAACTCAAGTGGATGACGCACGTTTTAAAGAGGAATTGCAAAAAGTAAAAGATGAATACAAGAATATTACGGGTCGTGATGAAATGAAATACCTTCGCTCACCTAGAGGGGTATTTAGTGAACGAACGCTAGCTCTTTCAAAGCAAGAGGGCTATACGAATGTATTTTGGTCACTTGCATTTGTTGACTGGAAAGTGAATGAACAAAAAGGCTGGCGCTACTCATACGACAATATGATGGCTCAAATACATCCAGGTGCGATCATGCTTTTGCATACCGTTTCAAAGGATAACGCAGATGCGTTAGATCAAGCCATTGTGGATTTAAAAAAGCAGGGCTATACGTTTAAAAGCATTGATGATTTAATGAACGAACGCAAACAAATGAAGAAAAGTCCTTCTAAAACGAAATAAAGATAAAAACCGATGGGAATGTTTCTCCTGTCGGTTTTTTGCTGTTGAAGTGTTATAATATGCGTTGATGTCTTTTTTAAAGCAATACGGTCTAATAGGTTTTAAGCAGATAAAGACCGTTAATAACTATATAAAGAATTTAAACTAATCGGAGTTGGTCTCATGAATAAACCAAAAACTGAAATGAAAGTTCAAAAAGGACAAACGTTTCCGTTGACTATAAAAAGACTCGGTATTAATGGAGAAGGCGTAGGATATTTTAAGCGCCAAGTCGTCTTCGTGCCGGGAGCATTGCCGAATGAAGAAGTGGTTGTAGAAGCAACAAATGTTCAGCAAAAGTTTGCCGAAGGAAAAATTAAGCGAATTCGCAAAAAATCTCCTCACCGCGTAGAAGCACCCTGTCCTATTTACGACCAGTGCGGAGGCTGTCAGCTTCAGCACTTATCCTATGAAGGTCAGCTAGAATCTAAGCGCGATATTGTTCTGCAAGCGTTCGAACGTCACAGTTCATTAAAAAAAGTAGAGGAAAAAACACGCCAAACAATTGGCATGGAAGATCCTTGGGGCTATCGTAATAAATCACAGTTCCAAGTAGGTGTGGATAAACAAAAAGTTATCGCTGGTTTGTACGGACTGAATTCTCATCGACTGATTGACATTGAAAACTGTCCGATTCAGCATGGAGCCACAAATCACGTGACAAAAGAAATAAAACGAATTTTACAAGATCTTCAAATTCCTATCTACAATGAGCGCAAACGCCGTGGTATTGTACGTACCATCGTATCTCGAGTAGGATTTGAAACGGGTGAAGTGCAAGTTGTCTTGATTACGGCCAAACAAGAAATTCCGAAAAAAGAGCTTGTGATCAAAGAAATTAAGCGCCGTCTACCGGAAGTGAAATCGCTCGTACAAAACGTAAATGGTCAAAAAACATCGCTTATCTTTGGAGACGAAACGTTTACGCTATCTGGAAAATCGGTGATTCAAGAAACGTTAGGCGATATTTCATTCGAACTTTCAGCGCGTGCATTTTTCCAGTTGAATCCTCTTCAAACAGTGAAGCTGTATGACGAGGTGAAAAAAGCAGCTGCGCTAACGGGCAATGAAAAAATTGTAGATGCTTACTGCGGAGTAGGTACAATTGGCTTATGGCTTGCTAAAGATGCCAAAGAAATTCGCGGAATGGATACGATTGAAGAATCGATTGTAGATGCGCGAAAAAATGCCAAAGATCATGGATTTGAACACGCCACATATGTGACGGGTCCAGCTGAAAAGTGGATGCCGCAGTGGGTAAAAGAAGGCTGGAAGCCAGATGTTATCGTCGTTGACCCGCCGCGAACAGGTTGTGATGACAAGCTTCTAAAAACGATTTTACAAGTAAAGCCACAGAAAGTGGTTTACGTATCTTGTAATCCATCCACATTAGCGAAAGATGTGCAGCAGCTGTCGAAGGCTTATTATGTGGATTACATTCAGCCTGTGGATATGTTCCCTCATACGGCGCATGTGGAGAATGTGGTAAGTTTGACGTTAAAGAAATAAATAGATGAAGAGTAAAGGGCAGATTTGATTCTGCTCTTTTTTGTTTGTAATAGGGTGATCTTTGTCACAAGTAAAGAAACAAGATTTTTATGTAGTGTCTTCTTTTAAAGAAGGTAAATAAATGAAAATTATTTTTCCTGTTGACAAAGCATCCAACTGGTATTAGAATAAACAACTATTCGACAGTCATTCTATTGATTGAAAAATTGAATACGTAGAAAGCTATGATTGCTATGGATCACACTATAGCAGGAGCAGCTTCTGGAGAGATCGCGATAGTTTCGCGACGCCGAAGGGTTCACAATCTCAGGCAAAAGGACAGAAGAGTACCGGATATTTATTTGGCATGTTACTAATTGTTAGTATGTACCATAATATTTGTTATTCTTATGACCATGAGATTGGAGCGCATCCAATCTCTTTTTTTATTGGGCTTTATTTTGTAGTCTGCACGATCGTATCAAAGGTTTTATTGTTAGGAGGAGTTAGAGTTGGAACAACGAGAATTAAAGAGGGATTTATCCAATCGTCATGTTCAGCTAATCGCGATTGGAGGAACCATTGGGACGGGATTATTTTTAGGTTCTGGTAAAGCAATACAGCTTGCAGGTCCCTCTATCATCTTTGCTTATTTAATTGTGGGTATTGCTCTTTTCTTTGTGATGAGAGCGCTAGGAGAACTACTGCTGTCTAAAGCAGGTTATCAATCGTTAACTGATATTGCTGAAGAGTATCTTGGACCGTGGGCGTCGTTTGTAACGGGATGGACGTACTGGTTTTGCTGGATTATGACAGCTATGGCTGATGTGATTGCAGTTGGCGTATATGTGAAATATTGGTTCAATATTCCTCAGTGGATTCCCGCACTTATTTGTGTAATCATTTTATTAGGTCTTAACTTATTAACCGTAAAATTATTTGGAGAATTAGAGTTTTGGTTTGCTTTAATAAAGGTTATTACGATTCTTGCATTAATTATTATTGGCGTTATTTTGCTGGTAATGGGATTTAAAACAGACGCGGGATCCGTTACCGTTCAAAACCTTTGGAATCACGGAGGGCTATTTCCAAATGGGGTTTCAGGTTTCTTACTTTCATTCCAAATGGTTATATTCGCATACGTCGGGGTTGAATTGGTAGGGGTATCGGCAGCGGAAACATCAAATCCCCAAAAAAATATTCCATCGGCCATTAATAAAATTCCGCTGCGAATCTTATTTTTCTATGTTGGAGCGCTTATCGTCCTTTTATTTATTAACCCGTGGATGGAATTAAATGCGGCAGAAAGCCCATTTGTTAAAACCTTTAGTTTAGTCGGAATTCCGCTTGCTGCTGGAATTATTAATTTTGTTGTACTAACTTCAGCCGCTTCTGCCTGTAATAGCGGAATGTTTTCAACAAGCCGTATCTTATATAATTTAAGTAAAAATGACCAAGGGCCATCTAAGTTTGCAAAACTGAACAAAAACCACGTACCAAGCAGCGGATTGTTTGTATCTACGCTAGTTATCTCAGCGGGAGCTTTGTTAAGCAAACTGATACCAGACCAAGCTTTCGGCATTGTCACGACCATTAGCGCTATTTGTTTTATTTGGGTGTGGAGTATCATTCTCATTTGCCATCTAAGGTATAAAAAGACGCGTCCGCAGCTGCATGCAACATCAGCATTCAAAGCACCGTTAACACCATTTATAAACTATGTTGTGTTAGCTTTGTTTGCGGCGATTCTTGTTATTATGCTGTTTTCTGACGCGACGCGCCCAGCCTTATTGTTGACGCCCGTTTGGTTTATTCTCTTATTTATTTTTTACTGGACTAGAAGGAAAAAGAAAATAAATCTTTAAAGGCTAGAAAATCAGTAGGGAACAAACATAATTTTTTATAAAAGAATATAGTAAATTTCTGACCTCATCACTCTGTGATGAGGTCTTTTTAGTGGAGGATAAATAATTGATTTCTACTGCATGAATAAAATGCAGGAAGCAAAGTTTATAGAAGAAAACTAAAAATTTGTTCTAACAGAAAACACAGTGAGAAAGCTCGTAGTTTTCTGATAGGAATGTAGAACAAATTGCTTTTCTTCTGTGTCTAAAGATGGAATTCCGTCATTTATATGGAAAAGTTTTCATTTTGCAGTACAATGGAGGTAGACTTCATTAGATTAAGGTGAACAAACATGAAATGGTTTAAATCTCATACGTTTTGGAAAATCTTCACGATTAATGTGCTTCTTATTTGTACCGTACTGACGCTAATGTTTATTGTTTCAAGAGTGATGCTGCCTAATATTTCTCAAGATCAATATCGGCAGGTAACTGATAAAACCGTCAAGAGAATGAAAGAGCAAATTAACGTCGTCATTAAAGATATTTGGAGCCTAGGCGACGAGGTACAGCAAAATCCTATTTTTTTATCGGATGATGAACAAGAAATAGACAAAGAATTGCAGAAAATAGTTAATATTTCACCGTATATCGATAGCGGAACCATTTTTAACGTAAAAGGGTATGTTGAGCATTATTACCCGAACGATTTAAAGAATATGAAACATGTGAACTTAAGTAAAAGAAAATATTTTCAAGAAGCGCTGCGAACCAAAAAAATATATTTAAGCGATGTCGTTTCAGCAGATACAAAGCACTACATTGTGGTGATGGCGATTCCTATTTTGGATGGGCAGCAAAATGTAAAAAAGGTCGTAAATTTAGCGCTGCGAATTGAAGAAAATAAAAGTTTTCAATCCATCTTTCAAACGTTCGATATAGGAGAGAACGGCTATACATTTATTGTAGACCGCAATGGTAGAATTATTTCCCACCCAAAGAAACAGAGAATCGGTGAAAATGCTAAGAAAAACGAAATCGTTCAGAAAACGATGAATCATAAATCAGGATATCAGCGCGTGGTGAACACCGAAGGTAAGTATTTCTTTGCGTCTTTCGAATATATTCCTGTTTTAGATTGGGGAATTGTCGCTGAATTACCCGTTGAAGACATTTACAGGCCTTATAAAATGTTTGAAAAAACGCTTTGGATTGTTTCAGGTGTTACGATTTTACTGCTTTCTTTTTTTACTGCGTTATATGCAAGGCAAATTGTGAATCCAATTCATAAACTATATGAATTGGCGGGACAAGTAGCGCGCGGGAATTTTAATCAAAAAATTCCGGAACGAGAAATTGAGCGGGGCGAAATCGGTATTTTATCTAAACAGTTTAATGAAATGATTAGCTATATACGCCATTCTAAAGCGAATTTACAGCAAAAAGAAAATCAGCTGGAGGAACAAAAAACGTTTTTAAGACAAGTTATTGACATTAATCCAAGCTATATTTATGCTATCAATCAAAAAAGGGAATTCATTCTCGTCAATGAATCTTTTGCGATGCTCTTAGGTGAAAAATCTGATGACTTAATTGGACAATCAATTGATAAATATCAGTTCAACCTTCAATCAGATCTTTTATATAAAGGAGCGTTTTCAAACTGTACCCAAAAAGGGACGGTATTAGAAGAACAGTTTAAAGATTCAAAAGGAAACCGGCGCTGGGTCGAAACAGCAAAACTTCCTATTATGAATGAAAAACAGGAAGTGATTCAAATGCTGTGCGTATCGACAGATATTACGGAGCGTAAAAAGGCAGAAGAGAAGCTTAGAACTTCTGAGAAGCTTGCCGTTGTAGGAGAACTTGCAGCTGGAGTTGCCCACGAGATCAAAAATCCTTTGACGTCTTTAAAAGGTTTTGTTCACTTATTAAAAGAACAAAATCCCAAAGATGCTTTGTATATAGATATCATGGAAACTGAATTAGAACGAATGAATGGAATCGTAGAAGAATTTTTGATGTTGGGAAAACCTCAGGTTATGAATGTTGAAACCTTGAATATGCAAGCGCTTGTTCAAGAAGTGTGCTTGCTTCTTGAACCTGAAGCAGTAGAAAAAAAGGTAGCTTTCATATTTGAAAGGGACGACCAGTTACCACAGGTATATGGAGATAAAAATCAGTTAAAACAAGTATTTATTAATATTATTAAAAACTCTATCGAAGCAATGCCGGAAGGAGGAGGGATTCATATTACTATTAAAGCAAAAGAAAACCACCTTTGGCTGCAGCTTGCTGATGAAGGGCAAGGTATTCCTCCTGAACGGTTAATGAAGATAGGTGAGCCTTTTTATAGTACAAAAGAAAAAGGTACAGGTTTAGGGCTGATGGTCAGCTACCGGATTATTAAAGCTCACCGTGCGCAGATGACATTTTCTAGTCAGTTAAATCAAGGAACAAGTGTGGATATATTGTTTCCAATAATAAAAAGGTAGGGGAAGTTTCCCCTACCTTTTTATTATTATACTTATAATATATCGAAAGCCTTGATGGTATTAAAATAAATGAAAGTACTAAAGAAGATATCCACAGGTTAACAAGAAGTTAACTGCTGAATTATATAGGATATTCACAATTTTATCCACACTATTCACATTTTTTCAGAAAATTTACATAAAAATTACCCACTGTCATTTCAAGTTATGAAAGCGGTAATATGCATATTCAATAAAGTTATGCACATTATCCACATAATTGTGGGTAAACTTTGTGGATATAGTAGAGTAGTAAAAAAACTTCAATAACATCTGTAAAATCTTCGTATTATTATGTCTACATAATATAAAAACGTCCTTCCGATACAAACTGTACAGAAAGGACGTTAAGATGATCAAGCGTTGGATAGAGATGTTTTGCCTCACTTATTTTTTCGTGTAGCCGCCTGCACGGTCTGCTTTTTTAAACTCACGGCCGTAATAGATTTCTTGAGCGCTACTTAACGTATTTTTTGCGTTTTCTTTTCGTTTTTTTTCAGACATAAAAAAACCTCCAATTAACGTTTTTCGATCATGCTACTTATTTTTTCCAGAATCTCTCGTTTTTAATCATAAAAAAAGCTCTCCGTTACACGGAGAGACTCTTACGCTTCTTTAAGCTGGTGATCCTCTTGAACGTCTTGTTCGTGACGCAAGTAGTATAATGTATACAAGTCTTTTGGAATTTCGTATAAATCATATACGTCTTCATGTTGATTAACTTCATCGTATAAAGCTTTGTGTGTTTCATTTGCAAGTACTGCATAAGGCAGTTTTTCTGCAGCCTTAATAGACCTGATATTGATTTTACGAATTCGCATAAAAATTCGCTCTATATTTAACTCAAAGAACAGTTCATTAAAGAACGCTTCTTTTGCAATTTGATTATATCCTTTTCCATGAAACGGTTTGCCAAGCCAAGTGCCTAAAAAACCAGCTTGGTCCTGTACATCAAATAAATTAATGGTGCCGATAGGGTTACCCCATTCGTCTAAAATCGTGCGAGAAATAATTTCTCCATGATCTTCTGCTTCCATCGTTTGTTTAGTCACAAATAAAAATTCTTCATAGGAATGGGCTTTATGACGAACAAAAGGGAAGACATCAGGATGTACCATGAGTTCGTATAGAGATTGACAGTCATTTAGGTCACGTTTTTTTAACATAACTTTTCCCTCCTGATCGAGGGTATATACAGACTCCAATCAAGTCCCCACCCTCGAAATTTTTTAATAATTAAAAAAATTTCGGGGTGGGAATCGAACCCACTAGAACCAGTTACCTGGTGGCGCACCATTTGCCTTCCCATTACAAGTCAACAAACATAAAAAGTCAACGTGTGATGTTTATGCTTTTGTGAAATTCACATGCTTCTAAACGTATCATACTAAAAAAAATAAAAAAAGAAAATAGGTAAAATGTTAATTTTTTTTAAATAATATTTTACCATCTATCATGGTGAAAAGGGGCTTTGCTAAGTAGTGAAAGGGATGATGGCTCCATAGCACTAAATCAGCGTCTTTTCCTACTTCGATGCTGCCGATTCGCTGATCAATACGAAGATTTCGAGCAGCAGCAATCGTGATGCCTTCTAATGCTTTTTGTTCTTCGAGCCCTTCACGTACGGCAATGGATGCACAAATATTTAGGTACTGAATGGGCGTATAAGGATGGTCTGTTGTAATAGAAACTTCTACTCCTTCATTGCAGAGAGCTTGATAGGTTTTCCATGTTTTATTCTTCAGTTCAACCTTTGAGCGGCGTGTTAAAGTTGGTCCCACGCTTACTTTTAAGTTTCTTCCGCCTAGCTCTTTAGCAATTAAGTGACCTTCTGTACAGTGTTCAATACGAACGTCTAAATTAAATTCATCTGCCAAGCGCAGAGCTGATAGAATATCATCGGCTCGGTGAGCATGAATTCGAACGGGAATCTCTCTATTCAGTGCTTGAATGAGTGGTTTGATTCGCAAATCATCTTTATTGTCACTGCTTTTTGCATGATAAAAGGCTTCTCTCAGCATCCCCATAATACCCATTCGTGTAATGGATTCCTTGTTGCCATGGCTGTGGATTCGTTTTGGATTTTCTCCTAGCGCAATCTTAAGTCCAGCTGTCTCTTGAATCAACATTTGAGAAATACTTGTTCCGGCTGTTTTAATAACGGACGTTGTACCTCCGATCACATTTGCACTTCCAGGCATAATGTGTACAGACGTAATACCCGCTTCAATGGCATCTTTAAACCCAGGATCTAAAGGATGTACGCTGTCAAAAGCTCGGATATGCGGAGTCATAGGCTCGATTGTTTCGTTAGCATCATTTCCGGCCCAGCCGGTTCCTTCATCATATAGTCCTAGATGTGTATGAACATCAATAAATCCAGGGAATAAGTAACGCTGTTTGCAGTCAATGACTTCTACTTGAAGAGGAGGCTGCAAGTTTGGCCCAATTAAAACAATTTTTCCATCTTGAATGAGCACATCACTATTATAAATAGGTTTTGACGTAATAGGATAGAGCGTTGCATTTTTCAAGAGAATGGTTTTCATAAAGGATGCTCCTATCTATCGGCAGCTTAGTCACCTGTTTTAGGTAAATATCAGGAAATAACTAGAGTAAATCTCGCAATGCATCTTCTAATACAGTATATGTAAAAATGTAATTCTGTTGAATCAATTTTTCAGGTAAAACACGCTGTCCTTTCAAAATAATCATACTCATTTCTCCCATCAGCAGCTGAAGGCCAAAGCTAGGTACGGGCATCCAGTGAGGGCGATTTAACACTGTGCCAATCGTCTTTCCAAACTCTTTCATTTGGACGGGGTTTGGGGCAGTTACGTTAACAGGTCCTTCTATTTGTTTGGTATGAATACAATAATCAATAATTTTGACGACGTCTTGAAGATGCACCCAAGACATCCACTGCTCTCCTGAACCAACTGTTCCTCCTGCAAATAATTTATAAGGAAGGGCAGTAGAAGGGAGTGCCCCGCCATCTTTGCCTAATATAACGCCGAACCTTGTTAAAACAGTACGAATATTGAGTTCCATCGCTTTTAACGCTTCATTTTCCCACTTTTTTACCGTTTCAGCTAAAAAGTCTGTGCCGATGGATGGAGAAGCTTCTGTGAATGTTTCTGTAGTTGATGTCCCGTAATAACCAACTGCGCTTGCATTTACATAAAGGGACGGTTTTTCGGGTAAGGCAGCCATAATACGAAGGATTTCTTGAGTAGAAGAAAGGCGACTTTCCACAATGGCTTTTTTGCGCTCGTCCGTCCAGCGGCCGCTGTTAAGTGAAACGCCAGCTAAATTGATAAAAACGTCTGCTCCTTCTACATGCTCTTCAGGTTGGCTGCTTTCTTGCATCCACTCTACATATTTAAGTTTCGGATCTCTTGCAGCTTTATCTGCATTGCGTGTTAAAATATATACATAATGTTTTTGTGTTAAAAAATGTTTTGTTAAAGCTTTACCTACGAACCCAGTTCCTCCAGCAATAACAATTTTCATACGAATTTCCTCCTTTATTGAGATAAATAAAAATGTGTATGATATGTTTGGCGGTTCTTCAGCCATCAATTTAATAAGAAATATGAGGTGAAGGTGTATGCCTGTTGTCACAAAAATCACAACGCAAAAGAATAGCGGTGAACGTTATAATGTGTACTTAGATTATGGTAAAGGTGAAGAGTTTGGCTTTGGTGTTGACGAAAATGTCCTCATCAAATATGACTTAAAAAAAGGTCGTGAGCTTGATGAATTTGAATTAACGGAAATTCAGTACGCAGATGATGAGAAAAAAGCTTATAATTTAGCGATCACTTACTTATCTTATCGAATGCGCTCTGAAAAAGAGGTACATGATTATTTGAAGAAAAAAGAAATTAACTCTACTATTATTCAACAAGTTATTCAGAAATTAGTCAGCCACCGTTATTTAAATGATGAAGAGTTTGCAAAAGCATTCGTGTTAACTCAAATGAACACGACATCAAAAGGACCAAGTGTGATTCAAAGAGAATTAAAAGAAAAGGGAATTTCTGATTCCACTATTACCCTTAGTTTATGTGAATACCCTGAAGAACAGCAAATTCAAACTGCTGTGAAATTAATTGAAAAGTTAAAAGGAAAATATAAAAAATTATCTCAAGTAATGATGAAACAAAAAATGGAACAAGCATTGGCAGTGAAGGGCTATTCATTTTCTATTATTCAAGAAGCATTTCAGCGCACGAATACAGAAAAAGAAAGCGATGAGGCATGGGAAGCTCTGCAATACCAAGGAATGAAAGCTCATCGTCGTTTTTCAAAGTATGAAGGCTGGGAATATCAGCAAAAAATGAAGCAGGCTCTTTATAGGAAAGGATTCTCTATTGACCAAATTCAATCATTTCTAGATTCTATTGAAGAGGAATAAAGGCGGGACAAAAGTATGTTAGTTAAAGGGAAATCCGAACGATGAATCGAGATTCTTGATGGAGAATCCAACTCGTTCGGATTTTTTATTGTGATGGTAAACGTAAACTTCATGTGTTTAGTTGGTTCTAGCAGTGGATTGGAGGGCAAGACGAAGACTCCTGCCGTCCCCGGAAAGGGAGAAGTCCTGCACGGAAATCACCCGCTGTGTCACAAGCAATTCCTATAAGATCATTTATACAATGTGTTTATCTTTAGAATAGATTAATGCAGTTATGTTTCACTCTTTTTTAAAACAAAATATCTTCTGAGTCATTCTGCTGTTTATAAATAATCTCAGCAATTTCGGAAGCCGAGCGCAATCGGCTTTTATCTTTAATGTGGTTGTTGTGATCCCAAAAAGGGGTATTCATGCCTCCCATGTAAGCTGCAATCACATGAAGGCTGGTATCTTGGTATTCCACTTTTAAACTTTCTGTAAATCCCCTTACGCCAAACTTACTTGCCACATAGACGCTTTCATTAGCTTTCCCGCGAAGTCCTGCAGTTGAAATGATATTCATAACTTTAGGTTCAGGTCTCGTCAAGAGATGAGGCATAAGCGCTTGTGTTAAAAAAATAGTTCCTTTTACATTTGTATCGATGACTTCATCGATGGCTTGTTTTGTATAATCGGTCAAAGGACCAAAATGTCCAATGCCTGCATTGTTGATAAGGATATCTACTGAATGCTGCATCAGCAGTTTTTCTACAGATTTTCCTACTTCTTCATACTTTGTAATATCTACAGACATCGTATATACGTTGTCTCCTAGCTCATGCTGCGCCTCTTTTAATTTATGTTGATTGCGTCCAGCTAGAATGACGTTGTAGTCTTTTGCGTAAAGTTTAGCGAGCTCTTTTCCAAGACCCGTCGCACCGCCCGTGATTAGCACTGTTTTCATTCCCAAAACTCCCTTTTCATAGTCTCCCTTTAGTTATACCTTTTGTTATAATAAAATGAAAGCAAACAAGGGGGAAAACAGCATGTCTGAAAAACGTTACAGTGATATGACGACGTATGAACTTCAACAAGAAATTGGGTCTCTTCAAGAAAAAGCACGAAAAGCTGAGCAGCTTGGCATGGTCAATGAGTATGCAGTATTAGAAAGAAAAGTAACAATGGCTAGGTCGTATTTATTGGATCCCGAAGCGTTTAAAGCAGGGGAAGTATATGAAATTCAAGGAGATCCGGGTTCATATTTTAAAATTGATTATATGAACGGAGTTTTTGCGTGGGGATTTAGGCTTGGCTCACCGCAAAACGAAGAGGCACTGCCTATTTCCATGTTGAAAAAATAAAGGGATGAACAAGCAGCACGAAGTGTGCTGCTTGTTTGATTTCTATATTCACTCTATTTTTAAACGTAAAGCAAGCGGTTATTCTTCGCGCTCATTAGAAGCATGCATACGTTCTTGAGGATGCGTGTTAATTGTTCCATTTGCACGTTTTGAAGCGTACTCAGCTTTTGCGCGAGGTTCGCCTTCAAGCTTAGTATGATGTTGGTTTGTAAAATCTTTTGCTTTATTGCGCATAGATACCTCTCCTTTTACAACAGAAAGCGTTGCGGTTATGATATAGTACATGAGGGAGTGAATAACTCCGCATTTATAGTGTAAGTTAAAAGTGCAAACATACTCATAAAGAATTTTGGTAATCGAGGTGTTCTTATGAACGATATATTTGAAAGATTAACGAATCAGCTCTTAAATAAAAACAGTTCGCTCTCATATGCTCAAGCACGCACGTGGGTCGAGCTTTTCTGGGAAGATTTTGAGTCATCTTACGCAAAAGCAGGATATGATTATAAAGGGAAAGAAGCGACGGAAAAGGTTGTTACGATGTATATCAACAGCTACGGAGACAAACTTCATGAAATCGCGGTTAAAAACCCTAAATATCAGCATTTATTAAATAACGATGACTATTTAAAACATTAAATAAAAACGAACCGTCTTCTCAAGACGGTTCGTTTTTGGGTTTCATATTTGTTCTTGTTATGATTAGTGCGGGAGATAATCAAGCTTTTTACGCAATTTTTTCTCGCTGAAAATCCAACCTGTGTACGAACAGATGATATTTAAATCGTAATCAAGCTGGACTACGGCTACAAATGGATAGTAGTCTTTGCTGCGGTAGCGTAAATCAATAAAGCGCACTTCAATGTGGTCGTTATATTCATCCAGTTCCCATCTATAAATAGGTGAAAATGAAAGAAAAGCAGATAAATTTTCATCTTTTTTCGCTACTTCAATTACGGCTGATTCGGGAATTGGAACTTTATCAAACGTATCATAAATAAAAATTTCTTCTCCGATTGCTCTTCCTACATGAAAATACCTTTCGGTCGTCACAGCTAAGTGCCAGTGAGTGAAACGCAGCGTAGGAGAAATATTGAGCTTGATAACATCAGGAAACTGTTTTCGAAGCTTCTTGGCGATTTGGTGGCGCATATAAAAGCGCAATCCATAGTAAAATGCCAATAACACATACAGCGTAATGAATGTTGGTCCTGGCTCTGCTCCAATAAACCAGATTAAAATGGCAAGTACGTGAGCTGAGAAAATCACGTAATCAAACGTGTTGATTACGCCAAGCGCAATCCATTTATTTGTGAAAGGCCGTAAAGCTTGCGTACCATAAGCGTTAAAGATATCAACAAAAACGTGAATAATGACGCTTGCAAAGGTCCACATCCATAGATGCAGCAAGTTAGCTCCTGGCAGCAGAAGCGAAAGAATGAGCACAATAAGCAAAGGCCATAAAATAACGGCCGGGATAGAATGTGTAATTCCACGGTGATTGCGGATATACTGTGCATTGTTTCGCAACTTTAAAACAGTGTCTAAATCAGGTGCTAATGACCCGGCCATTACGCCAATCATTACAGCATCCAGTGTGGCTGTATTCGCAGATACAGTGGGGTCTAATGTTGCAAGGCCGCCTAAAGCGATTCCCATTGCAATGTGTGTACCAGTATCCAGAGCGAACTCCTCCTTTGTAAAATGACAATCTGAGAGTATCCTAATTCAGCATGGAAGCTTGATTCAGGGCGAAAAATCTCGCTTTATTACTAACGCAGCAAATTAGCTGTTTTTATTCATTATTTGAACAATTCATTTTACTATTCATATTTGTAGTTGTTATAAGGTTATCATAAAGTTACTAAGATTCAAAAAGCAACACATTGTATATGTATAGTTAATACCTCGGAGGCTATGACGTGAAACAAAGTAAAGATATTGTACAAAATTTCGATATTCGAGCATTTCAAGATGACTTAATCTCTTGGTTTGAGCAGGAACAGCGCATTCTACCTTGGCGTCAAGATCAGGACCCTTATAAAGTGTGGGTATCTGAAATTATGCTTCAACAAACGAGAGTAGATACGGTCATTCCGTATTTTAATAATTTTATTAGCAAATTTCCCACTATTAAAGATTTAGCTTATGCGAATGAAGATGATGTGTTAAAAGCGTGGGAAGGATTAGGCTATTATTCCCGTGCCCGTAATTTACAAACCGCCGTTCGAGAAGTTCACGAACAATACGGGGGAGAAGTTCCGAATACGCCAGCAGAAATCTCTAAACTAAAAGGAGTAGGCCCTTATACAACAGGAGCTATTTTAAGTATTGCATACGGAGTGCCGCAACCTGCTGTAGATGGAAATGTCATGCGTGTGCTATCGCGCATTTTATCCGTTTGGGATGATATTGCAAAACCGAAAACAAGAAAGCTGTTTGAAGATATCGTGCATGAAATTATTTCAAAAGATAATCCTTCCTATTTCAATCAAGGCATGATGGAACTGGGCGCCATTGTCTGTACACCAACTTCTCCTTCCTGTTTGTTATGTCCAGTTCGCGAACACTGCCGCGCGTTTGAAGAAGGAGTGCAGAATGAGCTTCCTGTTAAATCAAAGAAAAAAGCGCCGCGTGCTCTTCAGCTTGCTGCAGCGGTGATTAGAGACGAGGACGGAAATTATCTGATTCATAAACGTCCAAACAAAGGACTTTTAGCTAACCTATGGGAATTTCCAAATATAGAAGTAGATCTTAGTATAGCGCCAGATCATCAGCAGCTTCAGGCATTTATTCAAAATGAGTACGGAGCTGATATTAAAATTAATGCGCCGTTTACCACAATTCAGCACGTATTTTCTCATATCGTCTGGAACGTCACAGTATATGAAGCAGAGCTGGTAAGTGATATCAGTGCATTAAAAAACTTGAAAGTAGTTTCTGAAAAAGATTTAGAACAATATGCATTTCCTGTTTCCCATCAAAAAATCTTAAAAGAATATTTACTTGTTAAATAAAAGAAGCGTGGATAAACTCCGCGCTTCTTTTATTTAATCATATGAAACATGCGTGCCGTGTGTATAATCTGCTTCGTGGCGCTGTAACCCGCCCCGTGCTTCAATTTCTTTAATAATTTGCTGATGAATACTTTGTCCTTCAGCATTTAAATACGGCGTCATTTGCTGTAAAGAGTGATGGAAAAACGCAAGCTCGCTGTCTTTCCACTCGCTTTTAGAAATCATTGAAAGAGCCGTCATGTCTCTACCTACATACATTCTATTCACCTCGTTCATTTTATCAAGTTTTATCTATTTTCCCTATATTACTTGTTTCTTATGCGATAAAATCAGTACAATGTAAAGATAATATGATACATAAGGGAGATGACATCATGTCACAAAAGGTAGCACTAGTTACAGGAAGCAGCAGAGGTATTGGTAAAGAGATTGCCTTACGTCTGGCTAAAGAAGGATACGATATTGTATTAAACTATGCACGAAGCAAAAGTGCAGCTCAGGAAGTAGCGGAAGAAATCAAAGCATTAGGCAGAGAAGCATTAGTTGTTAAAGCAAACGTAGGAAAAGTAGAAAAAATTAAAGAAATGTTTGAGCAAATTGATGAAGCATTCGGTCGCTTAGACGTATTTGTAAGTAATGCGGCTTCAGGGGTTTTACGTCCTATTATGGAATTAGAAGAAACTCACTGGAATTGGACAATGGACATCAATAGTAAAGGATATTTATTCTGTGCACAAGAAGCGGCTAAACGTATGGAAAAAGTAGGGGGAGGAAAGATTGTTACCATCAGTTCGCTTGGGTCTATTCGCTATTTAGAAAATTATACAACAGTAGGCGTGTCAAAAGCTGCTGTAGAAGCGTTGACCCGCTATTTAGCAGTGGAGCTGGCTCCAAAGAATATTGTGGTAAATGCTGTATCTGGAGGGGCTGTGGATACAGAAGCATTAAAACATTTCCCAAATCGCGATGAGCTCCTAGATGATGCGCGCAAGCATACTCCAGCTGGTCGTATGGTGGAGCCAAAAGACATGGTAGATGCAGTTATGTTCTTAGTGTCCGATCAAGCAAATATGATTTGCGGTCAAACGCTTATTATTGACGGAGGGCGTTCACTTTTAATGTAAGGTAAATGTGTTTTTTGCTTACACCTTAAAATACTGAAAAAAGTTTGCATACCCTATTTACCTCCCGGGCATATTAATTTTCGTGGAGGTGATTACAATGGCAAAACAAACAAACAAAACAGCATCTGGTACAAGCACACAACACGTGAAACAACAAAATGCTCAAGCATCTAAAAACAATTTCGGTACTGAATTTGGTAGCGAAACAAATGTACAAGAAGTGAAACAACAAAATGCTCAAGCAGCGGCAAACAAAAGCCAAAATGCTCAAGCATCTAAAAACAACTTCGGTACTGAATTTGCTAGCGAAACAAGTGCTCAAGAAGTGAGACAACAAAACGCACAAGCTGAAGCAAAGAAAAACCAAAACTCTGGTAAATACCAAGGTTAATATCAAAAGCGAGCTTAACGTCTTTCATACGGCGATGTTAAGTTCGCTTTTTCTTATATAAAAAGCAACAAAGTATGACAAAACTTCTTGAAACTTTACACAGCTCGTCAAAGGAATCTGGATCACCTAAACAGAATGTTAACAGAAGTGCCGCGTGTATGGTTAAAGCAAATAGGGAGGAGCTATCGTATGAAAAAATTTGATCAGCTAGTGACTCAACAATTGGAGACCATGGATCAACTTCTGTTTTTGCAGTCTGAGATTGAGCGCTGTCAGGAAATTGAAGGTGAACTAGTAAAACTTCATGAAGAAGCAAAACTGCATTCTGTGCAAGATGAAATTAGTGAAATGAAGCTAAAATTAAAAGAGATTCAATTGACGTTTGAAGCACAAACCGAAGACATTATTCGTACATATAAAAGTGAAGGGGCTTGCTCTACACTTGCTTAATGAACATTGATGGGTCACTTCCTCTCTTTTTTAAGGCTGCCAAGCAAAGGAAAAGTAGGGGAAGTGACTTTTTTGAACTCAAGAAGGTTAGCACATTTGTGTTAAAATGAGAGAGAAACCGTTATAATAAACATAAGACAAATGGAGACGTTATATGAATTTTTTTAAGTGCTAAAATGAAAGTAGGTATTGGAGATGGGAATTCCGGTGGAAGGAGAAACAATTCAAATACACAGCTACAAGCATAATGGACATATTCATCGCGTGTGGGATCGGACAACCGTATTAAAAGCAACCAATAACTTAGTGATTGGAGGAAATGATCGCACGGTCGTTACAGAATCAGATGGACGAACATGGGTCACAAGAGAGCCTGCAATTTGTTATTTTCATGCTCAGCAGTGGTTTAATGTCATTGGGATGATCCGCGAAGATGGAATTTATTATTACTGCAATATTAGTTCGCCGTTCATTTATGATGACAATGAAGCGCTCAAATATATTGATTATGATTTAGATATCAAAGTCTATCCAGATATGACATACACCCTTCTTGATGAAGATGAATATGAGAAGCATCGAAAAGAAATGAATTATCCAGAAGTGATTGACCGTATTTTACATAATCACGTTGAGGAGTTAAAAGGTTGGATTCGACAGCGAAAAGGCCCGTTTGCTCCAGATTTCATTGACATTTGGTATGAGCGCTTTTTAACATATCGGCATTCTTGATGAATGATCTAGAGAACATTATGTTAGGCCGTCTAAAGCTGACTGTTTGATATAATGTTCTTTTTGGCGTTATGCTCACCATCTTTTAGAAGAGATAAAAGCACTAAAAAATCGACGCGTGTACATATACTAAGAAAGCTTGCCCTCATAGATAGAAAGGGGAGATTTTATGGGAAGTATAAGACGCTACATGAAGTTTGTACAGCCATACAAATGGCAAATTGTCGGTACTGTATTAATTGGTATTATTAAATTTGCTATTCCTTTATTAATTCCGCTGCTTTTGAAATATGTGTTGGACGATATCGTAAATGGACATGGCATGTCCTCCTCTGAAAAAGTTCATAAAATGGTGACGATTATGGGGATTTCGTTTGTTGTATTTTTAGTGTTAAGACCTCCCATTGAATATTACAGGCAGTATTATGCTCAGTGGGTATCGAGCAAAGTACTATATGATATACGAGATCAGCTGTTTAGCCATATTCAAAAGCTTAGCTTGCGTTATTATGCAAATACGCGAGCGGGTGAAGTGATTTCACGAGTCATTAATGATGTAGAGCAAACAAAAAACTTTGTTATCACAGGTTTAATGAACGTATGGCTTGATATGATGACGATTGTAATAGCCATTGTGATTATGTTTACGATGAATGTACCTTTAACACTGGTATCGATTATTTTGCTGCCGGTTTATGCGTTCTCTGTAAAATATTTTTACAGTCGTCTTCGCCATTTAACAAGAGTCCGTTCGCAGGCTTTAGCGGAAGTGCAGGGGCATTTACATGAAAGGGTTCAAGGGATCTCTGTTATTCGCAGCTTTGCTATTGAGCCTCATGAGCAGAAGCAATTTGATAAGCAAAATTCAAATTTTCTACAAAAAGCAATCAATCATACGAATTGGAATGCAAAAACATTTGCAGTAGTGAATACCATTACCGATTTGGCACCTTTAATCGTGATTACATTTGCTGGATATCAAGTCATCACAGAAAGTCTTAGCGTAGGAACGATGGTAGCATTTGTGGCCTATATTGACCGCTTGTATAATCCGCTTCGCCGCTTGGTCAATTCATCGACTACGCTCACGCAGTCTGTGGCATCTATGGACCGGGTGTTTGAGTTCATTGATGAAGAATACGATATTACAGACAAGAAAGATGCAAAAGAATGTACTGAGCTTCATGGAAAGGTGCAGTTTGAGCACGTTTCATTTGCTTATGAAGAAGAAGAAAAACCTGTGATTCATGATATTAATTTAGATGTAGAAAAAGGAAAATCCGTTGCGTTTGTTGGAATGAGCGGAGGAGGGAAATCCACGCTTATCAGCTTAATTCCGCGCTTTTATGATGTGACAGAGGGTAAAATTCTCATTGATGACATTGATATCAAAACCTATAAAGTACGCAGCCTGCGAGATAAGATTGGAATCGTCCTGCAGGATACGGTGTTGTTTAGTGACACGGTTAAAAACAATATACTGCTTGGAAAGCCAGGAGCGACAGATGAAGAAGTAATTGCTGCGGCAAAAGCCGCAAATGCCCACGATTTTATTATGAATTTGCCCGAAGGATATGATACAAAAGTGGGAGAGCGGGGAATGAAGCTATCAGGAGGACAGAAGCAGCGTATTTCCATTTCGCGCGTATTTTTAAAAAATCCAGCTATTCTTATTTTTGATGAAGCCACTTCAGCTCTAGATTTGGAAAGTGAGCACTATATTCAAGAAGCATTAGCTGAACTAGCAAAAGACCGTACGACTTTCATTGTAGCCCATCGTTTATCTACAATTACTCATGTTGATGAAATTGTACTTTTAGAAAATGGAAGAGTAGTCGAACGAGGTTCTCATGAGGAGTTAATTAAGAAAAAAGGTCATTACTATCAGCTCTTTAACGTTCAGCAGCTTGATACAATTTAAAAACACCACCTATTGTCTAACAATAGGTGGTGTTTTTAATCTTCTTGTCGCTGATGATTAATATCAAATGAGTTAGCATCCTTGTGATAGTTTTGGAACGTATCAATCAGCTTATCAAGATGCTCTAACTCTTCACTATACTCAATGATGACAGAAATTAAAGGGAAGATATGATAAATAACCTTATTCTCTTCATCATTATCGTATATTTTGTACTGCATAAATTTATCGATTAAAGCTCGTTTTCCAACGCAGGCTTCGTTTGGTACAGTAGTGGTTGGCTGTACGCGTAATTTCCCAATGAATTTTAATAATACTTGCTCATGATACATTAACAGGCACTCAACTTCAGATTTGATTAAATCTTGAAATTGCTGCGGCATGACTTGAAGATCATTTTCCACTCGGTGAAGTAGTTTCAAGGTTGTAAGAGCTCGTGTTGTTACGGTAATCATTTGACGAAATAAAACGAGCTTGCGTGACTTAACAAAACGTTTTTTGGTTGAATAAGTGCGTTCTTCTTTGTAAAAATCAAAGATTTGATTCATTTTAGCCACATTGTCTTTCATTTTTTCAATGTCTTCTTTTAACAATGTGTGCTCAGATGCGTGATAAAGATTCATGCGAATCCATTTAATAATTTCTTCCGTTGTGCTTACAATTTTATAATACAATCTTGTTTCATACTTTGGCGGAATAAAAATAAGATTGACAATAAATGCTGAGAATACCCCAAGTAACACTGTACCAAAGCGTATAAGTGCATATTCAACGAAATTATCTCCTGGATTTTCCATGATTGCAATTACTGTCACAAGCGCAAGCCCAATTGTATTATTAATACGTAATTTTAAGTTGACTGCAATGACAACAACAGCGGTAAAACCAATAATGATGGGATGGGTACCAAAAATAAGTCCAAAACAAACTGCAGAAGCAGCTCCAATCACATTCGCCTGTATTTGCTCCAATATTGTTAAATAAGATCTGTAAATAGACGGTTGAATTGCAAAAACTGCCGCAATTGCCGCAAATATTGGAGATGGTAAACTTAGAAATTCACCTAATAACAATGAAAGTGTAATGGCAATTCCCGTTTTTAAGATGCGGGCACCAAGTTTCATGTGCGTTCGTAGTTCCTTTCTGTAAAAAAGTTTTTTCGTTATGAAGAATGTTCCCCAAAACAAATGATAAATTGCAAAAATCAATCCTTCTTTATTACATAACCTGTTGGAAATAATATAAACAATAACATACTATACAAGGTTTAAGAATGGATATCAAGAGAAAACAAGCAGAAAAATAAGGGTATTTCTCGGGATTTTTCGACAGGCTGAAAAAAAGGAGATGACGCGTAAGAAATGGTTATGAAAGGTGGGAATGTTCTATAAGGAAACCCGAAGGTAAAACGAAAAAGAGGTCGAGACATAACGAAATAAATCCAATCTAAAGACGAACAAATGGGATACATGAACTGAACCGCTTGTGACACAGCACTTGATTTCCGCAGCAGTCTTCCACTTGCCCTTCAATCAACTGCTAGAAAGACCTGTACACACGAAACCTACGTTTACCATAACAAAAAAACGAACCACTAATCAAACATCTTGATCAATGGTTCGTTTTTCACTTCGTCTAAAATCCTTTTATTTCAGCCTCTTTAGAATAAGAATTAACGTTCTTCACTTAATTGTTTAAATGCTTTTTCGACTGCTTCTAATGTGTCGGTAATATCTTGTTCTGTATGAGCTGTAGTAAGGAACCATGCTTCATATTTCGAAGGAGCTAAGTTGACACCTTGGTGGAGCATTAGTTTAAAGAAGCGTGCGAATAATTCGCCGTCTGTATTTTCTGCTTGTTCATAGTTTTTGACCGTTTCGGTTGTAAAATAGACAGTAAGAGCGCCTTTTAATCGATTGATAGTAATAGGCATGTTATATGTACGAGCATGTTTTAAAATACCCTCTTCGAGCATCGCCCCTAACTTATCCAACTGTTCATAAACACCTTCTTGCTTTAGTACTTCTAGGCAAGCAATCCCAGAAAGAATAGAAGCTGGGTTTCCTGCCATTGTACCTGCTTGATAAGCGGGTCCAAGCGGCGCCACTTTTTCCATGATTTCTTTTTTACCGCCGTAGGCTCCGATTGGAAGGCCGCCGCCGATGATTTTTCCAAATGCAGTGAGATCAGGTTTTACACCAAGTAAATCTTGAGCTCCACCGTACATAAAGCGAAACGCTGTAATAACTTCATCGTAAATAACAAGTGCTCCAGCTTCGTGAGTTAATTCATTAACTTGTTCTAAAAAGCCAGGTTCCGGCTCAACAATTCCGAAGTTTCCAACGATTGGTTCTACTAAAACAGCTGCAATCTGATCGCCCCATTTTTCTAATGCTTCCTTGTAAGGCTCGATGTCATTAAAAGGAACTGTGATGACTTCGTTAGCGATACTTTTTGGTACACCAGCAGAGTCAGGAGTGCCGAGTGTAGAAGGACCAGATCCAGCTGCTACTAATACAAGGTCAGAATGGCCGTGGTAGCAACCTGCAAATTTAATAATTTTATCGCGTCCAGTATAAGCGCGTGCTACACGGATCGTTGTCATAACGGCTTCTGTTCCAGAGTTGACGAAGCGCACTTTATCTAATGCGGGCATCGCTTCTTTGAGCATTTTAGCAAATGTGACTTCATGAGCAGTTGGCGTACCGTAAAGAACACCCGTTTCAGCTGCTTTTGTAATAGCTTTCGTGATATGAGGATGAGCGTGTCCCGTAATGATAGGACCGTAAGCTGCTAAATAGTCAATATATTTATTTCCATCAACGTCCCAGAAATAAGCTCCGCTTGCCTTCTCCATTGCAACAGGGGCTCCGCCTCCTACGGCTTTATATGAACGTGAAGGGCTGTTAACGCCGCCTACAATATGCTCGAGCGCTTCAGCGTGTAATTGTTCTGATTTTGTAAATTGCATAGTATGCCTCCTAATGAAAAGTTCAACTTCTTTATTCTATCAAACTTATTTGTTTCTTGAAAAACATTCGAGAACGTGTATGATAGAAATTTGTGAGCTAACTGCTAGAAAATAGTTCCTCGTCTCTTGGAGGAGTTGCTAGCAAGGGCGCCGGAAACAATAAAAGAAACCACTAATACGTCGACGTAACGGAGGGAATACAATGAAAAATGCTATTGAGGTGAATCAACTTCGGAAAGAATTTAAAGCCTATTCTAGCCGCTCTGGCCTTAAAGGGGCATTCCGGGATCTATTTACCCGTAATTATAGAGTCATGAAAGCTGTGAACGATATATCGTTTACCGTAAAACAAGGGGAAATGGTAGGGTATATAGGAGAAAACGGAGCGGGGAAATCGACCACAATCAAAATGCTGACAGGAATCTTAACTCCTACTTCAGGCGACATTACCGTAAATGGAATGAATCCCCATAAGGAAAGAGAAAAGTTTGCCCAAACGATTGGTGTTGTTTTTGGTCAACGCTCTCAGCTGTGGTGGGATATTGCCGTACAAGAATCTTTTCGCCTGTTAAAAAAAGTATACAAAGTGTCAGATGAAGATTATAACGCTCACATGGAGCACGTTATTCAAACGTTAGATATCGGGCCGCTGCTAGATAAGCCAGTGCGAAAGCTTTCTTTAGGTCAAAGAATGCGCTGTGAGCTGGCTGCTGCTCTTATTCACAATCCGCCGCTTCTATTTTTAGATGAACCGACGATTGGTTTAGATGTACTAGTTAAATTAAAAATCCGTCAATTTTTAAAAGAAATTAATGAAAAATACAACACGACAATTTTGCTTACAACACATGATTTAGCAGATATTGAAGCTTTATGTGAACGCGTTGTAATGCTGGATGAAGGCAGTATTATTTATGACGGATCGCTGCAAAAGTTGCGTTCGAACTGGGGCGACCTTAAGCAGGTTACGTTTGAATTCGGAACTGCGCCAAATAAAGAGCAGTTGAAGCTATTGACGCAAGGAATGCCTGTTAACTGGATTGAAGGTGATCAAAAATATTTGTGGACAGCACAGCTTCAAAATAAAGGAGACTTAATGTCGCAGCTGATTGCTAAAGTGGTGGCAAAGCATGAAATCAGCGATATTAACATTGAAGAAATTTCGACGGAAGAAATTATTCGCAACATTTATGAAGAAGGTGTTGTGAATGGATAAATATATAGAGATGATACGCATTCGTTTTTTAATGATGCTAGCGTATCGGACGAATTATTACAGCGGAATATTGATTTATGCAATTAATATTGGTGCTTACTATTTTTTATGGTCCGCTATTTATGGAGGAAAAGAGAATATTCAAGGTTTATCCATCACTCAAATGACAACGTATGTAGCCGTTTCATGGATGGCAAGAGCCTTTTACTTTAATAACATTGACCGTGAAATGGCAACGGAAATTAAAGATGGCAAAGTGGCTGTAGAGTTAATTAAGCCTTATAGCTACCTTGGTATGAAAACGATGCAAGGACTGGGAGAAGGGATTTTTCGGCTGCTGTTTTTCTCAGTGCCCGGCATGATTATTGTCGCGTTTTTATTTCCAGTACAGTTCTCAGCAAATGCAGCAACATGGCTTTATTTTGGACTGTCTTTAATTTTTAGTTTCATTATCAATACACAAATTAATTTATTAACGGGTATTACGACTTTCTTTCTCTTTAACAATGATGGACTCATTCGAGCGAAGCGCGTTGTTATTGATTTGTTTTCAGGACTTCTTCTGCCCATCAGCTTCTATCCTTTCTGGGCGCAACATATTATGAGCTATTTCCCTTTTCAAGCCATTAGTTATATTCCGAGCATGATTTTCACAAATGGATTTAAAGGGCAGGAAGTAATAAATGCTCTTATCACACAAGCAGTTTGGTCAGGACTTCTATTTATCCCTATTGCATGTTTGTGGAACATAGCGAAGAAAAAAATGGTTATTCAAGGAGGGTAGTCTATGAAAATGTTTTATTTTTCGATTTTCTTTCAGTACATCGGTCAATATATGAAAACAAGGCTTCAGTATCGTACCGACATGGTAGTTGAAATCATATCGGACTTATTATTTCAAACGGTTAACTTAATTTTTATTTTAGTTGTATTTGGTCATACTCAGTCGCTGCACGGATGGTCACGAGAGGAAATTATCTTTATTTATGGTTTCTTTTTAGTTCCTTTTGCTATTTTTTCGTCTTTCTTTAACATTTGGGATTTCAATGAACGCTACATTGTTAAAGGAGAAATGGACCGAATTTTAACGCGGCCGATTCATAGTTTGTTTCAAGTTATTTTGGAGCGAATGGAGCTAGAATCATTGTTTGGTGGTGTCACTGGGATTGCCGTAATGGCTTACGCTGCGTCTTCTTTACATCTTCATTTCCAGTGGTATGATGTTTTTATTTTTCTATTATTTATTTTAGGAGGAGCGCTTGTATACGCAGGAATTTTCATCGCCTTAGCAAGCATAGGCTTCTGGTCGGATGCCAGAACCTCTATTATGCCTACTATTTATAATATTGGAAACTATGGAAGGTATCCTGTAGATATTTATAATAATGTCATCCGATATGTTTTAACGTGGATTCTTCCTTTTGCATTTGTAGGCGTATATCCAGCCGCTTATTTCTTAGGAAGGTCAGAATGGTATGGATATGCATTTTTAACCCCAGTTATGGGAATCGTCTTTTTTGTAATCTCTATTTTCTTATGGAATACAGGGGTCAAAAAATACAGAGGAGCAGGCAATTAAATGCCTGCTCTTTTTGGTGGATTCGGAGTAGTAATGATTGGACAAGAACGCGCGTATAGTGGTAGTAAGAGTATAAATTAAAGGAGTAGAATGATGGTTATTTTTCTAATCCTCGTTATCATTGTTTTTGTAATTGGTAGTATGAAGTTTCTCTTTGAAAAAGAACTTGGAGAATTTCATTTTTTCTCAATTGGTCATTTCTTTGTCTTGTTTTATTCATATATTACAGTTTTATTGGGATTTAGCCTTATTTATACAGTATGTGAGATGGGGAGTATTCCAGTATTAAGCGGAGGGTTTGAACATGAAGGTCATTATTTCTATACCCTGTTTAACAGTATGTATTTCAGCGCAGCGACGTTATTTTCAGTAGGCTACGGAGATATGTATCCGGTTGGAATTGGGAAATTATTTGCAACTTTTGAAGCGTTTATCGGCTATATTATGCCTGCAATCTTTGTGATGCGAACTGTTACCCGCACTTAAACTTGTCATCTTATCTAATATTAGGTACGCTATTCAAAGAAAATGAAAAGCGTAAAGGAGAAGATAAATATGACAGCTGTAGTTGGAGAAAAAGCACCCGATTTTGTATTGATGTCTACAAATGGAGAGCAAGTATCACTAGCGTCGATGAAAGGAAAAAACGTTGTGCTGTATTTTTATCCGAAAGATATGACGCCAGGCTGTACAACAGAAGCCTGTGATTTCAGAGATCAGCATGAAAATTTTGAAGAGCTAGATGCGGTAATTCTAGGAGTGAGCCCGGATCCAATCGACAAACACCATAAGTTTATTGATAAGCACGGCCTTCCATTCTTACTTTTAGCTGACGAAGATCACAGCGTAGCTGAAGAGTATGGAGTATGGACACTGAAAAAAAACTTTGGAAAAGAATATATGGGCATTGAACGCTCCACTTTTATCATTAATAAAGAAGGAATGCTCGTAAAAGAATATCGTAAGGTTCGAGTGAAAGGGCATGTGGAAGAAGCTTTATCATTTATTAAAGAAAAAATGGCATAAAAACAGGCAGATAACTAGAGCAGTTTTAGTCTTTGAACATACAATATCAGTGTAGGGCATACCTCCTCAGATGTTAATATATTTAAAAGTGTGGATTGATTTCCACACTTCTTTTTTTGCATAAAATATATGAAAAGTTTCTACTTATTACATAAAATAGGAATAGGCATCAAGTTGACAAAACGTGGGTAAAACATGTAGACTAATTATAAGAATTATAAAGTAATAATACTTACAGAAGAGGGGTGCATGACGTGTCAAATCATTTACAAGAAGCCCTTGAAACGTTAAAAGGTACTGGCGTTCGTATCACACCACAACGTCATGCTATTTTAGAGTATTTAATCAATTCAATGACACATCCAACAGCAGATGATATTTATAAAGCGCTGGAAGGTAAGTTCCCAAATATGAGTGTAGCGACCGTTTACAATAATTTAAGAGTATTTCGCGAAGTAGGTATTGTAAAGGAACTAACATACGGTGATGCATCAAGCCGGTTTGATTATGTTACAACAGAGCATTACCATGTGATTTGCGAAAGCTGCGGAAAAATTGTGGATTTTCATTATCCTGGTTTAGACGAAGTAGAAAAGCTGGCTGCTCATATTACTGACTTTGATATTAGTCACCACCGAATGGAAATTTACGGAACGTGTCCTGATTGTACGGCTAAAAAAGCGCATTAATAAGCTGATAGTAGTGATACTATCAGCTTTCTTTTTGTTTTTTTCTATTATACTTTTCGTCGAATTGTTTTCCTTCAAGAGACTGGTCAAGCGTAAGCGGCTCATTGCAATACATACACATATCTACGCGCCCTAGCATTTTGGTTTGCTTTTGACATGTAGGGCAGGTTACTTGAACCGCTTTTGTAGAAAGCATGCCAATCCAGAAATAAACGCCGGTACTAGCTACGATGCACAGCAAACCCAAAAGCATAAAAATAGTCATTAGCCAGACTGAAGATCGAAAGAAAATTCCCCCATACATAACAATGAACCCAACAAAGATCAGACTGAGTGCAAACGTGCGAATCTTGTTAATTTTATTTGAATACTTTATCCCCATCAGTATCCCCCCTGTTACCAATATATCATAGAGTGAGACAATGAATGATAATGAAAATTGAATCTTCGGAAAATTATTGTTGGTTTTTGAGCTTTCTGAATGATTTCCATAATTCTGAGTGGGATATCCGTTATACATCGTATATAATAAAAAAAGAAATCTTAGTCCATAGCCTTTAAAATTTTGAAAAATATTTGTTTATTACAGTTAGGAGAGCTCAAAATGGAAGATGTTTTACGGCCAATATATCAAGAAAGAGCTAGCAATAAAGACACACTAGGTATTTTACTGATTGAAAAAAAGAAATCAGAATCTCCAGTGACGGATAATTTGGATGCTATCTTATTTATTGTGACCAAAACTACAGAAACTTCTCTTTTTATTAAACAATACGAATATGAAAATGAGCGTGCGGCACTTTATATGGCTTCTGAACAGCAAATGAGTGAATGGATTATGAGGGGGACGAACCGCCGTATTATTGATTGGATCTTAAATGGTAAAGTGCTATTTGATCGAAACGAATATATGGAAAACTTAAAGAAACGCTTAATTGATTTTCCTAGAGAAGATCGGACAAAGAGAATAGGTGTCGAGTTTGCTAAGTTGATTCGCCGATTTAAAGAAGGAAAAGACTTTTATGCGTCTAATCATTATTTAGATGCATTCAATCATGTCATTCATGCTCTTCATCATTTAGCACGACTGTCTGTGTTGGAAAATGGATTTCACCCAGAAGTGACAGTATGGAACCAAGTGAAAAAAATAGAACCTGAAATTCATCGTCTTTACGAAGAGCTAATTATTAGCCAAGAAGAGGTTAGCAAGCGTTTAGAGCTGCTTTTCTTAGCGAGTGAATTTCTAGTAAATAAAAAAACTGAATTAGGTGCCAAGCATCTTGTTCATATTATGAAAAGTGAAAAGCAGGAATGGACGTTTAATGAACTGGTTCATCATCCCGAAATACGCCCTTATGCTATTGATTTAGGAATACTTCTTGAGTTTTTAATTGAAAAAGATATCATTATGGTAAAAAAAGTAGAAACCAAAGGAAAGAGTTTGTACCATAGACACTATGTGGCGAAATGATAGAGAGGATAAAGGGTATCTGATACGGTGCGGTTATGACGTGTAGATACCCTGACATATGACTTTATAGCCTGGATAAAAGGTTTTTCTAAAAAAACACGATTTATTTTAAAAAATCTATTGACGCTTTAAAATATCCGTGGTAAATTTATATACGTCGCCAATGAGCGATACTAAATTTATCAAAAACTTGAAAAAACTTCTTAAAAAAGTTGTTGACAAGAAAGAGATAAACTGATAAGATAAAAAAGTCGCTTAAGAGCGGCGGTTGAACTTTGAAAACTGAACAAAGCGACAAACGTCAACGTTAAATTTTATTTTTTATTAATTGAGCAAGTCAAACATTTCTTCGGAGAGTTTGATCCTGGCTCAGGATGAACGCTGGCGGCGTGCCTAATACATGCAAGTCGAGCGAACTGATTAGAAGCTTGCTTCTATGACGTTAGCGGCG
>NZ_JBVQPN010000007.1:0-137043 GCF_055710015.1 Priestia sp. VA7
CAATCTCTTGTCTGGTGGCGATAGCGAAGAGGTCACACCCGTTCCCATACCGAACACGGAAGTTAAGCTCTTTAGCGCCAATGGTAGTTGGGACTTTGTCCCTGTGAGAGTAGGACGTTGCCAGGCATTTTTATTATCGCGGGGTGGAGCAGTTCGGTAGCTCGTCGGGCTCATAACCCGAAGGTCGCAGGTTCAAATCCTGTCCCCGCAACCAAATTATCTTTTATACATACTTGAATATATCATTATTATCCTTAGGCATAGCCTAAGGATTTTTTGTTTGGCTATATTTATAAACACTTGTTTAGGTTATGATATAAGATAGTGATGCAGATTAATCAGGAGGTTTTTTCATGTTACAAAGTAATATTCAAACTTATATTGAAAAAGAAATGAACGTTCAAGGTCAATCTTTATCTCTATACCAGGAAGAAAAGGAATATGCGTTGCAAAAAAAGTTGGTACCGCAAAACCTGATGATAGAAGAAAAAGAGGAATCTTTACGTTTTAAAGATTCTTATATCGAAAGAGTAGATAAAGAAACGGACGAGCTGATCGCAGAAGAATTTCCTCTTTCGTTTTTAGATACGCCCATTTCTTACTTGAAAGAACACAGAAGTGAATTTCTATATGTAGAATCAAAATGGTTCGAATTTATTAAGCTTGAGGGATGTTCTTTTGAAGTGGATGATGTGTTTGGCACATATAAAGTATTAACGGGGCTACATATGCAAAAAAAATTCGGTTCTTTACTAAAACAATTTTTTGCTAAAGAATTTAATGAAAGTCCAACAAGCGTCCAGCTTTTATTTAATGATAAAGATGGATTATGGGATGTGAATATTGAATTAGATGCTATAAAAGAGTTTAATGAGAAAATGTCGATAGGTGAAGTTCTTGTTCTTACATATCGTTTTTTCTTTCATCTAGTGGAGTATGTAGAGAACGAAAAAGCTTAAGAAATGATGATTACTTTCACTGTAAAGCATAGAACGTAGTTTCTATGCTTTTTTTGATGAGTAATACGTAATGAATGCTAAATGAAGCTGGAAATACATTTACATCTCTATGTTTTTATGGAATGATAAAGAGTATCTTTACCTATATGACTGCTATAAGTAAGGAACAACTATCAGGGATCTTTCTAGTTTTTTGAGAAAGTAGCTCACATATTAGCTGTTAATAGCCCTCAGAGCAAGAAAGCTTCCGTAGGATGAAGTATAATATATACATACAGGAACTATTTTTAACTTTATAAAAAATGTCTGCTGACGTATGGGATTATAAATAAAGAGGGGATGTTCATGTTATTAAGAAAAATAAAGTCTGAAGAATTGGCGGAAGTCTATCAAATGGGATATGCCGCATGGCCTAAAGGCAGGACGTACAAAGAGTATGTGAGAGATAATCAAAAAGAAGAAACATATGGAATTCGATATGTATACGTAAATGAAGAGGATCAAATTATTGGTTCATTTATTTTGCTTCTTTTACAAACTCCTCGATTAAAGTTTGCTTTGCATGGTATTGGATCCGTTGTTGTACACCAGCTTTATCAACGAATGGGGTATGGCCGTGATATGCTTGAAGACTTTTTTAAAAAGATGAAGATAGAGAAGCGCAGCGCTATTTTTATGCTGTATAGCGATATTCTTCCTGAATATTATCATCAGTTTGGGTTTAAGGAGCTCCCTTCTCATTTACAACGTTATCCTCAATCCATTGCTATGGTAAATTGCAGCGAGTCACAATATGAATACTTAAGTAAGCAATCCATAGAAGACATACCGGCCTATTTTTAAAAGGTATGTCTTTTTTATAGTATTTATCGGCACAATCGTTTACAATTTTATGTAAGCGTTCTCTTTTTTAGGAGATGAATGATTTTATTCGTCCTCATAACCGTAGGCAAATCGTACAGTTAATATAAATTTTATTACATAAAACCTTGCTATCATCTTACTAATAACTCTTATTCATTTCCATACCATACCGATATGTACGTTTGCTGCTAAGTATAATCATATCAATATAAGGAGGAAGCAGGAAGATGAAACGATTATTTATAGCAGGGATCACTTTTATACTTTTTTTATCTTTAGGTGCTTTATCTTCTTCAGCCGCAGGAAGTTTTACCTCTAAAACATATAACGGAAGGACATACAAACTGTATGTACCTAGCAGTTATCAGGGAGGTGCTGCCTTACCTCTAGTAGTTATGCTACATGGCTGTACTCAAGACCCTGATCAATTTGCAGCAGGAACACAAATGAATGAACTGGCGGAGACAGAGAAGTTTCTTGTTCTTTATCCAGAACAACCCTCTTCTGCCAATTCAAATAAGTGTTGGAACTGGTTTGATACTGCTCATCAATCAAGGGGAAGCGGTGAACCAGCGTTAATTGCTGGAATGGTCAATCAAATAAAAAGCAGTTATTCAATAGATGCCAACCAAGTCTTTGTTGGAGGGCTATCTGCTGGTGCAGCTATGAGTGTTATTATGGGAGCTACTTATCCAGACATATTTGCGGCTATCAGCGTTGGGGCTGGCTTAGAATATAAAGCAGCGACTAATGTGACAGGTGCTTATACAGCAATGAGCAGTGGAGGTCCTAATCCTATCCAACAAGGAGATTTAGCCTATTCAGCCATGGGAGATCATAAACGAGTGGTTCCAGTTATTTTGTTTCATGGGACAGCTGACTACACTGTTGCGCCTATAAATGCGCATCAAATATTATCGCAATGGGCTCAAACAAATGATAGAGCGTCTGATGGGCTGGATAATAACAATATTGATGATACGGCAGATCAAACTGCAACAGGTACAGTATCTGGTGGAAGAAGCTATACGCAATATATTTACAAAGATACAGCAGGAAAAACAGTAATGGAAAAGTATATGATAGAAGGAATGGGACATGCTTGGTCAGGGGGAAGTACATCCGGTTCTTATACAGATCCTAAAGGACCAAATGCAACTAAATTAAGCTGGAACTTTTTTAAAAGCCATCCGAAAAATGGCGATGCTCCTAATCCAGGAGATATATCCCCACCGGTTACAGCTGCTTCACCAGCGGGAGGAACGTATGGAAGTTCTGTTTCTGTTACATTATCAACCAATGAACCTGCCACCACTTACTATACATTAGATGGAAGCATACCAACTGTTAATTCTCTAAAGTACTCTGAGCCTATTACCATCAACTCTAGCAAAACAGTAAAGTTTTTTAGTGTAGACGCAGCGGGTAACCAAGAGGAAGTAAAGACGGAAGTTTATCAAATTTCTGGAACTTCAGAGAAATCTTCAGTATTTTCTTCACTTGCTGCTGAAGATGGATTTATCGGAAACTTATCAGCTGACGGTATGAGTAGTTCTATTCATAAAATTGGGGATAAAGGAATGTACAATAACGACACATACCGAACCATTTTATCTTTTGACACGGGTTCTTTACCTGATGATGCAATCATTACGGATGTATCTTTAAAAATTTATCGCAAATCTTCAACTGGTAATATTTCATCTTTGAAAGGCGATATTAAAAGCGGTGTATTTGGAACTAGCAGTGCTTTAGAACAAATAGATTATCAGGCTTCACCATCTATTTCAGCGGGCTTCCAAATGTCAGTGCCTCCACTCAATAATGGATATACAACTATTCAACTTCCTTCCTCACTTTGGGGATATATGAATAGGACCGGCAAAACTCAATTTCGCTTGTCAAGCTCAGGTCCAGCGGACTTTTTAAGTGATGTAGTTGAAATTTATGGGGGCGACAATCCTGCATGTGCTCCAACTTTAACTGTTTCATATAAGTAAAAAAACCTTCTAAAAGCAGTTAGCTTTTAGAAGGTTTTTTTGCTGATAAGTTACTTTTATCACCGAATACAACTCCAACTTTTTATAGAGTTTTCTTCAAATTTTAACATGATTTTGATGAAATTTAATCATTATTCAAAAATGAATTGTCAGAAATATTACAAGAAAATGTTTAAAATTAATTAAATCCGTAATAAAAGTAAAATATTCCTGTAATGGAAGTGAAATGAACAGGTGGTATCATTCAGTCATTGAGTAAATAAGGAGGTATTCGGAAAATGAAGAAATTTGTATTTACTCTAGGGACAACGGCAATTCTTTCAGCAGGATTTGTAGGTGCAGCATCTGCCTCTACAAGCGGAACGTATGAAGTACAAAAAGGTGACACTTTATGGAAAATCGCTCAAAATCATAATGTGAGCGTAGACGAGCTAAAAGATGCTAATAACTTAACATCAACACTAATTTATCCAAATCAGACACTAAACTTATCTAGCATAAAAGAAATCGTACATACTGTAAAACGTGGTGACACTTTGTGGTCAATCGGTCAACATTATGGCGTAACAGTAGAAGAAATTAAAGAATGGAACGGTTTAACATCAGACTTAGTTTTCCCTGGAGAACAATTTAAAATTAAAACGGCACAAGCAGCTCAATCTCAAACAGCTAGTGCGCCAGTAGCAAAGGCAGCTCCACAAGCGCAGCAGTCTCAAACGGCACAAGCTCAGCAAGAACAAGCAGCACAAGAACAAACGCAAAAAGAACAAGAGCAAGCTCAAGCAGCAGCACAAGCACAGGCAGCGCAAGAGCAAGCACAAAAAGAACAAGAGCAAGCTCAAGCAGTACAAGCACAGGTAGCACAAGAGCAAGCACAAAAAGAACAAGAGCAAGCTCAAGCAGCACAAGCACAGGCAGCACAAGAGCAAGCACAAAAAGAACAAGAGCAAGCTCAAGCAGCACAAGCACAGGCAGCACAAGAGCAAGCACAAAAAGAACAAGAGCAAGCTCAAGCAGCAGCACAAGCACAGGCAGCACAAGAGCAAGCACAAAAAGAACAAGCAGCTCAACAGCAACAACAGCAGTCTCAACAGCAAGCTAGCGGCAAGTCTATGACTGTTGAAGCAACAGCTTATACAGCTAACTGTGCTGGATGCAGTGGTACAACAGCTACTGGAGTAAATTTAAAATCAAATCCAAATCAACGAGTAATTGCGGTTGATCCTAGCGTTATTCCATTAGGTTCAAAAGTATACGTTGAAGGTTATGGTCAAGCTGTAGCAGCAGATACAGGTGGCGCAATTAAAGGAAATCGAATTGATGTATTCGTTTCTTCAGATAGTGCTGCACAAGACTGGGGCAGAAGATCAGTTAAAATTACAGTTATCGACTAATACTAGTCTTATAGAATAGAAGTAAAGAGAGATGTCTTTTAGGAGACATCTCTTTTTTATGCTTAAAATGAACGTTTGAAAAAATTAGGTCCGGGCATACTAAAATTTATAATAGGAATTAGTTTGTTATATTAGTAATTATTTCTTGATTTATATACAATGTTTGAGTGTCCTAAAAAGCTGAAAAGATGTCAGGAGTATAGAAATATGAAACTTTATAAAAAAATGCCTTTACTAATAGTGCTGGGTGTTATCGCAGGATTCTCGTATCTAGGCCATCAGGGATTATTTCAGCACGATGATCATTTGAATACGTCTGATCATAATCCTTTATCTTCTTCTAAACAGAAGCAGAATAGTATAGAAATTGTAGGGAACCCAGAATCCATTGGTGTGTTAGTAAACAAGCAAAATCTTCTTCCTGATCACTATGAACCCAATGACCTTGTATACCCAGACGTTCGGTTTATATTTAAAGAAAAAATTGAAAAGCGCCAAATGCGTACAGAAGCAGCAAAAGCATTAGAAAGGATGTTTTCAGCTGCTGAACGAGAAGGAATTTACCTAGCCGGTGTTTCTGCCTATCGTTCTCAAAGCCGTCAAGAATCTCTTTATCAAGCGTATATAAAACAAGATGGAGAAGCGGCAGCTAATCATTACAGTGCTCATCCAGGCAGCAGTGAACATCAAACTGGTTTAAGTATAGATGTCTCAAGCAGCACCGGTAAGTGTGCGGCTCAAGATTGTTTTAAAGATACTCCTGAAGCCAAATGGATTGAAGCAAATTCATATAAATACGGATACATTGTTCGCTATCCAGAAGGAAAGCAGCAGATTACAGGTTATAAATATGAGCCGTGGCATATACGATTTGTCGGAAAAGAACTCGCCTCTAAGGTGTCTAAGAAAGGAATTACGTTAGAAGAATATTATAATGACTACATGCAAGTTGATAATCTGGTTCAATAAAAAAGAAGAGTTATATAAACTCTTCTTTTTGTGTATTGCTGAAATATACTCTTACTTTAAAAGGGGGAACGAGGGAAAGATGTAGAGATGAAGCACGGGATGATATATCCTATGCCTTACTAGTAAAAGAGTTAACGTTTATAAATTATAATGAATTTTGTGATAAAGAATACTCATGTTCGTTTTCATTTCCCTTCACATATTCTACAAAAAAGGGAGGTGAAAGAAAATGAGTTTTTACGGAGGTTATGGTTATGGGTACGGATACGGATACGGATCAAGTCACGGAAGTAGCTTTGCGCTAATCGTTGTGCTATTTATTTTACTAATTATCATCGGTGCTTCATGGGCAGGGCACTATTAATAAGGTGTCCATAAATAAACTCCCTTGAAATAATTCAAGGGAGCTATCTATTTTTATCTATAAGTAGGTAACTGTAAGTACGCAGTGCTTACATATCCTTTAAAACCGTTGTATTCTACAAAAGCCCAATCAAATGAAAGCTTTTTATCTTTTGAGTAGCCCCAAGCTAAGAAGCTGAGGCTTTTTCCTTTAGGAATAGTTGTTACAACTTTGTTGCTTGTGCTAGGCCCTGTGCGTAAATTAAGGTTAGCAGTTGTATGAACAGTAGTAGGGACTTTCATTAAATAGGAAGTACTGATATATCCGGTGCCGCCAATTATTTTAATGGCAGCCCAGTCTGCATTTACAAACTTGACTACTTCAATTTGATCTTTTTTTCTTAATGTATCAAGAATCTTTCCCTGAGTGCTAGGTTTTGAACGTATATTGAGTACGTTTGCGGTCACTTCATATACGCTGAACGGCGCGTTTATTTTTTCTGCTGCACTTGCTGTTTGCTCGTGAGTGAATGGCAGTGTTCCAGATAGAGATGAAAAAGTAAAGCCCGCTGCTAATGCTAAAACCGATATAGATTTTGTAATTGTCTTCATACAAATATCCAACTCCTTAGTGAAATAGATAATAACTTTTCTATAACACTAAGAATAAGGGTTACTTGTTTCTAAGTTGTTAACAACATATATCCCAGTTGTAAATTTATAAAAGGTCTGTAAAAAAGTTTATTTCACCGACCTTTTAATAGCTTTATTGTTACTCCTCCTCGCGATCTTCCGTTGATTTGTAAAAAGAAAAATATACAAAAACAGATAATACTGTTCCATAAATGCTCCACAAAGCTAAAGCGAAAATAAATTCTTTCTGCAGGCAATAAATAATGGTTAAAGCAACTAGTGCAATAAAACTTATCAAAATGGTCTTTTTCATAAGCACCCCGCCTATTTAGTTTGATTACTCTATATGCTTTTTGATCTTGCTTTTACCCTATAATTATTCGACTATTGCGCTAAAGATGAAAGGAAAAAGTTAAATAAAGCCGAACTTATAATAAAAAGAAGAATGCAGGGGGCGTTTTATGTTAGAACAACATGTGTTAGAAGATATAAAAAAGCTACAGTCTATTTGCGAACAAGAAGAGCACATAGAGCTGAAGCTGAATTTTGATATGTTACGAAGTCGAAAACAAAATGAAGTTAACGATTTTTTTCATTATGAAGATAATCAGCTTGTTGGGTTTATTGGTCTTTATGGGTTTGGGAATACAGTAGAAATATGCGGAATGGTCGCTCCTAGCTATCGCCGAAAAAGGATTTTTTCAAAGCTGTTTTCTCAAGCTTTACATATATGTAAGAAGCGTGGGTATACAGAGATTTTATTAAATGCTCCTGGCGATTCGGTTTCAGGCAGGGAGTTCTTAAAGCAAATTCCATGTTCATTTACTTTTTCAGAATATCAAATGAAGTGGACAAAAAAAGAATTGGAAGATGATAATCCCTTTGTTACACTTCGCTCTTCCCAATCAGATACCGATATGAAAATGGAAATGCAAGTTGATGTGGAATGCTTTGGTATGTCTTTAACAGAAGCAGCTGCTTATTATGAACAAACGAAAACGAAAGAACAGCAAAACCATTTTATTGTAGAGTACAATAGTCAAGCGGTTGGAAAGTTAAGGGTATCTTATAATAAAAGCGAAGCATGGATTTATGGATTTGGTATTTTACCTTCTTATCAAAAATTGGGAATAGGAAAAGCTGCTTTAAAACAAGTTGTTTTAAAGCAGCTTCGGCTAGGATATGATATATTTCTTGAGGTTGAAGCGAAAAACAAACGCGCTTTGCAACTCTACGAAACATGCGGTTTCAATTCATATCACGTGCAAGATTATTACGTATACAACTTGTAGATAAAAAACACGGAAATCTTAGATTTTCGTGTTTTTTATTTATATATTAGATGATATGTGCTTTTTTGAGTAAATAATGAGAAAGTAGAGAAAAAGTGATATGCCCGTTGATAGAAACAGGGAAGGCCATACAAACATGATAGGAGCGCTGCAAACAAGGATACACGTAAGAATACCTCCAATAAATGCTTTTCTAAACAATTGATAAGCCGTATACCCCAGGCTAATACTGATAAATACATTGATGAGGCTAAGAAAAATAAAAGGAAAAAACAAATTATTTCCTCCTTTTTTTTAATACATCATGAAAAGAAATATTTTACATTTTTAGTATAGCAAAAAATAAAAAAACAATAAAATTTGGATACTAAAGATGAAAAAGGAAGAGATCTGTGTTATGTATAGTAAAGTGAATGAAAGCGTTAAAAACGGAAATGAGTTAATAAAGCAATGCAGTAGAAAGAAAGGAGTAAACGAATGGAATTTGCCCATATCTTTACACTAAGTGTATCTGTTGTAACAGCTATTAATGTTTTATTAGCCGGTATTCTTATTTTCATCGAACGAAGAGATATAGGATCTACATGGGCGTGGCTTCTTATTTTATTTTTTATACCGATTGTCGGCTTTATTGTATATCTATTCTTTGGAAGACAGCTAAAACAGAAGAACTTTTATAAGTTATCATCTGATGAGCGGGAATATTTAAGATCTTCAGTAGATGAACAATTAAAAGAACTTAAAGCTACCCATGAATATCGAAATGATTTATTGATTCAACATAATAAACTGCTGTTCACCAATTTAAATTCTTCTAAGTCACTCGTGCGCACCGACAATGAAATTGATATCTTTAGTGATGGTAATCAGAAATTTGATGCATTGTTTGAGGACATTCGAAATGCTAAAAAAGAAATTAATATTCAATATTATATTATTCAACGAGATAATCTTGGGAAAAAATTAAGAGATGAGCTAACAAAAAAAGCAAAAGAAGGCATAAAAGTTCGTGTTCTTTATGATGAAGTAGGATCTAGAAAAATGACGCCATCATTTTTTAAGGAGCTTATTTCATATGGCGGCGAAGCACAGGCATTTTTCCCTTCAATTCTTCGCTTAATTAATTTTCGGATTAACAATCGAAATCATCGAAAGCTTTGTATTATTGATGGTGAAGTAGCATACATAGGAGGATTTAACGTAGGAGATGAATATTTAGGGTTAGATCCAAAAATGGGTTATTGGAGAGACACTCATTTTCGCATTAAAGGAGAGTCAGTGAACGATATTCAAGGGAGGTTCATTTTAGATTGGCATCAAGCAACAAAACAACCAATTGAACTGGAACAATTTTTGCATCGTACAGAAACTCATTCTGGAACGGTTCCTGTACAAATTGTAGCAAGCGGGCCAAACTCGACTACTCAGCATCTAAAAAACATGTATATCTCATTGATTATGTCGGCCAAAGAAAGTGTGTACCTTCAAACGCCTTACTTTATTCCAGACGCAAGCTTTATGGATGCTTGTAAAATTGCTTTATTATCTGGAGTAGAGATTCATATTATGATTCCAAACAAACCCGATCATCCTTTTGTTTATTGGGCTACGTGGTCTCACGTAGGCGAACTGCTGACGTATGGTGCACATATTTATCTCTATGAAAAAGGCTTTTTGCATGCTAAGACGATTGTAGTAGATAATGAAGTGTCTTCTGTAGGCACGACGAATATTGATCCACGAAGTTTCAGTCTTAATTTTGAAGTGAATGCAGTTGTATATGACCAGCCTATTGCCAAAAAGTTGCAGAACCTGTTTCTTGAAGATGTGCAATACAGTTCAAAATTAACGCTCGAACGATATAAAGAGCGCTCTCTTCTTATAAAATTTAAAGAAGCGGTATCTCGCTTACTGTCACCAATTTTATAATACAAATCATTGATATCATGAAGCAGACTTGAATTTTTAGATTCAGGTCTGTTATTTTATTGGTTTCTCCTTGTAAGGAGAGCGAGAGATAAAATTAAAAAGTTTTACCAAAAAATTCAAGGGTATTAATACTATAACAAGCTAAAAAATGATAATACCTAGGAGGAATAGAAAATGACAAAAAATGTAGTAGGTACGTATGATTCAGAGGCAGCGGTTATTACAGCGATTCGAAATTTAAAAACACAGGGATATCCGGACAGTGTACTTTCTGTCTTGACAAACAGTGGTCTGCGTCATGAAAATACAGAAGCGATTGAGCATTCTGCAGGAATTGATGTGCAAACAGTTGATACAGATGAACACTCAAAGCACCATCAATCCTTTATGGAGAAAATAAAAAATGCTTTTACGCCGTCTGAAGAAAAAATGGATCAAGATGTTAATCGAATCGAAAATCAATTAACCGAATATGGTGTACCTGCTGCAGAAGCTTCCTCATATGTATCTGATCTTAAAAAAGGAAAAGTTTTGCTGATGGTAGACGCAGTTGAGCATGATAAACACAATTCAGCTCTAGGAAAAACAGTGACACCTGCTGAAAAATCAGCTGACCCAATGAATGAAAAAATGTTATACGGCAATCACGAAAATAAAATAAGGTAATGTTGAAGTAACCAAATGCGATAATAAAAGACTGCGTTCTTAAATAAAAGCTAGTTAACGAAAGGAAGGGGACCGATGAGAAATCTAGAAAAAACGGAATATGAACTTGACTATTTAAAACAGCAGCAAGAAGTTAATCAAGAGCTCATCAAAGTTTCACAGTCTCTTGTTGCTACGTTAAAACAGTATGAAGAAGAACCAGAGAATACGGAAGTGTTAGCTGTTCTTGCTGACTTAGAAGGTCAGCAAGAGCAGCTAAAAGCAAAGACCGAAAAGATATCTAAAGAGCTTGCACACTTATAGAGTGAGATGAAAGAAGTTCCTATAAAAGGGACTTCTTTTTATGTTTTATCATAAACAATCTATTGTGAGAGAAAGAGAACCTTATATAACGGAACGTAAACATTATGGAGAAGTTTTGTTTTAGATACATATAGAGAAGAAGAAACGCGATAAGAGATTATGTAAAAATGGGAAAAGGAAGAACGGTCATTCGCTCTTCCTCCAGCCGTATTGCTTATGATAGTGATTTAGAAACGTCCGCCGCCAAGTTGCTGTTCAGCCATTTGCACAAGACGTTTTGTGATTTCGCCGCCTACTGAGCCGTTTGCGCGTGCAGTTGTGTCAGGACCAAGAGTTACGCCAAATTCGCTAGCGATCTCATATTTCATTTGATCGATTGCTTGTTGAGCACCGTGTACTGCTAATTCGTTGCTGCTCTTATTTCTGCTGTTTGCCATCATAATCAACTCCTTTTATAAGGTTAAGATTATGATTTGATTAATAGATAGTTTTTATACATAAAATAAAAAAATTTTTTCAAGGACTTATAGAATATGCTTATTGGAATAAAGAACCAAAAGTTTCCGCTAGGTAACGGAAAATAATTATGTGTAGAAAGAGAGAGGGGGCAAGTAAAATAGAACACAAGAAAGTAAGCGATTACAAAACGATTAAAATAGAAGGAGAATGTTAATATTCCTATTCTATTTAAAAGGAGGAGGTTTGCTATGTATCAAAGGTTAAAAAAGTCTGTACTATTGGCTATTACATTGAGTTTAGCAATTGGCATTGTACTCTCTTATGAGAAAGCAGCGCTGGCGAAGCAGACGCACGAAAAAGCTACATCCTATCGTACAGTGACAGAGATTTATGACTGGGGAGCGGCGATCACAAAAATTATTATTGACTTAGGTGAACCTGTTCCAACCAATTCACTTACAAAAGAAACGTTTAAGGTGCATGTGGCTCGAAGTGATAGTCGATTAGAACCGTCTTTATTGGAACAAGGAGATCGTACAGTAAAAAAAGCCTATGTATCTGATAAAGATGGACAACCAGCCGTACATACTGGAAAATATGCAGTTTTAGAAATGGAAGTTGGACCAGCTGTTTCATTAGGAGCACCACTAAATTACGATGAATATGGTACAGGGTTAAATGCATGGATAGACAGTCAATATACCATTACTCAGCAAAAAGACATAATAACAAATAAAGGAAAGTTGTCAGGGCTTGTAGTGAAACAGTTTGCAGGAGAGAAAAAAGAACTCGTAGATGATTTTACAATTAAAAAAGGTATATATCAAAATATAGAATTAGCATACGCAAGTCATGCGCCGGCAAAGGATAAGAAAAAGAACCCATTAATCATTTGGCTACATGGTGGAGGAGAGGGAGGAACAGATGCAACAATTCCCTTATCTGCCAATAAAGCTGTTAGTTTTATCACAAAAGAAACTCAGGCTTATTTTGAAGGTGCCTACGTTTTAGTACCGCAAGCGCCAACAAAATGGATGGATGGTTATACGGGTAAAGCGGATGGAACTTCTATTTATAAAGAATCACTGATGGCCTTAATTGAAGAATATGTTTCTAAAAACCCTGATATTGATCCCAATAGAATCTATATCGGAGGAGCATCTAACGGCGGATATATGACTATGCTTATGATTCGTGATTATCCAAAATACTTTGCAGCAGCATTTCCAGTATGTGAAGGACTAAATGATAGATTAATTACGAATCAAGATATTGAAAAGATGAAACAAACACCTATTTGGTTCGTAGCCGCCAAGAATGATACGGTCCTTCCGCCAACAATTAACACTCTTCCAACTTATGAACGTTTGGTGAAAAGCCATTCAAATAATGTTTATTTATCACTATTTGAGGATGTCCATGACACCACAGGTTTGTATAAAAATAATGATGGTTCGCCCTATCAGTATAACGGGCATTCATCTTGGATATATCTGTATAATAATGAACCCAACGCTAAAATAAACGGAAGCACAACAAGCATAATGGAATGGATAAGCAAACAATCGTTGAAAAATTAATCATTTTAAAAAAAAGCTGTTGCACATTGAACAGCTTTTTTATTTCTCTTTTAAAACGAAAGATTGTATCTAAAATAAACGATTGAATACTTTCGTGATAAAATAAGGAAAGAGATCAAGAAGAAAGGAACAGTGAAAGTGAAACCAACCATTTACGATGTTGCGAAAAAAGCAGGGGTATCAATAGCCACTGTATCCAAAGTAATCAATCAAACAGGCCGTATTAGTGAAAAAACGATAAAAAAAGTGAATGAAGTAATGATGGAATTAGATTATCAGCCTAGCAGTGTGGCAGCGGCGTTAACAGGAAAAAAGACGTACACAATCGGTGTTCTAGTTCCTGATATCTCGAATCCTTTTTTTGCAGAGGTAGCAAGAGCTTTTGAAAATAGTGCTAGAGCAGCGGGATACACGCTTTTTTTATGCAGTACAGATCATCAAACTGCGCGCGAGCATGAATATATAGATCTTTTATTTAAAAAACAAGTAGATGGAATCATTATCGCAACCGAACTAAATGATACGAAGCTCGTAAAGAAGATCGTGAAGCATGATGTACCGCTTGTATTGTTTTCAGTTGACCATCCTTCTATCTCAACGCATGTAGTGACAATTGATAACGTTCGCGGAGGATATATCGCAGGTACGTATTTAATAGAAAAAGGTCATCAATCGGTAACGATTATGACTGAAAAAGATAGAAAAAGCAGTGAGGGACGATTAGAGGGATTTAAACAAGCGCTCACAGAAGCAAATTTATCACTAGAAAATCAATCCATTATCAGCTGTTATTCAACAGTAGAAGATAGCAGGAGAGCAAGTAAACAGCTGCTTTCCTTGCCTAATAGGCCAACAGCAGTCTTTGCATGTACAGATCTGATTGGGGTATCGCTCATAAACGAGGCAAGAAAGCAGGGGCTTTCGATCCCCGGAGATCTATCGGTAATTGGATTTGATAATACGATTTATGCCGATATTGCTGAGCCCGGTCTGACAACGATTGAACAACCCATTTCTCAGATGGCTACTAGTACGTTTGAACAGCTGTTAAAGTCTATGAAAAAAGAAGAGCATGCGAAACAGCGAGTAACGATTATTCCCGAACTAGTAGAACGTGCGTCGGTAAAAAAGTTATAAAATAGAGAAGGTAAAAAAGCTGCAGGTGTTGAGACACCTGCAGCTTTTTCTTCTTAAGCATATTTATAGAGAGACCGGACTTTTGACTTCGTTTATTGTTTCGCCTTTAATAGTTGTCTCTGTTGGAATCGTAAGGAAACCAGTTAGAAAAGCACCAAAGAAGTATAGGCAAGCAAAGATCCAAATTACGCCGCTCGTGCCCAAAAGACCAATAAAAACGGTCACAATTAAAGGACCTACAAAAGCAGAAAGTCCAGATCCTAAATTCAACACAGACATTGCAGCTCCTTTATTCTCCGGAGCTAAAGAAGGCACTAACGCTGTAAGAGGGACATAACCTGCTAGTGTTGCACCGTAACAGCATGCGACAATCATCATTACCCAATAATTATGTCCGACGAATTGCGGTACATAGTAGAGAGCAAGTGTTACAATTCCGCATCCAACTCCGCCAAACCATTTGATTGTATTTACCCAGCCAAACTTATCTCCAACAATACCAAAAATAATATTAAAAGCCATATTCACAAAAAACAATGTACCCCAGATTTGCAACCATTCACTCATCGTAAAATCATGTTTCATCATATATGTTGGCAAGAAAACAACAAATCCAAATTGAGCAGCAGAGTTAATAATCTTTACGATGCCGCCGATTCCTACTTTAGGGTTCTCAAATGCAATTGTAATCCCTTTCATTAATTCTTTTGTTTTATTATCGTTTACTTTTTGTACGGTAAACTTGTCTTTATTCATAATAATTGAAAAGATTCCACCGATCAAAACAAAAAGTAAACCACTCCATAAGGTAGCGATTTCTCCAATTTTTGGAACCGTATAACTTGAGTAAAAGGCTCCGATTACGCTTAATCCGAGCTGGAAAACAAACCAAAACCAGCCTACTGCTTTTGAAAGCATTTCCTGGGGTGTGCGGTAAGACACCCAGACCAAGAATGAGTAAGCAAATAAAGGGTAACCAAACCCTCTAAGAGCATAACAAATTAGTATAATTGTGTAATTCATAATATGAAGTCCTAAACCTATAAATCCAATTGAACCAATAATAAAGGAGATCAAGCCGAATGCCATTGCTTTTCTAGGACCCCACAGTTGAACCAATACGCCGGAGAACCAGGAAGAAACGGAGACCGTAATGCCGTAAACAGTAAACAGTAAAGCAGCATGTTCAATGGTTAAACCTCGTTCTACAAGATAAGGAGATAACCATCCTTGTTCTAAACCATCGCCAATCATAAAAACAATAATACCTATGTATCCCCACGTTAAATGAGAAGGGATGCCAATCCTGTCTAAAGCCGTTTTTCTGGAAATAAATTCATTCATTTTCCACACCACCAGATCGATTATTTTGTGTAAAACATCAAACTAATTTGGTTAAGCGCTTAATCTATTTGATAAAAAGTATACGCTTACATTTTTTGAACGTCAATTAAAATTTTAAATATATATAATTTTCAATTAAATTATTTTAATCATAAAAATATTAGTATGTAAGGCAATAATTACTGAATTCATGATAAAAATACTTAAATATAGAGAATTTATTTAGTTTCATCGATGAATAGATAAAAAATAAAAATAGTTTTTTATAGTATGAATTTAGATTGTTAAAAAATAAATATTCTAAATAATCTATAAAAACTGTTTGCATTTCAGAAAACGTTATGTATAATTGGAATCAGGAAAGCGCTTAACCTATATAGAGGTTTGAGCGAATGTTTTCTTAACTTTTAATTAAAGGGGAAAATAAGATGGGGATTCTTACAATTGGAATAATTGGTGCTGGACGCATAGGGAAATTACACGTTGATAATTTAAAATTAATGCCGCAAATAAAAATTAAAGCGGTTTCAGATGTGGTAGTAGACCATTTACATGAATGGGCTGCAAGTAAAGAAATTTCGACGTTAACAACAAATTATCAAGATTTATTAGCTGATCCACAAATTGATGCCGTTTTCATTTGTTCGCCAACGAATACGCACGCATCGATTATTAAAGAAGCAGCTCGAGCGAAAAAGCATATTTTCTGTGAAAAGCCCGTTAGTTTTTCAGTAGAAGAAACAATCCAAGCGTTAGAAGTAGTAAAAGAACATGGCGTGCAGCTTCAAGTTGGCTTTAACCGACGCTTTGATCCCAACTTTAAAAAAGTGCATGATCTTGTACAGCAAGGAGAAGTAGGACAGCCGCACATTTTAAAAATCACCTCCAGAGATCCTCAGCCTCCGAGTCTGGAATACGTTCGCGCTTCAGGAGGATTGTTCATGGATATGATGATTCATGATTTTGATATGGCTCGTTATGTAATGGACAGTGAAGTAATCGAAGTATTGGCTTACGGCACGACGCTCATCGATCCTGCTATTGAAGAAGCAGGGGATATAGATACGGCAATTGTCTCATTAAAATTTGCAAATGGAGCTTTAGGTGTAATCGATAACAGTCGTCAAGCTGTCTACGGTTACGATCAGCGCCTTGAAGTTTTTGGTGAAAAAGGTGCAGCTGCTGCTGACAATTGCCGTCCTACTACAGTAGAAATATCAACAGGCGACAGTGTAGTTAAAGAGAAGCCGCTGTATTTCTTTCTTGAGCGCTATACACAAGCGTACATAGCGGAAGTGACACAATTTGCAAGAGCAATTATGGAAAAACAAAGCGTTATTTGTACAGGGAACGATGGGTTACAAGCAGAACGAATTGCTAAAGCAGCAAAAGAATCTTTACTATCCGGGCAGCCAGTGAAGATTGAACATAAAAAATACGCAGTGAATTAATGATAGAAATGTGGGCTGAAAGAGAATATTTGCTCTTTTCGCCTTTTTAGGAAAGCGCTTAACTAAGGAGGAATAAAGATGAATCCGCTTGTTTTTAAAGAAAACCGTGGGTTAGATTTCATCGCTGTTGGCCGTTTATGTATTGATTTAAATGCAAATGAAACACAGCGTCCAATGGAAGAGACTAAAACATTTACTAAATATGTAGGAGGCTCTCCGGCTAATATTGCGATTGGAGCAGCAAGGCTAGGCTTAAAAACCGGTTTTATCGGAAAAGTATCAGATGATCAAATGGGACGCTTCATTACGGATTATCTGCAAAAAAATAAGATTAATACAGATAGCATTGTTGTTGATAAAACGGGGGCCGTAACGGGGCTTGCTTTTACGGAAATCAAGAGCCCTACAGATTGCAGCATCTTAATGTATCGTGATAACGTAGCGGATTTAAAGTTAAGTCCTACAGAAGTATCCGAAGAATATATCAAACAGTCAAAGGCACTTTTAATATCTGGAACGGCTCTTGCGCAAAGTCCTTCTCGTGAAGCAGTGTTTTTAGCACTAGAACACGCACGCAAGCATGAAGTTGTAGTGTTTTTTGATATCGACTATCGGCCATATACATGGGAATCGGAAGCTGAAACGGCAGTCTATTTTAATTTAGCCGCTGAAAAATCAGATGTAATTATTGGTACGCGAGAAGAGTTTGACATGATGGAAAAACTTTTAAATTATAAAGAATCTAATGATCAAGTAACAGCAGAGCGCTGGTTTTCTCACCATGCTCAAATCGTCGTGATTAAGCACGGTGGAGAAGGGTCTATTTCCTATACAAGAGATGGTAAGTCTCACCGCGGAGGAATATTTAAAACAAAAGTTCTGAAAACGTTTGGCGCTGGTGATTCATATGCTTCAGCCTTTATTTACGGATTGATGCAAGGGCTGGAAATTCCACAGGCAATGCGATTGGGGGGTGCCTCCGCTTCGATTGTAATTTCAAAACACAGCTGTTCAGATGCTATGCCGACAAGGGTTGAGCTCTTCAACTTTATGGAGACAGCAACAGAAGTTTTGCAGGAAGCTTAATAAAAAAAGGGAAAATCTTGAGAGATTAAAGAAATAGCAGCTTATTAAAATGAGGTAAAGGGAGAGATATTCTATGACACAGACAGCAGTAAAAACAGTAAAAAACTATATTGGTGGACAATGGATTGAATCAGCTACATCAAAAACGGAACCTGTGTATAACCCAGCGACAGGTGAATTAATCGCCCAGGTACCTCTTTCTACAAAAGAAGACGTAGATCAAGCGGTGCAAGCAGCAAATGAAGCGTTCAAAGGGTGGGCAAAAACAGCCGTGCCTAAACGTGCACGGATTTTATTCAAGTATCAGCAGCTATTGGTAGATAACTGGGATGAATTAGCAAAGTTAGTGACAGTTGAAAACGGAAAAAGCTTTAATGAAGCGCGAGGTGAAGTGCAGCGCGGAATTGAATGCGTAGAGTTTGCGGCGGGTGCTCCTACGTTAATGATGGGTAAACAGCTTCCTGACATCGCAACAGACATTGAGTCTGGCATGTACCGCTATCCAATTGGTGTAATTGGGGGAATTACACCGTTCAATTTTCCAATGATGGTTCCTTGCTGGATGTTCCCGCTTGCGATTGCTTGCGGCAATACATTTGTGTTAAAGCCGTCCGAGCGTACACCGCTTTTAGCTGCAAGGTTAGCTGAGCTGTTTGAAGAAGCTGGTTTGCCAAAAGGCGTGCTAAACATTGTAAACGGCGCGCATGATGTGGTAAACGGTCTTCTTGAACATAAGTTAGTGAAAGCTATTTCGTTTGTAGGTTCCCAGCCTGTAGCTGAGTACGTGTACAAAAAAGGTACGGAAAACTTAAAGCGTGTTCAAGCTTTAGCCGGTGCTAAAAACCATTCAATTGTATTAAAGGATGCAGATTTGAACGTAGCAACAAAACAAATTATCGGAGCCGCTTTTGGTTCAGCAGGTGAACGTTGTATGGCAGCATCTGTTGTTACTGTACAAGAAGAAATTGCGGATCAGCTAATTGAAAGATTAGTAGAGGAAGCAAATGATATTGTAATTGGCGACGGCTTAGAAGAAAACGTCTTCTTAGGACCAGTTATTCGTGAAAATCATAAAGAGCGTACGCTCAGCTATATTGAATCAGGCGTGCAAGAAGGAGCAGAGCTAATTCGTGACGGTCGTACTGATGCAGCAGTAAATGGCAATGGCTACTTTGTAGGACCAACGATTTTTGATCATGTTACGCAAGAAATGAAAATTTGGCAAGATGAAATTTTTGCACCTGTGCTGTCCATTGTACGTGTGAAAACATTAGAAGAAGCTATTGAAGTAGCTAATAACTCTCGATTTGCAAACGGTGCTTGTATTTATACAGATAGCGGCGCAAGTGTACGTGAGTTCCGTGAAAATATTGAATCTGGTATGTTAGGAGTAAATGTAGGGGTGCCGGCACCTATGGCATTCTTCCCATTCTCTGGCTGGAAAGACTCTTTTTATGGTGATCTTCATGCAAATGGTACGGACGGCGTGGAGTTTTATACAAGAAAGAAAATGGTAACAACGCGCTGGTAAGTGATTCATTAAAAATCGCATCTCATTTAAAAAGGAAGTATCAGGAATTAAAGATATTCCTTATGCTTCCTTTTTTAAAATCGCAATCTAGTACTAGAAGGGAGAAAGAAGCATGGAAACAGTTAGAATGACGACGGCACAAGCATTAGTGAAGTTTTTAAATCAGCAGTATGTTGAATTTGATGGAAAGCAGCATCAGTTTATCAAAGGGATTTTTACAATTTTCGGGCACGGAAATGTGGTAGGTCTTGGGCAAGCTTTGGAAGAAGACCCAGGACATCTAGATGTATATCAAGGACGTAATGAACAAGGAATGGCCAATGCAGCGATGGCTTTTGCAAAACAAAAACATCGAAAGCAGATTATGGCTTGCACATCTTCAGTGGGGCCAGGTTCAGCAAATATGGTTACAACGGCAGCCACTGCTTCAGCTAATAATATTCCAGTTTTGCTGCTTCCTGGTGATGTATTTGCAACTAGACAGCCAGATCCCGTTTTGCAGCAAATTGAACAGTCATATGATTTATCTATTTCTACAAACGATGCTTTTCGACCAGTGAGTAAGTACTGGGATCGCGTAAGCCGCCCTGAACAATTGATGACAGCTATGATTAATGCGATACGTGTATTAACGAATCCAGCAGATACGGGAGCTGTAACTATTTGTTTGCCTCAAGATGTGCAGGGAGAAGCATGGGATTTTCCAGCTTATTTCTTCCAAAAGCGCGTTCACCGCATTGAGCGCCGCCTTCCGACTAGGGACAGTCTAGCAGATGCAATTCAATTAATGAAAACAAAGAAAAAGCCAATCATCATTTGTGGAGGAGGCGTTCGGTATTCAGAAGCTGCAAAAGAGTTAAAACAATTTGCTAGTGAGTTCCATATTCCATTTGGAGAAACTCAAGCAGGGAAAAGTGCCGTTGAAAGTGACTATCGCTATAATCTGGGCGGAATAGGTGTAACAGGGAACTCAGCTGCTAATACAATCGCTAAAGAAGCAGATTTAGTAATTGGAGTAGGCACACGATTTACTGATTTTACAACAGCATCTAAACAGCTTTTTCAACATCCCAACGTGCAATTTCTTACCATTAACACGTCTGAATTTCATGCAAATAAACTTGATGCTGTGAAACTTGTAGCTGATGCAAAAGAAGGGTTGCTTGCTCTTATGAAAGAGCTAAAATCAATTGGCTATCAGTCTGGTTATACAACAGAAATTGCAAATGCTAAAGACGCATGGGAAACAGAATTAGAGCGTCTGCATAGCATACGTTTTACTGGTGCAGATTTTGTTCCAGAAATACAAGGTCATTTAGATGAAAGCTTAGCTGAATATGTAGAATCACTTGGTACTCAATTAACGCAAACCGAAGTAATTGGAGAGGTAAATAAGCTCCTTGATGACAACTCCGTCATTATTGGTGCAGCAGGAAGTCTTCCAGGCGATTTACAGAGAATGTGGAAGTCTACTAAACCTAATACCTATCATATGGAATATGGATATTCATGTATGGGATATGAAGTATCAGGCGCACTTGGAGTTAAGCTGGCAGAACCAGCTAAAGAAGTGTATGCGATGGTTGGAGATGGAAGCTATCAAATGCTTCATTCAGAGCTTATTACAAGCCTTCAAGAAAGAAAAAAAATAAACATTTTACTGTTTGATAACTCGGGCTTCGGGTGCATTAATAACCTGCAAATGTCAAATGGTATGGGGAGCTTTGGAACAGAGTTTCGTTATCGAAACGATGAAACAGGAAAACTAAACGGAAACGTGATGAAAATTGATTTTGCAGCCAGCGCCGCAGGCTACGGTGTAAAAACGTATCGCGTGAGTTCTCTTGAAGAATTAAAAACGGCGATAGAAGATGCACAAAAACAAGAGATTTCTACGCTAATTGATATTAAAGTGCTGCCAAAAACTATGACGAACGGTTATGAATCATGGTGGCATGTAGGAGTAGCAGAGGTATCTAAAAATCAGCATGTACAGGAAGCTTATGAAGATAAGGTGAAAAACCTTGAAATGGCAAGAGTTTATTAAGGAGCAGGAGAAAATGAGGTTGTTGAAGAGAAACATTCGATAAATATAAAAGAGGTTTTAATTTCATATAAGGGAGAGGAAGAGATGTTCAAGGAAAATACGGTCAAACTGGGGATTGCTCCAATTGCTTGGACAAATGATGATATGCCTGAACTGGGAGCTGAAAATACATTCGAACAGTGTATCAGTGAGATGGCTTTAACCGGTTTTAGAGGAAGTGAGGTTGGAAACAAATATCCGCGAAATGTTTCAATCTTAAAAAAGGCATTATCGCTTCGGAATTTGGAAATTGCAAGCGCCTGGTTTAGTACATTTTTAACAACAAAGCCGCTGGAAGAAACGGTAACGCCATTTATTGAACATCGCGATTTTTTATACGAAATGGGAGCAAAAGTAATTGTTGTGTCTGAACAAGGGCACAGCATTCAAGGGCTGATGGATGTTCCTTTATTTAAAGAAAAGCCTGTGTTCACGCCAACAGAGTGGAGCAGACTTGCAGAAGGCCTGCACCATCTTGGGAAACTGGCACAAGAAAAAGATATGCATATTGTCTATCATCACCATATGGGAACAGGTGTACAAACAACAGAAGAAATTGAGCAGCTAATGGAGCTTACCAATCCGGAGCTTGTTTCGCTGCTATTTGATACCGGTCATCTTGTCTTTTCAGGAGAAGAACCTCTTTATATCCTAAAAAAATATCTGCACCGTATTAAGCATGTTCATTTAAAGGATATTCGTCAAGAAGTAGTTGATCGAGTCAAAGAACAGGACTTAAGCTTCTTGCAAGCGGTAAAAGAAGGAGCCTTTACTGTTCCAGGTGACGGAGCTATTGAATTTGATGAAGTATTTACTACGCTTGCCACTTCGGATTATAACGGATGGTTTGTCGTAGAAGCAGAACAGGATCCAGCCCTTGCTAATCCTTTTGAATATGCGTTAAAAGCAAGAAACTTTATTAAAGAAAAAAGCGGTCTTTAATTTCCATTGCAAAAGATTTTACGCCTTTTATGTATTTATGAAAGGAAAGGAGGAGAGGAAATGAAGCCAACCATTTATAGTGTGGCTGAAGAAGCAGGTGTATCAATTTCTACCGTATCAAAAGTCATCAATCAAACCGGTCATATTAGTGAAAGAACAAGACAAAAAGTAATTGAGGTTATGGCGCAGTTGAATTACCATCCAAGCGTCGTAGCATCTGCTTTAACAGGAAAACCCACTAAAACGATTGGGCTTCTCGTACCTGACATCTCCAACCCTTTTTTTGCCGATTTGGCAAGAAGCATAGAAGACCGAAGTCATGAGCGAGGTTTCCATGTTGTAATGTGCAATACCGATAACGATGCGGAAAAAGAGAAAAAATATCTGTCGCTGTTAATACGTCAGAGAATCGACGGTTTAATTGTAGCTTCTGCTTTTCGCAATGCTAATCTTTTAAAAAATATGCTTAAGCAAGATATACCGATTAGCGTTATTGCTTCAGAAATTCCTCACATATCCGTTAATACAGTGACAGTGGATGATTACAAAGGGAGCTATTTAGCGGCTGATTATTTATTGTCTTTGCATCATAAAAAAATTGCGATTATTACAGAAAATGCAAAAAGTAATTACGCCCGTTTAGATGCTTTTCAAGACGCTATGCAAGAAAATGGAATCATCGTGCCGCCTCAGCACGTTATTACGACCGAAGCCAGTATTCAAAAAGGATATGAAAGTGCTAAGCAAATTTTTTCAATGAAGGAAAAAGTGACGGCTATTTTTGCTTGTAACGATTTATTGGCTATCGGCGTTATGCAAGCTGCAAAAGAATTCAAAATTGATGTGCCGCGAGACTTATCAGTGATTGGCTTTGATAATACGGTTCTTTCTACTACCATCACGCCCATGTTGACAACGGTAGCACAGCCGACAAAAGAAATGGCTGTAAACGTAGTGGATTTGCTGGTTAGAGAAATGAAATATCCAGCGATTCATAAAGAACATTTGCTTCTTGAGCCAAAATTGATTATTCGTAAATCAACGGCTCCGTTAAAAAGGGGCGCCACAGCATCTACAAATAATTGAACACAATCAAGAATATTGCCGTTAATAAAAAATCCTCATAGTCACATATTCAAAAGAATTTAGAGAGTCTATGAAGAAAAAATGAGCAATTAGTAAATTCTTATTGCGCTACTACATAAAGGAGGAATTCAAGCATGTTAGGTAAATTAGGTGAATTAAATAAAGGATACAACGTACTTACAGAAATGACCGGTCAGCACAAAGATATGCTGATGGATATTGGGATTTATAAAATGTTTCAAGGAAAAGAGGAAACTTTACTAGACAGCAGTAGTGAAACGGCTATTCTTTTACTAGAAGGAAAGGTAAAGCTAGAGTGGGAAGGCCATTCGAAAGAAATTCAGCGCCAGTCCCTATTTGAAGAAGAGCCTTGGTGTTTGCACGTTTCAAAAAATGTGGAGGTCAAAATTACCGGGCTTGCCGATAGTGAAGTACTAGTTCAAAAAACGGATAATGAAAAAAAGTTTTCATCAAAATTATATACCCCCGAAGATTGTCAAAACACAGTGGCTGGTGAAGGAGTATGGGAAGGTACTGCTCAGCGTGTAATCCGAACAATTTTTGACTACAATAGCGCTCCTTACTCTAACCTTGTTATTGGAGAAGTTATTTCTTATCCAGGAAGATGGTCGAGTTATCCGCCTCATCATCATGACCAGCCCGAAGTGTATTACTATCGTTTTGACAAGCCACAAGGATTTGGCTGCGCAATGGTTGGAGAAGATGCGTATCGTGTAGTTGATAATAGTTTTATTACAATTCCTGGTGAATTGGATCATCCTCAAGCAACGGCTCCCGGCTATGCGATGTACTTCTGCTGGATGATTCGCCATCTCGACAATAATCCGTGGACAGACCGTATTATGGAAGAAGAGCATAAGTGGTTATTAGAGCCAGATGCAAAAATTTGGCCTGAAAAATAAATAAAGATCTCTATACGAAATGGGTTGCTGATGTTGAAAAACCTCGAATAAAAAATAATTATGCGTAAAATAATAGTTTATTTTTGTAAAATATGTTTTTATATGTTAAAATATAGTTTGTATTAATATTCAGGCGATGATATCGCTCTTTGCTGCAGATTCCTTTTTAGGAGTCTCTTTTTTTGGGGAAACTGAAGCAAAAGATACAGACGATTCGTATATAAATTAAAAAGAAAAGGAGATAAGCGTAAGCCGCTTATCTCCTTTTCTTTTTAGCGTTATCTAATGCTAAGTTCTTTTTCACTACTTTTTCTAAAGCAACTTCCACGTGAACATTTTTTTCATCGATGTCATTCACAAGCACGACAGTTCCTTTTCGTCCTTTAATCTTTAAATCATCGCCTTTAGAAGGAATGTTTTCCCTCAGCTGGCTTAATAGAAGCTTTCTGTTTTCAAAAAAGTGGACAGCCACCATTTTATCTCACCTAATTTCATATGATATGTGTGATACAAAGATGTGTATATGAAATCCTTCCTATACATTATGTCGCCAGGGGTGGTTTTAGAACACATTGAATAGACAATTGTTGCATCGATATATGAAATAAATAGGATGGCATAGTTATAAATCTTCTATTCTTGGACATACTTATACTACTAATCTAAAAAGGGATGTGGATGAAAATGAAGGTGGTTATCGGATTAAGTGTATTTACGGTCGTTACAGGAGCAATTGCGTTAGGGTCGGTTTACTTTTTAGCAGGTATCTTTTCATTTTTCTTAACGGTTTTTTCATAAAAAAATCCACCAAGAGGTGGATTTTTTATTTAGCAGCGGCTTTTGTTTCATGAGGCGAATTGCCGATAAATCCAAATTTCCCGCCGACAACTTCTTTTACTTCGTGGATGACAATAAAAGAATTCGGGTCAATTTGCTGGATTTTCTTTTTAATTTTTAATAGCTCGTTCTTTTTAATAACAACGTAAATAATACGTTTATCTTTGTTGGCGTAGTAGCCGTATCCGTAAAAGATGGTGGCTGCATTTCCAAATTCACTGGTGATGACTTGCGCTATGTCTTTGTATTGATCGGACATAATCGTCATTGCTTTTTTGTTGTGGAAACCTTCGATAACGACATCTACGATTTTGGCACAAAGATAGACGAATATAAAAGTATAGAGCATGTTATTGACGCCAATAGCGAAAACCGATGCTAAAATAATTACACTGTCCATGTAGAACATGCTTTTAGAGATATTATAGCCTTTTGTGTAGTTTAATAAATAAGCCAAAAGAGTTGTTCCACCAGTCGATCCATCCGCTATAAAAATGAGAGCCAGTCCTGTTCCCATTAGTAAGGCGCCGAATACAATTCCTAAAATCATGTCATGAACGTGAAAAGGAATATAGCTGACTAGACCGAGGAAAACGGATGTCATGACAGCTCCTAGAATCGTATAAAGAATCGTTTTTTTGGTTAGAAATTTATAGGCTAAGGCAATAAATATAAGGTTTACAAGAAATGTGCTGATACTTGTAGGGATATGAAATAAATAATATAAAACAAGGGCAATACCAACCGTACTTCCGTCACCTAATTTATTTGGAATGACGAAAAAATCAATGGATGCAGCAACTAAAAGTGCGCCAATAATAATTAAGATAATGTCTTTATAGATTGTTTTCAATATGCAAACCTCCTTGATTATTAGGATATTTTCATGTGGAATCTTGTTTTTACTAGTGTTTCATAAATGATAAAATAAAAAACGTCTTAGAAATTGTCTAGTTATAAAACTGATCAACTTCTAAGACGAAGAATTACGATACGTGTATAGGTCTTAATCCGGCTTTTCTATGCTTCGATGTCACCGATTATATAAACCTCTGACCGCTATGTCAACGCTGTGAGAGATGTTCAACTTTTCAAAAAATAGAAGGCGGTTTCCTACATAAAAAAAAGAATCCTTTGCGATGGTGCAAAGGATTTTCAAATTTATTGGAATAGGGGGAATACGTTATTAGGATTACCATTTTCATAAATTAATATACCTTAATTTTTCAAAAAAATTTATTTGTTAATGACGATTGAAAGTTTGTAATTCACATGCTGATTTAGCTCTGTCAAAAAATCATTTAGTTCTTCATTTGAATGAAATTTGCATTCTAATAAGTAGCAGCCATCGCCGCTGATTTTAAAGTTGTTGATAACGTGCTCCTGCTGACTTTCTAAAAATGTAAGGTAGGGGTGGTGATGAATGCTCTGCGTATAGATATTTAAAAATGCATGGATGATGTAGCCGAGTTTTCGTTCATCAATGTTAATTGTATAGCCTTTGATAATGCCTTCATCTTCTAACTTTAATACTCTAGCAGAAGCGGCTTGTCCGGTTAAATGCACTTTTTCTCCTAATTCTTTCATCTTTATACGTCCATTTTTTGATAGCTCTTCTAGTATGCGTTTATCTGTATTATCTAACATCGCTACAAATCCTTTCGTATTTCAAATCAAAAGGGTTAACTACTTGATGTCACCTATGTATACTGATACGTCTTCTATTTTATACTAAAGAAAAGTAAGAAAAAAGAGCCGTCAATATGTAAGATATAGAAACCGGCAGTAGTTTGTAAACAGCTAGATTGACGAAAGCTTAAGCTTGCTGTATGATTCTTTGAGTGTTTACGTGGTTCGTAACCATCCCACGTTAAAAAACTAAGGAGAGAATAGTAAGATGAATATAAGAACACTTTGCGTTAACGGTCTTTTAGCTGCTATGTATATTGCTGTCAGTATGTTAATCCAGCCGTTTGGCTTCACCAATATCCAATTTCGTATATCGGAAATGTTCAATCACTTAATTGTGTTTAATAAAAAGTACGTGTATGGCATTGTGCTAGGAGTATTTCTGACGAATTTGTTTTTTTCACCAATGGTCGCTTATGATCTGGTGTTTGGGGTAGGACAATCCGTGCTATCATTACTCATTACCATTTTTTCTATGCGCTACATTAAAAATATGTGGGCTCGTATGCTTGTTAATACACTTGTATTTACGTTCACGATGTTTATTATTGCGTTTGAACTGCACTTAGCATTTGATTTACCATTTTTCTTTACATGGTTAACAACGGCTGTTGGTGAGTTCATTGTCATGCTTGTTGGAGCACCAATTATGGCTGCAATTAATAAACGTGTACAATTTAATAAGCTAGTTGGATAAAAAAGATGGGGCTGTGATAAATCTCACAGCCCCATCTTTTTTTCTTTGTTATTCTATAAGTGTAGTGATAAACCCCTTATTATTGAAGAGCTTTTCACGCATGGACAAATTACCCATATCTAGCATGTGAAAAGAGCAGGTCGCGTTTGCGATCTGCTCTTTTTGCGTAAGGCAATAGGAAGTATTCGGTTAGATTATTTTGAAAGAAGGAGTGACAAATCTCACAGCGCATTCTTTTTTCTTTTGTTACGATATACATATAGTTGGCAAACTCCTTATCGAAAAGTTTTTCGCACAACAACACATTACCTATGCGTAGCAATTAAAAAAGCAGACCGATGACGGTTTGCTTTTTTAATTATATTTTACCATTAAATAACTTTTTGGGTTATAATTGTAAAATAACCTTTGTTACTAGAGAGGGGATTGTTTTTTGAATAGAAAGTTAGGAATTCTTGTTTTATTAGCTTTAGCCATCTTATTTGCCGGGTGTTCAAAAGAAGAAGACAACGTTCCTTTAAGAGAACTAGAAAAGATAAGTATTAACGTAATCAAAGAACAAAAAATGAAGCAAGGAATTTCATATGAAATGGAATTAGTAAACAAGAGCGATTTGACCATCAAACAAAATAATGTATTTTTATCCTATCCTTTAAAAATGAAAAACGGTTATTCTGATAATAAATTTAAGGTGTTAGCAGAAGGAAATAAATTAAATATCAAGCCAAAACAAAAGGTGAAGTTAACGGCATTTCTTCCTTACAAAGGAACTAATAAAGAAGCGTTAGGTATTGATGAGCCTGACGTAAAGTGCATAGGGTATTGGAATAAGCTTGATGATTACCATCAATTTTCTTTTGGAGGATCCTTGAAGCAAGAATAATATATAACTATTTGTTAAATGGTGGAACTGAGCGTAAGGGATTGATAAAGGCGGTGAATGAACAGTGAGTGTAGACACGGGTAGATTGATTAGCTTCTTTATTTTATGGGGAACACCCGCTGTTTTTAGTATAGTAGAGTACTTTAAACTGAGTAAAACTGAAAAAAATAAAGCGATACGAGACTTAATATCTTTAAAATCTATTGTAACAACAGGTTTTATATTGACCGGAGGAGTGATAGCGAGTTTAGGGAGGTTGTTATCTCTGCTGCCTCTCCAGGTTATAGGTGCTTTTATTTTAGCAATGGGTGGTATTGTTGGCGCTATTGAAGCATGGAAGGTAAAAAGAAAGAATAGTATTGTTATCCTTGTTTTAATAGTATCTATGATTGCTCTTACATTTATAATATAAATTCTGCATGTAACAAGAGCTGCTCAAATCATGAGCAGCTCTTGTTAGTTTCTTATTTATTGCGTCTCCAGCTGCTGGTCTTTTTTCTTTAACGTAAGAGCGAGCAGGAACGAAACGACGGCGAAAGCGATGGCTACATAATAGACGGTATGTACCCCGCTTGTCATACTTTTTATTTGTAACAGCGTTTTATTCGTTTCATTTGATTGTTGAATAAAGTGCTGAGAAGCCATGGTCATAATACTTGTATACAAAGCGGGTCCAATCGCGCCTGAAACTTGGTTAATCGTATTTGAAATGGCTGAACCGTGAGCATGAAGCGGTTTTGGCACTTGATTTAAAGCAAGCGTCATCACGGGACCGATGTTTAAACCTACGCCATTGGTTGATTCCATGAAAACAGCTCCCTGATATAATTACTAATTGATCGGTCAGTATAATGGTAGCAACCCTATACGGATCAGTCAATCTAGACGTTTAGGTCTTGTATAGGAGTGGAGATTGACGTTAGTTTGACAGGTGTAAGCATTGCTTGAAATGTTAAGAATAAGATTACAAAGTATTTTGGATCTATACTTCTATTACTGTTAAAAAAATATGATCCAGTAATGAAATTAAAAGAAGACGAGAAGCGTATAGCATGTTACGATAGGGACGGTATAGAAATTGACACATATCTGTTTCGAATAGAAGAGACAAATTTTAAAATTTTTAAATGTAAGGTTGTGATTCACCTGAGACTGAATAAATTTATTAGCGAATCTGGCAAAGCGTCAAGACGAGGGGCAGATAAGTTAATTAGTGAAGGAAGAGTAACCGTTAATGGAAAGGTTGCAAAAGTCGGAGATCAAGTTAAGCCTGGCGATGATATTCGAGTAAGCGGCCAACAGCTTCGGATTGCTCGAAATAATGTATATATTGCGCTTAATAAACCAGTCGGCATTACAAGTACGAGTGAAAAAAAAGTAAAGGGAAACATCATTGATTTAGTCAATCACCCTTTGCGTATTCACCACGTTGGACGACTTGATAAGGATTCAGACGGCTTAATTTTACTTACAAATGACGGCGATATTATTAATGAAATTTTACGTGCAGAAAACAAGCATGAAAAAGAATATATTGTTGCAGTAGATAAGCCAATTACACCAGAGTTTATCAAAAACATGTCTGAGGGAGTGAAAATTTTAGGCACAAAAACGCTTCCTTGTGAAGTGACACAGCTGTCTAAGTATGAGTTTCAAATTATTTTAACACAGGGTTTAAATCGTCAAATTCGCCGTATGTGTGAAGTGCTCGGATATGAAGTGTACCGCCTTCAGCGCACTCGTATTATGAATATCCATTTAAATAACTTACCTGTTGGGCAATGGAGAGATTTAACGAAAAAAGAGCGTACGCAGCTATTCAAAGAATTAGACTATGAACCTAAAGAGTGGTAAATCAAAAGACACCAGCCTGTTAGACTGGTGTCTTTTTTATTCGCATACGACTACTTGTCTAGAAAATACGCTTTTGCGCGCTACGCAGCGATCTGAAATAGAAAAGCCAGCTTCATGAATCATATGGTCAATCGTATCTACTGTAATCACGACTACTTTATCCGCAAAGCGGCGAGCGTGTTTCAAAATAGAAAGCTGATCTTCAGGCGTCGCATGGGTGTAGAGATTGTAAGGCATGTCGATGATAGCTACATCATAGTGAGTTGTAACATCCGAAATCGGTCCCGTTTTGACATCACCGCTTAAGCCGAAATACGCAATATTTTCACGAGATCCGTCGGTCACAAGTGGATTGATATCCCGTCCTACAATATCAATGCCCATTGAAAGAGCTTCTACCAGAACTGTACCAATACCACAGCATGGATCAATCGCTTTGATTCCTTCAGGATTTGGAACGGCAATGTTAGCTACAGCTCTTGCAAGGCGGGTACTGAGTGCCGTAGAGTATTCACGCGGTTTCTTCAAATGATGCAGCCATACAGCTTCACTTTTTTGATATTTTCCAAAATACCAGCGTCCTTCAAATGGAACAATGCCAAACAAATGGTCAGGGTTATGCAAGTCTGCTTCTGCTACAAAATGCCAACCCACATCACGTTCAACAGCACGCTGACCTTTATAACTTATTTTTTGATCTTTTTCCAAGTCATTAATTTTCATAAAAATGAGTTTGAATGTTTGATCTCCAAGGTCAATATCTTCTACTTGTTTGCAAATATCCGCAAGGTCATCTGATTCATACATAATATCTAATCGCTCTTTGATAAAAGGGCTTCTGCTTGGATCAAGTTTAACGGCACTTTTTATGATAGGTTTCTCAGTTTCAATTTCAAAAAGAGAGCGTCTCTCTAATTGACATAGTGAGAGTTCCTCTTCGCTGCATGCGTATGTGTAGATATACTGAGGCAGCTGCGTATGGTTATTCAATATCGTATCATCCTTTATCGTATCTAATTATCCTTCTTCTCAAACAATAGCGAGAAAAGAAGAGAAAAGCAACGAATTTAAATATATTTGGCCGTGAATACTAAATTGAAGCGCTACATAGTCCACTTATTTGACAAAACATGCTAAAATAACTGGTGATAACCTGCATGTGCTGCTGTTTATACAAAAAAACTGGATCAAGGTTTCTCAAAAATCATTTACACACTGCTGACATTTTGATGAATAGGAGAGGCTACGTGATGTCTAAAAGTGATCATGAAAAGCAACAGATGAGTCGGGCTGATATGAAAAAACAAGCTAAAACATCCTCGCAAAACCTTGTGATGAACGTACTCATTGCCATTGTATCTGTATGTATTTTAGCTCTTATTATAAATATTTTTGTACTAATGAAATGAGCCGTTATGCTGCTCATTTCTTTTTATTCGGTTCAGCTTTTAGTGAAGAGTTTGAGCGCTCTTTCACTAGAGAGCACATTTGGAATAGCATATCTTTTTTTACAAATGATAGTTGTGATATGATAAAGCAATAATATATTAGACAAAAAGCTGGAGGTTACTTAGTATGCCATTACTTAGATTTGATGTAATAGAAGGAAGAGATGAAAAAGAGTTAAAAGCATTACTAGACGCTACTCACCGAGCGATACTAGAAGCCTTTGGCGTCCCAGAACGCGACCGCTATCAAATTGTACATCAGCATCCTGCTCATGAAATGATTATTGAAGATACAGGTCTTGGCTTTGAGAGAAGCAAGGATTTGGTTATTATAAGTGTAACGAGTAAACAGCGAACAGAAGAGCAAAAACAAGCTCTTTACAAATTAATTGTAAAAGAGCTGGGAGAAAGCTGCGGTATTCAGCCAAACGACATTATGATTTCAATTGTTGAGAACGGTAATGCTGACTGGAGCTTTGGCATGGGAGAAGCTCAATTCTTAACTGGGAAATTATAAAACGGTTTATTATCTAGAGAAGCCCTTATTTCTAAGGGCTTTTTCTCATTTTGTCTATAAAAATATTATTCTCTTAGTCACATCTTACTCAAAATTAAATACAGACATCTGTCAAATGAATGATACAATAAGCTTATATGCCGTTTTGAGTAGAAAAACCAAAAAAGAGTTCGGCGTACTAACTGCAGAACAACAATAATTTTACATAAAGATGTAAAGATTTAAAGGTTAAAAGAGAAATGTATAAAATCTGTAAAACAAAAGAACAGTTACGCCTTAAATATAGTAGTAAAAGGTTCTTCACGTGTTTTTTCGGATAATAAGAGAAAGTAATTTTGATCATTGAGGAGGAACTTAGAATGTTTGGATTTGATGCAGATGTATCGCCATTAGTGCGAATTAAAGTAATTGGAGTCGGCGGTGGAGGAAATAACACCGTTAACCGTATGATTGAACATGGTGTACAAGGGGTAGAATTTATCGCCGTTAATACAGATGCTCAGGCGCTTAACTTATCTAAAGCAGATGTGAAAATGCAGATTGGTGCGGCCTTAACGCGAGGATTAGGTGCAGGAGCTAATCCAGAAGTGGGAAGAGAAGCAGCCGAAGAAAGCAGAGAACAAATTCAAGAAGTACTGCAAGGCGCAGATATGGTATTCGTAACAGCTGGCATGGGCGGAGGAACCGGTACTGGAGCAGCTCCGGTTATTGCCCAAATTGCCCGTGAACTAAATGCTTTAACAATTGGAGTAGTCACTCGCCCGTTCAAGTTTGAAGGAAATAAACGTACGAAGCAAGCAGTAGGCGGTATTACTGCGATGAATGAATCGGTAGATACCCTTATTGTGATTCCAAACGACCGCTTGCTTGAAATTGTCGATAAAAAGACGCCTATGCTTGAAGCATTCCGTGAAGCAGATAATGTTCTTCGCCAAGGTATTCAAGGTATTTCAGATTTAATCGCTGTTCCGGGGCTGATTAACCTTGATTTTGCTGATGTAAAAACAATCATGTCTAATCAAGGATTTGCGCTTATGGGTATCGGACGAGCTTCCGGATCAGACCGGGCAATTGAAGCAGCGAAAAAAGCGATTTCTAGTCCGCTGCTAGACGCATCGATTGATGGAGCAAGAGGCGTGCTGTTGAACATTACAAGCGGCAGCAGCCTGAGTCTTTACGAAGTACAGGAAGCAGCAGATATTGTCACGTCGGCTTCTGATCAGGACTTAAATATGATTTTTGGATCCGTGATTAATGAAGATTTAAAGGACGAAATGATGGTAACCGTTATTGCCACTGGATTTGATGATGAAGATGTTTCACCATCAGCTTCTACTTCTAGAGTTTCAAGAGCACGCTACTAAATTAAATAACCAGCTTTTATGGTGGCAATTGTTTTTCAATTGCCTTAAAAGGGAATCCGGTGCAAATCCGGAGCGGTCCCGCCACTGTAACAAGGAGCCTTATGCCAAAAAGCCACTGTCTATTTAGAGACGGGAAGGCGGTATAAGGCAATGACTTGAAGCCAGGAGACCTGCCATAAATCGCAACACACAATAACCTACGAGGATAGGGAGGTGTTTTGGCAGAACCAAAAATAGGATAAACAAGGAATACGTTTATCTGAATTTGTTGTGAAGACAAGCACTTCTTTTTAGAAGTGCTTTTTTGTGTATTAAAATAGAAGGTGGAAAAAGCAATGATAAATAATAAAAAATTCGTATCTATGATATTTCTTGTGTTACTTTGCCTCACTGCTTGCGCTCCTAATGAAGAGAGCATAAGTATAAAAGAAAGAAAGAAAACGGATAAAAGTGTGACGTTTTTATTTAATTTTACATCTGCAACGCTTGATCCTCATACGGATGATAATTATACAGCAGTTCGTGCGGGAGTAGGGGAGACGCTTGTTAAAATCAGCAATGATTTAAAAATAAAGCCCTGGCTTGCTGAAAAGTGGAAAACGGAAGATAACGGTCTTACGTGGACATTTACGATAAGAAAGAATATTACGTTTCAAAATGGTAAAGCGCTAGATGCAAATGCCGTTAAGTCTTCTCTTCAAAGAACGATAGATCAAAGTTATGCGATGAAAAACGCTTTAAATATTAAAGAAATGAAAGCGAACGGTCATGCGCTGACAATTACATTAAAAGAACCAATGCCTAAATTTCCTTCTGAGTTAGTGCATCCAAACACAGCTATTATAGATATTGATGTTTCTAATATAGCTAAGAAGCCTATTGGCACAGGTCCATTTCAAGTTTTGACTTTCGATCAAGGAAATCAAGTGAAGTTAGAAAGATATGAACATTATTGGAATGGGAAAGTAAAATTGAAAAATGCGATCTTTGCATTTAACGAAGATGCTAATGCGCGAGTTGCGGCTCTTCAGTCCGGAACAGCCGATATTATTTATCGCCCGCCTTTAGAAAGTTTGGGCACTTTACAAACAGATCCGTCTTTTAAGGTAAGTGGAGTACCCAGTGTGCGTACACATTTATTACTTTATAATCAAACCAATGACGCATTAAAAGACGAAAATGTAAGAAAAGCTATCGATACCTTACTGAACCGAAAAGAAATTGTCAGCAGCATCATGAACAATCAAGCGGCAGCCGCTCGAGGTCCATTTTTACCCCAATTTCCTTTTGCTGATAATAATGCTAATGAGCAAAGAGGTATGCCATCTGCTAAAAAATATTTAGAGAAAGCAGGCTATCAAATTAAAAATGGCAAAACAATCAAAAATGGAAAGCCATTATCCCTCTCTCTTGTCACATACAGCTCTCTGCCGGAACTTCCTTTGATTGCTCAGCTTATACAGTCTAATGCGAAAGAGTTAGGAATTACTATTAAGATTCATCTCGTTGAGGACAGCGATGAATATGTAATGGCAAAAGACGATTGGGATTTAGCACTGTACAGTCTTATCACTGCACCTAGAGGAGATGCAAGCTATTATTTAAGTACGAACTATTTGCCGGGCGGTGGTTTAAATGCCAGCCGGATTGATAATGATAAGCTAACAAAAATGATTCAGCAGTTAAATTTAACCATAGATGACGCAAAGCGAGATCAGTTAGCTAAGCAAGCAACCGCTTTGATTAATGAGGAAATGCTGACATCATCGATTGTACATCCAAACATTGTTGTTGCTTATAATCAAAAAGTGAAAAACTGGACCACAAATCCAAGCGAGTATTATATGCTCACTCAGCATTTAGACGTAACGCCATAGTCAATATTGTGTTGTTCCTATAGGAAAAAGAGAAAGTATACAATGATAGATAAAAGGATGTGACAGTAAACGTGCAAGAAGTACAAATGTATCAAATTAAAGAAGTAACAGAAAAGGATGCTGAAGTGATTCAGTTTGTCATGAATATGCGGAATGAGCTATTTCCTATGATGGAAAAAAATCAGCTTCCTGTGGATTTGCTTCATTTTAATGAATATTATGTTCAAGCGAAAGGCGCTGCTTTTTTTGCAGCTGTCACGGAAAATCAACAAGTAATTGGAACAATGGGTTTATACGCTTACGATGGAAGGTTTCATGCATTAAAAAAGCGATATGAACATAAAACTGCAGCCGAGATTGTAAAATGCTATGTCGATCCAGCATACCGGCGTCTAGGCATTGGACAGCAGCTGTTAAAAGCAGTGGAACAATTTGCTCAAAGTCATTTTTATGACACGTTGTATCTGCATACTCATCCTTTTTTACCGGGGGCTATTCCATTCTGGACTTCACAAGATTTTATCGAAAGGCTTGCTGAACAGGATGAGCCATGGAATACGCTGCACATGGACAGAAAAATACAACCGGTCGTAATGTAACGATATTATACAGTAATTACCATAGAATCTAGATAAGAGCTCATGCTATAATGAGCGTACTTCCATTTATAGCCTGTAGGGCAAGTCCTTACAGAAAAAAACCACGTTTCGAATTGGCTGAAACGTGGTTTTTTTCTATGAAAAACAAATAACAAAATATTTTTAAAAATATCTATGAAATCGCTTTCAAAATAATGAAATATATTATATAATTACTAGTGTTGTGTTGTACTTTGTTAGTGTTAAATCAATATCCTACATGTGTGAGCCGATTGCCTTATGGTAGTCGGCTTCCTTTTTTATGATAGAGTCTAAAGGGAAATAGCATTCGTTAAAATGGCTGTAATTGTCATCACAATAGTTGTCCCAAAGGCCCACTTGAAAAGAAACTTTTGATGCTCCCCGAAATCTACTTCAACCAGCCCAATCAGAATGAAAGTAGCGGGTACTAAAGGAGATAGGGGAAACCCAGTTGTGGAATGTCCCAATAAAGCTGCTCGTCCTATTTCTACAGGGTCTACACCAAAATTAGCTGCTGTATGGCTAATAACAGGTAAAATGCCAAAGTAATAAGCATCAGGTGAAAATACAAAGCTGAGAGGAAGGCTCGTTATTGCTACAACTAAGGGAAGGTGAGATCCCAGCCATTCAGGAGTGAGGCTGACAATGGTATTAGCCATGGCATCCATCATTTTTGTTTCTGTAAAAACGCCTGTAAAGATTCCGGCTGCAAAAACCAACGTACTAACCATTACAAAGCTGTTTGCATGACTTAAGATTCTTTCCTGCTGTTCTTTTGGGTGAGGAAAATTAACAAATAAAGCAATGGCAAAAGCAATAGCAAATAAAATAGGAATAGGGAGTATGTCTACGACCAAGAGAGTCATTAAGCACAGTGTCAATAAGGCATTAAACCAAAAGAGTCTAGGTGGCTTCCCAGGGGTCTCATGAACTGAAAGCTGTTCAGCAAAAGCCATTGATGAACCTTTTAAATGAATGGTGCCTAAGCGCGCTTTCTCTCTCTTTCCGAGTAAGTATGCTGAAAATAAAGTCCACATCAATCCCGCTGCCATAGCTGGAATAAGAGGGTTAAATAGATCTGATACTTCTAATTGCAAACTTGCTGCGGCTCTTACGAGAGGACCTCCCCAAGGAATCATATTCATAACACCTGCGCTTAAACTAATAACACAAGCCAGTATTAGTCGGTTCATTCCCAGTTTTGTGTACAAAGGAAGCAAGGCGGAAACTGTAATTAAAAATGTAGAAGAGCCGTCTCCGTCCAAGCCAACAAGCATTGTAATAACGGCAGTTGCCATTACGACTTTTAAAGGATCGCCTTTCACAATGTTTAGGATACGAGAAATCATAGGATCAAATAAACCGACGTCAATCATTAGTCCAAAATATAAAATAGCAAAAACGATCATAATGGCCGTAGGAGCTACTTTTAAAATACCCTTCATCATCATATCGCCCATATCGGCACTAAAACCTCCAATTATACCAAAGAGGATAGCGACAAAAATAAAAGCAACAACCACGGATAAGCGTTTACTAATGACAAGAAATAGAAAAGTCGCAATCATTCCAAACCCTAACAAAGAAAGCATTATCCATCACCTCTTAAAAAGTTAGAAAATTATATTAATTTATATTATAGCACTAGATTTAATGTTAAAGTTTGGTATTTTTAAATAAGATAGCTTCAAATTAAAACTAAAACTAAAAAAGCCGCCTTATAGGCGACTGGTTTAAGCTAGGTCAGCTGTTATGGACTGCTTTTGAAGGTGATCAGACAGCAGGCTGTAAGCAATAATTTTGTTTTTATACTGTTTTACGACATCGACATGATCATCATAACTGTATACGCATAATCGAACATCTTTTTTTCCTTTTTTCGTATCGATAACCAGTGGAGTTTCACTGTCTTCTAGGTGCTTATAATAGTCCTTATTTCCTTCATGGACATAATATTGTTTTAAAAATGTTGCTTTATTAAAATAATCAATCACTTGCATTTTATTTTTGCCTTCTAAAGGTTTCCCATCAACTGTGATAGTAACGCTTTGGTCATCAAGTGTTGGATGTAATTGAAATTTAGTCATAAGCCATTTGACCACTGGAGTTGGAAGACACGTTACTAATATTTTGAGCGCACTTACAAGAATAATGGAAAGTAGTACAATCCACGTCATAGTTAATCATCTCCGCTATAGTTTAAATGAAATAAGATTACATACTTATTTTACCACAGAGAACATGAGTACTTTTTGTACATTATGTGAACCTTCTTTAGTGAAAAGATGTATATGAAATGCGTTTATTTATGCACATTTAGGGAAATATAAAATTATAACAAATACTACATATAAAAAAAGGAGAAAAAATTATGTTGTGGACGATTATTGGACTTTTATTTATTTTTTGGTTATTAGGATTAGTTTTTCATATTGGCGGCGGCATCATTCACATTCTTCTTGTCATTGCAGTGATTGTGCTGATCGTAAAACTTGTGAAACGAATTTAGATATAAAAGGCCTTTCCTTAGGGAAAGGCCTTTTATGTGGAGAGATTATAAAAACAAGACGTATTTTGATATAAAAAATCATATGCTTCCATTCCAGAAACTCCTTTGAGACGTGCTATTTCCTCAACGGACTGATGTATCATTGATGGAACCGTTGTCTGGTTTTGAAAAGGTCCTTCAAATGGCCACGGACCATCTGTTTCGACCATCAAGTAGTCAAGAGGGTATTCCATGGCAAGCGCTTGGATTTTAGGCTTATATACAATATCGGGTGTAACTGAAATATAGTAACCGTTGTTTTTCATTCGTTCAACGGTTTGTTTAGCTCCTTTGAACCAGTGGAAGTGAGCTTTAGACACGGAATGTTTTTCTAGTAAGTCACACACAATTTCAGCATCTTCATATACAGCATGCAGAATTAACGGCTTTCTCCACTTTTTTGAATGAATAATAAAAGCTTCAAGCAGCTCCAAATAGGGTTCTAGAGAAAGAGGGTATGTCTGCCTTAAGTAATAAGGTAGACCAACCTCACCAACAGCGATCATTTCTTCATTGTTTTGATCGATCCAAGCAAATAGCTCCGCTAATTCATTTGGAGAAGGCAGCATTTGTTCAGGGTGAAATCCATAGGCGGGTTTCACGCAGGAATATAACTTGCTGATTTTTTGATTAAGTTGGCAAGAGTGTAATGTAGAAGATACAGAAATAAGCGCTTGTAACGAACGATCCTTCTCTATTATGTCTTTCCATCTTTTCGGTTCATATTGATCGAGGTGAATATGCGAGTCAATGATTCGTTTCATAAATACTGCTCCTCCCAGCCCATTTTGTTTAAAAATAATAGGTAAGAAAACGTATGCTTCTGTTAGACCTCCACTTTATTTCTTATTTGTTTTTTTGTTCCCCCATTTAGTAATAGATGAAAACGTATAAATAACAAGAGCTAACCAAATCATTGCGACTCCATGTCTAAAATAAAACCACATCGCATGTTCCTACTAAGGTAAGTGCTTACACAAGCGCGCATGATATGCGTTCCTTCAGTTTATATTCAAGTGGTTATGAAAAACAGTTGATTTCCCCATTAGAAACTGTCAAGCTTAGGGAAGAAGAAAATCTTAGAGGAAAGAATATATAGGTGACGAATATGATCGAAATAAAAAAGTCTACGATAAGCGACGGAGAATTTAATAGAGGTGTATTTGCTAAGCAAGATATAAAAAAAGGAACGCTTATTCACGAAGCTCCCGTAATCGCTTATCCTAATAAAGAGCATGATTTTATTGAGAAAACAACACTAGCGGATTATGCTTTTGAATATGGAGTGAATCATACGGCTATTCTTTTGGGATACGGTATGCTGTTTAATCACTCGTATACACCAAATGCTACGTATGAAATTAATTTTGACAATCATACCTTTGATTTTTATGCATATACGGATATCCAAGCAGGAGAAGAAATTCTCATCAACTATAATGGAGATGAAGATGATCAAGAGCTCCTTTGGTTTGATCGTGAAGATGAAGAAGAACAAAAGTAAAAAGTTAAGCCCATCGAAAATCGATGGGCTTTTTATTATGCTTTTTTATCTGGATACATAGTAGAATTCAAACGGATGAATTGGTAAATATGCGTAATAATAACTTTTAAAACGGCATATCCAGGAACGGCTAAAATAATACCGATGATTCCGAATAAGTTTCCGGCGGTTAGAATGACAAAAATGACCGTAATCGGGTGAATATCCAGGCTTCTTCCCATAATTTGCGGAGAGATTACTTTGCCTTCAAGCAATTGAACAACTGCCCAGACAATGGCCAGTTTTACAAGCATGAAAGGAGACGTAATAAACGCAATAATAATGGCTGGAATAATGGCGATAATAGGACCAAGGTAAGGGACAACATTGGTTACCATGGCGATAATCGCTAGAAGTAATGCATAATCTAACCCAATAATCAGATAGCCAATGAAAAGCAGTACACCTATACAAATCGCAACAAAAATTTGCCCGCGAATATATGCGCTTAATGCGTGGTTCATGTCGGCTAAAATGAATTTAGCTTCAGAACGAGAGCGGTTTGGAAGCAGTTTTACAATGTAATTAGGTAAGTTTTTCCCATCTTTTAATAAGTAGAAAAGAATAAAGGGTAAAACGGCAACCGATAATATAATTTCTGTAATGGTGCCGACAAAGTTCACAATACCGCTTGAAAATCCAGAAACATATTTACTCAAGTGTTTTGATGCATCTTTTGAAATCTTATCTAGGTCCGTGTTAGCCGACTGAAGACCTTGTTCGACATATCGGTTATTCGAAAGGTTCGTCACCGCATGCTGAACGTCATGCGTCAGCTCTGGGATATTATCAATAAGACGGTCAACTTGATTTTTTAGAGGCGGAATAACCGATGAAATAATAATGGCTAATGCGCCGATAATCACTATGTATAAAACAAGAATGGAAATAATTCGTTTTACACCTTTTCGTTCTAAAAAGTCAACAAGCGGATTAAATAAATAAAAGCAAATTCCTGCTAGGATAATTGGCAATGCGATTGTTTTAATAAAAATAGAGATAGGAATTAAAATAAATCCGATTTTTGATAACGAAAAAATAGTCATGCTGAGAATAAAAATAATAATTGTATATACAACAAATTTATTATTTAAGATTTTTTCTCGGAAAAAAGTTCCTTTCTGAGGTCTAGGTTCCAAGCTGTTCAACTCCTTTTAAAAATAAATGTATAGTTATCATACCCTGATTTAGACTAATTTAAGAGGGTTTTTTACAAAGAAGTGTGCATACTAGTAGAAAATCTTCTAGAAAGAAGGGGTGAAATCATTGAAAGAAGACAAACAACCATCGTATGATGATTTCTCTACAGTAGAAAAAAGCCATGAGTATATAACCGCTGAAGAATTTCCAGACGGTCCTTTCGGCTCTCCTGTTAATCAAAAACTGGGGAAATCTACTTCATGGGAAGAAGGGCAGCGAACGTATAGCGCATTTAATTATGAAAACAAAAATCTTCATGAAAAAGCGCAGAGATTATTTCCAGGCGCTCATCCTGTACATGATAACCCAGAGGAACATGAACAAAATCCAAGTTAATGTCTTTATTATGCTCTGAATATATTGCCCTATCTTTTTGCTGAATTATGTTGACAATAAGCAATTTAGCCTGTAATATAAAACGTAACTTATCACTGTTTCTACAGGATTCGACAAAATTTGATTTACTTAAACTTGTGATCTCAACTTCTATTTACAGCTATTAGAGCGCTGTAAGTAGAAGTTTTATTTATGTTATCGATCAAAAATAAAAAAAGCAGGTCTGCTCAAGCAGGCCTGCTTTTTTTATTATTGAACAGCGTCAAATTTATTTACTTTCCACTGAGAATTAGATTTATAGAATGTGACAGTTCGTTTTACGCTGCCGCCATCTACAGTTGGAACTGTGAATTCATAAGAGCGAACTGTTGCTGTTTGATACACAAGCTTTGTTTTTGCTTTTGACCACTCTAACATGCTGAATCCGTCGCCGATTGGGTGTGCAAGTTTGCCGTTATATGTGATATAGCCGTAATTTGTTAATCCTTTTTCTACTGCACTATTTGTAAATGTCTCAGATAAGTAGCTTGATAGCTCAGCTTTTGTATCAAATTCAGGGCAAAGATACACGTACTCAGTTCCTTTATATTCAAATGTACGTTCTGTACATGGTTTGTTTTTATAACCGTGCAGAGCACTCCAGAAATGATTGCTGGCACTAGCTGCAATTTTGACAGCATTTGCATCCGTTAATGTTGTAGATGTTGTTTGTGCTGTAACTCCAGTGCTTAGTGTAAAGAAAATAGCGATTGATGATAAAACTAGTCCAATTTTTTTCATTTCTAACTCACTCCTAATTAATTAACCTTATTTATGTAACAATTATGTGTTTTATATTTCTTTTGTTACATTTATATTACAATAAATCTGTAACAAAAGAAAGTGTTTTGGCTTTTTTTTCTTAATTTTTTTTAGTTTTTTACTAGTTTCTAAACTAGGTATAGTAAGAGAATTACCAGTTAAAGGTTGATTTATTAACATTTTCAGGCGTTTCTTTCTACTTTTTAATCTTTTTATTACAAAAATATTGTTTGTAATGAAAATGTAATAAAAGAAGCTTAATACCTTTACGATACAGAAAAATAAAGATAAAACGGTGAAAAAGTGAATGTGAAAACTGTTTTTTTCCTTTTTTTAGGCATATTTCTTTTGCCATTTACAGCTTTTTAGTAGGGTAGATTAAGAGGAGGCGAAAGGATGAAAGGCATTATACATAGTGAAAAAAGTGGAATAGCAGGCATGAAGTACAGAGACCTTCAGGAGATGCATCCTCAAAGGGGAGAAATAAAAATAAGGTTAAAAACAGCAGGTTTAAACCGGAGAGACTTGTTCGTTATGAAAAATAGAGGTAAAGGAGATAAGCCGATTATTCCCGGTTCAGACGGTGCAGGCATTATAGAAGAATTGGGAGAAGGCGTAAAAGGTTTAAAAAAAGGAATGGAAGTAATTGTTAATCCGAGTCTAGAGTGGGATTGTGTAGAACACGTTCCACTTACACCTAAAATTTTAGGCGGTCCATCACATGGAACATTTGCAGAGTATGTAATCATACAAGCGAATAACGTTGTACAAAAGCCAGCTTATCTATCTTGGAAACAGGCGGGGGTTCTTTCACTATCCGCTTTAACTGCTTATAGAGCTCTATTTACAAAAGGCCAATTAAAAAAAGGAGAGCACCTCCTTATTCCCGGTATAGGAAGCGGAGTCGCGACCTATGGATTGTTATTCGCAAAAGCTATCGGAGCTAACGTAACAGTCACTTCTAGAAGTGGTGAAAAAAGAAAGCAAGCTCTAAAGCATGGAGCGAATTATGCATTAGATAGCGGAAGCAACTTAAAAGAAGAAACCAACAATAGAAAAGTAGATATCATACTTGATAGTGTGGGGGCAGCTTTATTTCCTACTTATTTTGAAATATTAAAGCCAAATGGAAGAATTGTTAATTTTGGTGCAAGTTCTGGAAATGAAGTTGAATTACCTCTAAGAACCATTTTTTATCCTCAATTCAACATACTTGGTACGTCTATGGGAAGTCAGGAAGAATTCGTGGACATGATGGATTTTATAGAGAAACATCAAATTAAACCAATCGTCGATCGATTCTATCCGCTGTCAGAGGCAGTTGCAGCTTGCGAACGATTAGATAAAGGAAAACAATTCGGCAATATAGGTTTACTTATTTCAGAATAAAAAAACCCCCAGTGCTAACTGGGGACTTTTTTATATAATCAAACGTTTGTTTAAATGAAAGAAACACGGTAATAACAGTTTTTTAGCGCTTTTTTATCATAACCACCACGCCAATAAAAAGGTAACAAATCCTCCTATTATCAAAAATCCCATGCTGTATTTGAGCGTGTATTTAAACAGTTCACCTTCTTTTCCAGCCAGTCCCACTGCTCCGGCAGCGACAGCAATTGATTGAGGAGAAAGCATTTTAGCCATCACGCCGCCGGCAGTATTGGCCGCTACGAGAATAACCGGCAAGACATTAATTTGCTGAGCTGTAGTTAGCTGCAAGTTGCCGAACAGCGCATTATTTGATACGACAGACCCCGTTAGAAATACGCCGATCCAGCCAAGAAATGGGGATAAAAATGGAAAATAAGCAGCTGATGTAGCGAGCGCCAATCCAAGTGTAGAAGACTGTCCTGAGTAATTTGAAATAAAAGCAAAAGCAATGACCATCATAATAGTAATAATAGGCCTTGATAATTCTTTTACGGTTTCTAAAAGAGTGGTCCATGCCACTTTTGGCGATATGTTAAGCAAGAAAACTGAAAGGATACAAGCAATAAGAATTGCTGTACCTGTTGCTGCAAATACGTCTATTTTTAAGATAGCAGCGTAAGGCGTAGGATCTTTTACTAAAGGCGCTGCTTTAATTACGTGATTGTGTAAAAATGGGACGTTAATAAGCAGGTTCATATGTTCAAGCATTGTTTTGACAAAAGAAATGCTCCAAGCCGTAACGAGTATCGTTAATAGAATAAAAGGAGACCAAGCCTTTAAAATCTGTTTTGGTGACAGGCTGAAGCTTTTAGCCGCTGCCGGGCTTGTTCGTTTAATATAAAAAGCAAGAGCAAGTAAACTCACAATAGAAGATGTGATATTTGGAAGTTCAGGGCCGATGTATGTAACAGTTAAATACTGTGTCAGTGCATAGGAAACGGCTGTGATGCTCGTTGCTTTCCATACGTCTTTTAATCCTTTTATCCCATCCATAATAAAGACAAGTAAAAAAGGGATAAGAAAAGAAATAATCGGAAGCTGCGTGCCAAGAAAATGAGCAATTTCTTTTGGATCTATGCCAGATACTTGTCCTGCGACAATAACAGGAATCCCCATGGCGCCAAACGCTCCTGAAGCTGTATTAGCAATTAAACATAGCGCCGCTGCTTTTAACGGTTTGAACCCAAGTCCAACTAGAAGCGCTGCTGTAATGGCAATTGGAGCTCCAAATCCCGCTGCCCCTTCTAAAAAAGCATTAAAGGAAAAAGCAACAAGCAGCATTTGCAAGCGGGGGTCGTCGGTTATTGAAATAATAGATTGTCTGATGGTAGTAAACTGTCCGCTTTTGACAGTTAGCTTGTATAAGAACACCGCTCCGATAATAATATAGCTGATGGGCCAAAGTGCATACAGAAACCCATAGCCTGTGGCTCCTAAGATCATTGAAGCAGGCATATCATAAAAATAAATAGCAATAATCATAGCAAGAAGCACTGTAATACCAGCAGCAATATGTCCTTTTAATTTCAAAAGAGTTAAAGCAATAAAGAAAAAGATAATGGGGATGAGTGCAATTAGTGCAGAAAGCCAAATATTATCTAACGGATTATATACCTGAGTCCACGTCATATTCATACACCTCTACTACATATTTAAAACAAGGGAGCGGGGGAGTCCCCCGCAAAAATCTTTAGATGTTACACAAAAGCTCTGTCGCGAGTTTGCTTAAGAATGCTAGCAGAGTGCTCGAGCTGCTGCTGTTCGTGAGGGGTTAAATTCAATTCAATAATTTGACGCACGCCGTTTTTATTAATGATAGCTGGTACGCCGATATACACATCAGAAATACCGTATTGTCCTTCTAATAAAGCAGATACTGTTAAAATAGAATTTTCATCATCTAAAATAGCCTTGGTAATACGTACAAGCCCCATTGCAATTCCGTAATAAGTCGCTCCTTTTCGATTAATAATATGGTAAGCCGCATCGCGGGTTTGTTCGAATAGATGCTGCATATCGGGTTCTTTTTCAATAGCGGCAGTATTGATAAAATGTTCGAGCTTCACACCGCCAATTTGCGCGTGGCTCCAAACAGGAAATTCCGTATCTCCATGTTCCCCCATAATATAAGCGTGGACGTTGCGAGAATCTACTTCGAAATAGTCGCTTAACAAGTAGCGGAAGCGAGCTGTGTCAAGAATCGTTCCTGAACCAATTACCCGTTCGTTTGGTAATCCTGATACTTTTTGTGTAACGTGTGCGAGAATATCAACTGGATTTGTTGCCACTAAAATGATGCCGTCAAATCCGCTGTTCATAATATCTTTTACAATGCATTCAAAAATTTTAACGTTTTTTTCAACTAGATCTAAGCGTGTTTCCCCTGGAGCTTGATTAGCGCCCGCTGTAATAACTACTAAATCAGCGTCAGCACAGTCTTTATAATCTCCAGCCCAGATTTTCATCGGTGTGGCAAATGGCATTCCATGATTGATATCACGTGCTTCACCTTCTGCTTTTTCTTTGTTCATATCGATTAACACTAATTCATTGGCAATACCTTGATTCACCATTGAAAAAGCGTAGCTTGAGCCCACAAAACCAGTTCCGATAACGGCAACTTTTCGTGTTTTTGGTGTAAATTGTGTTTTCATTTGTATCATCCTTTGAATTTTATTTTGTGATGTTTTTCACAATGTTAGTGTAACAAGAATAAATTGCTTCAGCTGTGATAAAAATCACACCCTTTAAAAAATAGTAAACAATTTTACAGGGCGATTTAAAAAAATGTCCTTCTACATGAAGTGCCACATTTAGAAAGATCTTAAACGTTTAAAGTGTTGAGTAAAGGCAACTTGTTTTGCAGAAAGCTAAAGAGTTTAACATTCTCTATTTGTATGTTAGCAGCCAATAATGTTTCTATAGACCCACACGAAATCCATTTGTTACACTAAGTTTGCTTATTTTGAATAAAGGAGTGGAAGGGATGGAGAACTACTATGAGCAAGCCCAAAAAGGCGCTTGGGTTAGTATCTTATCATATATCTTTTTATCGACATGTAAACTTATCATTGCGGGTGTCACCGCTTCCTCTGCATTAAAAGCCGACGGTCTTAATAATGTTACAGATATTATTGCATCAATTGCCGTCTTAGTCGGCTTAAAAATCTCTAAAAAACCTCGCGATAATGATCATCCCTATGGACATTCCAGAGCGGAACATATCTCTTCACTTATTGCTTCTTTTATCATGATGGTAATCGGACTAGAAGTATTGGTCGATGCGGGTCAGTCATTATTTATGGACAAATCTGAAGCGCCTAATTTACTGGCTGCTTGGGTAGGTCTTGGAGCGGCTGCTGTTATGGGTGGTGTCTACCGATATAATATTAAGCTTGCTAAAAAACTTGATAGCCAGTCTTTATATGCGGTTGCTAAAGATAATTTGTCTGATGCACTTGTGAGTATAGGGGCTGTCGTGGGAATTTTCGGCTCACAATTCGGCCTGCCCTGGCTGGACGTGGTAGCTGCTTTTGCTGTGGGAATTATTATTTGTAAAACAGCCATTGAGATTTTTAAAGAAGCGGCTCATTCTTTAACGGACGGATTTGATGAAGAAAAGTTAGGGCACTACAAAGAAAGCATCGAGCTTGTAGAAGGTGTAAAAGAAGTAGAAGATGTGAAAGCGCGCAAGCTTGGTAATCAAGTCGTGATTGATGTAACTGTTAAAGTAGATCCCCATTTAAATGTTATCAAAAGCCATGAAATTGCTGATCAAATTGAACATATGATGAACGATGAGCATCAAATTAAAGATACGCTTGTTCATATTGAACCTGATGCATACGAAAAACAAAAATAAGACCAGCACGTTCTTTCGTTATGAAAGGATGCGCTGGTTTTATTTTGCGGGAATTTGAAATAAATCACAAAAACTTCTTCAAAAATGAAAATGAAAAGCCGTTATTAGTAATATAAAGATTTTTGTAGAAGGGTGAGGGAATGAAGAGGTTAAGTGCGAAGCTCGTAGTATTTTTTAGTATTTTTATAGCTATTTTATTATTAGTTGTTTCAGGGGCTGTTTATCAATTTACCAAAACGCAAATAGAAAAAGATGTAGAAATTCAGTCTCAAAGTCAAGTGAAAGAGTTAAAAGAAACCATTCATACGTACTTAGACATGTATAGTCGTTCTTTGCTAACGTATAGTGAAAACGATGTAATTGTTAATTTTGTTAAGCAGGAAGGAGATCAAACAAACCAAGAGAAAAATCCGTATTTTACATGGAACACAGTTCAAAAAGAGTTTACGCAGTTTAAAGAAAAGTATCCAAACCTAGCACTTGAATACATAGGCACTAAAAATAAAGGAATGTATTCTGTTCCTAAACAAGAGTTTGGTTCAAACTATGATCCGACTTCAAGGGTATGGTACAAACAAGCAGTAGAATCACCTAATGAGGTTATTTATACGGATCCATATGAAGATGCAGCAACAAAAAAGACGGTCGTGACAATTGCAAAGGCTATTTTAGATCCAGATACTAAAAATGTGCTGGGCGTTATAGCTACTGATTTAGACTTAGATGCATTAAAAAACATTGTAGGTAAAGCAGAAGTAAATCACGGTGGGTATGCATTTTTATTTGATCAAAATGGCACAGCGCTCGTTCATCCAACAGAAGCTGGGAAAAATTTGATGAATCAGCCATTTATGAAAAAAATGTACGAAGCAGACCGGAATAGAGATTTCATGAAGTATACCTTTCAAGGTGAAGAGAGAGTGATGGCATATGATACTCTCGAAGGGACGAATTGGAAGATAGGAAATGCCTTTATTTATAATGAAATGCTCTCAAGCGCTCATCATTTACTGACTGTTATTGTCTGGATTGCGTTAATTGGCATCTTATTATCAGTGGTGTTAACCATCTTTTTCTCAAGAATTATTACTAATCCGATTCGCCGCTTGAAAAATGAAGTAGCCAAAGTAACAGCTGGCGATTTAACGGTTCAGGTGAAGACGAAGTCAAAAGATGAAATTGGTGAGCTTACTCATTTATTTAATGATATGGTAGCCAAAATGAAAACATTGATTGGCACGGTTCAGACATCTGTTGAGACAGTAAAAACGTCTGTTGAAGACTTGAGTGCCGTATCTGAAGAAGCAACTGCATCCAGTGAAGAAATCGGCCGGGCTATCCATGAGATTGCCAGCGGTGCCACGCAGCAAGCTTCTGACGCTGACTCTACTAATCATAAAACGATGAGTTTATCTTCGCAAATTGAAGAAGTCATTGAACAAAATGCACAGATTAATAAAATGACGATTGAAGCTGTAAGCATCAATGAAAAAGGTTTAAAACAGATGCAGCTCCTTCGCAGCCAAACCACTGAATCGTCTCAAACGATTCACGCTGTTCAAGCTGTAATGGAAGAGTTAACAAATAAGATGAAAAAAATTGAATCTATTATTTTCACGATTAATAGTATTTCAGATCAGACAAATTTACTTGCATTAAATGCTAGTATTGAAGCAGCTCGTGCAGGAGAACATGGCAAAGGATTTGCGGTAGTAGCTGAAGAAGTGCGAAAACTTGCTGAACAGTCCTCTCAGGCCACTGAACAAGTTCGTCATACGATTGCAGCGATTCAAGGTGAAGTCGCTGCTGCGCGTGAAGAATGCAACCGTACAGAAGAGCTTTCAAAGTCTCAAGACTTTGTGGTAGGAGATACAGAACGAGCTTTTCATGAAATTGCAACTACGATTGAACAAGTGGCGGCGGCTGTCGAACATGTGACAAGCAGCATGGACAGTATCGATGAGCATAAGGAAGACGTGGTAGCGGCAATTCAAAGCATAGCAGCCATTGCACAGCAATCAGCAGCAGGAACTGAAGAGATTACCGCTTCCACAGAAGAACAAATTAGAGCTATTTCTACTGTTTCTCAATCAGCGGAACATCTGCAAGAGATTAGTGAAGAATTGGCGAACTTGATTCGTCAATTTAAAATTCAATAGAAAAAAAGAGGCTAGGACAAAAGTATTTTAGTTAAAGGAAAATCCGAACGATGAATTGAGATTCTTGATAAAGAATTCAACTCGTTCGGATTCTTTTATTGATATGGTGAACGCAGGTTTCATGTAGGTATCTCAAGCGGTTCAGCGCACTTCTTCTATTTGTTTGCCCTTAGCTGGTTGTGTCTTAACCTCTCTTTTATGTTTAATAAGAAAACAACTTGCTGTAAGGCGAAAAGACTTGCTGAGTTAGAGGTGCAACAGCTGACACGCGCTGACGTGTAAACGGGTGTATAAAAGAAAGCTTAGTGGCATGTAAAGCTTGCTGCTGTTCTTTTAATCTCTTTCCTCCATAAAGAGTATCACCAAGTAATGGATAGCCGATGTGACTCATATGAACACGAATTTGGTGAGTGCGTCCGGTTTCGAGCGAAAGTTCAATAAGCGTTTCGTTTTTCGCCGTATTGCGTTTTAACACCCGATAACGTGTTTTGGCAGCTTGTCCCGTTCTAGATACTCTTCTTCTTGTAGCGTGATGACGATCGCGTCCAATGGGTTCATTGATGATTCCGTCCTCTTTTTTTATGATTCCTTGGACGATGGCAATATAAGTCCGATTAATTTTACGTTCAGCCAGCAGCTGATCAAACACAGAGCTTGCTACAAAATGCTTCGTGAATAAGATAGCACCTGATGTATCGCTGTCCAAACGGTGAACGTGTCTAGGCTTTGTTTTGAGGCCTATTTTTTGAAAATAAGCAGCTACAGCATTTAAAAGAGTTTTTTGGTCTTGTTCTGATGAAGGATGAGTATCTAGGTTGATTGGTTTGTTTACGATTAGTACGTGCTCATCTTCAAACAAAATCTCTATATCAATATTGTAAGGTGTTATTTCATTAGGCTCTGCTTCAAAAAAAGGAAGTGACATTTTATCATGTTCCTTAAGAGTGTTTCTCCATGGTAAAGGCTCGCCGTTTATAAGCACATTTTTCTTCATCCGGAACTGATGCAGCGTTTTTTTAGGAATACGCCATTTCGTTTTTAAATAATCTTCAATTGTTTGCCCTGCATCATTTTTTGCGATTTTATCTTCTAGCCATTGGCCGTGTATACTCATATTTAATCCCTTCCTTACATACTAGTAAATATCCTTTAATCTTTTAAAAGAACTTGTAAATAATTAGGAGGAAATAACTACCTGAAGTTCTCGTTTTATGTTTATGTTATGCTAAATAAAGAGACATAAGTTAAGAGAAAAAAGGGGGGGTAACCATGAAAATTGCCCAAGCAGCTCCGCCAGAAATGGAGAATTACATAGAAGAGTTGACTGAACAGCTTCGCTATGACTTGTTACCTCGGTATGTATCTGTAGATAAGCTTAATCCTGATGAATTATTGAACCCAGATTATTGTACAGACCATTTATATAATGGCTTACTCGATGAAGCATTGCAAGTCATTAGTAGCCTTCAGACAATAATTGCCGTGATTGAAGCGATCCAGCATCGGCCGATTGAAGAAAGCGACGGCGAGCAATTCAAAAAAAATATTGCAATTTTAAAAAAATACGGGTTCTTATTTCCTGTTTCCATTGAGTGTTTTGCAAAAGAAAACAATTTGATTACGTATTCGTATGAATCGTTTTATAATTCATACATAAATTGAAAAGAAAAAAGCATGATTATCCCATGCTTTTTTCTTTTTTTAATGAATTTTGGCTTTCAATTGGATAAAAAAAGAACTTGTGATATCGTTAAATTCGTATAAAGTTCTTAGAGAAACATGAAATCAAATACTATTGCTTTTCATATAACAAATAAATTGAAATAATACAGATGTATAACGTACTGTAAATTATGTAAATCATACTAAATAATGTTATGATTAGACAGGCCGTATAAAGAAGAGCATTTACCTTTCATAAGATTACAGAACGTTTCAATCTTATTACATATGTTTAAAATTAGCCTAAATGGTTTCTTTTTACGCCTATATCATATACAATGCCCCCTAGATGATTTTTTCGAATAGCTAATAATCGTTTGGGATTATGAAAGGAGATTAATCATGAAAAAACTGATGTATACATTGCTCATTGGGGTAATTGCTGCAGCTTTAACAGCATGCGGTTCAAACGATGATGCAAAGCAATCAAAAAGTGATGATCAGAAAACTGCACAAACTGAGAAGCAAAAAGAGGCTCAGGAAAAGCAGGAAAAGCAAGCAAAAGAAATGCAGAAGAAATTAGATAAACAAAAAGTAGATGAGAAGAAAACCGTAGCGGTTGTAAACGGTAAAAAAGTTTCTGGTGAAGAATATAATGCGGCATTATCTTCATCACAAGCCCAATATCAACAAATGGGACAAGACCCAACATCTAAAGAAGCAGCTAAACAAGTAAAGCAGCAAACAATTGACAATTTAGTAGGGCAAACGCTGCTATTGCAAGAAGCTGAAAACAAAGGCTATAAAGCAACTGATGAAGAAGTAAATAAAAAGTTAAAAGAAACGAAAAAGCAGTTCAAAACAGATAAACAGTTTAAAGCGGCTTTAAAAGATGCAGGACTAACTCAATCACAATTAAAGTCTGAGCTGGCTGACAGCATTAAATATCAGCAGTACGTAGATAAAGACATTCAAACACCAGAAGTAACAGATAAAGAAATTCAAGATTATTACGATCAATTTGCAAAACAAAGCCAAAGTCAAGCAAGCGGCGGTAAAGAACAATCTCAAATGCCAAAGCTTGAAGACGTAAAGCCACAAATTAAGCAGCAGCTTGAACAACAAAAGAAACAAGAAGCATTAGAGAAAAAAGTTGAAGAACTTAAGAAAAATGCAAAAGTTGAAGTGAAGCTTTAAATACAAATGAAACGGCCCTTTAAAGGGCCGTTTTTTTGTTATGTACATTTATTGCTTCTTGTCAGTAAAAAGGGGTGCGTGAAAGATTTTATTGTATTTTGACTTATAAGATAAAAAGTGTTCTGATGGTTTGCCTTTCATCCTATACTCTTCTTATATAGATATAAGAGAAATTGGGGGAGTCGATAAATGAAAAAGGTGGCTGTTTTTTTTGTTGGGCTTGTTTTTTTACTCGCGGGGATGGGTCTGACAGGCAATGCGTCTGCGGCGTCAAATCAACTTATTATTATTAACAAATCTACTAACACCCTTGCTTTTTATGATGGAGGAAAATTAGTCAGGACGTTCAAAGTTGCGACAGGGAGGCAGATGAGTTATACACCAGAGGGTACCTTTAGCATTGTGAATAAAATTAAAAACCGGCCTTATTATAAAGACAACATTCGGGGAGGAGATCCTAGGAATCCGCTAGGTGATCGCTGGCTAGGATTAAATGCGCGCGGAACATATGGAACGACGTATGCTATTCATGGAAATAATAATCCAAGTTCTATCGGGACTTACGCAAGTTCAGGGTGCATTCGTATGTATGATGAAGAGGTACGCTGGCTGTTTGACCGCGTTCAAACCGGTACAAAAGTGGTTATTGGTCAATTTCATTCTCAAAGTTTTGATTCAATCGCTGTTAAAAACAAATACAAAGTAAGCAGTGCTTCAGTCGCCCAGAATCTTTGTAAAACGAAAAAGCTCTCAAAAGGCCAAATTGGTTTTGTAACGATTCAATCACCGATGGTTTTGTTAAAAGAAGAAAAAGGAAAATGGGTAAAGATTCGTACGTTAAATCGCGGTGAACGATATAATGTATATAAAATAAATGGCATTAAAGTCTCTTTAGGACCAGGGTTTATTGAAAATTATCCCAATAAAAAAACATCCATAAAATTAGATATTTGCAAATAGAAAATGAGGCTGAGACAAAAGTATTTTAGCCTAAGTGAAAAACGAGCCATTGATCAAAATGTTTGATTCATGGTTCGTTTTTTTATTATGGTGAACGTAGGTTTCATCCGTTTTGTTCCTTCTAGCAGTTGCACGGAAATCAACAGCGGTGTCACAAGCTATTCATACGAGCTAATGCATCCATTTGTTCGTCTTTAGATTGTATTTATTTCTTTATGTCTCAACCTCATTTTTTGAATTTTTAATAATGTTTATTATAATAAAAAACAGGGAAACTAATTGCCTAATGAAGAGAGAGAAAGGGTTGTTTTAACGTATGTCTACAATAGATTTATCAAAATTTGAGAAAAAAATGATTATTCGTAACATCAAATCGGACGATATAGATGAAATTTTAGCACTTCAAAAGCTATCATTCCCGGGAATGGATCCGTGGAAAAAAGAACAGCTTGAAAGTCACCTGGCCATTTTTCCAGAAGGACAAATATGTGCAGAGTACGACGGGGAAATTATCGGATCTTGTTCAAGCTTGATTGTGAACTTTGATGAGTACGATGATCAGCATACGTGGGACGATATTACAGACGAAGGATACATTACAAATCATAACCCGGAAGGCTACAATCTGTATGGAATTGAAGTAATGGTTCATCCAAAGTATCGCGGCATGAAAATAGGACGCCGCTTGTATGAAGCGCGTAAAGATTTAGCTCGTGAATTGAACCTGAAAAGTATCATTATCGGAGGAAGAATTCCTAATTACCATAAGCATTCAGCTGAAATGTCGCCTAGAGAATATGTAGAGCAAGTTATTCATCATAAAATTTATGATCCAGTCCTATCTTTTCAGCTAATGAACGGATTTACGCTTATGCGTATAAACCCTGGTTATCTTCCTGATGATCTAGCTTCTAATAAGTATGCAACGCTGATGGAATGGAACAACGTAGATTACGTTCGCCGTTCAAAACGCCATTTTAAAACGTCATTCCCAGTGCGTATTTGTGTTGTTCAGTATATGATGAAACAGATCAATTCATTTGAAGAGTTTGCAACACAGGTAGAATATTATACAGATGTTGCTTATGATGCAAAAGCCGACTTCTGCGTATTCCCGGAAATTTTCACAACTCAGCTAATGTCTTTCTTGAATGAAAAGATTCCAAGCAAAGCGGTTCAGCGCGTAGCAGAATATACGGAAGAGTACATTGAGCTATTCACTAACTTAGCGGTTAAATATAACGTAAATATTATTGGAGGATCCCACTTCGTTGAAGAAGATAATGGAGATATTTTTAATATTGCCTATCTATTCCGCCGAGATGGAACAATTGAAAAGCAGTACAAAGTGCATATTACACCTAATGAAAGAAAATGGTGGGGAATTAGCCCAGGAGACAAAGTTGAAGTATTTGATACAGATTGCGGTAAAATTGCGATCCAAATTTGCTATGACATCGAATTTCCGGAGCTTGCCCGTATTGCTACCGATAAAGGTGCAAATATTATTTTTACACCATTCTGTACGGAAGACCGTCAAGGCTATCTGCGCGTAAGATACTGCTCTCAGGCGCGCGCAATCGAAAACCAAATTTATACGGTTATCGCAGGTACAGTTGGAAACCTGCCTGAAACAGAAAACATGGACATTCAGTACGCTCAGTCTGCTATTTTTGCACCTTCTGACTTTGAATTTGCACGAGACGGCATTGTAGGAGAATGTAATCCTAATATTGAAATGGTAGTTATTGGAGACGTAGATTTAGAAATTCTTCGCCGCCAGCGTCAATCAGGAACGGTTCGTCAATTAAAAGACCGACGCCATGACGTTTACAATATTAAATATAAAAAATAAAGCAGTTTCTAAAAACATCATGCAAATGCATGGTGTTTTTTATTTCAACTTTTGCCATAATAAAACTATTACAATGAATTTTGTGGACTAACCATGGAAAAGAGGGGAAAACATGAGTTTTCATGGACAATCGGTATTACCCGCTGTTCGAGATATGAAGCAATTGGAAAAATTTTTAGCAAGCAATTATGAGTACGGAGTTCTTTTAGACAATCAAGTGGGCATGCTAAAAGGAATTATGAAAGAGGTCCATAAGCATGAAAAGAAGCTAATTATTCATTTAGATTTAATTCATGGATTAAAGCACGATGAGTATGCGGTTGATTTTTTGTGTCAGGAGTTTAAGCCTGCAGGGATTATTTCGACAAGAACAAACGTCATTTTAAAAGCTAAACAAAGAGGGATTTATGCCATTCAACGGGTCTTTTTATTAGATAGCACGGCTTTGAAGAAAAGCTACGAGTTAATGAAGAAAGTAAAACCCGATTATATTGAGCTTCTTCCTGGAATAGTGCCCACTTTAATCCAAGAAGTCAAAGCTGAAACAGGCATTCCAGTGTTAGCTGGAGGTTTAATACGAACCGAAAAAGAAGTGCGAAATGCTTTAGGAGCCGGGGCTTCCGCTGTTACAACATCAAATAGAGAACTGTGGAGTATTTCAACTTAAAAAAATTGTTTGACAACGCTTTCATCATCTAGTAAACTTCTAGATAAGTTAATAGATGTGAGGGAGAATAGGAGATCCACGGTATAGCCTTTTAATGATTTTATTAGGGGGATGTATTGTGGATTTTCTTATTTTCTTGTTATTTTAATCGTTTTCATACAAAGGGGAGGTTATTTATATGCAAGCATTCTTAGGAGAAATAATTGGAACAATGATTTTAATTATCCTTGGCGCTGGTGTATGTGCGGGCGTCAATTTAAAAAAATCGTTTGCTGCTAATTCAGGATGGATCGTTATCACAATGGGATGGGGAATGGCAGTAGCAATGGCAGCATATGCGGTTGGTAATATGAGTGGGGCACACTTAAATCCAGCGTTAACCGTAGCGCTTGCTATTACAGGGGATTTTCCGTGGTCACAAGTACCAATGTACATTTTAGCTCAGTTTATTGGAGCCATTCTTGGTGCAACAGTTGTATATTTACACTATCTTCCACACTGGAAAGAAACAAAAGATGCTGGTACAAAATTAGGTGTATTCGCAACGGGGCCAGCAATTGCTAACCCATTTGCAAACGTTTTAAGTGAGGCAATTGGAACGTTTGTATTAGTAGTAGGAATCCTAGCAATTGGAGCAAATAAATTTACAGATGGATTAAATCCTTTAGTAGTAGGATTTTTAATTGTAAGTATCGGTTTATCATTAGGAGGAACAACAGGCTATGCCATCAACCCGGCTCGTGATTTAGGACCTCGTATTGCTCATGCTATCTTGCCGATACCTGGCAAAGGCAGCTCGAACTGGAAATATGCTTGGGTGCCAGTAGTGGGTCCTTTAGTAGGCGGATCAATCGGGGCAGTATTTTACCAAGCGGCATTTTTAAATAAAATGTCAAGCAGCTTATGGGTTGTTTTAAGTCTAGCCCTGATTGTTTTAGCAGTTATCTACGCTGTTTCTAAACAAAAGGCAGCACAGATTCAATCAGCAGTAGTACCGAAAAAATGAATGCGCTTTACCATCTAACTATGTACAATAAAGAAACGACACTATACAGAAAATAGGGGATATTGATATGGAAAAATTTATTTTATCTTTAGACCAAGGAACAACAAGCTCACGAGCAATGTTATTTAATAAAAAAGGTGAAGTTGTACATGTAGCTCAAAAAGAGTTTACACAGTACTTTCCAAAACCAGGTTGGGTAGAGCATAATGCCAGTGAAATTTGGGGTTCTATCCTAGCAGTTATCGCATCTTGTTTATCTGAGTCAGGTGTTCATGCGGATCAAATCGAAGGAATTGGGATTACCAATCAGCGTGAAACAGCAGTAGTATGGGAAAAAGCAACAGGGAAGCCGGTGTACAACGCAATTGTATGGCAGTCTAGACAAACGTCTGGTATTTGTGAAGAATTAAAAGCAAAAGGATTAAATGATACGTTCCGCGACAAAACGGGATTATTAATTGATGCATACTTCTCTGGAACAAAAGTGAAGTGGATTTTAGATAACGTAGAAGGTGCACGTGAAAAAGCAGAAAACGGTGAATTGTTATTCGGAACAATTGATACATGGTTAATTTGGAAGCTATCAGGCGGAAAGGCGCATGTAACGGATTACTCAAACGCATCCCGCACGCTTATGTTCAATATCTACGATTTAAAATGGGATGATGAACTGCTAGATATCTTAGGGGTACCGAAATCCATGCTTCCAGAAGTAAAGCCTTCTTCTGAAGTCTACGCTCATACAGTAGATTATCATTTCTTTGGTAAAAATATTCCAATTGCTGGAGCAGCAGGGGATCAGCAAGCCGCTTTATTTGGACAAGCGTGCTATGAAAAAGGAATGGCGAAAAACACGTATGGAACAGGCTGCTTTATGCTCATGAATACGGGTGAAAAAGCAGTTAAGTCCGATCACGGTTTGTTAACTACATTGGCATGGGGGATTAACGGCAAAGTAGAATATGCGCTTGAAGGCAGTATTTTTGTAGCAGGATCTGCTATTCAGTGGCTTCGCGACGGTTTAAGAATGTTTAAAAATGCGGCTGAAACTGAAAACTATGCAACGCGCGTAGAGTCTACAGACGGCGTATATATTGTGCCAGCTTTCGTAGGACTTGGAACGCCATATTGGGATAGCGATGTACGGGGGGCGATGTTTGGATTAACTCGCGGTACAAAAAAAGAACACTTTATTCGTGCAACGCTTGAATCATTAGCTTATCAAACAAGAGATGTATTAAGCGCGATGGAAGCGGACTCTGGAATTACATTAAAAACATTGCGTGTGGACGGAGGAGCAGTTAAGAATAATTTCTTAATGCAGTTCCAAAGTGATGTGTTAAACGTTCCGGTTGAGCGTCCTCAAGTGAATGAAACAACCGCTCTTGGGGCAGCATATTTAGCGGGTCTTGCGGTCGGCTACTGGAAAGATTGCGATGAAATTGCGCAGCAGTGGAATATGGAAAAATCTTTTGAACCAAATATGGAAGAAGAAAAGCGTGAAGAATTATATAGCGGCTGGAAAAAAGCTGTACATGCAACAATGGCTTTTAAATAATTATTTGATGAAAACCCTTTAATTAAAAGTGCATGTATGATATAATTTACTCAAGTTAATAAATTGGTTGGAGAATCGGAGAGACCACAGATCCATATGTAGGCATACTATATATGTGATTTGTGGTCTCTCTTTTTGTATATTGGGAAATTTTGATATCTTTAAAAAATGAAAGGGGAATGACGTATGTTTTCAAGTCAAACACGTTCGAATAAATTGGTAGACATGACACAAAATCAATATGATTTACTAGTAATTGGTGGGGGAATTACTGGGTCAGGTATTGCACTTGATGCGACTCATCGAGGCATGAAAACAGCATTAGTTGAAATGCAGGATTTCGCAGCAGGAACATCTAGTCGTTCAACGAAGCTTGTTCACGGCGGTCTACGCTATTTAAAACAGTTTGAAGTTAAAATGGTAGCCGAAGTTGGTAAAGAACGTGCCATCGTATATGAAAATGGTCCTCATGTAACGACTCCGGAGTGGATGCTGTTACCTTTCCATACGGGTGGAACATTCGGTAAATTCTCAACTTCAATTGGACTGCGCGTATATGATTTTTTAGCTGGTGTAAAACGCTCAGAGCGCCGCAAAATGTTTAGCGCAGAAGAAACTCTTAGCCGTGAGCCATTGGTGAAATCTAAAGATTTAAAAGGCGGCGGTTACTACGTTGAATATAAAACAGATGATGCACGTTTAACGATTGAAGTAGCTAAAGAAGCTGCAGCAAGAGGAGCAGACTTAGTCAATTACACAAAAGTGGAAAACTTCATCTACGATAAAGGAAAAGTAGTAGGGGCTGTTGTTCGTGATCAGCTTACGAATAAAGAATATAATATCTATGCGAAAAAAATCGTTAACGCTGCAGGTCCATGGGTGGACACGCTGCGTGAAAAAGATAATTCAAAAAAAGGCAAGCAGCTTCAATTAACAAAAGGGATTCACTTAGTTATTGATCAAGAGCGCTTTCCGTTAAAGCAAGCCATTTATTTTGATACACCTGATGGACGTATGGTATTTGCGATTCCGCGTGATGGAAAAACATACGTAGGCACAACGGACACGGTCTATAAAGAGGACGCTAGACATCCGCGTATGACTGTAAAAGACCGTCAATATGTTATTGATGCGATTAACTATATGTTCCCAACGGTTGATATTACAGTAGACGACGTAGAATCAAGCTGGGCGGGGGTTCGTCCACTTATTCACGAACAAGGAAAAGATCCTTCTGAAATCTCGCGTAAAGATGAAATCTGGACATCAGAATCAGGTTTAATTACAATCGCTGGAGGGAAATTAACTGGGTATCGTAAAATGGCTGAAATTGTCGTAAATCGTGTAGCTGAAGATTTTAAAGCAGAAGGAAGCGAATTTGAAAGCTGTCAAACTAAACATTTACCGATTTCTGGAGGTAATGTAGGCGGTTCAGGTGGGTTCCCAACGTTTGTAGAGCAAAAAGTCAAAGAAGGCATCAAACTAGGGTTATCACGTGACGCTGCTGAAAAGCTTGTAAAACGCTATGGCTCAAACGTAGATAAAGTATACCGCTACATGATTGAACGTCCTGATCAGCTAAAAAACAGCGACCTTCCAGCTAGTGTATTTTTGCAAATTCAATATGGCATAGAAGAAGAAATGGTTTCAAAACCAGTGGACTTCTTCATTAGACGTACGGGCGCTTTATTCTTTGATATCAACTGGGTAAGAAGCTGGAAAAAACAAGTGATTGCTCATATGGCCGAAGAGTTAAAGTGGACGCCTGAGCAAACAAAAGCTTATACGGATGAATTAGAACAGCACCTTCATGACGCAGTTGTACCAGTAGATGAAAAAGTTAACCGTATGACAGGTATTTCATGATAAAATAAAAAAGTACCTCAAAATTTGTCAATACAGCCATAATATAATAGCAGGAAGTCAAATTTTGACGAAGAAATATAATATGACTGTTAAAAAAAGAGAAAGACGATTACTCGTTTTTCTCTTTTCATACATATTTACATCTATATAAGGGGGCTTTTTTTATGAGTTGGAAAGAAACGTATACATCTTGGATTAATTATCAAAATTTAGATCCTGAATTACGTCAAAATTTAGACGCAATCAAAGGTGATGAAAAACAATTAGAAGATAGTTTTTACAAAACGTTGGAGTTTGGAACAGGCGGAATGCGTGGGGAAATTGGAGCGGGTACAAACCGTATGAATACGTATACAATCCGAAAAGCTTCCGAGGGCTTTGCTGAGTACATTAAACAAGCTGGCGAAGAAGCTATTAACCAAGGAGTAGTCATTGCGTATGATTCTCGCCACAAATCGCCTGAATTTGCAATGGAAGCAGCAAAAACATTAGCAAGTCACGGAATTAAAACGTATGTATTTGAAGAGCTAAGACCAACACCTGAACTTTCATTTGCAGTGCGTGAGTTAAACGCATTTGGAGGTATTGTTATTACAGCGAGCCACAATCCTCCTGAATATAACGGATACAAAGTATATGGCCCAGACGGTGGTCAGCTGCCGCCAAAAGAAGCTGATGAACTAGTTGGCTTTGTAAATGCTGTGGAAAATGAACTTACATTAGCTGTTCAATCTGAAGCGGAGCTAAAAGAAAAAGGTCTTATTGAAATGATTGGTTCAGCGATTGACGAAGCATACAATGAGAAACTAAAAACGATTTTAATTAATCCAGAGTTAGCTTCTGAAACAGGTAAAGATTTAAAAGTGGTTTTTACACCTCTACATGGTACAGCTAATAAGCCAGTTCGCAACGCGCTTCAATCCATCGGTTACGAAAATGTCACGGTGATTGAAGAACAAGAACTTCCTGATCCAAATTTCTCGACGGTTAAATCTCCGAATCCTGAAGAACCGGCTGCATTTGAATATGCTGTTCGTAAAGGTAAAGAAATTGATGCAGATATCTTAATCGCAACGGATCCAGATGCAGACCGCTTAGGAATTGCTGTCAAAGATCCAAGCGGCGAATATGCGTTATTAACAGGAAACCAAACGGGTGCTTTATTGCTTCACTATTTGCTTTCTCAAAAGAAAGAAAAAGGCGTGCTGCCTGCTAATGGTGTTGTGTTAAAAACGATTGTAACGTCAGAAATTGGCGCACAAATTGCTCGTTCATTTGGACTGCAAGTTGTTGACACTCTAACAGGTTTTAAATTTATCGGTGAAAAAATTAAGCAATATGAGCAAACGGGCGAGTATACATTCCAATTCGGTTATGAAGAAAGCTACGGCTATTTAATTGGTGACTTTGCTCGTGACAAAGACGCTGTACAAGCAGCCATTCTAGCAGTAGAAGCTTGTGCTTATTATAAAAAGCAGGGCATGACGCTATATGAAGCGCTACAGCAAGTGTTTACTAAATATGGTTTCTATCGTGAAGGTCTGAAATCTTTAACGCTTAAAGGAAAAGAAGGATCTGAGCAAATTCAGCATATTTTGGCTACATTTAGAAATGAACCTCCTACTGACATTGCAGGATTAAATGTTTCGGTTGTAGAGGATTATACATTAAGTGAGCGTCAGCATATTAAAGCAGGAAAAGTAGAAGAAATTACATTACCAAAATCAAATGTATTAAAATATATCTTAGAAGACGGTTCTTGGTTTTGCCTTCGTCCGTCTGGTACAGAGCCAAAGGTGAAGTTCTATTTTGGCGTCGTTTCAGAAGATGAGGCAACAAGCATTGCTCATTTAGAAGCTGTACAAACAGCTGTAATGGGTGAAGTAGAACGTGTATTAGATAAAGTGAAAACGGTATAAAAGTAAAGCCTGCTCAAAATTGAGCAGGCTTCTTTTATGATACTTTATTTGATTGCGTATTTGACAAATACGAAGAAGATCGTAGGGCTTTATAAATTTTCGGAGCAAGCATAGCCCCAAGAACAGTAAAAATAAGATCCTTTACCGCAAACCACGACATAATCTTCCAAGCGGCTGCATATGTCATTGCAGGAGCTTCAAGCCAGTAATTAACCGCTACATACATATACGTAGTACCTATTAAATAAATAACGGCAATACCAACTAGTGATGAAATTAAAAAGATAGAAAAAGTTGGCTTGCCGCGCATCTCCATAATTCTTCCTGTGATAAATGCTGCTATGATATAAGAAAGCAAAAAGCCGCCGGTGCTTCCAAATAAAATACCAATTCCTGCTTTAAATTGAGCAAATACCGGGGCGCCGGCAATGCCAATTAATACGTATACAATCATCGAAATAGAACCCATTCTGCTCCCAAGTAAAAGTCCTGCTAATATAACAAAAAAAGGCTGAAGTGAAAGAGGCACGCCGCCTACTTGTAAAAAAGGTGCCCAAGAAGTAATGTTTGCACCAATAGCCATAAGAGCCGCAAACATACCGGCTAGCGTTAAATCTAATGTGCGAAACCTTTTATTAGTACTCATATATGTTCCTCCCAGTATGTACTGAAATATCTTAGCGTATGTACTGAAATATCTTAGCGTATGTACTGAAAATTGTACGTCGAATTCACTTTTATGTCAACGATAAAAATAAATATGTTTACATATATCATTTGATGTTTTTTGAAATAAAGTATGCATATTTTTAGTGCAACATAAAAAAATAAAGAAGGGAATTCATCCCTTCTTTGTCCAAGTGTGTGTATCAAAAATACTAGTACAATGATTCTTCCAGAAGCTCCGGGTTGTGCTCCGAATATTCCGTTGCATGATCAATGTAGCGTAGTAAAGAATAAAGCTCTTCTTGAATGATGCGGTAGTTTCGTTCAAAATTGTAGGCGTGCAAAAAATGTTCAATCTTTTTTGAAAGAAAATCGTCGTCTGTTCGAACCATTAAAATTAATAAGTTATCCCATTGTGAACGGTGTGTGTAATATAAAGCTCGATCATAATCAATTACATCCATTAATAACGTTCCTCCTTTTGAGGAGTTGAAATTAGTGTATGATATTTGCGGGAATTCTTACGCTGTAAATGTTGGGCAAAAGACCAGTGCATAATTAAAAGAGGTTGTAGTCATTATGCAAGAAGAATAAACGTACAGGACCGGATAAATGATAAGAAAGGCAAAGAATGATGCAGTATAACAGTTATATTACATCCATTATTTAAGACAACTAAATAAAAATCCCCTTTTCTTGAAAAAATAAAGCTTCTTTTTGATGAAAACACATGAATTGACATGTTTGTACATAGATTGAAGTAAGGAGTGAAAGGGGGAGCTGTCGTGAAAGAAGCAGATTATAAGCAATTATACCGTGCGATTGATGAAATTACGGAAATAGCTAGCGGTTTCGGCTTAGATTTTTATCCGATGCGCTATGAAATTTGCCCGGCAGATATTATTTATACGTTTGGTGCATATGGGATGCCAACTCGTTTTTCACATTGGAGCTTTGGAAAACAATTTTACAAAATGAAATTACACTACGATCTTGGATTGAGTAAAATTTATGAATTAGTTATCAATTCAGATCCTTGTTATGCATTTTTATTGGATTCCAATGCGCTTATTCAGAATAAATTAATTGTAGCTCACGTGTTAGCCCACTGTGACTTCTTTAAAAATAACAGCCGTTTTGCCAACACTAAACGGGATATGGTAGAAAGTATGGCAGCGACCGCTGATCGAATTAAAGAATACGAAGTAAAGCACGGTAAGCGTGAAGTAGAAAAATTTTTGGATGCTGTTCTATCGATTCAGGAACATATTGATCCGTCCCTTATGCGTGCCAAGCTTTCTTGGAGCATAGATGATGTAGAATCATCGGAAGAAGAAATCATTTCTCCTTACGATGATTTATGGAATTTGGATTATAAAGAAAAGAAAAAACCAAAACCTCCAAAGTCTTTTAAAAAATTTCCGCCTCAGCCTGAAAAAGACATCTTATTATTTATCGAAGAATACAGCCCTTATTTAGAGGATTGGCAGCGAGATATTTTAACGATGATGCGAGAAGAAATGCTTTATTTCTGGCCGCAGCTTGAAACAAAAATTATGAATGAAGGCTGGGCTTCTTTCTGGCATCAGCGCATTATTCGAGAAATGGACTTAACGAGTGATGAAGCGATAGAATTCGCCAAGCTAAATGCAGGGGTTGTGCAGCCGTCTAAGACGGGAATCAATCCATATTATTTAGGTTTAAAAATCTTTGAAGACATTGAAGAACGCTACAATAATCCAACAGAAGATATGATTCGCCGGGGCGTGGAGCCGGGTTCAGGAAGAGAGAAGATGTTTGAGGTACGTGAGGTTGAATCAGATATTTCCTTTATTCGCAATTACTTAACAAAAGATTTAGTCATGCGGGAGGATATGTACTTATTCCAAAAACAAGGAAAAGACTATAAAATCGTCGACAAAGAGTGGACAGAAGTTAGAGATCAGCTTGTTAATATGCGCGTAAACGGCGGATTTCCTTATATCACAGTAACCAATGGAGACTATTTAAAAAATGGCGAGCTCTATTTAAAACACTGGTATGAAGGAATTGAATTAGATGTCAAATACTTAGAAAAAGTGGTACCGTACGTTCATCAGCTTTGGGGCCGCCCCGTTCATTTAGAAACGATAATGGAAGGCAAGCCAATCGCCTTTACGTATGATGGAAAAACAGTGCATAGAAAACATTTGTAAAAAGAAGACCGCTTAAACAGCGGTCTTTTTGGGCTTCTGTAACTTATCCATATAAATTGAAAAAATAAAATTACTATGCAATAATCGAATGAGAATTACTTTCATTTAGAAAGGAAGATAAGATGTTTGTTGTAAACGCAACTTTTGAAACAGAAAAGAAATTTGAAGAACAGCTCAAGCAAAAAGCTAAGAAAAACAAAATAGAAATTGAGGCAGCCAAAGGAAATTTATCGTTCGAATGCTGGAAAAAAGATTCCGCAGATAAAGTTGAATATGTCTTTGTATCCAAGTGGGAAGACAAGCAGTTCTTTCAAGCGTGGATCTCAAGAGAAGAACATGTGAACGAACATAAAGAAGCGAATAAAAAGAAAACGAAAGCATGTACTGAAGCTATGGAAATCAAGAAAACGCTGCGCTTTTATGAGGCGGTAGAAGAGGACATTCTTTCCTAAAAAAGCATGCTTGACTTTCATAAATGTTGTAACTATAATGATTACAACAAAATAGGAGTGAGAGCAATGAAAATTAGCAGTCGATTCACCGTGGCCGTTCACATACTATCTTTAATTAAAGTAGATAGCAGTCATCCTAGTACTTCAGAGTGGATTGCTAGCAGTGTAAATACAAATCCTGTTGTTATAAGACGAGTAATTGGGATGTTAAAGAAAGCTGGACTCGTGGGTGTAAAAGCCGGAGCTGGCGGAGCTTATCTATTGAAAGATCTAGAGGAGATAACGTTGTTAGACGTTTATCGAGCGGTGGCGGCAGTGGAAGAAGGAGAATTGTTTCAAATGCATGAAAATCCGAATGTGGAGTGTCCTGTAGGAGCCAATATTCAAAGTGTCCTTGAATTGATTTTAAAACGTTCTCAAGATGCCATGGAACAAGTCTTAGCTGATGTGACCATGAAAGAATTAGTGACGGATTTAATAGTAAAAATAGATGCATAATAACATGCTTCTGTTCGTAAAAAAACGGAGAAACCTAGGTTTCTCCGTTTTTTTATAGCTTCACAATTGTTCGTCCCCGAGCTTGTTCTTTTAATAAAGTCGGAAGTACCTCAGGGAGCTGTTGTAGTGAAATTTCCTGCTGAATGAAAGGTTCGAAGCTTTCAGGCTTAAAGTCATTAGCGAGTCTATTCCAAATCTCTTTTCGAGTAGGCATTGGACAGTAAACAGAATCGATACCTAATAAATTAATCCCTCTTAAAATGAAGGGAAAGACGGTTGTTGGCACTTTGCCTCCAGCTGTTAGCCCGCTGACAGCTACAGAGCCTCCGTACTGAATTTGACTGAGAACAGAAGCTAGAGGCTCTCCGCCTACAGGATCCACCGCAGCGGCCCATTTTTGCTTGCCTAATGCTTTTAATTTGCCGTTAAAAACGTCTTCACGCGCTACAATAGAGGAAGCGCCAAGCTTTTTCAAATAAGCTGCTTCCGAGCTTTTTCCCGTACTTGCTTCCACTGTGTAGCCTAATTTTGAAAGAATGGCAACCGCAAAGCTTCCTACACCTCCCGTAGCGCCTGTTACAAGCACAGAGCCATTAGATGGACTAGTATGGTTTTCCTCTAAGCGATGCACAGATAAAGCAGCTGTAAAGCCAGCTGTTCCGATAATCATTGCTTCTTTTAACGTTAAATTTTCAGGGAGAGGGACAATCCATTCGCTGAGTATGCGCGCATACTCACTATAGCCTCCAAAGTGTGATACGCCAATGTCATAGCTTGTTGCGATGACATGATCACCTTCTTTAAAATCAGGGCTGTCAGAAGATACAACGACGCCTGCTAGGTCGATTCCTGGGACAAATGGGTAGCTTGTCACAATATTGCCGTTTGCGATGCTGGCTAAGCTATCTTTATAATTCACTCCTGAATAATGAACGCGAATAAGTACATCGCCTTCTGGCAAATCGTTTAGCGTCAGTTTTTGGACGGACGCCTCCACTTGGTCTTCACTTTTTTTATCTACTATTAATGCTGAAAATGATTGCTCCATTTTATTTCTCCTTTCTATACTGGGATGTATACATCTATACATAGATTACCTTATTTCTATACCCATTATAGAAAATAGTAAAAGAAGTTCCTAATAATTTGATTACGAAAGAGATCATTTCATTATAAAATAGCGGTATAGCTATTAGTTAGCAATACATAGAAAAGAGGAGAAGGGAAATGAGCACGAATGTATATTTTAACCATGATGCAGGCATCGATGATTTAGTATCGCTTTTTTTACTGCTGCAAATGGATGATGTAAAAGTAACGGGAGTATCTGTCATTCCCGCTGACGGATATCTAGAGCCAGGTATCAGCGCAAGCCAAAAGATTATTGATCGTTTTGGAAGTTATGATATCGAGGTCGCTAAATCTACTTCACGCGGTATGAATCCATTTCCAAAGGAGTGGCGCATGCATACGTTTTATGTAGATGCACTGCCGATTTTAAATGAAAAAGGGGAAGTACAAACAAAAATAAGTCAGCTCCCTGCCCATGATCATTTAATCGAGACATTGCAGCACACAGCCGGGAAAACAACTTTATTGTTTACAGGACCGTTAACAGATTTAGCAAGAGCATTGGAAAAAATGCCGGAAATAGAAGAGAAAATTGACAAGTTAGTATGGATGGGCGGTACATTTCAAGAGGTAGGAAACGTGCAAGAGCCCGAACACGATGGAACGGCGGAGTGGAATGCTTTTTGGGATCCAGAAGCAGTAGCGAAAGTATGGGAAAGCAAAATTAAAATTGAGATGGTTGCTTTAGAAAGCACGAATCAAGTTCCTTTAACACCGGCTATTCGTCAAATGTGGGCTTCACTTCGAAGATATGAAGGAGTAGACTTTGTAGGGCAGTGCTACGCGGCCTGCCCGCCGCTTGTGCATGTTGAAACCAATTCAACATATTATTTGTGGGATGTACTCACAACAGCATTTACAGGGAATTCAACACTTGTGAAGGTAAAAACGGTTTCGAGTATTGTGCATACAGAAACACCGAGTCAAGGAAGAACAGAAATTTCCGAAGAGGGACGACCTGTAGATGTCGTATATGATGTCACAGCTGAAGCATTCTTTACGTACATTACAGATTTAATGAAAAAAGCAGTAGCCAAATAAAGAAAAAGGTTGCACATGAAAGTGTGCAACCTTTTTAGTGAATCATATTCAAGAACTGACGTGTCCGCTCTTGCTGAGGATTTGAAAATATTTGATCCGGTGTACCTCTTTCCATAATGACACCTTGGTCCATAAAAATAACTTCATCTGCTACTTCACGGGCAAAGCGCATTTCGTGAGTTACCACCACCATCGTCATTCCTTCTTTTGCCAAGTCTTTCATCGCTTGAAGAACGTCTCCTACAAGCTCAGGATCAAGAGCTGAAGTAGGCTCATCAAACAGCATAACTTTTGGGTCCATCGCCATTGCTCTGGCGATGCCAACACGCTGTTGTTGTCCGCCAGACAGCTGGAAAGGATAAAAGTCGAGCTTATCTCCTAAGCCAACTCGTGTTAATAATTCTTTCCCTCTTTTTTCTGCTTCTTGAGTGGAAACACCTTTTACAATTACAGGCCCTTCCATAACATTTTCAAGCGCACTTTTATGAGGAAACAAGTTATAGTTTTGAAAGACCATACCTGTTAGACTTCGAAATGAAGTAATGTCTTTTTTACGAACAGGCTTGGTGAAATTCATGCTTTTTTTATCAAGGTCAATCGTGCCGTCTGTTGGGATTTCTAAAAGGTTTAAGCAACGTAAAAAAGTAGTTTTACCCGATCCGGAAGGACCGATTAATACAATTACTTTGCCCTGTTCAACTTCTAAATCAATCCCTTTTAATACTTGCAAATCACCGAATGATTTATGCAAATTTTTGATATTAATCATATAAAAAACTCCTTTAGCTACTCGAAACGGTTATTTAGATACGTAACGATCTAGTCTTATTTCAATGCGTCCTTGAATAATGGATAAGATTGTACACATAATCCAGTACAAGAGCGCTGCTTCACTATAAAGAAGTAAAAATTCATAGTTAGTCGAAGCAATTTCTTGAGCTTTACGGAACATCTCAGAAACAAGAATAAGCGATGCAAGTGACGTATCTTTAATAAGGCTAATAAAAGAGTTAGATAATGGCGGAATCGATACACGTGCTGCTTGCGGTAAAATAATCCGTCTTAACGCTTGGGAATAGGTCATACCAAGTGAGTAACCAGCTTCCCACTGTCCTTTAGGAATAGATTGAATCGCTGCTCGGATAATTTCAGATGCATACGCACCTACACTTAATGAAAATCCAATAACAGCAGAGATAAATGGGTCAATTGTTATATCTAAATTGGGTAAGCCGTAGAAAATAATAAATAATTGCACAAGCAGCGGTGTACCTCGAATAATCGATACATAGATGCGCGCAATTATATTTAAAACTTTTATAGATGATAAACGAGCCAAGGCTGTTAAGACAGCTAAAATGATACCGAGTACAAACGTGATTAATGTTAGTGGAATAGAATATTGAATAGCTCCCTTTAGCATTGGTAAGAGAGATGATTGAGCGATTGAAATCAATTGATTCAATCGCTCTCCATCAGGAAAAATATTATTTAGGAGAAACATCTTCGCCAAACCATTTCTTAGAAATCTTTGCGTATGTTCCGTCTTTTTTCATATCTTTCAATGCTTTGTTTACTTCATCCACTAACTTACCGCTGTCTTTTCTAAACATAAAGCCGCTTGCAGCACCATCGGATTTTTCATCCGCGATTTTGATAGGTGCGTTAGGGTGCTTTTTCTTATAGTCAAGGAACGATAATTTATCGTTGATTGTAGCATCAACACGGTTTGCGCTCATTAGTTCTACTGCTTGAGCAAAACCTTCAGCACTCGTAATGTTTGCACCATAAGATTGAGCCATGTCTTTGTAGTTACTTGTTAATGACTGCGCTGATTTTTTTCCTTTTAAATCTTTAAATGATTTGATATCTTTTTCGTCTTTACGAACAATTAATACAGCGCCTGACTGGATGTATGGATCAGAGAAATCGTATTTCTTTTGACGATCTTCACGAATACCCACTTCGTTAGCAATCATGTCAAAGCGTTTAGCATCTAATCCGGCAAACATGCCATCCCACTGTGTTTCTTTGAACTCAGCTTTTACGCCAAGACGTTTAGCTACTTCTTGAGCCAATTCTACATCAAACCCAGTTAGCTTTTGTTTGTCATCATGAAAAGTGAACGGAGGGTATGTACCTTCAGTTCCAATTGTTAATACGCCATCTTTTTTCACTTTATTATATAAATCCTCTTGTGAAGATTTATTGTCTCCATTGTTTGCTTCATTTTTTGAGCTAGAACCGCATGCGGCAAGCACAACTGTGAAAGCTAATAGTAGCGACAAAAGTGCAGCAAATTTCTTCATTTTCTAAACCCCCTAGTATTCTGATAGGAAATGATACTCTGTGATACTAAACAAGAACACAGCAAAAGTCAACAAAAAAAACTTATACAATTAATGTGACTTAAAATAAGGGAAATATACCTTCTATACACGGTTTGTCATAAGGATACAGAAAGATTTTAAAATTTGGATTAAGTGGATTTTTAAGGGAGATTTGAGGAGTAAAAAGGAAGTTTCATGCGACGATTTTCTCTTTCATTTTTTCATGACTTTTGGTGCAATAAACATATAGTTAAATGTTAAGGTAGAAATAAATTCCTTATGGTACACTTAAAGAAGAATTTATGAAACGGAGCGATATGATGAAAGCCATAAACTTAATCTCAATTGCCTTTGGTGCTATCGCTGGTACATATGCACGTTATTTGCTGAATCTTTCCTTATTATATGCGGGCTACCCAATAGGAACGGTAATTGAAAACCTATTAGGAAGCTTCATACTAGGCCTATTAACAGGATTTTTTGTGTGGAAAAAGCCAAAAGAATGGATAAAGCTTGGACTAGGAGTTGGCGTATGCGGCGGTTTTACAACGTATTCAACGTTTGCAGGAGACGTCATTTTTCTCACTCAGCGCCATTTATTTTGGGGAGCCATTTATGTAATGGTCTCTTTAGTAGGTGGAATCCTTCTTGCTTTAGCAGGCTATCTATGCGGTGAAGCGGCAGGGAAAAATTTAGTGAAAGTACATGAGGTGAAGTAAATGAGCATAGTGAGCTTGGCACTTGGCGGGGCAGCTGGAGGAATATGCCGTTATCTTTTGGGTTTAAAAGTTACAAAAACAGTTTCAAACCCTCTTTTTCCAGTATCAATGCTGTTTGTAAACTTGCTCGGTGCGTTTGGGCTTGGTCTTTTTTACGGTAGTTATTATGGAAAGGTTCCGAGTCATGCTTATGATGATTCAATATTTTTAATGATTGGCATTGGGTTTTTTGGTGCCTTTACCACTTTTTCAACGTTCAGTGTGGAAACCGTACAGTTAATTCGAGAAAAATCTTATCGGAAAATGCTGGCGTACGTGGGGATTTCAGCATTTGGAACAGTTGGTTTATTTACAGTCGGTTTACTGGCAGGAACGTTTTTATTTAAGTAAAGAGAACGTTTCTAGTAGGGAAAAACAAAAAGACGGAGAAGTAGAGAATGGATAGAAAAGCAGAAGTTTGGAAATACATTTTGTTGATTGTAGCTGTTGCAGGTCAGATCATCGGTTTTTTATTTTTATTTATAAATGTTGTGGCGGCATTTATTTTTTACGGTTTTTATATTCTAACTTTTATTATGTTACTCCTGCTGTTTATATGGGATCGGAAAAAGGAAAAAGACAAGGAAGAATTTGACGACTATACCGATTACTAATCATATAAAAAGCAGAATGATGCGGTGCGCCGGACCTCTTACTTAGTAAAGAAGCATAAAAGATACATCTATAAAAGGAAGAGAGCCGTAAGAGCATAAAGAGATATTGTATTTACATCTAGTTGTGTTATAATTTTAAGTGCGAAAACAAAATCAATAAATAGCAATCACTAGGGGAGCTTTTTGAAGCTGAGACGAATGTATTTCGGACCCTTTGAACCTGATCTGGTTTGGACCAGCGTAGGGAAGTGGCGATCATGTTTACATAACGATGCATGCTAACCACTCTACGTTGTAGAGTGGTTTTTTGTATGTAATAAAGCCCTCTACACAAGATGAGGTGATTGAAATTTCTCTTTATTCTGAATGGAAAGGTTTCGATCATGTGGATATTCCTAAATTTCATGTCATTACAACAGATAAGCAGCCAATCGAAGAGCTTCAAAAAGTTTTAACGGCTATCGCGCCTTTTACGGGCGCCGTTCATATTAGAGAAAAAGAGAAAACGGCAAAGCAGATTCAATGTTTACTAGAAAGCTTGCCATTTTGTCGCTCTAAAATTATTGTGAATGACCGAGTTGATGTAGCGCATGCTTTAAAAGTAAAAGGCGTACAGCTTGCTTATCATAGTTTAGACGTTTCGATTGTTATAGACGCATTTCCTTCTCTTATTGTCGGAAAATCAGTTCACTCTGTGGAAGAGGCTTTAGAAGCTGAAAAAGATGGTGCTCACTACATTCTATACGGACATATTTATTCAACACATTCAAAAAAAGGATTAAAAAGTCGAGGGGTAGCAGCACTAAAAGAAGTAGTAGATGCTGTGCAGATACCGGTTATTGCCATTGGAGGAATTACACCTGTAAATGCCAAAGAGGTGCTTCAAACAGGAGCACACGGTATAGCTGTGATGTCTGGTGTCATGCTTGCGCAAGATCCCCTCAAAGCGATTAAACAATATTCTCATATATGGACATCTGGAGGTGGAGAAAATGAAGCAGCATTATGATGTACTGTTAATCGGAGGAGGTATAATCAGCTCTTCTATCGCTTATCATTTGTCAAAACAAGGAGCGTCAGTAGCTATTCTTGAACGCAATCAAATTGGTTGTGAAGCTTCAAGTGCAGCCGCTGGTATTTTAGGTGCTCAAGCTGAAATTGATGAAGAAGGTCCTCTTTTAGACCTTGCTATTAAGAGCAGAAGCATGTTTCCTGAACTGGTGAAGGAACTAAAAGAAAAAACGGCCATCGACGTAGAGCTCATTCAAAAAGGCTTATTAAAAGTTGCTGTAACAGAAGAAGATGCACACGTATTAAAGAAAAAAGCCGCTCAGCACCACGGGTGGGATGAACATGTAAGATGGATCGATGTAAAAGAAGCGCGTTTGTTAGAACCCGGGCTCTCTCCAGACATATACGGAGCCATTACAATACCGGGAGACGGCCAGCTAGCTCCGGCTAAGTTAACGCAAGCTCTTGCTCATGGAGCCTTGTATCACGGAGCAGATGTATTCGAATACTGTGACGTTCATTCTCTTATTATGGAAAGTGAAACAGTAAAAGGTGTACAGACGTCCAAAGGCTCTTTTTATGGAGAAAAAGTAGTTATCGCAGCAGGCTCATGGGCTAAACGCTTTATTTCTTCTGAACATTTAGGTCACGTGTTTCCCGTAAAAGGGGAGTGTATTGCTCTTCGAAGTCATAAGCCGCTGCTTTCTAAAACGATTTTTTTAGATGAAGGTTTTTACTTAGTGCCTAAGACTGGTGGAAGAATCGTAATCGGGGCAACTAAGTTACAGCATGACTTTACCAAGACGGTTTCTGCACAAGGTATTCAATTTTTGCTGAATAAAGCTTCGGCGCTTCTGCCAGCTATTAAAGAAGCCACATTTGAAAAAGCATGGGCTGGTCTTCGTCCGCAAACAAATGATGGCTGGCCTTATTTAGGAGAGCATCCTGAAATAGCGAATCTACACATGGCGTTTGGCCACTACCGAAACGGTATTTTATTAAGTGCTGCAACTGGAAAAATTATGGCTGATGCTTTGTTAGGGAAAAAGCCGAATCATTCGTTTTTTACATCATTTCAGCTAACAAGAGTAATGGAGGGAGTTCATTGAATCTAATCATTAATGGTAAGACCGTTACTTTTGGAGATGAAATTGAAACGGTCGAGCACTTGTTGCAGGCTCAGAACCTGCATGAACGAGTGGTAATTGTTGAGCTAAACAAGAACATTTTGCAAAAAGAAGAACATAGCGATGCATGCTTAAAAGATGGCGATATATTAGAAGTTGTTTCATTTGTCGGAGGAGGATGAAGAGTATGTTAAAAATTGGACAATATACATTTAATTCACGTTTATTATTAGGGACAGGGAAATTTCCGGACTTTACGACTCAGCGTCAAGCGGTAGAAGAGTCAGAAACAGAAGTTTTAACATTTGCTGTGAGACGAATGGATATTTTTGATCAAAATCAACCTAATTTATTAGAAGCGCTTGATGTGAAGCGTTTCACTCTTTTGCCTAACACTGCTGGAGCAAAAAATGCAGAAGAGGCCGTACGTATTGCTAAATTAGCAAAGGCTTCTGGACTTTGTGACATGGTAAAAGTAGAAGTAATTGGATGTGATAAAACGCTGCTTCCTGATCCAGTTGAAACATTAAAAGCCAGTGAAGAACTGTTAAAAGAGGGCTTTACCGTTTTACCTTACACATCAGATGATGTTTTACTTGCACGTCGTTTAGAGGAGTTAGGCGTACATGCCATTATGCCAGGAGCTTCGCCTATCGGTTCAGGTCAAGGTATTATTAATCCGTTGAACATGCGTTTTATCATTGAACAATCAACTGTTCCAGTAATTGTAGATGCAGGTATTGGAACGGCTTCAGACGCAGCTCAAGCTATGGAGCTAGGAGCAGATGGTGTGTTATTAAATACAGCTGTTTCAGGAGCAAAAGATCCTGTGAAAATGGCTCGTGCTATGAAGCTAGCGATTGAAGCAGGACGAGCAGCATTTGAAGCAGGACGTATTGAAAAGAAACAATATGCAACGGCAAGCAGTCCAACAGAAGGGATGAGTATCGGTTGATTAATCGTTATTCCCGCCAAGAATTGTTTCAACCTATTGGAAAAGGCGGACAGCAGCAAATTCAAGAAAAGCATGTTCTGATTGTAGGAGCAGGTGCTCTTGGAACAGGGAACGCGGAGGCACTTGCGCGAGCGGGGGTAAAGAAAATAACGCTCATTGACCGGGACTATGTAGAGTGGAGCAACCTTCAGCGGCAGCAATTGTATAGTGAAAAAGATGCTGATAAAAGAATTCCAAAAGCAATTGCCGCTAAAAAACGGCTTCACGATATTAATCACGATGTAAAAGTAGAAGCGCACGTAGCAGACGGTACCCCTCAAGTTTTAGAACAGCTTGTTGAGGGGGTAGATGTTATGATTGATGCAACCGATAATTTTGACACACGCCTTGTAATGAATGATTTATCACAAAAATATGATATTCCTTGGATTTACGGAGCATGTGTAGGAAGTTATGGAATTAGTTATACTATCATACCAAGTGAAACACCATGTTTATCCTGTTTGCTTGAATCTGTACCGCTTGGAGGGTTAACATGTGATACAGTGGGGATTATTAGTCCTGCTGTCCAAATGGTAGTCGCTCATCAAGTAACAGAAGTGTTAAAAATATTAGTCGGAGACTGGAATGCGCTCAGGAGGGAACTTGTTTCGTTTGACGTATGGAAAAATGAGTATACGAGCATCAATGTGAACGTGTTTCGCAAATCTGCTTGCCGCTCATGCGGCAGTGAACAAACGTATCCCTTTTTACAATATGAAAATCAAACGAAAACAGCTGTGTTATGCGGAAGAAACACGGTACAAATCCGTCCGGGCAAATCAGCCAAGCAGCCGCTGCAGTCTTTAGGTGAACGATTAAAAGAAAAAGGATATAAAATTGAACAGAATCCGTATCTGCTTTCTTTTTATGTAGATGATTACCGTTTAGTTATGTTTCAAGATGGGCGCGTCTTTGTCCATGGAACAAACGATATAGTAGAAGCAAAGTCACTTTATCATCGGTATATTGGGTAAGAAAGAGATGGAGGTTTCAAGCATGACAGTACCAAAAGCATTAACCATTGCTGGATCAGACAGCGGTGGAGGAGCAGGTATTCAAGCAGATTTAAAAACATTTCAAGAGCGTGACGTTTTTGGCATGTCTGTTATTACAGCTGTGACCGCACAAAATACAGTTGGCGTTCAAGGAGTTTATCCTTTAGAAGTAGAAGCAGTTGAAACGCAGTTAGATTCAATTGCCACTGACTTATTTCCTAATGCAGTGAAGACAGGTATGTTGTTCAGTGCTGATATTATTTACGCAGTGGCTCGTAAAATCAAACAGTACGGACTGCAAAATGTTGTAGTTGATCCCGTTATGATTGCAAAAGGCGGTCAGTCTCTTCTTCAAAGAGAAGCCGTACAAGCTCTAAAAGAATTATTGCCTCTTTGTGAAGTCATTACGCCGAACATACCGGAGGCGGAAGTCATCACGGGTAAAGAAATTCACACGATCGAAGACCGAAAAGAAGCGGCAAAACAGATTCATGAGCTAGGTGTAAAGCACGTGGTAATTAAAGGCGGACATGATCAATCTCATCAAGATATGATTGATATAGTGTATGATGGTCATAAGTACGTTGAAATCACACATGAAAAGATGAATACAAAGCATACACATGGAACGGGATGCACGTTTGCTGCTTGCGTCACAGCTGAACTAGCGAAAGGCAAAAGCGTGGTTGAAGCAGTTCAAACTGCCTCGGATTTTGTTCACTATGCGATTAAGCACACGCTTGAAATTGGTTCCGGACACGGTCCTACTAATCACTGGGCGTATGGAAAATACTTTCGTTCAAACATATAAAAAAACGTGCCTACAATCTAGGCACGTTTTTTATGAAGAAGGAATATGGGTAGGAATCTCTCCATCGATGCCTAAATAATAATGTCTAAGGGGCTTTAAATTATCATCAAGCTCATAAACAAGCGGCACGCTTGTAGGAATATTCAAGTTCGCAATGCCATCAGGCGAAATGTTATCCAAGTGCTGCATCAGAGCCCTAATCGTATTACCGTGAGCGGAAATAATAACCTTTTTGCCAGCTTTAATAGAAGGAGCAATAGTTTCGTCCCAGTATTCTAGAACCCGCTTTTCTGTATCGGCTAAGTTTTCCGTTACAGGAAATTGTCCCTTAGCTAATTCCTTATACTTAGGGTTGGAAGCTTCATAGCGAATATCTGTTGTCTCTAAAGCAGGAGGGCGTTCGTTCATCGACCTTCTCCACAAATGCACTTGCTCTTCTCCAAATTTTTTTGCGGTTTCTTCTTTGTTCAAACCTTGAAGAGCCCCGTAGTGCCGTTCATTCAGCCTCCAAGATTTATACACGGGAATCCACATGAAGTCCATTTGATGTAAGACAATCCATAGAGTGCGAATGGATCGTTTTAAAACAGAAGTATAAGCAATATCAAAAGTATATTCGTTTTTCTTTAGTACTTTTCCAGCTTCTCGCGCTTCTTGCAATCCATTTTTAGAAAGATCTACATCCGTCCAGCCTGTAAATTTATTTTCAAGATTCCACGCGCTTTGTCCGTGCCGAATCAACACAAGTTTTATCATCGTGTTCTCCTTTCAACAGTGACTAAGGACTCTATTCTTTTTTATTATGAGAAGGAAAGAGTTTTTTATCCTAAAGGCGGGGAAAGGAGTTTTTATCATTTAGAAAAAGTGATGCCGAAAAGTAAAGCTTTAACTTTTTACGCATATGATAAAAATAAAAAAGGGAAGGGAAGATAGTGGATGAGTGACCAAGAACGTCAGATTCAAGCGCTGCACGGCCAAATTGAAGATTTAAAAGAAGAAATGTATCAGCTGAAGCTTGATATTAGCACATTAGAGAAAGAAAAAGGAAAGCCTGTTTTGACACCGGCTCTCGTTGGTCAAATAGGAGGTTTTGTTCTAGGTGGATTAGCTATAATCGGTATTTTCTGGATGTAGAACTTCTCGTTTTGAAAACGAAAAGTTCTCCTGATTTTTTAATAGGCAATTCCAACGCGGCATTTGGGAAATTTTTGAGCCCATATCTCATGGTAGGTAAAATGAGCGGTATCTCCCGTTGAAATTTTAACGGCATCAGCTGGTAAAATATCTTTTTCCATTCGATACGTGCCTGTTATTTCACCCTCAGGCAAGTATGTTGGGCATATAACCGTCCAGTTTAGATCACTTTCCTTCAAGTGTAAGTATCCTTTTAAATGATCTTCTGCTGCTCTGGTCGTTTTACGCTTTGATTCATTTGATTGAAAACGATACTTTTCTGGTTCTGTTCGTGATTGTAAGATGCCTGCAGTTCCAATAGTAAGAATACGATGAACGCCATAATACTTCATGCTGTTTATAATAAGCGGCATACTTTTTGAAATCGTCTCTGCACCATCTGTATTTAACGCGCTGACTACGATATCTTGGTGCTTGAGGGCAAAGTTGATATTTTCTTGATGAAGTACATCGCCTTGTAAGATATGTAGGTTTGGATGACTAACCTGTAGCTTATTGCGGTCTCTAACAAGTACAGTGACGTCGTTTTCATCTTTTAGCATCATTTTTAATAAAGACTGTCCAACTCGCCCTGTAGAGCCTAATAGTAAAATTTTCATTGGCTACACCCCTCTATAAAAGATAGTATCTATTCTTTAGGATATACAATCTGTATACTTATTCATAATAAAAAGCATGCGTAGCATAAAGTAATACAAAGTTGATGAATGAAATATTCAACAACAAAAAAATTTGATATGATAAAAAGACAGAAAAATCAAAAAAATAGGAGAGTGAATGTCTTTTGGGAGACTTGCCTCTGAATCAAATGATGATACTAGTCGTTTTGCTTATGTTATCAGCTTTCTTTTCATCTGCTGAGACAGCCTTTTCAAGCGTAAATAAAATTCGTTTAAAACATTACGCTGAGAAAAAATATCGGGGAAGTAAAAAAGCGCTGCATATTGCTGAACACTTTGAGCAGACGCTATCGACAATTTTAGTAGGAAATGTTGTCGTAAACATTGCTGCGTCCTCTTTGGCAGCTAAAATTGCCCTCGATATGTTTAAAGGAAACCTAGCACTTGTGATTAGTATCATTGTTATGACCATCATCATTTTGATTTTTGGTGAAGTCTTGCCAAAATCGTTAGCTAAAGAGCATGCCGAATCTTTTGCGCTGATGATTTCTTCCTTGTTATTTATTATTATTAAATTGTTAACCCCGATTTCCTTCTTATTTTTACAGGTAAAAAAAGGAACTTCTCACTTGTTAACGTCTGCTCCTACACCAACGATTACAGAAGATGAAATTAAAGTGATGGTAGATTTAAGCGAAGAAGAAGGAACGATTAATAATATTGAAAAAGAGCTAGTTCATCGTTCACTCAATTTTAATGACATTGTGGTGGGGCAAATTTTAAAACCTAGAATAGATGTCACAGCAGTTGACGTAAATGCCGATATTGATTCGGTTTGTCAAATGTTTCTTGAAGAGAGATATTCAAGAGTCCCTGTATATGAAGATCATATTGATAATATTATTGGCATTTTATCAGAAAGAGAATTTTTAACCTGTTTAATCCAAAGAAAAAAGATTTCTATTCGTGATTTGGTGAGACAACCTATTTTTGTAGTAGAATCCATGAAAATATCTGTTCTATTGCCAGAGCTCCAAAAAAGTAAGGTGCACATGGCAATTGTAGTTGATGAGTTTGGTGGAACGGCCGGTCTTGTGACCTTAGAGGATATATTAGAAGAAATTGTAGGAGAGATTTGGGATGAACATGATGAAGCTGTTAAGTATGTACACCAGATAGGGGAAAAGGAGTACGAATTTAACGCCGACATCCCTATTGATGAATTTTTAACCTATATAGCGGTTAGTTCTCCTGACAGTACGTGCCATACCTTAGGGGGATGGATATATGAGCAGTTTGATCATATCCCTGCTAAAGGAGACTTTTTCTCATATGAAGAGATATTGTTTACCATTAAGGAAGTAGAAAATCGACGTATTCGCAAAGTTTCCGTAAAATCATTTGGGAATAAGAATGAGGAAGCTGATTAAAAGAAACTAGAAAGCGCTCCAAGAGATTTTGGAGCGCTAAAGCCATAATATGAAATTAGTTAATATTAGTACTTGCCGCCTAGGTTTTGCTCAGCTAATTGTACTAAACGTTTTGTGATTTCGCCACCAACAGATCCGTTCGCACGAGCTGTTGCATCTGGTCCTAAGTTTACACCAAACTCACTAGCGATTTCGAACTTCATTTGATCGATAGCAGCTTGAGCACCAGGCGCTACTAACTTGTTTGATGAATTTCTGTTTGATGCGTTTTGATAATTTGCCATGTGTATTCATCTCCTCGTTAGATAAAATAGATTGTAATGGTTGAGTTAGCTGGAGTTGAACCAGCCGAGCAGATGCATCGATTAGATCCGCTTGCCTACCGCGGCGTAACTCAATGCTTGCGAGCTGTTGTACTCGGTTGTTACTAGTATTATGGCGAAAGGGAAAAAACATATACATAGAAAACTATTGGTAATTTATAGAAATTTTTGTGTAGAGTTTGATAAAGAGTAAGAGAGTTTTATTCCGTGCATATTATAGGTACATATTGATCAGGTAAAGCGAGGTGTGCGGATGTCGATTTGTTCCTTATGTAATGGGTTTAGTGATGTACAAATGACGTGCAAAACATGTGGAGGAGTGCTGGGGGATATGGGAAAAGTCAGCGATTATTTTGATGATTACAGTGCTTACATGGAAATCGATCAGTTAAAAGTAGAAAATGGGTATCCTAGTGATTTAGCAAATCACCAATGTATTCATCTCTTTTACTGCTCTACTTGTCACAGTGAAGAATTGAAGCAAATACAGGAATAAAAAAAGACCCCTGGGGGTCTTTTTTATTCGTGTTCAGCACGGATGCGCTGTTCAGATTCTGCATCAAAGAAATGCGCTTTGTTCATATCTAATGCTAAGTCTAGAGACTGAAGGGGTTTAATATCTGTTCTTGAATCTACGCGTGCTACAAAATCTTGTCCGCCAAGTTTAGAATAAAGCATGGTTTCAGCTCCCATTAACTCGGATACATCGACTTTGATTGTAACTTTTGTGCCAGGTGAAGATTCAATAAATACAGGCTCATCATGGAAATCTTCAGGACGGATGCCTAAAATAATTTGTTTGTTTAAATATCCTTGCTCGCGAAGTATTTTCATTTTACCTTCCGGAACTGCAAGAAGAGAATCGCCTACTTGAACCTTTCCGTCTTTTAACGTTCCGGTTAAGAAGTTCATAGCAGGAGAACCAATAAACCCGCCTACAAATACATTTTCAGGTTTTTCATATACTTCTTTTGGTGTACCAACCTGCTGGATAATCCCATCTTTCATAACAACCAGACGAGAAGCCATTGTCATTGCTTCAGTTTGGTCATGTGTTACGTAAATTGTCGTTGTACCCAAACGCTGGTGAAGCTTCGCAATTTCAGAACGCATTTGCACACGTAATTTCGCGTCTAAGTTTGATAAAGGTTCGTCCATTAAGAAGACCTTAGCATCACGAACGATTGCACGACCTAGAGCTACACGCTGACGCTGTCCGCCGGATAATGCTTTTGGCTTACGCTCTAAGTATTGTTCAAGTCCTAAAATACGAGCGGCATCTTTTACGCGGCGTTCGATTTCATCTTTTGGTAATTTACGAAGTTTTAAGCCGAAAGCCATATTGTCATATACGCTCATATGCGGATACAATGCGTAGTTTTGGAATACCATTGCAATGTCGCGATCTTTTGGAGCAACGTCATTTACACGCTTGCTGTCAATATAAAAATCACCTTTGGAAATTTCCTCTAGCCCTGCAACCATACGAAGCGTTGTCGATTTCCCGCAGCCTGAAGGCCCAACAAATACAATAAATTCTTTATCTTGAATGTGAAGGTTAAAATCTTTTACCGCCGTCACATCTTTATCATACATTTTATAAATATGTTCTAAACGTAATTCAGCCATTTCCATTTCCCCCTTGTATGTACTCTGTGAAACCGTTTTCTTAAATCTAGTGTAATTTTTTTTAATGAAACGGTAAATGGGAAACATGCACAAAAAAAAGAAAGAGTTTTCGTGCACTATTTACGAAAACCCTTTCATTTTATTTTCCATCTTGCGAATTTTTTAAAGCAAGAATGGCTAAGTAAGCAGACACAGCTCCTGTAAAGTGTTTGATATCAAGGTGTGTGCGATCAATAAATTTCTCAATTCTATACTGCAAGCTGTTGCGATGCATGTACAATTTCTTAGCAGCAAGAGATACGTTTAAATTACATTCTAAATAAACTTTAATCGTTTCTAAAAGATCTCCATCATCTTTTACTAAGTCAAGTAAATGTATCATATGATTTTGGATTGCCTCTGAAGACTCTTGCAGAACCAAATGGGGTAAAACGTCGGTAAAATGGATAACATGGTTTTGTTCGACTGTATGCTTAATTTGATAAAACCATTTCTTTTCACGCTCAAAAATTAATCGCGGTGAAGACGGAAAAAAGTGAATTTGTCCTTCAAAGAACTGAATTGAAGTTTCAAAATCATGACATAGCACCTCGATAGAATCTGATAAATTTTCAGTTAAGTCATTAGGATCATTAAAGGTTTCGATAACGATACCTGATTGTTTATCAATCCACAACACAGTAATCGAGGTAGAATACAAGGCGTGAAGCGCATTTTTAAACTCTATTTTTTGTTCAAACAAACGTTTAATTAAAAACTGGGTGAAGCGAAAAGAATGGTGCTTATGATGAGAATGAATGACTTTTTCAGGTGCTTCAAATAACAGGTCTGACCAATACAATTGTTCTGGCGTCAGTAAAGAAATTTTCTCATCATAAGGGGTTAAAAAAGCAGAAAGTAATGCCTGCTCTTTTTGAGATAAAGCGGTGTGTTCAATTCCAATGAAGCCTTCATCACATGAAAACCATTTGTAACGTTCAAATTGAGAAGGGATTTTAGCCTTAATCATTTTATCCCCAAATAGTGTGTGCAACTGTTTCATCTGTGCTCGTTCCCTTCGGTGAAAGCTTACTATTCATAAACGTGAAAAAGCATAAGCTCATGAATATAATCAATTAATTGTGTTTCATCTATTTGATTAGAAGGCGCAGTTTTCCATACAATTTGTCCATCTTTTAAATAATCAGCCTCATAATAAACCCTATTCATATAAAACGAGATATGCCAGCCCGGCATTCGATTATTTTGATACAGCGGTTTAACCTGAAAGTGTGAAACCATAAAGAAAATCTCCTTTCTCAATTAGTTATTATAAGCTTACCATGAGAAAAGGAGATGAAAAATCATTTAATCTAAAAATTTTGTTAATTTGTAAAATATGTTGCATATGTGTTTAGCACCTTGCGTTTGAATATCTGTTTCATCAAAAATCATCGGTTTTGCATTCACTTCAAACAAATAATACTGCCCTTGGGCTGACTTTGCCATATCAAGAGAAAATTCTTCAACTAGAGGGAAGGATTTTTGAAGGACTTGCCCGCACGTATTTACAAAGGACGAAAGAAAGGAAGTATCTACCTCATATTCTAAATCTTGGAAAGATGAAATGCTGCCGCCGTTTAACGTATGTGTTGTAATGGATTGATAGGGACTATGTCGAATGCCGACGCCGCTAATAACATATCCGCTATCTTTGTGATGCGCTAAAATACGTAAGTCATAGCGCCTGTCTTTGAATGGTTGCGTCTCAATCGCTTCTTGAATGAGATAAGCAGACCTGGGAAGGTCAATTGCTTGTAAAGAAGAAAATTCTTCTTTGCGCTTATGATCTTGGTAAATAATCGTATGCTTATGGGAAGATAATCGAAAAATTCCAGCACCTTTACTGCTGTTAATAGGCTTAAAGTAAAGGGAAGAGTGCTTTTGCAGAAGCTTAGCAATATCAATTTCTGGTGTTAAACGATAGGTTTTAGGAAGGTGAGAAGATAGTAGTGGCTCCTTTGAAAATAATTGATATACTTTCCATTTTGAAAAAAAAGCGGAATTAAAAAGTGGGATGTGCTTGCCTTTAATTTTTTGATGTAAAGATGTCAGCTTCTTAGTTTCTGATTTTCTTCCTGGATAACGATTATATATAACGTTTGGCAGCGGCAAAGTTGTTTTGATCCACTGCTTTTTTGCACCGTCAAAGCAATACCCTTCAAAGAAGTGATGAGACATTGTTTCTTCAGCGAATAAAGCAAGAAGCCCGCCTTTTTCTTGCAGGGTATGATGTAAGAGTTCCAATAAAGGGCGCTGTTTTACATTCAGTTTTTCCAAAACCGCTTTGTTCGTTAAAACTCCCACAATAGGACCAACTTTTTCTCCTTTTAAACGAAGAAAAGCTTGAGTAGAAGAAATGTTTTGAGTAAAGGGAAGTTCAATTTCTTGAACTCCCCATGTGTAAGATGCTGAAGGGTTATGATGAAACCACTGCTGCTTTTCTTTGTGATAGTAAATTGTAATCATATGCTGATGCCTTCAGGTGTATTTAGATAGTATCCAGATAAGTAAATCGCATATTCTAGAGAAAGTTTTCTAGTTTGTTGATCCGCTTTTCGTAAGGCAGGGTGTGAAAAAATAGAGCGACCGGGCTTGGAGTTAGCTTCAAACAGCCATACGTTTCCTTGATAATCCACTCCAAAATCGAATCCAAGCTCTCCAATTAATCCGTTCAACTCCTGTTCAAGCACATGACTAATTGAGATAGCGGCATCTTTTAGCTTATTTTCAATTTCTTTTTTGTAAGAAGGGTTGGTGAATATTTTAGCTGTAGCTTCAATTTCTCCGCCGTAATCAAGATGCGTAGTGATGCTGTTGGGACCGGCTACTTTAGCAGCCAGAGCAGTAAGCACCCATTGGTTATTCCCGTCTTTATTCGTATGCACGCGAAAGTCTACACAGCGCTTTTCTTTTTTGATTAATGAAATACCTTGCTGAGCAATGTAGGAAGGATTAGTAAGTAAATACTCAAATTCTGATAATAGATCCTCTAAGGTTTCTTTTTCTTGAACATGAAGACCTTTTTCTCCTTTGTAAGTCAGCGTGTACATGGAATCCTTAAAAGATAGGGTATAAATGCCCCGGCCTAAGCTTCCGTTTTTCGGTTTTAAATAAACGGTTTGATGAAGAAGCAGAAGTTTTTTTAATTGCTCACACGAAGGACTTTCAACCGTGTAAGGTAACAAATAGGCTGTCTGCTCGTTCAGTTTTAAAAGCTCATGAATTTCCCACTTGTTGAAAAAATCAGGATTAAAAAATGGAATGCCGTAATCAGTCATCATCTTTTCTTTAATGAACTTAAAAGGAGCTAACCCTTCTGTTTTTCGATTTGGCAAACGATTATATACAACGTTAGGAAGCGGGATTTCATGTTGTGTCCAGCCGCTTTCTTCATAAAAATAGCCGTTTATGGTCCCGGTTTCCCAGTTGATATGATGAGTTCCAAAAATAAAAGGCAGGCCCCCTGTTATACTTGCAGTAGAAAGAAGTTTAGCTAAGTGAAGGGAACGCTTTCCAATTGGCCGCAGCAGAGAACCAGTAAAACCAGCGGATAACACACCGATTAAAGGTCCTAAGTGAATGGTCTCATTCACAATAATAGGATGCATCATATGGGCGAAAGGAATTTGAAGTTTTGTCATTAGCTCAGCTGAAATCTGAATTTCTTCACGTTCTGAAGATTGTATAAGGCATGGAGCTGTCATGGTTCCAAAAGCTGCTTGTTTCAAGGAGTCTTTGTAAAGAGATGCAGGAACAGAAAGATCACAGCCTAGCTGCTCTACTACAACAAGGCGAGTAAGAGTTTTTTTCATAGCATTACTCCTTACGATACGATAGTGTGTTAGCTAAATAGACGCAGTAAGACAGGACATTTTTATACATGACTTCTTTTTGTTCAGGTGCTGTTTCCATTACTATTTTTCTTCCCGGTTTCGAATTTAAATCTAGAATCCAGATGCTGAAGTCTCTCGAGATACATAAATCAATACCTAATTCAAAAAGAGAAGGAAAGTGATTTTCGAGCACGGACGGAATCGTTTTACAAATGGTGTTGATTTCATCCCTTACATATTGACGATGAACGCGAGGAATGCGAGGCAGCAAGTTCTCAAAAGGTACAATAGATGCTCCTGAACTTACATTTGTTACGATAGAGTCCCGTTCACCTTGTCTAATGCCTCTTCCAATTTCTTTCCAAGCACCATCGTTTCCTTTTTGTAATAGCAGTCTTATATCAAAAGGAGTGCGTTCATAAGGGAAAAATGAAATATGGGGTTGAGCAATATACAGTACATCACGGGTGGTTTTCGTAAACCAGTTCTTAAACTCTTGAAAAGAGGAAAATAGAATGGTGTTTACAATGTCATTTTGTTGATAAGAAGCTTCAATTTCACGTCCACGCTGTCTTAATTTCACAATCCCTTTACCTTGTGAGCCGTTGGCAGGTTTAATCATTAGGCTATCGTTTGTTCGAAGCAGCTGAACAAGTTGCTCTACACTTTCGATTGGAGTGGTAGGAGGAATATATGAAGATAAATAGCTATCTTTTTTAATTACTTCATAGACATCTAGCTTATTGGGTAATCCATGGCCTAAAAATGTAACATCTTCCCGCTGTTTAAGCCAGTTTACAATAGGGCGAGCCTTTTTAGACAGAGAGTCTTTTCGATAAAAGCAGCGATCGTAAATAAACGAAGGAAGTAAGAAGGAATCTTCTATCCATTTCTTTTGTTGTAAATCGTAGCGGAAGCCTTCAATATTTTCGGTGTTAGGATGAATGTTAAAAGGAGTAAAACGGTATATTTCAATCGAAAACTCAGAAGCATGTTTAGCAATTTCGGTCACGTACTCCACTTCTTGCTGCGGGTGAATCGTTAAAAAGCCTAATGAAATCATCATAAATCCTCCTTGGGAAATTGAAAATTCGTTGCATGCAGACAATAATCAAGCAGTGCTTTTGTTGATGGACGGACAGAGAAAGCGCTTGAATCAGATTGTTTGGAAGGCTTGACATTTACTTCAATAATCCAAGGCTTTCCTTCTTGATCAATCGCTAAATCAATACCGAATTCGGCATAAAGTTCAGACGGATGAGAAAGCTGCGTGCAAATTTCAATCGCAATCTCTTTTAAAAGTGAAAGGATATGGCGGGTAGTTTTTGAATCATAGAGCTGAGTTAACACTTGCTGAGGAGGATGAATATCTCCTCCACGGGCAAGATTTGAGACGAAATTGCCGGGTTTTGATACACGTGTGACAATGGACGTGATTTTCCACGTCAAGTCGTCTTTTTTATGACAGAGAATGCGGAAATCAAAAGGGCACTGTTTGTATGTCTGCAGTGAAATTCCTTCTTGGATGAGGAATCCTTGCCTTTTTAATTGACTATAAAGCGTTTCAAATAAGTCATAAAGAGATTCATATTCTTTTTCATATGTCTGCGTAAACGTTGTATAGTCTAAAATATACTTCTCTTTTTTTGAAATTTTAAAAATATTTTTTCCTTGGCTACCATGAACAGGCTTCAAAAAAACATCGTCATGAAGTTCCAAAGCGTCAAGAAGATCTTGACGTGAACGAAGCTGATACGTTTTTGGCAAATATGGAAGCAAGTGTACGACATCTTTAAGCTGTTGAAAAACCGTCCATTTATTTAAGTAGCGTGCGTTAAAGAAAGGAACATCATGTTCTTTTAAAAATGTTTTAAAGGTTTGAAAATCAGCGGTTTGCTCCGTTTTCCTGGCATGAATCCGATTGTGTACGATTCCAGGAAAGGGAACGTCTGAATAAACCCATCGATCAGCGCGATAAACATATCCTTTAGGGGATAATGACTTCACGTCGCTTAATTTACTCACATAGCAAAAACACCCTAACTCCTTGCAAGCTTGAACAAATTCCTTACAAAATACAGAAATGGAGCCAAAGAGTTCTTCATCTTCTCGAACTTCTGTTACGATGCTAATTACGGGTCCCAACCTAAACGTGTTCTCTTCATAAATGCCTCTCAGCTGATGTGCTTCATACGGAAAACGAAAGTCTGTAAATAGAGCTTCTGACATCATGAAACAGCATTCTCGATGCTGAAAAACGGTGGCTTCGACTTCTTTCGTAATGGAGCCTACTGTTAACGTAAACTCGTGCTTGCACTTCACATGGGAGAACAGAGCAGAACTAATGTAAATGTCGCTGCTCATATGGTTCTCTAGTGGTTTTAGAGAAATGGTAAAAGTATTCATAAACGAATCCTCTTTTTCTTTCCTTTAGTAGGCGAATGCTGATATATACTATGAGGAATTAGCCCAATCTGTGAAGAGAATTTATCGTTTTCTAAGAAAATAAAGGTCTTAAGCTGAATTTTATATAATAATTTGTTATAGTTAGGGAAGTCAAGAAATTATAGAACTTAATTAGGAGGAACTTAACGTGTCTGTAAACTTACATGATGTAGCAAATGATTTAGAAAAAGCAATTCGTCAAAGCGACGATTACACAAACTTAAAAAACTTATATGCAGCAGTAAACGCTGATCAAGGTTCAAAACAATTATTTGAGCGTTTCCGTACAATGCAAATGGAGTTGCAACAAAAGCAAATGATGGGCCAAGAAATCACTGAAGAAGAAGTTCAGCAAGCTCAACAAACAGTTGCAATCGTTCAACAAGATCAAAATATTGCGAAGCTAATGGAAGCTGAGCAACGTATGAGCATGGTAATTGGTGAATTAAACAAAATTATCATGAAGCCACTTGAAGAACTTTACGGTGCGGCTGAATAAGAGATAGAGAAAAGAGGAAAAGAGAAATCTTTTCCTCTTTTTTTTATGCGGAAATTCCTTCTAATTGTGCAGTTCTGCTCATAAGCTTAGTAACAAGGCTACACATGCCGACTATCATGAAAAGGTCATTTATAACCGTATCCTAACGGATTAGACATCTATGAAAGAAGGGGTTCTCATATGGCTTATCGATTGCTAGCGTTGAATATTGATGGAACCATTTTAAATAGCCAAGGGCGCGTTACAAAAGAAACCAAAGACGCAATTCAATTCGTTAAAAATAAAGGGGTTTACGTTACGTTAGTAACAAACAGGCATTTTCCGTCTGCTAAAAAAATTGCTCGGTCACTTAAAGTTCATCCAGCAATGCTCATTACTCATAGCGGTGCCTTTATCGGAACATCGATAGACAAACCGATACTAGATAAGAGAATTAGCGAGGAAAAAACATTTAATCTCATTCAGCTTTTTGAAAATTTTAATTGTCATGTCCGCATTTTACATGAAAGGTTTTCAATTGGAAATCGTGTAAAGCTTCCTAATAATATCGTAGCTAAAAGCGTGTTGAAAACGGGAGAACCGCTCTTTTATCCCGTGCAGTTCGTAGATTCATTAGGAGATACACTTCGTGATGAACCTGTTTCTACGCCAAAAATAGAAGTTTATTTTGCAGATCGTAGAGAAAAAGAATATGCCGAGCAAACAATTGCTAGTGCAGTTCCGGATATTGAATGGTTTTCGTATCCAAATGAAAATAGATGTTATATTACGCCAAAAGGAGCCACAAAAGCTGCCGGCGTTCGTTATGTAGCAAATCGTCTAGGGGTACCAATGGAAGACGTGGTAGCAATTGGAAATTGCTATGATGATTTAGAAACGATTGAACATGTAGGAATGGGTGTGGCCATGGGCAATTCACCAACAGAATTAAAAATGCTTGCGGATTGGGTTACTCGTTCTAATAATGAAAATGGTGTAGCCTATATGGTAAAAGAATTATTTAGAAAGCAGCAGCGCCTTGGTTATCTTCATCAAATTGACAGCTTTCGTTTAAAATAAATAAAGGAAAAAAGAGGCTAGTACAAAAGCAGTTTAGCCGAAGGAAGATCCGAACGATGAATCGAGATTCTTGATAGAGAATCCAATTCGTTCGGATTTTTTTATTGGAAGAGTGAACGTAGGTTTTTCATATATGTACGTGCTTCTAGCAGTTGATTGGAGGGCAAGGCGAAGACTTCCGTGCGAAAAGCGCAAGCGACGAGAAGGCTCATCGCCCGCCCGCGGAAAGCAAAGCCTTGCATGGAAATCAACAAAGTGTAACAAGCGGTTCAGCTCATGTATCTCATTTGTTCGTCTTTAGATTGAATTAATGTTTATGGCTCAATCTCTTTTCCGTTTGTTTCCTGTCCGCGCATTCCCTTGAACTGAGCACCTTGACCGGACATACGTAGGTTTTGTAAACTGATTACTTAGATAGAATTGATTTGAAAGGTGATTATATTGAACATTTATATAAAAGGTATAGAAGATGAACGTTTTTTACGTCCGCTTCACCGAATTTCAGATTTGTTTTTTGAAGAAAGCAACGTCTCCTTTGAGGATGATAACGAAGCTCAGCTGAAAGTCGAAGTAGAGCTAAAAGTTCATGAAGAAATTTATGCGAAAGCAGTACTCCATGACGCTGAAACGGACAAAGTGTTTACAGAAGAGCTTGCTAAATCGTTTACGCCATATGAAACAGAAAAAGAAAAATTTAAGCAAATAAAAAATGTGGTGCTTCGCGTCTACTTATCTGTACTACAGGAGTATACAAGCATTGTTCAAAAATGGGGTATTTTAACTGGTATACGTCCAACGAAGCTGCTTCATATGAAACTGCAGTCAGGTAAAAGTAAAGAACAAGCGCATCGTGAGCTAAAGGAAGAATATTTAATCACCGATGACAAAATTAATTTAATGCAGCATATTGTGGATCGTCAACTAGCAGCTATTCCCGATTTACATGAGTTAAAGAACGAGGTAAGCATTTATATAGGCATTCCGTTTTGTCCGACGAAGTGTGCATACTGTACATTCCCAGCATATGCAATTAACGGACGTCAAGGATCCGTTACGTCATTTTTAGGCGGCTTGCATTATGAGATGCGTGAAGTAGGAAAATGGCTAAAAGACAATAACGTCAAGATTACAACCGTCTATTATGGTGGAGGTACACCAACGAGCATTACCGCTGAAGAAATGGACATGCTGTATGAAGAGATGTATGAATCGTTCCCGGATGTACAAAATATCCGTGAAATTACGGTAGAAGCAGGAAGACCCGATACGATTACGGAAGAAAAGCTAGCTGTTTTGAACAAATGGAATATTGACCGGATTAGTGTAAATCCGCAGTCTTATATTCAAGAAACCTTAAAAGCTATTGGACGTCATCATACAGTTGAAGAAACTATTGATAAATTTCATCTTTCTCGAAAAATGGGGATGAATAACATTAACATGGACTTAATTATTGGACTTCCAAATGAAGGTGTAGAAGAATTTCAGCATACGCTAGACGAATCTAAAAAATTGCTTCCTGAATCTTTAACTGTTCATACCCTATCGTTTAAACGCGCGTCTGAAATGACTCAAAATAAACGGAAATACAAAGTGGCAGATCGCTATGAAATTGGTAAAATGATGGATTTAGCGACTGAGTGGACTCAAGAACAAGGGTATGAACCTTATTATTTATATCGCCAAAAAAATATTTTAGGTAATTTAGAGAACGTTGGATATTCATTCCCTGGTCAAGAGAGCCTGTACAATATTATGATTATGGAAGAAAAGCAGACGATTATTGGTCTTGGATGCGGGGCCTCTAGTAAGTTCGTGCATCCAGAAACAGGCATTATCACAAGGTTTGCGAATCCAAAAGACCCAAAATCGTACAACGATGGATTCGAGCACTACACGCAAGAGAAACTCAAGATTTTAGATGAATTGTTTAGGAAATAAAAAGGTCACTTTTTAGTGATCTTTTTTTATTTTCGGCAGGGAAATGTCGGAATCTGTTGAATATATAAAAAAGTTGTAAGCGTTTTCTTATTATGGCGATGCGAGGTGCCGCTTAATGATGAATGTACAGTTAACCGTACCATCTATGATGGAAAGAGCTGAAAAGCTGTTTAGTAAAAAAGAAGTGGTTTCTAAATCTTCAAAAGGAATTCAGCGTTTAACTTATAATCAGTTAATAAAACGGACTCGGCAGCTCTCTAGTATGCTAGAACGAATTGGAGTGAATCGAGGAGAAAGAGTCGGGACGTTTGCATGGAATCATCATAGACATCTAGAAGCTTATTTTGCCGTGCCTGGAATAGGTGCTGTTCTTCACACCATCAATATCCGGTTAGATCCTGAGCAAATTGTATACATCATTAACCATGCACGCGATAAAGTCATTTTATTTGATGAATGTTTTTTACCTTTATTTGAAAGCATTCATCACAAGCTTCCACATGTTGAAGCCTATATCATTATGTCAGATGAAAATAAGCTGCCAAAAACAGACTTGCCAGTTTATCATTACGAAAATTGGATTAAGCAAGGGGATGCATCGCATTCTTTTGTTCAAGATTTAAACGAAGAAGAACCAGCAGGTCTTTGTTATACCTCTGCTACTACAGGCGAGCCAAAGGGCGTTGTATATTCTCATCGCGCTATTTATCTGCACTGTATGGCGCTAGGGCTTGCTGATAGTGCTGGATTATCAGAAGCTGATACCGCTATGCCTATTGTTCCAATGTTTCACGTGAACGCATGGGGAATTCCTTTTGCTGCCGTTTGGTTTGGAACAAAGCTCGTGCTGCCGGGTGCTTTTTGTACTTCAGAGACGATTGCTTTTTTGATTGAAGAAGAGAAAGTAACTCTGGCTGCAGCAGTACCTACCGTTTGGTTAAACTTTTTACAAGAGATAGAAACCAGGCCTTACGCAGTCGATAGTTTGCGAGCTATTTTATGTGGCGGATCAGCGGCCCCAAAAAGCGTCATTCGAGAATTTCAGGAAAAATATCAAATTGAATTTATGCATGCATACGGAATGACGGAAACAAGCCCTGTGGTGACCGTCTCCCGCTTAAAAAGCTATCAGTACAGCGAAGACTTTGAGTATCAGCTCAACGTAAAAGCGAAGCAAGGTTTCTTAGTTCCTGGCGTTGAAATGAAAGTAATAGGTCAAAATGGAGAAATTGCTTGGGATGGAGTCGAAATGGGTGAGCTATTACTAAAGGGCCCATGGGTAGCTTCTGAATATTACAAGGATAAAAGAACAGAAGATACGTTTAAAGACGGCTGGCTGTACACCGGAGATATTGTGACGGTTGACGAAGAGGGAACGATCAAAATCGTAGACCGAACAAAAGATTTAATTAAAAGCGGAGGAGAATGGATTTCATCGGTTGATCTAGAAAACGCGCTTATTGCCCATGAAGCTGTTTTCGAAGCCTGTGTAATAGCAGTCCCTCATAAGGTGTGGCAAGAGCGTCCGGTGGCTTGTGTCGTGTTAAAAGATGCATACAAAGGCATCGTTTCGTCAGAAGAGCTGCTCGAATTTTTAGCGCCGCAGTTCGCAAAATGGTGGCTTCCAGATGACATTTTATTTATGGATGAGATCCCGAAGACAACGGTAGGAAAGTTCTTAAAACGTACGCTTCGTGAACAAGTCCTCAATCATTATCAGAAAGGGTGAGTAAGATGACCGTCGAATTAAAAGCAGTAGAACTAGTTTTGCAAGAGCGTATCGCCACAATTTCGTTTAACAGGCCGGATGCGTTAAATGCATTAAACGAAGAAGTGCTAGAGCAGTTTATTCAATGTTTAAAAGTTGTCGAAGAAAGTGAAGCGGACTTTTTAATAGTAAAAGGAAACGGAAAAGTATTTTCAGCAGGCGGAGATATTAATATGATGATGTCACCTTCACAATCAGAACGTTTTGAGCAGGTAATGGATTTGATTAATGAAGCCGTGCTGACTTTATATAGCCTCCCTCAAATGACAATAAGTGTACTGCACGGTGCGGCAGCAGGGCTAGGACTGAGCATCGCGCTTGCTTCTGATTATATTATTGCAGAAAGACACACAAAAATTGCGATGAACTTTATCGGTATTGCTCTAATTCCAGACGGAGGCGGTCACTTTTTACTAGAAAAGCGCATCGGTGCTCATCGTGCAAAACAGCTAATTTGGGAAGGAAAGACATTAAAAGCAGAGGAAGCTCATCAATTTGGCATAATTGATGAAATAAAAGAAGGAGATTTGGCGAAGCATGTAGAAGATTATCTCTCATATTGGCTAAAAAAACCTTCACGTGCTTTGAAGGAAACAAAGCGAATTTATGTGGAGACATCTGTTTCACAATTAAAGCAAGTGCTTGCGCTTGAGAAAAGAAGTCAGTTTGCTATGAGCCAAAGTTCGGATCATAAGGAAGGTGTACGTGCGTTTCTAGAAAAGCGAGTGCCTGTTTTTAATCAAAGTGAAAAAGATATTTCCGAAAATTAAGTGAACTAGTTTAAAAGCCAATATTTTTGTCTATCATATTGATAGAGCATGTTTAAAAGTTGCAAAACAGTGGTAACACAAGATAATGTAGAAACTAATGAGGTGATTGGAAATGAACAAAACAGATTTAGTAAACGCAGTGGCAACAAAATCAGAGTTAACAAAAGCAGATGCATCTAAAGCAGTTGATGCATTACTAGAAACAATTTCATCGACGCTAGGTGAAGGTGAAAAAATTCAGTTAATCGGCTTCGGTACATTTGAAGTACGCGAGCGTGCTGCTCGTACAGGCCGTAACCCTCAAACGGGTGAAGAAATGCAAATTCCAGCATCAAAAGTACCGGCATTTAAAGCTGGTAAGGAACTAAAAGAAGCTGTAAAGTAATATAAAACGCCGGAAAGCTAAAACTTTCCGGCGTTTTGTATTAACGATGAAACAATACAAGTTTTCCGCTAGAGCTAACGCATCGATGCGTTTTTTCTAAATAGGAAAGCTCTTCTAACTTCTTGGTGCCGATAGTCTTTGCTTCTGTCTCAGAAGCTGCTTCAAAACTTTCATCTATTAATTTTTCCCCCGTCTTTTCAAAAGCGGTTAATGTGTAAGTACTCATAAAATCTACTCTCCTCTTATAGTATAATTGTAAGCGTATTCAACATATTTCTCTTCCTATTCCCCTAAATCCTGCTAAGGTTTACAGATATCATTTTTTTCCATACAATAAACATAGGTTTATTTACAAAGGAGGAATTAAATGTCTCTTTCTATCCGTGAAGTTTCAAAAAGGTACGGTGAATTTACAGCTGTAAACGAGCTATCCCTGCAAATTCCAAAAGGCGAAGTGTTCGGTTTTTTAGGTGCAAACGGTGCTGGCAAAACGACGACGTTTCGAATGATTTTAGGGCTCATTGAACCAACCTCAGGTCATATCCAATGGAATGATAAATCTTTAACTTACAGTAGAAGTCATCTAGTTGGCTACCTTCCAGAAGAAAGGGGACTGTATCCGAAATTAAAAGTCAAAGATCAGCTTGTATACCTTGGACGGTTGCGCGGAATGAAAAAAGCGAACGTGCTGCAAGAAATGGAGCACTGGTTATCTAGATTCAATATTCCCCAATATGCTTCCAAAAAAGTAGAAGAGCTATCCAAAGGAAATCAGCAAAAAATTCAATTTATTGCCTCTGTTATTCATCGACCCGAGCTGCTTATTTTAGACGAACCTTTTAGCGGCTTAGATCCTGTAAACGTAGAGGTATTAAAAGAAGCGGTGCTTGATTTAAAAAAACGCGGAACGACGATTGTTTTTTCAAGTCATCGAATGGAACATGTGGAAGAACTTTGTGAATATTTATGTATTATGCATCATGGCACGCCTGTAGTGTATGGAAGGCTGCCCGAGATCAAACGTTCATTTGGAAAGAAAAACGTCATTGTACATGGAAAAGGTCCGTTTGAGAGAATTACAGAGCTTGAAGGCGTTGTAAAGGTAAAAAAAACGGCTGAGGGCATGATTGTTCAAATTCAACATGAATCCGTATCACAACTCATTTTTCAAGAACTTAAATACTTTTCATTTGTATCTAAATTCGCAGTGGAAGAGCCTTCATTAAATGATATTTTCATTGAAAAGGTAGGTGCTTCCTATGAATAAATTTTGGGTCATTGTCTTTCATACATATCTTAATAAATTAAAAACAAAATCTTTTATTATTACGACGATTATTACTGCTCTTATTCTAGTTGCTCTTACAAATATGGAGAAAATTATCGACGTTTTTAATTCAGACGATAATGGAACAAATGTGGGTGTCATCTACGAAGTTGAAAGCGTATATACGTTGTTCAAACAAAATGTAAATGCCATGGATAAAGACATTCATTTAAAAGAATTTACGTCTGAGTCTAAGGCAAAACAAGCGGTAAAAAACGGGGAGCTCGATAGCTATTTACTTTTATCTTTAAACGATAAGCAGCTGCCTCAAGCTGTGTACAAAGCTAACTCTTTGGCCGAATCAAACCTTTCTTCTACCTTAGAACAGGCGGTACAGCAAACAAAAGTGGCTATGGCTACAGTGAAAATCGGGTTAGAAGAAAAGCAAATTGATCAGCTTTACAGCCCTGTTTCATTTAAAAAGAAAGCGTTAGTTGAAAATGCCAAAACAGAACAAGAGCTAAATCAAGCAAGAGGTCTTGTGTATGTACTGCTGTTTGTTATTTATTTTGCTGTTATCATGTATGGGAGCATGATCGCAATGGAAGTAGCTACTGAAAAATCATCCCGCGTTATGGAGATCCTTGTATCGAGCGTATCACCTATTACACAAATGTTTGCTAAAATCATTGGAATTGCACTGCTCAGCTTAACACAGCTTGCAGTGATACTGAGCGTGGGCTACACATCGTTAAAAGCCAGTGTGGAAACAAATCATAACGGTATCTTTTCTTATCTCGGATTTAATGATGTTCCGCTGACTACATTCGTGTATGCGTTTGTCTTCTTCATATTGGGGTACTTCCTTTTTGCTACGCTCGCGGCTTTTTTAGGTTCTCTTGTGAGCCGTATTGAAGATGTACAGCAAATGATTACGCCTATGACCCTTGTGATTGTGGCTGCTTTTTTAATTGCTATGTTTGGACTTGGTGATCCTGAAACCACAATCATTACGGTCACATCTTTTATCCCATTTTTTGCTCCGATGATTATGTTTTTGCGTGTAGGTATGTTAAATGTTCCTGTGTGGGAAGTGAGTGTATCGATAGGGATTTTAGTTGTGACGATTACTGCTTTAGCTATATTTGGTGCCCGTGTGTATAAAGGAGGAGTCCTTATGTATGGGCAATCTACCTCTTTTAAAGATATTAAAAAGGCGCTGCAGCTAACGAAAAAAGAAACATAAAGAAGTGAGAGGCTGAGATAAAAGTAGTTTAGTTGAAGGAAGTTCCGAACGAACAACCTAGATTCTTGAGGGAGAATCCAACTCGTTCGGATTTTTTTATTGCTATAGTGACCATAGTTTTCATATATATGTGGCTGCTTCTAGCTGTGTATTGGAGAGCAAGACGAAGACTCCTGCGGGAAAAGCGGAATAGGTGAGACCCCGCAGGAGCGGAAGGGACGATGAGGCTCAGCGCCCGCTCGCGGAAAGCGAAGTCTTGCACGGAAATCAACAGCGGTGTCTCAAGCAGTTCAGCGCCTTTATCCAATTTGTTCGTCTTTAGATTGCATTGATTTTGTTATGTCGCAATCTCATCTTTTATGAAAAAGCGTCTACCCGTGCATTCGGTGGCAAGCGATGGTAAAATGAAATGTAAAGAGCTGTAAATAAGCGGAAGAAGCGATAAGAGCTTCGTTATCAAATACATAGAATGAAGTGGTAAGGAGGAAAAGATCATGACAAAAGGAATTGCTCAATACGAAGTAGGAGAGCAAGTTGATCTTTATTTTTTAATTAAATCCTCAACGAGAGGAATTGCAAGCAATGGAAAGCCATTTTTAACGGTAATCCTGCAAGATAAAACAGGTGATATTGAAGCCAAGCTGTGGGATGCTTCCCCAGATGACGAGGAAAATTATGCTGCTCAAAAGATTGTGCGAGCTGCTGGAGAAGTAATGAATTACCGGGGACGCAACCAGCTGAAAATACGCAACATTCGTCCTGCACAGCCCCAAGACGGAGTGCGCACATCTGACTTTTTAGAAGTGGCGCCTTTATCTCAAGAAGAAATGGTCGAACATATTACAAAGAGTATATTTGAAATGAAAAATTCGAATGTCCAGCGCATTACTCGCCATTTGTTTAAAAAATATCAAACGGAATTTCTAGAATATCCGGCAGCAACTAAAAATCACCATGAGTTTGTATCGGGACTTGCTTACCATGTGGTGTCTATGTTGAAGCTGGCTGAGTCATTTTCAACCCTTTATCCAAGCTTAAACCGCGATTTGCTTTATGCTGGAGTTATTCTTCATGACCTTGGCAAAGTATTTGAACTTTCAGGTCCTGTTTCGACGATATACACAGTCGAAGGGAACCTGCTTGGCCATATTTCAATTATGGTGAATGAAATTGGAAAAGCGGCAGAAGAATTAGCGATTGAAGGAGAAGAGGTTATGCTTCTTCAGCATCTTGTATTATCGCACCACGGTAAGGAAGAGTGGGGAAGTCCGAAAAAGCCGTTAATTAAAGAGGCTGAGATGCTTCATTTGATTGACAATGTAGACGCTAAAATGAATATGCTGGACCGAGCATTAACAAAAGTGAAGCCCGGTGAGTTTACAGAGCGTATTTTTGCACTTGATAATCGCTCATTTTATAAACCAACGATTGATTAAAAAGGTATAAGTCTTTCTTCCTTCGCATATAGTGGTTGTAAATAACTGTGATGGGGGATCAATATATGGTGACACTACCAATTTGGATTTATTTAGTTGTAGCAGGCATTTTCTTTAGTGGATTTATGGCGATTCGTGCTGCACAACATGATAAGCAAGTGGATGATTCGTTTATTGAAAAAGAGGGACAAGTCTTCATCGAAAGAATGCAAGTGGAAAAAGAAAGACGCAACAGCGATTCCATCTGATTATATAAAAGAGCCTGTCACATGAGTGACAGGCTCTTAGCATTACTGCTGAGGAGTTTCTACGCCAGATTGACTATCTGTCGCACCTTCTTCGAAAATTGGTTTTACATCCTTATCTTTTGGTTTCACTTTTGCTTTATCAAGCTCTTTTTGAATCTTCTTGTTCGCTTCTGCTTGATCTACTTTTGAACGTTTGATTTGCTGCTCAAGTTCGGGTTTCTTTTTCTCAAACGATTCTACTTTCTTTTTATCCACTAGTTTGATGATATGGTAGCCGTACTCTGTTTTGATTGGTTTACTTACTTCACCTTTTTTCAGCTTGTAAGCCGCTTCTTCAAATTCTTTAACCATTTGGCCTTCACCGAAGTAGCCTAAATCGCCGCCGTTAGCTGCAGACTGCTGATCCGTTGAATATTCTTTTGCTAGACTAGCAAAGTCCTCGCCTTTTTTGATTTTCGCTTCTACTTCGTTTGCTGTTTTTTCGTCTTTTACTAAAATATGACTTGCGCGAATTTGAGGTTTTTGAGCTTTATATTCATCATAAGCTTTTTTCAGCTCTTTGTCCGATACCTTAATGCCTGCCGTAGCAGCTTTTTCACGGAGAATATCAACTTTTAGCATATCTTTGACTTCTTTTTCGCCTTTTTGCTTAATAACTGAATCCACCTGATCACCGTATTGTTCTCTTAGAATGTTCAGCTGCTGATCAAGCTCTTTATCCGTTACTTTATATTTTTTACTCAATACTTTTTCTTCGGTAACGCTTCGTACGAGTGTATTAAATTGGTCTTGTCCGATTGTATCTTTCATTTGCTTATACAAATCACCTTGAGTGATATTGCCTGCTTTTGTTTCTACAATTACTTTTGAAGAATCGTTTGCATTTGAAGCATCATTTCCCCCACTGCATGCTGATAAAGCAACGAGGCTGGCTGCCGTTGTTAGTGCAACTAAGCTTTTTTTCATACGTAAACACTCCTACTCATCATTTTTACTTATGTAGCTTGACTCAAGATTTACTATATCACATTTCCTGATGTTAGCAAATGAAGTTAAAACCACGTAAATTTACATTTATTTTCCACTAAGCATGGAGTGATTATACGCTTATGATGGCTTTTTTATAAAGCGTTTTCAAAATGATGGACAAACTCACAGAGTAATCTCCAAACGAGAAGCAAGAGAAATAAATTATGGAGTTTGGGCTAAAAGCCTAGACGTTTTTTGAGCTGATGCATAAGATGCAGTATTAGTAAACAAAGGGGGTGCTCAAATGAGCGGAGGCGGATATGGAGGCGGTTTTGCACTATTAGTTGTACTGTTTATCTTATTAGTCATTGTTGGTTGTGCATGTTACCACTAGGAAACAGATGAATATAAAAGGAAAGGGGTGATAGATATGGGTTCTTACGGATGCGGATACGGCAGTGGATTTGCGCTATTAGTCGTATTATTCATCTTATTAGTTATCATCGGAGCTAGCTGTTTTTGCTAAGCCTATAAAAAAGCGGTGAGACATCTCACCGTTTTTTATGTAAATGATACTTCAATATAAGATGAAACTAATAAAATGGTAATTAATATATTAATCGTACGAAAAACTTTAGGCTGTTTTTCAGCTGGAACTTCTTTTTGAATACACAATGTATTTGTTAGTGCATTGATGTAGAATAAAATGAATAGTGCAAATACAATAAAGAATATGTACATAAAAATCCCCCTAACAAAATCAGTGTGACGAAGACAAAAAGTCTTATAGTCATTTATATAGTACAGCTTTGTATGAATTTACAAATATCTATATTAACATTACCAAAAAAGCGGTAAAATAGATAGTTATATATACAGTTGAGCAAAGAATTTCAAAAGGTATTTACACAGAAATGCGGTTTTTATTTTATAAAGGGTAGTTAAGAAGTTGAGAAATAGGTTTTAAACGAAATAGCAAAGTGAATGAATAAGAAATGAGTAACAATTACCCATTGTGCAAAAGGAATGTTAAAAAGGACAGAGGGATTTATATTAATATATGCAGTGAGCACATAATCAGTATATGAAAATCTTTATACGGTGCTACTTAAACAGGAAATGTGAATGACGCAGAAAGAATTATTTGGAAGAACATGAATGAATCATGTACAATATGGAGTAGAGGTATATGAACGTTGAAGGAGTAGGGGAAGCGGATGGAAACTTTAGAATCTCGAGTATCACGTTTAGAATATTACATAAAACTGTTATCTGGGACATCTGAACAAGAAGCTAAACCATTTATTGATTTAGTGGTAAGAAATCAGCTTACAAAGAAGGAAGTAGAGGAGATTTTAATTCTGTGTGAAGATACAAAAAACGAATATATTGAGCAAAAAGCGGAAGGTCTAACAGACTTTGTTCCGCTTCTTACACAATTTGTTGGCATGCTGAATTATAAATTAACTCCCAGAGAGACGGTCGAATCGCTTCGTTATCAACCTTCTTATCAAGATGTGATGAATGAATTTTTTGAAATTATTCAATGGATAAGGGACTAACCATTAAGAGTTTGAAATAGTCTCCTGGTGGTTCTCTTTATCTTTCTTGACAAGCTTGCCATCTTCTTCAGTGAATTCTTCTTCGATATGATGGAAAGATCGCTCGAAGATATCCATAAAATCTTCACCGTAAATTTTGCGGATGACGGTCATTAGTTCCATAAACTCAGGGAATTTGCCGTATAAGTCGCGCAACGGAAGTGCGCCGCTGAACACTGAATTATTAGAAGGTTCGTAATGTTCCATTAAATCTAATAAAATGGCCTCGCCTTTATCTGTCAGCTGAATGTACGTATTTCGCTTGTCGCTTTCTTTTTTAGAAAACTCAAGCAAACCTCGTTCTTCTAGTTTTTTGGAGAAGTTAAATGCAGTAGAAACGTGCATAACTCCAAATTTTGCAATTTCGGAAATGGAAGCCCCGTTTAAATGATATGAAATCCATAAAATATGATGCTCGTTAATATTAAGGTCATAAGGCTTAATCCATTGCTGCCAATCCTTCTCTACGGTTTTCCAAAGGGCTTTACTTAATTGGGCAATGCGTTGGCTAAATAGAAGTGCTTCTTTCAAACTGTAATCTTGATCACTAGTCTTTTTCATCTTCTCCCACCTACTTAGTCTCTTTTTTTATTTATCTTCTATTATGCCAATAAAATAAAAAATTATAAAGATGTAAATTTACAAAATTTTAAAAAATTAAAAAAGAAGGCGTTTTAACCTTCTTTTTTGTCAATTTTTTCATTGGGATTTTTAGTTGTCTGTACATGTTCCTCTAGGTTTGACAAAGAATTTTGGATTTCTTTCAAATGATGCTGAAGGGATTCCTTATGAGGGACAATTTCTTCTTTAAACTGACCAAGGGTAGTAGAAAGGTCACTTGCGATATTTTTCACTATAGTATTTCCTTCTCTGGCGGTCATTTGTACTTGTTGAGAAACAGCTTTTATTTTTGTTGAGAGCTCTTGTTGTGAAGCGTTAACTCGGTCTTTTCGAGAGCTGACACGCTGTTTAAGTTCTCGTCCTGAATATGGAGTAACAAGAAGCGTTGTAATAGCGGCTACGGTGCTTCCGATTGCTGCTCCAGCTGCTAGTTTTTTCATTCTGCTCATTATTTATTTCCTCCTATGTAGTAAAGTAATTGCTAACACTTCCTTCTGACATAATCATAAAAAAATAGCATAAATTTATACAAAAGAAGGAGGTTATCAACATGGGGTAGCTTTATTCATTCTTTTGATAATTAGCCTGAGTTTTTTTCTGGCTGCCTTTAAATGGTTTAGCCTTACGACTAGAACGGCATCATATCCACCTAAACATGTACTGAAACAAAAGTCTCTTACATGTGCGACAGTGGCTTTTGCGAGTTTTTTATTGGCGCTTATACTTTATTATGTAACCTAGGATGGAGAACTTAAACCTTTATTACATAGTAAGTCTTCATACCTATTGTATGAGCTGCAAATGAAATTTAAGTGAAAAGCATTCTGTACCATTTCTTTTTAAACAAAAAGTTAAGAGTCGAACTGTAGATTGTCTCTAAAAGATCAGCAACATACTATGAATGAACCGTTTTATCTAAAGGTCCGCCACGCTTTGGCGGGCCTGAGCTTTTGGTGTAAAAAAAGAGCCTGATTCTTAATTAAATCAGGCTCTTGACGTTACGATAATTTTGCTTTGATGCTTGTGCGTTTTAGAACGGATTGAACAATTGGATAAATAACGACCATAACGATTGTGTTCACTACTGTTGCAGGTAATACAACCGCAGTAACAAGCGCCATGACGCTGTTTCCGCCCGGTAAGCCGACGATTAGCGCGGCAGCAGACAAGAATACGGTTCCTGATACGAGTGTGCCAACAGCTGTTAAAGCAGCGGCAACTGGTGTTTTAATGCCTGTTGCTTTTTTCACAAGCATAAATAATGCAAAGAAAACAAATGCTGTAATTGGTTTATCAATCAAGTTTGCAATTTGTCCGCCAGGAAAGCTTGTTGTTAAAGCAGAAATAACCGCTGTGGTTAAGCTAACCAATGCAACATTTTTTATGCTAGGAAACAACAGGATTGCTAAAAACATCATTGTTAACATCATATCTGGCTTCATTCCAAATAAAATAGGAGGTACCACCGTGTGGAGAACCGCTCCAATTCCGACTAATAACGCTAAAGAAACTAAAACCTTTGTATTCATTTCTCATCTCTCCTCTTCTAAGCTAAGCTCGAAATATACCAATAGTGCGTCTATGCCCATTGCATATATTTACATACTGATTATAACATATTTATGTGAAAAAAGGATCAGTTAATTCTGCCAATTATGCGTTTGCTTGTGCAAATTCATCCATAAAGGCGGCAAGAGCTTCACACGCTTCAAGCGGTACAGCATTGTAAATAGAAGCGCGGCATCCGCCGATTGAACGGTGTCCAGCTAATCCTACGAAGCCTTTTTCTTTTGCTTGCTGTAAAAACACAGCCGTTAACTCATCGGTCGGTAAAGTAAACGTTACGTTCATAATTGATCGGCTTTCCTCTGTAGCGTGAGGGGTATAGAAACCATTTGAACGTTCCATGCTTGTGTAGAGTAACTTAGCTTTTTTATGGTTTTGGGCTTCAATTGCTTTAACGCCACCTTGTTCTTTAATCCAATCTAAAACAAGTGAAAGCATGTAAATGCCAAACGTTGGAGGAGTGTTGTAAAGAGAGTTGCTCTTTACATGTGTCTCATAATTCAGCATTGTTGGTAAACCTTCAGGAATACGTTTAAGTAATTCTTTCTTCAAAATGACAACCGTGACACCAGATGGTCCGAGGTTTTTCTGAGCACCAGCATAAATGAGAGAGAACTTAGATACATCAATTTGACGGCAAAGAATGTCGCTTGACATGTCGGCAATTAAGTCTACTCCTTCGATAGACGGATAGTCAGCCCATTGTGTACCAAAGATGGTATTGTTGGACGTGATATGCAAGTATCCAATCTCTTCTTTTGGAAGCTTTATATCATCTAGAGATGGAATAGAGCGGTAATTTTCTTCTTTAGTAGAAGCAACAACTGCTGTTTTTCCAAGTTTCTTTGCTTCTTTTAATGCTTTTTCCGACCATGCTCCGGTTAGGACATATGCACCGACTTGATCGGGAGCTAAAAAGTTCATTGGAATCATAGAGAATTGCAGGCTTGCTCCGCCCTGCAGGAATAAAATTTCATGTGTATCTGGAATGTTAAGCAATTCCGTGAGTGTTTCTTTAGCATGTGTTAATACATCTTCAAACTCTTTGCTGCGATGTGATAATTCCATCACAGACATACCCGTATTTTTAAAATTAACTAGCTCCTCTTGAGCAAGTTGTAAGACAGGTAGGGGAAGCGCAGACGGACCTGCATTAAAATTATAAGCTCTGTTTAACGTAATCACATTAATTCCTCCTCAAATTAGTTCGAACACTCATCATACAAAATGGCTAATGACTGATGTCAGAAAGAATATCATTATACTATCATGAAAACCATTGATTGTGGAGGTAACTTTTCAAAAATTTAAATTAATCTGTAAAGAGAAAATAATAGAAAAAAGATAAATGAAAAGTATATGCAAACATGTTTTGGCAAACATGTAAATGAAATGTTTATATGCTATACTGATGGAAGAAATAATGTGGAGGAACAGAATGAGAGTATTAAAATATGCCATATTAGGGCTCTTAGATCAGAAGGAGCTCAGCGGGTATGACATTACCAGACTTTTTAAAGAAGAGGTCGGTAATTTTTGGAGTGCTAAGCACAGCCAGATTTATCCCGAGTTAAAGCGATTAACAGAAGAGGGTTTTATTCGCTATGAAACCGTGATTCAAGGCAAGAAATTAGAAAAAAAGATGTATTCGATAACGGAAGAAGGAAGAGCCGAGTTAAGCAAGTGGCTCACTACAATTGATCCTATTCCTGAAACAACTAAAGATGAATTTATGTTAAAAGCTTATTTTGCTTCATCCATGTCAATAGAAGAGTTAAAGCAACAAATAGATAATCAGCTATCAAGCAGGAAAGTGAAGCTAACTTTTTTAAAGAAACGAATGGATGACCTTTTGGAACAAGTTAATCATCACATTACCGTTTCGTCTCCTCAATTTGGTCATTATTTGGTGCTATCTCGCGCTCAAGACCGGGAGACAAGCTATATCAATTGGCTTGAACGCACGCTGAATTTAATTGAAAAAGAACAATAAGAAAAGGTGAGCGGATCATGACTTGGTGCATAAAATCATTTCAAGAGCTGACAAACGATGAGCTTTATGAAATTCTACAGGTTCGCACCGCTATTTTTGTTGTTGAACAGAAGTGTGCTTACTTAGAAGTAGATGGAAAAGACAAACTTGCTTATCACTTGTTCAAAAAAGAGAATGAGAAAATTATCGCATACCTTAGAGTTTTACCAAAAGGAATTAGCTACCAGGAAGCTTCTCTTGGGCGCATTATTGTAAAACAAGCACAGCGCGGTACGGGTCTCGGAAGAGAACTAGTAGCAAGAGGAATTGATTTTTTAGAGAATGAGTTGCACGAGAAGACAATTAAAATTCAAGCTCAAAGCAGACTTCAAACATTTTATGAATCGTTTGGTTTTAGACCTGTTTCCGATATTTATTCAGATGAAGGGCTTCCCCACGTAGATATGCTAAAGACACCTTAGAAACTTCACCAATTGTGTGAAGTTTTTCTATTTCTGAAACGGGTAAGATGAAAGAAAGATGTTAGGCTTTAGTACTGCGCAGATAGAATCGATATGACTACTACTAAATTAGTAATTTATGAATAAGATAGATAATGAATTTGTTTCTTTTTGCTTATTCTTTGATTTTAAGTAAGTGATATATTGAAGAAAGTAATAATATTGTATATAATGATTTTTGTAACAAAAATGTAACAATTACGTAATATTCTTAATGTTGGTTCAGAAAGAAATTTGTTGTACATATTGCTTGGAGGCATTTTTATGAGTGCAAAGGAAAAGAAAAATAGGTATATATATAGTTTGGATGGACTTCGAGCTTTCGCTGTTATGTCTGTCATTGCATATCACTTAGGATTTGGATGGGCATCTGGAGGGTTTTTAGGAGTTGATGTTTTCTTTGTATTATCAGGGTATTTAATTACCTCGATTTTACTGGTGCAATCTTGGGAAAATCCTTTGAAAAATTTGAAGCATTTTTGGATTAGCCGAACGAGAAGACTTCTTCCAGCTGTGTATGTGATGGTAGTATTAACTGCAGCTTGGGTTATTTTATTTAACCGGCCGTTGTTAACAACGCTACGAGGCGATGCATTATCGTCTATTTTTTATATGAGTAACTGGTGGTTTATTTTTCATAAAGTTTCATATTTTGATAGTTTTGGGTCACCGTCACCATTAAAGAACTTATGGTCACTGGCTATTGAAGAGCAGTTTTATATTGTGTGGCCACTTGTTTTATTATTGGGTTTAAAATTTATCAAAAAGAAAGGAATTCTTTCTCTATTCATTTTAGCTGGAGTAATGGCCTCAGCTATTCTAATGTCTTTTTTATATGAGCCAGGAGGAGATCCTAGCCGCATTTATTATGGAACCGACACTCGGCTATTTGCCCTTTTAATCGGCTGTTTACTTGCATTTGCCTGGCCGATGTATCGTTTATCATCAAAAAATCTTCCAGCCGTAGGCAAGCAAGTATTAAACGCGGTAAGTATGGTGAGTTTCTTTGTATTTATTCTCTGCGTATGGAGCGTTGATGAGTATACTCATGCATCTTTTCTTTATCAAGGTGGAATGCTGCTGATTTGTTTAAACGCTGCTGTACTGGTTGCAACGATTAGTCATCCTAGTAGTTTTTTAGGAAAAGCTCTGTCGTTTAAACCGCTTCGCTGGCTTGGTACTAGATCATATGGCATCTATTTGTGGCATTATCCGGTTATTGTTCTTACAACACCTGTATCCGAGATTGGCCGCCCGGTCTATTGGCATGCGCTGCTACAAGTAGGCCTTACATTTATCATTGCTGAACTTTCTTACCGTTACATTGAAGTGCCTATCCGCACACGCGGCTTTCGCTATTATTTCAGGCACTACCATCCGAGAGAGCTTTTTAAATGGCGTAATCTCTCTCGTTCGAGACAAGCGGTTTTGGGCAGTCTCATTTTCTTTTTGGCGCTGTTTACAGCAGATATGACAAGCTTTGCTATTAGTACGCAGCAAAAGGATGAAACGACAGCGAAAGAGACAGAGGTTAAAATTCAAACGAATCATAAAGAAAATGCTTCAACTTCTGTCAAAGACAAGAACAAAGCGGCTGATAAAAAAGCAGAGAACGCGGAAAAGAGTTCCGGGGAAGAAAAATCTGATGCCAAAGAAAAACAGCAGCCGAATTCTTACAGAGATGTTCTTGCGATTGGAGACTCGGTCATGCTGGATATTGCTCCTAATCTTAAAGAGATGCCGCTTAGTATTACGATTGACGGAAAAGTAGGAAGGCAGCTCAATGAAGCACTGCAGCTAACTCCTAGCTATCAAGCATTTAATAATCCGAACAGCGCAGTGATTATTGAGTTAGGAACAAATGGCTATTTTACAAATGAAGAACTGGAACAACTGTTAAAAGCTTTTTCACACGCGGACGTTTACTTAGTGAATACGCGCGTTCCTCGTTCCTGGGAAAGCACCGTGAACAAGAATTTGAAAGCTGCTTCTGAAAAGTTTGATCATGTCACGCTCGTAGATTGGCACTCAGAGGCTTCTAAGCACCCTGAATACTTTACATCAGATGGTGTCCACTTGGTACCTGAAGGATCAAGAGCATTAACAAAATTGATTGAAGAACGTATGAATTTAGAAGTTAAGGCGGAAAGTCGTTCATAATAAGTGAAAAGCCGCACGATATTTTATATCACAAACTGATTAAACATGTGTTAAATGAATAGTTAAAACAAAAAAAGCTTACATGTGTAAGCTTTTTTTGTTTTAAGAAAGGTGAGAAGAAATATTGCCAGCGATTTCTTGAAGTTTTTCAGGCGTGTATTCGCTTGTATGCTCTTTCCATACAGCACCGAATCCATCGCCTTCCCCATAGCGAGGAATAATGTGCATATGATAATGAAAAACGGATTGACCAGCTTTTTCACCATTATTATTTAAGATGTTTAAGCCGATTGGGCTGTATGTTTCTTTAATTGCATTTGCGATTTGAGGAACTACTTCAAACAAATTGCGCGCAATTTCCGGCGTTAGTTCGTGAATGTCTTTTTTATGTACTTTTGGAATCACCAGCGTATGCCCTTTTGTTACTTGACTAATGTCTAAAAAAGCTAATACATGTTCATTTTCAAATACTTTTGCACCTGGGATTTCACCGCGAGTAATTTTGCAAAAAATACAGTTTTCATCATGTGTGCTCATTATATTCACCTTCCGTTACCAATATAAATGTATGGGTATACATGTATGTTTATTTTACCACAAAGTAGAAATGCAATCAGCAGGCAAGAAATAGCTGCTGGCATTTTATACACAAAAACAGGATGCAAACGATTATGCATCCCGTCATGTGAAGAAGGAAAAAATAGCTTTTAATGCAGCATATGATCTTTAAGGAACACCTCATTTACGTAATTGCATTGCCTAATGAAACAGTAACTTGAAAAAGTATATTCTCTTTAACAAACACCTCATTTAAGCATTGAGCTAAAAAATATACAATGTGAACGAAATCGTTCTTGGTCTTTGACAAACACCTCATCTACACAGTAATAAATGAACATTATTGTCTACCCATTATATATATTCTTACTACGTTCATGACTACCATCCCCTTATGAATCAAACATACATCGATTTACAATAAGGTTTTCTGAAATATGCCTGCTGTAGACACCTCATCCCAAATGTAAGAAGCTTTGTAATGATTAGTTGTAATCAATAACTTGTTTTCCTTCTTCCCTATATAGAATGTCCCGATATTTCGATTATATTCTTGAAAAATTAACCAAAAAAAATTGAAAACAATGTGAGGAAGAAAAAGATTTGGTACAATAGAGCAAATAGCGCTTGCGCTTGGAGACAAAAAAGAACAAATAAAAGGAGATCGTGATGGGTTCTTTATTGCAAATTAACAATATTACAGGGGGATATACAAAAACTCCCGTCTTAAAAGATGTATCGTTTGATGTAAATGCAGGTGAATTAGTCGGGTTAATCGGGTTAAACGGAGCCGGCAAAAGTACAACGATTAAACATATCATTGGATTAATGGAAACAAAAAAAGGAAGTGTATCCATTAATAATAAAACCTTTCAACAAGATCCGACAGGTTATCGAAGTCAGTTTACGTTTATTCCAGAAACTCCTGTGCTATACGATGAATTAACATTAAAAGAACATTTAGATATGACAGCTATGGCTTATGGACTTGAGCCTCAAACATATGAAGCCCGTCTGCAGCCGCTTTTAAAAGAGTTTCGTTTAGACCGGAAGTTAAAATGGTTCCCTGCGCATTTTTCAAAAGGAATGAAGCAGAAGGTTATGATTATGTGCGCTTTTTTGGTTCAGCCGTCTCTTTATATTATTGATGAACCTTTTTTAGGTTTAGATCCGCTGGGTATTCAATCTTTACTTGATTTGATGACGGATATGAAAAAGCAAGGTGCAGGCATTTTAATGTCCACACACATTTTGGCGACCGCGGAACGCTACTGCGATAAATTTGTTATTCTACATAACGGAGAAGTAAGAGCGCAAGGAACGCTTAAAGACCTTCAAGAAGAATTTCAGATGCGCAATGCTACTCTTGATGAAATTTATATTGAATTAACAAAGGAAGAAGGCTATGAGTAAGATTGATGCATTATGGAAGCAACGGTTTCAGCAGTATTTAGTGGATGTAAGAAGATATACAAAATATATCTTAAATGACCACATTAAATTAGTGTTAATTTTTGCGATTGGCGGTTTGGCCTACTATTATCAACAGTGGTTGAGTACATTAACACCTGCGTTTCCTTCGGCTGTAGTGATTGCGATACTTATGGGATTGATTTTAACCATGGGTCAAATTCAAACGTTTTTAAAACGACCTGATTTAGTCTTTTTACTTCCTTTAGAGACGAAGCTGCAGCCTTATTTTAAAAAATCTTTTTGGTTTACCTTTACGATTCAGCTTTATATTTTATTATTTGCAACTGGTGCAGCAGCACCTCTTCACGTAAAGGTAATGCATGATTCTTACTCAAACGTTTTTGTGTTTTTTCTGCTATTACTCATCTTGAAAGTTGTAAACTTAGGCATGTCTTGGTGGGCTGTATGGTTTGAAGAAAAGTGGGCGAAGTGGACAGATTATATCGTCAGGTTTTTCTTGAACGCAGTTTTTACGTACTTCTTATTTTCCCATGCATACGTATTGTTTACAGGAGTCGTAGCGGTGATTATGATTGCGCTAGCTATTTATTATCGCTCCCTTACAAAAAGAAAGCCGATCAAATGGGAAAAGCTAATTGACTTAGAAGAAAAGCGTATGGGCTATTTTTATCGATTAGCTAATTTATTTACGGACGTTCCTCAGGTGAAAGAGCGAATCAAACGCCGTAGATATTTAGATTGGCTAGTAGCACGTATTCCATTTCATCAAAGTGCCACTTACCATTACTTATACACCAGAACATTTTTACGATCAGGAGATTATTTAAGTTTGCTCGTTCGCTTAACTGTCATTGGCGGATTTTTAATTGTAGCTGCGCCGTTTCAATACGGCAATATAGTGGTTGTTTTATTTGTTATATACATGACGGGTTTTCAATTACTCCCGCTTTGGAAGCAGCACAAACAGATTTTATGGCTTTCTCTTTATCCGGTTGAAGCTAAAGAACGGAAAAAGGCATTTTTGGACGTATGGAAAAAAGCGCTGTATGTACAAATTCTTGTGCTCGCCATAGCGGTGGCTTTTTCTAATATAGTTGCTGCACTGCTTTCCGTGGCAGCAGGTGCTGTATTTATTCACTTATTTGTACATGCATATGTAAATAAAAAATTAACGTAAAAAAAAGCTCCGAAAGGAGCTTTTTTACGTTTTTAGACTACTTTGGAGACGAAGATAATATACGGAAGCGATAGACGTTCATTGCTACTTTTGTGAGATGGTCAAGAAGCTGATAATTAGCATATGCACCTATAACAGCTCCAATTCCCGGCATAAGTTGAAACATTTTCACGACATCAATGTAATCACGGTATTCTTGTTGAAAAGCTTTCCAATCAAGCTCAAGAAGTTCCTCTTTCTTTTCTTCCCAGTTTTCTACTACTTCGAGCAGCTTCGTTCTATGGTCGTCGCTGCAAAAGGCAAGATGAAAAATATACAGCATATAAATGCGTTCTTCTTTTTCTTTTACATCAAAACCATATGTAGCGGCAATGTCAAATAAGCACTTCATTTTTATGGAAAGAAGAAGCGGGAAATCTGCTGCACCTAAAAGGATACCGCCTGCACCAGTACCAGCTCCTTCTACAGCAGCTGTTTTTTTGTACTTAGGTATGAGTTCCAAAATTCTTTTCTCTTTTTCTTCAAACGAAAGACCGCTGACATCTCTTTTTTTAGTGGTGAAATCGGATCCAACAAGCGTGGTTTCAACCATTTTTTTTATGCTTTCAGTGATAATCTTATGGACTTTAGCAGGGATTTTTTCATTTATTTTAAGCTGTAAAGATTTTGCGGTCCGTTGAAATTTAGAAGGTCGTTTCAACATGCTGAATTTCCAATGTTCAGCTTCTTGTAACACTTTTTCTTCATACGTATTCAAAAAAATCACCTCATTTTAGTCGATATAAATACTACGTTTTAAGTGTGGAAAAGGTTCCTGAAATAAAACAACAAGCACTCGTCTGCTTATCTGTACGAATGCTTGCTGAATGATTAATTAGCTTTTATTACGTTTTTAGAAGGAGCTTGTTCTCTTAAATACTCAACAGCAGCCGTACCAAGCGTTTTAGCTGCGATAAGCATTGCTTTTTCGTTAAAATCAAATTTAGGATGATGATGAGGATACGGAGCATCTACACCTTCTGGCTGAGCTCCTGTAAAAAAGAACGTTCCTTTAATATGCTGCAAATAATAAGAGAAATCTTCCCCAGTCATGTGAGGCTCCGTTTCTTCGACTGTATGAACTTCATCGATTTGAGAAGCAGCAGAAGCAAGAAAGGCCGTTTCTTCCGGGTGGTTGACGACGGAAGGATAGCCGCGCGTATAACTCAGTTCATAAGAAGCATCAGCTGTTAAGCATGTACCTTGGACAATTCGTTCGATTTCTTTTTCCACATCATTTCGTACATCTTCATTAAATGTTCTTACCGTTCCAATTAGTCGAGCAGAATCAGCAATAATATTAAATGCATTTTCTGCTACAAAAGAACCTATGCTCACAACCGCTGAATCAATTGGGTTTACACGTCTGCTTACAATTTGCTGTAAATTAACAACAAGCTGAGAGGCGATGACGATTGAATCTTTTGTTTTGTGAGGCTGTGCACCGTGGCCGCCTGCTCCTTTGATCGTAATTTCAAAGCGATCAGCAGCAGCCATGATAGGGCCCGTTCGATATTGAACGACACCAGTTGGAGTTAATGACCATAAATGCGTTCCAAATATCGCGTCTACACCGTCTAAGCATCCGTCTTCAATCATGGACTTGGCGCCTCCGGGTGCGTACTCTTCAGCGTGCTGATGAATGAAGACGATTTTACCAGGGAGAGAATCTCTTATTTCAAAAAGCGCTTTAGCAAGGACTAAAAGAGTAGCCGTATGACCATCGTGGCCACATGCATGCATTACACCCGGAACAGTTGATTGATATGGTACATCTTTTTCATCTTGAATAGGCAGGGCATCAAAGTCGGCTCTCAAAGCTACAGTAGGACCGGGGTTTCCTCCTTGAATGCTTGCTACAATGCCGTTTCCTCCTACATTTGCTCGGTAAGAAATACCGATTTTATCATAAAAAGATCGAATGTAGGCAGCGGTTTGAAATTCTTTAAAAGACGGTTCTGGATACTGATGCAAATATCGGCGGATTTGAACCATTTCATCAAATTTTTCTTCAAGTAAAGTATGTAGCTTGGAATTCACGTGACCATATCCTTTCTGTATAGGTTGAATAAAGTTTTGAATTTTTTGACATTTTAATCATTATATCATTATCTATTAAAAAGAAAAGAATGTAAGCGTTGTTATTGAAAAAAGTAATTGAATCATGAAATATTTTATATACATAATAGATACATAAGATGAGGAATAGGGATAAAGAATGAGTTTTTTGCCAATTTTCTCATGAGATAATAGGAGGTAACGATATGGTAGATTCACAAACTGTATCCCTGTACAAAAAATTGATGTGGGTGTTTGGGGGGGCAGGTCTCGTTTTTTTAGGAGTGTTGTTTGTTGTGTCGACAGATTCTTTTCAAGGAGACCACTGGCTTGTTTCAGCTATAGATGACAGCACTGTTCTTCAGTCAGCATCATCTATTTTTCATGGCTTGTCTTTTTTAGCTTCGAAAGTGATGATTATGGTTCTTTTAGCTGTACTTCTCGTTTTTTTATTTTTTAAAAAGGACTATATCGGTATGATATCGGCATTTTTACTTATTTTAAGCGGTGATATTATTAATAAAGCAGTTAAAGATGCGGTAGAACGAGGACGTCCTCTTGAAGGCATCGAAGGCTACAGTTTTCCAGGCGGCCATGCGATGATGGGAATTCTTATTTATGGTCTGATTATCTTTTTTCTCACAAAGCATATGAACAGTCAAAAGGTAGCCAAGCGGTATCAGCTGGCAATTACTTTAATCGTTTTATTAATAGGTGTGAGCCGTATTCTATTAAGAGAACATTTTTTAACAGATGTCTTAGCTGGCTACACCTTAGGGCTTATGTGGCTTATTGTAGGCATTTTCTTCTATACGCTTGTTTATGCGTATGTAAAGCCTTCAGCGGAAAAAGTGTTTCCAAAAGGCATGTAAAAAATATATACATATGGCCCCCTTCATAAAAAGAAGGGGGCTTTTGTTTAAACTAAGAACATCGCGACAATTGTTGTAACGACTAATCCAATCGCTACAGGTTTTAAATTACGTCTGGCGAGTTCAAACGGACTGACTCCGCAAATCGCAGCAGCTGGAATCAATGCCCATGGAATCAATGTGCCTCCACCAACCCAAATCGCAGCAATTTGCCCTAAAGCAGTTAGGGTGGCAGCGCCCGATCCTAAAGCAGATGCAAATAAATGAGAGACAGAGCCTACAAGTGAAATGCCTGAAAAGCCTGAACCGTCTAATCCGGTAATAGCTCCTAGAGCAGTTATCGTTACAGTGGCGACCTGTGCGGTTAACGGCACAGTGGAAGCAAGCGCAACGCCTAGGTCATTTACAAGTCCATGTGATCCTTTCGGAAGAAAGTCACCAATGATTGTTGTGAATCCAGCATCTCCTAAATAGAAAAAAGCTGCAATGGGAATAACGGGACCGAATACTTTAAAACCAAACTGCAAGCCTTCAATTAAGTAGGAAGTTGTTTGTTCGAGACCTTTTCCTTTGTGAGCAATAAGTGAAACCACCACTAAAATAAATAGGGCTGTGCCACCAACGAGAGCGGTCGCATCTCCTCCCTGTAAATGAAGGGTAAACATTGCCCATACGTCTATAGCGAAGAAAAGGGGAACTATAATGGCTAAAGCCCGGCGTATTGAAGAAGAAAGAGGTGTGGATTGGACAGAAGAACTGTTTGTTAACATTGTCGGTTGAACGTGAATTCTATTGTGCTTCATATCTTGTTTTAAAAAGTAAAAAGCAGAGAGTGTCGTAACAACTCCCATCACAATGACCAGAGGGACACTTGCTTGAACCACCTCGTGAACTGGAAGACCTGCTGCGTCAGCTGTTATCTTAGGAGCAGCTTGAATAACAAAGTCTCCTGAAAGCGCAACGCCGTGGCCGAATAAATTCATCGCTACAGCTACGCCTATAGCTGGAAGCCCTACGCGGATGGCCACTGGTAAAAGCACGGCTCCAAGTAAAGCAACGGCTGGAGAAGGCCAGAAAAAATAGGAGATGGTCATCATAACTAATCCAATAACCCAATAGGCAAGAGCAGGTGTTTTAATGAGGCGAGCAAAAGGTGAAATCATCGATTCATTTATTCCTGTAGCCATTAAGACTTTACTCATAGATACAATAATTGAAATAATTAAAATGGTAGGAAGCAGTTCTGTAATGGCATAAATGAAGCTGGAAAAAACAGCGCTGACGGAGTGGCTTAACGAAGAGGTAGCTGTTAAGGAAAGCAAAAAAATCCCGAGTATACAAAGGATACTCGTATCTCGCCGCATAATCATAAAGCCGATAATGAAGGCGATAAAAAGGACATACATCCAATGAAGAGCTCCAAGCTCTATGCCCATAAAAATTCCTCCCAATAGGTGATGTAGTATACAATATGCCGTTTGTGCCTATTGTGATACTCGCCTACTAGGAGGGTGTTTACTTATTTAACTACGTGGTATGAGGTCACATAAGAAGGGCGAGAGAAAATCGACGGCTGCTGATCCACGCCTTCTGACGTACCGCGTTTTTTGTGTGCTTCATTATAGGCTTTTGAAGACTGCCAATCGCTAAATGAACTTTCATCTTTCCATCCTGTAAAGATAATATATGTGTCATTTTGCAGTGGACGAAGCACACGAATAGCTGAGAAGCCTGCTTCATTTTCAATTAAACGAGCTCGTTGGCTAAATCGCTGTTCAAACAAAGGACGGCCTTCATCTGTAACTGAAATATTATTTAGTACAGCAAATCCGCTATCTGCAAGATCTCCAGAAGCATCTAATACCTCATAAGCATGTCCTTCTTTAAAAATTGTATCTCCATTTGTTTCATGAACTAGTGCAAATTGATCGTCATCTTTGTGAAGCAGTAACAAACGTTCACTCGGATGTTCGTCGATCAACTTCTGAAGGTAAGGGCCTGTTCCGTAAGTAATAAAGATCTTCATGGATTATACTTCCTTTCTAATTGGGAATTGCATACAATTTACAATTGTAAATCATACTAAAATTATAAAATTTTACACACAAAAATTCAAAAATTGTGAACTTCTAATGAAGATGGTAAAGTAAAACATTGATGAAGTTGTTTTCCATATTATCAAAAGTTTAGCGAAAGAAAAGGGGTGGCACGATGTACAAAAAAGGCTTATACGCAATTGCTGCCTTAGTTGGAATTTTTCTATTAGGATTGATCGGATATATTATCATCTTGTTTCTTGGAAACTATGTAATTGATGAGAAAAAGATCGTCATGGACTCGGCTACGAGGTTAGTGGACGAAAATGGAGACGAATTAACAAAGCTCTATGTGAAAAATCGGGACTTGGTTTCAATTGATAAGATTCCAAAGCATGTGCAACAAGCATTTATTTCAATTGAAGACGTTCGTTTTTATGAACACCACGGAATCGATTTTAAATCTATTGGTCGAGCATTATACCGAGATATATTGGCTGGAGGAAGTGTTGAAGGAGGAAGTACTTTAACACAGCAGCTGGCTAAAAATGTGTTTTTATCTAATGATAAAACGCTGCTTAGAAAAACAAAAGAAGTAGTGGTGGCCATTAACTTGGAGCAGCGTTACAGTAAGCAAAAACTGCTTGAAATGTATTTGAACCAAATATACTTTGGACACGGAGCCTATGGAATCCAAGCTGCATCCAAGCTTTACTTCAATAAAGATGTCTCCGAATTAACGGTAGAAGAAGGTGCACTGCTCGCTGCACTGCCAAAAGCACCGAATTCTTATTCTCCTATTTTACATCCAGAAAAAAGTATAGAACGTAGAAATGTTGTGTTAAATGCCATGCAAAAAGCAGGTTATTTATCAGCTGAAAAAAATGTCCGTTTGCAAGGAAGAACGCTGGGGTTGAACGTAAAGGAACAGGCTAAAAACCCAGCGTATTTAACCTATATCGATATGGTTATTCAAGAAGCAGAGAAGAAATACAGCATTTCGAGCAATGAGCTTCTGCGCGGCGGTTATACGGTCAAAGTACCTATGAGTACAAAAGTACAAGAAGCCGCCTACGAACTGATGAAAGAAAATCGTTATTTTCCAGGTACAGATAACAGTGCCCAAGGTGCTTTTGTATTAGTTGATAACAAAAGCGGAGGAGTTTTATCTGTTATGGGAGGACGAGATTATGTACAAAAATCGCTCAATCGCGTAAATGTCAAAAGACAGCCAGGTTCTACGATGAAACCTATTGCGGTATATGGCCCTGCGTTAGAAGAAGGTCAATTCAAGCCTTATTCCTTACTGCAAGACAAGCTGAGAAGCTACGGGGGATACACACCTAAAAATGTAGACGGCCAATATGCTAAAAAGGTAACGATGTACGATGCCCTAAAAGATTCTAAAAACGCAGCTGCTGTCTGGACATTGAATCAGCTAGGAGTTGAAACAAGTAAGCAGTATCTCACAAAGCTAGGAATTCCTTTAGAAGATAAAGGACTTGCGATTGCTCTTGGAGGATTAAAGGAAGGAATTACACCGCTTCAATTAGCAGGAGCGTACCGGGCATTTGCTGAAAACGGAGAAAATATCCAACCGTACTTTATTCAAGAAATAAAAGATCAAGACGGAAAAGTGATTGCAAAAGCTGTTCCCGACACTCACAAAGCATTTTCAAAACAAACGGCTTGGTATATGACAAAGATGCTTCAAGGAGTTGTTAAAGAAGGAACGGCAAAAAATGGAGAGTTTACAGGAGAGTTAGCAGGAAAAACAGGGTCTACTTCGTATACGAATGTTAAAGGAGCCACGAGGGATGCTTGGTTCGTTGGATATACGCCAGACGTTGTAGGAAGCGTGTGGATGGGATATGACTCTACAAATGATCAGCATTATTTAACAAAAGGAAGTTCTTATCCGACTCTATTATTTAAAGACATTCTCACAAGAGCTGGTTACGACGAAGCTGCATTTCAAAAGCCAGCAGGCGTTAAAGATTTGCCAAAACCAATACGCTTAGAGCAAGTTAAAGACTTAAAACAAGAATTAACATTCCATCCATTTGGTTTGCTAACGGTAAATTTATCGTGGACACCTTCACCTGATAAAAGAGCTGTTTATTATGTTTATGAGAAAAAAGGAGATAAAGCCGAAGTAATTGGCAAAGTGAAGGGAAAAGGAGCATTTGAGAAAGAGCGTGTGAATCTGCTCGACAGTCCTACTTATTATGTAGTTCCTTACAATTCCCAAACAAAACAAAAAGGAAAAAAATCCAACGAAGTAACACCTGCTCTTTTTCAATAAAATAAGGAAGAGTAGGGCGAATTTTTGACATTTTTAGCAGGTGGCTATACAAGTCGTAAAGAAATGGGTATAGTGACAAGTAGAGAATATAACGTGAAACTTTAATCAGTAGAGGAACCAGTATGTTCCTTTGCTGATTATTGTCTGTCTAATCGAAGAAAATACGGATGGAAGACAATCGAGAAAGGTGGAAATTATGAGTCAAGGAACGTTTAACGATACTTTTTTAAAAGCCTGTAGAGGGGAAAAAACGGATCATGTTCCGGTTTGGTATATGCGCCAAGCAGGGCGTTCACAGCCGGAATACCGAAAGCTAAAAGAGAAATACTCTTTATTTGAAATCACTCATCAGCCGGAGCTTGGGGCATACGTAACACGCCTGCCCGTTGAACAGTACGGAGTGGATGCAGCTATTTTATATAAAGATATAATGTCACCGCTTCCTTCAATTGGAGTAGATGTTGAAATCAAGTCAGGAATTGGTCCCGTAATTTCTAATCCAATTCAATCTTTAAGCGATGTAGAAAAACTAGGAGAAATTACGCCGGAAGAAGATGTTCCCTATGTATTAGATACGATTAAGCTGTTAACAACAGAACAGTTAAACGTACCTCTAATTGGCTTTGCGGGTGCTCCTTTTACAGTGGCAAGCTATATGATTGAAGGAGGACCTTCAAAAAATTACAATAAAACAAAAGCATTTATGTATACCGAACCTAAAGCATGGTTTGCACTAATGGATAAGTTAGCAGATATGACGATTAAATATGTAAAAGCGCAAATTGACGCTGGGGCAAAAGCCATTCAAATCTTTGATTCATGGGTGGGTGCTTTAAACGTAGCGGATTATCGTTATTTTATAAAACCTGTCATGGAGCGAATTTTCACCTCTTTACGTGAAAAAAATGTACCGCTCATTATGTTTGGAGTAGGGGCAAGTCATTTGGCAAAAGAATGGCATGATCTGCCGCTGGATGTAGTGGGATTAGATTGGAGAACACAGCTGGATGAAGCACGTGCATTAGGCTTAACAAAAACACTGCAAGGAAACTTAGATCCTGCTATTTTGTTAGCTCCATGGGAAGTTATTGAAGAACGCGTAACAGAAATTTTAGATAAAGGGATGGCCAGTCCTGGTTACATCTTTAACTTGGGGCACGGCGTTTTTCCACAGGTTCAGCCGGAAACGTTAAAACGTTTAACAACCTTTATTCATGAATATTCTGCAAATAGACAATAAATTGTCAAATAATTTGGAGCGCTAAACTTTGAATTTTTCTTTTTATTCATGGCAAAATGAAGACAAGTATTGAATCTAATAAAGAGGTGTCGAACACATGAGTAAAAAAGTAATGGGATTACTTGTAATGGCATATGGAACACCATATAAAGAAGAAGATATTGAACGTTACTATACACATATCCGCCGCGGACGTAAACCTTCACCAGAAGCCTTAGAAGATTTACAAAACCGCTACGAAGCAATCGGGGGCATTTCACCTCTTGCAAAAATTACGCAACAGCAAATGGAAAGTCTGGAAAAGCGCTTGAATGAAGTGCAGGATGAAATTGAATTTAAAGCGTATCTTGGCTTAAAGCATATTGAACCGTTTGTTGAAGATGCAGTAGAAGCAATGCATAAAGACGGAATTAAAGAAGCGGTCAGCATTGTGCTTGCACCTCACTTTTCAACGTTTAGCGTAAAATCCTATAATGGGCGCGCCAAAGAAACGGCTGAAAAATTAGGAGGACCAATCATTCATTCAGTAGAAAGCTGGTACAGTGAGCCAAAGTTCATTCAGTACTGGGCTACACGTGTTAAACAAACGTTTGATTTAATAGACGAAGAGAAATGCCAAAAAGCCGTGTTGATTGTATCTGCACATAGCTTGCCAGAAAAAATTATTGCAGCAGGAGATCCATATCCAAATCAGCTTCAAGAAACAGCGGATTTAATTGCACAAGCCGCTGGCATTGAACATTACGAAATTGGCTGGCAAAGTGCTGGAAATACGCCTGAGCCATGGATAGGTCCTGATGTCCAAGATTTAACAAGAGAATTGCATGAAGAAAAAGGTTATACATCGTTCGTGTATACTCCGGTTGGATTTATCGCAGACCACTTAGAAGTTCTTTATGATAACGACTATGAATGTAAAGTGGTGACAGATGAAATTGGGGCTGATTATTACCGCCCTGAAATGCCCAATGCACAGCCTGAATTTATCGATGGGTTAGCTACAGTTGTGTTAAAACAGATTGCCCGCTAAGTCAATATAGATTCTTTGTACATTGAACAGGGACGAAAAGTAACTTATAATCAATATAGAGAAAAGTAAGAAGCGAGCTATGGATTTCCATAATCGCTTCTCTTTATATTGAATTTTACAGAAAAGGCGATGATAACATGACGGATAGACGAAAAAAGGTTGTCATCATCGGTGGAGGAATAACAGGTCTTTCAGCTGCCTATTATGTGCAAAAAAAAATAAAGGATCATCAGCTGCCAATTGATCTTCAACTAATAGAAGCGACGCATCGGCTTGGTGGAAAAATTCAAACGGTCAAACGAGACGGGTATTTATTTGAAAAAGGTCCTGATTCATTTTTAGCGCGTAAGCTAGCTGCTACAAAACTGGCAAAAGAAGTAGGGTTAGGTAGGGAGCTAGTCGGAAATGAAAAGGGGAAATCCTATATTCTAGTAAAAGATACACCGCATGCGCTGCCTGATGGTGCTGTAATGGGGATACCAACCAAGTTATCTCCTTTTATCACAACAGGGTTATTTTCACCTGTTGGCAAGCTGCGCGCAGCAGCTGATTTTTTTATACCGAAGACAAAAAATCAGGATGACCGTTCGCTAGGCGTATTTTTTAGAAGACGGTTTGGTGATGAAGTTGTTGAAAATTTGATTGAGCCTCTATTATCAGGAATTTACGCAGGAGACGTTGATCGTTTGAGTTTACGATCGACATTTCCACAGTTTCTGCATGCTGAACATAAGTACAGAAGCTTAATTGTCGGAATGAAAAAGCTAAAAGAAATTCATCCACAGCACGGTGAGGATTCGGAGTTTAAAAAAAATAGCGTCTTTTTAACGTTAAAAGAAGGTCTGCAATCGCTAGTGGATGGGGTAGAAAAAGCAATAGACCCTGATATTATTACAAAAGGAATAAAAGTAGAAAAAATTCACAAAGAAGATACCACATACGAATTATCGTTAAATAGCGGGAAAGTAATAAAAGCAGATAGCGTTATTGTAACTTCTCCTCATGCAGCTGCTCAGTCTATGCTTTCGGAATATAAAATATTCGAACCGTTGAAGCATATGCCTTCCACTTCAGTAGCTACTGTTGTGATAGCCTTTGCACAAGAGGCGCTGCAAGACAATCTAGATGCAATGAACATCGCCGTTTCAAGAAATAGCGATTACACGATTACGGCGTGCACATGGCTAAATAAAAAGTGGCCGCATGCGGTTCCGGAAGGAAAAGTGCTGCTGAGATGTTTAGTTGGACGAACCGGGGATGAAGCTGTGGTGGATCAGCCTGACGATGAAATTTTCAAAATTGTCCTGGAGGATTTGAAGAAGCTCATTACAATTTCTGCTGAGCCTGAATTTTACGCGGTAACGAGATGGAAGCAGTCAATGCCTCAGTATACGGTCGGACATCACGATATGCTAGATACGATGAACGAGCAGCTCGAAAAAGAGCTGGCCGGCCTTTATGTAGCAGGAAGCTCGTATGAGGGTCTAGGTATACCAGAATGTGTAGAGCAAGGAGAAGATGTGGCTAAAAAAGCGGTTAAATATGTGCAGCAGCTGTAGAAGTGGAGCGATGAATCAATGCTCCGCTTTTTTGTCTACTACCTGTAGAGAAAGGTTATACTAAGAGAAAAGATTGTGGTTGAAAAGCAAAAGAAACTTATGCTATAGTAAAACCGTACTTGTTGACTGAAATATTCATTTGGTCAGAAAGAAGGGGATAACGTGGCTATAGACCGAAAGCAATCAGTTGTTGATGCAGCGTCAAAATCATTTGCGCTGTTTGGATATAAAGCAACGACTATGGAGCAAGTGGCGAAGCTTGCAAATGTCGGAAAAGGAACGATTTATACTTTTTTTAAAAACAAAGAAGAGTTATTCGATGAAATTGTGACACGAATGATTCGAGAAATGACAAATGCAGCTGAAACTGTCATTGATAGCAGCCGTCCTTTTTTTGAAAATGCCCAAGCAGCCATTTTTAGAATCTTGGAATTCCGCACCGAGCATCAGCTCATGCTGAAGCTGGTACAGGAACAGCAGTTAGGCACTACAGCAGTGCAAGAAGTGCTGGTGCGAGTAGAAGAAGAGATTTTGACTTATATAAAAAACAAAATCGAAATTGCAATTTCTAAAAAAGAAATCAAACCGTGCAACCCGGAGCTCACAGCTTTTTTATTATTTAAAATGTACATTGCACTCGTCTATGATTGGGAAAAACGGCATGAGCCGCTTTCAGAAGAAAAAATTGCTGAATTAATTGAACTATACTTTTTACGCGGTCTGTCTCAGTGAAATGGGCTTTTTTCATAGAGAAAACAAAAAAGGTCTCATGACGAGACCTTTTTTTATTGTTCATTATCATCTTTTTTTACGCCGTTTAATTCTGTATTTCCTGTTTTTGCATCTTCTTCTTTTTGCTCTACTTCTTTTTCGCCTTCTTTTTTAAGATCGAAGTAAGCTTTAATAGAATCACCTGTAATAGTTTTACTTAACGTATTAGATGTACCTGCTACATAAGCAGAAGGGATGACAACTGCTACTGCTACTTCCGGATTATCATAAGGCGCGTATGAAACGAATGTAGAGTTACGGACGCTTACGCCTTTGTTAAAGGTTTCAGCTGTCCCGGATTTACCAGCAATGTTATACTGACGATATTTTCCAGTGTTAAGTAAACGCCCTGTACCATGTGAGCTTGTGACTACGCGGCGGAAGCCTTCCTTAACAATGTCAATTTCCGATTGGCTCATTGTAATACGGTTTAATACTTCCGGCTCAAAAGAGCTTTGTACGCTTCCTTTTAGTTCGCTATCAAGCTCAGGCTCACGAATTTCTTTTACTAGATGTGGCTTCATGCGATATCCACCGTTTGCAATCGTTGAAATGTATTGAACAAGCTGAAGCGGTGTGTACGTATCATATTGTCCAATACCAAAATCCAGCGCTTTACCTGGTTCATTTGTTACGGTATTGCGAATACCGGTTGATTCGTTTTCTAATTCGATGCCCGTTGAAATTCCAAGACCAAACTGGCTATAGTATGAGCGCAGCTTATTAAAGATAGACGGTGGAATGTTCAGTCTGCCGCCAGGGCGGTACGTTTCACCAGCCATGCTCATAACCGTGCGGTACATGAACACGTTTGATGATTGTTCTAGAGCTTTTTGGATTCCGGTAGCTCCCATATTATGTGAAGACTTTTTCTTAGTGCCTCCAGCAAATGTCATCGGTGCATCATAAAACACCGTTCCGGGCTGAATAGCGCCTGAGTCAAGACCTGCAAGAACAGTAGCTCCCTTTACAGCCGAACCTACTTCATAAGAAGTGGTCATGTTACCAAGAGCAAAATCTTGTACTTTTCGTGCTCCCGTCTTTTTATCTGTAACGAGCTGCTTTCCACCCATTGCTAAAATGTCTCCCGTGTGAGGGTCCATCATAATAGCAAACGCTCGGTCCATTAATCGTGAACCAGCTGCTCCAGATGTCACAGCTTTTGTTAAAATATCTTCGACTTGTTTTTGAAGTTCCATATCAATTGTTAAAATTAAGTCACTGCCGCGCTGACCTTCAGTAACGGTCTCTTGGCTCACTAGGTTGCCAGAGCGGTCCGTTACGTTTTGCACGCGGGCTTTTTGACCGCGAAGAACGTCTTCGTACTGCTTTTCTAAATAACTTTTTCCTACTCGGTCGTTACGGCTGTAGCCGTGTGATAAATAGTACTGTAAGTTTTCGCTTGGTAAGCCTTCATCAGCTGATGTGATTTTACCAAGCAGCGTGCTAAGTAAGCCGTCGTATGTGTACATACGGTCCCAGTAAGTTGTCGTATCAACGCCTGGTAATTCACCCATCTGCTCACTAATGACGGCAAGCTCTTTATCGGTTAATCCGCTTTTAATAATTTGAGCGGTTAACGCGTAACCGCCTTCCATCTTACTTTTAATAGCAATCACTTCAAGGTCATCTTTCACCGATAAAAGTTCGTTTTTTGTGATGCGCTTTAGCTGAAGAGGGTATAAATCGTCTTCAGAAAGTTGACCTTCTTTTACTTTTTGCTTATCCGCTGCGGTAATTTTTTTCGCTGCTGCTTTTGGATGAGTTGCAATCCAGTAATCTTTTAAGTCGCGTTCTGTTAGCTTAATCGTATTTTTATCTTTCTTTTTATCCGATTTGCCAAACACGTCTGTTGTAACAGGAACATCAATAAGAGTAGCAAGCTTTTTAGCTACTTTTAGCTTGTCTTCTTGAGTGACGCCTTTCAAACGCGTGTACGTGACAGCGTTCAACGGTTTATTATCCACGATAACGCGGTCATAGCGGTCTAGCATCTTTCCGCGAGGAACCGGTGAATCTACCGTTTCATCTTCTGTTTTTTCAACTTCTCGTTTATAGTTCTCTCCGTACACGATCTGTACGAAGCCTAATCGTAAAATGAGTGCAGAAAAAAGCAGGAAAACCACAATAAACAGCCAGTTAATTCGAAATGAGACATGTGTTTTTTTGCGCTTTTTAGTTTTCATGTAAACCCCTTCACTTTGTTTATACAAGTTAAAAAATTCATAAATTTTCTTATGAATCTATCACTCTACATATTAACATAATTTTGTCTATAAATGTTATTAGGTGGAATAAAACAGACAAAAAATTTATAGAAATTTTTGCGAAAGAAGAGAGATCTGTCGAAGGGTACTGAAGGGAGTGTTCAATATTTTCCACTCGGTTGTTCAATATTGTTACCTGTTCAAATGTCCTAGAATCGGTAAAATAAAGAGAGATAGATATCAAGGGGGGCAAAACGAATGAAAATGAAAAGGCTTTCAATAATGTCTGGCGTGTTAGCAACATCACTTTTATTTGCGACAGCATGTTCAAACTCAGGTACGGATTCAAAAGCAAGTAAATCAACAGGCTCAGGTGATCAAGTTGTTATTGATATGTTCCAGTTCAAAGTGGAAATTGCAGATCAGCTGAAAGAATTAACGGATGAATATACAAAAGAACATCCAAACGTAAAGTTTAACATCCAAACAGTCGGCGGAGGCGCGGACTATGGTGCAGCATTAAAAGCACAGTTTGCCTCTGGAAATGAACCTGATATCTTTAACAATGGAGGTTTCCAAGAAGCGCAAACGTGGAAGGATAAATTAGAAGATTTATCTGATCAGCCGTGGGTAGATAATCTGTATGATATCGCCAAAGAACCGATGACAATGGACGGGAAAATTTATGGTCAGCCGCTAAACTTAGAAGGTTATGGTTTTATTTATAATAAAGATTTATTTGAAAAAGCAGGCATTAAAGAATTACCTAAAACACTGTCAGAATTAGAAGCAGCTTCTAAAAAGCTTAAAGCAAAAGGCATTACGCCATTTTCTAATGGATACGGCGAGTGGTGGGTGCTAGGTAACCACTTATTTAATATTCCAATGGCACAGCAAGACGATCCAGATGCGTTTATTAAAGGTCTAAACGAAGGAAAGGCAAAATTTGAAGGCAATGAAACGTTTAAGCAATTTATGAATCTGTTCGATTTAACGTTAAAGTATGGAAATAAAAATCCACTAACGACAGACTACAATACACAAGTTACTCAATTTGCTTCTGGTGAAACAGCAATGATGCAACAAGGTAACTGGACGGTAAATATGATTACGAAAATTAATCCGGACATGAAAATGGGCTTTATTCCAATGCCAATCAGCAACGATGCAAAGAAAAATGATAAACTAGCAATCGGAGTTCCAAATAACTGGGTAGTAAACAAAAATGCCCCAGATGCAGATAAAAAAGCAGCGAAGGAATTCTTAAATTGGATGGTTTCTTCTAAAGAGGGTCAAAAATTCTTAGTTGAAAAGTTCAAGTTCATTCCAGCGTTCAAAAACATCGATGGAAAAGGAATTGATTCTTTATCTGATGATATCTTAAAATACTCTGAAGAAGGTAAAACATTATCTTGGAACTGGTTTAAGTATCCGGAAGGAACGGTTCAAGAAGTCGGCGCAGCAATGCAGTCTTACGCAGGTAAGCAAATGACAGAAGAAGAGTTTATGAAGAAATTAGATACAATTTGGGCAAAAATGAAAAAATAAACAAGAAGTCCGCGTGGAAAACGCGGACTTTTTGATGTGAAAAAATAGCTGGTTAGATTCATAAGTTATGAAAAAATAATAGTTAATTGAAAGCGCTTTTAATGTATAATAATAGTCATAATGTATGACATTAGTCAAAGGAGGTTATTTGTGAAAGGCTGGAGCATACGCAAGAAATTAATTTTGTTTTTCTTATTCGCAACGGTTATTCCATTTTTAATTTCGACGATTTTTACGTATCAATACACAAAAGAAACGGTTAAGAACCGATTTATTTCTACCAACTATCAAGTTATTAAAAATGGAAGCAATGATTTGAGCGATTACTTAAATGAAATTGCTAATATTACAAAAAGGCTGTACGGCTACCACCCATTTATTAAAGTGTTAGATGAAGGTGTATCAAGTGACTTAGGAGCCAATCAACTGGAAATATCACGAACTCTTCTTTATTTATATAATACTCGTCCAGAGATTGAACAGCTCCATCTTTACATTGAAAACGGGCATGACTCATATACAGCTTATAATTCGAAAGTGAGCAGCAGAGGGAAGTATGATGATATTTACACTCAGCCTTACTATTCTTATTTAAATAAAAATCATAAATTTCTTGTGATTGAGCCTACCCATGAAATTTATAGCTACAATAATTTATCAACGTTAATTGATTCACTGCCGAATCAAGTTATTAGCTTTCATCAGCGGATTGATGAGATTCCATCAGACAAGTTGTTAGCTTATCTATCTTTAGACATTAATATGACACAAATTCAATCTATATCGCAGCGTCTATATAATGAAGAGTCAGAAGATTTTTATTTAATGAACAATAAAGGTAAGGTTTTGTATTCCTCTGATTCAAAGGTTATTGGAAAAAATGAAAACTACGCGTGGGTGAAGGCGCTCACTTCTCAAAAAGACCATAGTATGGAATGGGAAGATAAAAGCTTCTCAGGCGTATTAATGTATGAAAAGCTTAAACAGCCCTTTGAGGACTTGTACATGGTGAAACGAATTCCTTACAGTGTTTTATATGAGGATGCAAGAAAGACAGCACTTATGAATGTATTAATTGGCCTGCCATTTTTGTGTATGCTCGTTATCGCTACGCTTTTTATATCAGTACGTTTTACACAGCCGATTAACGTATTGATTCGCAATATGAAAGAAGTGGAAAAAGGATCATTTGAGGTGCGGTTTAAGTCGCTTGGAAACGATGAATTTGGTGTTTTAGGAAGGCATTTTACCTCTATGGTAGAAACAATTAATGACTTGATTGAACGTAAATTTCGATTGGAATTAGAAAATAAATCAACGCAGCTAAAAGTGCTGCAGTCACAAATTAATCCGCATTTTTTATACAACGCATTTCAATCGATTGGAACTCTTGCTCTTAAGCATAAAGCAGTTGAAGTATATTCTTTATTAACCTCACTTTCCCACATTATGCGTTACAGCATGAATATGAAAGAGGATATCGTTAGCTTAAAGCAAGAAGTCGATCACGTAAAAGCTTTCTTAAGTCTGCAAAAGCAGCGGTTTGGTTCAAAGTTTGAGTATGAGTTAAATATCGAAAAAGAAGCAGAGCTTATGCGAATACCGAAAATGATTTTGCAGCCTCTTGTTGAGAATTCTTTTAAGCATGGATTAGAAACCCGTACAGGAAGCGGAAAGCTGTTGATTTCAGCGGAGTTGAACGGTGAAGAACTGATTCTAACTGTTTCTGATAACGGAAAAGGGATAGGGCAACAAGAGTTGAATCAATTAAAAACGAGACTTCAGCAATCGTATAATCAAACAGATGAGCATATTGGGTTGCAAAACATTTATGAACGACTTCGCATCTACTATGGAGATCATGCTTCAATGCAAATTAGCAGTCAAGAAAATCACGATTTTACCGTTGTCATAAAGCTAACAACAATTGAAGAAAAGAGGGATAGTGATGAAAGTATTAATCGTGGATGATGAAGAGCATGTAAGAGAAGGAATAAAGCTGCTTGGACAGTGGGAAGAGCATGAAATTACAGATGTGATAGAAGCTGATAGCGGTGAGCAAGCGATTGCGCTTATCGAGGATCATGAACCGGAAATCATTTTTACTGATATGAAGATGCCTAATATCGATGGAATTGCTTTGTTGGAGTGGATTAAAGAGAATTCACCTTCTAGCAAAACGATTGTGGTAACAGGGTATGATGACTACCACTATATGCGTAAAGCTATTCATTTTGGAAGCACGGATTACATTCTAAAGCCAGTGGATCCTTCGATTTTAAACGATACGCTTGTACGAGCTGTAACCCAATGGAAGAAAGAAGAAGAGTCCAGAAAAGTTCATAATAGCAGCTATCGTTTAATCAATGAAATGAAGCCGATTTATCGAGATCGAAAACTGACGCAGTTAATGAACAATTATTTGCTAAATCAATCAATCTATGAAGAGTTTGGTTTCCATCTGACTAGAGAATATGAAGTGGGGATTGTACGTGTAGATGAATCCATTATTCGTTCTTTTGGCGGTGACCGAGATTTAGCCTATTTTTCAATTTTAAATGTAATCAATGAAATGCTGATGGCAGAAGAAAATGGGGTAGCCTTCCGTTATTTATCAAATAAGTGGGAAATTATCATTATATTTTGGAGTGATTTTGAACGCATAACCTCTTTACTGACGACTTTACATACAGCAATTCGCCGTACGTTAGACGTGAGCTGTCGGATTGCAAGAGGGTGCAAAGTTTCTTCTATTGATCAGCTAATGAAATCCTATGAAGATGCGAAAAACTCGCTTTTATTAAGCAATGTTCTTGATCAAAATAAAGTGAAGGTCTACGGCGAGCAAGACGTTTTAGCAAGTGCTTTATTAATAAATATGATGGATTATAACAGTAAAATTGAAGAAGCGCTGCAAGTCGGGAAGTTTGAAGCCTTTTTGCCGGTATTCAACGAAATTATCACAGCTTTTGAAGCACAAAATTATCTCTCATTAAAGCAAATTCTGCATTTTGAGCAGGAATATCAGCTGTTAAGTCAGCATTGGTTAAAAAGATATCACATTCCTTATACGATAAATAACGGTCCTGAATATGTTCTTTCTTTTTTCTATAACCAAGATGGGCAGTTTCAGCTAGCAAAGTATGTAGAGAGAAAGAAGCGTGAAGTAAAGCGCTTTTTAAAAGTAGTAAAAAGGTATAGCAAGCAAAACAATCGCGACGTTATTTATGAAATCGAACAATATTTGCAGCAAAATTTTCATCGAGATGTGAAGCTTCAAGAAATATCGGAACGTTTCTATCTAAGCCGTGAATACATTTCGAGAAAGTTTAAGCAAGAATTTCAAGAAAACATTTCAGATTATATGGTGAAAGTCAGAATGAATAAAGCCAAATCACTTTTACTAAATGAAGAACTAAAAATCTATGAAATTGCGAATATGATTGGATATCATGATGATAAATACTTTCGAAAAGTGTTTAAAAAAGTAGAAGGCATTACGCCAAATGAGTATCGCAGTTTAACCGTATAAAAAAAGCTGAAACTGTTTTATAACAGTTTCAGCTTTTTTTATTTCATGATATCTAGACAGTGATCACATTTGTTTCCGTAGCATTCATGCTGTTCCTCAATGTCGTTTCCGCATTCTACGCACTTTTTATTGGGTAATCTTTTGAAAAATTCAGTCATTTTTTCTAACATTTTAAATCCCCTCCGTTGTTTTTGTTACTAACATTGTATTATAACAGATGATAAAATGTCAATTATGTTTTATAACAATTTAGCCTATTTTGCTATTCTAAGTGGTTATTTGTTATATAACAATGAGTTATTTCGATAAAATGACCAAAACGAGTGTCTTTCAGTTAGTTTTCAAAAAAAAGTAGGGTATACTGAACGTAATAAAAATAGTACGAAAGGGTGATTGAAATGAAAGTAACTGTTATTGGTTTTTGGGGAGGATATCCTGCGGTTTCAGAAGCTACTTCTAGCTATTTAGTGGAGCACGATGGATTTCAGCTGCTTGTTGATTGTGGAAGCGGTGCATTGGCTCAGCTGCAAAAATATGCAAAGCCAGAAGAAATAGATGCTATGATTTTATCTCATTATCATCATGATCACGTGGCTGATGTCGGAGTATTTCAATATGCACGCCTCATTCAGACTCATCTAGGAAACGCTGTTCAGGAACTTTCTATTTACGGACATACATATGATCAGGAAAGCTTCAACAAACTTACTCATAAAGGAATTACTAAAGGGGTAGAGTATGATCCGAGTCAAAAACTTGAAGTTGGGCCTTTTACCATCGAATTTATGAAAACGAAACATCCAGTCGTTTGTTATGCCATGAGAATAAGTGCCGGCAATCAAACTGTCGTGTACACAGCGGACTCTAGTTATTTAGAAGAGTTTGTTTCCTTCTCAGAAGAAGCAGATCTTCTTATTTGTGAATGTAATTTTTATGCCAATCAAGATGGAAGAGGCGCTGGACACATGACAAGCACAGAAGCCGGTACACTTGCTTCAAAAGCAAGTGTCAAACACCTCATGCTTACTCACCTTCCGCACTATGGAGAACATCAACAGCTAGTAGAGGAAGCCGCTGCTCATTATAGAGGTACGCTTACGTTAGCTGAATCAGGATATGTATGGGAATAACAAGGAGGAAAATGAATGTTATTTATTAATAATCAAAAAAATTATGATCCCCGAATTAACTTAGCAATTGAAGAGTATGCGCTCAAGCATCTAGACATTAATGAGACATATCTGCTGTTTTATATTAATGAACCTTCTATTATTATTGGAAAAAACCAGAACACCATTGAGGAGATTAATACAAAATATGTTGAAGATCAGCAAATTCATGTAGTGAGACGTCTGTCTGGAGGCGGTGCCGTTTATCATGATAAAGGAAATTTAAACTTCAGCTTTATTACGAAAGACGATGGAAATAGCTTTCATAATTTTAAAAAATTTACCGAGCCGGTCGTGGAAGCGTTAAAGAAATTAGGAGTTAATGCCGAACTAAGCGGACGAAATGATTTAATGGCTGAAGGACGGAAAATTTCTGGAAATGCTCAGTTTTCAACGAAAGGGAGAATGTTCAGCCATGGAACTCTTCTTTTTGATTCAGAGATTGAAAACGTTGTATCAGCGTTAAAAGTAAAAAAAGATAAAATTGAATCCAAAGGCATTAAGTCTATTCGAAATAGAGTAGCAAATATCAGCGAATTTTTAGAACAGAAAGTAACGGTGGAAGAGTTTAGAGAAATGCTGCTTCGATATATCTTTGACGGAGAAGAAAATATAACAGAATATAAACTAACGGAAAAAGATTGGGAAACGATTCATCAAATTTCTAAAGAGCGCTATCAGTCATGGGATTGGAACTATGGAAAATCACCTAAATTTAACTTACAGCACTCTCACCGCTTTCCTGTGGGACAAATCGACGTTCGTTTAGAAGTGAATAAAGGAAAAATCGATGCTTGCACCATTTACGGAGATTTCTTTGGAGTGGGGGATGTCCAGGAAGTGCAGGAAAAATTAACAGGTGTTCGTTATGAAAAAGCTTCTATTGAACAAGCCTTAGAAGACATCGATATTTCACATTATTTTGGTAATATTACAAAAGAAGAGTTTGTTGAATTAATCTATTAAGAAAAAAAGTCTGCTACATCAGGCTTTTTTTCTTTTTAAACAGATGAGTCTTGTCAATAGAACAGCAGTAACATTATAATAGAATAGAAGAAGTAAGAATTTTTACATTATTATGTCTTAATAATGAATGGGTGTTCATTCATTCATTATTAAAAGGAGGAAGTTATGAGATGAATTTGTCAGCACAGCTTCATAAAACAGCTGAGCAATTTCCACAAAAATCGGCATATGTTTTTATGGACCAGGAAACATCTTATGCAAATCTTGATGCATCGGTATCTAAGTTTGCTGATGGTCTGAAGCAGTTGGGTGTAAAAAAAGGAGATCATATCGCTTTGATTGTCGGCAACTCGCCTCATTTTGTGATTGGATTGTACGGTGCTCTTCGAGTAGGAGCTACTGTTATACCGATTAATCCTATTTACACAGCGGATGAAATTAGCTACATGCTTCAGGATGGAGATGTAAAAGCAGTTATTGCGGTTGATTTACTTCTCCCTATTTTAAAGAGAATCATTGGACACGCTCCATTTTTGGAACACGTTATCTTATGTGAAACGACAGATACAGTGGAAAATATACCTTCTTATTTTCACACGTTTTCGCAAGTTGTAAACAGAGGGGAAGCTACATATGATTTTCTGGAGTTAAGAGAAGAAGATGTGGCCCTCATTCTGTATACGTCAGGAACAACTGGAAAACCAAAAGGAGCTATGCTTACACATAAGAATATTTATTCAAATGCTCAAGACGTAGCAGATTATTTAAGTATAAATGGGAATGACCGAGTCGTAGCTGCTTTGCCGATGTTTCACGTATTTTGTTTAACTGTTTCATTGAATGCGCCTTTAATGAATGGAGGAACGATATTAATTGAACCAAAATTCAGTCCATCTTCTATCTTTGAATTAATTCAAAATCGACAAGCGACGATTTTTGCCGGCGTTCCTACAATGTATAATTTCTTACTTCAGCACGACAAAGGGAAAAAAGAGCACTTTCACACGGTAAGGCTTTGTATATCAGGGGGGGCATCAATGCCGGTGGCACTTCTAACCAATTTTGAACGTAAGTTTGGGGTAATGGTAGCAGAAGGGTATGGATTATCTGAGGCTTCTCCTGTGACGTGTTTCAATCCGATTGATCGAGAGAGAAAAGCCGGTTCTATAGGCACATCTATTATGAATGTTGAAAATAAAGTGGTAAACGAACTAGGAGAAGAAGTAGAAGTAGGACAAGTCGGCGAACTTATCGTCAAAGGCCCTAACGTGATGAAAGGGTATTACAAGCTTCCTGAAGACACGGAATATGCTCTCCGAGATGGTTGGCTGTATACAGGTGACTTAGCAAGAATGGATAAGGAAGGTTATTTTTATATCGTTGACCGTAAAAAAGATTTAATTATCGTAGGAGGATATAACGTTTATCCTCGCGAAGTAGAAGAAGTGCTATATGCGCATCGGGATATTGTAGAAGTGGCTGTTATTGGAGTCCCTGATCCTTCCTTAGGTGAATGTGTGAAGTGTTACGTGGTTTGCAATAATCAAGAGATAACGGAAGAGAAGCTTATTGCCTACTGCAAAGAGCACCTTGCTAAATATAAAGTGCCAAGTGAAATTGAATTTTTAAAAGAACTTCCTAAAAATACAACGGGAAAAATTTTACGTCGTGCACTGAAGCAACAAGTATCCCAGGAGCGATAAAATGAAAGCGATTCCAATTTGGAGGTGGTAAAAGGATGTCATCTATTTCTTATGAAATGAAGGGACACGTCGCCCATGTGATACTGAACCGTCCGGAAGCGATGAATGCTTTTAATTACGATATGCTTAAAGAATTGGAAGAAGTAATTGAAGGAATTCGTATTGAAAAAGATATTCGAGTTGTGACGTTTAAAGGGGCAGGGGAAAAGTCTTTTAGTGTAGGGGCCGATTTAAAAGAACGTAAAACTCTCTCTGATCAAGAGGTAAAGCGCAATATTTACAAAATAGGAGAAGTGTTTTCGAAGATAGAGCAGCTTCCTCAGCCAACGATAGCAATCATCAATGGATATGCATTTGGAGGAGGAATGGAGCTGGCTTTAGCATGTGATTTCCGGATTGCTTCAACCGAAGCGCTTATGGGTTTAACGGAAACAAGTTTAGCGATTATACCAGGAGCAGGAGGAACACAGCGTCTCCCTCGGTTAGTTGGGGAAGCAAAAGCAATGGAACTAATTTTAACAGCTCAGCGTCTCTCAGCATCAGAAGCGAAAGAATGTGGTCTAGTAACGAAGGTGGCTCCCGGATATGAAATAGAAGAAACAATAGATATTTTTATCTCTCTTTTATTGAAAAATGGGCCAATTGCACTTCAGCAAGCAAAATTTGCTATCAAAGAAGGAATGAAGGCCGATTTGCAGACTGGTTTGCAAATTGAACGAAAAGCATATGAGTTAACGATTCCGACAGAAGATCGTCTCGAGGCGCTTCAGGCATTTGCTGAGAAAAGAAGACCTAGTTTTAAAGGGAAATAAGAAAGGGCTGTCTAATTGACAGCTCTTTTTTAGTTTCTTCTATAAGAAAAGAATAATAAAAAAGAATATGTGAAAGCGCAGGAACAAAGAAGACAAAGTTACAGCTGGCTTTTGTCTATAATATTTACTATAATAAGTTGCAGTAGTCGTTGTTCAAATCTATAAATAATAGTTTTTAATTTTTTTCTTTAAAAACCGTTGACTTTAGTTAAAATATATTTTATTATTATAAAGCGTCGTTGAGACATATCGTTAACAACGAAGCTAAAAAAAGAATTTTAAAAAGTTGTTGACATTACGTTGATAACTTGATAAGATGATGAAGTCGCTTAAGAGCGGCGGTTGAACTTTGAAAACTGAACAAAGCGACAAACGTCAACGTTAATTTTTATTTTTAAATGAGCAAGTCAAACATTTCTTCGGAGAGTTTGATCCTGGCTCAGGATGAACGCTGGCGGCGTGCCTAATACATGCAAGTCGAGCGAACATTAGAAGCTTGCTTCTATGATGTTAGCGGCGGACGG
>NZ_JBVQPN010000008.1:0-94093 GCF_055710015.1 Priestia sp. VA7
CTTCTGGCGTTAGTTCTTGCCCTAAATCTTGCTTTAACTGAATCATTTCAAGCTGTTGATCCAAAGAAATAGTTTCTTCTTGTGTACACTCATTTTGCTCCTGTTCAGCTTGTAACCAAGCAGGAACGATTTCCTTACGGATGATATGTTTAGGTATAAATAGTGCTGCTGTCTCGGCTTCTGTATGTATGTCTGACTCAGGTGTTGGTTCTTCCATATTCCCTTTAAGTAGATTCTTAAATTGATTGAGTGCAATTTGATAAACAAGACGGCACATGTCATCCAGTGATAGGGGAGTACCCTTATGATTCGCTTCATGGACATATTTATCTAAGCCTACAATGGCTGTATAAGCGATTTCATGAACTTGTTCTTTCACAATCTCAATCTTTGTATCTCGTTTTACGGCTTTTGCTGCATTTTGAATACGCGCATAAAAGTCTTTTAGTTGATGACCATATTTCCCTGCATACACATGATTTACTTTTTTAGGCACACCTTTGATATAAGCAAATGACTGTGAAGCAGATATTAAATGATTATTTAAATGCTTTTTAGGTAAATCAAGGTTAATAAAGGGGGACGATGTTTTTTCGCCCTCAAAGCTCGGTGTATCAACGTTTTCAGTACTTTCTGGACTTGTCACAGGAGTTGTCACAGGAGTTGTCATTTCTTCTTGTTGAAGCGTTTGAATACCTGTTGTATCGTGTGCAAAAAAGATTTCCTCACAAATTTGATTAAAGTTCGTGTGGCTTTTAAGGATAAACACATAGCTATCAGGATGAGCACCTGTTGTATCTTCTTTAATGTAACGTGCCACGATCATAAATGGTGTTTCCTTTAACGATTTCACAAAGCGAGAAACGGTACTTTGGGATACATCAAACTTTTCCATAAGTGTTTTGGAGTGAATCGCTTGAATACCTGTGGCAACAAGGTTATAAATCACGTAATCTAACATTTCCATACGTTTTTTAGGGAATACTTTATGTAGGGCTTCTTGTTGTTGTTTAAAATATGTACGAAGGGTTTCTAAAAACGCTTCTTTCTTTTTACGAAGGGTCGGTTTTTCTTTCCATAACCATTTAAATCGTCCGTTGAAGGTATTTACATCTGGTAAATAGCAAGTTAATATCTTGTTCATTTGTTCATCTTCTCCTTTAAGGAACACAAAAAAGACACTGTTTCCCTGAAGAAAGGAAAACAATGCCGTGATTTTGATGAACTAAGCCCTTGAAATAGATGTCAATTTCATATAAAATAAAACCATAAGTTTTATTTTATAGAAAAACTAACTCTATTAACAAGAGACTTCGACAAGTGTTTTCCCTACCGTAACTAGGGGGAACGGTTTAAGAGTGGTGGTACACTACTTAAACAGTTGAAGTCTTTTTTCTATCCGCACGTTTTTGTTAGTTTTATTATAGCGTTAACTAGTCTCATAATTCAATAAAAATTAGCAAAATATATCAAAACAAGTATTTTTAGCTACGATCGGTTTGTTATTTCTTTAGGAGTCGACTTCATCATAGCTGAATTTGTGGAATTTGGGGAGGGGTATTTTTTTACCCCTCCCCAATTAGTTAAAAGTATGTTATGATGTTTATTTTGTTATTTTTGGGAATTTAATGAATGAATACAACTTCAATGTTAAGGGTAAATGGGCATTCTGGTTAGTGCCATTTTTTATAGTCCTTTTTCTAAAAGGGGACTATAAAAAATGACACTATGCAAAATTCAAAAAGTATGATATAGGCAGGTTCTACTTATAAATGTAGAAGCCGCTTTTTTTATTAATGTGTGAGGAGAAAATAGTCCTATTAGAAAATTAGGAGCCTCAAGTGGTGAGCTTACTTATGAGAAAATTAGTGCAGTTCCATTCTTTTTTTGTTTATATTTGAATTGATTACAAATGTCAGATATAGCGTCGCCAGGATATCTAAATTTGTTTTTAAGCATGTAATCTTGAATGTATTAATATGTGACTTTATCGAGTAAAATCATCTGGATTTTGTAATCATCATCTCTAGGCTTCCTCATCAATTTTTTTAACATATCATTTAAGTTTTTCATCGGAATTACATAACGTTCCATCATCTTACTGTTGGCTTCAATTAAATTCTCAGGATGTCTTTCTGGCTCAGATTGTTGATTGAAAATAGCTAATGTGTGAACCTTATTCCTTGAAAATTGTTATCATGATTGACCATGTTTCTTTGCTAACTTATCAATCTTTTTAACATCAATAGGACCAACATCTCTTATTTGAAGTTCCATATTTGTTTGAAATTCTTAAAATACTGGTGCCCCTTAAAAAATAGAGAGAAGAGCATAAGGGGTTTTTGCCCCCACAGACTGTGTGGGATTAGGCAGAGCCTAACAAAACCTTGGGTACAAGGAAATGTTTGCAAGAACCCCCTCAGCGCACCCTCGAATTAAAGGACAGTCCCTTCACCGTACCTTCAGTGATCGCAACATTTGTGTCAGAAGCCCCTTCACCGGCCCTTCATAGTTGATAAATGTCCCCTCAAGGGTCACTTCATTTTGAAGTGTTTTTTGAAAAAATAAGACAGAAGCAAACGATCTTTCTTTATTTATTTCGCACCTTTGTAATCAAAACGGCCATTTCTTTTTGCTTACAATACAAGTGATTTACTCGTGCTTTTTTATCATTCATGAATCAAATTTTATTCTATAAATGATTACCGTTCTGAAAAAATACACGTTCATAGGCGTCGATATTTATTTTTTTTATGTAGAAAAAGATTTTATAAAAAAGAAAACGAAAGGCTATGGAAAAGCCAAGACAGAATCTAAAATTGTGATAAAAAAGATGCGATTCAATCTAATGATGAAAGCATTCAGTTCTATGAGGGTGACCAAAAAAGTCTACAAGAAAAGATCCAAAAATTAAGTTAAAAGCAACAGGATTTTGTCGTAAAGTGAAAAAACACATGTTAACAGTAGGTCAACATGTGTTTTTTTGAGGTTCACAGCAGGTTCACATGCTCAATTTTCATGTTCACAGTAGGTTCACGTGAAGGAGCTTACATCAACAGTAGGTTCACACTTTAGAGGTTTTCGTGATATCACGGTTTTGCTAGGCTTTGCCTAGCCTATCACCCTATATGATAGCAAAAACCCCTTATGCTCTTCTCTCTTTTGTAGTGGGAACCACAATTTACAGGAAAGGAACGAATGTCATGGATATGTTTTTACAAAATATCGATTTGATTGTCGTTTAAAAATTAGGTGAAATCGCGAAAGGAAAGAACATTTCTTCCCAAGAATTTTTAAAAGTCAGCTTAAAAAGGAGGGAGGTACAGAGAGAGTTAAAGGATTATGACAAGGGAAGAAAAGTGAAATAATAAAATGGATTTACGAAATTTTTTGCACGGAATGATGGCGCACAAGAGATAGAACGTTAAAAAAAGCAAAGGTTTGAAAACGAAGTGAAGGCTGAAGAGTATTCTTGTTTTATACTGGGAAAGTAGAAGGAGAGAAAAAGCAGCAGGCAAAACAAGGTGAGGCTCTTTTAGTTATGAAAGATCCATATTTATAAATTCATAGTCAATCAATTGAATCTTATAAAGACCTTTTCCCCCCCCATTTTGCGAGCAATGCACATAATCATTACAGAACTTACAATGGGTTAGATCCTCCTTCCTAATTGGTGGATTAACAATACTCCCACAATAAAGACAAGTTAGTGTAGTCACTATAAAACCCTCTTATGTTGTAAAAAAAGAGAGCATTAATGCTCTCTCTTAACACTCAGGATTCATACTCCTTTTCTTCATCAATCCATCTATCTTCGGTCAATAGCCCACACTTGGGGCATTTATATTTTGGATCTATTTGAGTTGTTATTTCCTCAACTTTACAAGGTTCACATAAATGAATTAAAAACAAGTATTATCACACTCCAAATAAATAGAAACCATATCATTGTTATTATTATGGGTTCCATAAGTGATAATAACATCTTTTTCATATTTTAAAAGGTTACATAATATCAAATTAGCTTCTCCTTAAAAGAGAGCAGTATTAGAAAGTATATGAGTCAAGGATTAAGGGGAGGGCTTCTTTTTATTTTGTCTTCTTACCATATAACCCTTATCATGGAAGTAGATGATAATTATGGTGAAGGAGGACGCAATTATGCGAGCAAAAATCGAAAAGGCTAAACATGTGGTCATGTTTAGAGCTACAGGAGAGTTTTATGCGCATGAGGTCAATCAAGATAAAATAAGAATGGGTTTTTTTGTCTGTCCTTCATGTGAAGTCAAAGTACATTATAAACATGATCATTTCTTTTCTCGTGAGCATACACGAAATTGTATCTATGTGAAAGAGCAATTTAAGAAAAAAGCCTACTAGATAAATGAAGATTCAATGATTTTATATGAGACTACGGAAAAAGGGGGAAAACTGCATGAAAAATCGTGTTTATCAAAATGGACGCTTAATTCAAACAAATAAAAAGTTTTCAGCATTGAAGAAAAACAGAAAGAGTGGATAACGAACGAATTAAGACAACGTTATATCAGCGCAATTAACTATCCTTATACCAAATTACACCCTAAGAAACGAGATCAAATTTTAGACGAAGTGTACGACCTTATCGAGAGAGAAGAAATTTGGATACCTTATGACGAAGTGAAGAGACACTATTTTAGTAAAATCCCTTCGTTTATTCGTAAGAATAAGAAGATAATGCAAGAAGAAACAAAAGATGTCTAGAGTAACTATAGACGGGCACTTTTTTAAACATCCGATAGCCTCAAGGCTACATAACAGGCTTAAGCCTGTTATAGTACTATTTATATACTTGTAGGAAGGCACCTAAGGTTCCTTTGTTGGGGTGATAAATCCATCCATAGAAAATAAAATGAAGTAGAATATCGCAGCAAGAAGAGGAGAATATGAAATGAAGTCAACAGGTATTGTACGAAAAGTAGATGGATTAGGAAGAGTTGTTATTCCAGTTGAGCTGAGAAAGGTTCTTGCTATTAAAGAAAAAGACCCTATCGAAATCTTTGTTGATGGGAACCAAATTATTTTAAAGAAATACATGTCTTATAACGAATGTATAGTAACAGGTGACATCACTCCTCAAAATAGGGAATATGCAAAAGGTTTAGTGCTAAGTCCAAGAGGGGCAGAAATTTTTAAAGAATGAAATTGAGTTTAAGTTCAATATAAAGGCTTAATTTATACATGATTTTATGCAGTAAAGGTAATTTGTCAAAGGCTTGAAATCTTAATAAATCTATAATGTATAAAATTATGCATAAAAAATAAATTTAAATGTCACGTCCTCCCTTGGTACTCAAGGGAGGGCGTTTTTTTATTTGATTCTTTTAAGCGTTATTACGTAAACAGTGATTACAAAATTTGAAGTTGTACTATAGATTCGATCTTACTGTTGTTAAAAATCTATAAGTTTAGTAATGTCTCCCTCTAAATAAGTTTTATTTTTTATACTTATCACGTCTTTCTTTAGGGTAATAGTGGTAGTATGTCTAAGGTTTAAAGATTAATAGTGATTAACTTAAAGTTTCTGCACCATAACCTTCATAATGCATTTAATAAGCCATAAAGGTTTAAATCAATTCAAATAAAAGTATAGACAATTACGTATGCCTATACTAATATAATGAAGATGTCAATTGAAAGCGTTTTTAAGCTCTATCTAAAAATGCTAAAGTAATATGAAAACAGTTTTACTAGCTTCAATTGGGGAGTACAACGGTTGTAAAACATATTAGAATCTGGATCGTGATTAAAGTCTCTTAAATAGCAGTAAGGAATGAAATTTTACAAAAAATAGACTTTTTCTCTATCGGAGCAAATGATTTAATATAAGAAACAGGTGAAACTCATGAATACAAGACAAAAAGAAATTTTGTATCTATTGTTATCTCAACCTGATGAATATTTACTGGTGCAGGAATTTGCGGATAGATTAAATTGTTCTGAAAAAACAATTCGCAATGACTTGAAGATGATTGAATATTACCTTGATAAGCATTCAAATGCTCATCTAATTCGAAAACCAGGACTAGGTGTTTATTTAGATATAGAAAAACATGAAAAAGTGCGTTTATGTAATAAGTTTTATATAGTAGGTAATAATGCAGAGTATGAAATCGGTGAGGAAAGGTTATTGCAAATCTCCTATAACTTACTAATGAATGTAGAGCCAATTACAGCAAAAGAGTTAGCTGCTCAATATTTCCTAAATAGAGCTACAATAAAGAAAGACTTAAATAAAATTGAGAAGTGGTTAGAGCATTTTAGCTTAAGACTAGTCTCAAAACAACGAGTAGGTTTGATAATTGAAGGAACTGAAAAAAATAAAAGAAAAGCATTGGCTAGAATGTCAGATTTAATTAATAACTCAGATTTTGTAGGTCATTTTGTTAAGAGACAGTTTTTATCTCATGAAGTAGAATCTGTAGCAAATGAATTGAAAGCGCTCCAAATTCGTTATTCTTTATATTTTACAGATGAAACGTTTGAAGGTTTATTATTGCATACATTGTTAATGATTCGACGAACGAAACTAAAACAATCTATTTCAATTTCTAAAAGGGAAATAACTCTTTTACAGGAGAAAAAAGAATATAAGTGGACTTGTGAATTTCTTAAAAGATTGGAACAAGTTTTCGCCATGCGTTTTCCGGAAGAGGAAGTAGTGTATTTAACATTGCATATATTAGGTGGGAAGGTTCGTTATCAAAAAAATGGTGCATCATGGAAATTAGATGAAAGCGATGAAGAAAACACCGAATTTTTTAAGGTTCTATGTCATTTAATTCATCGTGTATCTGAACTAACTATGCTAGATTTTGGTAAGGATCAAGTTTTGGAAACGGGGTTAAAAGTCCATTTGTATACAGCTTTAAATCGAATAAATTATGATCTTTCTGTATCAAATCCAATGTTGAATGACATTAAGAAGATGTACCCTTACATGTTTGATATAGTGATTGATGTACTTGGAGAAATTAATCAGTCGTGTGCTCTTTCTATTCCAGAGGAAGAAGCTGCATATCTTACCTTGCATTTTCAAGCATCTATCGAACGTTTAAATGGTAATAGGCAAAAGCAAAAGAACGTAATCATAGTATGCCATATGGGAATTGGAATGTCACAATTATTACGGACAAAGATTGAAAGGAAATTTCATCAAATTTATGTGATGGATTGTATTGCGAAAGCTGATTTAGAGGAGTATTTAACGAAGCATCATGATGTGGAACTTGTTATTTCTACAATATCTCTTCCGGAATTAAAGATTCCTTACCTTGTCGTATCACCACTATTAGAATCTACAGAAGAAAAGAAACTAGGAGAATTTATCAAAGAACTTGAAGAACCAGTCCGTCAAGAACAAATAGAGTTTGCTCTGCTAAACTATGCAACCCCTTTTCTAGTTTTTTTACAAGAGGATATAGAACACCGTTATAAGTTAATCGAGAAGTTAGCAAACGCCTTGTTTGAAAAAGGTTATGTCGAAAAAGAATATGCTGTTCATGCAATTATGAGAGAAAAAATGTCAGCAACAACCATTGGGGCAGGTATTGCAATTCCTCATGCGAATTCCAAATTCATTAAACAGTCAGCAATTGCTATCGCTACATTAAAAGATCCCCTTGAATGGGGAACTGAAAAAGTGAACCTTGTATTTATGTTAGCTGTAAAAAATGATGATCAAAAAATGACAAAGAAATTATTTCAAGAGTTATCTTTTATAAGCGAACAACCATTCTTTATTCAAAAACTTACTAAAGAAACAAACGTAATGAAGTTTCTATCCCATTTACATTATTAAAAAAAGCAAGGCATTTATGCCTTGCTTTTTTTGTTTGATAGGGAAAAAGTTCAATTTTTCCGGAAGCTACGGTAAAAAACAAAACTTTTGACTTTGTGATATTGCTATATAGTATTTGTAGGCGCTTACGAAAAAGAATTTGAGGAGGACTAGAAATGAAACTGTTAGCGATTACATCATGTCCAAATGGGATCGCCCATACTTATATGGCAGCAGAGAATCTGCAAAAAGCGGCAGATAGATTAGGGATTCAAATGAAAGTTGAAACTCAAGGTGGAATAGGAGTGGAAAATGAGCTTACTGAAAAGGATATTCATGAAGCAGACGGCATTATTATAGCTGCAGATCGAGCTGTAAATAAAGATAGATTCACAGGGAAAAAGTTACTAGTTGTAGGCGTTCAAGATGGTATCCGTAAGCCACAAGAATTAATTCAAAAAGTAGCAAGTGGTAATGTACCTGTTTACCAGTCACTATCAAAAGAAGAAAAAAGCAATCAACCGCAGAAAAAACAAAATCCAATTTATCGTCATTTAATGAATGGTGTATCCTATATGGTTCCATTCATTGTAGTTGGTGGATTGTTGATTGCTATTGCTTTAACCCTTGGAGGTGAAAAGACACCAAAAGGTTTGGTTATTCCAGATGATTCTTTTTGGAAGATAATTGAGCAAATTGGAAGTGCCTCATTTACTTTTATGGTTCCAATTCTAGCCGGGTATATTGCTTATAGTATTGCAGATAAACCAGGGCTTGTACCTGGTATGATTGGTGGATATATTGCAGCAACAGGAAGTTTTTATGGAAGTACAAGTGGTGCGGGGTTTTTAGGAGGTATTATTGCTGGTTTCTTAGCAGGATATGTAGCGTTAGGAATTAAGAAATTAAAAGTTCCCAAAGCGCTCCAACCTATTATGCCAATTATTGTTATCCCAGTAGTTTCTTCCCTTATTTTAGGGTTAGCATTTGTATTTATTATCGGTGCACCCGTGGCACAAGTTTTTGTAACATTAACTGCTTGGTTAGCAGGTATGCAAGGATCTAGTTCCATTCTTTTGGCATTAATTTTAGGAGCTATGGTTTCTTTTGATATGGGTGGTCCAGTTAATAAGGTTGCATTCTTGTTTGGTTCAGCAATGATTGGTGAAGGAAATTACGAAATTATGGGTCCAATAGCTGCGGCAATCTGTATTCCACCAATCGGAATGGGACTTGCTACGTTCTTAAGAAAGAGAAAATATCAAGCTTCAGAGAGAGAAATGGGTAAAGCAGCATTTACAATGGGTCTATTTGGTATTACAGAAGGAGCTATTCCATTTGCAGCACAAGATCCACTTCGCGTAATTCCAAGCATTATGGCCGGTTCTATGACAGGTTCTGTTATTGCGATGATAGGTCACGTAGGAGATAGAGTAGCACATGGTGGTCCGATTGTTGCAGTACTAGGAGCAGTGGATAATGTACTTATGTTCTTTATTGCTGTTATTGCAGGTTCTTTTGTAACTGCTATTTTAGTAAATGTGTTAAAAAAGGATATTGCTAAAGTAGACATGCAAGAAGTAGAAGCAATAAAAGAAGTTTCGACAGGAAAAGAAATACCACAAGTTCAAAAACAAGTAGAACAGGTAGAAATAAAAAAATTAAAAGATATAACGAGTTTAGAACTGATTGATACTGATTTAATGGGAGAAACACGTGACGATATTATTGATGAAATGATTGGAAAACTAAACTTTGCTGGTGCGTTATATTCAGAGTCTGAATTCAAACAAGCTATTATGAATCGAGAAAAAGAAAGTACGACAGGCATTGGCATGAATATTGCGATTCCTCACGGAAAATCGGATGCTGTTAAGAAACCAAGTGTAGTATTTGGAATTAAACAATCAGGAGTAGATTGGAAAAGTCTTGATGGAACAGAAGCAAAATTAATATTTATGATTGCCGTACCGAAAAGTAGTGGAGGAAATGAACATTTGAAAATTCTTCAAATGCTCTCTAGAAAACTAATGGATGACAGTTATAGGGAACGATTATTATCTGTCCAAACAAAAGAAGAAGCATACAAACTACTAGATGAAATCGCATAAAACAAAGGGAGATTAATTATGACTGAACTATTATTTTTTGAACCCGTTTTCAAGGAAAGAATTTGGGGTGGAACAAAATTAACTTCTTTTGGTTATGAGATTTCATCGGACCAAACAGGAGAGTGTTGGGCTTTTGCAGCACATACACATGGACAAAGTGTTGTGAAAAATGGTAAATATAAAGGCTTAACTTTAGGTGAATTGTGGAAGAAAAACCGAGCTGTATTTGGGGATTTGGATGGAGATTGTTTTCCTCTTCTAACAAAAATTTTAGATGCTAATCAAGATCTATCTGTTCAAGTACATCCAAATGATGAATATGCCAATATCCACGAGAATGGAGAATTTGGGAAAACAGAATGTTGGTATGTTATTGATTGTGAAGAAAATGCAGAAATTATTTATGGACACCATGCAAAAACAAAAGAAGAATTCATGTCTATGGTAGAACAGGAAGAATGGGATAAGTTATTACATCGTGTAAAAGTAAAGCCTGGAGATTTCTTCTATGTTCCAAGTGGAACTGTTCATGCAATTGGGAAAGGAATTTTAATATTAGAAACGCAGCAAAACTCTGATACAACTTATCGATTATATGATTATAATAGAAAAGATTCAGAAGGGAATACACGTGAGCTTCACTTGGAAAAGAGTGTGGAAGTTACGGAAATTCCATGTACATCAAATAAACTAACTGTTCAACAAGAAAAAATAAACGATTTGAGTGTAACCACTTTTATTGAATGTCCGTACTTTTCAGTACAAAAATGGTTATTAAACGGTCCGACTAGTTTAAAACAACAAAAACCTTTTCTTCTTGTTAGTGTAATAGATGGGAAAGGGAGTCTAATTTCCGGAGGGAATACATATTTCTTCAAAAAAGGAGATCACTTTTTAGTACCTAATGATTTTGAAGAATATCAGCTTGTAGGAAACGCTGAGTGCATTGTTTCAAGCCTGTAGTGCCTTCATTTATGAATAAAAGAGATACTGTTAAAGGCTATGGTTTACATTCATTGTATGGAGGCTGAAATGATTCTTATCTTGAAGAAGGTGTGTTTGCACGGGACGGAAATTACAGAAATTCAAATGCTCGTTTTAACGTAGCAATTTCTTTATGAATGCTAGATGACCTTAAAGAAGATGATGGCACACTACTATAATAGGTCCAGTAATATATTTAAGGCTACGATGATTATTATATTTAGAATGGTTCTGAATTTCAGTATACACATGACAATGAAGATAAATCCCTTTTCTTCTCTACACGAACTGTGGCTAGCTAATGGCTATTTCTATGTTATTTGTAAATTAAAACAGTGCTGTGAAATGGAACTTATCATCTAAATTAGAATACGCCCTTGCTAAATAAACGTAAAGGCGTATTCTCAATAAACTTCTACTATGTATACATTTTGGAGAAATAGTTTTGATTTACTCCGTTAAACATAAAAAGCCTCTTTATATTTCTTTTGTAAGAAATAATCAAATGTAATTAATGTTATAAGGGAGATGATATTTTGAGTAAGAGTAATGAAATGATAAGACTAGCAAACCAACGAGGCTATACAGTTAATAAAGATGGTGAGATATTTAACCCAAAAGGGAGAAAAGTAAAGGGTTCCATACGTAAAACTAAAAATCATTTCTATAAAACATTCGGTATAACATATCTTGGAATGTCAAGACCAATACTAGTTCATCGGTTTGTAGCTTATAAAAAATTTGGAGAAGCTGCTCTAGAAGGTGAATGCATTAGACATCTCAATGATAATTCTTTAGATAATAGACCAGATAATATTGATATTGGAACTTATAGAGAAATTTTTGATGCTACAAAGAATAAAATTCCAGTATGAAAACCGTAATATTACAAATAGTATGTAAAAAATTTTTCACATAAATCTAAAAGTATATTATATATATTTTCTTATTTTACTTGCTTTATATCAGCAAGTTTTTTATTTTAATCATAATATAGGAAGTGAAAATAAAAGATACTCTAGTTATATTCAAATATTTAGAACAATAAATAAAATTAATCATTTTTAATTAAATGTCTAGACATTTAATTAAAAATGATTATAATAATTATTATAAGGTTTATTTGAAAGCGCTTAATAAAAAAGGGGAGTTTGATTAAAATGTACAAAATTTTATTAGCTTGCAGTTCAGGAATGTCTACTAGTTTATTAGTTACAAAGATGCAAGACCATGTGAAATCTTTAGGGGAAGAAGCTGAAATTTGGGCAGTGGGACAAGATAAAGCTAAACAAGAAATGGAAAAGGCAGATGTTGTGCTAATAGGACCACAAATGAGTTTTTTAAAAGGGGAATTTCAAAAAGAAGCACAAAAGCATGGAATCCAAGTGGATGTAATTGACATGATGGCATATGGAATGGCTGATGGAAAAAAAGCCTACGAACAAGCAGTAAGCTTAATAGGAGGTAAGTAAACATGGAAAAAATACAATTAGAAAATTTAACTGAGGAACAAGTTAGCTTCCAAATAATCTTACATAGTGGAACAGCTAGAAGCAAAATTATTCAATCGCTACGTGAATATCGAGAAGGAAATTTAGCACAGTCTTCCACTTTATTACAAGAAGGAGAAGCTGATTTACAAGTCGCCCATGATATTCATTTTCAGATGATTCAAAAAGAGGCAGGTGGAGAAAACACTCCTTTTTCTTTACTTCTAATGCATGCTGAGGATCATTTAATGTCGACGTTAACAATGAAAGAGCTTGTAAAAGAAATGCTAGAAATTTTTAAAGTTAAAAATCTCTAGTCTAGAGATAACAGGGGGATATTTTATGAATCAGGGTTTCTTTGATAAATTGAGCAAGTACCTTGTCCCAATAGCTGGAAGGTTAAACAATAACCGATATCTATCTGTATTACGGGATGCATTTATGCTAGCGTTCCCATTGACGATTTTTGGTTCAATTGCGGTGGTACTAATGAATCTTCCGTTCCTTGACAAAATTATGAGTGAAAGCAGTTTAAATGCTTTTCGCTCAGCTTTTAATATAGCTCCACAGGTGACAATGGGAATTATGACCATTTTTGTAGTATTTGGGATAGGTTATTATCTTTCTAAAAGTTATGGTGTAGAGGCTGTATTTGGAGGTGCTATTGCTCTAACGTCCTTTCTCATCCTTACACCATTTTTACTAGAAGTAGAGGGGAAAGAGGCCATACAAAATGTTATTCCAATTGACAGACTAGGAGCTAAGGGGATGTTCCTTGGTATGCTTGTCGCCTTTACATCAGCGGAAATATATCGATTTATTGTCCAAAAGGATCTTACAATAAAGATGCCCCCAGGTGTTCCTCCGGCAGTAGCTAAATCATTTTCTGCTCTTATTCCAGCTGTGATTACGCTAACTATTTTCCTTGGAATTAATATTTTGATTACCCAGGTATTTAAAACAAATATGCATGACATAATTTATCATCTAGTGCAAGCTCCATTAGTACATCTAGGTAGTGGAATTGTGCCGACATTAATTGCAGTTTTTGCTATTCAGTTGCTATGGTTCTTTGGTTTACACGGCCAAATCATTATTAATTCTGTAATGGATCCAATTTGGAATACATTAGCTATCGAGAACTTAGATGCATATACCAAAACAGGAGAAGTTCCCCATGTGATTAGTAAACCATTTATGGAGATTTATACAGTTGGCATGGGTGGAACTGGGATGACACTTGCTGTCGTAGTATCTATTTTACTTTTTATGAAGAGTAAACAAATGAAACAAGTTGCAAAATTAGGATTTGCTCCAGGACTTTTTAATGTAAATGAACCAATTATCTTTGGATTACCTATAGTAATGAATCCTTTAATCATTGTTCCTTGGATTTTATCACCAATAATCGTTACGCTAGTTTCCTATTTTGCAATGTCTACAGGGATTGTACCACCTCCAACAGGTGTAACTGTTCCTTGGACTGTTCCTATTTTTATTAATGGCATAATGGCTACTAACTCCTTTGCAGGTGGATTGCTGCAGTTGGTTAACTTTTTCATCGTTCTAGCTATATGGTTTCCATTCTTAAAAGTTATTGATCGAGTAAATCTTCAAAAAGAACGAGTTGAAGATGAAAATAATTCAAATCAAAAAATTTCTTAAAGGGGTAATAAATATGAAAATTATGGAAGAAGTTCAAAAATATTTCAAATATCAGTTCCCGAAAGGTTTTTGGTGGGGATCTTCTGCATCTGCTACACAAACTGAAGGTGCTACCGACATAGAGGGAAAAGGAAAAAATATATGGGATTTTTGGTATGAACAAGAACCAAGCCGTTTCTTTAACGGAGTAGGTCCTGCTGATACCTCTCAATTTTACTATCGTTATAAAGAAGATATTAGATTAATGAAGGAAATTGGACATAATTCTTTTCGTTTATCTATTTCTTGGTCTCGGTTGTTTCCAACTGGTAAAGGTACAGTAAATAGTAAGGCTGTAGAATTCTATAATAATGTCATTAATGAAATGGTGGAAGCAGATATTGAGCCATTTGTAAACCTGTATCATTTTGATATGCCTATGGCTATGCAGAATCTCGGAGGGTGGGAAAATCGTGAAGTTGTAGATGCATATGTAGAATACGCTACAACGTGTTTTCAGTTATTCGGAGACCGTGTGAAAAAATGGTTTACACATAACGAACCGATTGTACCAGTAGAAGGTGGATACTTGTATGACTTCCATTATCCAAATGAGGTTAACTTTAGAAAAGCAGTTCAGGTTGGTTATCATACCATTCTATCTAGTGCAATGGCTATCCAAGCATACAAAAAATTAAAACAAGATGGAAAAATAGGTATCATTCTTAATCTGACACCTTCTTACCCAAGAAGCCAACATCCTGCCGATGTGAAGGCTTCCGAAATTGCAGATGCCTTCTTTAATCGCTCGTTTCTTGATCCGTCTGTAAAAGGAGAATTCCCAGCAGAGCTCGTTGCTATTTTAAAAGAAGAAGGATACATGCCAGTGATGGAAGAAGGAGATCTTGATTTAATTAAGTCCAATACAGTGGATCTTCTTGGAGTTAACTATTATCAACCAAGACGAGTGAAGGCTAAAGAAAATATGCCTAATCCTGAGGCACCATTTATGCCTGACCGTTATTTTGATAATTACATTATGCCGGGGCGTAAAATGAATCCACACAGAGGATGGGAAATCTATGAAAAAGGTGTATATGACATCTTAATAAACGTAAAAGAAAATTACGGAAACATTGAATGTTTCATTTCTGAAAACGGTATGGGTGTAGAAGGAGAAGAACGCTTCCGTGATGAAGAAGGAATAATTCAAGATGATTACCGCATTAAGTTTATAGAGGAACATTTAAAGTGGGTTCATAAAGCCATCAAAGAGGGATGTAACGTAAAAGGATATCACTTATGGACGTTTATGGACAACTGGTCGTGGACAAATGCTTATAAAAATCGTTATGGTTTTGTATCAGTAAACCTTGAAAAAAATGCAGAACGTACAGTTAAAAAGAGTGGAAGATGGTTTAAACTAGTATCCGAAAATAACGGTTTTTAAGTAGAAGATGGTCATACGACCATCTTCTTTCAAAATGTATAAGAGCTATCCAAGCCATAAATTGACCGTAATTTATTACTACTTTTAGTAAGGGAGTTACAAAGTAATGAATTCTAATCACTTATTATTATTTATAGGGGATAGTATTACAGAGTCAGGAAGAAATAAAGAAAATGAACATCTAGGAGATGGGTATGTACGATTGATTCGAGATTATTTTCTGATTAATTCCCCCAACAAAGTTGCTACAATTCTAAACAAGGGAGTGGGAGGAGATAAGATAACCGATTTGAACTTACGGTGGGAAGAAGATGTTATTAAACTAAATCCAGATTATATTTCTATTTCCAGTGGCATTAATGATGTTTGGAGACAGCTCGATCATCCAGGGAAAGAGCAAGTTTACCCAGATCAATTCAAGGAAATTTATAGGCGTTTACTAGCGAGGGTAAAAGACCGTACAAAAGCTAAGCTTATTTTAATGGAACCGACCATTATTGAAGAAGACAGAAATTCGGAAGGGAATAAAAAATTAATTCCCTATGTAGAAATCGTACAACAATTAGCAAAAGATTTCCATGCTATACTTGTGCCTACTCACCAGGCCTTTATTAGATACCTCAGCTCAACCTCAGAGTGTCGTCTTATCACTGATGGGGTACATATGAACTCAACTGGAAATCTTCTAGTGGCTCACACATGGATAAAAAGCTTTAAGTTATAGTGAGGAAAACCTCATTAGCTAGTGTGTATTTGGCTATAATCTCCAGTATTGGTATGCAAGCAATTATAAATTCCCATTGTTTTGGTAAAGATTATATTTTAATTTTAAGTATATACATTAGTTATTAAAAGTATATACATTCATATTGTGTATATTATAATAATGAGTATAACTAGGGAAATGCAAATAATAACATGACTTAGCTATGGGAATTTACAGCATATATAAAATAACAATTGTTTTCTTTAAGCAATTACTGGAGGAGAACCTATTGAGTAAATACGAACATATTTCAAGTGAAATGAGAAAGAGAATACTAGAAGGAGTGTATCCTATTGATCAGCCTATCCCTGATGAACTATCTCTTACCAAAGAATTTACTTGTAGCCGAATGACGGTAAAAAGAGCCTTAGATATTCTTGTGATGGAAGGATTGTTATATCGTAAGCGAGGACATGGAACCTTTATTATTAAATCAGCTATCCAAGATAATAAAGTGAATGCCACCGATAGAGAAAATTTAGGATTAACGGGCCTTCTTAAAAATAAAAAGATCGAGACAAAATTAATTAAGTTTGATGTACTGTTTCCGCCGCCCCAGGTAGCTGCTCATCTATCAGTGGACGATGATACGCCAGTATATCATGTTATTCGTCTAAGAAATGTAGAAGGAGAACCTTTTGTTATAGAAGAAACATACATGCCTACCAATCTTATTGTTGGTATAGATAAAAGTGTTCTTTATTCCTCTATTTATAGTCATATTACAGACAAACTGGGACTTAAAATTGGAGGGGCCCATCGGAAGGTGAGGGCAGATAAGTCAACGGATTTGGATCAAGAATATTTAGGCTGTAAGAGTGATGACCCAGTTTTAGAAGTCGAGCAAGTAGCTTATTTGAATACAGGTGTACCATTTGAGTATTCATTTTCAAGACATCGCTATGACAAGTTTGTGTTTACCAGTGTGAATATTAGAAAATAAGCACTTACAAATTTGATTTTAAGAGAAAAAATAATCCATTAATCTATGCGTAAGAAAATGATAGTAAATATTGTTGGGATATCAAGAGTCAAATATTTTATTGGAAATTACAGAACAAAGGGGAATTGTTATGCTATACGGGGGAATAGAAGCAGGTGGAACGAAATTTGTATGTGCTGTAGGTGATGGAAATGGACAAATTTTTGAAAGAGTCCAATTCCCTACTACTACACCTGAGGAAACAATAAAGCAGGTTAGTGAATTCTTTAATCAGTTTAATTTAAGGGCCATGGGTATAGGAGCATTTGGTCCCTGTGATGTGAATGTCGAAAGCGCTACCTATGGGTATATTACTTCCACACCTAAGCTCAGTTGGAGAGGTTATCCTATCCTAAAGAAGCTTGAAGAGTCATTTAATATACCAATAGGTTTTAATACAGATGTGAATGCTGCTGCCTTAGGAGAAGTAACATTAGGGGCTGCAAAGGGGCTTGATAGTTGTTTATATATTACGGTAGGAACAGGAATAGGTGCAGGAGCTGTGGTAGGAGGAAAACTTCTTCAGGGGCTTTCCCACCCTGAGATGGGGCATATCACCGTTCGACGTCATCTCAAAGATACTTATCCAGGGATATGTCCTTATCATAATGATTGTCTGGAAGGGCTTGCTGGAGGGCCTGCCATTAAAGAAAGGTGGGGAAAACCAGGGATTGAATTAGTGAATAGTTCAGAAGTATGGGAAATGGAATCCTACTATCTTGCACAAGCTTTGGTCCACTATATCCTTATTTTGTCACCTAAGAAAATTATTTTGGGTGGAGGAGTAATGAAGCAAAAACAGTTGTTTCCCCTCATTTATAGAGATGTAAAGAAGCTGTTAAATAAATATATTGAATTTCCGCAATTATCTGATGGAATAGAAAAATATATTGTTTCTCCAGAATTAGGGGACCTTGCGGGAATTACAGGAGCGTTACTTCTAGGCAGAAAAGCTAACGAGACACAACCGGAAAAACAAAAATAAAAGAACAAAAGGGGTATATTATAATGCTGCAGCCATTATTTCTAAAGCCAGTTTTTCAGGAGAGAATTTGGGGAGGCAAGGGATTAGAGGATAAATTTGCGTACAAAATCCCTCATGATAAAACAGGTGAGTGTTGGGCAATTTCAGCACATTTAAATGGACCATCTACTGTTGAAAATGGTCCGTTCTCTGGAAAGACTTTAAATGAAGTTTGGAGAAATCACCCAGAAGTTTTTGGTTACTATGAAGGGGATACTTTTCCACTTTTAACAAAAATTTTAGATGCTAATCAAGATCTGTCTGTACAGGTACACCCTGATGATATCTATGCAAATTTATATGAAAATGGAGAACTAGGTAAAACAGAGTGTTGGTATATCATTGATTGTAAGGAAGGATCAGAGATGATATATGGTCACAATGCTAAAACAAAAGATGAATTCATTAAAATGATTGAAAACGAGGATTGGGATAAGTTACTTCGTCGAGTAAAGATAAAACCAGGTGATTTTTTTTATGTGCCTAGTGGTACCATTCATGCCCTATGCGAAGGAACAATCGCACTTGAAACACAACAGAGTTCTGATACTACATATCGCATTTATGATTATGACCGAAGGGATGAGAATGGAAAAAAACGTGAACTACATCTTAAAAAGGCAATAGATGTTACGACAGTTCCTTTCATAGATATAAATAATCAACCCATTGTAACAAAATATAAAGATTTACTAGTTACTACTTTTGTGGAAAGTGAATTTTTCTCTGTTCATAAATGGGAAATAGATGGGATAGCATTTTTAACAATGGACAAACCTTTTACGTTATGTAGTGTAATAAATGGAAACGGAATTCTTAGGGGAGAAGAAGGAGAATATTCGTTTAATAAGGGCAGCCATTTTATCCTTCCTGCAAAAGTAAGAAATTTTGAGATAAGTGGAAACTGTGAATTGATTGTTTCACATTTATAGACTAATAAGTTGATTTATAGCGAGATAAAAATGATCATTTAAAGGATAAAATATTGTACAGTTTAAGTGTAGAGGTACTTAAAAGGAAATTTAGAAATAAAATACCTCTTTTAAAGAAACAAACAAAAGTAGTATGGATAAACAGAGGGCTAAATATTTAATTTTCAAGTGAAAGGTCATGATGACAAGAGATCGATCATGCTGGTAAAGCTAGTTTTATTGCTCTAAGTGTAAATCAAACCATGATTATGCATTTTTAAATAAATACAGAGTAAAAACTTAGAAGGGTATATCTTATGATATGACCTTTTATTATGGTTAAATTTCATCTTTTTTTCACTATTAAATGATAAATTAATTGTTCATCATGCTGTAAAGCATTTTTTCATAGATATTCCCCTTCACAAGCTTACCTAAAAAAGGTGAGCTTTTTTTATGACCTGCATTATATTTACAATTACTTCTAAACTAACTATAGTCCCTTTGATTAACCCATGTAGTTTATTAATTTCCTGGTATTCTCCTCGAAGCGCAGGTAAGAGTTTTTGCTTAATATACTTATTCACCTTTGTGACCGAGATATCAAATTCATAACCACTTTCTATATGACTGTCATCTTTATTAATAGAATTTATTTTTTCTTGTTGGTTATATGTATAGCTAGTTTTCTTTAATAAAGTAGATGACATGAATATTATATATTCAATAAAAATAAGTTTGATAGAATCACAAATCATAAAAAACATTTTTCTTATTTGTAAATTAATTAATAATTTATTATGATACATCTATATAAAGTTAAATGTTAAAAGTTTTATAAACTTATATATAAATATTAAAACATTTTAATTAAAAATAGTTATATCATTTACCTACCTTGTAGAAAAACATTCTATTTGTCGTCACTAAGAGTAAATAGTAAAATTATATTTTTTATAATACAGTTTGTACATTTACAGTTTTAAATAGAATACGTTTATATTGTATTTTTAATTAGATTTATCGTATCACAAACATACTAACATCAAATAATTATATACTTTCTGTTTAGTGAAAATAAATACATCAATTTCTTAAAAAGGAAGTAGAAGATGAAGTGGTATATAATAAAAGTAAAACTCACAATTTGTCGTCACTAAGTATAAGTAGTAAAACCTTAGTAATATATGAAGTACTTTAGTATTTACTTAGATGATAAAATAACTTAAGTAAGGTTATTTTCTGAAAAAGAATCGATCGCAATATTGATTTTTAAAGTTATGTGTATATGAATCTACAAATCTGGACAGGCTAATAAAGTATTCTCCCTATTCCAATAAATTTGAACAACCTTTGTCTTTATAGCAAAGGTTTCTTTTTATATAAATAGTTTTCAAGGTGCACATCTTCTAAAACTAACAGTAAGGTATTAACCCTAACATCCATTTTCAAAGTTAATTATTAAAAATAAAAGCTTCAAATTACGACACTAAATAAGTAAACGTTTACTTTATATTTTTGATGTTTTCCATAGTTTTAACTGCTATAAAAGGGGTTAATAGAGCCTTTTTTAATTTATTTTGTCAGAAAATAAAAATAATATTGACAATTAAGCGTTTTCATTTTATGATTACTTACGTAAACGATTACTATAAATTAAAAATTGAAAAAGGGGATGTTTTTAATGAAAAACAAATTAAAATGGAGTGGTGTATTTCCAGCAGTTCTTATTCCGTTTAAGGACGATTATTCAATTGATGAAGAGGGCTTTCGTTCTTTAGTTCGCTGGGTCGCAGGTCATGAAGGGGTTAATGGAATTGTAGTAAATGGTCATACAGGGGAAATTATGACTTTATTGCCTGAAGAACGTGCAGAGGCCGTACGAATTGCAGCTGATGAACTAAAAGGTCGCATTCCTGTTATCTCTGGTGTTTCGGCAGAAGGAACAATCGAGGCTATCCAACATGCTCGAGCTGTAGAAAAAGCTGGAGGAAGTGGAATCCTTCTTATGCCTCCACATTCTTGGCTACGATTTGGGATGCAAGAAGAATCACCAGTACAGTTTTTTAAAGACGTGGCAGAAGCTATTAACATCTCAATCGTTGTTCACCAATATCCAACTTGGACAAAAACATCGTATACAACTAGCCAATTATTAGAAATGGCTGCTATTCCAAACGTTGTGTCCATCAAAGTCGGACAACGAGATATTGCACAATATGAAGTAGATATTCGAGCACTAAAAAAGAATGCGCCTGATGTTTCACTGTTAACGTGTCATGATGAATACTTGTTACCTACTTTAGTTCAAGGAATCGACGGTGCATTAGTTGGATTTGGCTGTTTTGTACCAGATTTAATCGCAGAGCTAGTGAAATGCGTGAAAGACCAAGACTTAACAGCAGCTAATGCGGTGTACGATCGTATCTTTGAATTAAAGCAAGCTGTATATAAAATGGATGAGCCTTCTTCTACTTCTCATTTGCGTATGAAGGAAGCCATGTATCAACGTGGATTAATTAGTAGCTCATTAGCAAGACGTCCTGTATTACCTTTAAAAGAAGAAGAGGTAGAAGAGATTCGTCAAGGGTTATTAAAAGTAGGATTACTAAAAGATGAAGTGAAAGCGTAATAGATGTTGTAGGTAGTGGGGGCAATCTTGCAACCACTACTCTTTAGTATTTAGGTGGGACTCGTTTATAATAGATAGATATACTTGACCCACGGAGGTATGTACTATGAGTGTAAGTATCAAGGATGTGGCACTTAAAGCTGGTGTTTCAACAGCTTCTGTTTCACGAGTATTGACAAATAAACCTGGTGTTGGTGCGAAAACAGCAGAACGAATTCGCAAAGTAATGGAAGAATTAGATTATCGTCCTAACTTAGGAGCAAGAGGACTTGTTAAACAAAATACAGGAAATATTGCAGTTGTAGTTCCAAGGGGATCATTTATTTTAAATAACCCGTTCTTTTCAACAGTATTAGAAGGAATAGCAAAAGGAATTGACCAGACGGACTATAATATGATGATGTCGTTTACCTCTTCTCAACAGAAACGGTTGCTTGAAACTCAAGCCGTAGATGGTGTTATCCTTTTTGCACCTAGGAATGAGGAACTAAGCTTAGAATGGTTAGAGAGTATTCGATTACCGATTGTCGTAGTGGGGAGCTATTTAGAAGGATCACCTTTTCCTTGTGTACGACCGGATGATGAAGATGGTATCAAACAAGCTGTGAATGCTCTCTATGAGCTAGGGCACCGAAATATTGGGATTGTAAATGGACCGATGAGTTCCATGCATAGTGTCAAGTGTTTGAACGGCTATAAAGAGAAAATGGATGAATTAGGTTTAAATTATTCTTCTGAAAATGTTTTTGAAATTGCTGAATTTGATGCGCTAAAAGCTACAACAGAAGTAGCTGCGTTTCTAAAAAAACATAGAGACATTACAGGCATCGTTTGCTCATCTGATTATTTAGCCATCGGCGTTATTAAAGCAGCTGATATGATTGGCTTATCAGTACCTGAAGACTTATCCGTTGTGGGAGCTGATGATGTTCCGATTTCAGATTTTATAACTCCTGCGTTATCTACAGTTCATGTGGATTTACTAGGTATTGGACAAAAAGCAACCTCGATCCTGATGAGTATGTTAGAAGGGAAACAAATTCGAAAGAAAGACGTCGTATTCACAATGGAATATGTCGACAGGTCCACAACCGATAGGCCAAAACATAACTAACATTTATACGTAGGCTCTAAAAAGATTTTAGGGTCTACTAGTTGTTGTCTTTTGTTGTAAACCTTTTCATTTTATTAAAATCTTATATTTCCACTTTAATTAAGTATTGTTTTATACATCCTAGGATCATTGTCATTGCGGTTAGAGGGAATCCCTACTAAGGAGGATTTATGTATGAATACAGAATTAAACAGAAATTCTTCAGAACCCACTAAGACTATCAACTATGATCACGAAGAAATTGGTTTGTCTAATCGTGCTACTGAACTGCTTACACGTATAGAGAGCGTTCCCTTTTCACGTTGGCATATTAAACCACGTGTCATTATGGGTTCAGCGACATTTTTTGATGCTTTTGATGCATTATCTCTAGCATTCGTTTTGCCTGTATTAATTGGAATATGGAATTTAACTCCTGGTCAAATTGGTATTCTTATCGGTTCCGGATACCTTGGACAAGCGATTGGAGCTATCTTTTTTGGTTGGTTGGCTGAACGGTTTGGCCGCGTTTATAGTGCTAAATGGACCGTTTTTTTAATGTCAGGAATGAGCATTGCTTGTGCGTTTGCTGGGAATTTTCATGCACTACTATGGTTACGGTTCGTACAAGGTATTGGAGTAGGCGGTGAAGTTCCTGTTGCTGCAGCTTATATAAATGAACTTTCAGTTGCACAAGGACGCGGACGTTTTTTTATGCTATATGAAATGATCTTCCCTCTTGGGTTAATGATATCTGCGCAGATTGGTGCTTTAGTTGTACCTAGTTTTGGATGGAAGTGGATGTTTTTAATCGGTGGAATCGGTGGATTAATTGTCTTTTTATTCTTCTTTAGGTTGCGTGAATCGCCTCGTTGGTTAATTTCAAAGGGCAGATTCGATGAAGCAGAACGAGTGATTGAAGAAATTGAATCGAGTACGGATAAACGTATAGAAGCAAAAATTAGTGCACCTCAAGCTGTAGTAAAAGGAGATTGGAAAGAATTATTTTCCCCTTTTTACCGCAGTAGAACGCTAATTGTTTGGACTCTTTGGTTTTCTTCCTACTTTGTTGCGAACGGACTCAATAACTGGCTTCCAAGTTTATACAAAACAGTTTATAACCTTCCATTAGAAGAATCTCTACATGCAGCGTCACTAACGAATGTCATTCAAACGATAGCTGTGTTTGCTTGCGCATTACTTATTGATAGAGTTGGCCGTAAAAGGTGGGCAACTATCGCTTTTCTAGTTGTAGGGTTACTTTTAACAACGCTTTGGTTTAACGGTGCAAAATCTGCTGAAAGTGTTATGTATTTAGGTTCAGCAGCATACGGTGTCATGGGAACAATTACGGTTCTTCTCTACCTCTATACACCGGAAATTTATCCAACACGTATGAGAGTACTTGGAATCGCATTTGCGACAGCCTGGTTACGACTAGCTTCAGCTATTGCTCCTACGATACTCGGCTTTGTATTAGGCGCTAAAGGAATTAGTTCTGTTTTTGTTCTATTCGCTTGTGTAGCTGCAGTGGGTGCATTTATGGCATTTAAGATGATTGAAACACGTGAGAAGGTATTGGAAGATATTGCGCCATAGGCGAGCAAACTTTAAGAGGTAAGGTTAAGATAATCTTACCTCTTTTGTTTATGAAGGCTACGATTTGTTAATTCCTGTACATTATCTCTTTATCCCTACCAGGTAAGAGAAACGTTACAATAATAGAATTTTGAAGTACGTAAATGATCAATAGATGAGGGAGCTCTTTAAGTAATGTTATTTTATGCCGAAAGGAAGAATGCGAATGATTAAAAAAATAGAACACGTAGCTATAATTGTTAAGAACATGGATCAGGCCATTGAATACTACTCGGATATGTTTGGCTTCAAGGTTCGCCTTCGAGGGTCTTCAAAAATAAGAGAGATGGCATTTTTGTATCTGGGCGAACAGCCAAATATAGAAATTGAATTAATTCGAGATATTAGTTCTATGAGTGATTATCATAAAAGGGGTATTGTTAATCACCTCGCTTTTACAGTAGAGAATATGAACGAAGCAATGAACCACTATAAGAAAAAAGGAATTGAATTTTTATCTCCTGAACCCCAACCAACACTAGAAGGTGGACGTATGATTTTGTTCCACGGACCCAGTGATGAACTGTTACAATTAGTAGAAAGAGTAAAACGATAAATAAAACAGAATCATCAAAATAAACTACTTAGGTTATTTCCACTCGATATCTGAAAAAGTAGTATTTATCGTCGGAAACCCACCTGCTAGGCCAGTGGATTTCCGGCTTTTTTAGTTATCATAAAAAATTTTATAGGAACCAAGCAAACGAAAGAACCCCTACGAAATTGAGATTTCCAAGGAGATTGAGCTTCTGTATTTTGCAACCTATTTAAGGAGATTATTCCTTTATCTAAATCAGCGCAAGAACTTGTTAGAAATCTCAATTTCAATCATTAACGATCTGTGAAAAACAGTAATTTGAGGGAAATATCATCTTTTTTTAAATTGATATGATTTACCTTAATTTTCATATGGCTATGATTAATCTTCAACTTTTGTAATTCAACATAAATTATCTTATTAACCGGTTGGATCATTATCCAATCGGGGAGCTTGACCGAGCTATTCACAAGCTTCAAAACAGAAGAAATAGGAAGATTTAACTTACCTAAAGAAAAAGATTTTGGTATTAAAATTAAATCTCCATTTTTTGAAGCTTTGGGTATAAACGTAATTTTTACTTGAACTTTTTCTGAGAGGACAGGCACAAATCCCTTGAATTCAATCACATCATTTTTTAAACGTACGTTGTATGATGTGGTTATATTCACATATTGATTAAGTAATTTGTTAAGGTCTTCCTTATGTGTACTAATATTAAATTGTACAGACTTTTTATTATCCATAAATGTGTTTGGTAATGAAGTTGGCTGATCTGTTGAAAAGACCATGCCCCCAACCATTATTATGATGAAAAGAACTCCTCCTAAAAGCGTAAAAAAGGCAATTTTCCATCGGTTTTTTATACTCATAAGCATGTTCCTTTTAATTCTATTTTTTATCTGTTTACATCTTCTTTTCATAATACGTTTTCGCAGGAAAACGCAACCTAAGTTATTCTTCTAGATTAATATTGTTTAATTGTTGTTTTAGGTCCCAATCTTTAAGTTTTGCCTTATCCTCAAACCATATATTTCCCCCTTGAAGCCAATATTCACGATATTCATCAATAGTCATTCCTAATTCCATTTCGTCATATTCTGGCTGAAAACCACAACAAGAACATATCAGTCCGATATTCGGTGTCCCTTTTTTGTTATATAGTGGTCTCGACAAATGACTATATCCACAAACTAAACAAACGTAAGATTTTCTCTTCCTAAAGTTTTTAAACAATGGGTTTGTTCACCTCTTTTTGAACCAATTAAAAGACTTCAGAATCAGATCATTAAATTTTTTTAAAAAAGACTATTCCTATGACTCTAAGCAATAAGGGTCCTTATCCCATTAATAATAGGGTGTCATCGTATTCTTGGGCTTTAACTTTCCTTATCCTAATACAAAATGAAATTTAAAAAAACGTACGTAAGGGCAATCTAACCTATGTTTTTTAAAAGCAAAGAATGTTCCCACATTTATTGAAATCTTGTTAAATAGACTCTTGGAAGGAAATACCTATTAATTTTTTTGAAAAATCTTTTTTTATAAAAAACATAAAAAATAATAAATCTGCCCAAACGTACGTATTCAGCATTAAAATCCTTTGTTACGATTTGTTTTGAACAAGAGATATATAGATTGAGCAGTAAATGGAGAGGAGAACGATATGTCTAAATTGTTGTATAAAGTAGGTGGCTGGTCTGCCAGAAATAAATTTAAAGTCCTTGGTGGTTGGATCATTATAATGATTGCCATCCTAGGAATTGCTTTTTCCATGAAACCAGCGTTCAGTGAGGAGATGACTATCCCAGGAACAGCTTCTGAAAAAGCTGCTGATATCATTTCTGAAGAATTTCCATCTTCACCTGATGTTGGGTCGATACGGATGATTTTCGGTGCTGAGGGGAAAGAAAAACTTAATTCAAAAGAGGCTCAAAAAGCTATCTCGGATGCACTTGCTAAAATCTCGCAGGATAAATCAGTAAAATCTATTGTGAATCCTTATGAAGTAGGCACCATCAATAGTGAGGGCACTGTTGCCTATGCTGATATTACTTATAAAGAAAAAGCTGAAAATATAACTGAAAAATCTAAAGAACTAGTAAAAGATAGTGCCAAGATGACAGAAAATCAAGGTATTCAAACAGAATTAAGTGGAGATATTACAGCTTTTAAACTTGAGATTGGTGGCATATCCGAAGTAATCGGAATCGTTATGGCATTCATCGTGTTGGTTGTCATGTTCACTTCATTTTTGATAGCAGGATTACCGATTTTCACAGCTCTGATTGGATTAGCTACAAGCCTAGGAATTACATTCTTAGCTACTAATTTCTTTGATATCTCGTCAGTAAGTATGACGCTAGCCATTATGATTGGTTTAGCAGTCGGTATAGACTATGCATTATTTATTTTCTCTAAGCACAGACAACAGCTGTCCGAAGATATGGATATTCATGAATCAATTGCCCGAGCAACGGGAACAGCTGGAGGAGCCGTTGTATTTGCTGGTTTGACTGTAATGGTGGCACTCTGCGGTTTAACAGTAGTTGGCGTACCATTTCTCGCAGTCATGGGATTAACGGCAGCTATCAGTGTTTTAATGGCTATGCTTATCTCTATCTCGTTAGTTCCAGCTGTTTTAGCTTGGGTAGGGAATAGGATGAAACCTAACCAGAATGTGTCAGGTATTTTTCGATTCGTTACAAAGGGAGGGAAAAAGAGACAGGGACAATCAACTAATTGGTGGGGAAGATTTCTCAAACGTCAGCCATTGTTGATTACTATTATTAGTATTTTGCTTCTATTAACTATTAGTGTACCTGCTCTTCACCTAAGACTCGGTCTTCCAGATGACGGCATGAAGGCTGAAGGTACGCCAGAAAGGCAAGCCTATGATTTAATGGCAGAAGGGTTTGGTAAAGGAGTTAATGGCCCCCTTGTTGCGTTGATTGATGTATCTAATACAAGTGAAAATAAAACAGATGCGATTAATAAAATTTCTAAAAAACTAACAGAATTAGACAATGTGTCTAGTACAACTCCCCCGGTACCAAGTGAAAGTGGAGACTACGTAATTGTCAATATTGCTCCTAAAACCGGACCTAATGATGAAGAGACGACAAATTTAGTACATGATATAAGAGATATTACAGCATCAGATAGCAAAAATAGCCCACACATATACGTGACGGGTATGACTGCAATTAATATTGATATAGCCGAAAAACTAAATGACGCTATACCGTTATTTGCTGGTTTAATTGTAGGATTTGCTTTCTTATTACTGGTAATTGTATTCCGATCTCTACTCGTTCCCCTAACTGCAGTACTAGGTTTTCTATTAACTATGACGGCTACGTTAGGGTTTGCAGTCTTCGTTTTACAAGATGGTTATTTGGGTAAATTATTCGGAATTCCTGCAGAAGGGCCTATTTTAGCCTTCTTACCCATTCTTGTAATAGGTATCTTGTTTGGTCTTGCTATGGACTATCAAGTCTTCCTTGTTAGCCGTATGCGAGAGGAATATGTAAACACAGGGAATGCGAGAGAATCTGTTCAAGCAGGTATCAAGTTCAGTGGTCCTGTCGTTACGGCTGCTGGCTTAATCATGATTTTCGTATTTGCGAGCTTTATATTCGCAGGAGATGTAATGATTAAATCAATGGGATTGGCTCTCGCCTTTGGTATCCTATTTGATGCTTTTGTTGTTAGATTGACCATCATTCCAGGTCTTATGATACTAATGGGAAAAGCATCTTGGTACTTACCAAAATGGTTAGATAATATTATTCCAAATGTTGATATTGAGGGCCATGGTCTAGACGAAGTATTAAAAAAAGAAAAAAATAAAGAAGAAAAAAAGCATAGCTTAAGATATGATAAGTAAAAAAAAAAGACTTCTACTTTATGTAGAGGTCTTTTTTTGTTTCGTCTTTTACCTTATCGGTTTATTTTATAAATGAATGATACCAGATTGAATGGCTACAACTACAGCTTCCGTTCTTGAATCAACCCCTAATTTATTATAGATACTGGTTAATTTAGACTTTACTGTTCTCTCTGCAATCCCTATGTCATAAGCAATTTCCTTACTTGTAGAACCACGTGCTATGGCTTGTAAGATCGTCATTTCTCTTGGTGTTAACATGACTTTAGATTTACTTTGCTCTTTTAGAAGTTTTGTTTTATAGTTTTGAATTCGCTCTGTAATCTCAGGCTGTAGCAAAGTCTCTCCTCTAATGGCTGAATCGATGGATTCGAATAAATTCTCTACTCCTGTATCCTTTAATAAATACCCTTTAGCTCCTGCCTCGATTCCTTTCATCATCAATTGATCCTCGTTATAGGTAGTAAGGATAACAATAGGAATTTCAGGGTTTGTTCTTCTGAGTTCCGTAATAGCTTCTAGTCCACTCATGACCGGCATATACAAGTCCATTAAAATAACATCTGGCTTTAGTTTTTCTACTAGATCAATAGCTATTCTCCCGTTTTCAGCTTCCCCTACGATTACATATTTATCACTTGTTTCAATAAGTAATTTAAGACCCTCTCTCACTACCAGGTGATCGTCTACAATTAATATTCTATGTTGCATTTACTCAGCTCCTTGCAGTGGGATGTTAATTTGTACATTTGTTCCTTTATTCTCCTCGCTATCAATGTCCACTTTTCCTCCTATAATACGAACTCTTTCTTGAATACCTAACAATCCATAGTGGTTCCCATTATTTATTTTCATATCAGTATTAAAACCGATCCCATCATCTTTGACTGAAACGAAAAGAACGTTTTCCTTTACCTCAATTCTTATCCAAACGTTTGTGGCTTTTGCATGACGCGCTATGTTTGATAAACATTCGCTTATAACACGCAAGCAGTGTTCTGATATCGTACTGGAAAGCTGTTGCATAACTCTGAATTCAAAATGACATTCTAGTCCAGTTGCGACAGTAAAATACTGTACTTCCTCTATAATAGATTGTTGGAAATCATACTCTTCCTTAGTATGCAGGCGTAAATTATCAATTGCTAATCGTGCATCAGCTAATAATTCACTCACTCTCTTCATAGATTGCACGACAATTTCTTGGGCTCTTTTGTCATTCCCTTTAGTGAGATGAACATTCGTTGCTTCTAATTGCATTTTTAGTCCAGCCAACCCTTGTGCCAATGTATCATGTAAATCCCTTGCCATCCTTTGACGCTCGTTATGTAGTGTGAGCCGTTCAACTTGCTGGTGAGCTAATTCAATTTCTTCTAACATATACTGTGTTCGTATTCTAGCATTAACTTGGTTGAAAAATATAACAGCATAAGACACAATAACCACCATGATAGGTAGAGTAATAATCAAAAATGTATCAATGATTTTATCAGGGACCATAACTAATGTATTTATAGTGAATAAAACAAGAATCATCAAAAATAGATAGTTTTTTTTGCGTCCTGCGGTTCCTATTGCTTGGCCAACCAATAAGGGATAAAGAGTAATAATTATTAGAGGGATATCTTGTGTGAAAAAGGCACTGATATATACAATGAATGACTGCAAGACAAAATACATCCAAAATTTTCTAGGTAAAAATAAATTAGAATAACAATAGATAGTGGTAAAGAGTATAATGAGTATTGTAAAAATTACATATTGTTCGATTGCAGGCGCAGTTTTAATTTTTAATATTAAGGATATAGTATAAGCTATTACTATCCATATTAATCCAGGTAATCTTGCGGCCCTCATATTGTTATATTCTTTCTCATTCGGTGTCCTACCATAAGCCGTATTATTCATAACTCTTCACTTCCTTTAGTAATAAACATAATATAAATTCTCCCATTATATATGCCCTTAAGGGCAATCAAAATTTCTATTATTAATACTCAGAATCTGAGTCAGAGTCATATAAAGTTATTGAGAAGATAAAAAATAAAAGATGGAACAAATCTAATAGTAATCTTTTGTAAGTAGTATACAATATGTATTTCTGGTTAACATAATGGATTTTATAGGTAGTTACAAATGTAAGAAATTTCATTATTTTTAAATGTTTTAAGTAGTAACACTATATAGATACAAAAAGTATCTGATATACCTTAAGTAGGGGTGTAAAACTTTCAAAAGAATGTTATCCTATAAATCGGACTAACTGGATATGAGCTAATTATAGTTATACAAAAAGAATTCTTAATATAAAAATTTCATTATTTTTTTCCTAGAGGCTTTGGCTTTAACTTAGAAGAATTTCAAATAAAAGATGTATAGGTAACTAAGCCAAATGTTAAATGTAATTTTTATTAATAAAATAAACAGGCTTAATTAAATTTTTAAGAAGAATCACATCAAAATAGGGGGGAGTAGATGAGAAATCGTTTTGTAAATCTCTTATGGTTTGTTTGTTCCATTATGCTCAATGCTTTAGGCAATAGCTTTATGATAATTTCACATTTAGGTAGTTCTCCCTGGACAGCTGCTGGTCAGAATCTGGGTTCTATATTACCGTTTTCTATCGGTGTATGTATTATCATTTTAAATTTTTTTTCATTTATCCTTAGTTATTTGATGAAAACAAAATTCACTTTAATTATGGTTATAAAAAGTATGGGGTTAACTTTCATTTATGGGATGTTTGTAGATATGTTTGTGTCTTTACATCAGGTAGTCTATGTACCCGAAAATATATGGGTTCGTTGTTTATATTCATTAATTGGGCTTAACTTTATTGCAATTGCTATATCTATTTACTTTCAAGCAAGTTCAATATATTTACCTTCTGATTATTTGTTAAAGTCATTTGGAAAGCTAATGAACAATTACAAAATTGGAGCAATTATGTGTATGCTAATTCCTTTAACAACTAGTATTGTTATTATGTTACTTAATCATCATGTAATTGGTCTAGGTATAAGCACTCTACTATTTGTATTTGGAAGTGGCTTTTTAATAGATCATTATAATAGGGTGATTATACTGAATAACTATAAAAAGCCAAATATAAGCGCACCATAAAGGGTTTATGGTGCGAAGATAATGTTTATTTAAAACACATAGAGATTTCTAGATGAAGTGTCTTTTAAACAACGTTTTCAAATAGTCGATAGATGAACTTCACTTGATTTTGGAGAGCCTGTTTCCATAAAACAAGCTGTCCTTTCTTATTATATACATCGAGTCTATGTCAGAAATGAGAGGTGTAGCCGTGCGAAAGGATTTCAGTTCTAACGTGGAACACAATCATCGATTTATTAAAAAATGATGATTGTGTTCCATATTTTTGTGCTTACTTCTAGTAATTAATTAAATTAGTAGACTCTTAAGGGTCCTAGTTGATATTTGTAACAACATTATCTGAATTGTTATATTGTTTAATAACAAGATAAAGAAGCATACAATGTTCAAAATTAGATGTATCTAATGATGTTAGTTCTTTTATTTTTTCTAAACGATAAATTAATGAATTACGATGTATGTATAGGTTCCTTGCTGTTTTACTTAAATTCATATTGTATTTACAATAAACTAAAAATGTCCTAGCAAGGGTAGAAAAGTTATCATGGTTTATCAGAGGAAGTAAATCCTGACTGAGATTATTGAAAAACTCGGATGGTAATTCGTTTGTTAATATTTCTAAGGTAATATCCCAATTATTGTAGTGATAAACTTGTGGAACTATATTTGTCTTTTTTCCTGCTATTAGCGCTCTTGATGCGTTATGATAAGATTCCTTCATTCCTATAATTCCACTTTTTGAGTCACCTATTGAAATAGCAGAAGAAAGATTGTATTTTTTATTTAAATGCTGATTAAATTTTTTAATTGTATAGTTAATTTTTTTCATAAATTCAATGTCAGTTTCTTCTGAATCAATAACTTTGAAAATTCCAAATTGTTCGAAGTTTAATTGACCAATTATATCCTGGTTATTGCTCATAAAAAAGTACCTAATAATCTCCAAGAGCTCCTGTTGAATTTGTTGTATTGATAATGAACTATATTGTGTTCTAGATGAATTAATTGCCAATGTATCAATATCAATAATTAAACAAATTCTTTTTATTGTTAAGTTATAACCTAGCATTTCTCCATATCTAGTAATATGTTCTAAGTCATATTCATTATGAGTGCCATTAAAATGGAGAAGATAATGTATCAAGGTATCTAATGCTTTTACTTCAAGTGAATTCATCTCTTTTTTTAAGGATTCATGACAGATCATCTCAATATGATTTTTTACAAGCTGGATATATTTATCAGTCTCCTCATTTTTTTTAATCTTCCCTATAATTCCAATAGCACCAAGTACTTTGTTATTCACAATAATAGGAGCAGCTACTCCAGGATAAATATTTGGTAAATTTCGTACGTGTTCTTCCCCCCAATAAATTAATTCTTTTCTTTTAACTACTTTAAATAATAGTTTATCGAAAATACCTAATCTCTTTGGGTCACTTACTCCAATAAGATAGCCGTTACTGTCAGAAATGCTTACAGGATAACCTATTATCTTGGTTGTATCTTCTGATACTGTTTGGGCAATATGTTCTAGAATCAATTGGGTCTCCTCCTTGATGTTTAGATATAATTTATTGTCCCTGAGAGGAATAAATGAATTATAGAAATAATCGTTTTTTATTCTTAAGAACAGAAAATTTTTTTATTAGCTACACTAATTTTCGTAGTTTTAATAATTAATTTTAAATTTATTTATTATATATCTCTATCAACTTGTTAGAAGTTCTTACATAGTTAGATTTTATATAATGGTAAAACCATATATTAATAGAATTCAATTCATATTTTATAAAAAAAGACAATTAATTGTAAACGCTTTATTTTTAATTATAAGGCATTCGAAAATAATTAAAAGAATAAATCTTTCTAAATTAGAAAGGAAGATAATCTAATATTTACAAAAACTAGCCATATTTTTTACATAATTATACATATAATTTAATTTTTTGTGTATTTTTCTGTTCTTTTGTTGAAATTACACTAATCTAATAGTCAGAAAAGTTTAATTTTTTGTACATTTTTGACGTAGTTTAAAAACCAATATTTAAATTATAGTTATAACAAGTCCTAATACAAATTATTTAAAAAATAAAAGGTAAGTTTTATTCGGTTAACTTAGTATAGTTCTTTATACAAATTGTTTAAAGGGGGAGTCAATATGAATATTCTTGTAGTTGTAAAAGAAACATTTGATGTAGAAGAGAAAATTGTAATTGAAAATAATAAAGTTAATGAAGAGGGCGCTGAGTTCATTGTTAACCCATATGATGAGTATGCTATTGAAGAAGCTGTTCGTCTTAAAGAGGAAATTGGAGGAGAAGTCACGGTAGCTACCGTAGGCTCAGACCGATCTGAGAAGGTATTAAGAACAGCATTAGCAATGGGAGTGGATAAGGCTATTCTCATAGAGGAAGATACAATATTAGAGGATGAGAGTATAGTAGCAAAAATTTTAGCTAATTTTGCCAATAAAAATAATTTTGATCTTATTATTGGAGGTAATATGTCTGTTGACTATGGATCTGGACAAATAGGTCCACGATTAGCAGAAGAGATTGGAATTCCTCAAGTTACGGCAGTTACTAAATTATCTATTGAAGGTAATGAAGCTACTGTTGTTCGTGATATTGAAGGAGATATTGAATCTATTCAACTGTCACTTCCTTTCTTAATGACAGCTCAACAAGGGTTAAATGAACCACGTTACCCATCTCTTCCTAGTATTATGAAGGCTAAAAAGAAGCCTATTGAGAGAGTTAGCGCTATGGAACTAGGCGTATCTTTAGGAGAAAATCCAGGAAAAAGCATTACAGTTAAACAATATCTCCCGCAAGAAAAACAAGCAGGAAGAGTGCTAGAGGGAAATATAGCCGATCAAATCAAAGAACTTGTTCAAATTATGCAGCAAGAAACTAAATTAATTTAGGAGGTTATTATAATGAATAGAAAAGTGCTTGTATTAACGGAAACTAGAGAAGGCCAATTACGTAATGTATCATTAGAATCCTTATCTGCTGCTAGGAAGATTGCTAATACAGGGGAGGTTATAGCTGCTGTATTTGGGAATGATGGTGAGCAATATTTAACAACGCTTGCTCAGAATGGCGCTGACAATATTTATCTAGTAAAAAATGAACAATTAGAGCAATATACAACTGATGCATATTTTCAAGCAATTTGTCAAGTTATAAAAGAGGTAGAACCTGATGTTATTTTACTTGGTCATACGGCAATTGGAAAAGATGTCGCTCCTCGTGTAGCTTCTCGATTAGGATTAGGACTTATATCAGACGTGACAGATTTGTCAGTGGAGGGGGAAGACATTCTCTTTACAAGGCCAATTTATGCTGGTAAGGCTTTTGAAGTAAAAAAAATTACAGTAGGTAAAGCTTTTGCAACCCTTCGTCCGAATAATATTCCATTAGAAGAATGTGATGTTGAAAAGACGGTGAAATCTACTCTTTTAAATGTTCAAATTCAAGATATTCGTACCACTATCAAAGAAGTAGTTAGAAAATCTACGGGTGGAGTAGATTTATCGGAAGCCAATGTTATCGTATCAGGCGGTCGTGGGGTTAAAGGGGAAGATGGTTTTGTCCTATTAAAGGAGTTAGCTGATGTGCTAAATGGGGCTGTTGGAGCATCCCGAGGAGCTTGTGATGCGGAATATTGTGACTATTCTCTACAAATTGGTCAAACAGGGAAAGTAGTTACTCCTGACTTGTATATTGCCTGTGGAATATCAGGAGCAATTCAACATGTAGCAGGAATGTCAAATTCTAAGATAGTTATTGCTATTAATAAGGATCCTGAGGCTCCTATTTTTCAAGTAGCCGACTATGGAATTGTTGGAGATTTATTTGAAGTAGTACCTTTATTAACAGAAGAATTTAAGAAGTTAAAACATGCTACTGTTTAATTCAGTAAGTATGCCAACCTATAAAGGGATGTGAAACATTATGAGTTGGGTGCATATCAACCTCATTGCATTTTTACTGGTCGTCGGTTATGCAGTTTATTTATTTGCTCATTTGATGTATAGCCGTATGACCTTCATCAAGCTCGGTAGAGCTGTAGATTTAAAAGAAAGTGCGCCCAAAAGTCTTAAGGCATTTTGGGTCAACGTTTTTGGGCAAAAAAAGCTTTTGAAAGATCGTAAAAGTGGAATTATGCATATTGTTTTATTTTACGGTTTTCTCCTCGTACAATTTGGAGCAATTGACTTGATATGGAAAGGGTTGAACCCTAGTTCACATTTACCTCTTGGTCCTATATATCCATATTTTCTTTTATCGCAAGAGGTAGTAGTCATGTCCATTTTAATTGCCATTTTTTATGCATGGTATCGACGCAATGTTGAAAAATTAAAACGATTAAAAAGAGGTTGGAAGGCTAATCTAGTCGTTTGGTTAATTACCATTTTAATGCTAAGTACATTCTTATCTGAAGGGTTGGAAATAATCTGGCTCCATTCAGAAAAACTAGATTTTCATTATACCCAGCCAGTTGCTTCTACAATTGCACTTTGTCTGAGCAATATTGGATCAAATAACGCTGGTGTCTTGTTCTACATTTTTTGGTGGGTACACTTACTTACATTGCTTTTCTTCCTAGTATATATACCCCAGGGTAAACATGCACACTTAATATTCGCATCTTATAACTGGTTAATGAAAGATAAAACTCGTCCACCTGGGAAACTAAGCACCATGGACTTTGAAAAGTTAGAAGAAGAAGGTGCAGAAGAATTTGGAGTGGGAAAAGTTGAAAACTTTACACAAAATCAGTTAATAGATTTATATGCGTGTGTTGAATGCGGACGATGTACGAACATGTGTCCTGCATCAGGGACAGGAAAAACTCTCTCCCCAATGGATTTGATTATAAAAATGCGAGACCATTTAACTGAAAAAGGTGCCGCTATTACTGGTCGTACCCCTTGGATGCCTGCTACTGTTTTTAAAGAAACGAATGGAAATATGTTAGCCAGACAAGCAAAGGTAGCAAATGAAAGTGCTAAAGAAGTAGCAGTAGCTCAAGATCAAACAGAAAATGATAGTCTTTCTGAGCTCAAACTCAAAATTCCTTATGATGTGTCTCTTATTGGAGATGTTATTACAGAGGAGGAACTTTGGGCATGCACAACTTGTCGTAACTGTGAAGATCAATGTCCAGTAGGGAATGAACATGTTGGCCACATTATTGATATGCGTCGTTATTTGGTCATGACAGAAGGTCAGGTACCATCCGATGCACAACGTGCATTAAATAATATTGAACGTCAAAGTAATCCTTGGGGAATTAATAGGAAGGATCGGATTAAATGGCGTAAAGACATGGAAGATGTTGTACCTACAGTAAAAGAGATAGAGTCATTTGATTACCTTTTCTTCGTTGGTTCTATGGGATCTTTTGATAATCGTAGTATAAAGCTGACTCGTTCATTTGTTCGAGTGATGAATAAGGCTGGAATAAAATTTGCTATTCTTGGGAATGAAGAGAAAAACTCGGGTGACACTGCACGACGCCTTGGTAATGAATTATTATTTCAAGAATTAGCAATGGAGAACATTCAAAACTTCCAAAAATATAATGTTAAAAAAATCGTAACTATGGATCCACATGCCTATAATACCTTTAAACACGAGTATCCGGAGTTTGGATTAGACGATGTGGAAGTTTACCATCACACTGAATTGTTATTAGATTGGCTAAATCAAGGACTTATTAAACCTGTAAATGAAGTAAAGGAACGTGTTACATTTCATGACTCATGCTATATTGGCCGATACAATGGTATTTATGATGCACCCCGTCAAATTTTATCTACAATTCCAGGAGTGAATCTTGTAGAAATGGAACGGTCAGGATGTGACAGTATGTGTTGCGGAGCTGGCGGAGGCATGATGTGGCAGGAAGAAGATCAAGGTAAACGTGTTAATATTGAGCGAACTGAACAAGCATTAGCAGTAAATCCAACAACAATTGCTAGTTCTTGCCCTTATTGTTTAACAATGTTATCGGATGGGACAAAGGCTAAAGAAGTAGAAGATGAAGTACAGACTTTGGATATGGTTGAGATTCTAGAAAAATCATTGTAGTCATTTAAAAAGGGCTTAAATTATTATTAATGAATCTTGTAATAATTATTCTTTTTAAGAATGTTAAAATACGCAAATAGGGAAGCGCTTACAAATTTATTAACTAATGCAATTATATTTATCTATTTAAGGAGAGAAGGATATGAATAACCAATTTGATCTAATTATTGTAGGTGGAGGAATTATGGCAGGAAGCTTAGCATACAACCTGCTTAACGACGGTTATACAGGAAGTATCGCTATTCTTGAAAAAGATAGAACTTATGAATACTCTTCAACACCGCGAAGCGAGGGAGGGATTCGCCAAACGTTTAGCACTGAAATAAATATTAAAATGAGTCAGTACAGTTATCAGGTATATAAAAGGTTTGAAGAAGAGATGGCAATTGATGGAGAATTAAGTCTCATTGATTTTAAACAACATGGTTACTTATATCTATTAAATGATAAGACACTTCCAGTATTTAAGGAGATTATGAAAATGCAAGAATCTCTGGGAGTTAAAGCACAATTAATGGATCAAACAGAAACCAAAGAGTTCTTTCCAGAGCTTAATGTGGAAGATCTAGAGGGTTCCGTTTTAGATCCAGATGCAGGAAATATTGATCCCTATTCTGTTTTACAAGCATATATCAAAAAGATAAAAAGAATGGGCGGCACCTTTATTTATGACGAAGTCGAAGCTATTTTACACGAAAATCAAAAAGTTACAGGTGTTAAGTTAAAAAATGGAGAGAAGTATCATGCGCCAATAGTTGTCAATGCTGCAGGTGCATGGGCGGGTGAATTGAGTCGAACAGTAGGTATTGATATTCCTGTTAAACCTCTCCGTCGACAATTATTCAGTATAGATACTAAGAATAAATTTCAAAATCATATTCCATTTACTTTTGATCCTACAGGATTACATTTTCGTAGTGAAGGATCAAAGATAGTTGTCGGGTGGGCAAATGACGTTCCATACGAATATAACTTCCGTTTAGAAAAAGCTTTATTTGAAGACAAGATTTGGCCAGTTTTAGCTGAACGCTCTCCGAATTTTGAGCAAGTAAAGTTAGAAAGAGGATGGGCAGGACTCTATGATTACAATTACATCGACCATAATGCAATTATTGGTGGACATCCATCAATGAAAGGATATTATGTAATCACTGGTTTTAGTGGCCACGGATTTCAACATGCTCCAGCTGCAGGAAAGGGGCTTTCCGAATTAATTCGCCTTGGTAAATTTGAAACAATTGATATGTCTTCACTATCTATAGAACGTTTTGCTACAAAACAACTTATTTTGGAAACAGCAGTATTTTAATAATAGAGCGAGGAAAAAACATGAGGTTAATAGGGAAGGTTTCATTTATAAACAGTCAGAGTCAAAATACTACAGCATTTATGGGACCTGAATTTGTTGAGGCACCTGTTGCTAGAAAAGAATTATTTAAATTAGTTCACCAAGATAAGTTTGAGTCTACTCTAATAGGAACAGGCTTTGTAAAGAATAAATTTATATTTGGAATAACCACTTTCTAATATCATAAGGAGGAATTAAATATGAGATTAAAAGACAAGGTATCAATTATAACTGGAGGAAGTCAGGGCATCGGGGAAGCAACTGCAAAAAAATTAGGGGAACACGGATCAAGAGTAGTCATTGCAGATATCAACGAAGAAATCGGATTACAAGCTGTAGAGAAATTAAGATCAAATGATATTGATGCGATTTTTATAAAAACTGATGTAAGCAACGAAGAAAACGTTAAAAGTTTAATAAATGAAACTGTAAATCACTTTGGGGGTCTTGATTCCTTAGTGAACAATGCAGCAGCCACAATGCGCAAGTCAGTAGTTGATACATCTTTAGAAGAGTGGAAAAAAGTCATCGATGTGAATTTAACAGGGACTTTCCTTTGTTCAAAGTATGCGATTCCTGAAATCTCCAAAAGAGGGGGCGGATCAATTGTTAATATGGCCTCGTGGCACGCATATAGAACAATTACTCGTTTTGCAGCTTATGCTGCTTCTAAAGGTGGAATGACGGCATTAACAAGACAGATGGCTCTAGATTGTGGTCCTCTCAACATTCGAGTGAACGCCGTATGCCCAAGTACTGTTGACACACCAATGTTGTATGAATCATTTAAAAGTTTACCTGATCCAGAAGAGGCATTTAAACAATCTTTAGCCTATCAGCCTCTCGGAAGAATCGCAACTGGTGAAGATATTGCTAATGCCTGCTTATTTCTCATCTCAGATGAATCAAATTATGTTAGTGGGCATTCATTAATGCTTGATGGGGGAACTTTCAATAAGGTTGCACGCCCATTAATGTTTGATTAAATCCATCATAGTTGTTTAGAAAATCCATTAATACTGCTGCAATGCAAAGTATATTAAGGATTGGAGATGTAATATGGAAGTTAATAATACCCGTCAACCGAAATTATGGGAAGTTTTTACGGTACTTATGCTGTTTTTGCTCACAATGTACGTTTCCTTAGCCGTTTTTAATCTTCCTATTCAGTTGTCTCTTTTAGCCTCTTGGTTTTTAATTATTTTTCTTGGGTTACGTCTTGGACATTCTTACAATGGTTTACAAACATCAATTGCAAGGGGAATCTCTACTGGTTTAGAAGCAGTTCTCGTTATTATCTTTGTTGGAGCTTTGATTGGATCATGGATAGCCGGGGGGATTGTTCCGACTCTCATATATTATGGACTAGAAATTATTAATCCGAGTATCTTTCTTTTTGCTACATTAATAGTTTGTGCGATTACCTCTATTGCGACAGGTACGTCCTGGGGAACTGCTGGAACAGTTGGTATTGCAATGATGGGTATTGGTGAAAGCTTTGGACTGCCTCTGCCTCTTGTTGCTGGTGCGGTAATATCAGGAGCATATTTTGGTGATAAATTGTCTCCTCTTTCTGATTCTACTGTTATGACAGCTTCTCTGGCTAGAGTAGAAATAATAGCTCATATCCGATCAATGCTCTTAATAAGTATACCTGCACTAATTATTTCTGGAATTCTTTTCTTGATAGCTGGATTTTTCTTTAACAGTAATAGAGCTGACTTAAGTATTGTACAGGATAATATTAATGCATTAAAGGATGCCTTTAGTATTGGTTGGTACATGCTTATTCCTATAGTAGTAACAATTATTATGTTGGCTAAAAGGATGCCTTCTATACCCACTCTTGCATTTGGTTCTGTGCTTGGAATCATTTGGGCAAATCTATTTCAAGGTATGGATGTCATTCCGGCAATAGAAACTCTGTATAGTGGCTTTAGTATTGAATCAGGTGTACCTTTTATTGACAAATTGTTTAACCGTGGTGGTATTGAATCAATGTTAGGTGTTATTTGCATTATGATATTAGCATTAGGATTTGGAGGGCTAATGGATCATGTTGGGCTCCTAACTACAATTAGAGTCAAGTTGATAAAGTATATGAACAACCCTGGACGATTAACTGCTTTAACGATTATATCTTCCTTTTTTGGGAATTTTTTCGGAAGCTCTGGTTACGTTTCTTTAATAACAGGGGTCAAAATGACAGAAAAGAGTTATGAAAAATTAAAGATAGACCGACGTGTTTTATCAAGAAATTTGGAGAGTGGGGGCATCTTAACTGCCCCAATGGTTCCTTGGTCAGATAACGGTATATATATGGCGACTATACTTGGCGTGTCTACCATATCGTATCTTCCGTTCTTATGGCTGAATTTCGTTGGGCTTGGTGTAGCCCTGTTTTACGGATTCTCTAATAAGTTCATTTGGTATATAAAGAATGACGGAAAAAACAAAGATGAAATTAAAACGGAAATTGAAACGGGAACTAAAACGGGGACTTTCTAAAAAATTACTTAGTAAATAAATTAAATATTAATACAGTTACTTTCTGGGGGTAAAAATATGGTAAAAAAAATTGATTTAAACTGCGATATGGGAGAAAGTTTCGGTGCCTATAAATTAGGAATGGATGAAGAAATTATTAAATTGATATCTTCAGCGAATATTGCTTGTGGATTTCATGCAGGGGATCCTAATGTAATGGATCAAACTGTTGCTATGGCAAAGGAATTTAATGTAGGTATTGGTGTTCATATAGGATATCCTGACCTTCTTGGATTTGGTCGTCGAGATATAGATATTTCACGGAAGGATTTAATGAATTATATCATTTATCAAATTGGTGCTCTTGAAGCATTTTGCCGTAAACATCATGTAGAAATTCAACATGTAAAAGCACATGGTAGCATGGGAAATATGTCATTTGTAAATCGAACAATTGCTGATGCTATTGTCGACGCTGTATATGAAGTTCTGCCTGAAACAAAAATATTTGTTCTCCCAGGTACTGAAATTCAAAAGGCAGCTGAAGAAAAAGGATTATCATCTGTTTTAGAAGTTTTTGCTGATCGTGCATACAATAGGGATTTGACACTTGTTTCCCGCAAGCTACCTGGTTCTGTTATTAAGGATCCCGAAGAAGCAGCAGAAAATGTATTAAGAATGATTCTGGAAGGAAAAGCCAAAACAATTGATGGAGATTTTATTGATATAAAAGCAGATAGTGTATGTGTTCATGGTGATACACAGGGCGCCCTAGACATCGTTCGATACCTGAAAAAGAGAATAGAAGATAAACAGATAGAAATCGCCCCTGTCGGTCAGTGGCATAAATAAAACAGACTATATTTTTAAATTGTTTTATATAAGGGAAGGGTGAATATTGGTGAACACAAATACAGTTAATCTTTCTCCCACATACTTTCCAATGGGTGAACAAGCTATTGTCGTTCAATTTGAAAATAAAGCTTCTATAGAGGTTAGTCGTCAAGTACAAACCTTTGCACATTTAATTAATAGGAATTCAATTGTTGGAGTAAACCAACTTATCCCTGCTTTTAATAACCTTACGGTTTTATACAACCCTAAAATGATAGGATACTATGAGCTATTAGAAAAACTTCAGGAAATAGAGAAATTAAATTCTGAGGAGGTTGATTTTAAAAGTAAAACTATACATGTCCCTGTTGTATTTGGAGGAGAATACGGACCAGATTTAGAGGAGATTTCTAAACATGCCAACCTAAGCATTGAACAAGTAATAAATCTTATTCATTCTAAATCTTATTTTGTTTATATGATTGGATTTATTGCAGGGTATCCATATGGTGGTGATATTGATCAAAGACTTTCAATGCCAAGACGTTCTAATCCAAGAATTAAAGTGAAAAAAGGAACCGTTCAAATTGCTAATAATTTAACTGGAATTTGTACCATGGATTCCCCTTCTGGATGGCATTTGGTGGGATGGACCCCAATGGAAATATTTAATCCATTCGAAGAACCTCCATGCATACTGCAAGGGGGGAACTATATTAAATATATTCCAATAGATAAAAATGAAGCTGAATTATGGAATGAAAAGAAACAAAGAGAGTGGGATCAAGAATGGAATTCGTAGAAGTAATAAAACCAGGATTATTAACTACTGTTCAAGATTTAGGACGACATTTGTACAGAACTTTTGGAGTTTCCGTATGTGGGGCAATGGATCCGTTATCTATACGTCTAGGGAATATTCTTGTAGGGAATGATGAAGGTGCAGCAGCTTTAGAAGCAACTTTGATTGGTCCCCATTTAAAATTTAATACAGAAGGAGTAATTGCAATAACAGGAGGTAACCTGTCACCCCTTCTAAACAATAAGCCTGTTTCTATGTGGAAAGCTTTACGTGTTCAAAAAGGTGATGAACTCAAGTTTGGTAGTTGCAAAGATGGTTGTCGTGCATATATCTCTTTTGCTGGTGGAATCGATATACCCGAGGTGATGGGAAGCAAATCTACGTATATCCGAGGAAATTATGGAGGTATTGAAGGAAGAGCAATAAAAGCTGGAGACTCTATACCCGTTGGGATGTCTTTATTTAGTTTTAATGATTTACATGGAAGAAAGTTACGTCCAGAGGATATCCCGAATTTTGAGGAGAGTCGTCCTATTGAATTTATCTTTGGTCCGCATATTAATGAGTTTACAAAAAATTCTTTTAAAGAATTTATTGAAGGTTCCTACACTTTATCCAATGAATCAGATCGTATGGGATATCGTCTTCAGGGTCCTCAACTAGAACATATAAATGGTCCAGATATTATCTCTGACTTTATGACAGTAGGCACAATTCAAGTTCCTGGTAGTGGTCAACCAATTGTTCATATGTCTGACTGTGGTACTTCAGGAGGTTATACAAAATTAGGAGTTATCGTTGGTGCTGATTTACCTTATATGGGACAAAAAAAACCAGGGGATAAAATTAAATTTAAACCAGTAGACATAGAAGATGCTCAAAGTAAATGGAATAAACAAGAACATTCTATAGAAGAGCTAGGTCTTATTAATAAGCTTTTGCCTAAAAGACGTTTACAAGCAAACTAGTCCTTGTATTTAAAACAAATTTATCTAAATTATATCTTTTATTAATAGGAGTGTTAAGAATGTTTAAAATTCAAGAAATTCGAGAGATTATTAGATTAGTTGATCAATCAGCTATGCAGGAATTCAAATTCGAAAATGATGATACAAAAATTTCAATGAAAAAAGGTGGGGAAGTATTTAAAGATTCCTCTACACCTAAACAAGAACAGCCTTTAACTTCAAATTCAGACGTTTCTTCAATAAAAGAAGAAGAGATTTTAGTAAATGAGGTTGAGCAACTAAAGAAAGATAGTATATATAAGGTATTATCTCCAATGGTTGGTACATTTTATGCTAGACCAAATCCAGAAGCAGACGCTTTCGTACAAGTAGGGGAACAAGTAAAGGAAAAGGATGTGGTTTGTATCCTAGAAGCAATGAAATTATTTAATGAAATTGAGGCAGAAGTAAGTGGAGAAGTTTTAGAAGTTTTAATAGAAGATGGTCAACTTGTTGAATATGGTGAACCTTTATTTTTAATTAAAAGAGATTAATTCTTGAATATCCAAAAGAGTTAATTGATTATTGTCATAGTAAATTGATAAAAAGGGGATATTACGATGTTCAAGAAAGTTCTAATCGCCAACCGGGGCGAGATTGCTGTTCGTATCATTAGAGCCTGCAATGAAATGGGAATTGAAACAGTCGCAGTATATTCGGAAGCTGATAAAGAGGCATTGCATGTAAAACTAGCAGATGAGGCTTATTGCATTGGAAAGACAGCTTCCAAAGACAGTTATTTAAATACTGTCAACTTAATGAGCGTTGCTACAATCACAAAAGCTGATGCCATTCATCCTGGATATGGTTTCCTTGCTGAAAATGCAGATTTTGCTGAGATGTGTGCATTATGTAATATTACATTTATTGGGCCTGAACCAGAAGCAATTCAAAAGATGGGTGCTAAAGCAATTGCCAGAGAAACCATGAAGCAAGTAGGAGTTCCTACAGTGCCGGGTACCGATGGCTTAATTGAAGACTTAGATGAAGCCTTTACAATCGCAAAAGATATTGGTTTTCCCGTTATCATAAAGGCCACTGCTGGTGGTGGTGGGAAAGGTATGCGCTTAGCTTACAATGAAGAAGAATTACAGAAAGCGATTCGTCAAGCACAACAAGAGGCTGAAACCGCATTCGGTAATTCTGGTGTTTACCTTGAAAAGTATTTAGAGGAACCTCGTCATATTGAAATTCAAATTATTGGTGACAAACATGGAAATGTTGTTCACTTAGGAGAACGGGATTGTTCAATTCAACGACGTCATCAAAAATTAGTTGAGGAAGCACCCTCACCTGCTCTTCATGAAGAACTAAGAAGTAGGATGGGAGAAGCTGCTATTTTAGCAGCAAAGTCGGTTAATTACCATGGGGCCGGGACAGTTGAATTTTTATTAGATAAACACGGTGATTTTTACTTCATGGAAATGAATACCCGCATTCAAGTAGAACATCCTGTCACAGAATTAATTACAGGTATTGACTTGGTGAAAGAACAAATTAATGTTGCTGCTGGCTATTTCTTATCATTTAGCCAACAGGATATTTCAATAAAAGGGTGGGCGATTGAATGTAGGATTAATGCAGAAAATCCAGCTAAAAACTTTATGCCTTCACCCGGTAAGGTAGAAATGTACCTTCCTCCCGGCGGATTTGGAGTCAGAATTGATAGTGGTGTATATCCAGGTTACCAAATCTCACCTTTTTATGATTCGATGGTCGCGAAAATTATTACTTGGGGAAGTGACCGCGATGAGGCTATAGATAGAATGAAACGGGCACTTGGTGAATTTGTTATTACAGGCATAAAAACTACTATACCTTTTCATTTAAAACTATTAGAACATGAAGCTTTTAAGGAAGGAAACTTTAATACAAAATTCCTAGAAATTTATGACCTCTCAATTGATGAATAAAATTTAATTTAAGTTAAAGAGAGAAGGAATGGATAATGAGCTCTATAAATCCTACATTAACTAAACAACAAGAGAACGTAGGAGAACAATTGAATGTTTTAGAAAGAACACAAAAAGTCATCTATAGAGCACTTAAAGAGCTAGGATATAAAGAGGAAGCCTACGAATTATTAAAAGAACCACTTAGATTATTGACTGTTCGTATACCTGTAAGAATGGATGATGGAACCGTTCAAGTTTTTACAGGATATCGTGCGCAACATAACGATGCAATAGGACCTACAAAAGGAGGAATTCGTTTTCACCCTGATGTAAGTGAAGATGAAGTAAAAGCCCTTTCTATGTGGATGAGTATTAAATGTGGTATTACCAACCTACCGTATGGGGGAGGAAAGGGAGGGATTCAATGCGATCCTAGAAATATGTCTTTTCAAGAACTAGAGCGTTTAAGTCGTAGCTACGTTCGTGCCATTAGTCAAATTGTAGGCCCTACTAAAGATATTCCAGCTCCTGACGTTTTCACTAATTCTCAAATTATGGCATGGATGATGGACGAGTATAGTCGTATAAGGGAATTTGACTCTCCTGGTTTTATTACAGGTAAACCCTTAGTATTAGGAGGATCTCTTATGAGAGAATCTTCCACAGCTATGGGAGTAACAATGATAGTGAAAGAGGCAGCTAAAATTGTTGGTATTGATATTTCAGGGGCAAAAGTTATTATTCAAGGATTTGGAAATGCAGGTAGTTTTCTAGCAAAGTTTCTTCATGATATGGGTGCAAAGATTGTAGGAATATCAGACGCATATGGAGCCTTATACGATTCAGAAGGATTAGATATCAATTACCTTTTAGATAATCGAGATTCTTTTGGGACAGTTACAAATCTTTTTGAAAACAAAATTTCTAATCAAGAATTATTAATAAAGCCATGTGACATTCTCATTCCAGCAGCAATTGAAAATCAAATTACACAAGAGAATGCTCCATATATTAATGCAAAAATTGTAGTAGAAGCTGCGAATGGGCCTACAACTTTAAAAGCAACAGAGATATTAACTAAAAGGGATATTTTAATTGTACCAGATGTTCTAGCAAGTTCCGGTGGCGTAATTGTTTCATATTTCGAGTGGGTGCAAAATAATCAAGGATATTACTGGACAGAAGAGGAGATAGAAAGTAAATTAAAAAACATTTTAACTACTTCTTTTTTAAATATATATCAAACATCCGTAAATAAAGGAATTGATATGAGACTAGCAGCCTATGTGATAGGGTTAAAACGAATGGTAGACGCTTCTACACTTAGAGGCTGGATTTAAGTAACATGTAATTTAATTAATTCAACTAATTTAAGGAATCAATAATTATAGGCAGACCTATGGTCGTTTAATAATACTGAATATTCCGAATTGTTAGGAGTGTATTTATGTTAATGAATTTTCATATGTATGGCCTCCCTTGATACTTCAAGATTATTCAGGTATCTAGTTATTCAATATTAAACAGCTTTATCTGATATTGAATGTAAATAAGGGTCTATTTAATTATTGCTTTTAAAATTAAAAGGAGTGTTTAGACATGAATACTACAGATCAAAAGACTAACTTTATTCAGGAGCGTAAAGAGAGAAAAGAAAAATTAGCTGGTGCTTTTCGACTATTCTCACTGTTTGGTTTCGATGAAGGAAATGCTGGACATATTACGGTAAGAGATCCAGAATATGATGATTGCTTCTGGGTTAATCCATATAATATGCATTTCAGTCAAATTAAAGTATCTGACCTTATTTTAGTCAATCATGATGGTGTAGTAGTAGAAGGTGATAAAGCTGTTAACAAGGCTGGATTTACGATCCATTCTCAGCTCCATAAAGCACGTCCAGATGTAGTTGCAGCTGCACACGCTCATTCCGTATACGGAAAAGCATGGTCTACCTTAGGAAGATTACTTGATCCAATTAACCAAGAAGCTTGCGCTTTTTATAAAGATCATAGTTTATATGATGCTTATACTGGTGTAGTACATGACTTGCAAGAAGGAGAAAGAATTGGAAAAGCTTTAAAAAATCATAAAGCTGTAATACTTCAAAACCATGGCTTACTTACTGTAGGAGGATCTATAGAGGAAACCGTGTGGTGGTTTGTCAACATGGAACGTTCTTGCCAAGTTCAGATACTAGCCGAATCCGTTGGAAAACCTGTTTTAATTGAGGAAGAACATGCAAAGCATACAGCAGCTCAAGTTGGCACGCCTGAAGAAGCAAAACGTTGTTTCCAACCATTGTGGGAACGAATTGTTAATCAACAACCTGACTTTTTAGATTAAAGTTTTTTGAAAATATAAATCTTATTGCCATTACAGTATTAACAGAATGATTCTCGAAATTGGATTTTCAAATAGTAAATAGCAAGAACAAGTGTCCTTCAAGTCCGTTTTTGGTATTTATCTATGGTAATACACTTACTATTCAGTTTTCACGCAAATGATTTATAAATAACTTCATCCTCTTTTTGGGCAGATTTCATCCGTTGGTGAAGTCGCCCTTTTTTTATCAGATAATGCAAGATAGAGTATGGTTTCCACTAGGATTCTGTTACAAAGATTACCTTTGTTTTTAAAAAGCATATATAGTCCTTTTAAAATTAAATACTATGCGCTTTTTCAAATATTTCATGAATGAACTATAAAATAGCAAGAGCTCATGGGAAATACAAATCATGCATTCTTCAAAAGAATGGGCTTTTTACAGTTGAAGATTTAAACGAAGAGCGTATCTGATGGGTTATAAGAATTAAAAATGATAAAAAGGAGATGAAAGGAATGTGGACACCGAATAAAAATCAAATTGAAAGGGATCCATACAAAAAAAACGCAGGAACGCTAATTGATACCTCAAAACCAACTAACGTTCGCTGGCAAATCTTTATTATGTTACTCATTTTAGTAACGATTAACTATGTCGACCGTTCTGCTTTATCGGTTGCTTTGCCAGCAATAACGCAAGATTTAAATTTGGATCCTTCCATAACTGGAATTATACTAAGTTCTTTTTTTTGGGGATATGCTCTTATGCAAATTCCATGTGGTTTTCTTGCGGATCGTTATAAGCCCACAGGATTAATAATAGGCTCAACAATCGTATGGGGGATTGTACAAACTATTACAGGATTTGCTAATACCAGTAAAGTATTTATATTCCTACGAGTCTTACTTGGAATTGTGGAAGCCCCTTTGTATCCTTCGGGTACAAAGTTACAATCTGTTTGGTTAACCTCTAAGGAAAGAGGACGCGGTGCTACTTTACTTGATAGTGGATCCCCTTTAGGTACAGCCGTTGGTGGCCCTATTATTGTGGCATTTATGGCCTGGTTTGGAGGGTGGCGTCTCGCTTTAGTCGGTACCGGGATCCTTACTATTATAATTGGCTTTCTAGCTTGGTGGGTTATTAGAGGGAATCCTTCAAACCATCCAAGAACTAATGAAGCAGAACGTGAGTATTTGAGGAAAGCTCTCGACGAAGAATACAAGGTAGATAAAAGGATTTCTGAGGCATCAATAGGTTCTAAAGATTATCTAAAAAGCAGCAGTTTCTGGTTCATGTGCATTAGCTTCTTTGCATATAACACCGTATATTTTGGCTTAATGACATGGGGACCCATGTATCTTGCACAAACTCAAAATTTGGATATCAAAAGCGTAGGTAACGCCATTTTTATCATCTTTGGTGCAGGATTCGTAGGAGAGCTAATAGGAGGATGGATCGTGGACAAATGGCGTAAGAAAGGAGGAAGCCACAATATTGTCATGCGGACTCTTTTATCAATAGCCGGTATTATGAGTGGCGCTGCTATTTTCCTTCTTGGGCACATTACTTCCTTAACCTTAGCTATCACTTTGCTTGCTGTCACTTTATTCTTCCTTCGCTGGTGTGGTTTGTTTTGGAGTGTACCTGCGGCCATTTCTCAACAAAAGCACGTTGGAGTAGTGGGAGGATGTTTGGGTTTCACAGGAAATTTGGCAGGCATTGTCACTCCCCTTTATATTGGTTTTATCGTATCTGCAACCAAATCCTACTTTGTCGCACTTATGTTATTTGCTGTAGCTGGTTTTGTTTTAGCTGGTGCATCCTTACTCATTAATTACACTAAAAAAATAGGAAGCGAAACATAATTTAATGAGTTTGAAGTCAAGGTTCCCCCAGCATTACGCTAATTCACAACGTTAAGTGTTTATATCAAAGGTAAGTTTTATTAAAAGTCTATTGTCCTTGGAATTCGGTTTAGAATTGGATTTTTAATTGGTCATTATAATTGCTGGATTATGATTGATAAAGGCCCACAATAAAATATATACTCAGCATAAGATATGTGCAGAATAATTGAAGTAACTAGGAACGACTTTTTTATAAGGAAAGCTAATTTGTCTTAATTATTCCCTCGGATTATATTAGACAAGGAGTAAAATGGAGTCACAATATAGGTCCCAAAAAGAAAAATACATGGAAGATCTATACCTTTAAGTGAAGGATAAAATACATCTGTTATAAACCTTTCAACATTTATATAGCGTATAAAAAAATACAATATAAAAAAAGTATTTTTTATGCTTATATTTGTCCCAATGAAATAAAAAAGTCACCCCCACCTCTAAAGTGGGGATGATTTTTTTGTCAAGGGTTGGACTTTTGCATCTGCTTCTATAGTATAGCATGTGTAAAAATTAGATAAAGATTAAATTTTGAATATTCTAAAAACAAATTATAGATACATTTTTTATGAGGAGTTTTTATAATAGCCTGTATGCTAAAATGTCTCATTTTTCACAAACTCCACAAATTCCCTCATGACATTCCACTCTAAAGATTCTTCATGATAATACATCCAAGTTCTACGCATTATAGGATTTCCTTTTTGATCTACTATGTCAATTTTATGTAAATCTTTCCTGTTAATCAGTATTCTGTCAGGTAAAATAGCGTAACCTAGACCATTTATCACCATTTCTCTACAGGTTTCAACCTGGTCAACTTCTATACTAATAAAGGGTTCTTGTACATAGTTTTCAGACCACCAATTATCAATGAGCAATTTTAACAAATGGTCTCCTCTATAATCAATTCTTGGAACAGTAGGAAGGTTTTTTACATTAATTTCTTCCATTGAGGTGATACATATAGTTTCCTCAAAAAGTAAATGATTCGATAATCCTTTGCAAACATAATCTCCCCTAACAAAGCCAACATGCACATCTTTTTTGTGTATAAGTTGAGAAATATCTTTGCTCCATCCCGTGATTACCTTAAATTGTACATGCGGGTACTGTTTTTTAAATAATCTTAAAAGGTAAGGAAGCTTATAGTTTGCAAAAAAATTAGAAACGCCTAACTTTAAGGTACCTACAACTTCATTATGGATGTTATTACTCATGTTAAAGACATTATCTTTTATTTTTTGATAATTCTTAAGGGCTTCTTCTGCACAACTAACAAGATACTCTCCTTGTGGGGTAAACTGAATTCCTCTGCTTTCACGGGTTACTATTTTAGCACCTAGCTCCTTCTCCATATGTTTTATACGATTCGTTAATGCTGGTTGAGTAATAAACAACAACCGAGCTGCTTTCGTGATGTTTTTTTGAATATACAAAACTTTTAGTATTTCCCAATCGCGATAATCCATGATTTCCCCCATCTATTTCTTATAACTATTTTTTATATGTATGTATAATTTTTTAGCATTTTATTTTTTCTCATTATTCATTTATTCTTATTCATAAATAATCCAGAGCTAATTTAATAGCAAAGATATCTACATAGAATTATTATATATAGCCACTAAGAAGAAATCATTAAGAAGATAAAACTATTTCTATATTCTTAATCTCAATGAGGAATAGATGAGTATACAATAAGGAGGCGTAGTATATGGAATTTAAGTATTGTAATGAATCTAGAGTAGTACGAACATGTCGTGTATTCCCAAATGATATGAATAATCATCATACATTATTTGGTGGTAGGTTAATGAGTGATTTAGACCAGGTTGCTTCCATTTCAGCAGCTCGTCATAGTCGAAGCGATTGTGTAACAGCTTCCATTGATTCAATTGATTTTCTACATTCTATTAAGGCTACAGATTCAGTATCTTTTGAATCTTATGTGACCTGTACAGGCACATCATCTATGGAGATCTTTGTGAAAATAATAGCCGAAGGTTTAAAAAGTGGGGAACGTAAAATAGCAGCTACTGCTTTTTTAACATTTGTGGCTGTTGATCAGTTTAAACAGCCTATAGATGTTCCTACAGTTATTCCTCAAACAGAAGAAGAGATAAAATTACATCAGACTTCGCTAGAGCGGACAAAAACACGCAAAGAAAGGAAAGAAAAGAGTAAAGACTTAGCCACATTTTTAACAATTGATAATCCTTGGGATTTGAAAAGACTAGGTCAACTTACGAACGTATGATTTAGTAATAGGGTAAGAAAAAAATTCTATGCATCTGTTCTAAAGAAATAGCGTGGTGTAGCAGGGTAATTACTATAAAATATGCTTCTTTAGAAAAATTACAATTGAAGAATTGAACAGTTTTACTTAACGCTACTATTTGTATGATACGCGAATTACAAACTAAACAAAAAAACTGCAATTATGTTTCTAATTGACGGCATTGTAGTTTTTTTGCTTTTTTTTAAAAAAATATGATTTCAACTAATAGATAAATCTTTAATTAGATGGATAATTATAGTAAGCAATATTTTTTATTAAATAAATTTCGACTTGGTATAAGGTAGAATCTATACGCTTAATCATATTAAGCAGTTTAAAACGGTGAAACTTTCTTTAGATGCTATGTCTCTACTGAAAAATGGTTAGATACTATTCTGTCCAAAAGGGCACCTTTTTTGTTTTTACATATAAGTAAATTTGAGTAAAAATATATAAAATATATTCTTTTTCTCATAATTATGCTATAATTTATCTGCTAATATATATTTCCAATGATTATTCTTCTAAAGAGCTACCTCGTTTTTAATAGAGGTAGCTCTTTATTTTGCTACTTTTTAATCTGGACCAACTATAAATAAGGATTAAAAAACTCCGGAGTATTTTCCGGAGCCCACTTAATGAGAATTATAGAACTCCATTCGTATTGATAATTAATCTAAAGGTACAACATCTAACACCGTACCTGTTTTTGCATCTACCGTTACTTTAAAATCATGACCATCTTTATGGATGATGTATGAGTAAATATTATTGTGGAATGATACAGATTTAAACGTTCCTGGTTTTGCTTTTAATGCAATGCCTCTGGCTTGATTTTCACTAAAATGTTTCACTTGATGTTGGCTTACTGCTTGTGCTGAATTGATATGATGAGCATCAGCTGCAAATGTTGGAGAAACTGCACTTGCTCCCACCATTACTCCTAAAGCTGCTCCTGCTGCTAATTTTCCAATCATGATGATTCCTCCGTTTAGGTTTTTATAATGTGTTAATAGTAAAGAAACAAGGACTTTATCTCCAAATTGTGAATGAAAATATGTTGTACTGTTTAATTGAAATTACGAATCAAGAAGTGATATGAAGAATAAAGTCCTTTTTAAAGGTTATAGCTTTGAACAAAAAATAAAATGACTAATCATTTTACCATCCATATTTATCAATGATTTCTTTGCTACACATTCACTATAAAAAACAAATATGAAGTGATCGTGAATTAAGCCTTAGCAACTTCTGAATTATCTATGAATGTTAGTTTGTATTTTCATTAACTTTTCACTATTAAAAGTTAAACTCATTGTTGAATAGGAAAAGTTGATCCTTTTCTTTAAAATAATCCTCTTTGAGCTCACCTTTATTAAGGTGAGCTTTTAACTTTTTACTTAGAACCACTATTACCTTTACAGCTATTTTTTTGACATCTAATTAATCTAAAATCTAAAAACGCACATGTCTGTGTGCATAATGTACTAAATTAAAGGTCAATCCTAAGACATTTTCTATTCTCATTAACAATTTTCCGGTTTGATCCATAATAAAACCTTATTATTTTTGAGAGCGCCTAAGCTCTAATAAGAACTACCAATACTTTAATCTCGAGATGGGATGCTTCTTTTAAGGAGAAAGTATCTTTTTTTACTTTTCCTTTTATTTGTAAAATTTATATCTTGATTAAACTATACAAGACGCCGTGAGGCATCGACCTATGTGATGATTCTATGTAGCAAGAAAGCTCCTTTCAGCATAAAAAATTTTTCCCGTTTCTAAGCTTTATACGGCATGCATCTTTAGGTAATATTATTACGATTATCTAAAACAAAAAAGGTCACAGAATTTATCTCTGTGACCTTTTTTATTCATTATTAGCAACGTATTCTAAAATATTGCCTCGTTAGCTTATTAAGCTATTAATTACAACTGCATGTACCTGTTTTTGCATTAACCTTTACAATATGATCAACACTGTCCTTATGAATTACAAATACATAAACATTTGATTCAAATGATACCGATTTATAAGTTCCTGGACAGGCTTTTAATGCAATTTCCTTGGCATGATCTTGAGGGAGAACTTGAATGTATGACAAAGCTTCCACCTTTAGTACTTCTCCAGTCTCCCCGTTTACAGTGACTTTGTAATCTGTGCTATCTTTATGAATAATATACGTGTAAACATTGTTCTGGAATGATACAGATTTAAACATTCCTGAACATCCCTTTAATGCAATTACTCTAGCCTTCTCTTCTGTAAATTTAACTTGGTGTTGAGAGACCACTGTTGTTGAATTGGTATGATGAGTCTCCGTTGCTCCTACGCCAGCACAAGCACTAACTCCTAAAGCTGCTCCTATTGCTAATTTACCGCCTAAAGCTACCCCAGCAACTAAATTTCCAACCATATTTAATTCCTCCATTTATTAATATTTTTTGCGAATCACCATTGAGAATGAAAAGGTTCTGTCTTTTTTCCATACCTTTAATGTCAGACTAGAAAAAGAACAGATTCACCCTTTCTCTCAAGGCTTCCGCCTTCTGATCATGGCTAAAAAATAAACAATTATAGAAAGTAGGAATATCCGTAGGATTTACTCCTTACATTCTTTAGTATTATTTATTTGTTTTGCCGGAGTTCATTTTACAGCTTCAAGCTGAATGTGGAGTGTATTTTAGCTGAAAATCAAAAAAATAATATATGATTTATCTGGAAGAGCATTCAGCTAATTTTCAGTTTCAATTAATATGGGGTTCATTTCTAACTTGCATAATAAAGCACGTAGAAACGATTAAAAAATATAAAGAAGCGCAATGGAGGAAAGTTTAATTATGATTAAGTTTGGAAAAGTATTATCAGGTGTTGCATTAGGAGCAATCGTAGGACTTAGCTCCCTCAGTCCAGCTTTTGCAGCTGAAACTTCACATGTGAACTCTGCGAAAACAAGTTCACAACAAGAATGTGGTTGTGTCGCACAAACAGAAGCGAAAACAATCGCATTAAAAAAACTTCCAGGTACGTTTAAATCTGTCGAACTTAAAGATAACGTGTATACATTCTTAATTCATGGCAAAGACAACAAAGATCACCATGTAAAAGTTGATGCTAAGACAGGTAAAGTGACAAAAGTAGAGACTGTGACACAAGTTAAAGTCTTTACACAAACGGAAGCAAAAACAATCGCATTGAAAAAACTTCCAGGCACATTTAAATCTGTTGAACATAAAGACAATGTATATACATTCTTAATTCACGGAAAAGACAATAAAGACCACCACGTGAAAGTTGATGCCAAAACTGGTGCATGTAGCTACCAATAAAGTAAAAAAACCGTTGCCTGATCAACGGTTCTTTTACTTTATTTCTAAATAACAACAGTATAGGCATAGAGAGGTTGTTAAAAACTCCTCTTTAATCTTTAGGGATATTCCATCATATTTATAAGTGTCTCTATTCCTAATGGCAATTAAGCGAACACATAAAAAAGAGAACTTCTATTGGAGGAAAGGTTTTGATGAGTTCCGTGTTTCTCTTATATGTAGTTTTTATACATATGCTATTCCTATAAAATATAGTCTTGTTGCGAGAATTCACTTCGATTTTATTAAAAGAATTCCTCAAAGAGAAAGGTCCTCTTAAACTATCTTATTATTATAAATTTAGATATCTCCAAGCATATAGGGAATAAGAACTATAAGGAAGAATAAAGAAAGGCTTGTAAATAACAAGATATATTTAATTAAAAATTTCAATCCAACATTCATGCAAGAAATAAGAATTCCTAAAATCGATAGGATCAAAGGAATTAGTGGCCCCGATTCGGTCAATGAAGCATGATAATGACTGTTTTTGTACACGGCTAAATACAAAGTAAACACATGAGAATAGACCAGCAATAAAGAAATAATGTTTACTATTATCTTACCTAATTTGCTACTAGTTAAAATTTTCATCTGATTTTCCATCCCATAAAGAAGATCATCACTTTAATCATAGTGATAATCTTCTTATTAAATAAATTATTTTACAGTTACCACTTTCAAAACAGCACCTGTTTTTGCATTCACCGTTACTTTAAAATCATGGCCATCTTTATGAATAATATACGTATAAACATTATTATGGAATGATACTGACTTGAACTTCCCTGGTTTTGCTTTTAAAGCAATTGCTCTAGCTTGATTTTCACTGTACTGTTTTACTTGGTTTTGGCTTACTGTTTTGGTTGAGTTCGCATGATGTGTCTCAGCTGCAAAAGATGAAGAAACGCCACTCACTCCTATCATAGCTCCTAAAGCTATGCCTGCTACTGCTTTTCCCATTGCTAACTTTCCAATCATGATAATTCCTCCATATCAATTAATTTGTCTATAGTGCTATTTTTTATTAGTTAAGCAAAGGATCATATCTGTAAGGAACAAAAATAATTTGTTTATACTTGATTGTTAAAATTACGGTTTTAAGGAATGGAAAAGTTTATTATGGATGATATGATACTGTTTTTTAGCTATACAGATAATGTCCTTTGCTTATGTGTTTACTATAAAAAATAAACATGAAGTAGCTGTGAACTTAGTCTTAATGCTAACTGAATAATCCCTGAGAGTTCCTTTTTATTTTCACTAACTTTTCATTATTAAAGGTTAGACTAATTACTGATAAAGCAAGTTGACCTTTTTTTCATTTTTGAAACCCTATTTAAGCCCATCTTCAATGAAGATGGGCTTTCAAATTTTAAAGAAGAGAGTATTTCCTTTCAGGATTCTTCCACTAATAAATAAACTTAAAACTCTTTGACTTCATCGATTTAATTTTCATGCACCCCTGGCTGCTCCATCAATTTCTTCTGCCTAAATCATTCCATCTATTTTCGCACTAGTGACATCTGCCTTCCTTACAGAGATTCTTATCCTTAAATTTCCTTTAGCGCTGAATTCAATAAATCAGCATCTGGACGCTGTTCACAATAATAGTATAAACCCCTAGCGTACGACCTTGGCTAGCAAACTGTTGTATCTTTTCAACATTTTGCACCAGGGTTAGAGACTGTTCAAGGAGCCTTTTTATTCTCCTTTTTGTTCATAATTAGTTCATATATGCTTGGTAAACTGAGGCATACTCGTTACAGTAATAAATTTATTGGAACAAAGACTATTTGTATTTACTAAAAAGAAAGAAAAAAGGGGCATTCTATGAACATTAAAAACAAAAAAATTGATTTAGTACTTATATGTATTTTGCTAATCGGACTTTTTTTAAATACATATAATATTTGGCAGGATGATTCTGCCAACCAATATTATTTGGCAGCTGTTAAAAGTATGACGCAAAGTTTCCATAATTTCTTCTATGCTTCATTTGACCCTTCGGGATTCGTATCGGTTGATAAGCCACCTCTCGTTTTATGGATTCAAACTATCTTTGCGTGGATCTTTGGAGTGCATACGTGGAGTGTCATCATTCCGCAGGCACTTGCAGGGATAGGGTCCGTATTTCTTCTCTATGTAATGGTCAAACCGACTTTTGGCAAAGGCCCGGCACGCATCGCTGCCCTTGTGATGGCGGTAACACCAATCGCTGTAGCTGTTAGTCGGACAAACAACATTGACAGCATGCTTGTCTTCACTCTATTGTTTGGCTCCTGGTGCTTGATGAAGGCAGTCAAACAGGGTAAAACCATCTGGTTATTGGTAGCATTTGGGATGATTGGGCTTGCATTCAATATGAAAATGCTTCAGGCATTTATGGTGCTGCCTGCATTTCTTCTGTTCTACCTAATAGCTTCTCAAATTACTTTAAAGAAAAAAATTATCTCCCTTATTATCTCACTTGTCGTTCTTGCAAGCCTATCGTTATCATGGGCACTCGTAGTTGACTACATCTCGTCGGATAGCCGTCCATATATAGGAAGTAGTCAGAAAAACTCAGTTCTCGAACTAGCATTTGGCTATAACGGGACTGAGCGTCTTCTTGGTCAAAAAACAGGTAATTCACGTGCTGATATGGGTTCCGGGCATGGTGGAAACATGCCAAACGGCAGTGGTATGCAAGCGCCAAGTCAAAATTTTGTTTCTGATCATAATGCCCAGAAGCAGGATGGGCATAATCCATTTGGTAGCAACAATCAGCCACCACAGGCACCTTCTGGGCAAAATGGTTCTACTAATGATGGCGGAGGTGGACCACCATCGCAAAATGGCGGCAGTAAAGGTGGTCCAAACGGAGGCGGACAAAGTATGAACATGTTCGGCACCGGAAACGCCGGACCGTTGCGACTCTTCCAGTCAGCACTTTCTGGACAAATCAGCTGGATGCTTCCATTCGCGCTATTTGGTCTTTTAGGTATTATTATCAGCTGGTTCCGTAATCGCGATGGAAAAGCAAACGAAATAAAAGAAACCCTTTTTTGGACTGCATGGCTCGTACCTGTAGCTGGTTTTTTCAGCATCGCTGGTTTTTTCCATCACTATTATCTGATTATGCTCGCACCCCCGATTGCGGCACTTTCCGGAATCGGGTGGTATGCAATGTATGATTTATACAAGAATCATAAAGACTGGGCAAGCTATCTGCTGCCTGCAGCCGTTTCAGTCACAGCTGCATTTCAAGTTTATATTTTAAGTAATTATATAGATCAGATTGGTAGCTCATGGATGTACCTACTCGGGATTGTAGGGATTGTTCTTACAATCGTGTTGTTCACGCTCAAGCGCAATCATCCATTCGGAAAACAGCTCACCATTATCAGTCTGTGTGCGCTTCTCTTCGTACCAGTTTACTGGTCGGCAACGCCCCTTCTTTACGGTGGCAATAGTGTTCTCCCTGAGTCAGGTCCACAGCTAAAAAGCTCAACTGGTGGCGGGGGAATGTTCAGCTCAGAAGTGGATACAGAATTGCTTTCATACCTTCAAGAACATAATACGGGCGAAGAGTACTTGTTCGCTACGCTTACAACGGTAACAGCTGCACCGTATATTATCAACACTGAGGAATCTGTCATGGCGCTCGGTGGATTCAACGGCACCGACCCGATTCTGTCAGTAACCAAGCTCAAAAAACTCATCAAAGAAGGGAAAGTGAAATACTTCCTTCTAAGTGGTGACAACTCAGGTAATAGTGAGCTTGTCTCATGGATCAAAGAAAACGGTACTAAGGTTTCTTCTGATGAATACAGCAGCTCCACAAGTAATATAAATAGCAGAATACAATCAGGCGTGAATGGTGGCCCAGGCGGGGGACAGCAGCAGACACTTTACAAAGTTGAATTGTAGTCAATTGATGAAAGCTCATGGGAATTTGATTCCCATGGGCTTTATTTTTGGATATAAGACTAGGTTTCAATATCATGAATCATGGAATCAAGCATCGCTAATGGAATAAATTGAACAAAGGCATCATAAGCCTTGTATGGACGAGAGATTAAAAGATGTCCCAACATCTAAAATAGAAGGTAATGCAGATTACTCAAAGTAACGTAATGAACCGTTTACTCTAAGTCGTAAAAAGAGTTGAAAATACAACGCTTATAACCTTATATATATTTATAAACGTTCATACCTTAGCCGCCATTCCAGCTATCCTGTCTGCGAAGCTGCAGAACAATGGATTAAACGTTAATTAATTTCGCTTTGGCTTGGAATCAGCAACATCGAGGAGATTATGTGGACTGAAAAGGTTGTTGCATCATCAAAAGCTCACCCATCTACTAATTGAAAATTTAAATTTAATGCTTATAAGAATGAGGGGGCTACAAGGAATGATGAAATCGAAAAGTAATTCATTCCTTTCTATAGGATATTCTGAGGTTATACCCAAGAAAAAGCTATTACTATATCTATCGTAATTAGAGATGTTTTCAGTATATTGAAATGATTTTGGCAGAAAGGTCAGGGATAGGTTCCTTGGTCTTTTTTGTTTAATCTAGTCATGATTAAGCATTAACGTTCATTTAGTTATTGTTGTATTATCATCCCTTTTGACTCACATTTAAGACCACTGTTCTAGGTGCTTCTTCTTTCTCTTTCCACTTTCTCAAACGTTTCAGCTATCTTTGACAGATTTTTCTTTTAATAAAGCTTTTCTTCTTGTTCATATAACCGGAAAACCGACTTATAATCATATATTGCGTTCATTTTATCGTGACTACCTGATTTATACATAAAAAAAGAGTGAAAAAACCAAAATAAAACCGATGTATAAATCAAAAATTTTTTTAAAAAGGGGGCCAAAAGATCATGAAGATCAAATTCTTTTTCTTTGCTTATATGAAGAAATTCTGTTTTCTTACCTTGTGTCTTATCGTCTATTTTTTTCTTTCACTTATTCCTATACCTGTTTATGCTCAAGAGTCTAAATTACCGGAGGCAGACATTTATATTGATAATCAACCGATCCGCACAATCTACATTATGAGAGAAGGTCATCTGCTTGTACCGGCTCTTTTTCTGAAAAATACAGGGGCACATGTTGATTGGAATGAAGAATATCGTTCTGTTGTATTTCAACTAAGAGAGACAAAGTTTGCGTTACCTGTCGGGAAAAAATATTCCGATGACTATGTAAAGAAGACAGGAAACTGGCAGCGACAGTCTCTGCCTGTAGCAACAATTGATTTCGGTGGAGAGCCTTTCGTACCTTTAGTGAATGTTGCAAACAAGTTAGGAATGAAAGTGAGGTATGATGCTAAACTAGCTCATACATTTATTACAACGACCATTCCTTTTAAATCAAACATGATTAAGTCTGTAAATACAACAGAAAAGCTTGTTGCTTTAACCTTTGATGATGGTCCGGAAAGCCACTATACCCCACAAATTTTAGATGTGTTAAAAGAAAAAGGAGTACCGGCTACTTTTTTTGTACTTGGTAAACAAATAAAGGCATTTCCTAATGAAATGAAACGCATTGCTGTGGAAGGTCATGGGATTGCAAATCATACATGGAATCATCCTGAACTTAAACGTATGTGGACTACTAAAGTGAGAGATGAAATTCGCTTTACACAAAATGAATTGCAGAGAGTAACTGGAAGGAAGCCTGATTTATTCCGTCCGCCATACGGGGCTCTTACCAAGTCAGATATTTCAGTTCTTAATGAGATGGGGATGAGAAATATTCTATGGTCTGTTGATACCCTTGACTGGAGTGGCTTATCAAGTAAGGAAATACTCTCAACTGTTCAGCGTGATATAACACCTGGGGGGATCATTTTACAACATAACTTTCAATCAGAAGCTCGTCTTTTAGATGGTACAGTAGAAGCACTACCCAAAATTATTGATGAATTACAGAAAAAGGGCTATAAATTTGTTACACTACAAACCCTGTTAGCAAATCAAACTAAATGAAGGGAATACAGCTTTGAACGTACTACTAGGGTATTGTAAAAAAAGTTCCAATAAGAAAGAAGCTCTCTGTCTCATTGGACGAAGAGTTTCTTTCTGCTTTTCCTTTTGTATCTTTTATTCCCTCTACGGATAGTCCCGGTATAATTCTCAATATAATCTTGAATATTCCCTTTCGTTACTTGTAAACCGAACATCCTTGATATACCAACGATTTCCTAATTTCCAATAAGAAGAAAATGTATTAAAAGCGCACATGTTACACTTGTGAAAGTTCTCACAAAAATAGTTTTGCAGTGAAATATTCCTCGATATCCCCATTTATGTAAGGTATGTAAATGACAAGTAGGAATAAAGAAAAGCTTGTAAATAGCAAGAGATGTTGTGTATTTTAAGATGCATAAAGATAAATATATCTTTTACTACTAAACCCAATAGTTCTCCAACAAAAAGGACTTTCTAAACTGATTAGATAAATTACCCAAAAAAGTTAAATTGACCATATTTATCTTATGTACTAGAATTTATCTAAACGCAATAAGTAGGAGAATGGTATTAATAATAAACATAAAGAATGATGTTTGGATTCATTGTGGGATAAAATTGGATGTTTTTAAACCTGAGGAAATAGCGACCTATGTCTATATACAGTCAAAAGGATACTTCACTTGGCCTTATTGTGATATGCAATTGTTTCTGAGTACCAAAAATAAAAAAGATTTTCGATCTGTAAAATGTTACAAGTGAGAGATCAATAAGCTATTTTCTAGAAGGGGAGGATAGAAAGATAATTTATGTACTCTAATACTTGGAGAAAGAAAGTTTTTCAGCAACTAACGTTATTTATGGATTACCATCAACTTCACTGGATTTTAAATCATGACTATCCTGAATGGGAAAAAAAAATAGTGAAACAACAATTAGAAAAAAGATTTAATGATAAGATTTTCTAGCTTTATAAGTAAACCGAAGAATTATTAATTAGGAAGCTTCAAGAGCTTCTTAATCCAAAGAAAAAAAAGACTATAAAATAATTCTTGAAAATTATTTTACGGTCTTTTTTCAGTTTATATGAATTTAAAAATTGCTATATTTAAATATTCCTCTTATTCTTTAGTTGATGCGTTTAGTGATTGTTTATAATAGTCCCATGTATGGGCAGTCTCCTTACCTAAACTCCATGTTCCAGTTCCTTTCAGGTTGTATTTCTTTATTAATTGGAGCTTTGCTTTAATAGATTTTTCATTTTCATACCATAGTGTGTAAGTTCCGGGAGGAAGTTTTGTCCCATTTACTGTACTCAAATCATCACTCGTTTTAATAGTAAATGTAGCCATGGGTGACTGATATTTCTTATTGTAAACAATATCTCCATCATATTTTTTTATAAGAGCAGCTACATTTTTAATCGGAACATCAATACCTCGGACCGTCCCTTCATCATTCCAAAGCCTCCCATAAAAAGGGATCCCTAAAACAATTTTTTGAGACGGTACTTTCTGTGACAAAGCATATTTAATTGTTTTTTCTACAAAAGGGAGACTTGCTACCGGTCCAGAAGTTTCGTGATTAACCGAATGTTCATCATATGCCATTAACATTAGATAATCACTGTATTGAGCTAATGTAGTATAATCATAAGCGCCTTGCCATCCAATGTTCCACCCTTCAGGATTTGCAGCTACTGCCACAGAAACTTCTTTTTCTTTAGGTAATTTCTCCTTTAGAAGTTTTACTAACTTATTATAATTTTCCCTTTCCCCTTCGGTAACATGCTCAATATCGACATTGATTCCGTCAAGATCATATCGTTCAACCATATCAGAAATCTGAGAAGTGAGTTCTTCTTTGTTTTTCAATGCGGCTTTAGCATATTCTTCGTTCCAATCATCGCTTATAAACGGTACAACTTTAATAGATTCTTTGTGCATTTCTTCTATAAATTTAGAGCTAATAAGTTCGGACACTTGTAGTGTACCACCAGAATTCAACTTAAAGTAGGGAGGGGAAACTTCATCTAAGGTCCCCTTAGTTTGTTTAATACTTTGAAGCTGGTCACTAATATCACCGTCATAAAGATAAGACATAACAAACTTGTCATTCTTATCTGGAGCTGCCTTTACTTCATAAAAAATAAAGGCGCATGCTAAGGTGATTGCAAGTAAGAGGTACACTTTCTTCATTTTCATTTTATTGGTTTCTCTCCTCCACCTGTTGGGCTTATAAAAGCGCATTTATTAATTGTTTATGTTTAGGCGCCTTTTTCTATTTCTTTTTCAGGGAGCTTAACATTTCCTGAACGCTTTAGTTTATTCCATCCTACAAGAATACCTTTTAAGGCAAATATGATTGATTTCCATACTGTATATGTCAAAAAGTAACGGTAAACAATACGCTGCACAAATAATAACAATATAGGTTTTGTCTTCACTTTTTCTAATTTAAATGAATAAAATGTAGTCAATAAATCTATAGCTAGAAATCCTGCATAAAAAGTAAGAATTTTAGGCATATCTCCAAACAAACCGATAATAAAAATTAGGTCAGCTAAAGGCGCGAGTGCCTGTAATACATATTGTAACCACATATTTGGCAAGCCAATAAATCCTAATGTTTTTTGCTTTGGATTGAATAAAGCTCCTCGATGTTTCCATAGACACTGTAAAATTCCATAAGACCAGCGAAAGCGTTGTTTGATAAAGCTTGTCAAGTTTTCTGGAGCTTCCGTATAAGCATAGGCATTTGGTTCATACGTAATACGATATCCTTTACGTAATAGCTTCAATGTAACATCTGTATCTTCTGCTAACGTATCTTCTTCAAAATATCCAACCTCTGCCACGGCTCTTTTACGCCAAGCACCTATAGCCCCTGGTACAACCGTAATACAATTCAGTTCATCAAAAGAACGTCTTTCAAGGTTACAACCTGTTACATACTCTACATGTTGCCATAAGGTTAAAAGATTTCGTATATTTCCTATTTTAACGTTCCCTGCCACAGCTGCTACTTGCTCATTATCAAAGTTATTAACAAGTAACGATATTGCATTAGAAGCAATGGAAGTGTCAGCATCAAAAATGACAATAATTTCACCGTTAGACTCTGTAAATCCTGTATTGATAGCTGAGGACTTCCCGCCATTTTGTTTGGTAATAAGACGGACTCTAGAATCATTATAAAACACCTTCTTAACCACATTAGCTGTCTGGTCGGTAGAACCATCATCAACAATAATAAGCTCAAAATTAGTATAGTCACTTTTTAAGATAGAATGAACTGTATTTTCAATTACACTTTCTTCATTATAAGCAGGAAGAATGACAGTAACCGACGGGTTAAATCCTTCTCTTCTTCTCCTATTCTCATAGTTACGTTTATGTTTAAAACTAAAGAATAAAAGGAACAGCAAACGTATAATACCTATAACAATAGCAGTAGCAAAGAACCAAGTTCCGAACTTCGAGAAGAAAATATATAAAGTATCAGCTAGTTTATAGAAAGTCATATATAGGCTTGAGCTTTCTTGTACTTTTGGCATGACATCGTCACGATTTTTTTCTACTAATTCACTAGGTGTGACAAATGTGTAGCCTTTTTCGCGAAGAGTGTCAATGATTTTAGGAAGAGCTTCGATTGTAGTAGATCGATTGCCTCCAGCATCATGAAGCAAAATAATATCTCCATTTTTAAGATTTGTCTCTGTCACCCGTTTAACTATCTCATCGCTCGATTTTGATTCCCAGTCCCTACTGTCAATTAAGGAACCAACCATTGTATAGCCCATATTCTGAAACTGAAATACTGATTGAAGTTCGTCTTCAGAATAATCAGCATCAGTAGTATAAGGTGGGCGAAGCAGAGTTGTAGAATGACCTGTAATTTGTTCAATAAGCCTTTGGGTAGAATTTAATTCTACTTGTAAAGTTAAAGAATTGTCCTTTTTTATATCAGAGTGGCTAAAAGTATGATTACCGATTGTATGACCTTCTTTATATATTCGTTCAACAATTTCAGGATAAAGAGCAGCTTGTTTTCCTAAAACAAAAAAAGTTCCCTTCACATTTTTCTCGCTTAAAATATTAAGTACTTGAGGCGTAAAGGTTGGATCTGGTCCATCGTCAAATGTAAAGGCTATTTTCTTACTTTCTAATCCTCCAAACCTTTCAATATAATAAGGAATCGGATATTTCTCATATGTCTCAAGATTAATAAAACCATTTGTATCTACTTTAATATTTCGGGATCCTACTTCAGATTCTGGAGATACTTTTATAACTTCCCCTTTTCCTTTAAAGTCAATTGGAGTTAAATTCTCTATAGTTTCCAGTTTTTTAACGTTATTTTCTATGGAGGTATTACTTTTTAGTAAGTCCCATATATTCATCTCTTCGTAACCGAGACTTTGGATAGCCAGTCCTTTTATTCCTTGTTCCATTGCTATTTTTAATTGGTTATAGGATGTTACAGCATCTAAAAACCAAATAATATGTTCTTTATTATCTTGCATGTATCTTAGATAAGGACTTCTGCTAGTTTGATCCCATTGAATTTTCAAATTTGATTCAGAAGCCTTTTCCATTATTTCCGTATATGTTAAATATTTGCCTGATTCTTTACTATCTACTGTCCAGTCATACCCAAAGTTTGCTAAACAAACAATTAACTTTTCGGGAGGGACAGGTAATTCATTTATTACTTTTTGAGACCAACTAGCAGAGGCAACTGATCCCGGTTCAGTAGTTTCAGAATGTTCATCAAAAAGCATGACAATCATTCGATCAACTGTTCCTGAAAGAGCAGAATAATCATAAGCTCCATTATCTGGCGTTACAGTTAAAATGACTTGAAGATCGTTAGAATGAAACAGTTTATACAACTCAGACATAAAAGAGGTCAAAAGAACTTTGTCTTCCTCACTCATATCTCTAAGATCCATATTGATCCCATCATAATGGTCACTTTTTACTTGCTGATACAAAGACTTAATGAATGCTGTACGCGACTTAGAGGAGCTAATTAACTCATGAAACATTTTTAGATCCGAGGTATTTTGTAAACTGAGTCGGGGCATAATTTTCACATTATTCTCTTTAGCTAACTCATCGATGTCCTTTTCCGTAGTTTTTTTAACAGTTTTGTTAGATCTTAAGTAGTACCAGTCAGGCATTACTACACCAAGAGAATCAATATTTTCTTTTAAAGAAGACTTACTGTAATCGTCATCCTTTTGATAAAAACCATATATATTGTCTTTACTTATTTCAGAAACAGCATCTTTTTCATTCAAACTCAGTTTAGATGAAACTTGGCTCGAAGATGCCAGTTGTTCATTAATTGGAATAACATTATCTTCTTCTAATTTTAGTGCAGATAAGTCTGGATTTTTAAATAAACTTACCGCAATCACTGAACTAACTACAATAAAAAATATCATAATTATAACTGTAACTATCCTAATAATACTCCAACGTTTCCCAGAAAGATCTTGGAAGACAAAATTCTTTGGTGGAACTCCTTTCAATTTTTTTAATAGTCTATACTTACGTAATTTCTGAGCAAATTCCCTAAACAGCATTACCACTCCTTGATTTTATAAATAAATCTTACTTTAATTTTCAATAATGAAATTTTAAAGTAAGTGAAATGAAAAAATATTTCATGTGGGGATGTTACCAATTTGTCTCACTAGTAATCTAGTATGTAAATTGAAAATGAATTTATGATGAATATAAACTGAAAGTTAGCTTAAAATTATAAACTTCAGTAAATTCCTTGAGGGGATGATAAACCATAGCTCTGTTTTAACTAAATATGAAGAATTAAAAATGTATTTACTGTTTTTTGGAAAAAATGGTCTTTTAGCGAAACTTATACAAAAAGGAAGACATCTTATTTTGGGAGATAACCTTCCTTTTTAGTTTATCTGTTGGTATAAGTAAACTTAAGAATGTCCTGTCATTATAGCTTTGGATATCTCCAAACATATAGAGGATAAGAAGCAGAAGGAAGAATAAAGAAAGACTTGTATATAGTAAGAGGTATTTAACTAAAGGTTTTAACCTAACTTCTAAGAAAAAAATAAGAATTTCTATCATTTCATTAAGTAAATATAAACATACTTTATTAAAAATCACGTTATCATTTATCAATTTTTGTAGAAAAACCAACAATTTTTCTACAAAGTATACTTTTAAGGATTTTGTAAAAAAATTGAAAATCAAATTACCAACGGTCTTAATGGAATGATTGTTATTTAAATTATCAGAATTTTTTAATATTTATATTGAATCTCACAATATTGCGTGATATAATCTAAATTACAAATGGTATATACCATTATATTTTTTATACTCAATGGTATATACCATTGAGTAGCTAACTTAAAAATTATGAGGAGAGATTGCTAAATGTTAAAGTTTAACCCACAGAACTACTTAAAAGTAACAAATGGAGCAATTTTATTAAGAGCAGAAATAGAAAAGAAAATGGATGAAGTTTCAAAAAAAGAATTTAAAAACTTATTCCTTATTGGATCAGGGGGTTCTATTGCTATTATGTATCCATTTGAATACATATGGAATTCTACTTCAACTATTCCTGCTTACGCTGAAATTGCTTCTGAATTTATGCTACAGAGTCATAAGCAATTTGATAAAAATTCAGTTGTTATTCTCTCTTCTCTATCTGGTACGACAGAAGAGACTGTTGAAGCAGCACAATATTGTAAGGAAAGAGGAGCAACTACTATTGGATTAGTAGGAGAAATGGATACACCATTAGCTAACATCGTAGATTATCCGATAGCTAACTACGCAGAAAACGACTATGCTGCAGATTCAATAAATCTTCAAATGTATATGATTATCTTCAGACTAATGCATAATAACGGAGAATTCCTAAAATACGATAAATTTGTATCAGAGTTAGAAAAAATGCCTGAAAATCTAATTTCAGTAAAAGAACAGGCGGAAGAAAAGGCTAAAGAATTTGCAAACAAATATAAGGATGAAGATTATCATATGTTAATTGGATCTGGAACAGCATGGGGAAGAACTTATGCATATAGTATGTGCGTATTGGAAGAGATGCAATGGATTCGTACGAAGTCCGTACATGCAGCAGAATTTTTCCACGGAACAATTGAGCTGGTTGAAAGAGACACGAGTATTATCTTACTTAAAGGGGAAGATGCAACGAGACCATTAGCTGATAGAGTAGAGCGTTTTGCTGAGAAATATACAGACAAGCTTACGATTTTTGATACTAAAGATTATACGCTTGAAGGGATTAGTCCAGAATTTCGTCAATATTTCCCTCCACTGGTTTTAGGAAGTCTACTTCAACGAGTAAGTGTTCACCTAGAAGATAAGCGCAATCACTCCTTAGATAAAAGAAGGTATTACCGTACTGTAGCTTATTAAGAATTAGTTAAACTTGAGGAGAATATAAGATGTAAGCGTTCTCCTCAAGTGAGTTTCTTAAACTACAGATTTTAGTAATAAAAGAATCAATAACTACTACATACGTCAATACTTTTCTGGAAATTTAAAGTTTTTAAACGTACAAATAGATGTGTCTGATGAAAGAAAGTTTTTGGAAAAGTATTGATTATAAAATAATTTCCCTTTAACATCCATTCATTAGACCTAGGGCATCATGAATTTAAAGTTAATGAAGAGTTAACAGAAGATAATCCGAGAGAATGTGTGAAAGGATGTTTTATTGTGGCTCGTAAGTATCAGATTACTTATGAACTAGCAGGAATTACAGTAGGTTGTTTTCTATTTGCTTTTGGAACCAATTGTTTACTAACACCTTCAAGTTTACTAGCTGGCGGGCTGGGGGGAATTTGTGCAATTTTTTATCATCTATCTAAGAAAACGTTTGGGAAATTGAAATTGAAATGGTAGTCTAAATAAATTTTATTTGGTATATACCATTTTGATTTTTCTGTGATATGATAACCCTATCTTTATAATTTTAGGAATTTTCATTATTATCAAACAATATTACTGTCAGGTTGTAGGCGATTAATAAGTAAGAACATCTTTAATATAGGGGGAAGTTTGTAATGAAAAAAGTTCTAATAGTATGTGTGACTCTTATTTTACTTATTGGGATAGTGGGATGTGGAAAAAATACATCAACTAGTGGAGAAGCTTCAAAAAATGATAAGGAAATTAAAGTAATAACTACAGCTGGAGGATATCCATTTAATGCTACAAACCCAAAAACGAATAAAATTGAAGGTTTTATCATCGATATTGTTAATGAAGTAGCGAAGAGATCAGATGTAAAAACTCAAATATCAACTGGAGAATGGAATTCGCTTATTCCTTCTTTACAATCCGGTAAGGCAGATGTTATTGCTGATGCTATGTATATTACTGACGAAAGAAAAAAACAAATTAACTTTACAGATCCCGTGTTTGGCTTTGGTGAAGGCCTTATTGTACCAGAAGGTGACAAAACGACAAAATCATTGAAGGACTTAAAAGGAAAAGTTATCGGTGTTCAAATGGGGACGTCATTTAAAGATATGCTAGAAAAAGAGAATAAAGATTTAAATATAAAAGTGAAGACTTACCAAACACTATCCGATTTACTAAAAGATATTCAGACAAACCGTATAGATGCAGCTTTAGCAGACGCTCCTACTTTTAGTTATTTTAAAGCTAAAAATCCTAATATGAAGTATCGAATTGTTGACGGGTATGTTCCTTCTCTTACAGGGAAAGTTGGAATAGGCGTATCTAAAGATCGTCCTGAACTAGTAAAAAAATTCAACAAAGCAATTCAAGAAATGAAAGCTGATGGCACTCTTAAAGATATTTATAAAAAATGGGGTGTGAATTGGGACTTTAATTAATGAAGAGGGAGGGGACTAAAAATGAATGATTTTTTATCAAATGCGAGAGAATTTGCACCAAGATTTCTTGAAGGTACCATTATTACAGTTGAATTAACCATAATATCATTAATTCTCTCTCTTATTATTGGTTTAACGGTTGCTCTTGGTAAAATAACCCCTAATAAATTTATAAATAAAGTATGTGGTATTTATATCAGCATAGTGAGAGGAACACCTCTCTTAGTGCAAATGATGTATGTTTACTTCGTTTTCCCTGATTTAGGTCTTTCATTAAGTGCTTTTCAGGCAGCTATTGTTGCTCTTTCTATTAATGAGAGTGCTTACTTAGCTGAAACATTCCGAGCAGGTATTAAATCCATTCCTAAAGGACAAATGGAAGCAGCAAAGGCTATTGGAATGAATTATTCTCTTTCGATGCGTAGGATTATTCTTCCCCAGGCAATTAAAAATGTCATCCCTGCCATCGGAAATTCAGCTATTGTGTTAATTAAAAACTCTTCGCTAGCAGCCGTTATTACAGTGACAGAGTTAATGCATGAAGGAAATCTCTTAGCCTCGTCAACATATCAAAATATACAGATATTCACGATGATCGGGATTATTTATTGGGCTTTACATTATCCACTTGCCATTCTTGTAGATTATTTAGAAAAGCGAGGTAATAAAAATAATGTTACAACTAGCCAATATTAAAAAATCTTTTAATGAAAAGAAAGTGATTAAAGGAATTGATTTATCAGTACGTAAAGGTGAAGTAGTCGTTATCGTTGGGCCAAGTGGCAGTGGGAAAAGCACTCTTTTGAGAATGATGAATGCCCTTGAATATCCTACTGAAGGAGATATCAGGTTAGAAGGAGAGTCTATTCTCTATAAAGATATAAATGGAAAGCATATTTCACGAAATGACAAGGAATTAAGTAAATTTCGAGCTGAAATCGGAATGGTATTTCAAGGTTTCCATTTATTTGCCCACAAAACTGTTCTTGAAAATATTATTGAAGGGCCTATTCACGTAAGGAAAATAAAAAGAGACCAAGCAATACAGGAAGCAGAATATTTGTTAAAGAAAGTTGGTTTGTTAGATAAACGTGATCAGTACCCTCATTCTCTTTCTGGGGGGCAGCAACAACGAATTGCTATTGCAAGAGCATTGGCTATGAAACCAAAGATGTTGCTTTTTGATGAACCAACTTCTGCCTTAGATCCTGAATTAGTCGGTGAAGTGCTTATAGTAATGAAGGAGTTAGCACTAGAAGGAATGACAATGGCTGTAGTTACCCATGAAATGGGCTTTGCTCGTGAAGTAGGTGACCGTGTCATATTCATTGATCAGGGAGTAATTGTTCAAGATGCACCACCAGAAAAGTTCTTTCATACTACTAATGGTAATGAACGTATCAGAAAATTTTTAAGTACATTATCAAGAAATGCTGTTTGAAACTGAAAGTACATTTGAAAATAAAAAGGATCTTTAAATTGATTATAGGGTTAAAGAAAGTAGAATAACTTTAAATTAAATAATAGATCCTTCACTTTTATTTAAATAACTTACTTATTAGATGAAATATAGATACAGAGGTGAAGGGAAATGAAGGTAATAGGGATAGGGGACAACGTAGTTGACTATTATCAAGACCGTGATGAAATTTATCCAGGAGGAAACGCTCTGAATATAGCTGTTTTATGTAAAAGATATGGGGTTGAGAAAAGTTCGTATATTGGAGTAATCGGAAACGATCTGGCGGCTGATCATATTGTAAATAGTTTGGTGGCTGAAGATGTTGATATCTCTAGGATCAGAAAAGCATATGGACCAAATGGAGAATCTGTAATCTCTCTTAACAAAAATAACGATCGTACCTTTGTCGGATCAAATAATGGAGGGGTGCAAGCCCTAATAAAATTAAACTTTGATGAAACTGATCTTAACTATATTTCAACTCATGATCTTATGCATACAAGCTTATATAGTCATATAGAACAAGATTTACCTGTGCTCTCTGAAAAAATAGCTATTTCTTTTGACTTTTCTTTCCGACACGAAGAAACATACCTTAAAGAGGTTTGCCCCTATGTTGATTATGGATTTTTCTCAGGAAGCGAATTGAACGAAACGGAGTGTATTGAGTTAATGCACTACGTGAAAAGCTTAGGAACAAAAGTTATTGGAATTACAAGAGGGGAAAAAGGTGCCTTATTTTTAGTAGATGAACAAGTTTATAAACAGCCTATCGTTGAAGCAAAGGTAATAGACACCCTAGGAGCAGGTGATTCCTTTATCTCGATGTTTTTGACACATTATCATCAACATCATAATGTAAATGAAGCATTGTATCAATCGGCAATAGCAGCAGCAAAAAACTGTGAAAGTTACGGTGCATTTGGATATGGATTAAGTAAAAAAACAAATCTCTCAAAAAAATTGGTATGATTTTTTAGAGTATCTTTGAATTATAAGGGACGGTCCCTTTAGTATTTGAGTCCGTTCCCTATTTTATTTTATACTTACCACAGATAACTATTATATGAAAGGTTATCATTCTTAAAAATATTGGAGTATTTTTTATTTTAAATGGTATTGATTGAAGTTACCCAATATTTATCCAATAAGATTGACTAATTGTAGCTTTATGCCAAGGTTGTAAACTTTTACTTATATATATATTATCTATTAATAACAGATATAATTTGAAAATGTAAAGAATGGGGTAGAAAATGGAAAAAGAAATTGATGGAGTTCCTTATTATCAAAAGCTGAAAACAATGTTTATAGAGGAAATTAAAAATGGAAATCTTAAGTACGGCGATAAGATTCCTTCAGAAAGGGAGTTAGCTGATAAATTTAGAGTGAGTAGAATGACAGCTCGTCACGCGCTATCTACTTTGGAAAGAGAGGGATTTGTAGAACGAAGAGTAGGCGTAGGTACATTTATATCTAATCGTAAAATTCAGTGGAATTTTATAACTGTAAATAGTTTTACGAAAGGGATGGAGGACAAAGGATTAAAACCTACTACTGAGACAATCTTTGCAAAAATTGAAAAAGCAGATGAATTTCTAGCAAATAAATTAAATATTTCTATTGAAGGAGAAGTTTTTTCTTTAAAAAGATTAAGAATTATTGATGATATTCCAGTTGCTATAGAATTAAGTCAAATACCATACAAGTTTTGTCCGCAAATAGAAGAGTGTATATCTAACAAAATATCCTTATATAAGATATTAGATGAATTTTATGGGTTAAAATTGGCTAAACAAAAGCAGTATATGCGAATATCTTTATCCGATTCGATTGAAAGCAAATTACTTAAAATTGGAAATGAAACCCCCTGCCTCTCGATTGAAGGCACCACTTATGATTCTTTAAAAAGACCTATTGAATATTACCAAACGTTAGCAAGAGGAGATCTTATCGAATTCTACTCAGAACCTACTAATCCCCAGTGAGTATAAGCTCTAATTGTTTTTCATTTATTTTTAAATTTTCTATGTAGTTATTCCATAATTAATCAAAAATCATCTAACCTTATATAAGGTTAGGTGATTTTTAAAGTTCAATGCTCCTTTTTCCACAACCATTGCAATAGATAAAACTTCTTATAGGTTTATATAAAGTTAGAAAGTTCTTGCAATACATAATAAAAGGTTTCTATTTATCGTAATACTGAAATATATTATTATTTTATTGTTTCCACAGATTAATATACAGTTTTAATATAAGTGCATTAAACATAAAAACTATAATTGGGACCGTCAATAATTTTGTGTAAATACGAATTTCCTTTTCTTATAGATGTTATTCACTAGTTTGTTTTAAACATCATTTGTAGCTCTGCGCGAGCTTGATCAAAACCAATGTGACATCTCGTAGCAAAGCGCTGATTATACTGGTCAAATTGGGAAACAAGGAAGCGTTCAAGTGACTCTTCGTTTGGGAATTGTTCCTTACGCTTACTATATTTCTTGATTTGTTTATTAAAAGATTCAATGAGATTAGTCGAATAAATACTGCGCCAAATAGACTTAGGAAAGCTATAAAACGTGAACAAGTAAGAGTTATTGAGCAATGGCTTTGTCACTTTTGGATACTTTGACTTCCACTTTTCAATAAACGAATGCAGGGCCTGTTGGCCCATTTCAAGGCTTTCTGCACGGTACACGGATTTAAAGTCTTCACAGATTTCAGCTCGATCAGATACACGAACTTTATGAGCAATCGTACGCGAAAGATGGATGCAGCATGTTTGATAAGAAGATGCTGGATAGACAGAGAAGACACTGTCTGAGATGCCTTTTAACCCGTCGTAAATAAACAACAGTATCTCCTCTACGCTACGAGATTTGATGTCTTCTAAGAGTTCTTTCCATACAAAGGCGGATTCGTTAGGAGCGATTGTATAGCCAAGTACTTCTTTTGAACCGTCTTCGCGAATGCCAACGGCAATATAGACAGCTTCTTTTGACACCGTATCTCGTTTCAAGGCAATGTACGTAGCATCTAAATAAACGCACGCATAACGTGCGCACAAGGTTCGATCACGGAAGGCTTCTACCTGTTCAGACATCACCTTTGTCATATTTGAAATTGTTTGAGGCGTGTAGTGATGACCATACATGCGCTCCATTAAATGGGCAATTTCAGCTGTCGTTACACCCTTTTGAAACATATGGATGACAAACGCTTCAAGCGTATCATTGGCTCTTTTATAAGGAGCCACCGTCTGTTGCTTAAAATCGCCATTCCGATCACGAGGAATAACGAGATGAAGTTCTCCAAACTCTGTGTGTAGCGTCCGTTCATACGAACCATTTCGTGAATTCCCTGTATTAAATCCAATACGGTCATATTTTTCATAGTCTAAGAAAGCTGTCAATTCGCTCGCTAAGAGCGTATTAACGGCATTTTCTAAGTGAGAACGGAAAATTTTCGTTACATCTTCTTTTTGGACTAGAGCTTGAACAAGATCTGTTGTAAACTGATTCATAGGAAGACCTTCTTTCTTTGAATTGGTTGTGGTGACTTAATTCTACAAGAAAAGGTCTTCCTTTTTGTATTTATTCATTTACACAAAATATTTTACGCTCTCCTATAATTTCAATTAGTATAAAGTAATTAATATATCAATAATAAAAGTAATGATTAATGTATTTTATTAAAAAATAGTTTTATAATTTACATATCTTGTAGAAAAAGCCCATATTTGTCGTAATCAATACTAATTTCTCTCTTTGAACCATCTCTAAGAGGGAATACTCTAAACCAATCTTTCATGTAATCATATCTCCTTAAAAATGAAAAGAGCAACCATCATATACTGGCTGCTCTCTCTAGAAAAAATGCACTCACGCAAATGTGTATGTGAACGTATTAGTGTTATACTATATCAGTAATAAAAAAAGGAATAATTTTTATTTACCTTGATACATTATTAATCGCTCTTTTGCTAAATTAATTAATTCCTTTAACTCTCTAACGGACTGCTTGTTATTACAATCACTTAATAAATCTATTGTGTCTTGCAAAAACTGTTCTCTTCTTTTTATTCTTTTATACTCAGCTCTATATTCTTCTGCCATCCTTGCTATTCGAGTAGAACCCTCACGAGGAGTCGCAACTCTTTCAAAATTTGAGGTGCGAGGCTTTGTTCCTTTTTCATCAAACGTAGCGTTGTCTGGATTCCTGTTCCTCAATCCTGATTGACCCAAAATACTCCGTGCCGCCCGTTCTCTTCCAGTGGCCATTATCATTTCCCCTCTCTGCAATTGAGATTTGAAATAAACCGTCCTGTATAGATTCAATAACAACAAAATAAACCCTTCTTTAAATATTTAGTTGCAGTTAAATAAAATCTTTATTATTTTTTGAGTGGATAGGCAAGCTTACTGCAATAGCTACATAGTATCTAAAGAATCGCGCTTCGTTACCTAATCAGTAGCTAATTCAGTAACGTTACCGCGTTAGCACAAGCTTTATATACGTAATGACGCCCTTCATATTGCTTTCTTTATTGGACCCTTCACTAGTTATAGATAATGACCTCACTTTTCCTTTATAGAAAAAGCAGGGCCGTCTAAAATGTTAGGTATTTTTTTCAAACGTTACAACATGTATTTCATTATCTATCAATCGAAAATATGTCTTTGGATATGATCCAATATAAGTAGGTAATCTTCCTTTTTCATTCTCTATATAAACGTTATAACCTAACTCATCGACAGTCTCAAATCCGTAATACTCCTGCCCTTTTGTGATATTCAAGCTTTCAGCCAAACCATCTAAGACACATATGATTTTTATAAATTCAACTTCTTTATTTTTTCCACTCATACTTCCACTCTCCCACTTAATAATTTTCTGTATATTCAGAATTATATCGTTTTAAAAAGTGTTACTCCATACGCCAATCGACCCTATTGAATTAAATACCGATGTTTTTATGCAAAAACGGCAATCTCTAAAACTTGGGTATGTACAAGAGGTCCATAAAAAAGGCAGCTTTTGTTCAATTGTTCGAAGTTGAGACAAAAACTATTGGAGAATGAATAGGTTATTAAGAAGACCTTATATCTAAGAGGAGTAACAAGTTTTTTAATATGAGCGTATCGAATCAGAACGTGTTATATAGGAAGAAGAAATCTAGTCGTGATATACTAATAACAAATATAAATATGACGGAGGGCATTATGACGAAACGATTAGATTTGCGTGTCGACTTTGCATTTAAATCGTTATTTGGTACCCATGGAAATGAATCCATTTTAGCTGCCTTTTTAAATGCGGCACTTCGCTTTCCAGATGAGAAGAAGATTCAAACGGTTCAGTTATTAGATCCGCATTTTAATAAAGAAAACCAAGAAGATAAACGTTCAATTTTAGATGTACACGCGCAGTTAGAAGATGGAAGCCGCGTTAATATTGAAATTCAACTTAATAATAAGCATGATATGGAAAAGCGAACACTCTATTATTGGTCCAAAATGTATAGTAGCCAAATGAAGGAAGGTATGGATTACGGAGAGCTTTGTAAAACCATTACTATTAACATTGTGAACTTTCGTTATTTATCACATATGCATGATTATCACTCCACCTTTCAGTTATATGAGCGCGAACAGAAATTACTTTTAACCGATATGCTGGAAATTCACTTTATGGAACTACCTAAGCTATTAATTAAATGGCGTAACAGAGAGGTAGACCCACGAGAAGATCAACTTGTTAGATGGTTATTATTACTTGAAGCATCGGAAGATGAAGAAATCACTCAAGTATTGGAGGAGATTGCGATGCAAGAAGATCAAGTATTAAAGAAAGCAATAGATGAATGGGAGCGTGTGAGTCAAGATCCAGAAGTATTACTTGCTTATGAAGCAAGACGAAAAGCTCTTTTGGATGAAAAATCTGCTTTAAAAAGAGCAGAAACGCTTGGAGAAAAAAAAGGAAAAGAAGAAACGCTAAAAAAAGTAGCCTTAGGCATGATCGAAAAAGGACTTGATGATGCTGTAATTATTGAATTAACAGGCTTTACTTCAGAAGAAATTGAAAAGCTTCGTCGTCAATAAATAGAAAAAAGAGCCGTATCTAAAAGATACGGCTCTTTTTTCTACACATGGCAAGTGTATAGATTTTATAACAAGGAAATGAAACATCTAATCCCACTTTTTACAGAGTTATTTGTTTCTAAGAGTTAGTATGGCGAGCACATAAGGTAAAATACATCCACTATTTACCATGTATATGCCTCTTCTATAATAGGAAACTTAAAAGAAACAAGGAGGTGACACAACATGGCAAACAACAAAAGTAGCAACAACAACGAATTATTAGTATATGGTGCTCAACAAGCAATCGATCAAATGAAATATGAAATCGCGAGCGAATTTGGTGTAAACCTTGGTGCTGATACAACTTCACGTGCGAATGGATCAGTAGGTGGCGAAATTACAAAACGTCTTGTACAAATGGCTGAGCAACAACTTGGCGGAGGACGTTTCTAATACAACTTTATAAGTGATGGCTAAAGGGAGAATGGAAATTCATTCTCCCTTTTTCTATGAATAACTTTCTACATCATGTTATGAAAAAATAGAACTTTGAGACAACCATTCACACATAAAAAACCCTGCACCTCTTACATAACCATCTACTCCTTACCTACTGCAGTAAGGGTTCTTTTTTATTTTTTGAGTGGACAGGCAAGCTTACTGCAGTAGCCACATAGTATCTAAAGAATCTTAACTTCATTATTTAATCAGTATCTAGTTTAGTATCGTTACTGCGTTAATACAAGCTGTATAGGCTTCGTGAAGCCCTCCGTGGAATCTGTAAGGGAGCTGAGCCGAAGAGGCGAAGGGGGCGACCGGATGTGTTGAGCTGAAATTATGCATAAATAAAAGGCCAAAAATTGAACGAATGAAAGAAGGTATCAACATGAGAAGAACAAAAAGATTTACCTTTCGAAAAATCTTTCTTCCACCTCACAAATTATCTCTCACGAGACCTCGTCCCTTCAAGGCTTATTCCTTTGTCCCGTTTAGCCCACTTGCCATGCTTGACCCCACTATTCTGACCATAGGAGGCATTGTCTTAGGAATTGCTATTATCGAACGAATATTAGAACGATGGGGTGTGATCGATCTTGTGGATCAGTTTGCGAAAGTGATGCGCTTTATCTTGCCTGTTACCTTCTATAGCGCCTTGATTTACTTTTTTGCGACCTTTATGTTCTGAGGAGGAATGTTGATGTTTGAAAAACTCAAATTACGTGGCCAGTTGATAAAAGCGTTTCGTACGGCAGAGATTTACCGGGTGGTGAAACGTGGAGACCGTACCTCCTATCTGTTTCCGAAAATTCATCAAATCGATCATCATCACACCTATACACGGTACGCCTTTTCCTTACTGAATGGGATCGATCCTGAGCTTTTAAACAAAAAAAGATGGGCATTACGGCAAGTATTAGGTAGCAACATCGAGATAAATGGCAACCTAAAGAATTTTAGTATCACCGTTCATCATAAAAGCCTACCTAAGATGCTCAATTATCGTTATGAGGTCATTCATCACCATATTGAGAAAATGGAGCTCCCCGTATGCATTGGTCAAGATATCTATGGAAACCCTGTTTCATGGGATTTTGCAGATTTAGAAACGTTACTGATTTCTGGCGAAATTGGGGCAGGAAAAAGCAGCTTAATGCGTGTCATCCTCACAACGTGGGTGAAGTATGCCTCACCTGAAGACTTGCGCTTGGTGTTAGTAGACCTTAAACGAGCTGATTTAGGGTTATTTCATGGAATTGATCACGTTGATGCGCTTTGTTTTGAAGCGAAAGATATGAGAAAACCTTTTGCCTTACTTCGGGCTGAAATGTATCGACGAGGCGACTTACTATTAGAGCACGGCGTGACTCACATCAGCAGGCTCCCTTTTAAGCTGCCTCGTATCGTTGTGGTAATTGATGAAATGTCTATAGTGAAGAGAGAAACGGAGCTTGTAGAAATGATTCAACAGTTTGCCAGCCAAGGGCGTGCACTAGGTGTTCATACGATTATTGCCATGCAGCGTCCCGATGCCGATTTGTTGAATTCAGCACTGAAAGCAAACTTGAGGGTACGGATCTCTGGTAGGCAGGCCGATGCCACAAATGCAAAGGTGGCAGGAGTACTTGGGGCAGAAGAAATCGATGCCGAAGCAAGAGGACGTATGAAGATTAAAATCGATGAGGTGAAAGAGTTTCAAGCCTTTTTCTTAGATGAAGGAGCTTGTAAGGAGATACTTTCACCTTATAAAACAAAGGTAAAAGATCCTGAACCTCAACTGGAGGTTGTGTCACAGTCTATCTTTGGATTGTTAGAGAAGGAGGAACAGCGATGAGCTTTCGGTTATCTCAGCGTGATAAAGACATCATTGGGTTTATCAATCAGTTTCGGGCTGTGGATCGAGACTCATTAGTGGAACTGTTCTTTAAACAGCTGAAATCGCCCATAAATGCGTGTAATAGTGTGATGGTACGTTTGTATCGGTTAGGGCTGATTGAACGTACACAGCAGTATTCTCCGACGGTCTATTTGCCTGTAGATGCGAAGATTAAAAAGAACTCTCAAAAAATATTACATTTCCTTTATATCTTGGATGTCTATAAACAAATGTGTACGTATAGTGTACCTAAACACGTCCTTGTGGAAGATAAGCCCACTGGACGAAAAGGAGGGATTGAACCGGATCTATTTTGTATTTTTAAAGGATCTCCTTTTTGGATTGAAATACAGAGAAATCAGTATTCAGAACAGAAAATGCAAGCGAAGATTAGCCTCTATGAAGAGTTTTTCTTTTCGGATGAATGGCAGGCATTACATTGGCAGCCGGAGGATCGAGCAGCCATATTCCCTTCCGTTATTTTGATTACGCCTATTCGTTATGCGGTATCTTCAGAACATATTCGCATCATACAAGTAACAAGTATTGATGGATTGATGGAGAAATACAGAAGTTCAACTAAACAGCAAAGAGATGGAAGACCAAGAACATCAGCTTCTTCTGGTGGAATTAAAATTAACTTAACATAAGATAGTAAGAAAATATGCCTTCTGATAAAAAAAGAAAGCTACCCCATCGTTGTGGGACTGACCCCTGATTTCGAGACAGGGATCAAAACACCTTTTAAACAGCCAGTTGTCGGTATTGTACCGGTGACTGGTTGTTTAGTTTCGTTTGAATACGGATATGGTTATAATAAGTAATGTAGCTTTCGACAGTTTGCTCTACGATGGCAGTCGTAGTACATGTTAACTCGTCGAGGTAAAACGTTTCAGACTTTAGGCTGGAATGAAACGATTCAATGGAGGCATTATCTGCAGGTGTCCCTTTGCGGGACATACTCATGATGATGCCTCTTTCTTTGACTTTTCGTTGATACGCATATGATGTGTAAACCGAACCTTGGTCGCTATGCAACGTACATCCCTCAGGTAAAGGAGGGAGTTGACGTAATGTATCTAAAACAAACTCTACGTTTTGACAATCACTCACTGAATACGCAATGATTTCACCATTAAATAAATCTTGAATACTTGAAAGATACAACTGTTTAGGTCCAAAAGGCAAGTAAGTAATATCGGTAACCAGCTTTTGAAGAGGGCGCTCTGCTCGGAAATTACGGTTTAACACGTTTTCTGCAACCTGATAAGGTTGTCCTGTTTGTTTCCGTTTTTTCCTTTTCACTCGGCATTGCCAACCGTATTTCTGCATAACACGCTGCACTACTTTATGGTTGATATGCATGGTTTGATTGAGTAACGCTGTAATTTTTCGATAGCCATATCGAAATTTATGTTTACGGCACTGCTCACCAACTTTTCGTTCTATCCATTTCTTTCCCTTTGTTTCTTCTCCTTGCTCATTTTTCTGCCAACGATAATAAGTGGATCGAGGAATATCCAGACACTGACAGATTTGAGAGATAGGCAGTTTCTCTTTTAATTCTTCTACTAAGTTCAATACAACTTCTGGTACCACTCCCTTTCCAACTCTTTGTACTTTTTTAAGACTTCAATCTGTTGCTTTAAATATCGATTTTCAGCTTCTAACTTTGATGGAGTATCTTGAGAATGAGCTCCTTTTCGAGGAGTGTATGTTTGCCCAACGGGCTGTGCCAGGTGATAGGATTCTCCATTTCTATGCCACCTCATCCATGTTTTGAGCTGTGTATAGTTGCGAATCTGTAAACTTTCCATAACTTCTTTGATTGGTACTCCTGATAATCTCATTTCAATTGCTTTTAATTTCACTTCTACTGGATAGCTAACTCTTTTTCCCATAGAAAAAACACCTCCAAGTTATTGTTAGGTACTACATACCCGTTTTTTACTTAAAGGTGTTTTTTTATTTGTCTCACTTTATGGGGTCAGTCCCCCTGTTCAGGAGTTTTTCTGCTACATTTATTTAACCAAAGGATGGAAATCTTTCGACCTCTTGAGTAGTTTGTTCAAAGTATCAACAATAATTCTTTCAGTTTACTTTTTTCTACATTAACTCTTAATTAATTGTATAAAAAGACTTATATTGCAGGAATTTAGAAGAAATTTGTTGAATAAATAGTCTTAATTTTCAATATTTTATTGTTAAATGATACCGCCTAATTAATCTCAATTAGGACAGTTGGAGGAATCATGAGTGCTAAAAGAAGAAGAAAATAAGTTTGATGAGGAATGGATAAGTCTCATGAAAGAAGCACATCATCTAGGTCTTTCAATCGTGGAAGTAAAAGAATTTATATACTCAAAGCAAAAAGAGCCTGTTTCTAAATAATACAGGCTCTTTTTGCTTCTGAAAAGGCACATTATGATAACTAGAACTATTCTATAAGGAATAATAAACGTTTATAAAAATGAATTAAATACTAGTTGTTTCACGATTATTTTACATTTAATGTTAAAAATGATCATTTTTAACTAAAATTAAATTTAGTGATTTTAGCATTTTATTACATTTTAAATATTTATTATATTTATGGTATAGGGGATTTAGAGTAACCAGCTATAACATTTGACAAAAAAACTGTTATTTCATCTGGATTTTACACATGGGTACTAACACCGGCTCGCTTGTTCAACCATATTACCAAAATGTAAATAATAAGGGAGTGAAGGACTTGCAAGTGAAACGTTGCCTTTCCGCACTATGTTTTCTTTTTGTTATGATGGGATTTATAGCAGTACCTACGAACGGAGCGTATGCAGAAAAGGAGTATACAATTAAAACATTCGATTATGTAACTGTCGATGGAAAAGAGGTAGATTCTTCAGTTAAGATGAATAGCATTTCTAACAAAGATATACAAGTAACTATGGTTCTACCTAAACAGAATAAAGAGGGCGCTTGGTTGGCATATGGGTTTACGAGCCGGGAAGCTTTAAATGCATTTATTGAGAAGGATAAACAGAGACTTCAAAACAAAGTCATTATGATGGGCAGTGGTTCTTGTTGTACAGATTTCTACGAGTCTAAAAATAAAGGAGGTCAATACATTTATTGGAGAGACGGTTTTAAAAACTTGCCTTCCAGCTGGAATGACAGAATTTCGTCTTTAAGTACAGCATCACCTTCTTCAAGCTATTCAACGACTCTCTGGGAGCATACTTCATCTCAAGGGTATGGAAAAGGAGTCTCTTTTAGGCACTCCGATTGGTATGGTAAAACTGCTAATATGGCCTCTGATTGGGATAATAAAGCTTCAGCAATTGAGATAAAATAAACAAGAGATTACCTGCGACCAAATAAAGAGGTCTTAAAACCACTATTCTCTCATTCTTTTAGAAGAAGTGAGTGAATAGTGGTTTTTTATGGAATTCGTCTCAATCTTAGCAAAGGTTTCTTTTGGAATTTAGGATGCCGATGAATGAAATTATTTTCCTTGGTATTCCAATAATAGATTTTTTAACCATAAACATAATTACTCTTCTTTTGAAATATTATTCTTTCGTTTCTTTCTTACTATAAGACTGATGGCAACGATTAAAGCAATTAGACTATATATCCAGGTAAACATAAAGGCAAGACCTAATCCGATATTAGCATCAACATAGTTGCTGTTTAAATCATCTATGGCTAGATAAAGAAGTGGACCGCCCCCAATAATCAAAAAGAGCAACAAGAGAATATTTTTTTTCGTTTTTCTGTTGATAAGGAAAATAATTAAAAAGGGCAGCAAAAGAAACAATTCCGAAGCTATCGTCAAAGTCAACAGCTTGTTCATAATAAATTCGCTCCTTTTCGTCATTATTATTAAGCTTGAAGTTTATTGTAATACATTCAATAATATCTATCCTATGAAATTTTTCTTTCGTTCCTAAATATGTTCTTCAAATCTCAAAATCCTTAATTCTAGCATTTGGTCTTAGCACTTTTTCTTCATCAAACTTTGCCAATGGTTCCCCCTTTTTGACTTTGTTGACCCAATCATGGTTAGCAAGAGCTCCTTTACCTAAGGTAATTATGTCGGCTTTCCCGTTTTCAATGATTTCTCTTGCCTTGGTAGGATCCTCTAAATGTCCGTTTGCTATTACACAAACTTTCCCATATTTTTTTGCCAGAGCCGCAAGCGACAAATCCCCGTTGCTCAAACCTGAATTGGTTCCAATAGTTTCTTCATCTTTTGAAAATGCTGGTTCCCATGCTTCATACTCTGTAACATGAATAAAGTCAAGACCGGCACGTCCTAACTGACCAAAGATGATTTCAGCATCTTTTTCTTTTCCTACCCACTTGTAGTTATAATCATTTATCTTTCCTTGTGAAATACGAATACCAATGGTAAAGTCCTGTCCAACGGCTTCTCGAACTGCTTTTGAAACTTCAACCAATAACCGGACTCGATTTTCAGTAGAACCACCGTATTCATCTGTACGTCTATTGGTATAATCAGTAAGAAACTGGTCAAGTAGGTAACCATTAGCTCCATGAATTTCAACCCCATCAAAACCAGCAGTTTTTGCATGTTTAGCCGCATTAATAAACCCATTTATCATTTCTGTGATTTCTTCTTTTGTTGCTTCCCTTGGAATCCGGTACAGACCTTTCCCTTCATAAAACTCCATTTGTTTTCCTTTTGGCTGGACAGCAGATGGTCCGATTGTATCTTGAATAAAACGATTCCCTTGTGAAAGGGCTCCCGCATGCATTATTTGTGCAAATATCTTAGCACCTGCTTGATGGACAGAATCGACGACTTTCTTCCATGCTTGTGTTTGTTCTTCATTAATAAGACCTGGATTATTAAAATAACCTTGGCTATACTTGTTATCCGTATAAATTGCTTCCGTAATAATGAGTCCAAATCCTCCACGGACAAATGATGTGTAGTATGATACCATCTGATTGGTTGCCAACCCTTCAAAAGTTGCGCTTACGCGTGCCATTGGAGCAACCCCTACTCGGTTATTTAATGTTATATTGCCTAATGTAACATTTTTAAATAATAGTTTTGGATCAGTCATTGTTAAAACTCCTTTCTTTTTTCTGCCTCTCATTTTGCTACTATCATATAGATGTAAAGTCTTTGGGAATCTTCTTTAAATATCTATTTGACCAATCTAGTTCCTCTTCCATGGTACCTTTAATCCCCTATTTTTATCCCGACCCATTTCCTTTTCTATTTACCTTATCTAATTCCACTTTAAGTATCTGGATATGAGTGTTTGCTTTCGGTTACTAATAAACTAATCGTGTTTATCTCTTACAGTTTCTTACTAAGGGGTTTTTTTGTTTCTAAATAACTTTCCTTCTTTCTATTTTCCAAAATAATCCTTAATTCGTCTATACGACCTTCATACTGTATTTTTGTTTCTTAAATTCCTTCTTTTTTCGCCTTTTGTGCATACTCAGATAAAACAACTTAGTCAGTTAGTTAGATATTAATAGACGCATTACAGAAATTTTGGGGTTCAGAGACAAGAGGTCTTTTTTTAGGTGGGTTATACAAAGAGATATGTTATATATTGGAAAAGAGGTGACTTGTTAAGCTTTGGCGAATTAAGGAAAGGAAACAAATAGAGAAGGAGGACTTAATAGTGAAAGAATTAGTCATTAATGATGTTGTATTTGATGTAAAATATCTTACTATGTCTACAGTCAGCAAAGAAGAAGTGGGACTTGAAAAAAGAATTATTAATAATGGAAAAATGACTAAGGGAAGAGATCAAATTAAGTTTTCATTTTCTGTTTTAGGTAAACAAGATTATCAATTATATGATTCCTTTTTTGAGAATAATCATTATACCGTCGTGATTCCTGAAACCAGTGAAAGATTTATAGCTCATAGTGTTTCGCATAGTACATTTTATCAAGGAGCTGAAGTAGCTGATGACACAGAAGTGGTATTTAAAGTTACACTTACCAAATAAAGAAATCGTCTGTGTTTGAGCTCACACTGGAACTTATTTAAAGGACTTGCTTAAGAATATCATCGAGTTTGATTAAGTTCTATTTATAAGAAATACCTGTACGCCTATAATGTTTTTTAAGGGGAGATCTTAGTGAATACGTGTAGTGGTTTTGCAATAATTTGCTTAAATGATAAAGATGAATTATTAATGGTCTCCCAAGAGAAAACCAACATGCCAAAGCTTTGGTCTGTTCCTTCTGGTGCTATCGAAGGACATGAACGGCTCGAAGATTGTTGTGTTCGAGAAGTATGGAATCAAACAGGTTATCAAATAGAGATAGTAAAAAAAATATACGAGAATAGGTCTACTACTTATAATGTTGATGTGCACATAACCTATTTTGAAGTTAAAATATTGGCTGGAGAAAAGAAAGTCCAGATCGTAGACTCATATTTCTGGCAACCTATATCTAAAATCAATCATTTGAACCTGTTATTTGAAGATGAGCGTGAAGTTGTACTAAATTATATAAAAAAGAAAAAACAATTCACTTAATCTTGTTCAAGAATATTACTTTACCTCTATACAGGTACATGGAGGCCCATTGTCTTTTGAAAAAAACTATAAAAATATATAGAAGGGAAGTTAAATAATTGATTAATACAACCCTTAATTTAATAAAAATTGTCATGCATACTACTATGAAGAATAACTTAGTCTTTATGAATCATTACCTCAATTCGAGGGACATTTTGTTATCTAGATCTAAGAGACCATAAAGTATATTATTTATATCTTCCAAGATAATTTATATGGTTAACAAAAAAAGCTACTGGCCTCGACAGTAGTTTTTTCTGTTATTGTTATACTAGGATTCGATGAATTTTTTATGGACGTAAATGTTCATCATGAAGAAGGAGAGAATTAAATGGTTACAACAGAAATCCCCAAAAAGGTTGCAGTAAAAGATCCAGAAACTGATACAACAACTGTTGAACAGCTAACATATTATCGAATATTAGCCCCACTAAAAGTTAGATCACTCTTATCTCATCTTAATTCAAGTGAAAAGAAATCTATTTCCTTTGATTTTAAAAAAATGAAAAATGGGGATTTAGATCCTTTACGTCACACATTTATAGAAGAGGTAGACAAACAGCAAACAGGCTCTACTGAAACATCTGAAAACAAAGAATCTACGCCTTACAAAGTAGATTTTGTTAACATGCAAAAGAAAGCTTTTAATTTATATGAAGGGGTAATTCACGTACATGGTATCCCAGACGACGGTATTAAGTTACCAGTGGAGGAAGTTAAAATAGATGAGTTGAAAATCGGAAAAAACGAAGTCGTTTATATGAACAATGAATCCACCCTTGTTACTTACCAAATCATTGAAACAGAGAAGGGATTCAAGGTCGTTATAGAAGATACTTTAACGTTGGATTTTGATAGGAGAAAGAAATCTGGTCTATTCCATCTAGAAAGAGTAAAAAGCCTCGGTTCCTATATGAAATGTTTACGATTAATAAACTATTACATACAGCGCAATAAGTTTCCTTTTCAATCTCTAGAGTTATCTGGTGGGACATTAAATTTAAAGGGACATCTCCAACAAATTGAGGAAGAGATTGAATCCTACAAAGAACTGATAGATATTTGTACTCAAATTGGAATAAGTAAAAATTATATATTTGATGATAAGGAAGATTTCCCTTCCCTATTCAATGCTATAATCAATATCTTTAAAAATAAACAATATAGCTTACTAAATATTCATCAAGAAAAACTAAAAAAAACGGAGATAATCAATATTGAACTTTCCAAATATGTGAAACTAGCATTAGTATATGAAGATGGATGTTTCCTTAACCTTTATAGTGAAGAAGCATTAAAAATAACGGGTAGATATTCTTCTATAACAGATGTAGCTAGTAATCACGGGCAGGATACTGTTGAACCTGTTATGTTACCTGATAATCGGGAAAATCATGGCCAAAAAGTAAGCATTTTCGCTTCTCGAAAAATTGAAGAAATGGTGAAAGATACAAACTTTGATTTTGACATAGTAAAATTATCTTTTGCTGATGAACATCATGATATACAAGCTGACTTAACAATTACTAGTTCTTTAGATTATATAGAATTTTATGATAAAACCCTCGATGAAAATTATTTAGAGCTTGCTCTTGATCTAAACCAACGATACTTAGCTAAGTATTCTGAAGATGAAATTGCAAAAGTTAATATTTATCTCATTAAACTCAAGCAAGACCATGAATTATTAGAAGATGAACAAAATGATCTTTATAACATACAAGCAAGAGCAGAAATCAATAATGAGCAAACAATATGTTTTGCATGTGAGGTTTTGTTGAAAAATAAGAAAAAAGCGAAGAGAATATTTGCTACTCTTCCTGATGAAGAAAAAGAAGAAATCATGGAATTTCCAATCTACCGTTTTTATCAAAACTTGGAATAGTATGCTCATCTTCCTTTGTATATAGATTGCTAGTAAACTTTTATAAAGTTTTTTTCTTAATGCAATAAATAAGCTCTATTTGCCTATGATAGGGCTTATAAGTTAAAAAAGTCCTCTACTTTCGCCTTAGAGTCAAGTTTCTTTAAAATATTCATTACTTTTTTTATGGTTGAGCCAGATGGAATATAATTTGAGTCATTATAAATTTTACTAACTGTATGTCTATTTAAATTAGTTGCTTTAACTAATTTGGTTTGAGTATAGCCCTTGCCCATTAAGTATTTTCCTAACTTACTTTTTTTAGTGATTTTAGGCATACTAACACACTCCTTTTTATAAAGGATGGACGTATTCTAAAAAAACTATACATTTTTGTATAAAAAAACAGGCAAAAATCTTAATTTACAACATATAATAAACTATAAAATAAACAGTATATAAATATTGCTTATGCAGAGTTGGAATAATGTCGATATTTTTGTCATAATCATATAGCATGAATATAGTTAAGACCGCCTTATACACTGATAAGTAATGGGCGGTCTTTGTTATAGATATTCTTTGAAATTGGACTTCACACAAAAAAACCTTTACCTAGAGAGAAAAGTTTTTTTGTGTGAATATTAGATAACGAGATACCGCCATTCTAGCAAATCATTTTTCAAAAAAGGTTTTTAACCACTTATAAAAACTCTTCTTTTGTTGGTGTGCTTTTTTTAACGCCCGAATTTCACGAGCCATTGAGATTAATTGACGTTCGCGTTCTTCAAATTTTGCATCGATATAGCTTTGTATCTCTTTCATTTGCATCTCACGTGGTTCTAGGCTAAGAGTTTGCTTTTCAGTTGAAATGTTAGGTGGAGTGGCTGGTATTTGCAATAGGTTAAATTTTTTTGCAACGGTTATAACGGATTTTTCTAAGGTCATTTCGGGATGAGCATAAATTCTTTTTAGTTCATGAAAAATGGTAACGTCGTCATTTGTATAAGCTAATCTACCTTGTTTTTTAGTAAATTGCACACCAATTTTGGCAAAATGGAAGTTGTATTTTCGTATAGTTGATATGGGCAAACCAAGTATATCGGCTAATTCTTCGGTGGTATATGCTGCCTCTGCGGTTATAACTCTCAACATATGATCACCTCCTCTTATCAAGAGAACTATTCTAGGTATATACGTGAAAACCTTCAATTAATAAGAGGACGAGATATTATACGTGTAATGCTATGGTTACTATAGTAATCGGTATTCCCAATTGAGGGTATATTAGCATGTTTAGCTATTTAATAACGTCATAGATTAAATAACTGCCCTTTTCCCTTATCGTGATGGTTTTTTCTGCTTTAGCGATGCATTTAGCCATATAAACATAAACTATTTAAAGAGATTAATCTAATAAATTATTAACTAGTGTTATCTTAATTTTAAAGTGTAATATCTACTGGATTTGAGTCAGTAATTTAGATATAACAAAGTTGTCATGATACTAGATGAGCTAATTGTGGCATTGATAAATGTTAGAATTTTATTTTTAGAGGATTAAATCTTTTGTTATATAAAATCTATTTTTGAATTCCTGTTTTATTTAGGGAATTATTAATCTATAAACTCGTAAATAAAACAATAATGATTCATTTCCGTTTTTATTAAATTTAAAACATTTTAGAGGTATATTTGTAAAAAAAATAAATAAATTATCTTTTAAATTATTGATTTTCTACACGATGAAATTTTAAACAATTCTTCAACATGTTCATTATAATTAAGCAATAAAATTCGGTTAATCATGAAAATAATCCTAAAATGATAATTAAAGCAATCATAAGTAAATTCCGATTTAGATATTTTTATGAAATTGATAAATAATTAAATAAAGATATTATTGTTTTTCTATTATCTATTAGTTGACAAAATAAAAAACCAGGAATGATTTTCCTAGTTTGAGAATAGCTTTTGCCATAATGTCTTCTTTTGATTTTGTTCTTTAATCAACTCTTTTTGAGTATGAGTAAATGCATTTAAAAGGTCTTCATCTCTTTGTTTTAATAACTCTTTTAGATTAGTATTTATTAGTTCTTCAAGATTCTGTTTGCTCTGATTTGAATCTTGTTCAGCTAAATTATCTTTTAGCGTTTCTTGAGTTTTTCTAATGCTTTCAAGAAGAACTTTATCGCGTCTTTTTAGGCTGTTTTCTATGTATGCTTCTAAGTCTTTATTTTCTGTTTTCACTTCAATCATTTGCTGCTTTGTTGCTGCAATTTCTTTATTTGCATTAGCTAACTCTTTTTGAGTAGAAATAAGTTCTTTTGTTAGAAGCTCCAATTTTTCTGAAAGAATCCTGTTAAATTCTATTTGTTGTTTCTGGCCTTCAACTAGGTGATCTATCTTCTTTTCTAAAATAGATCGTTCTTCGTGGTCATTAATAGTCATTTCTTCGCCATTACGCCATTGTTTCACTTGATCCCAGGACCAACCTTGCTCCTGAATTTTCTTCTTTATACTGTTAAGTGTCTCTAGATTCTCTTTTGTAAACCTTCTATGACCTTTTCCATAATCAGTGCCTGTCCACTCTGTAATAATATTGAATTCTTCGCACCATTTACGAAGCAAATCTCCAGAGATACCCAGTATATTTACTACTTCTTTTGGTAAGTACAATTTTTCAGACATAACTACACCTCCATATGTCAGTTAATAATTAATATAATACAAGAATCATGCATTTGATTTCGAAGCGAAACGTATCATGGGATGATTAACGTAGATTCTAATAATATTATTCTTGTCTCATTATTGATTCTATATTAACTGCTAATTTCTCCTATGTAAATCTTAAAACAATAATAATATAATAACTAATTCCTGAATGAAATTATCGTTTTATCTTTTAATCAATAACTATTATTATTGATTAAAAAAACGGAAATAACTTATTATTGATTTAATTATCGTTTTAGTTTATCTTGGGTTCAACTAAATTTGTGTTTTAACTAAAAAAAGAAAGTTATTTTTTATTCAGAAACATGAATTCTCTTTTTAGTTCACCTCAAGTTTAACTAAAATCTGGTTGTCTGGACACATAAATGAAATAATAGGTCTAAAATAGTATTATTCAACTAATGATGTATCAAAAATAAAATGATTAAATTTAGCAGAGCTAAAAGGAAAGTTAGAGCGTTCTTTTAAATTTAATGACTTATAATAATACCATCAACAATGGAAGGTGAAATCATACAGTAGATGAGCTATATATAGAAAGTGGCTTTCAAGATAAATAGACAGCAAACAACTATGAAAGGGGGATACTTTATAGTTGTTTGCTGTCTATTAGGAATAACAAGCGATAATTAGATTAAAAAGCTTTATTCTTTAGATTCATACACTACTGGAACTTTATTCATTTTAACTATTTTGGCCACAATATAACGACGATAGCCATCCTTTAAAACCTTCGTTTCTTTCTCAATCGTTAACGGCTTGTCAAGGTGTCCTGTACGTTTCACAAATTCAATGACTTCTTCTGTTTTCACAGGGTTGGGACGTGTCTTTAAGAAGGCTTCAGGAACGATAATATCATCAAAACTCACGACATCCTTTGTCCCTTTTGGCTGTACAGTTTTCACTTCTTTTGCTACAGGCTCTTGTTTTTCTTCCTGCTTAGTAGCTGCAACCTCTTGTTGAGCCTTAGAAACCTCTTGTTGGGCTTCTTTCTTATCTTTTGACTCATTGGCTTCTTTATCGTTTTTATTCGGGAGAACGGTAATCTGGAAGCAGATGATCCCAATTTCTCCAGGGCACTCGTCAATGGGAATATCTAACGTTGGTTCCCCTTGAACTAAGATCTTTTCATGCATAATACTCTTTTTTGTCAGTCCGGTTTTATTGAAGGCTTTCTTGGCAACAAACACGGTATACGAAATAAACGTACTCTTCTTCAGTCCTTTAGGAGCAGCAGGTGAACCTTTTTCACGCATATCAAAGGCAACGTAGCGATCGTATTCTCGTAATGGTCCTGTCGCAGATCCTGTTATTGTCATTTTATGTGGCATCGTGATCTCCTCCTACTTAGTTACATATATTGATTATTTAGAAGTATGTTCTAAATAATAATAATCTTATTAAACATCAGCTTCCAAGGGATTTCTTCACTTTTGAATTAGGAAACTGAGCCTTTTAACTGGTCCTGTTGGTGCAATAAAGCTTGTTCCTGTGGTGTTAAGGCTTGTCCTAGATCCTGTTTTAGCTGCGCCATTTCTAACGAACTGTACGTAGAACTGTGCTCTTTGAGTACGTTTTCTTCTTCTGGCGTTAGTTCTTGCCCTAAATCTTGCTTTAACTGAATCATTTCAAGCTGTTGATCCAAAGAAATAGTTTCTTCTTGTGTACACTCATTTTGCTCCTGTTCAGCTTGTAACCAA
>NZ_JBVQPN010000009.1:0-82936 GCF_055710015.1 Priestia sp. VA7
GCAAACTGCTTCATGCCAGGTTGCTTTTTATTTTCTATGATACTCAAAAACTATTCATACCTATAACAAAGACCGCCCATTATGTATCAGTGTATAAGGCGGTCTTAACTGTATTCATGCTATATGATTATGACAAAAATATCGACATTATTCTAAACAAATTTACTAAGCCCATATATTTTTCTGGCTCTGTACTTTAGCATATGAAGAATGCTTGTCTATCTTTCCTATTTTTCTTTGAAAAGATGAATATTTTTAAGAAATTCAGTCAAACCTGCTTAAAAAGGAGGTTTTTATCTTGTGGAGTAAAGGGAAGAAGCGAAGCAAATTAGGTAGGTTTCTAGATAAAGAAGGATATTCTCAAACTGAGTTAAGTGAAATTACTAAAATAAACAAAAATACGATAAGTAAAATTTGTAATGACTCTAATTATGTACCATCAGGTACTACAATAAAAAAAATTATGAAGGCCTTAAGGAAACTTGATTCGAGATTAAAGCCAGATGACTTTTTTGACTTATAAAAAGTAAATAAAGAGACAGTTGTTCGATATGATAAATTTTTTGTCGTAATCCAGTTACATATTTTTGCGCAATATTTTAATTAATAGATTATGAACCTTTACCCGGGACGCACTCTGACGCTCACGAACCTTCACTTTCGTTTACTATAACTATCTTCCCTCAGTAGTATTCTGGAGCATGCCTCTTTCCTCTGTTTTCCATTTCCACATGCAACCGACAGGCTCGTTACCAAACATGCCTTTTCATACGGAGATCATCTTCGCGTCTAGATGAGTAGTGTTAGCTACACTGTAAGAAAGCGACTTCTTGTCGTACCATAATCACTTTTTCTGAAACATCTCATAAAAAAAGAACCCTTCAGAGAGTAAGGATTCTAACTAGGATAGTTTTCTGTTTTATGCAGACTTTTTATAAACCAGTTTATGAATTCCCTTAAAAGCTATCCGTCCTATAATGGTGTAGCTGAGCTGTCTTTTTATTTAGAAAGTATATTTTCTCAGTCTCCTATGTTAGGTTAATTTTGATTCCATTTGACGATGATACTACTTTTGGTCTTTCTTCACTTTGTTTTTTATGAGAACTTTTATGTTTCTCTATAAGTTCATGAATACTTGCTACTTGTATGATGCGGATATGGTCTGAAGACACCACATACCGAACAGGCGTAATCAAAAGTATGGAGGGGAAGACGGCTGCTCGACCCTCTGGCTGCCAATGTAAGGTTTTCCACTCATCTGAAAAGAAAAACTCCTCATAGAGGTTGACCTTCGCCTGCATCTTCTGTTCAGAATACTGATTTCTCTGAATTTCAATCCAAAACGGAGATCCTTTAAAGATACAAAAGAGATCGGGTTCAATGCCTCCTTTTCGTCCCGTGGGCTTATCTTCAACAATCACCTGTTTAGGCGCACTATACGTACACATTTGTTTATAGATATCTAGAATGGAAAGGAAATGTAATATCTTTTGAGAGTTCTTTTTGATCTTTGCATCTACAGGCAAATAGACCGTCGGAGAATACTGCTGGGTGCGTTCAATCATTCCTAACCGATATAAACGTACCATCACGCTATTACACGCATTTATGGGTGATTTCAGCTGTTTAAAGAACAGTTCCACTAATGAGTCGCGATCCACAGCCCGAAACTGATTGATAAACGCAATGATGTCTTTATCACGCTGAGATAACCGAAAGCTCATCGTTGTTCCTCCTTCTCTAATAACCCAAAGATAGGCTGTGGTACGACCTCAAGCTGAGGTTCAGGGTCTTTTATGCGTGTTTTATAAGGAGAAAGCATTTCCTTACAAGCTTCTTCATCTAAGAAATAAGCTTGAAACTCTTTTACGTCATCAATTTTAATTTTCATACGTCCTCTAGCTGCAGCATCGATCTCTTCTGCTCCAAGTACGCCTGCCACCTTTGCATTCGTGGCATCAGCTTGCCTTCCAGAGATTCTTACTCGTAAGTTCGCCTTTAATGCTGAATTTAATAAATCGGCATCTGGACGCTGCATGGCAATAATCGTATGAACGCCCAGCGCACGACCCTGGCTAGCAAACTGTTGAATCATCTCTACAAGATCCGTTTCTCTCTTCACGATGGACATTTCATCAATTACCACAACGATACGAGGTAGCTTAAAAGGAAGCCTGCTGATATGAGTCACACCATGCTCTAACAATAAATCGCCTCTTCGATACATTTCAGCTCGTAATAAGGCAAAAGGTTTTCTCATATCCTTTGCCTCAAAACAAAGCGCATCTACATGCTCAATGCCATGAAACAGCCCTAAATCAGCTCGTTTGAGATCGACTAATACTAATCGCAGATCATCAGGTGATGTATATTTCACCCATGTCGTGAGGATAACGCGCATGAGACTGCTTTTTCCGGCTCCAATTTCGCCAGATATTAATAAGGTTTCTAAATCAGCAAAATCCCATGAAACGGGGTTTCCATAGATATCTTGACCAATGCATACTGGAAGCTCCATTTTCTCAATATGAGGATGGATGGCTTCATAATTATAATTGAGCATCTTAGGCAGGACTTTGTGATGAACGGTAATACTAAAGTTCTTCAGGGTGCCATTTATCTCGATATTGCTGCCTAATACTTGCCGTAAGGCCCATCTTTTTTTCGTTAAAAGTTCAGGATCAATACCATTCAGTAAGGAAAAAGCATACCGAGTGTAAGTATGATGGTTATCGATTTGATGAATTTTTGGAAACTGATACGAGGTCCGATCTCCATGCTTAGCAACCCGATAAATTTCTGCTGTACGAAACGCTTTTATCAATTGGCCCCGTAATTTGAGCTTTTCAAACATCAACATTCCTCCTCAAAATATAAATGTCGCAAAAAAGTAAATTAAGGCGCTATAGAACGCAACAGGCAAGATAAAGCGCATTACCTTTGTGAAGTGATCAACGAGATCGATGACACCCCAGCGTTCTAATATTCGTTCGATTATGGCAATCCCTAAGACAATGCCTCCTATGGTAAGAATGGTGGGGTCAAGCATGGCTAGTGGACTAAAAGGAACAAAGAAATAAGCCCTGAAGGGACGAGATCTCGTAAGAGATGAATTGAGGGTTAAAGTAAATATCTTTCGAAAAGGAAACCGGTGTGTTTTTCCCATGTTAGCACCTTCTCTCATTCTTTTAATTTTTTGCCTTTCATGTATGCATGATTTCAGCTCGACGCATCCGGTCGCCCCCTTCGCCTCTTCGGCTCAGCTCCCTTACAGATTCCACGAAGGGCTTTACTAGGCGTATATAGCTTGTATTAACGCGGTAACGTTACTGAACTAGCTACTGATTACGTAATGAAGGCGTAATTCTTTAGATACTATGTAGCTACTTCAGTAAGCTTGCCTGTCCAATCAAAAAATAACGAAGAACCCTTACTGCAGTAGGGGATTAGTAGATGGTGATGTAAGATATGCTGGGGGTTGTCCTAGTGGTTTATCTTTTCATGAAATGGACGAAAAATTAAAAAATGTCCCATTCACTGCAGTACTGGATGAGAAATAAACCTGTACAAAAGGATAAAGGGAATATCACTAACATATTTAAAGGATGTTCAAACATTTATTTGATTATTTTATTTATATTTTAAAATAGGAACTAAATTGATGACAAAAAAACATATGCTGATTAACAGAGGATAGTTTAAGGTTGATGGCAACAAGGGGGGAAAGACATGAAATGTATTAAAGCATTAAAAGTATTTTATGTTATTTTAGCTGCAGTAGGGGCTATTCTAGCAATCGTTTCTTACTTTCAGCATTCACTTTATTTGAAATCACTGGGTCTTGTTTTGTTAGGGGCATCTCTCGTTTTTAATGGCTATGCTACTCATTTAGAGTGGAAAGGAAAGAGTCCCTTTCTTTATATGGCCATAGGTCTAATAGTGATTGTGATAGCTATAGGTGGTTTTACTGGGACATGGTAGCGAAGAAAAGACTGTATAAATAGAATATATATTGAACTTTTAAGGTTCTAACATCTAAGAACAACCAAACTATCCTCATTTGTAATAAGAGTTTCTTACTAATTTTTACTCTTTTGTAAGTAAATTAAATTATTTCTGTTAAACATTTATTAATATTCTCTTTCACTTTTGCACAGCCAGTAAAAGTATTTTGTTTACGGTAGTTTCAAAAACGATAAGAGTGATGGATATACCTTGTAGGTTGAACTTTTCCTTACTATTATAGAATTAGTTACTAATATACTAGTAGGAAAGGGTGTCTCATTTGCACAAAAAGTCTTTAGTTGTATTAATCATGCTAATAGTAAGTATAGCTTCTGCAGCTTGTTCAAGTTCAAATACAAGTGAAGAAAAAACAAGTCATACAGTGAAAGAACATCAACAGCATTCTGAACACGTTAGTGGTGACATTAAGGAAGAAACAGCAAGTAATGAAATCTTGCCTGGGTTTTTAAAGGATAAATCAGAAGATATGCAGGTTATTTATGCAAGTGTTGCCCAAAATAAAGAACTATTAGAGAATATTCCATGTTATTGCGGCTGTGGTGAATCAGCTGGACATACGAATAACTATGATTGCTTTATCTATGAGAACAAAAAAGATGGAAAAGTAGTTTGGGATGACCACGGAACAAAATGTGGTGTCTGTCTTGAGATAGCTGCTCAATCAGTCTCTGATTTAAAAGCTGGTAAATCAATTAAACAAATTCGCCAATCAATTGATGAGAAATATAAAAGTGGCTACGCACAACCTACTCCAACTCCGGAAGTTTAAAATTTATATCAACTACAATAGCTCCCTGGCCGTAATTAAAGCTAGTAAGAGAGCTCTTAATCAAAACGAGCCCTAGGTAATAATTGATACCTAGGGCTTTAGTTTATTCAGGTTTATTATTTGCACTTGGATCTGGTGTGAAAGAAGATTTATAATCCTTATATTTTACTTCGGTGACCATTCCAGCAGAAGCATGATGTAAATCGTGACAATGGAACATCCAGTTTCCAGGATTGTCAGCTTTAAACGCTACAACATATTCTTCACCTGGTTTAACATTCAGTGTATCTTTCATTAGTGGTGAACCTTCTAAAGCCTTTCCGTTTTTACTCAACACTTGAAAGAAATGTCCATGTAAGTGCATTGGATGATCAGCTGATTTAGATGTGTTTGTCAACGTTACTTTAACTAAATCGCCTTCTTTTACATCTAATGGTTCAGTATTAGGATAGGTTCTATTATTGATTGTATAAACCATGCTATTGTCCTTCATCGCTGTACCAAGATTCATTTTATAATCAACGTCATATTTGCTATCAAGGGAGAAATTACTTTTTGTTGTTTTTCCGTATTTAGTGATATCAATGTTTGGTAAAGACTCTTTTGGATTTTGCTTATCATTTGTCTTCTCTGAATTATTATAAACAATTTTAGCAACCATGTTTTTAGCAGCATCAGTATCATCATGAGATTCAATATACGATGTTCCTGGGTTGTTAGCTTTAAATACTAAATCATATCGCTCACCTGGAGCGACTGTCAACGTTTGATCTTTTATAATAGCAGGATCATTAATTGGTTGCCCATCTGTTGAGACAATTTTAAAGTCATATCCATGTACATGTATCTTATGAGAGATATATCCTGCATTTACTAAACGAAGTTTCACAGTGTCTCCCTCTGTAACTTTTAGGGTTTCCATATTTTTTGCACTTTTTCCATTAATGGTATAAAGATCGTACATGCTCATGTCATCTTTCATGTTCATGTTCATCCCATCCATGCTTTCACTTGAGTCATCTGTACCTTTGGTATCTTTATCACTTGTCATGGAACTATGATCCATACCTTCCATACTGCTCTCACCTGATGAAATCCATTCATCTAATACAAGTGTGTAATCTTTATCCACTTTTTCTTCATCTTTTCCTTCTACAATCAACGTCCCGTATAAGCCTTTATCTATCTGGTTTACACTATCTTGATGAGAGTGGTACCAATATGTTCCCGGAGTAGAAGCTGTAAATTCATAAGTGAATGTTTTACCAGGCTGTACAGCATTCATGGTGACCCCTGGGATACCATCTTGACTGTTTGGTACAGGAAGCCCATGCCAGTGGATAGTTACAGGTTCAGATAATTCATTTTTTAGATTAACTTTAACTTTATCACCTTGTTTAACTCGAATTTGAGATCCAGGTACGGATCCATCGTATGTCCAAACAGGTAATTTCGTTCCATTACCGAAATCATGTGTAGCTTCCTTAGCTGTTAGAGTAAATTCTTTTCCTGTCTTTATCTGTGTTGCTTGAGTAGAAGGAAGTTTTTCTTTCTTACTCTCTTCTCCCTTGCCTGTATTCATATTGGACATATCATGATTGTTCATGTCTTCTTCATTCATATTAGACATGTCATGCCCTTTCATGCTGCCCTCACTATTAGAACATGCCACTCCAATTACAACTAATAATGAAAACATTAAAGTTAGCCATATTTTTTTCACTACGGCACCTCCATAATAACTTAATATGTCTATAATGTAATTTATAATTGTGCAGAATGTTTGCAGATATTGTAAATAATTAATAACTTACGAAATTTGTCTAAAGATAATTTTGAAGTAATAACCAATCTGCACACTTTCTTCACATATTTTTTCTAAAATTTATTGAAGGCTAAGTTAAAGGACGTGAAAACATGAATAGAATCTCAATAAAACTTGGCTTGTTGTTTCTAGTTTTTATTCTATTGATTGAGGTTGGATTATTTTTTTATCTATATACTGGGCTGGCTGGTACGAGAATTTCAGAGGAATTAGAAAGTTTGAGACTACGAGGGAACAGCCATCGTGAAGTATTAGAGAAACACCATGATTCTGCTACCCTAAGCCATGTCGCTTTGATGGAATCTGAAACACAGACAGATGTAATTATTACAGATGAAGATGGAAAAATCATACGGACTTCTACTCCTTTAGTAAAAGGAGCTAGAGAAGCTGTAGAACAATGGCAAGGCTATTCTCTTAGGTATAAAGGAGAAATAATGCAGGGGAATTGGAAGAATAAACCCTATATTGCAACTGCCTCTCCTATTAGACTAAATAAAAAAAATGTCGGAACTGTGTACATGTTCGAAAATACTAAAGATATACAAGACATGATAGCTAGGCTTCAACATCATTTTTATATAGTCGGAGTTATTTCAGTACTATTCTCAATTATCACTATTTTTGCGCTTTCTAAATTTATAACACTTCCTCTTATAAGAATGAAAGGGGCAACCCAAAAGCTTAGTCAAGGAGATTTTTCTGTTAAGCTGGGGGCACATTCAAGAGATGAATTGGGCCAGTTAGGAACATCCATTCAAACTCTTGCTAATGAACTACATCGTTTAAAGGAAGAACGTAATGACTTTTTAAGTAGCATATCACATGAACTACAAACCCCCCTTATGTACTTAAAAGGATATGCCGATGTAGCCAAACGCCAATCAAATAGTGAAGTGGAAAGAAATAAATACCTTAATATCATTGAAGAGGAAGCACAAAGGTTATCTCAACTAGTTAAAGATCTATTTCAACTTGCTCAACTTGATCAACATACATTTTTAATTCAAAAACAGAATGTCAAATTATACTCCTATTTACATCATGTAATTCAGCATTTTGATTTGGCCTTAAAAGAAAAGGATATTCAACTGCATTTAAATTGCCCACAAGAAATTGAGGTAAATATTGACCCTGAAAGATTCCAGCAAGTTGTTGTTAACTTGTTAGATAATGCATTGAAGTATTCTGACAATGGAACCAAAATTTTAGTAATAGTACGAGAACTACCTAAAAAAGTTACGATTACCTTTAAAGATCAAGGAATAGGAATTCCTTCGACCGACCTTCCTTATGTCTTTGATAAATTGTATAGAGTAGAAAAATCGCGCTCAAGGAAAAGTGGAGGTTATGGTTTAGGATTATCTATTGTAAAAGAAATTGTGGAAGCACATGGAGGCACAGTCACAATAGAAAGTGGAGTAGGAAAAGGCACTATGGTTGAAATCTTGTTAAGAGAGGATGTTTAGAATGCCAACTATTTTGTTAGTTGACGACGAATCAAGGATGTTAGATTTACTTGAACTTTATCTTACTCCAAACGGTTTTACATGTATTAAATTTGATTCTGGAATTGAAGCATTAAACTATCTAGAAGAAGGAAATGAAGCTGACTTAATGCTGTTGGATATTATGATGCCCGATAAAGATGGATGGGAGATATGTCAGGAAGTTAGAAGTAGTTCCAAAATTCCAGTCATAATGCTAACTGCACGTAATCAAACCGTTGATATAATAAAGGGTTTAAATACAGGAGCTGATGATTATATCGTTAAACCTTTTAGTGAAGGCGAACTAATTGCTCGCCTTAGAGCAGTATTAAGGAGGGCTTCAACTGAAAGTGAGGAAATTAACTATAAAGGGTTGTTATGGAGTCGAGAAAATCACTTTTTAAAATATGAAAATCAAGAAATACAAGTGACTCCAAAAGAGTTTAAATTAGTAGGATTACTCTTACAATACCCAAATAGAGTGTTTAGTCGTGAAGATTTATTAACTTCAGTATGGGGATACGATGCTGAAACTGAAGGAAGAACAATCGATTCACATGTACGAAATGTAAGGGATAAACTACGTAAAGCAAACTTTCCTGTAGATGACCATCTTCAAACTGTGTGGGGATTAGGCTATAAATGGGTAGACAGCAATTAGAGCAAGTTGTTGTTGAGTGGTTATCTACAAATGAACTTACAGGAATACTAATTAGCCTGTCCCTAAACATTGTTATAAGTGTTTTAGGCGTTATACCTAGCGTGTTTCTAACAGCTGCAAACTTGAAAATATTTGGTTTTTGGGAAGGGACCATCATTTCATTTTTAGGAGAAGTAATCGGAACAAGTGTATCTTTTTGGTTATATAAAAAGGGGTTCAAAACATTTTTAAGAAACAAAACGCAGAATCACCCTAAACTAGATAAACTCCTATCAACTACAGGGAAAGAAGCTTTTTATTTAGTTATAAGCCTGCGCTTATTACCTTTTATACCTTCCGGATTGGTTACATTCCTTGCAGCTGTTGGAAATATGGGCTTTTTAATATTCTTCTTAGCCAGTACATTAGGGAAGATCCCTGCCATAGTCTTAGAATCCTATTCAACATATCAACTAGTAAACCTAACGTTAGAAGGAAAAGTAATTTTAGCAGCGTTAGCACTAATTTTAATTCTCTATGTTGTAAGGCGTAAAAAATCAACTAGATAAATTATTATTGCTCCTTAGATTAACAGAACAATCCTAATGTACTGGAGGATGTTCATGAAAAACAGTAGGAAGAGAAGACCATTAGATCGACCAGATCGGTATACAAAGCGATCAGTAGCTGCTTTTATTACAATTTGTTTATTTCTACTAGCAATATTAATTTTAAACCCAGCTTCAAGAAGTTATATTTATGTCCATCCCCTAAATCAATGGTTAAGAAATTATCCTGCAGAGTCCATGATGTATATAATGGGAATAGAAAACAAGCATTTTAGACATGTTCTTCCAAACGGGTTTGAGCCTCCCAATGTCTTATCTGTGACTGTTGAAACGTTCACAGATATTCAGTCACAGCGAATTGCTACTCTTCTTCTAGATGAAGTACCTGGCTTTAAAACGTTTGATACAAAGATAATAGTGGCGGGTGAAGGAACAAACTACAGTAACCTTCCCGTCGAATCTTCTCCTCCTATGGATGTATTATTAAAAGAAAGAGAATTATCTAAAGAAAATCTACGAGAAATAGAAAAAACAGACAAAAGTACTGACCATAAACACAAAGAGCCTTTAAAGACTACAGAAGGTAAGAAAGTAGCCTTCATTTATCATACACATAGCCGCGAATCTTTTTTGCCTTATTTAAAAGGAGAAGACAATCCAGATAATGCCCATGACTCTAAAGTGAATATTATGTTGGTAGGCAAAAAATTAGGTGAAAAGTTAGAACAAAAGGGGATTGGAACGGAAGTAAATACAACTGATGTTGTAAAAGAATTAGAATCAAAAGGGTTGGATTATCGTAGTTCATATAAAATGACTCGAGAAATTTTACAAACATCCACTAATCAAAACAGAAATTTAACTTTCTTTTTTGACTTACATCGGGATTCGCAAAGAAGATCAATAACCACAAAAGAAATTAACGGTAAAAACTATGCGAGATTATTTTTTATTATTGGCACGGAATACAAGAACTATGAAAAAAACCTACAGTTTGCTAAAGGATTAAATACTCTTTTAGAGAAGAATTATCCTGGGATATCCAGAGGTATATTTGAAAAAAATAAAACTCAAGGAAATGGCGTATACAATCAGGATTTATCGACCCACTCCATTATTATAGAAGTTGGTGGAGTTGATAATACCATGGAAGAAATGTATCGGACAACAGATGCTTTAGCAGAAGTAATAGCAGATTATTACTGGCAAGCAGAAGCTGTCACGAATCAATAATATAGATATATTTTTTAATAATATTACGCCCTACCCTGGAAATCTTCTATCTTACTTTCAGGGTGTTTTTAAATTTTTTTAAAAAAAGGGCGTTTACCCCTTCACATAGGGTAGGGGGGTACCGTATAATATAATCAAGAAGGAGTTGATTGAATGGATGAATTAGAGAAAACTACTGACAATGATAGTTGTTGCTCTATAAACAGTGAACGTAAAAGTCATCACTCACCAGAAGTTAAGAAAAACCTAGCAAGTAGACTAAATCGTATCGAGGGACAGATCCGCGGTATCAAAGGGTTGATTGAGAAAGATACTTATTGTGATGATGTAATTACTCAAATTTCAGCCGTACAATCTGCTTTAAATGGTGTAAGTAAGATATTACTTGAAGGACACCTTAAACACTGTATAGTTGAGCGCGTTCAAGAGGGCGATCAAGAAGTAATAGATGAACTATTAACTACAATTAAACGATTAATGAAATAAAAGAGGAGATGTCAATAATGGAAAAAGTAACATTATCAGTAAAAGGAATGTCTTGTGGTCATTGTGTGAAATCTGTTGAAGGTAGTGTTGGTGAACTTAATGGTGTCCAACATGTAGAAGTAAATTTAAGCGAAGCAAAGGTAACTGTTGAATTTGATCAAAACAAAGTATCTTTAGAGTCAATTAAAGAAGCGATTGATGACCAAGGTTATGAAGTAGCCTAAATTAAAATAGCGTGCGAATTTTTATGCACGCTTTCTTTAGGTATTGAATATACCTAGTAGGGGTATAATAGGAGGTTATAAAATGAGCGAACAGCAAAAAGAAACCACTTTACAAATTAGTGGCATGACTTGTGCAGCTTGCGCAAATCGTATCGAAAAAGGATTAAAAAAAATTGAAGGTGTTGAAGACGTTAACGTAAATTTTGCCTTAGAAAGATCAACTATAATATACGATCCATCAAAAACAACTACTCAAGATTTTGAGCAAAGAATTCAAAAGTTGGGTTATGACGTTGTAAATGAAAAAGATGAATTTAGTATTATAGGTATGACTTGTGCAGCTTGTGCAAACCGAATTGAAAAAGGATTAAATAAATTAGAGGGAGTCTCAAAAGCAACAGTTAACTTTGCACTAGAGACAGCTACTGTAGAATATACCCCCTCCCAGGTAAGTACAACAGACATGATTCATCGAGTAGAGAAGCTTGGATATGGTGCTACATTAAAGTCAGAAGAAAAAGAAGAGGATTTGAATCATCGAGAAAAGGAAATTGCAAAGCAAAAAGGGAAGTTTTGGTTTTCACTTATTCTAAGTATCCCTTTGTTATGGGCAATGGTTAGTCACTTTTCGTTTACTTCGTTTATTCCATTGCCAGCAATGTTAATGAACCCTTGGGTTCAATTAGCTCTAGCAACACCAGTGCAGTTTATTGTAGGTAAACAATTTTATGTGGGTGCTTTCAAAGCGCTTCGTAATAAAAGTGCCAATATGGATGTTCTCGTCGCCTTAGGAACGAGTGCAGCGTATTTCTATAGTTTATATGTTTCAATCAAATCAATAGGTTCAAACGCTCCAATGATTGAACTTTATTATGAAACAAGTGCCGTATTACTCACGCTTATTATATTAGGTAAGTTATTTGAAGCAAGTGCTAAAGGCCGTTCTTCTGAGGCCATCAAAAAACTTATGGGCTTACAGGCGAAAACGGCAACTGTCTTACGAGATGGTGAAGAAGTTGAAATTCCTATTGAAGAAGTACAATCAGGAGATATCGTGTATGTAAAACCGGGTGAAAAGGTACCGGTAGATGGAGAAATTGTAGAAGGTCAATCTGCTTTAGACGAATCCATGTTAACAGGAGAAAGTGTTCCAGTAGACAAAACGGTTGGAGATGCAGTTATTGGAGCAACCATTAATAAAAATGGATTTTTAAAAGTGAAAGCCACAAAGGTCGGAAGAGATACAGCTTTAGCGCAAATAATTAAAGTAGTGGAAGAAGCTCAGGGTTCAAAAGCACCTATTCAACGATTAGCTGACCAAATTTCCGGTATATTTGTTCCAATTGTAGTTGGTATTGCTATTGTAACCTTTTTAATTTGGTATATCTGGGTTCAACCAGGTGATTTTGCCTCAGCACTAGAAAAATTAATCGCAGTATTAGTAATTGCTTGTCCATGTGCACTAGGGTTAGCAACGCCAACTTCTATTATGGCAGGATCAGGTCGTGCAGCAGAGTTTGGTATCTTATTTAAAGGTGGAGAGCACTTAGAAACTACTCATAGAATCAATACCATTATCTTAGATAAAACAGGTACAGTCACAAACGGTACTCCCGAATTGACCGACGTATTTGTATCAAGTGGAATTGAAGACCAGGAGTTTTTAGAGTTGGTAGGTTCAGCTGAACGACAGTCTGAGCACCCTCTTGCTCAAGCAATTGTTGAAGGAATAAAGGCGAAAGGAATTGAACTTGTCAACCCTTCAGCATTTGAAGCTATTCCTGGTTTTGGAATCAAAGCTGTTGTAAATGAGAAAGAGTTATTAGTCGGTACACGTAAACTAATGAACCAGAATAATATCCAAATTGATAATGATTTAGAAAAAATGATTGAGTTAGAACGTGAAGGAAAAACAGCTATGTTGGTTTCTATTAATGGTCAATATGCAGGATTAATTGCTGTAGCCGATACCATCAAAGAGACTTCAAAAGAAGCTGTGACTCGATTAAAAGAGATGGGCTTAGAAGTCATTATGATTACAGGGGATAATAAGCAAACGGTCCAAGCAATTGCTCAACAAGTAGGTATTGAACATGTAACCGCTGAAGTATTGCCTGAAGGCAAAGCAGAAGAAGTGAAGAAACTCCAACAACAAGGTAAAAAAGTAGCAATGGTTGGAGATGGAATCAACGATGCTCCAGCTTTAGCTTTAGCAGATATAGGGATGGCTATTGGTACAGGTACAGATGTAGCAATGGAAGCTGCTGATATTACGCTAATGCGTGGGGACTTAAATAGTATTGCTGATGCGATCTTTATGAGTAAAAAGACAATCCAAAACATTAAACAAAATTTATTTTGGGCGTTTGGTTATAACACGTTAGGTATACCGATTGCTGCGATTGGTTTATTAGCTCCTTGGTTAGCAGGCGCAGCAATGGCATTTAGTTCTGTTTCTGTTGTTCTGAATGCATTAAGATTGCAAAGAGTGAAGTTATAAAGGAGTGTAATCATATGAAAAAATGGATAATTTCAGCCATTCTATACCTTCTTATCGTTATAGCTGCTTATACTGTTTGGGCAAGTTTTAATAAGGAACCAATGGATGAACACCAAAATCATCAATCAATTTCTCCTCCACTGCCAATTGAACAAAAAGATAATGGTAGGGTGTGATGTGAATGAACATGCACGGAGTACAAAAACATGTGCTAATCTGTAACGGGAAAACGTGCGTTAGGAATGGTGGAGAACAAGTTGCAGAAGCAATACGTGACGAAATAAAGGAAAGTGGTTGTACTAAAATGATTCATACAACCAAGACATTATGTAACGGTCAGTGTAAAAATGGAGGTATCACAATTCTATATCCAGATGGTATCTGGTATAAAGAAATGGACGAAGATTCTGGAAGAAAGCTTATTAAAGAGATAAATAATCCTCTTCCTTTAGAGGAAAAGATCCTTTTAGATTATAAAGACAATCAATTTATTGAAAAGAAAACACAATAGCAAAAGGAGTTTAGCTTTTCTCGAGCTAAACTCTTTTTTTATACAGACAAAGTATCGAATTATCAAGAAAAAAGGAATTTTAATGGGATAATCAAGAGATCTTCAAACTTTCTCCACAATTTCATGGTTTAAATAAGAAGAAGAATTTTCAGCAAGAGACAAGGAGTGTAGTAATGAAAAATATTTTGATTGTCGAAGATGAGGAGTATATGCTAGATCTACTCAAGATACATCTTTCAGATGAATATACGATTACCGAAGCAAGAGATGGACAAATTGCTCTAGATTATATAGAAAATCAGGTGTTTGATCTCGTTGTTCTAGATATAATGTTACCTCATGTAGATGGATGGACTGTATGTGAAAGAATACTGCAAAAAGGGAATACTCCTATTATTATGTTAACGGCGAGAAGTGAACTATACGACAAGGTTAAAGGGTTGGAATTGGGAGCAGATGATTATTTAATTAAGCCATTTGAATTTGAAGAATTAAAAGCAAGGATAAAAGCTTTGCTACGGAGATATGATCGTATTCAAAAAAGGGATGAAAGCAATAATCAAATTACGTTTTTAAATGGACGTTTTGTAATAGACAATGAAAGCAGACAGTTAAGTGTTAACAATCAAGTAGTCGAATTAACTGCTAAAGAGTTTTCACTACTTGCCTTACTTGCTTCTCAACCTCAACGGGTATTTACGAGAGAGATCTTGCTCGATAATATTTGGGAGATGTATGAATCACGGGATTTAAGGACTGTAGATACACATGTTAAAAACATTCGTACCAAGCTTAAAAAGATAGATAAAGAAATAAACTTGATAAAAACTGTATGGGGAATAGGCTATAAATTAAATATTCAAGAGGACATAAAATGAACGTCAAAAGTATTGTATGGAAATTAGGGTTAACAATTATGCTTCTATTTCTAATTGTATTGTTACCTTTTGGTTCTTCTATTTATAGCATCTTTTCAGGTGTATATTCTACGCAAGTACACGAAAATGTGAATGAATTGTCATTAAACCTGTCTAAAAAAGCCATTGGCCCTGACAGGAAGCAAGCAGAATTCTATGAATACTTAAGTACTATTACAGAAAAAGATATTGTTTTAGTTGATAAAAACGGAAAGGTTTTATCAACTAATCACTTATCTCAATTTAAAAAAGGAGTAACCATACCAGAAGATTTATACGTACGTTTGAGAGAAAGTGAGCACTTTGAAAGAGGCTATACAGATCCCAAAACCAAAGAATATTTCTTTACTGTAGGTCGTCCCATCTTAGAAGAGAACAAATTTAAGGGAGGGATTTTAGTCTTTGCTTCAATCGATGAGATTCATCGTTCTCTCCACAATGTAAGGAATTGGATCTTGATTACAATTATTGGGTCAATCTTTTTAGCACTTGGGTTCACGTTGTTCGTTTCAAAAAAACTCTCTAGTCCATTAATAAAAATGGAAAAAGCAACAAGAGCCATTGCAAAAGGCAACTTAGATACAAAGGTTAACGTCGCGTCGCAAGATGAAGTAGGTTCTCTAGCAAAAGCAATCAATGATCTTAGTATTGAACTTAATAATTACAGAAAAAATAGGAGTGAGTTTTTAGCAAATATCTCACATGAGCTAAGGACACCGACTTCTTATTTAAAGGGATATGCTCAACTTTTGAGAAAACATCAATACAAAAATAAAGAAGAGTTAGAGTCTTATTCAAGTATCATTGAGAGTGAAGCTGAACGCCTTGCAAAATTGATTCAAGATTTATTTGAACTGTCAAAGATGGAAGAAGGACGTTTAGAATTATATTTACAACATGTTGATGTAGAGGAAATTATTGAACAATCAGTAAGGAAAGTAATGCTAAAAGCAAAGGAAAAGAATTTAGACCTTAGTTACCATATTGATGATGAACTCCCTTTAATTTTTTCAGATGGATCACGTATAGAACAGGTTTTATTTAACCTGTTAGAAAACGCTGTGAACTATACAGAAAAAGGAAGTATTTATCTAAGTGCATGGACTGAAAAAGACCATGTTTGTATATTGATTCAAGATACAGGTATAGGAATACCTGAAGATGAGCTTCCATTTATCTTTGATCGCTTTCATCGAGTGGAAAAGTCACGCTCAAGAAAGATGGGAGGAACTGGGCTAGGCTTATCCATCGTATCGGAAATTATCAAGTTGTTGAAAGGAAGCATTGAGGTTCAAAGTAAAGGCGGAAATGGGACGTCTTTTCTTATCCATTTACCCTTGGACTCAACAATAGAGGAAAGCAATCATGAAAGATAATAGTTACATTGCCCCTATCATCTTTATCCTTATAGGCTTAACTTGTATGATATATTCACTAGCTTCAGCTTCAGGGTTTCATATTCGTTCCAATTTATGTATATGGTTTAAAGAATGCTTTTCCCCTTTGATTTTACTAATAGTCATTACGATTTCTCTTATATATATATTGCTAATAAAGAGGAAGCGACGAATTAAGAATAAACAAAAATAAAACCAATGGCCCTAAAAGCCATTGGTTTTATTTTAGTTCAAGGCTATTCCTTTTTGTTTCATCGTGTAATCAGCAGCAAAATCATAATCTTGCTCAAAAAACACTTGATACCATAAGAGGAATATTAATACGGTCCATATCTTCCGACTGTTATCAAACTTACCTAATGCATGTTGTTCAATAAGAGTTATAATAACTTCTTTATTAAGTAGATGCTTCGTATTGCTATTGTTTACTAAGTCTATAGCCCAATCATAAAGTTCATGCTTTAACCAATGACGAATAGGAACAGGAAAACCTAATTTACGACGTCTAAGAACATGATCCGGAACGATCCCTTCAGCTGCCTTACGTAAAATATACTTGGTTGTATTATTAGCGATCTTTAAATTAGTGGGAATTTTGTTTGCAACCTCAAAAACCTTAGTATCAAGGAATGGAACACGTAACTCTAATGAATGTGCCATAGTCATTTTATCAGCCTTTAATAAGATATCCCCCCTTAACCAAGTATGAAAGTCTATAAACTGCATTTTACTTACATCATCATAATCATGAGCTTTAGCATAATACGGGGATGTAATATCTGTATACTCTATATATTCCTTATAGGAAGATATAATTTTTGATTTTTCAAGTTCAGTGAAGATTTTTGCATTCCCAATGTAACGCTGTTGAAGTGGTGTAGTTCCACGCTCCAACAAACTTTTTCCTTTTATGCCTTGTGGAATGATATTACTTATTTGGTTTAGTGTCTCATGAAGGCCTGAAGGGATGTATTTAAAGAACCTTAGTGAATGGGGTTCTCTATATATGTTATACCCTCCAAACAATTCATCTGCGCCTTCTCCAGAAAGGACAACCTTTACATGTTTTCTTGCTTCACGTGCTAAAAAGTATAAAGGGACAGCTGCTGGATCCGCAAGAGGGTCATCTAAATGCCATACAATCTTTGGAAGTTCGTGAACAAATTCTTCTGGTGTTATTGTATATTGAATATTTTCTAAGCCCAATTTCTCTGCCGTTTCTTTTGCTATATCCATTTCACTATATCCTTCTGTCTCAAATCCTACAGAAAATGTCTTTAAATCTGGATGGAACTCTTTGGCAATGGATGCAATTAAACTTGAATCAATTCCACCAGAAAGGAATGAACCTACTGGAACATCACTCCTCATATGAAGCCTTACAGAATCCTTTAAAGCTTCTCGTATTTCTTTGATAAATTCATCTTCTGCTTTATGCTTTGGAGAAAAATAAGCTTCACAATACTGTTGAATCTTTAGATTCTGATTTAACTTTTTTGTAAAGTAATGACCAGGCTGTAACTTTTTAATATCAACATCCATCGTCTCAGGTTCCGGAACATATTGATAGCTAAAGTAATGCTGTAAGGATGTCCGGGAAATTATAGGTATTGTCTTTGTTTCCAACAGGCTTTTTTTCTCAGAGCTAAAGAACAATTTGTCATCTCTTTCAAGGTAATAAAAAGGCTTAATTCCAAATGGATCCCTTGCTCCAAACAAAAGTTGCTCACGCTTGTCCCAAATTACAAATGAAAGCATTCCTCTTAGATGTTTTAAAGCTTTTTCTTTTTGATCTTTATATAAGGCTAATAATACTTCAGTATCTGAAGAAGTTCGAAACTCATATCCCTTTTTGATTAAGTTTTCTTTAATTTCTACATAGTTATATATTTCACCGTTAAATACAATCCAGTAATTTTCATCGTCATAAGAAAGAGGTTGGTTCCCTTGTTCTAAGTCAATAATACTTAATCTGCTAAATCCTAAATATACATAATCATCTTTGTAATAACCTTGGTTGTCAGGACCTCTGTGGTAAATCATTGAATTTAGTTGCTTTATATCTACGGTGTGTGAAATCTTCTTAAATGATGGAGAAGAATTTAATACATATCCAACATAACCACACATTCGGCTCACCTACTTTTATAAAATTTCTTAAAAGATGGAACTATGGGATGCACCACCTTAAGTGAAATTTAACAATTAAATTTGTAGAATGTATGGAATAGTGAAAAATCATAATATTAAATTTCTTTGTAGGTACAAACAGACTAAAAAGAAGCTTGTACACATATACATGAACAAACTTCTTTTTAGTCTGAGGTGAAAATAGTGAATATATCATTTTTTATCATGATTATAGTTGTTATCTTATCAGCTGGATATATCTCTTTTTCAAGCAATAGGTACAAACATACTATAGAGAAAATGACGAGTATGACTCTTGGAATGAGCATCGGAATGATAACTAGTTTATTAATAGGAACGCTTCTCGGCGTTATGTTAAAAGGTAATTTATTCATGTCTACTATTTTAAGCATGGGAATATGTGTTGTGTTTATTTATATAATAACAGGATCTCTAGGCGTATTAACTATGGTAGAAAGTATTATGTCTGCAATGATGGGCGGAATGATGGGTGCTATGCTTGGGGATATGGTAGCAACTCAATATGCAGATACACTCATTAAGATCCTATTTACTTTATATGTCTTTACTATAAGTCTCATCATATGTTATGTTTTTCATCAAAAGTCAAAGAGAATACGTTATCTTCAGAATCCCTTTATCTATGCAATAATTATGGCAAGTTTCTTTATTTTATTTCATCAATTAGGACCAGTAGTTAATACAGCAAACAATAACTTCAGTAATAACCATCAATTGCACCAAAATCCTACTAGTAGTTCCACTCAATATAGTGGTAGTAATTCCAATGCAATGGTTATATCTAGCGAAGAATATCAGTATACGCCGTATAATTTTTCTATTAAAAAAGGACAAACTGTTACACTAAGGTTAGAAAACAAAGGAAAAATTGAACATGATTTGGAATTTAAACAAGCCAAAGGGATTAAGGTTCAGAGTGGAAGTGCTCATCACCATGAAGGTAATAATGCACTACACCTCCATGCTACCCCAGGAAAGACAAGTCAAGTAACGGTAACATTTACTCAAGACGGGATTTATAACTTCTATTGTACCTTACCAAGTCATGAACAACTGGGTATGAAAGGGACCATAACAGTGGATTCCTAAATCTAAATCGTGTGTCTTAGAAGCTTCATTAGCAAAGATGGTTTTACATTTTACATTAGAGTAAAAATGTAAAAAACTACAAATCTCCTTAATTTCTCCATACTTTTGTAAACCATTCTTAATTATCTAATCATGTCGAACGGTGGTATGATAACAATAGTTTACGAGGAAGAATATTCAGGAGGTTCCAAATAGATGAAAAAAATCATAGCAACGATGACAGTCGCAAGCGCTTTATTTGCAAGTCCAATTGTTAGTAACGCAGCCTTGGGTGATCAAACACTAAGAACTGGAATGAAGAATAACGATGTAAAAGAGTTACAACAGGTATTAAAACAAAAAGGTTATTTTAAAAATGGGACAACAACAACTTATTTTGGATCTACTACAAAACAAGCTGTTGTTAACTTTCAAAAAGCTAATAGATTAGCAACAGACGGTGTAGTTGGACCAGCCACTTTTAAGGCGTTAAAGGTAGCTGGCAGTAATCAGAGCTCAAATACATCTACTGCTGGCAGAAAAGTTTTAAAGCAAGGAATGACAAGTTCAGATGTTCAGAAATTACAACAAACCTTAAAACAAAAAGGCTATTTTAAAAATAGCACAACAACAACTTATTTTGGATCTGTTACAAAACAAGCTGTTGTTAACTTTCAAAAAGCTAATAGATTAGTAGCAGATGGAATTGTAGGTCCGGCTACATGGAAGGCACTAGGGAGCTCAGGTTCAGCTTCTACTTCATCTAAGCCTTCAACATCAAGTACTACTACTACATCTGGCGCTTCAAAATTAATTAACACAGGTAAGAAATACATGGGTGTAAAATATGTTTGGGGAGGAACTACACCAAGTGGTTTCGATTGTAGTGGATTCCTTGATTACGTATATAAAGAGGCACTTGGCGTTAAATTACCACGTACGGTTGCAGAAATTTATAAAGTTGGAGTATCTGTTAAAACTCCAAGTGTAGGAGACCTTGTTTTCTTTGAAACGTATAAGCCAGGCGCATCACATGCCGGTATCTATCTAGGCAATGGAAAGTTTCTACATAGTTCCTCTTCAAAAGGGGTAGGAATTACTGAAATGAGTAACAGTTATTGGTCTCAAAGGTATATAGGTGCTAAAAGAATTAATTATTGATTAATGAAAGGAGCTAAATAGCTCCTCTTTTTATTTATTTACATCTTCGAAAAGGAAAAGTCATTAATTTTATTATAAATTTTATAAAAACTGCACAAAAACTGCACAAAATTTATTTATGCTAAAGAAACAATGTGAAAAGTGAGCTTTTTATAAAAATCAGTTCATTATATCTGATATAAATTAATGAATGTAGGAAAAGGTAAATTAGTTATAAAAAGATTTATATATTTTTCTTTTAGTTTTACATCTGTCAATGTATATCTTTATTTTATTAAAGAGCAAATTCTGTTGCTCAGAAAGAGGGATGACAATGAAAAAGCAACTTTTTATTCTGGGTGTAGCTACAATTATAGGATTAAGTGGGTGTGGAAATAATTCCAATGGTAGTGATTCAGATACTAAGAAGGAATCAAATCAATCTGAAATGGACCATTCTAACATGAATAAGTCAGAAATGGATCACTCAGAAATGAACCATTCTACTTCAGGTGAAGTCCCTGAAGGTCTACAAGAAGCTAAGAATCCAAAGTATGAAGTAGGAAGCCAAGCAGTTATTAATGCAGATCACATGGAAGGTATGGATGGTGCGAAAGCAACGATTGTTGGAGCTTACGATACCACAGTCTATACAGTTTCTTATACACCAACAACTGGTGGAGAAAAAGTAACAAACCACAAGTGGGTCATTCAAGAGGAGCTTAAGGATGCTGATGGTAAAACGTTCAAAGCAGGAGATGAAGTTACTCTAGAAGCAGATCACATGGAAGGTATGAAAGGTGCTAAGGCTACTATCGATTCAGCTGAAAAAACTACTGTCTATATGGTCGATTACACCCCAACAACTGGTGGAGAAAAAGTAAAAAATCACAAGTGGGTCACGGAAAGTGAACTTTCAGCTAAATAAAATATACTCAAAGGTTACTAAGTGTAAGATATATATGGCATAGAAACTGCCCCTAAAACATGATTTTAGGGGCAGTTTTTTGCTCTTTACATCTTTAATTTAAAATAAAGAGGGAAACAACCTTTAGAAATTTCCTCTATACTGCTAATTTTCTACATTCTTCTCCGCATTTCAAACAAGCATCCGCACACTTTTGACAATGTTCATGATTATGTTTTTTGCACTCATTTCCACATGCTTCACAAATTTGAGCACATACTTGAGCTAATTCAGAAACAAAGGGGGTTCCTCTTCCCAAAGCTTGTTCTAGGTATGCACAAATATCTGCACATTCACGATCAAGACGAATACAATCCACCATCATATTAACATTCTCTTCTTTTAAACATGCATCATAGCAATGATTACATGCAGTCATACATTCATGTAATGTTTGAATAACCGATTGATAATTTTCATGAGACATACAAAAATTCCTCCCTTAAATTTGCTCTCTCTATTACAATAGACTAACGTTCAGTTTAATAAACATAACGAGATCTATTAATTTTGTGAAATTTATTAAATAGAAAATAAATTTTAAATTAGGGAGCATGCTAAGAGGTTAGGAACGTCAATTCCTTTTTTTAGGTAGCTTTTTATTTTATTCTTAAAGTCTCTCTTCTTTTACTTTTAAGATTATAACTTTTAAATCTTTGCTAAACGCTTTATTTGCTTAACCACATATTTTGCATCCGACCCTACCCCGCGAATCGTTGCCGATGAAAATGATCGTTGCCATGAAAGACCTACATAATATAAACCCTTAATTGTCTGACTAACTCCTTTTCTTTGCAACGGACTACCTAAAGTATTTAAAGCTCCATTGAGGGGTTTTAGATATCCAACATTTGGTCGATATCCTGTAGCAAAGATGACTGTATCCACTTTTTCCTCTTTTCCATCTTCCCATGTAACCCCTTGTTCTGTAAAAGATGTAAACGTAGATACTCGGTTGGGTTTATTATTTATAATTGCCTGTTGATAGATACCTAAATCTAAAACTGAGGCTTTGAATTCCAGAGGAAGATAATCAACACCCGTGATTATTAACCAAAAATGTATATCCTTCCCCAATAATCTCTGTGGTGTAAAGGAAAGTGGCCTACGTGTAGCTATTGAAACGTTAGATACTTGTGCTAGCTCAAATGCTATCTGAACAGCTGAGTTTCCACCTCCAACCACAATAATACGTTGGCCTTTATATTTTTCTACATTTTTGTATTCACTTGAGTGTATCTTCACGCCTTTAAATACATCAATTCCATCAATGTCTGGTATATATTTACGTGCAAAATCACCTGTGGCTGATACTACTGATTTCGCATAAAATATGTTTTCCTTTGAGGTAGAGATTTGAAAAATACCTTGGTTCTTCTGTACGTCCGTTACCTTTTCTCCAGTAGAAATATTGAAATCAAAATGATTTGCATACTCTATAAGGTAAGATATAACTTCTTTTTTTGTAGGGTAACGTTCCAGATCTCCGGGAAACTGGTATCCAGGAAGAGAAGAATAACGCGCAGGAGAAAATAAGGTTAGACTATCATAATAACTAGGCCAAGATCCTGCTGTTTGTTCACTTGCTTCAAGAACAAGATAGGTTAAATTATTTTTTTGTAAATAATAAGCTGTGGCTAATCCTGCTTGCCCAGATCCGATTACAACCGTATCAAATATATTTTTCACAAAAATCCCCCTTTTATATATCGTATTTTTACGATATGTTATATAATAAAAAAACATATAGTAAAATCACTATATGTTCATTTACAGCAATTTTTGATTAATACATTTAGATTTTCTAATAACTCCATAATCTTATCTTGTTGAGGTGAGTAATATACCTCTTTCCCCTCTTTTCGTGAAGTAAGGAGTCCTGCTTTTTTTAATCTTGTTAGTTGTTCGGAAGCCGTAGATTGGCCGATTTTCACTAAGGAAGCTACCTGATTGACTGTTACCTCTCTTTTATCCAAGAATAAGAACATAATTTCCTGTCTTTTTTCATTAGCTAGTGCTTTAAGGAACATTTGAACTTCTTCATTTATCATTTTATAGTCTCCTCTAATGCAATATTATATCGCGATTTTACGATATATAAACCACAAAAACAATAGTAGGTATATAAAATTTTGGAGACCTATCTTTTATCTTGATACACTAAATATATAACAACCCTTTTGTTTTTATAACAACAAATTACTTTTTAAATATCTTATAAGTAAACGTTAAGACTGTAGAAAAAACCTCTCTACAGTCTCAACGTTTACTATTTAATTAGCAACAACTATTATCCATTCCTACCAATACAAATCCTGTACCTTGAGGACCTTCTTGAACATCAAGCGTAAGTTCTTGCGTTGTAGATAGTACTGTATTTTCAATTGCTACTTGAATACCGTTAACTTCTTGGACTGTATCATTCTCAGTAGGTTCGTCTAATGATAGCCCTACTTGAGGTCCGCAGCATCCAGCGCCTTCCGAGTAAAAACGAATCCCTTTAGCCCCTTGTTTAGCGAATACATCTTCTAACATCTTTTTAGCTCCATCTGTGATATTCATCTAATCTCTCCCTATCTTTAATTATATTTATTGGTTAAGCTTCTGGAAATAAGCGTTGAAGTGAAGCTTTCATCTCAGGTTTTACATTAATTTTAGCACGAGCTGCTTTTGCTTTTTCTTCAGCTTCTGCGATAGAATCAGTTTCTCCTAGTGCTAATAGAGTTCCGATTGCAACCGTGCCAGTTCTATTACTTCCTCCAGCACAATGGAAGTAAATCTTTTTTCCTTCCTTGTAAGACTTAACTACTTCGTTAATTGCTTTTTGAATAGATTCATCTTGATTTTCCGTATCATCTACAATTGGTGTGTGTACACGTACTTCTGGAGCATCATGTTCCAATGCTTCTGCACGTAAGTCATAAATGACATCTGCTTTATCATTCTCCATCATTTCTTTTACATCGGCTGCACCACCGATAAAAATGCGATCGTCAATCAATGCTTGATAATTTTTGTTACTCATGTTGTCCACCTCTACAATTTTAGTGTTTAAATCAATATTAAAACAGGCTACTTTCCACTTTTAGCTATTGAATATATTCTTTGACTTTCTCATAACCGATTTTTTCTTCCGATTGCCATGGAATAATTGCGCAATTAGACGTTAGTTCATTACTTACTCTCTTAATCCAGGCTTTTTCAGCTTGTGCTCTTCCCTTTAAAATTACATCCTTTGTATCCGTTGCATATAGGCTTTGGTTAACAATCCACCATTTTGGAGTAATTTGAGCTCTTTTCAAGTCTTCTTGAAGCCGGCTTGCTTCCAACACAGGTGTAGCTTCAGCAAGCGTCACAATAACCACGCTGGTTTCTTTTGGGTTACGTAAACGTGGTAATAATGTTTTGACACTTTCAGGAACTTCCCCTGTAGCTTTCTCTAATTCTTTATGATAGGACTCAGTTGCATCAAGCAAGAGTAAAGTATGCCCTGTTGGTGCGGTATCTATAACGACAATTTCATCATTGGATTTTGCGACTACATCGGCAAATGCACGAAATACAGCAATTTCTTCTGTACAAGGTGAATTTAAGTCTTCTTGAATATAAGCAATACCGTCTTCATCAAGTTCTTCACTTGCTTTTGCTAATACTTCATTTTTATATGATTCTACTTCAGCCTTAGGATCAATACGACTAATACTTAGTAACTCTCTAGCCTCGCTATTACTAATGACAAAGTCCAGATGTGCTGCAGGATCTGTCGTAGTTAGGTGAACACGATGGCCTTTTTCAACCAACCCTACTGCGATAGCAGAGGCTACGGTTGTCTTACCAACTCCACCTTTCCCCATAGTAAAGATGACTTTGGTTCCATTTACAGAAAAATCTTCTACAACATCTTTCAATCCACAAAGATTTTGTGGAGAGAAGTCTATGTCTTTTATCTCTGTCGCCGGTAACGTGTACGATTTAAATAAATAACGAAGATGAGAAATTCCTGTTAAAGGATAAGATACGTAAGGTACTGAATATATAGCCATTTGTTTTAGTTCCTCAGGTATTTGCTTTAATGCTTGCTGTTGGCGACTGTAAAATGCTGTTGAAATTTCGTCCTCATTTACATGCTGCTGCATTAAACCGTTCACAATTAAGTTTTGATGTAAAATACCAATCTCTTTTAGTTCCTTCAAAGTACGATTGGCTTCTTCTAAAGAGGATACATCAGGACGTGCAACTAACATTAATGTTGTTTGCTCTGGGTTTGATAAAGCTTCTACAGTTTTAGCATATAGACCTTTCTTTTCATCGAGACCTGATAACGGCCCTAAACACGAAGCCCCGTGTGTGCTCTCTTCTAAGAATCCGGTCCACGCAGTTGGTAATTGTAATAAACGAAGTGTATGCCCTGTTGGTGCGGTATCAAACAGAATGTAATCAAATTGATTCACCATTTCTTCATTTGCTAACAAGTTTGTGAATTCATCAAATGCAGCAATCTCTACAGTACAAGCTCCAGATAACTGTTCTTCCATAGTAGATACAACAGAGTCAGGAAGCTTGCCACGATAAGGTCCTACAACTTTTTCACGGTATGTTTTTGCTGCTTCTTCTGGGTCTAGGTTACAAGCATATAAGTTCCTTACATTCGGTATTTCATTTGGTTCGTTTGTCAGTTCTACTTCGAAAACGTCTTGTAAATTTGAAGCAGGATCTGTACTGACAATAAGTACTTTGTGACCTTTATCTGCTAGCGATACAGCTACTGCGCAGGCTGTCGACGTTTTACCAACGCCGCCTTTACCTGTAAAGAATAAAAAAGGTGTCTGAACAATTTTTTCGGGTTGAAAAGGTTGGAACATCTCATTTGCCTCCCTATTTCAGATTGTTAATATTTAATTTAATAGGCATGCGTGGTTTTTCGCCTTTTAGCTCTTCTTGTTCAACACCAAACCAATTAGCTAACTCTTCATTAGTTGGATAGCTTCCTACCTTTTCAACATTGCCATTCACTACGATAACTGGTAATGCATCAGGGCCTTTATTCACAAGGATTTTATTTACTTCCGTTTGTTCAATAAATTTGCCTGGTTCGCTTGTTAAGTTATAACGTGTAATATCAAACCCTTTTTTCTCCAAGGCAAACACAGCTGAAGCTACCCTTGTTAGTTCAGGATCAACACTAGGACCACAAACCCCTGTTGAACAACACATAGCTGGATCAAAGATCTCTACTTTCTTCATAACTTTCATCCCCCTTTATGTAGACTATACTTTCTTAACAATAGTTTATAATAATGTACTTATATAAGAGATAAAGGATAAGCCGAGAGAACTTCTCTCGGCTTATTTAATTTTAATGATTACTTACCTGTTTCAGAAAAACGGTGAATACGCTCACCAATTTCATCGCGTACACGTTGGAAGAATGCCCATTTCTCTTCATCTGTGCCTTCTGCTTTTGCTGGATCATCAAATCCCCAATGTTCACGTTTTACATGAGGAGGTGTCACTGGGCAGTGATCTGCTGCATGACCGCATAATGTAACCACTAAATCCGCATTATTTAAAATTTCAGGATCAATGACATCAGATGTTTGGTTTGAAATATCAACACCTGCTTCCTTCATTGCTTTTACAGCGTTAGGATTTAATCCATGAGCTTCTAATCCTGCACTACGTACATCCCATTCCTCATTATTTAGATATTTTTTTGCCCATCCTTCAGCCATTTGGCTACGGCAAGAGTTACCTGTACATAAGAAGTAAAGTGTTTTTTTAGACATGTGTAAAATCTCCTTTATGATATGTTATGAAATAATCAGTAACCAAATATATAAACCAACAAGCGTAATAAACAATGTTGGGATGGTTAAGATAATACCTGTTTTAAAATAGGTTCCCCATGAAATTTTCACGCCTTTTGTTGACAGAACATGAAGCCATAAAAGCGTGGCAAGAGAACCGATTGGCGTAATCTTTGGACCTAAATCAGAACCAATTACATTAGCATAAATAAGTGCTTCTTTAATTGTGCCTGTTGCATGCGTTGCATCGATTGCTAAGGCGTCAATCATGACTGTTGGCATGTTGTTCATAATAGATGAAAGAATGGCTGCAATGAATCCCATGCCAATCGTTGCAGCAAACAGGCCATGATCGGCTGTTGCTTGAATGACATCAGCCAGTACTTCCGTTAACCCAACATTACGTAAGCCATATACGACGACATACATACCGATAGAAAAAAAGACAATCGCCCATGGAGCTCCTTTTAATACGGTTTTCGTATCAACTACTGGACTTGTTCTTGCTAATCCTAAGAAGAAAATAGCAATAATTCCTGCAATAATGGAAACTGGAATATCAAAGAATTCTCCTACAAAATAGCCAAGGACTAAAACAACTAATACAATTCCTGATAACTTGAACATTTTTTCATCTTTAATGGCCTCAACTGGTTTTGGTAGATCAGCTACATTGTACTTTTTTGGAATGCTTTTTCGGAAATATAGATACAAAACGACTATACTTGCGAAAAGTGCGAATAAATCTGGTACAATCATGCGTGAAGCAAATTCAGAAAATCGAATACCAAAGAAGTCAGCTGATACGATATTTACTAAGTTACTTACCACAAGTGGTAACGACGTTGTATCCGCAATAAATCCACTTGCAATAATGAATGGAAAGACCATTTTATCTTCAAATTTTAACGCTCGTACCATAGCAAGTACGATAGGTGTTAAAATTAAGGCTGCTCCATCGTTAGCAAATAAGGCTGCCACAACGGCTCCAAGTAGCGAAACATATACAAACATACGAACACCATTGCCACCTGCAGCTCTCGCCATATGCAATGCTGCCCATTCAAAGAAACCAATTTCGTCTAAAATTAAGGAAATAATAATAACGGCGATAAATGTAAGGGTCGCATTCCATACGATGCTTGTTACATCCAGAACATCTTGAAAATCAACGACTCCTGCCAGCAAAGCCAGAACGGCTCCCCCACAGGCTGACCAACCGATAGATAGGTTTTTCGGCTGCCAAATAACAAAAACCAATGTCACTAAAAAGATCAGTGATGCTAGCACAACTGATGTCACTGCTTAAACCTCCAATTACTCACAACAGCTAATACGTAAGCCTTGTTTTTCTAATTCAATTAAGTGTTCATCTTGACTTGGGAATGAATCAAGCAGATTGCTTACAAAATCATAATGTTCATATGCTTGATTAAGGGAATAAAAAATCCATTGTCCTTTTCTTCTTTCCTTTACTAGCCCTACATCTTTTAACTTTCGTAGATGTTGGCTAATTGAGGGTTGACTAGCTCTGTAAATCTCTACTAACTCACAAACACAACATTCGTTTGTTTGTAACAGTTTCATCATTGATAGACGTGTTTTGTCACCCAACAGTTTTAGTATCTGAGCTCCCTTTTCAATTTCAACTACAGTTTTTAAGCTCATTAATGGACACCTCCTAAGCTGATATAAATCCTTATATAATAATTTGCTTATATATTTATATTGTTAATATACACGCTTTCTTTTGGATTTACAACCTTTTTAATTAATTTAAAGGAAAAATAGTTGCTTCGTCATTCCCTCATAAGATGCCTTTGTTTTCTTCTTATTATGTAAGTAGCAGGTTATGAAGGCCCTTATATACATAAGTATTTATAAGAAAGGAATCGGAAAAGGTTTTCCGATTCCCTTATAGGTCATCTACCTTTCTTGAGGTTGAAAATACTTCTTCTTTAACCAAAATGCTGCATTTACAAGTGCAATGAGTGCAGGAACTTCAACAAGAGGTCCGATTACAGCTGCAAATGCGGCTCCTGAATTAATGCCAAATACACCAATTGCCACTGCAATCGCCAATTCAAAGTTATTTCCTGATGCAGTAAAGGATAACGAAGTTGTTACGGAATAACTTGCACCAGATCTTTTTCCTAGATAAAACGAAACAAAAAACATCAACACAAAATAAATCAAAAGTGGTATAGCAATGCGTACGACATCAAGAGGTAATTGAATAATCATATCTCCCTTTAACGAGAACATAACTACAATCGTAAAAAGGAGCGCAATAAGAGTTAATGGACTAATTTTTGGTATCAATACATTTTCATACCACTGTTTTCCTTTTAAGCTTATAAAGATAAATCGAGTCAGTATACCAGCTAAAAAAGGGATTCCTAAGTAAATAAGCACACTCTTTGCTACTTCACTCATTGAAATATCAATAACAAAGCTTTCAAGCCCCAGCCATTTTGGAATAAGCGTTACAAACAAATATGCGTAAATTGAGTAGAAAACGACTTGGAAAATGGAATTAAGAGCTACTAAGCCTGCAGCATATTCACGATCTCCTTTTGCTAGTTCATTCCAAACAATAACCATTGCAATACAACGTGCTAGTCCAATTAGAATCAAACCAATCATGTACTCAGGTTGATCCCTAAGAAAGATAACGGCAAGCAAAAACATGAGAATAGGGCCGATAATCCAGTTCTGTAAAAGAGATATTCCTAAGACTTTTTTGTCTTTAAAAACATGGCCCATATTTTCGTATCGTACTTTTGCCAGTGGAGGATACATCATCAAGATTAAACCAATTGCTAAGGGTATAGACGTTGTTCCTACTTGAAAGTGGTTAAGTCCATCAACAAAGGATGGAAATACATAACCTAAACCAATCCCTACAAACATGGCTAAAAAAATCCATAGTGTTAAATATCGATCTAAAAATGATAGTTGTTTACTCACAGGATGATTCATTCATTTACCAGCTCTCTTTCAGATTCAGATCCACGAAACACTCTAATACCTAATCCACTATTTCACATTGATCAATCTTATTTAATAACTCATATCATCATCCCCTTTAATCTTCATACAATGATATAGTTATTCACTTATATATAAAGAAATGCTTATATCTAGGAAATATCGTCTACCTACTTCTATTTATGCATACGAAAAACAGTCTCTAAAAGTGTTCTTTAGAGACTGGTGCAAACTAACCTATAATTTTCTCCATCATCATTACATCTATATGTTTATTATCTAATATTCCTTGCTCATAAAATACGCCAACTTCTCGATATCCTAACCCACGATATAATCTCTGACCTGCTTCATTAAAAGGAAAAGTCGATAGAACTAGCTTATGAAAATTGTTTTTCTTTGCTACAATTTCTAAGGTGTGCAATAAAACTTTTCCAATCCCCTTTCCTCGACTCTCACGTTGAATATAGATGGAAACATCAGCTACGCCATTATATGCACAGCGATGAGAATAAGGATTTAAAGAAGCCCATCCGACTATTTCTCCATCTTTTTCGGCCACAATAACCTCATACCGATCATTACGATGATATAACCATTCTTTTATGTAAGGTAAATCCTTTACATCTTCCTCTAAAGTAGCAATTCGGTCTTCAATACCTTCGTTATAAATGCTTAAAACTTGCGATAAGTCCTCTTCTCTCATTACTCGAACGTTCATCATAAATCCCCCTATCTTAAGCTTTAAATCATTATATCAATTTTTTTTGATCTAATGATTGCTTTTTACGGATTTTTTCGATATGATTAATACATCAAGAAATTTTGATTAACTAAATGTGAGGTTAAAAAATGAGAATTAACAATTCGGGAAACTTATCTGTTGAGTATTTTCATGCTTATTTTCGATTAGTAATTAATACACAACGTATAGACAAAAATGGAGCTAAAAACCTTATTTTTAAGCGTTTTTTTCACGATGATCCAATGCTACGTGGAAAGACTACGTATACAAATTTTGAAAAAGCATATAATACTTTTACTTATTAAATCAAAAAAAATTGATTAAGGAGAAAGAGAATGGAAATAGTAAAGGATATGAAGCAAACATTTGAACAATATGAGCAGAAATTCAAAGCCCTTGCAGATCAAAAAAGACTAGAAATTATGCATGAGCTTTGTCAACGAGGACAAACATGTGTATGTGATTTAACCGAATTTTTTGGTATATCACAATCTAAACTATCCTACCACCTCAAAATTTTATTGGATGCGAATTTGATTACGAAAGAAAAAAAGGGAACTTGGAATTACTATGATCTAAATAATGAAGAACTAAATAATATATTGTCTGAGGAGCTATGTTGTCTATTTAGAAATGCAAAAGGATAAATTTATCCTTGTTTTTTTCCCTAATAAATCAACTTTTTTTGATTTAATGTAACCTTTACACTACTAAGGAGGAATTTTAAATGAAATATGTTCATGTAGGAATTAACGTAACTAATTTGGAGCAATCAATTGAATTTTATCAAAAGGTGTTCGGAGTAAAACCTGAGAAGGTAAAAGTGGATTATGCTAAGTTTGTATTGGATGAGCCAGGGCTTAATTTTACTTTAAATGTGCGCGATGAAGTGAACGGGAACCAAGTGAACCATTTTGGATTTCAAGTTGATAACGCGGAAGAAGTAACTGCTCATAAAGAACGATTAGAAAAAGAAGGCTTCTTTGCTCGTGAAGAAATGGATACAACTTGTTGTTATGCGGTTCAAGATAAATTTTGGGTAACGGATCCAGACGGAAATGAGTGGGAATTCTTTTATACAAAGGCTAATAGTGATGTTCACAAAATTGGATCCGATGTAGGACCAAACGAAAAAGCTCCGAACACTAAATCTTGCTGTTAAATGAAAAGCCTACCTCTTAACGGAGGCAGGCTTTTATTTAGTCAATTGTATAAAAATATAATAGCTGTTAAAGGATTAACTTTAGAATATAGTAGAAAACCATTGCAATAATTCCGGCACCCGGTAAAGTAACAACCCAGGATAGAATAATCTCTCTAATAACTCCGAAATTCATTGCTTCTCGTCCATTTTTTAATCCAGCTCCAATAATAGAAGAAGTACTTACATGGGTTGTAGAAGCCGGTAACCCAAATTGACTTGAGGCCATAACTAAAGAGGTAGTAGTAAGCACTGCTGATAAAGAGCTATTTTCATCTAATTTAGTCACTTTTTTTGCTAATAATTCCGTTACTGGCAGCCCTTTAATTAAGCTCCCTAAGCTCATCGCTACAGTAACTAAAATGAAGAATGAAAAAGGTAAAGTACTGCCTTGCTCGGAGGAACCATTTAACACAGAGACTAGTAAAGCAATTGCTACAATTTTTGGTGTATCATTGACCGACCGAACAAAACAAATTAAACCACTAGAGATCCATCCAATACCTTTTCCTACTTGGGGATTGATTTTAATTTTGTCTACAAATAAATTAAGGAACCAAGCTATACATAAACCTAATACTGGACTAAGAAGTAAAGGTAAAACAAATTTACTTCCAAGATTCCCCCACAATACACTAGATACACCTTGTGAGATGCATGCAACTAAGATAACTGCTCCGATAATGGCATGTGTTGTAGAAACAGGTAATGAGAATTTAGTGGCAAGTGCTACCCAAAGAGTTGCCCCCAGTGCCATGGCTAAAGCCATGATACCTGTGAGTTGATATTCTGAATTCATTAATCCGGCAGTAAATAAACCAACTAGTTTAGAAGCAAGAAAGAAGGAGCATACTCCTCCGATTACGGTCATGACAACACCATATATTATGGCTGTTAGCGCACTAGCGTAGCCAGAAGCTACAAGTGAGGAGACGCCTTTAGAAACATCATTTCCTCCATTTTCTGCTGCTAACCAAGCAACAACACATAACCCCATAAACGTTAGAAAAGACCCTGATGGCACAATATTGGTTATCACAAAGAAAGTTGTAGTTAAAATGGCAATGATTAAACCTGTTAAAGGGTTAGTTCCAATATTTAATTTCTTTCTTAAACCTGTTTGAACTGCTATATCTGTACTTATCTTTTGATTTTGCATCTCTATCTTCAAACCCTTTCATCCTGATATAGTCTCTTAGCTTCAAGGAAGCTTATCTTTTTATTTAGGAAGCTAATGTTTTATCTATAAGTCTTTCTATGAATAAGGAGCCAGCAAGCTGACTCCTTATCGTTTAATTAAATTCTTTTATTACCAATTCTAAGTGAGGCTTAGTAGCAAAGCTTACTAAGTTGCCATTTACCACAACAGCTGGTGTTACATACTTAAGAATCGTATCCTCACTTATATACTCAAACCCTCTCTTTTTAATCAATTCACTGAGTTTTTTCTGAGCCATTACTCGATCCATTGAAATATCATAATTATAAAGATGTACATTTACTGATTTATCAAAGTGCTCTTTTAACTGATCCTTTAACTCTAGACTTTCTTCATAAAAATTTTGGCTATCTTCACAGCAACCAGTTTCTGTAGCTGAATCTGAATCTGTATCACAACAATCTCCTTGACCACTTGGGATACTCGGGAAAATTTCGATTAAATCACTTGATTTCATTTATTTTTCCTCCTTACATTACTTCGTATAAACGATGAACCGGTTTTGGTGGTAGTGGACTAAAGCACTCATTATATGTTTCATTCCATTTTGTACCTAATTCTTTATTCAGAGCTCCAATCGCATCTGCTACAACCAGATTTAAGATAGCTGGAGATGCTTCAATACGGATATTTAAAACAACACGTAGTTGTTTTGCATTTTGGACGTTTTCCTCAGTAAATGTTGGTACATCACCTGTATGAACCATACTCGCTTTCACATATCCTTCTTCAAGTCCTACATGAACTTTTAAATGTGCAATAGCCATTTTTTCTCTTATAAAGTGGGTATTTAATTTATCTAAGAAGCTTTCAGCCCACTGACGTGGATCTACGTCTTGATCAGAACTTAAATCGCCCAAAATATTCATCCACGCTAATTGAGCTTCTCCTTCTGCATATCGTTCGTAATCGATATCAAGCACTTTATCTCCACCCAAATCTGTTGTTAACCATGTTTCTGTTAGTACATCAAGGTTATCTCCTCTTTCTGCGGAGATTGTTTGGATGACAGTTTGCGGATAACGTTGTTGTAAATAGTTATATAGTTTTTCAACTTCTTCAGAAGAGTAGCGATCTAATTTGTTCAGCGCAATGATATCTGCTTCAGCTAATTGCTTTTCAAAAATATAGCTTACTGACTGTGAAAAAGAAGGTCTTGTATCATCCGTTGCATTAAGCTCATGCATTAATCTCGCTGGATCTACCACAATTGTTAAAGGTGCAGTCTTAAACTGTTCTGAATAATACTGTTTTAAAGGCTGAATCACGGTAGCAGCTAGATCTGTACAACTCCCTACAGCCTCTGCAATAATTACATCTGGCTGCTTTTCTTCTAATAAACCAGTTAAGTTCTCGTATAAATCTTCAAATTGACAGCAGAAACAACCGCCTGTCACTTCTTTTGTATCTAAACCATTTTTACGAGCCAGTTCAGTATCTATTAATTCTTTTCCTTGGTCATTGGTTACAATAGCAACACGATAACCTTGCTCTTCAAGTTTTAAAGCTGAGTTAATCATCGTAGTCGTTTTACCTGCTCCCAAAAATCCTCCAAGTAATACTAGTTTTGCAGTTTTCATTATTATTCCTCCTGTTTATTTACTCTTCTTCATGAAGTACTTTATAAATTAAGGCAGCACTAATGGCCCCTAATACCGTGGCTACTAAGTAGATCCATAGAGTGCTGAATGTACCTGATATTATTGCTGGACCAAATGATCGAGCAGGATTCATAGATGCTCCACTAATTGGACCACCAAACATAGCTTCTAAAGCTACAGTTGCTCCTATTGCCATGCCAGCAAATGCTTTGACTGCTTTACCATGTACAGCTGACGTTAAAATCACCATCATGAGTACAAATGTCAAAACAAACTCTAAAACGAAGCTTTGAATCCAAGAACCACTAGGTAGAGTAGCTCCCAAATGCGCTACATTCCCAAACATAAGTAATAAAGTTATGCTTGAGGCCGATGCTGCGATTAATTGAGTAAAAAGGTATAGTGTTGCTTCTCTTCTGTTGATTTCACCGAGAAATAGAAAAGCGAGTGTGACTGCTGGATTAAAATGAGCTCCTGAGATATGTCCAAATGAATAAATTAACGCCAATACAACCAAACCAAATGTGATAGCTACTCCAACATGAGTTAAACTCTTTGTAAGAGAGTCGACAACAATTGCCCCTGTTCCTGCAAAAACAAGAAAGTAGGTTCCGATAAACTCTGCTATCAGTTTCTTCTTTGTTTCAGCGAAAGGATCTAGCCTTGGTAAGACATGTGTTTGTCCAACAGGAGCTGCTACCATAGATTTCTCAGCCACTAGTTATTCCTCCTTAACACTTCAAGCAGCATCGCTTAAAGATGCCCTCTTCAGCTGGTGTTAACATTTCAAAATAAAGCTCGTCCAGTTTAGGATCTGGATGCTTCCAGTCATAATGGAACTCATGTTCTTCTAAATCCAATGCTTTAATAGACTCCTTATGTAATAATGGAGAGCCTTTATATAAATAAAGTCTTGTTTCATATTGAATTGGATCTACAATATTCCCTAGCTGATTATCCTCTACAAAGGTTCTAAAAGTTGTAAGGTCTTTAAATTTAGTCCATGGATTGAACATGATGAATGTTGGATTTAATTTGATATCAATCTCTCTTAAGTAAGCAATCGCTTCCTCAATGTCTGAAACGGTAGTATTCTTTGCAACTGCATCAAGTACTTCTTCAGAAGGGAATTCTAATGCTGACGTAATAAATTTGACTCCTAGTTTCTTCATTTCTAAAAGAGTTTCTTTATTTTCTAAAATGTGATCTACGCGAGTCGTAAAATCATATGTTAAGTCGGGAAATTCTTCGTGAAGTTTACGTAAAATTTTGATTCCATGATATTTCGCATTAAAGAAATCTGCGTCAATGAATGTAAGGTGAGTCATTCCTCCTGCTACTAGATTTCGAATGTCTTCTAACACAATATCTTCTGGAACTAAAATAACTTTTCCATCGTATGCTGCAAATACTGAACAGTATAAGCACTTATGATGACAGCCCCGAGCAATTTCAGTAGAGCCTACAACTTCTTCTGATCCTAAAATATGATTAATTTGTTTTTGAGGGTATTTATACAAAGGCGGTAGTAAATCTCGTGAAGGGATGTCTAGGTGATTACGTGCCATGTAAGGATGTATTGATTCCCCTTTTATAGCTTGTTCTGCGCTTAATAAGCCAGGGATGTTCACTTGTACATCGCCAGAAAGATGTTTAGCTAATAACGTTAAAGGATGTTCCCATTCCCCACAGATACAGGAATCGCTATATTTTCCAGCTAAACGATTAGCGTTAATAGTAGCATGTTGTCCAAAAAAGGTGATGTGAGCATCTGAGCTAAGGTCAGCTGCCTTTTTTGCAATTTCTATTCCAGCGTGTACTGCGTCAAACAGTGGAATCGAAATTGCGATTAAGTCCTTGCCTAGAAATTTTTCTTCCACTATTCCTTCAACATACGTATCTAATACTGAAACGTTAAAGCCTGCTTTAATTAATGGAGTGGCTGCTGTGGCAATGGTATTTGGTTGAAAGCCACCTTCAAAGTTTGAAACTAGTAAAATATTCATCAATTAATCCTCCTAATTTCTTTTTATGGCCAAACTGGATCTGTCATCAAGATAATAGTAGCTACTGCCATCGTTGTGTACATAAACCAAATTTTATATTTCAATTTCATTTTATTTCCCCCATACAAGTTACTTTCTTTATTTAAACTCGTGGCCAAACTGGGTCTGACATCATAATAATAGTAGCTGCTGCTATTGTAGCTTTCATAATCCAAATCTTATGTTTTAATTTCATCGTTTTCTCCCCTTTTTTATAATATTCAAACTATTTAAAGTGCGTTTACTTATCTGTCGTCATAATTTTAGCTTTAACCCTTATTAACTAGTAATCTTCAAACTTTAATTGTATCTTCCTCCTTTTTTATACCTTGTAACATTAGTTAACATTTTTAACTTGTTATAATTTTTGTTATAAATGTTAAATCTTTAAGTAAATAGTAATAGATGTGGAATTCTTTGTCAACACATTTTGAACATTTAACAAACTATTTACATTTTGTTCAAAAATGTTAATAATAGAGATAGGTAAATAAAGAAAAGATTGGGGTAGTTTTTATGTTAGGTCAGCGCATAAAAGAATTAAGAAAAGAATCCAGGTTAACGCAGCAAGATTTATCAGAAGGCATCATTACTAGAAGCTATCTAAGCCAGATCGAAAAAGGCCTTGTTCAACCTTCATTTGATGTATTAGAAAAATTAAGCGAAAAACTAGATTGTACAGTCGATGATTTCTTTAAAACTATAGAAAATAAAGACTTACTTTTATCCCAAGTAAAAAAGGAAATAAAAACTGCAGAAAACCAAATAAATGCAAATTCATTTGATAAGGTTGAGGCATTTATACAGAAAAAAGAATATTTGTCTCGTAAAGATTTAAATGAATATGACAAAGGCATTTTAATGTGGATACATGGAAAGTATTATGAGTATAAAAAAGACTACAACCATGCCATTACTTTCTTTGAAAAGAGTTATTCCGAACTTGAAAAAGGCAAACATACGAATGAAATGCTACGTTCTTTAGATTCGCTGGGCTCTGGTCATAGTCAAGTTAGCAATAATGAAAAAGCCCTTCATATCTTGAATAAAGCGTATCGTATTATGATTTATGACCAAATTAGTGGAATGATAAGGATATCAATTTTAGTTAATCTAGGGGTTGTTCACGGTAAATTAAAGGAATTTTATTCTGCCATTAATTTTTTAGAAGAAGCAAGAGATTTAAATGATAATCTAGGTACTTTTTATAAATCTGGAGAAATCTTTATGGCTTTAGGAATTTGTAATATGGAGTTGAAACGTTATAAAGATGCCAAAAGCTCTTATGAACGGGCTCTTAAATACTTTAAACTTAGTGAAAATAAGTACCATGAAGCCGGTACCTATACAAACCTAGGAATTTTATTTTCTTACCAAAAAGACTATTATCAAGCTGACCTTGATTTGAGAACAGCTATAAATATTTATAAGAATGTTAACGCTGAAGAAGCACGAATTATGAATGCGCAGGTAGAACTTGCAAGAGTATATTATTTACAAGAAGAATATGTACAGGCCTCTTCTTTATGCGAGGACATTATAAAGCTAAATGATGTTAATAAGCATAAGGCACAGGCATTCGAACTTTTAGGAGATATTAATTATAAATTGTCTAATACAGAGACCTCACTAAAGAATTATGAGGAGGCAAAGAAGATTTTAGTGAATCAATCAATGCCATGTGATCATGTATGTAAAAAGGTGGCCGACGTTTACTTCAATTTAGGAGACTATCAAAAAGCTGCAGATTCCTATAAAGAATGCTTTTAATAAAAAAACAGTGAGTTACTTGGACTCACTGTTTTTTTATGATTTCTTGGTAGGTAACAGGCGACAGAATACTTTTAACCTCTTTATCGTCTACCTGATAGTAACACCAAGTTCCTCTTTCGCAACGGATAAGGATTCCTGCATCTACAAGTAATTTTAGGTGATAAGATAACTTCGATTGAGAAATATTAAACTTTTTTTGTAGATCAGAGACACATAACTCCTTACAGCAGGAAATTTCCTTTAAAAGTGCAAGTCTGGTTTTATCACCAAGAGCTTTAAATTTATTTTCAACGTCTGCAATCATATTTAAATCTCCAATAAGTTCTCAATTTTTAGAGATAATCCCTTTTCTACGGAATCTGCTATGCTACTTGAAAGGTTCTGTTCATCTCCATAGACAATAAAGTAGCCCAAACGATCAAAATTACTTTTGGTTCGTTTGACTGATTCACCACTTTTAACATACCACTTTTGTTCTTTTATGCAGGAAGACCGGAACTGTTCGTCAAATTGGACCTTTCCTTCTTGATTAGCTAAAAGAAATCGAATGGAAGCAGAAGGAACAGTAGATGAAGATATCATTAAAGAGTCGATACCTTTACCTAAAGTAACAAGGAACGCTAATGCTTTAAGATCAATTCCAGTGACTGCTTTGACGAGATGTGGTATCTCATCGCCACCTGGTCTAGCATTTACTTCTACAATTCTTGGACCTTTTTTTGTTAATTTTACTTCAGTATGAGTAACAGCAAAATCTACACCTAAAGCAGTTAAACTTTGTTCTACTAGTCTTCTAATTTCTTTCTCTTCGTTAGCATTTAAATTTGCAGGGAAATCATGTCCTACTTCGATAGAAAGAGGATATGGGGTTACAAGTTTTTTTGTAATTCCAATAATAGTAGTTTGGCCATTCACCGTTACAGACTCAATACTAAACTCAGGTCCATCTAAGAACTCCTCAATAAGGATATCTGTATCAATATTTTGACCAACGATATTTTTCTTGCTTTGTACAATATGTTTAATAGCTGTTGATATTTCTGATTCATTCTGGCACAAGTAAACATTTTTACTTCCTGAATCATTAGATGGTTTGACGATAAGAGGAAAATCCATGCCCTGAAGCTGAGATTCTAGATTCGATTCTGAAGTAACAAGACGATATTGAACCTCTCCTACACCAGCTTCATTTAGTTTTTGCCTAGCCATTTTTTTATTTCTACATCTTAAACTAGCTTCATAAGGTAGTTGATACTTTAATTGCAGCATTTCACTTATCTTAGATGCTAAGGGAATTCGATATTCATTCATAGTGAAAACTGAAATAATATCAAGCTGATTAGTTAATTCTAGACACCTTTCTAACACTACTTCTTCATTGTTTAAATCAATTTCAATAGGTACATCTACATCGAAAATTTCATCAAATGAAATCTCTTTTCTTAATATAATGGTTTTATAACCCTGTTTTTGTACCAATTGAACTTCATTATCTCTAGGACTAACTAAAATAACATATTGATTCTCCATAGATCGGCTCCTTATTGGCAACATGTAGAGGATGGTTTACTTTCTACCTTTAACTCGACTTGATCTTTTAATTTTTGAGAATTTACGGCAATAGCAATAGCCGTAATTTGACCGATCTCTTCTTTTGTAAATCCTAATTGTTTAGCTGTTAGGACTGCGTTCTTCAATGTAGCTTGATCATTTAACAAAGTAGCTGAAGTTAAAATAGCCACAACTTTCTCTCTTTCCGGGAGTGTACCTCCTTCTACAGCTTCAGTAAAAAAGGTTTCAAAATAAGAATTTAATTTTTGATTTAAAGCTAACATGTTTGTAGCACTCCTTTTAACTTTATTAACATTTTTATATTTAATATAAAAATGTTTTCTTTTGTTAATTAGATGATATAACCTATTTTTATAACCGTCAACAAAAAATTCTGAAAAAAATGTCAATTAAATCATTGACAATTGAAATAGTTGTATTTTACAATTGTTTCAACAAGCAAATAAGGTGTGGTGAAAAGATTATGAACAACTTAGAAGTAGGAAAAGAATCTCATCAATTTCGTCAAATGCTACAAATTTTAATTAGAAGGTTTGGTTTACTTGAAAAAGAAGGTGCACAATGTTGTGGAGTTTCTTTAGTACAAAGTCATATATTATTTGAAGTGGAGCGCACAAAAAAACCATCTTTAAATGAACTCTCGTCTTCACTAGGGCTAGACAATAGTACATTAAGTCGTCATATTCAAGGGTTGGTAGAACGTAATTTAGTAAGTCGTATTCAATCCCCTACTGACCGTAGATATGTAACTATTACACTTACTCCTGAAGGAGAGCAATACGAAGATGAGATTGCTAAACAGATGAATGTATACATTCAAGAAATCCTTTCTAACGTACCAGAAAGTAAACATGGTCAAGTTTTAGAAAGTATTGATTTAATTTTGGAGGCTATGAAAAACAGCAGTTGCTGTTAATGCCTCTTTTTTAAAAAACAATAGTTGTATTTTGCAACTATTGTAAATATACATAGTTTCGAAGTTTAAATTAATAAGGAGGAATGCTTTATGCCGGATGTAGTAACGAAAGTATTATTAGAGTTTCTATCTTTAAGTAAGAATTTATTAGTTTTATTTCTTGGTATTTCGTTTTTTATTAGCTTTATTCAAGCCTATGTACCTTTCGAAAAAGTTGAAAGATGGATGGGGAGTAAAAACCCTTTCCTAGGAAACTTGGCTGGTGCACTACTTGGTTTTATAACACCTTTCTGCTCATGCTCAACTATTCCATTACTCGTAACCATGCTTAACCGTAATGTTCCTTTCCAAACTGTAATGACCTATCTATTTACTTCGCCTCTATTAGATCCTTGGATTTTAGGATTGATGGCTTATATCTATGGAGTAAAGGTAACAGCTATTTATACCGTTACAACTTTTGTTTTCTCTATGATCATTGGATGGTATTTAGATAAGAAAAATTATAAAGAACAAGTAAGAAAAGTGATGATTAAAGGCAATCTTCCAGAACAAGATGAACGACGCAGAAAAGACCTTGTTTTAAATATAAAGGAATCCATTAAGGAAACTATAGATTTAATCCGTTCAGTTCTCGTATATATATTAATTGGTGCATTCGTAGGAGCAATTATTAAAGAAGCAGTGCCGACCAATTTCCTAACATTTATTTCTGACCAAAACCAATGGTGGGTTATTCCTTTAGCAGCTATTATTGGCGTTCCATTATACATTCGTCTATCAACGATGTTACCAATTGCTCAAGCCTTACTCGTTAATGGATTCCCGATTGCTCCGACAATGGCATTGCTAATAGGGGGTGCTGGTGCAAGTTTACCTGAAATTATTATGTTGAAGAGTATCTTCCATAAGAAATTAGTAAGTGCATTTGTTGTATCTGTGTTTTTGATGGCAACTGTATCAGGATATTTATTCTTAATATTAGAACTTTAATGGAGGTAGATGAAAATGGGCCTAATGTCAATTTTTAAAGGAAATAAGAAAGAAAAAGATTGCTGCAATATTGAGATTGTAGAAGTGAAAGACGAAAAGAATACTTGTTGTTCAAGTGAGGCTAATAAAGAGCAAAAGAAAGAAGCTTAAAAAGGAGTGATTGATTATGATGTATGAATTAGAATTCGTACTCCTAGAAGAACAACGTGTAATTGATCATGCATCTCGTCAACAGAGACATGATACTAATTTATCAACTAAAGAAACTTATTTTTCAAAAATAAAAGGTACTGCATCTAGAAATCCCAATGTAGCACAATCTAATCCTCAATGTTGTGTACCATGTTGCTAACGCTTTAAATGACAGATAATTTTAAATTGTAAGTATAACGAAGCCGGAATAATGGTATATTGGGAGATAAAACTACCTTATGAGTTATAAATGAGGAGGTTTTATCTTCCTTTTTTATTCTTTGTTTCTAAAAAATAAGACGAGGAGGATTTATATGAATAATGTTATTAACTTTTATGAGTTCCGCAGACATAGAAAAATCAAGAAGTTTCTTCGTTTCGTTGTAGTAATAGGGGTAAGTACTATATTTTTTGTGTTTGCCTATCTTTTAATTGTAACAGGAATGCACCACCCTGCCGAGTTTCCTTCTTACATTGAGCCTAAACCGTAATATTTGAATGACTAGCCTCTTCACTTAAACTCAAGCATCTATTCCTTAACCTTATTAAATATAAACAAAAAGGTCCCTTTAAATTCCCAAGGGCCCAGTTATCATATAACTATATTTTATATACTTTTCTTCATGCCACAATCCCGGCATTCGCGCAAGAAAACGCCACCTTTTACTGAACTTTTGAAGTAAGCTGAGTTGCAGTTTTCGCATCTGCCACTGACCTTATCTGGATATTCGGCATAATCATATACTTTAGTGAGATCTATTTCTTGCTCCTTTATTTCTTCCAGGTTGATCACTCTTTTCTATTTGGCTTTTATTAGACTAACACAATTAGGTCTATATAAAAGGTATATGTTAAGATTACTCTGATTTTTCCACTAGTTACATCTGAAAAATTTGCGTTTCTTGAATACCTGCTCTTTGGAGTTCCTCTTTAAATGATTCTCCTTCTTTCAGTTTAATAATTTTCTTTGAACCGTCACGTAACGTGTATACTCTAAAATTCTACATGAATGTACCTCCACCCAAATAAGTGATTCCTGCACACGATTTCTTCAGGAACTAATCCAAGCGAACATCAATTAGCTCGCTTAATCTCATTTTATTCTTTAACTTAAATATGCCATTAATGAAAAATGTTCCTCCAGAAAAATAAGGATAAAACCTTTTAATTGTTTACGTGCTTTGAATTTATATATTTTGTATGGCATAATTTTCTAGAGAAAAAGGAGTGAAGAGATGCAGAAAATATTAATTATTGAGGATGATCCCAAAATCGCGGAGCACCTTCAGTCGTATATAGGGAAATATGGATTTAATGTCATCATCGTGGAGAATTTTGATAATGTTATGGAAGAGTTCCATAAGCAGAAACCAGAACTTGTATTATTGGATATTAATCTCCCTAGCTTTGACGGTTATTACTGGTGCAGGCAAATACGTAAGGAGTCTATATGTCCTGTTATATTTATATCTGCACGAGTAGGAGAGATGGATCAGGTGATGGCACTTGAAAATGGTGGCGATGATTTTATCACAAAGCCGTTTCATCCTGAAATTGTAATGGCGAAAATTCGTAGTCAGCTTCGCCGTGCTTATGGTGAATATGCATCACAGGTACAAGAACGAATTTTAGAGTTACAGGGATTAAAGCTATTCCCGGAAAGATTGGAACTGTCATTTCGTAATCAAACAATCCTGCTGTCAAAGAAAGAAACAGATATAATTGAAAGTTTACTAGAGCGATACCCTCGTGTTGCCGGTCGCGAAGACTTGCTAGAAAAACTATGGGATGAACAAGTCTATGTAGATGAAAATACGCTAAATGTAAATATAGCAAGGGTAAGAAAAAAATTTGAAGAAGTTGGACTTTCAGGGCTGGTAGAAACAGTGAGAGGTGCTGGTTATCGTCTAATCGTTACCTGGTGAAGGGTTGGAATAAAATGAAATTATTCTTTAGAGAGCATGCGGTTTTAATTGCTGTACAAATTGTACAATTCTTTGTGGTTCTTGCCATCTATTGGCTTGATGGCTATCGTCATCTGCTGCCAGCCTTCTATGCAACCTTTCTCGGTCTATTCTTTCTCGCAAGTTATCTTGCTTACCATTATTTAAGTCGCCGCAAGTTTTATAAGAGATTAACGAACGAACTTTGTTCCCTGGATGATTCCTTTCAAACGACAGAATCCTCTCCAATCTCACAGGCCCTTAATCATTTGCTAAAGGATCAGTACAAGCATTATCAAACAAGAATAAAAGAGTTGGAGTCAAAACAGGAGGAACATTTAAAGTTTATGGATCAATGGGTTCATCAGATGAAAACACCCCTTTCTGTCATTGAGCTTATTGCCCAAAATTTAGATGAACCTGACTCTTCGAGTATTCGTGAAGAGACGGACCGAATGAAAACGGGCTTAAATACCATCCTCTACATGGCAAGACTTCGGACCATCGAACAGGATTTTCATATCAAACCTGTAAACTTGTCCAAAATGATTAAGGAAGTAAATGGTGAAAATAAACGATTTTATATTCGGAACCATGTATATCCCAATGTCTTACAGCATAAGCGAGAAGTGGTCGTAGAGACGGATGAAAAATGGCTGTTCTTTATTCTTTCACAATTGATTAATAATGCAGTGAAGTATTCCAAAGGGAAGAGCAATAGAATTCATATTACCATTTTCGAAAAAGAAGGAGAGGCTGTTTTAGAGGTAAAAGACTTTGGTGTGGGGATTCCTGAAACGGACAAGCGCCGTGTGTTTGACCCCTTTTACACAGGTGAGAATGGAAGGAAATTCAGAGAATCAACAGGCATGGGACTCTATTTAACGAAGGAAGCAGCTAATCATCTTGGTCATCGAATTGAGCTTGAATCCAAGGTGGGGGAAGGGTCAGCATTTCAAGTGATTTTTGAAAAAACGCAAAACCTTACAGGGATGTAAGATAAGTGAAAGGAAAATCGATTTTTTGAGGTTGACATAAAAGATATACTAATCACAAGTTGATTGTATGGAAAGGAGAACTTGTGATGTTAAAAGTGAAACAAGTAAGTAAGGTTTATGAAGGGAAAATCGCCTATCGTGCGTTAACAGACATAAATTTAACCATTGATGAGGGGGAGTTTGTAGGAGTTATGGGTCCATCAGGGAGTGGAAAAACAACGCTCCTGAATATGATTGCTACAATTGATGAACCGACAACAGGAGAAATCCTGATCAATGAAAAGAACCCACATATATTAAAAAAAGATGCATTAGCAAAATTTCGCCGTCGCGAATTGGGCTTTGTCTTTCAAGACTTTAATTTACTTCATACCTTAACGGTTGAAGAAAATATTGTCCTGCCACTAACATTGGATGGAAAAAAAGTGAGTGAAATGAAGGAAAAGGCATACAAAATTGCTGAAAAATTAGGGATTACAGGCATTATGAAAAAACGGACGTATGAAATATCGGGCGGACAAGCGCAAAGAGCAGCTGTGGCGAGAGCGATGATCCATACTCCTAAGCTTCTACTAGCAGATGAACCGACAGGAAATCTTGATTCCAAGTCTTCAAAAGATGTGATGGAAATGCTTGAGTCTATTAATAAAAATGAGCAGACAACGATGATGCTTGTAACACATGATGCGCAAGCAGCGAGCTATTGTAACCGGGTCATCTTTATTCGTGATGGTAAGTTCTATTCAGAGATACACCGTGGCGATAATCGTCAGGCCTTTTTCCAAAAAATTATAGATACACTTTCTTTACTGGGAGGGGATGCACATGACCTTTCGACAGTTCGCGTTTAACAACGTTATACGTAATAAAAGGTTATATGCAGCCTACTTTCTTAGCAGTTTATTTACGGTTATGGTCTTTTTTACCTTCTCCATTTTCGCTAATCATCCTGTATTAAGTGAGGATGATATGAGCTCAAGTGTAACCACAGGAATGAATGCAGCAGCAGGAATTATTTATGTGTTTTCCTTCTTTTTTGTCTTATATTCAATGAGCTCTTTTTTACAGTCTCGGAAAAAAGAGTTTGGTTTACTAATGATGCAAGGTATGTCGATGAAACAAATTCGTTTGATGGTGTTCTTAGAGAATATGCTTATTGGATTTTTAGCAACACTAGGTGGTATACTCCTTGGCCTTGTTTTTGCAAAGGCTATTTTACTACTCGCTGAAAATGTGTTGATTATTGAACATGCGCTGTCTTTTTACTTTCCAGTTAAAGCAATTATAATCACTTTTTTCTCTTTTATGATTTTATTTTTCTTTATTTCCTTATTTGTTACGTATGTTCTGCGTAGTAAAAAGCTGATTGAATTAATAAAAGGAAATAAAATTTCAAAGGGTGAGCCAAAAGCGAATCTTTTTTTAACGCTGTTAGCTGTGCTTTTATTAGGATTAGGATATGGCGGTGCCTTATTAGCAAAAGGAGTAACGGTTGTAGCTGCAATGATCCCAGTTATCCTAGTTGTTTGTATTGGTACCTATCTGTTATTTACACAATTAAGTGTTTTTATTATTAGACGATTAAAGAAGAATGAACAAGTTTTTTGGTCTAAAACTAATATGTTGCTGTTTTCGGACCTGGCCTTTCGTATGAAGGATAATGCACGAACTTTTTTCATGGTAGCTATGGTTTCAACAGTCGCATTTTGTGCAATTGGTTCTTTATTCGGATTTCAAACCGTCCTTACATCAAGTATAAAATCTATAAATGCTAATACGTTTTCTTATAAAACATCTGAAAAAAATGAAGAAAAAAATGTTGCGTTTATCAACAAGACTTTAAAGGAAGAAAAAATTAAGACGGATTCAGCGCATACAGTACTGCGATCTTATGAAATCGGTGGGGATACGATTCTTATTGCCAATCAATCTGATTTCAACCAATTTGCTGCACTTATCGGGGGAAATCCAATTAACTTAAAAAACGGGCAAGTTATGGTCGTGGAATTTAAAGGTACAGACTTCGGACAAAAGAAAGACCTGCTAAGTAAAAAGATTACACTGAATACAGGTTCAACTTTAAAACCAAAAGAAGTCATTTACTCAAATGCCTTACCTGCCTCAGGTTCATATTATGTTGTGTCAGATGAAGATTATGAACAACTTCCTGAACCAAAGGATCAGCAAAGCTATTATGCTTGGCAAGCAACTGCTGGAAAAGAAAAGATAATGGCTGCCTCCGAAAAGCTATACAAGAAATTGGAAAGATATGAGATTACAGCAGTAGATTATGAAATATATGAAATCATGAAAGGATACGGCCCTATTTTATTTGTCGGACTATTTATTGGGATCGTCTTTTTCGTATCAGCTGGTAGTTTTCTATACTTTCGGCTTTACATGGACTTGGATGAGGATAAACAAAAGTTCAAATCGATATCAAAAATGGGATTAACTGATAAAGAACTAAAAAAAGTATTAAACAGGCAAACCATGATACTGTTTTTCGCGCCGATAATTGTCGCTCTCATTCATGGGGCTGTAGCCCTTACAGCGTTATCGAACCTGTTCTATTTTAATCTTTTTAAGGAATCCGTTATTGTTCTAAGTGTTTTCTTAGCTATTCAGATTGTTTATTTCTTTATTGTACGCTTTTTCTATACAAAGCAGATTAAAGCATCAATTTAAATTCAATACGGATACAAGAAGAAAGGGTCAGACTTTATCTGATCCTTTTTTAAAACATTAATTGATACTCACCAAAATAGGACCCTACAGTAAAGCAATCAGTAACCGAAATTCTTTTAGCTAAATCAAATATCAAACTAATAAATTTTCTTGCAAAACAATGGCTTTGTTATTTTTAAAATGACAACAAATAAGGTTCTAGATTATAATAAAAACTTCAACAAAAAGAGCAGTATCTTTACGACACTGCTCTTTTTGTTGAAGTTTATTGATGACGGAGCTTTTCGATTTCTTCTATAGAAAGACCTGTCAACTTACTTATTACGTTGCTAGCTATACCTTCTTGAATCATTCCAATAGCCATAGCTTTTATTGTTTCTTCTCTACCTTCTTGTTTCCCTTTTTTCTCAGCCCTCTTTAATGCCGACTTTTCATCTAAAAGGGCTTTTCTCCTCGCCTCATAAGCCAGTAAAACTTCTGGATCTTGACTCACACGTTCCCATTCATCCATCGCTTTCTTCAATATCTGATCTTCTTGCATCGCAATCTCCTCCAATACCTGAGTAATTTCTTCATCTTCCGATGCTTCAAGTAATAATAACCATCGCACAAGTTGATCTTCCCGTGGATCTACCTCTCTGTTGCGCCATTTAATTAATAGCTTAGGTAGCTCCATAAAATGAATTTCCAGCATATCGGTTAAGAGTAACTTCTGTTCGCGCTCATATAACTGAAAGGTAGAATGATAATCCATGATATGAGATAAATAACGGAAGTTCACAATGTTAATGGTAATCGTTTTACAAAGCTCTCCATAGTCCATGCCTTCTTTCATTTGACTACTATACATTTTGGACCAGTAATAGAGCGTTCGTTTTTCCATGTCATGCTTATTATTAAGTTGAATTTCAATGTTGACACGGCTTCCATCCTCTAATTGCGCATGTACATCTAAAATCGAGCGTTTATCTTCTTGGTTTTCTTTATTAAAATGAGGATCTAATAACTGAACCGTTTGAATCTTCTTCTCATCTGGAAAGCGAAGCGCTGCATTTAAAAAGGCAGCTAGAATGGATTCATTTCCATGTGTGCCAAATAGTGATTTAAACGCAAAGTCGACACGTAAATCTAATCGTTTCGTCATAATATCCTCCATCATCTCCATGTTTGATATTAGTATACCATGACATTATGAGTTCTTTCTATTTTGCAGTTATCGCACCGGCCACTAACCTTATCCGGAAATGCAGCATAGTCATACACTTTAGTAAGATCTATTTCTTACTCTTTTATTTCTTCCAGGTTGATCACTCTTTTCTGTTTACTCTTATTAAAACAGCTTTCTTGAATTTCATTAATTATCATTAAAGCGATAGCACAGCTGGATAACGCCAGAAGAAAACGTTTTTGTATTAACCAGTTTAAGGTTTAACCTTTGTTTTATGTCAATAAATAAAGGTTTCCCATCTCCCAAAACAACAGGATGAACCGATAATCTAAATTCATCTACAAGCCCTAAGTTTATAAAATTTGTAATAAGACTTGCTCCGCCATAGAGCCAGATATCCCTACCAGGCTTTTGCTTTAATTTATTTACTTCTTCCAAAATATTATCATTTATATATATTGCTTTATGATCAGACCTTTTTTGTGTCCTAGAAAAAACATACTTTTCTTTGCTGTGAACTAATTCCCACATTTCTTTTTCAGCATCAGAATCTCCAGTTTCTGGAGTGTATTCCCCCCATAAATCATAGCTTTTTCTTCCATATAAAATAGTATCAATTTGATTCAAGAAATGAGTAAACCCCATATCAGAGTCCATGACACACCAATCAATTTCTCCGTTTGGGCCCTCAATAAATCCATCTAAAGTAACTGCTAAATCTAAAATTATTCTTCTAGGTATTATGTTACTGGACATAAAATCCCCACCTTTACATGTTCTATATTTAAATATTGTATTGTCTTTTAAATGTGAAAATCTCATCTACAGCCTGCTGATATCCCCCTGATTTTTGAAAAGATTCTCTTATATCTGTTAGAGCTTTATGAAAGGAAGGATGTCCTAACACATAATCCACGGTTGTACACAGGTGACTTACAGTCAACCCTTGCATTTGTAACTTAATGCCAGCTCCAAGACTCTCAACTTGTTGAGCAATTACCGGCTGATCTGCGCTTTGTGGGATTACAATGAGTGGAATCCCATAATAGAGACCTTCATTGGTGCTATTCATTCCACCATGTGTGATAAATAATTTCGTGTACTTTAGCAATTCAGTTTGTGGAACGTAATTTTTCACAATAAAGTTTTTAGGAATCTTCCCTAAATCAGATAGTTTAGTTTTTCCACCAATAGACATAACAACGGTATAGTCAGTATTCTCAAAAGCCTTAAAGCAAAGTTTATAGAAATCAATTTCCTGATTAAAAACAGTACCTAATGAAATGTAAATGACACTTTTTCCTTTTAATACAGAAAAGTCGAAGCTTCCTTGTGCTTCCATTGCAGGAATGGATGGTCCTACAAACTTGTACGTTTGATCAAATGTTTCACGAAAAGGTTGAAACTCCCTAGTTGTATATACAATAGTAAGTGGGGCAGGATTGCAAAAAACTTCATAAGGAGAAGTGATTTTAACCCCATATTTTTCTTTAATCTTTCTTGTTAGGCTTTGAAACTCACTATTTATCCTGTTAGCATGTTCTGGAGGAATACTTTGCGAAAGGTGTTGGTACATTCTTTTAAATGATAGTTCATTTTGAGCAAAAGATGTACATGAATTAATTGCAGGGAGCTTTAGAATTTGGGAAAATAAATGTCCACAACCAAACATCGAATCGTGAATGATGTAATCAAAATGTTCTCCCTGGATTTGTTCAAGAACGCTAGGTATAATGATATCCGCCGTATGTAAAAGACCGTTGATTCTTTCTGGTAAATAATTTCTTCCACCTGAGATAAAGGCTTTTAAAAATTTTTGACCGTCAAATGTTCGTACATCAGCTCCTGTCTTTTCAATACGTTCTCGAAAAGCTTCTATTGAAAAGTATACTACCTCTTCTCCACGCGAAGTAAGCTCTTGTACAACTGCAATTGTTGGATTGATATGTCCTTCTGATCCACCATTAATAAATAGAACACGTGCCATTATAATCACTCCTTAAGTAAGATGTTTTCTAGATTTTATATAAGAGTAAGGAGCACTGCTGCAAACTTTTGCTTAACTTAAATAATGAAACTGAATTTATCCTAAGTTTAAACGAATCGAACATCAATTAGTTCACTTAACCTCATTCTATTTTTTAATTCGAATAATTCATCGATAAAAATAAACAAATTCCCCAGGGAATCAACAAATTGTATCAATCCCTTTTCTGTAATACATTGTCCCTTTTTGTAGTATGTAAGATAAACTTGTTTATTTGTATGTAAGGCTTCAATCAAGGTGAAATTCATCTGTTTCATTTGCTCTTCTGTTAAAACAGGTTGAGCTACTTCTGCTTGCTTATTTATTATTTCCTGTAACCCTATGTATTGCTCTGGCATAGTGGCGAATGGACGCCATTTTTTCATTCCTCTAGGTTCCATCTCTTTTTCCTCCTTACGCTTTATGGCCACCCATAAGGCCATTTCGATAACGAGCTGTTGAATGAGGAAGGTGGCTAGACGCACGGAGTACACTATTCTTGCCATAACGCAGCCGAATCTCATCAATCGTTTTGGCAAGAGCATAGGCTCTTTCACGCTGATCAATGTCCTCAAATAAGCTCATTTGCTCCTCTTCTTGAATGCTGGTATTGGATAAGGAAATGCCAATGGAGCGAATCGGCATTCCAGAATCATATGTATGTAAAATGGTTAAACAATACGGAAAGATATCTTGGCTTAAGTTCGAAGTTCTCCCCATTTTCTTTTGTCTCGAGAAGCCTCCACCTGTTTGTTTACTGTAGCCGATCGATAAATGGATCGTTTGAGCCACCACTTGATGCATCCGTAAGCGAAAACACACATCATCCAATAGCTCTAATAGCAATAACTCTACTTCTTTTCGGTTTGTATAATCGCGAAAGAGAATCTGACTTTTTCCAAAGGAACGAGAGCTAGGAATGTATACATCCGAAATACGACTGTAATCAATCCCATTCGCGTGTTGGTGCAACTCTTCGCCCAAGATACCAAATTCTTTTTGTAACATCTCCTTTGAAGAAAGAGCGAGTTCTTTTATGGAGTGAATGCCTAACCGGTGTAAGCGTCTTTCCGTAGCAGACGAGATTCCCCAGAAATCCTTCATCGGATGAATGGACCACAACTTAAAGGGAATATTCTCATATCGCCAATAGGCAACTCCTTTTGAACTATTCTTGGCCTCATGGTCTAAGCTCACCTTCGCCAGTAAGAGATTTGGACCGATGCCTGCGGTAGCTGTCAGCCGTGTCTTGCGATAAATCTCGTTGATGATTTTATGAGCTAATTCTTCTGGTGTTTGAGCGAATAAATGCAGAGAAGCTGTCGCATCAATAAACAACTCATCAATGCTATACGCATGAAAGTCTTCAGGCGCCACATACTGTAACACCAAACTAGAAATATAGTTCGAAGCCTTGATGTATCTCTCCATGGATGGATTCACCACATGGATATCTTTCCTTTTAGGAATTTCAAAGAGGCGACTTCCTGTTTTGATCCCTTCTTTCTTTAATAAAGGTGTGGCAGCTAACACAACAGATCCCGAACGTTTGATATCTCCTACAACCGCAAGCTTAGTTTTTAACGGATCTAATCCTCGTATGACTGAGGAAACCGAAGCAAAAAACGATTTCATGTCTATGCAAATAATGACTCTGTTTGGTAGCTGCCCATAATCCATTGGAAGTACTCCTCAATAAAGAACGTTTGTTCTTTATATTATATACGAACAAACGTTCTTTATTCAATGGAATATCATCCCTTTTCCCGATTATTGCTATTACTTATACTTCAACTTGACTTAAAAATGGTATATAAGTTATAGATCTTTATAAACTTTTCCTAGATTTTTTTAATCTTATCTTTCAAATTTTGATTTTCTACTTTCAATATAGAAGATTAATAGGTTAGGAACTACAAAAATTACGTAACTATAAAGTGCATAATATTAATAATTGGTTTCTAAAACACAGCAAATTAATAATGTTTACAACAACTTCATATGAAAAATAATTCTTTTTTGTTAATTTTGAGTAATTTTTCTCATTTATAAAAAGAATTCTCTCTGTTTTTAACACTTAATTTACAATTTATCAAAAATCTATTAATAAACCTTCTCTATAATTTTCATTAGGACATAAAATACGACAACAATTGGAGGTAACAACATTGTTTAAAAAGAAGTTAACGAAAAAGTTATTACCGGTAGCCGTTCTTTCAACAGTTGCTTTTAGTGGTTTAATTGGTGGTTTCTCACATGTAAGTGCAGAGGAATCTACTAATAAAAAAAGAACTAATAATGCAGAAATCAAAAATATTATTGTTTTAATCGGTGATGGCATGGGAGTTTCTTATACTTCTGCTCATCGTTACCTAAAAGACGATCCATCAACAAAAGTTGTTGAACCAACAACTTTTGATCAATACCTTGTTGGCCAACAAACAACTTATCCAGAAGATCCTGAGCAAAATGTAACTGACTCTGCTTCTGCCGCAACTGCTATGTCTGCAGGTATTAAAACGTATAACAGTGCGATTGCCGTTGACAATGACGGATCAGAAGCAAAAACGGTTCTTGAAGCTGCTAGAGAAGAAGGAAAAGCAACAGGTCTTGTTGCGACTTCAGAAATTACACACGCAACACCTGCTTCTTTCGGATCACATGATCACAGCCGTAAAAACATGAACTCAATTGCCGATGATTATTTTGACGAAATGGTAAATGGTCAACATAAAATCGATGTTCTTCTTGGTGGAGGTAAAAGCAACTTTAATCGAAAAGATCGTAATTTAACAGAAGAATTCAAAAAAGCTGGATACAGCTATGTGGAAAACCGTGAAGATATGTTAAACGATAAAAACAGTAAAGTGCTTGGTTTATTTGCTGATGGTGGACTTCCAAAGAAAATTGACCGCACAGAAGAAGTTCCTTCATTAAAAGACATGACAAACACTGCTCTTTCAAAATTAAACAAAGATAAAGACGGGTTCTTCCTAATGGTAGAAGGAAGCCAGATTGACTGGGCAGGGCATGACAACGATATCGTTGGAGCTATGAGTGAAATGGATGACTTTGAACAAGCATATAAAGCAGCAATTGAGTTTGCAAAAAAAGACAAACATACCTTAGTGGTAGCAACAGCTGACCACTCAACTGGTGGATATTCAATTGGTTCAGACGGTATTTATAACTGGTTCAGTGAACCAATCAAAGCTGCAAAGCGCACGCCTGATTTCATGGCTGAAGAGATTGCTAAAGGAGCAGGCGTTGAAGAAACATTAAAGAAATATATTGATCAAAATACCCTAGCCTTAACAGACCAAGAAATTCAATCTGTTGAAGACGCAGCTAAAACAAAGAAAGTTCTTGATATCGATAATGCGATTGAGAATATTTTTAACAAACGTTCTCACACAGGTTGGACAACAGGTGGACATACAGGTGAAGATGTTCCTGTCTATGCATTCGGACCATCAAGTGAAAAATTTGCTGGATCAAATGATAACACTGATATTGCAAAAAATATTTTTGATGTCTTAGATTATAATATTAAAATTCAAGATAAGTGAGAAATAATTGGATAGGATAAAGTGTATCCCGTTGCTTAAGTACAAGCAACGGGAACTTTTTTAGAATATAGAATCATACGGGGGAATCATCATGAAACACACTCTTTCTATATTATTTTTAATCATGCTGCTTGTTGGTTGTTCATCCAATGGCAGTCCTGAAAACAATGAAAAAAATGCAGCGAACGAAAACCAAACAGAAAATAATACAGACGAAAAAAATGATGAAACGAAACAGGAAAAGGATCAGGAAAAAACTGAGAGCAAAAGTGACGAGTATCAGCCTAATTCTCAAGTAACAGATGACCATTCATTGCAAAAAGTCGGTCAGACATATGCAGATGAAAAAGGTGAGGCTACATTAAAAGCAATTAAGCCTGTGCATAAAACTTATAAACTTGGTGAAATCGAATTAACAGTAAAAGAAATGAAACTGATTCACTTACGACCTGATTACAGTATGATTGATTATTTTCACGTCTTAACACATGACGAAGAGTTTGATTTTGTTAAAGTTTTCGTTGAGATCAAAAACAAGTCTTCAGAGAAAGTAAATTTTGCACCAATTGCCTTACTGAAAACGAATACAGGTGAAACATTTGATTGGCAAAAAGACATTTATCTTGAAGAGTTAAATGGTGAAATTGAAGGTAATGGCACGAAATTTGGAAATATTGGTTTTATTGTGAATGCAACAGGCGGTCATGCGCACAAAGAGGGGCACAATGAGTGGAACCACAAGGAAGCAAAGGATATTAAGTGGGTTGAAATAACCACAAGTGATGTATTTGATAAAAATGAGAAAAAAAGCAGCGAAGCACAAAAAATTAAAATTGAGTTTTAATAAAAGCTAACAATAGGTATAACCCATCTTTAAAGATGGGCTTTTTTTATAAAGTTACACTTCTATAAACGAGGTTAAATCTTTTGAAACTTTATCAAAGTATGGTTTGAACGGATGTGTCTTGAAAGGGACTCGCATAGTTGTTATGGGAGACAGGGTCAGTGATGCCCCTAACTTACCTGACTTAACTAATTTTGTATATTATATACGTCTTCATTTAGTGCAATATATGAATTTAAAAAAACATTCTAACAAACAAGCTGTAACGGCTAATGCTAAATCTAAAACGGGAGATATAATAAAGTAAAGAGTCTATGTATGTAGGAGGAATATTGATGATTCAACAAGACAAAAGACCGAACTTTAAGGTTTCGCACGTTCTACGGCTTATCTTAAATACAGCATTGATTTTACTAGCTGTTACTTTATCTGTTTTGCTTGGTAAGGAAATTTTCCATTTCATTCATTTCTCTATTTTTAATCGAGGAATTGAAACTCATTACAAAATTCTTGAAAGTATCTTAGTTTTCTTTTTGTATTTTGAATTCATTGCAATGATTGTAAAATATTTTCAAGAGAATTATCACTTTCCTCTACGCTACTTTCTTTATATTGGCATTACTGCATTGATACGTCTGGTTATTGTGGAGCACGATAACCCAGTTAATACACTTTTGCACACTTGCGCTATTCTTGTATTAACTATCAGTTACGCCATTATAAAGTTTTCATCAAAACAAAAAGAGAAATTCTAATTACGCCTTTTTAAAAATAGGATATCTTTTCGTTGTGCATTTTTGTGGAGAATACCAGTACGAAGGCTTTCAAGGGGATCTATGTGCTTTACATTTATATGCATAATTCACTTCCAAAAATTAACATTATGTTAACGAAGGATGTATATCTTATTCATCTTAAAAAACAGAAAAAACTACCTGCGCATAAGGTAGTTTTTTTCTCTAATTGGCATTTTAGAGATGATGCCTTACGGCGTCTTGAATAGTTTACTCAAGATATTGGGATTTTATAAATAAAATTATCCTTTTAGGACAAGTTAAAAAGAAAAAGGAATGTTTGTGAAATGAAGCGCTATAAAATTTATTTAATAGGAATGTTAATCATTCCGTGGTTTTCTCTTCCACTTCTAGGAAAGCAAACATTTTTAAAATTTTTCTTATCCTCTTTAGGTATTAATCTTTTAGCAGTAGGTGAAAGCTTTATAGCCCATAAGAAAAACTCATTTTGGTTTTATAAAAGGCTTCACCCTAAGCTTTTAGGAGATATCCCACTTATATTTGGCCCATTTATAGTCGGAAGCTTATGGATTTTCAAATTTACATATGGCCATTTCTTCAGATATATGGTCACTAATATAACCGTTGATTCCTTTTTCGTATACATAATAATGGATTGGTTTAAAAAGATCGGTTATGCTTCACTTATTCGCTTAAAAAAATATCAATTTTCATTTATATTCTTTGTTAAGGCAGTAGTATTGTATGGTCTTCAGAAAGCCATTGAGAAAAGATTAAATTTATTTAATTAGTAAGATCGGATTGAATTATAAATCTTTAATCTGCTGAAATTTTCGTTCTTATAACAGTGATTATAGTAACTAAAAAGGAATAAAGCATACAGACTAAAAATAGAAAAAACCACTTCTTGAAAAATCAGAAGTAGTTTTTTCTACTTATTTAAACAATGCCTCAATTTTATAGACAATTAATTAGTCGTTATTACGTTTGTTGTTGGATTTTCCACCCTTTTCACCAATCTCTCGGTAAAACTCTTTATCATGATTTTTGGCTGTTGCTTCTCCGCCTTTTTCGCCAATTTCTTGATAAAATTCTTTATCATGGTTTTTAGATGTTGCTTCTCCACCCATTCTTCCAGCTTCTTCACGGCTCATTTTGTCATTATTTTTATTAGTTGCCATTTTACATTCCTCCTAATAATTTTTGACTTGTTTATTGTCTTCCACTTTAAAAAGGAGTTAAACTATTTATCTTTGTTTTCCTAATAATTGAGAAACTTTTCCCATTTTCTATTTTATAGCCCCTTTTTTAAGAAAATCTTAATAATATTTCCTCATATGCTTCTTCTTTTAAGGTAAGGGTATCTATAAAGAACATTCTGTTAACAACAAAGGACAGTACATAGAGAATCTTGGATATTATTTATGTATAGAAAATGAAACATCTTGTAGCACTACTGATACATTATTTATTAAATAAGCATAACAGTGGTTTGCTTGAAGTACCAAGCACTTATGTATACAAAAAGCTCTCTAATAGATGAGGATTAGAGAGCTTTTTTATGCTGATGATAAGTTGCTATTTACTTATTCAATTTTAAAGGATCTTTCAATCTTAGTGCTTTACCCATGTCATTGAAAATAAAACATGAAATATGTTTATTTTTATAAAATTTATTTTATTTCCGGTAATCTGTTTTATGTTAACTAGATATCAATATTATACACATGCTAAACACTAATAAAATTAAACTTTGTTTTATTAGTGTTTTTAATTTTATTAAATAATACTTTAACTTTATTTAAGCATATGATATATTTTAAATAACGGAAGAGGTGGTTATATATGGATAAAAGGGACGTTCCTTCATGGATACTGTCGTTAGAAAGTGATGATTTAGAGTTTATAAGAAAGTTTGTATTAAATTCAGGTTCTTTAAAACAGCTTGCAAAAGACTACGAAGTATCCTATCCAACTGTTCGTATACGTTTAGATCGCTTAATACAAAAGATTGAAATAAATGAGGAACATGACAAAGAAGAACTAATTAACCTTGTTAAGAAGCTTGCTATTGAAGAAAGAATTAGTTTAGAAGATGCCAAGTTAATCATTGAAAAATATAAAGAAGAAAAGGAGATACAGTAATGCCTCATTTTTTAATTTTTGCGCTTATATTTGCTTTTCAATACTTTTTATCTACCAGAGCTAGTGTATATTGGGGAGCTATTATCCCAGGAGCTTATCTAGCATACTGTGGGTGGATATTTACAACTCACCAAGTTAACCATCCAATAAAAGTTGTTTTATTAATGTTATTAGGTTTAGCCATGTTCCTTTTAGAATGGGAAAAAGGAAGGAAATCGTTTAAAAAGAAGCAACAAAATGAATTAAACAAAATGAAAACCCAAGATATATAAAAGGAACCTTATAATGAAGGTTCCTTTTATATTGTTTCTTATAACTGCCATTATGATAACTATAAATGAATATATTATGCATTTTAATTTGCTTATATTTTTACTTTTAAATGGAATAAAAGGCAAAAATTATGATTTAATAGATATTGAAAATGTTTATTAAAAACGAACGGGGATTATTTAAATGCATAATATAAAATTCAATTATTTAACCGACTTATGTGCAAGGTATCAACAAGACAAATTTTTTATTGAAGAAATTCCACTCTCTATTTTATCCAAGGCAAATAAAAGGTTTAACATTTCAAATAATGAAGAAGTGGTTGCTTTTCTCGACTGTACGATATTTGGATCGGGGAAAATTGGTGTGTGTTTTACCGATAAGGGGTTAAGGTGGAAAAATCTAAGTGGTGAATTAGGCAATATTGAATGGACTGAATTCGGTAAAGTCAATCAAATTACAGTTCAAAATAATGTCGAAGTTCATTTCGACAATAGAAAAGCATGTTTAATAGGTGGAGGAAATACGTATCCAATCCCATTATTTATAGAACTTTTAACAAGTATAAGAGATTTCTTAAACGAATATTCGTACGAATTACTTGTAAAACCGCACAATGTTTCTTCTTCTGTAACGTATAATGACTTGATGAATATAAGTACATTATTTGAGAAATATGAAGAAGCTTTTGAGCCTAATAATGGCCTGTTAGTAAATCAGCATATTCCTTCAGATTTGAAAAAGAAAATAATAAAGTATTTTAATTTACAACCTAATAAAGAGATTGTTGCTTTTTTATGTACGTTTCCTTTAAAGAAGACAGACGGTATTATTATTGGTGAAAATGGAATTTATTTTAGAGAAACATTCATCTCTCTTTATTATCCCTGGTATGTATTCCGAACGTTGCCTTTATATTTATCAGAAGATGAGCTTAATATTGGGAAAGATAATATTTTTCATCTTACTCATGCCAAAATGGAAGGTACAGAGATTCTACTTTTTCTAAAAAAACTTCAAGAGTATGCTAATTCTGCTTATGAGAATGTTCCTGATGTAGTTGACCTCGACGCTGCTAACACTAAAATTTAAAAGTTACGTTATATATTAATTAAAACCCACTTCATAATAAGATGAGACCCTGAAGTGGGTTTTTGACGCTTCTTAGAAGCTACATTATGGTAACTACGATTATATATGATGTTAACCCTGAAAAAGCTTGGTTTGTGGTAATATTTTCTATAAAGGAGGTTGAGAAAATGAAAACAATAGGTTTATTAGGCGGGATGAGTTGGGAATCATCAGCTGAGTACTACAGAATTATCAATCAAACAGTAAATGAAAAGTTAGGAGGACATCACTCTGCTAAAAGTGTGATGTATTCTGTGGACTTTGAAGAAATAAAAAAATTACAACAGGATAATAGATGGGATGAAGCAACAGAATTAATGATTAAAGGAGCTCAATATATTGAAAAAGGTGGGGCTGATTTTTTAGTGATCTGTACAAATACTATGCATAAAATGGCAAATGATATTCAGAATGAGATTAGTGTTCCTATCCTACATATTGCAGATGCTACAGCTAAGAGAATAAAAGATAAGGGGATTAGTAGAGTTGGGTTGCTTGGAACAAAGTTTACAATGGAAGAAGACTTTTATAAAGGACGACTTATAGCTAACCATAATCTTAAAGTTAATATTCCAGGTGAAAAAGAGCGCCAAACTGTGCATGATATCATTTACAAAGAATTATGCCTAGGAAAGATTAACTTAAACTCCAAAAGTGCATATCAAAAGATTATAAATGGTTTAATTAACGATGGAATAGAAGGAGCTATATTAGGTTGCACTGAAATCTCTTTATTAATTAATCAAAATAATACCTCGCTACCTATCTTTGATACAACAGAAATACACGCACAAACCGCAGTTGATTGGGCGTTAGAGCTGTCCTAAAAACAACAGATAGAAATAGGCTAACTGCCCTATTCTTCAGAAAAAAGCCTTACTAGAATCCGTTTTATGTTAACTAAGTTTATTATCATAATAATACAAAACCTAAATTTTAAAAATTAACGCTTGAACCTCCAGTTACGTCAGGTATTATGATGAAATTAATTAGATTAATACTAGATTGTCAGGAGGTTATATAAGTTGGGTAATGATGTAAGTTTCTCAATTGGTAAATTTTCTAAGAAAACGGGTGTTTCAATAAGAACACTGCATTATTACGACGAAATAGGGCTACTCAAAGCTCAAAAAGACCTTAATTCCGGTCATCGCCTATATGAAGAGGATCATATAGTAAAACTTCAAAAAATCGTAGCATTAAAATTCTTAGGTTATAACCTAGAAGAAATAGGATTGATGCTAACAAATAAAAGTCTAAACTTAAACTTAGAGAACACTTTAATTCAACAGAAAAAAGCATTTGAGAAAAAAAAGGAGCATTTAGACAAAGTTCTGAAGGCAATTAATCAGACGATTTCTTTATTAGATGATCAAGAGGATGTTCCAAGTGAAATATTAATTAGTTTGATTAATAACATTCAAAATGAAGAAGATCAACGTACATGGCTTGAGCATTTCACTTCTAAAGAGATTGCGGATAAGGTTTATAATAAATCTGACGAGGAGAGTTTGTCCTTAGATAAAGAATTTATTTATTTATCGAGAGAAGTGAAAAGGTTAGTTGGAAAACCAGTTCATGATCCAGAAGTACAAGAGTTGGCAAATAAGCATTTGCAGGCATCTCTTAAATACGTTGGTGAGGAGGCTATGCATGCCTTTGGAGAATTAGAGGATGAGGAGATAGGAGATTTTCAAAGTATGATAGCATCTCCTTATACAGAGGAAGAAGAAAAATGGTTAGACCAAGTGATAGAATATTATATGGTTCAAAATGGAATGTATAATCCCAACCAACATAAGGGTAAATAATTTCTTTTAAGCTAACTTATTAGCCAAGATAGTTAAAGAAACCTATAGAATTTTCTATAGGTTTCTTCTGCTACCTAGAAATAACGTTATGGTAACTAGAAATATAATACACTTCAAGAAAAGGTATTTATTTCCTTTTATCCTGTATATTATAATGAATATGCGTTGCTAAAAATAGGAGGAAATTAGATGGAGAAATTCTTTAAAAATGCTTTAAAGGTATCAATAGCCTCTTTAGTCATATCGATAACTTTATATATAGTTATAATTGCATTTTTTCTTTTATCAGTTGTTACAGCAAATATTTTTGGTACTGTGATTAAGATTATTGTGCCTATTTTAATTTTAGTTACAATACTCGGGTTTATTTATTCTTTCTTTATCAAAGGTAAACAGAAAATCCCTTTTTTAACATTACATTTTGTTTCCTTATGTGCTCTTTCGTTTGGTATCTATCTTGCAGTCAGTTTTCAAGGGTTTGCGCCTTAATAAATATTTACATAAAAAAAGAACCCTTTGCTCATATAGGCAAAGGGTTTTCAAATTTATCGGAATAGGGGGAATACATTATTAGTCTGGCCAGATTTATAGATTCATATACATATACCTTTTAAAAAAATATTGTCTTTCACTATATTTAGAGTAAATAACCTTGTTTACGTTTTATTGTTTGTTAAGTAAATATTAAATCACTTCATTTATTATTAAGATTTTACTATTTACAGTTAGTGACGACAAATACAACGTTTTTCTACAAGATAGGTAAATGATATAACTATCTTTAATAAAATACGTTAAGTATTACTTCTATTAATAACGTTAAATCAAATTTACTTATAAATCTATACCTCTTTTAATCTCGTATCATTTTCTATAAGATTATACGATTTATATATATATATATATATAGAATAACTTCGTATTTGTCGTCATTAAGTGTAAATAGTAAAACATTAATAATATATGAAATAAATTAGCGTTTACTTAACTAACAAGATTACTTAAATAAAGGTATTTTCTAATAAAAGAGTCAATTACACCGTTTATTTTTAAAGATATATGTATATGAATCTACAAATCTAGCCAGACTAATAACGTATTCCCCCTATTCCAATAAACTTAAAAAACCTTTGCTTATATAAGCAAAGGTTTCTTTTTTTATTAAGCACAATTCATTTTTGCCTAATGTACCTTATAGATAGTGAAATTAAATATTAATAGCCACACCTAGAACTAGAGATGGCGCCAATTTCTAAAAATATTCAAATATTTGTTTGATTATTTTTAGAAATTAGACCTAAATTCACATGGGACAAACATATGCTGGGTAACAGAGGATAGTATACGGTTGATGCAAAAGGGGGAAATACATGACATATCTTAAAGTATTGAAAGTGTTTTATGTGCTTTTGGCTGTAGTGGGAGCAATTCTAGCTATCGCTTCTTACTTTCAGCATTCACTTTATTTGAAGTCATTTGGCCTTGTTTTGTTAGGGTCATCGCTTGTTTTTAATAGTTACACTACCTATTTAGAGTGGAAAGGAAGGGGCCCCTTTCTTTACATGGCCATAGGTTTAATAGTGATTGTCATAGCTATAGGTGGTTTTACTAATGCATGGTAACTATATTTGTTAATGAAGAAAAATCTAGATAGTTAATATTATAGATTGAACATTTTAGCTTCTAGCATCTAAGAACAACCAAGCTATCCTCATTTCTAATAAAGTTGTCTTTCTAGGATTAATTTTAGTTAAGTCGGGTAGGCAGGCACTCTCACGAGTGCCCGCCCCCCTAAGAACCGTACGTGACAGATTTCCCGTCATACGGCTCAAGCCTTCTTTTTATCCAAACAACCTATTTAATACAGGGTACATGTACTAATTTAGCAAATTCACCTGTAGAAACCTCTAGGTTTCGCACTGTAACTTTCTCTCCATTTTGTAGAGTCTGTTTACACAACGCACAACGATATCCTTGTTTTCTTGCGAGTTTCATCCTATCTAAAGTATTTTCGCTATTAAAGACCTTACGGTCTCTTTTTTTCCAATACTCTCTTAGACTTGGATCATCTGGGCTGTTTTTATAGGCTACCATGACATGCCGTTCTATCTTAATCCAGGACATCTTTAACAATTGAATGTTAGTAACTGGACATGTGAGAATCCATTTATTATTTCCACCGTGGTGGGGCTTCTTAAAATAACGCTGGCTAATCCATTTTCTCGACTTCTTTGGATGCAATTGTTTCAAATGCTTTCTCACTTTTAGGAAAATATAATTGTCCATGTAGCTGTAAGTCTTTTTGGATACGACATGTTTCCAATACTGTCCGTAGCCACGAATAATCGGGTTTAAAACACGTATTATTTCTTTTACTGGTCGTCCTCTCATCACAGAGAACGTATCCTTTATCTTGTTTTTAGCCTTTTTAATGCTGTCTCTGCTAGGTTTGATAAATAATTTTTTTCCTTGTCCCGTATTATATTGACGCAGCGAGAAGCCAAGAAAATCAAACCCGTCCTCAATATGTGTAACCCTAGTTTTATCCATACTAAGTGTAATTCCTCGTTTTTGTAGGTAAGGAGCGAGGTTTCGATACATGCTTTCCGCGCTTTCCTTCGTTTCCGTTACGATGACGAAGTCATCTGCGTAGAGAACACGTCCTATCTTACATTTTGGGTCAATTGCGTATCCTCCGTTTGGTTTGTATGTCTTTTTATAAACAATACCAATCTCTTCTTCCATACCGCATAAAGCGATATTAGCTAGAAGGGGAGACACGATCCCCCCTTGAGGGGTTCCTTCTGTTATCGTACGAAGCATATCCTGCTCTATGTATCCCATTTTAAGCCACCTTTTAATGAGAATGTTTCCCGGAAACATAGATGTTTGTTCCACTATCCACTTATGATTAAGATGGTCGAAACATCCTAAAAAATCTCCTTCGAATACCCACTTTTTTTTGCTATTGGTGTTAAGCTTCTTAAAAAGATTACTTATTGCATCATGCGTACTTCGTTTAGGACGAAAACCGTAGGAAGTAGGTTCAAATTTAACCTCCCATTGGGGTTCAAGTGCGTTTTTTACTACGTTTTGATAGACTCGGTCTCGCATCGTAGGAATACCCAAAGGTCTTAGCTTTCCGTTTTTCTTCGGAATAAACGTTCTTTTTGCTGGATTTGGACGATGTCGAAAGACATTGCATTGAACTAGTTGTTGATAAAGTTTGATACGTTCGCTTGGTTTTGAGGCCGTATAGCCATCTACACCAGGTGTTCGCTTACCGTTATTTTGTTGTGTTACTCTGCGAATAGAAAGCAGTAGATTTGCTTTACTCCGAAGGAGTAAACGTTGAAGTTTTCTTACTTTTCTTTGTTGATTTTGTTGTTCGGCACGATAAATTCTTTGTCGTAACTTCGCTACATATTTTTGTATAATACTCCAATCAATAGAGTACCAATCTTTATGCGAGACGTGCGCCGACGCTCGTAGAGAGGTATTCATAACAGCACGCTCCTTTTCGTTAGAAGATAGCCACAAATTTGTTTTCGTGTTGAAGACCAGTGAGAAGTGGGCGCTCTTTCGAGCCTGCTATTGTCTATAAAGACGACAGTATCCGTCCAGTTATACAATATTCTTGTTTTCCTGTTCTCTTTCGAGATAACGGCTTTCGCTTTTTCTCACGTCCCATACCCTCTGCCACTTCGTTTGACTTTACAGTCATCCTACTGCTTATGCAGATGACATAGGGCTTACCAAGTTCCACATTCTACAGATACGATAGGGGTAGGCAGGTTCTTTACTCCGGGTAAGATGCGGGACGCATCAGAGTAGCTTTATGATTCTACTTTTCCTCTTACCAAGACCCAAGCGAGACTTATGCATTATCTTGAGCTAACACTGACGAAGCTTACAAACCTTCACTTTCGTTTACCATACCTATCTTCTCCTAGCAGTATTCTGGACCATGCATTTGTCCTCTGTTTCCACATTTCCTCATGCAACCGACAGACTCGTTACCAAGAATGCCGTTTCTGATGGAGATCATCTTCGCGTCTAGATGAGTAGCGTTAGTTACACTGTAAGAAAGCGACTTCTTGTCGCACCATAAAGCATATTATAGGTAGCAGATAAAATCCTAAAATCTAATTATTTAAATGAATTTTGATAATTAGGGGAAAATAAATATATCTTTAAAAAAAGAGGTATCTAATTATGCACTCAATCATCAAAAATTTAGATTTATCTGCAAGAGGAATTTGGTTTCCCATCTCTGTAGCTTTTCTATTATTATTATTTGCCCTTTTCATGCCTAAAAGAGAAATTAACTGGCTAGAATTTTATATTACTTTTGGAGTTGTAGGTTATGTAGCTTGGAATTCTGATACGGTAGTGGGGAGAATGTTAGACTGGGTGGATCTAGGTAACCCTAAAATTACGGGACTTGGTGAATTTGTGAGTTATAATTTTATTCCTACGTCACTTTCTGTTATCTATCTAAACTACTTCAAAAAAAACAACAAATGGATCCTTGTTCTTCTTTTCACCTTATTATCAACTTTAATTGAATGGCTAATGATACAAACAGGGTATTTAAAGATGAAAAATTGGAGCTTTTTTATTTTCTCTATAATTGCCTATTTGATTGTATTCAGTATTATTCTTCCTATTCACATAGAAGTTATAAAGAAAAACTTACTCCATAACAAATAAAATTCTTTATTTATGAGTAAACTACTCAAGATGCAATAGAGCATCATCTAACGACTATTGTTAATTCAACTTAAAGAAAAAGGCTATCTCTTTTGACTGGGAAGAGATGGTCCTTTTCTATTTTCAGACTGTATAGGCTATACAATCTTAGTTAACCTAAACGGCTTCTAGGAATTAATTACAAACCTATTATACTAATAAGCAACCTTAAGGAATTTAATGACTTTTATCTTCCCATGGTTCGAATGAAAATGGAACTCCCACCATTTTAGCAGTCAGTTCATCGTAAGACACCAGATCCTTTTTTGACAATTCTTTTAATGAGCGTTTTCCCATTGCTCTTAATGCCATTTTCATTTCTTCTGTACTTGCTGTTAAGAACTTCTCTGCTGCTTTTACTCCTTCTTCAATCTTAAATTGATCCTTGAATTTCCCTTGATTCCAAACGACTTGTGTAGGCGGTTCAAATGGAAGGGGATTCAATGATTGAGTATGAGAGACGGTAAATAACATAGCAGATCCTACATATACTGCATCGGCTCCAAGAGCGATTACTTTTAAAAAATGCCCGGGTACTAGGAGGCCGCCAGAGGCAATTAAACTAATTTTCCCTTTCATGTTTCTCTTTTCTAAATGATTGGCAGCCCTGACAATCGCATGAAGGGTTGGGATTCCAAAGTCGTCGGCTAAAATAGGTGGGGCACCTAATGTAGCTGCTTGTCCCCCATCTACCGCAATATAATCAATACCAATGTCAATTAAATGATCGATGTCTTCTTCAATTTTCCCACCAGCTCCCATTTTGGCCCCAATGGGAACCCCACCAGACAGCTCACGAAGTGTTTCAACAAGTTCTTTCAAATCATCTAAAGTTTGGTCTTCAAAAAAATTATCGTAAATTACTGCATCCTCGTTTTCCTTTAGTCCCATCACTTCACGGGCACGTCCTGTTAAATTTTTAGGTGAAATCTTCCCACCCGTTCCTGCTAAAGCACCTTGCCCAAATTTAACTTCAATCATATCGGCTCTTTTAAATAGCTCTTCTTCTTTTGACCAATCTGTTTTTGAAAACTGTAAAATATACTTTCCAGCTTGGTTTAATTCTTCAGGTAAGACCCCACCTTCCCCAGAATTAATCGCTGTTCCCACATTATTCGCTGCTTCAGCCAAAGAAAGTCTTACTTCTTCACTAAGCGCAATACCATATGCCATTCCACTGATCATAAGTGGAATTTTTATTTTCATTGGTTTTTTTGCTTTTGGACCAATGGTAACGACAACGTCTACATCTTCCTCACCATCAACTGGAAATGGTGACGTTTGCGCAGGGATAAAGGTAAGTTGATCCAAATGCGGCCATTTTTTGGAAGATCCAAGTGGACGATGGAGGACATCACCTGTCGCTGCACGCAAACTATTTTCTAGCATATTTTGAATACCCATATGCCGAAGTCCTGGCATCAATTCCATTATATTTTCTTGATAACTATCGGTTAAAACGATTTTTCCCATTTGCTTCACTGTTCGTTTTATTATCCAGCGCCAACCAAAAAGAACGAATAAAAAAAAGACAAGTATAAGTGCCATCATCGCAAAGGTCAAATAATAAAAAATGTTCGACATATTTATTACTCCATATTTAGCGTATTTTCAATAAGTAAGTTTACAATTCTTATTTTATCCAAAAAAGAGAAATTATATAAAGAAGAGAGTTTGAAAATATTTGAGCTCTTTACATTCCTAATTGTATAAAAGTTTCACTTTCAACCAAACTATGGATATATATAAGGGGGTGATTTCATGAACATAATAAAGGATGTTATTTATCAGTCTTATCCATTAGCTTCAAAATATTGGATTATGCGGCAAACTTGGAGTAATCTATTGTTTTTACATTGGCCTATTCCACTAAAAAAACTTCGGCCATATGTTCCTTCTTCTCTACAAATTGACACCTTTAATGGATCCGCATGGATAGGTGTCATTTTATTCGTTTTAGAGGGAATCTATCCCCGTGGAATATCATCTATTTCCCTAACCCCTAAATTTCCAGAAATCAATGTAAGGACATATGTTAAACGTGATGGTAAGCCCGGTATTTACTTTATGTCTATTGACGTTGGGAACTGGGCTTCCTTAAACATTGCAAAGAAATGGTATCGATTGCCCTATCATTCAGCGCAAATTTCTTTTCGAAAAGAAGGTCAAACCTTTCACTGCCAGAGTAGTCGTAAAGGAAACACGAATACTCCTATATCCTTCAAGGGTAAATATGCTCCCGTATCTGAAATTTATTTTTCAAAAGAAGGAACCCTTGATCATTGGTTAACTGAGCGATATTGTCTCTATAGTTCGAATAACGGAGCCGACATCTACTCTGGTGAAATACACCACCAGCCTTGGCCGTTACAAAAAGCAGAGATAGAAATATTCAGGAATAACCTTTTTATACCTTTTCATTTTAACCTTTCTGAAGTAGAACCGATCGCTCATTTCTCCGTAGGTGTGGATTCGCTAATATGGAATATTAAGAAAATAAGAAACAAATAAAAATCATTCAATCGGAATCCAGATGTATTCCAAACTTAGGGATGATCTATAATTTATATTTACACAAAAGTAAAAATGCATTTATTGGAAATGTGAAGTGATAAGGAATGCTCTCATAATAGTTAAAATTTAAAAACTGTAAAATTATTTATTATAGACTAAACTCCCCTTTTATCAGGAGAGCGTAAAATATTTTGTGTAAATGAATAAATACAAAAAGGAAGACCTTTTCTTGTAGAATTAAGTCACCACAACCAATTCAAAGAAAGAAGGTCTTCCTATGAATCAGTTTACAACAGATCTTGTTCAATCTCTAGTCCAAAAAGAAGATGTAACGAAAATTTTCCGTTCTCACTTAGAAAATGCCGTTAATACGCTCTTAGCGAGCGAATTGACAGCTTTCTTAGACTATGAAAAATATGACCGTATTGGATTTAATACAGGGAATTCACGAAATGGTTCGTATGAACGGACGCTACACACAGAGTTTGGAGAACTTCATCTCGTTATTCCTCGTGATCGGAATGGCGATTTTAAGCAACAGACGGTGGCTCCTTATAAAAGAGCCAATGATACGCTTGAAGCGTTTGTCATCCATATGTTTCAAAAGGGTGTAACGACAGCTGAAATTGCCCATTTAATGGAGCGCATGTATGGTCATCACTACACGCCTCAAACAATTTCAAATATGACAAAGGTGATGTCTGAACAGGTAGAAGCCTTCCGTGATCGAACCTTGTGCGCACGTTATGCGTGCGTTTATTTAGATGCTACGTACATTGCCTTGAAACGAGATACGGTGTCAAAAGAAGCTGTCTATATTGCCGTTGGCATTCGCGAAGACGGTTCAAAAGAAGTACTTGGCTATACAATCGCTCCTAACGAATCCGCCTTTGTATGGAAAGAACTCTTAGAAGACATCAAATCTCGTGGCGTAGAGGAGATACTGTTGTTTATTTCCGACGGGTTAAAAGGCATCTCAGACAGTGTCTTCTCTGTCTATCCAGCATCTTCTTATCAAACATGCTGCATCCATCTTTCGCGTACGATTGCTCATAAAGTTCGTGTATCTGACCGAGCTGAAATCTGTGAAGACTTTAAATCCGTGTACCGTGCAGAAAGCCTTGAAATGGGCCAACAGGCCCTGCATTCGTTTATTGAAAAGTGGAAGTCAAAGTATCCAAAAGTGACAAAGCCATTGCTCAATAACTCTTACTTGTTCACGTTTTATAGCTTTCCTAAGTCTATTTGGCGCAGTATTTATTCGACTAATCTCATTGAATCTTTTAATAAACAAATCAAGAAATATAGTAAGCGTAAGGAACAATTCCCAAATGAAGAGTCACTTGAACGCTTCCTTGTTTCCCAATTTGACCAGTATAATCAGCGCTTTGCTACGAGATGTCACATTGGTTTTGATCAAGCTCGCGCAGAGCTACAAATGATGTTTAAAACAAACTAGTGAATAACATTTATAAGAAAAGGAAATTCGTATTTACACAAAATTATTGACGGTCCCTTTATCAGGCTAACAGTACCGTTCCATTGTATATAAATCTCATAACTATACATAATATTTTAAAAATACTTTGTAAAAGGAAGTTGAAGTAGTGGATAGAGAACAAGTTATTGAAATTTATCAACAAGTTCTAGATGGGAAAAGAAAACGATTTCCTAATTATTTTTTTGTAGGTAAGGAAGGAAAACAATATATGAGCTATATGACATGCTATCTACTTGAGCAACGGTTATCAATCCCTATTCATGAAATCCCTCTTAAAGTAGGAGCAGGTATGTTATGGTCTCATCGTCTCAGACCACCTGCTATGCTATATGGATGGAATTATTACGAAGTCATTGATAATGCCTATCCAGGAAGATTTAAACCATGGCAGTTCCAACAAGTTCCTGATAAATATTGGGATGGAGAAGAGGGAAAAAAACGTGCTATTGAGGCAGTAAAATATGTAATTGAGAAAGAACTAAAAATCCCTTTTAATGAGATTCCTCTTCGGGTTAACATTCACTTTTTTAATCAACATAGCCTAGGAGGTGTCTTTTCCCTTTTCGGCCAATCCCCTTTTCAAGTGGTAGAAGCTGTTTATCCGGGGGTCTTTAAACCCTGGCAATTTGCTCATGTTCCCATGAATTGTTGGAAGAATGGAGAATACATTCGAGAGGCAATGGAGGATTTTTTATTCAAACAGCTTCATTTCTCTTCTTATTACGAGGCTTTTCTCAAATTAAAAGGAACTCATTTCACCGATTTTCAGTTAACTGGTCTCTTTCAAATGGCGTTTGATTCCAGAATGAACAATGTGAAGGTATGGATAAAAAACCAACTAACGAATATCGATAATGAATTATTTTATGTGGATCTTGATTAATGAAAGAATTGATTGAAACGAATAGAACGAATAGCCTGAACTACATTCCTATTATTTCTATTCCCTTTAAAAAAATAGCGATTGATAAGTATGTAGTTATTGGTTTTGATTTCTCTTCTTTATAAAAAGATACACAGATTCAGCAAAAAAAAGAAACAGAAGAAAAAAGAGCACGAATAATTCGGTAACTTCTATTACCCGAAAAGGATTCACCGCATTGTATAATGCTTGAAAAATATTGATGCCTAAAGAAAAGGCCATTAAACATCCCATCATTAAAAGGGCAATACCAATGATTTTCATACTTATCACGCTCCATTTAGTAGCTTCTTCTTTTTCATATAGTATGACACAAAAACTTTTGTTGAATATTACATAAAACAACTATATGTGGTTAAAATAACCAAAAATAAAGAAGGGGACTCAAATCTATGCCTTCATTGTTTAAAAATGGAAAACTAAAAAAGATTCGCCAGCAACAGAGTGAAAATAACCCTATTGATAATTCGGTAGAATATATACAATATTCCTTATCATCCAATCTCGATACGATTCAACAAAAAACGGGAAAGAGTTCAGATGTTGTTATCCGTCAGATAAAAATGGGAAGCAATTCGGACATAGAAACAGCGATCATCTATGTAGAAGGTATTGTAGACAATCAATCGATTCAAGAATTCTTATTGGAATCCATGATGAAAGATGATAAGAAATCAACATTGAATGTGCACAATGCGTTAGACCTGATTTCTGAAGATATGATGACCATTGGTAACGTATCACCCATCCATAACTGGGATGACTTATTTTCAACCTTAATGGCAGGTGATACTCTTGTTCTAGTAGACGGCGTAAATCAGGCACTGAGCGCCAGTACCAAAGGTGGAGAAACACGTTCGATTGCAGAATCGAATACCCAAATGGTGGTACGAGGTCCAAAAGGAGCGTTTACAGAGTCAATCGGGACAAATACAGCCATGGTACGCCGAATCATAAAGACCCCTGATTTATGGACAGAATCATTCAAGATAGGTCGTGCAACCAATACGGATGTGACGCTTATGTACATTCATGGGATTGCCAATGATAAAGTCGTTCAAGAAATCCGTCAGCGATTAAACAAGATTGATATTGATAGTATTTTGGAATCAGGTTATATTGAACAACTGATTGAAGATCAAACAGCGACTCCTTTTCCCACTATTTATAATACCGAAAGGCCTGATGTAGTGGCTGGAAATTTGTTAGAGGGGCGCATTGCTATTTTCGTGGATGGAACTCCTTTTGTACTAGTTGCCCCGGCTTTATTCATCCAATTTTTCCAGTCGGCTGAAGATTATTATGCCCGTTTTGACATTGCTACATCGATTCGTTTGTTACGCATTGTTATGTTTCTGATTTCTCTTATTGCACCTGCTACCTATGTCGCCGTCACGACCTTCCATCAGGAGATGGTGCCGACAACACTTATTGTAGCCATTGCTGCACAGAGAGAAGCCGTTCCCTTTCCGGCATTCGTAGAAGCCCTCCTCATGGAAATTACCTTTGAAATTTTACGCGAAGCAGGGATTCGATTGCCAAAAGCCATTGGTTCGGCCGTCTCCATTGTTGGAGCTCTTGTAATTGGCCAAGCAGCCGTTCAAGCGAGCATTGTATCACCAGCTATGGTTATTATCGTCTCTATCACCGCAATTGCTAGTTTTGCTACACCTTCCTTTGATATGGCTATTTCGGCTCGTTTAATTCGCTTTTTATTTATGCTCGGTGCCGCAACATTTGGTTTCTATGGCATTATCCTCTGCCTTCTAATGATGGTCGTTCATCTAAGCAGCTTACGCTCGTTCGGTGTGCCCTATATGGCTCCATTCGCACCATTTATACCCGTCAATAATGGAGATACAGTGGTACGACTGCCATGGTGGACATTAAGACAACGACCGAGATTAATTAGTGCAAATACGATTCGAGAAGGGACAAATCAGCGCCCTCAGCCTCCTGCATCTCGTGGTATGGTGAACCGAAATCTTGAAGAAGGTGACAACAATGAAACGTAAAGGAGTTCTTCTTTTATTAATGATGACAATGACACTCTTGCTCTCTAGTTGTTGGAGTAAAAAAGAGTTAACCGACCTTGCCATTGTATCAGCCATGGGCGTTGACAAAACAGAAGATGGAAGATATACTGTCACGCTACAAATTATTAATCCGGGAAACGTGGCTGGAGAACTGGTAGGGGGAGGTGGTTCTCAAAGTCCACCTGTTACTATCTATTGGGATTCTGGTGATAATTTAGTCGAAGCAAGTAGACAGGTTTCCAGTAGGATTTCACGACGTGTATATTATGCACATACGAATCTGTTAGTTATTGGTGAAAATCTAGCAAGAGAAGATGGAATAAACGTTTTGATAGATGCTTTTGATCGAGATCCGGAATTTCGAGCTACTGCCACTATGGTGATTGCAAATCACACAAGTGCAGCAGATCTCGTCAAAACATTAACACCCGTTGATAAAATTCCAGCGAATAAAGTGCTGAAAACGTTAGAATTCACAGAAAGAAAATGGGGAGAGAACGTAAAAGTATCACTCCAAGACGTCATGATGGGACTCCAGTCTCCTGGAGGGAAATCCGTTGTAGGAGGATTTCGTATGGTTGGAGATCATAAGCAAGCGCGAATGTTAGAGAACCTTCAAGAAAGTGCGCCTGCAGCTACGCTTCGAGCTTCTGGAATTGCCGTTTTAAAACAAGGAAAGTTAGTGGATTGGTTGTATGGAAAAACAGCAAGAGGAACGGTATGGATTCTAGATAAAATCCAAGGCACCGATATTAATATTGATTGGGGAGGGAGAAAAGAAGCCGTTGCCTATCAAACTGTCCGTCAAAAAACAAGTGTATCTGCTCAAATAAAGAATGGACAACCTCATATTTCAGTTCATACCCGTGTAGAAGGAGATATTGGTGAAATGGAGGTACCTGTAGATATTACCAATCCAAATGTCATCACAAAAATTGAACAAGCAGTGAGGCAAGAAATTAAAAAAGAGTTGAAGATGGCTATTGAACGTGCGCAAAAAGATAAAACAGATATCCTTGGATTTGGCGAAGTCTTCCACAGTTCGAGACCAAAAGAATGGAAAAAAATAAAATCCGAATGGAATGATGTGTACTTCCCAAAATCAAAAGTCGACATCACCGTAGAAGCCTATGTACGTCGTGCTGGCTTACGAAATAAGTCATTTCTTTCAGGAGTAAAAGAGAATCAATAACGATAAGAAAGGAGGTACCAATTAAATGGAGAAAGCTAAAATTAGTGCAGTTCAATTATTTATTTTAATGGAACTATTTGAATTAGGCAGTGCTTTATTGGTACCTCTCGCCATAGATGCCAAACAGGATGCCTGGTTGGCGATTCTGCTTGGCATGCTAGGTAGCCTGGTTCTATTTTTAGTCTATCATAAACTGTATACATATTATCCCGACTTCTTGCCTACAGAGTACATGCAAAAGATCTTAGGAAAAGTCCTTGGAACGATACTTGCCGTTATCTATGTTCTTTACTTTATGTATGATGCTTCAAGGGTTCTACGTGATTTTGGTGAGATGTTGTTAACCTTTGCCTATGCCGATACGCCTTTGTTTATAGCGAATGCTTTATTGATGCTGGTCATTATTTATACCATTCGACAAGGAATTGAGGTTATTGCTCGATCAGGAGAGCTCCTGTTTATTTTCATGTATGCCCTGGCGATTATTGGATTTATTCTAATTGTTTCTTCAGGTTTAATCGATATTACACACTTAAAGCCAGTACTTGAAGAAGGGTTGTTACCGGTTCTAAAAGTGACAGTGACTCAAACCCTGTATTTCCCTTTTACTGAAGCAATTGCGTTTACGATGATTTTTCCATATTTGAAGAATCCCAAGAAGGCTAAAGTAACCATACTGTGTGTAATCGGATTAAGTGGCATCAATTTGGCTCTTACCATGATGATTAATGTGAGTGTGCTAGGAGTGGACTTGACAGCGCGTTCACAGTTTCCTCTTCTTAGTACGGTACAAGCTATTCAAGTCGCTAATTTCTTAGAACGTCTTGATGTATTTTTTATGCTCGCTTTAGTTATTGGTATTTTCTTTAAAATTAGCGTGTTATTTTATGCAGCTGTCATAGGAACAGCTAACTTATTTAAGATTAAATCACCTTCACGACTTTCGTATCCTTTGGGGCTAGTCATTCTATTTATGTCTATCACGATTGCGAGCAATTTTCAAGAACATCTCTATGAAGGAATTCGATTAGTACCATTAGTTCTGCAAATGCCTCTCTTCACGATTATGCCTCTTTTGCTTCTTGTTATAGCTTTCTTAAAAAACAGGAAGAAACAGAGAGAGTAGCATATTGAACTCTTTAATTTTCATATAGGACATTGTCATTATTGTTAAAAATTTCGGCGAGATCTCTCCTTCTGAAACCACTACTTCTGGTTTGGACTAGCCTTATAGAAAATCCGTGATATCTACATAACTCACAAAAGATTACAAGTGATACAAAGGCAAAAAAACAATTTAAGAAAGAAAAATAACGATGTAAATGATAGCGAAAAGAAGGTGTCAGGTGAATGGAAAAAGCCAAGATTAGCGCTAGCCAGCTTTTTATCTTAATGGTTTTGTTTGAGCTGGGTACTACTTTATTGTTACCTATTGCCATGGACGCAAAACAGGACTCTTGGCTTGCGATTCTACTTGGAACCGTATTCAGTTTTGTTCTGTTTCTAGTCTATAATAAACTTTACTCGTACTATCCAGATATTTTACCTACAGAGTACATGCAAAAAATCTTAGGTAAGGCCATAGGAAGCGTACTTGCCTTTCTTTATATCTTTTATTTTATCTATAATGTAGCAAGGGTTCTACGCGATATCGGCGAAATGCTGTTAACCTTTGCGTATCCCGATACCCCTTTGTTTATTGCGAATGCTTTATTGATTCTTGTTATTATTTATACAGTTCGCAAAGGTATCGAAGTAATAGCGCGATCCGGAGAAATCTTTTTTATAATCATGTATATCCTAGCCATCACTGGCTTTATTCTGATTGTATGTTCGGGATTAATCGATATTACGAACTTACAACCAGTACTTGAAGAAGGGATATTCCCACCCTTGAAAGTTGTTTTTACTCAAATCTTGTATTTTCCTTTTAGTGAAGCGATTGTGTTTACAATGATTTTACCGTATTTAAAAAACCCAAAGAAAGCCAAAGTGACCATGTTATGTGCATCAGGATTAGCTGGCATCAACTTGACTATTGCCATGCTTATTAACATTAGTGTACTGGGGGTTGATTTGACTGCACGTTCCCAATTTCCTCTTCTTAGCACCATACAAAGCATCCAAGTAGCTGACTTTTTAGAACGTCTTGATGTGTTTTTTATGATTGCTTTAGTTACCGGTGGTTTCTTTAAGATAAGCGTGCTACTTTATGCGGCTGTCATAGGAACGGCCAACTTATTTAAGATTAAATCATCTTCACGACTTTCATATCCTATAGGACTTATGATTCTATTTATGTCAATGACGATTTCTAGCAATTTTCAAGAACACCTCCATGAAGGATTGGTGATAGAGATGTTTGTTTTGTATATTCCCCTCTCTGCGATTATTCCTCTTCTGCTTCTTCTTGTTGCTTTTTTGAAAAATAGAAAGAAACAGAGAGGATAAAAAGTTCATTTGCCTGATTTTTCTTATGATGAAATAACTCTTAAAATCCGTTGAATCCTTCTAAGTTAGTGTTTATCAATGTAGATTTATAATATGTGAGGTGATTTTTTATGTACACTTGGTTATATGATCATTTTGTTAACACTATCCTGTTTCCCCTTACTTGTATACTCACGGTTTCTATCCTGTTAAGTACATACGTATACTTCAAATTGAAGAAAATAAATAATCAATAGTCTTTATGGATTATTGATTCCTAATCTCCTTTTTCTCTTAATTTAGTGTCCAATTTATCATACCATCTCCATTTTGGTTCTTGTTTAACTATTGTCCATAATAATAAGCGACCCTCTATACCATAAACAAAGTTACTAAGGTCGCTTATACTATATTCTGATTTATTATTTTTTTGTCTTTTTCTTTATAATAAAATATCTGTAATCTCATTAATCTTCTGACAGAATTTCGCTATCATTATTAGTTTGATGGAACAAATAAGTAAGGTAAGAATCTAGTTCAAATTGATTATCTTCAATAAAATCATATAGCATAGAATTATTGTCTTCTCTCATTTTTAGTCACTCCAATTTAAGTTTTTTCAATTTTTATACATGATGACCATGATTCTTGTTTTGACCCATTTTTCTTAAAAGAAAGCTTACAATTAATACTAAAATGATTGATCCAATAATTGCTGGGATGATTGCAAAACCACCAACGACTGGCCCCCAACTCCCTAGGATAAGACCGCCTAACCAAGAACCAATAAAGCCAGCGATAATATTACCAATAATACCTCCAGGAACGTCGCGTCCTGTAATTAAACCGGCGAGCCACCCGATAATTCCACCTACAATTAGCATCCATAGAATTTCCATTAATACTCCCCTCCTTTTAAATTGTTTAGTTGACTTTACCCCTCACTAAAACTCATTAACCTTGTTAGTTTTTTCCTGATTAAAGTTTTTCTCTTATATAAAAGGACATCTTCTAATTTTTCGCTCGTTTCATGAAAAAGATAAGCGACTAGGATAGCCAGCAGCATATAAAAACCAAGCGCATATTCTATGACCATCTAATCATCACCTACTGCGGTAGCTACTTAGTATCAAAAGAATAACTACTTCGTTTGGTAATCATTATCTATTTATTTAATGGGAATGATTAAATATGGGCGATGATATATAAATAAGCATTGCTATTATAAACAATGACATCAATATAGGCTTTTTTTCATACTATGTTTTGGGGGTGAATAAATGGCAAGAGTAAGTTACCGAAGTGCAGACATTAACTTAATGGCAAGAATGATGCGAGCAGAAGCTGAAGGTGAAGGAAGACTAGGGATGTTATATGTCGGAAATGTAATTGTGAATCGTCTTGCAGCAAATTGTTTAGACTTTAAAAATTTAAGAAGCGTTTCACAAGTCATTTATCAAGTACAGGGGGGGAATTATTCGTTTGAAGCTGTTCAAAAAGGGAATGTATTTTATCAAAGAGCGAGAGGTGTTGAAAGAAGATTAGCAAAGAAGAATTTGGATTATTGGAGACAACACCCAGCGAAATTTGCTCTTTGGTATTTTAATCCACATGCTCCGTGCCCTCCAACATGGTACGGTCAACCTGCATCTGGTCAATTTAAAAATCATTGTTATTATGAACCAAAACCTGATACATGTGCGAGTGTTTATAGAGGTTAGGTTATCGAGGTGTTATGATTGATTCTGGAGTATTATGGTGAAGCTGCGCTGCGAATCCAACATTTCAGTCGTAGGTGCTGGTAGCTAGCCCTATGTATTCAATACAACTCCTATAGATCATGTAACAGTGGTCGGTTGAAAAAAACTTTGCCCCCACCGTAGCTTATTTCTTTAATCTTTGTTTTGATGTATTTTTATCTGGCGAAATAAAAAGGGAACTTCCTGGATAGCAGGTGTTCCCTTTTTTATATAAAACATAATAATTATTTATCTAAGAAAATAAGATTACAAAATATGTACTTCAATTAAAGCTATGCTGTTTAGCTTCACTCTTAAAGGGAGGACATCTTGCGATTTCTTGTCTATTTCATAAAAAAATAAACCACTAGGACAACACCTAGCATATAAAGATCCACCACCTCTTACATAATCATCTACCCTTTACCTACTGCGGTAAGGGTTCTTTTATATTTTCCGATTGGACAGGCAAACTTACTGCATTAGCTACATAGTATCTAAAGAATCTTAACTTCATTATCTCATTAGTAGTTAGTTCAGTATCGCTACCGCGTTGCAAGAAGTTCTTCCAAATTTTTTTCATCAAGACAATTTAATGAATCAATCAAAGTGCAATAATGATTAGCTGAGGAAAGAAAACTCCTCACATCTTTATTTATCATATTTAAATCCTCCGATATTAAAGAGTTAGTAACTAAATTTTGTTAATCGTAATTTATTATAAGTCGCATTGGTGGTTAACAAGCAACTATCAATAACCATTTTGCTTACTGTTGTAGAAGCATCTCGGAATCTGATTATGGCCAGAAAATGAAACCAGCTCAAATAATGGTCGAGGTATTTGGTTACCACACCATTAAAACGGTCCATCCTACTTTTCAAACGACTATCATAGTTATAACCATTTTGGATATGGTAAAGCCCTTTGACCCGTTCCTTTCCATCCGATTTGAAGGGATAATGTTCTAACCTTTTTTCATTTGACATGGACAATTATACCGTTTTATCATAATTATTCTTAAAAAAATGGTATGCAATAATGGTGATTAGTTAACATAAAATGTATTACAGGAACCAAAGCCCCTCTATCCTACATAGAATAAAGGAGCTTTGGTAACCTAATGTTTAATGTAGACAGTAGTTAAAAGAAGTCTCCCATTGAGACTTCTTTTCTATCTTCATTAATTTTTCTTTTTAGACTGATTTAAATGTTAGGGCTAAAAATCTGATAAAATTAAATAAGATCTTCTATTTTAGCTTCCTTTTTAAATTTAAAAATGACTTCTACTGCCTTTTTGTATCCTCCAGAATCCCTTAAGGATTTTCCAATTTCCAAGCTTTTTTCTCTAAATGATGAGTTCGATAGCACTTGTTCTGTTGTATTTCGTAAGGTAATAGCATCTAGTTCTTGACGATTAAGTTGTAGACCAGCTCCTAATTCTTCAATCCGATTAGCTACTATTAGCTGATCCCCCACAACAGGCATAACAACAAGAGGAACTCCAAAATAAAGCCCTTCACTTGTACTATTCATTCCACCATGAGTAATAAAAACATCTGCTTGTTCTAGTATTTCTAACTGAGGTACATAATTACGTATAATGAAATTAGATGGAATATCTTTAAATTGGCTAATATCCGTCTGTTTTCCTACTGATAGTATAACTGTAGCCTGTATTTCTTGGAATGCTTCAAAGCAGGTAGTATATAACTCAGGTTGCTGATTAAATATCGTTCCCATTGAAATAAAGATAAGCTTACCAGGAATATTTTTTAATGAAAGAGTTTCTACATCTTTTCGCGGCGCAATAGAAGGACCAACAAAAATAAAAGAGTTATCAAACTTTTCAGCACGAGGTTGATATGATCTTGAGGTATATACAAGAGTAATATCGCCAGGGCAAGACATCAGCTTATGATTATCGTTGATTGTTATACCATATTTTTGTCTCCATTTTTTTAATATCTCTTCAAGTTCTTGATATGTAGGAGATGTCTTATCAATTTCTCCTCGACTCTTCATCACGTTTGAAAAGACCTCTTCATCAATAGCAAACGTTGTACAAGAGGATATTTTAGGTATATTCAATATATCAGCAATCATCCATCCTGCGGCGAAATTATTATCATAAATAACGTAGTCATATTTTTCAGCTCTTATGTCCTCTAGAACACCTTCTATGACTGTATCCGCAGAGCGTACCATATATAATAGCATTTCAAGAGGGTCCATTCTTTTCGCCATTTTTTTCACTAAATCTGCATTGCGTGTAAAATTTTTATAAGGACGAAATGTAGCTCCCGTTTTCTCAATTTTATTTCTATATTCCTCTATACAGTAATAGACAACCTCTTCACCCTTTTTTAGTAGTTCTTCCACTAATGCAAGGGTAGGATTGACGTGACCTTCCCCAGGATAATTAAGGAATAAAACTTTCCTCATCTTAATTCCTCCTTTTATAATATAAATAGTTCATGTCATTATACCATTTGTTGTTTTTCTACACCTTACTACATCTTTTTTAAGGTTAGTTTAATAAAGAAAAGAATTAGAGGTGTCTAGTATGAAGTATTTTACTTTCACTGTCTTTGCACCATCCGTTGTAATGGTTGATCTCTTTAGTATATTAGGTGACCCTGCGTATCATATAGTTTCTAATTAACATAATGTGCGTTTTCGGAACAAATCTACTCATGCAATATCCTATTGCAAATTTGCTATGTAAAGGTTGCATAGCTCTTGAAACCTTTGAACAAACTACCTAAGACGCTGCGAAGCTTCTAATTGAAAATCCTCACTACTTTCTTGAGTTCACAACATATTTCATGAGAAGACTACTGATCCCTGTTCAGTAGTTTTTTCTTTTTATTACATAAGTTATTGATAATTTAAGCAAACTACTCAAGAACAAATATGTTCACCGGTAAATACCTTTTATGTTATGTATTCAAATGCAAAAAAAACTCCTGAACAGGTCACAGGAGTTTTTTCTGTTTTTTAGCTGTATATTCTATACAACATTAGTTAACATAATACCTCTTTACCGGCATCTATCTTTATATAGTTAAAAGGCATTTAAGCTGTTATTTTCTCTTTTAACGTAAAGAAGATTCTTCTGTTTTCTACACATTCCAGCATAACCTTCAAAATTTTGTGAATAAAAGTATATCCCTTTGTTATTTATCAAAAAATATAGAGAAAACTGGATTTCTTGAAGCTTAAGAACTATCTGTATAGTGCTTATTCGAAAAAGAGCCTTTTTGACAAATGAGGTGAAAATTTGAAATCAAAAATAATCTTAATTCTTAGTATATCTTTTATTATATTTATGCTTGTTTTACTCTTTTTTTATCTAATTAAAGGAGATTCCTCTCGTTGGCAAGTAGCATTAGGAGGCGTAGTGGTAAGTGTATTACCAATTTTTTTGTTATTTACGAAGGTTAATCCTTTCCCAATTTCTCTTATAGTTGGATATTATATTTTTCTTTTTAGTTCACTATTTTTAGGAT
>NZ_JBVQPN010000010.1:0-73719 GCF_055710015.1 Priestia sp. VA7
CCTCTTTACGTCCTGGAACCATCAATAGATACTCACTATGTCTAATTCCATTAAGCTTAGTTGTGACGACACCATTATTTTCAACAGTTGAAACCACTTCAATTTCATTTAACGAATAATAATCCAGAGAGTCGGGACGTGGATTCGTAATTAAAATATAATCTCCCTCTTCAGCTTTTCTATCATTACAAAGCGTAAATAATTGACGGTTAAACACAAAACTATCAAGACTCTTGGGTTTGTATCTTTCAACTTTTGCAGCTGTGGTTAAATACTGAGTTAAATCTCTCAGCCTAATAAGATGAACAGACTGTTTATATAAAGGTTTCACGGAATATACCCTGTGTAACTCATTATTATAATATACAAATTGTCCTTTTCTTACCTGATAAAGTTTCATGAATTGGTCCTCCTTCAGGTGTTACATATAAGTAATTTTCAAACATTTTGATAGCCTAGTATTTGTTATAAAGCCGAGGGTTAATATATAATTCATTCAATGATAGAAAGAGTTAGTTCTTTCCCCCAGTTAACTTTTTTATTATTCAAATCTCTTATTAGTTTACCTCTCTATTCAATAAATTATATCCTTTTCAACAATATATAACAAAAAAGTCCTTACTTACAAACAAAATTATTGACGATCCCACTCGTAACCCTTATGAATTTCTAAGCCATATACATAGTGACATAATTATTTTAAAGATAAGTACGCTCTATAGTAAACTTCAAAACCTTTCGGATTGCCAAGAGGATCTAACAGGAATTGAAGGAATGTATAGGATACAGTAAGATGTACACTTTAATCCTACTGACATTATTGATTTAAACTAGACAAAACTAATATTTATCAGAAAAACATTATTGTGATAAAAAGAGTCGGTGATAAGACATTTGTTTATGAGTAGTGTTATACTAGTAAGCAGTCTACTAATATCCCCTGAAATAAGTCCATCAGAGCAGCATGTCCACGAGACAAAAAACAGACAAATAAACGACATTTCAAAAAAGATGAAGAGTATTAATTAAATTATAAGAAAAAGAATGCTCTTGGGAGGCGCCTTAGTTTATTGGCAGATCGAGAGTTATTCAATGCTCAATTGTTTTAAATACGGAATATGAGCTAAGTAAAGTGTAAATAATTTAATTAAGGTATTTTATTAACGCAATCTTTAAGGGTTAGTTACTATTGCTTCATAAAAAAGTACAATGTCTAAATTGGTTTTGCATATTCTAATGTTCTCCAATCGAAGTAATACCCTCTGCGAATCAATCAAAGATGGGAGTTTTTAATTTAACATGAAAAATGTTTCAATAGTTTTTTATATTTCGGTAGTCATACTGGCTCTTCTTGTTCTTGTGGGAGTTACAATGCCTGCAACACTTGAAAATGTAACGAGTAGCTTGCAAGATGCTATTACAAATACGTTTGGCTGGTACTATTTAATTGTTGTGACGTTGTTTGTTATCGTTTGTTTGTACTTATTGGTAAGTCCTATTGGTCGGATTAAGCTTGGGAAAGAGGAGGACAAGCCTGAGTTTTCACGCCCAACCTGGCTAGCCATGCTCTTTAGTGCAGGAATGGGGATCGGTTTAGTGTTCTATGGTACGGCTGAACCAATTAGTCACTATGCGATTAGCTCTCCAACGGGGGAAACAGGGACAGATCAAGCAATGAAAGATGCAATGAGATATACTTTCTTTCATTGGGGCATCCATGCATGGGCGATTTATGGAATTATTGCTCTCTCATTGGCTTACTTTACCTTTAGAAAAGGAGAGCGTAGCTTAATTAGCGCTACATTAAAGCCAATTATTGGAAAACAAGCAGATGGGTTTATAGGAAAGATAATCGATATTATTGCCGTTATTGCAACTGTTATCGGTGTTGCTACGACCCTTGGATTCGGTGCTGTTCAAATTAACGGTGGATTATCTTATTTATTTAACGTTCCTTCCAATCTCATGAGTCAATTCCTTATTGTGTTAGTTGTTACTATCTTATTTATAGTTTCAGCATTAACAGGATTAGGTAAGGGGATTAAAATTCTTAGTAATACTAATATGATCCTTGCATTGGCACTTTTTCTATTAACGTTTATATTGGGCCCGACTCTATTTACGTTAAATTTGTTTACAGATACCATTGGCGCTTATCTGCAAAACTTAATTAATATGAGTTTTCGTATAGCTCCACTTAACGAAGAACATCGTAACTGGATCAATGGTTGGACCATCTTTTATTGGGCATGGTGGATTGCGTGGTCTCCATTCGTAGGAATCTTTATCGCTCGGGTATCGAGAGGAAGAACTATCCGAGAATTTGTCGTATGTGTTTTACTGATTCCTTCTCTTATCGGTTTCATCTGGTTCGCTACATTCGGTAGTGCAGGGATGTTACTTGAACATGATGGGATTGCTTCTATTTCAAAATTAGCAACGGAAGAATCACTCTTTGGTGTATTTGCCAACTATCCAATGGGAACAACCTTATCAATCATAGCTATTATTCTTATTGGCACTTTCTTTATCACTTCAGCTGACTCAGGGACCTATGTTCTAGGAATGATGACAACGAATGGTTCTCAAAATCCTAGTAATAGTGTAAAGGTCATCTGGGGTGTGTTACTTACAATTATAGCTCTTGTCCTTCTCTATTCAGGAGGCCTACAGGCTTTACAAAATACCATGATTATTGCAGCTCTTCCTTTTTCGATTGTTATGGTTTTAATGACGGTTAGTCTCCTTAAATCTCTTAACAAAGAAGCGAAAGAATTTGGAATTGGAAAGTTAAAAAAACAAAATAAAAAATCGTAATAAAAAAGCACATTTGTTAGCCTTTCAGTTAACAAATGTGCTTTTTGTTATTTCGCTTATATAAGTGTTTATTCTGTGTCTCTTATTTTATTAGAAAGGTTACTCCATGACCTCCAGAGGATAATAGTGAGGTTAGATAATCTACTGATGGGTAAGGCATTACCTATAAGCTAAACTATTATTAATTTTAAAAGAAAAAACAATAAAAGTATTGTTCTTAATAAGGGCTTTTTAAAATCTAAAAAGTATCTTAGTAATGGAATGTAATTTTAAATATATACTTATTTAACAGCTTCTTTAAGATCTTTACCCGGTTTAAAAGCAGGAAATTCAAAAGCAGGAATGCTTATTTTTTCACCAGTTTGTGGGTTACAACCCGTTCGAGCTGCACGTCCTCGTACTTCAAATTTCCCAAATCCAATCAAATGGATTCTTTCTCCTCTAGCAAGAGTTTCGGAAATCGTTTCAAATAAGGCGTTTGCAGCTTTTCTAGCGTCTCGCCTAGTCAATGATGTTTTTATCGCAACGGTATTGACTAATTCTGTTTTATTCATCGATATCCACCTCATCCTCTTATTTTTAGAATGTATAGAATCTAAAATAATATGATTTCTATATATTTCTTACTTAATAACATTAGATAAAGGGCAGGAAAACCCCTGCTTTCTATAAAAATCAATACTGTGCAAAAAATATTCCTCTGTAACCAGCACCTGAAAATGAAATTAGTATAAAACTGGCACCCTTCAACTATTTTAAAGCATCAACGAGAAGGCATAGATATTGCTCAATCTAAAGGGAAACACCTTGGTCTCCCATCATTACTTTTCCAAAGGAGTGGGATAAGGCATATAAAGAATGAACGTCTGGAAAGATCACTGTCGTAGTATTTATGGATGAAGTAGGAATGAAAAAAAGCGACATTTTATAATAGGGCAAAAGCTTACGGGGCAAGGAAGTAACGTCCTTTTGCCTTTGTATTTTGTTGGCCATGCTAGCAAAATAGGTGATGCTTGCTATATGTAGTTATTCCAATATAAATAATAGGCTACTTGTCTTTTTTCTAAACTGAACATCTCGACACTGAACCCATTCATAGAAAAACTTCTAGAGTCCGCGGAGGAAGTAGTAATTCACTCAAATTCATACATGTAGCTCTGGTAAAAATACTTTAATTCAAAAAAGCACCCTAAAAGTTAGCCTGTAAAGCTTCAATTTTTTTCTTAAGTTTTTGACTTTCTTCCTCTAACTCAATAATTCTATCCTGAATCTCTTTATTGTTCCAATTGTTTTCTAATTCTTCAGATGATTTTATTCGCTTTTTATGGATTTCAATTCGTTGTTTAGCCATCTCTTCTACTTCTTTATTTAATTGTAATTGTTCATATGGATTCATTGTATTCCCCCCTTTATAGTTTATGATTTTTACTTTCAACATCAGAAAACAAATCCCTTTAAAATAAAGTCCATTGGGGGCACTTCGAACCAAGGGCTCGTTTACTTTTCGCTTTGATGATTTATACAGCATTTTATATATCGTTGATTTATTAAAGTTTCTCTTAATTGTTTCAATCTTTAAATCTTATATATAAGTTCTTTAAAAAACATTCTCACTGAAAGACGTAAATCGTAATTATAAAATACGCAATAACTAAAGTTAGTATAGTACCTCCATTAATTAATGTAAATCTAATTAAAAGTTTGTTTCTTACTTCTTTTCTATAGGATGCATTATGATAAGCTTGAGTATTGTTAATATAGATTTGGGCAAGCACCTTTAGATTTTTCAAAAAAACAACGAGTACAAAAACAAATAATAACATCACTAAAAGACTAATCCTTATAATATCCAAATTTCAATATTATCCTTTCCTAATAAACACTTATTCAATATTTTTTTCTCTATTGTTTGATTCAACAATATCTTGTATAGTCCAGGGTGAATAACTATACACCCTAATTCATCTACTTTTGAAACAATATCAGTTGTTTTCATTAGCTTACTCACCCTACTTTTTATGCTTTAGATTTATCCTATCCATCAATTGAAACATCATGCATACTCAATAGTTCAAAACTCTCATGAGCTACTGTAATGATTGTCAGAGGAACCCCCGTAAGCAAAATAGCGTTAAATAACCTGTTTCTTATAAGAGATATAAATAAAAACAGCGCTAATACTATAACAATAGCCTGAGGCAATTTATTTCTCCTTATTTAATCTCAATTAAAATTTTAGGCCCACCCGCAAATTTATCTACTTAATAAGAAATCCAAGAATCTGCCCTATTACAATCAATGATACAAATATCTGACTACCCTTTATCAATCGCATGTTCACAACGCTGCCGTTTTGGAATATTTATCAGCTGGAAAGTAGACCACTTTATCATAGGATTTGATACTTTCTTCTGGTGAAGAGAATAAATCTTTTAAGTTAATGTTTTCTACGTCAGTCACATAAGCTACAATCAACAAAATAAAAATAATCCAGTATATGATTCTTTTCAATCCTAAAACTCCCTTATTAAAAACAGTGTTATGAGAAGCACTCAGAATTGCAACAAATAAACAATTATCCACGAAATAAAGGATATTTTCCTCTTTCGGCTTCTCAGCAACAACATTTTAACCATTTACTGTCTTCTTTTTCGTGATTTTTAATTTCTTTAAAAAAGGTAAATATCGAAGTCTGTTAGTGAGTTCATTTTTAATCTTTTGGTAAACCATTAAGTCATTAGAAGAAATATTAAATACTATACTTTGTATTTTTTGAGGATAAAACCTCATCTCATTATCTTCGTAGCAGGATTGAAAGAGACATTTGATTTCCAGTATAGATGAATTATAAACAGCCTCACTTATTTGTATCGCAATCCAAAGATTAGCTGTTGATATATGATACATATAACAGTTCTCTTTTTCTAAAACTTCTTTCCATATTTTTTCAATCTTTAAACCTTGTTTTAAATCGTCCATTACTTGCAGTGTTGTAGAAATACGGGTCTGCGTATCTACAACATTGAATTCTATATGTTTTATGAAATTTTCTGTATCTACAATATCATTAGATTTAACATAAAATTCTTGCTTTAAATCGTTAATTTCTTCTTCTATTATTTCTTTTTGAGAAAGTAAAGAATTTATTTTTTTTAATTCATTCATCTTAAATATATTAAAGACACGTTCTATAAATGAACTTTTCTTTTCCAACATGTTTTTAACCGTTACCAGTTCATCTTTTTTATCATTGAGTTGTACAATTAATCTTTCTTTTTCATTTACATTTCTATCTCTAACTTTTATTCTGTGCTCTTTTTCCTGTAGGAGCTCTTCTCTTTTCATAATAGTTTGTTCTATCTGTTTTTCTAATAAAGGGATATTTTCCTGATTCTTTAAATAGTAGGAGAAGTCTTCACCATTATCAGTAGTCTTCACTGCCTTGTGGGCTGATAAAGTATCCGTAATTATAGGTTCGACTCGCTTTAAGTCAATGACAGGGAGCGTAAAAGGACATGGTTCATTTTCTTCCAAGTCAAAAAATACAATCTGATTTGGTAAAGAAAATAACTCCATCTGTGCGAAAGTTTTATTATTCCGAGTTCTACCGTAACATCCAATATTACGATTTTCTAAACACTTTAAATCCCCTTCATGATAGATATGATCAGGAGACACGGAGAGTCTGAATGAAGGAAGAGGTGTGTTTTCTTTTTCTTTAAAAATAATATTTATATAACCACCTTTATTTCGATTTTCTACTTTTTTTATAACTCCGGTAACAATTAAAATAGTCTCTTGATGATTTTGAACTATCTTTTTTGCTTCAGATGAAGAAAATAATATATCTTTAATTTTCACATTGTTATCGTCCTCTGTCTTAACTATTAATTCAGTCCATGCATTGTTATAACGGTTATAAATCCCCTGCAAAGCTCCAAATGATTGATATTGTTTACGTTCTGTACTATCTCTCTTATCTGTTGAAAATCTATTATTCCTAGTTCTTTTTGATTGGGTCTTTTTTAAAATAGTAAGATGAGGTACCCCTTTTGGATCGACATCTATGCAATCAAAACCATTAGAAATATTTTTCAAATAGCCTGTGGGATCATTGAAGCAGCAGCCTACATTATGTTTATTTTCTTCGTTTTTCTCATTTAGATGTCGAAGTCGAAAATACGTCCCTCCTACCTTAGTATTATCAACATGAGTTAATAGAGGAATTTCGCCTTTGTTAGGATCATTCCCATGTACCTCTTTCCATTTTAAATAACAACCATAGCAATAAAAGGAATCTTTAATATCTTCATATTCTTGGCTATTATACCCATATTTTTCTCTAATCCTTAGGACACGTTCAGCCGTTTCTCTTTCCCATCTACTTCCGTTCTCTCTTATGGCATATTGCATCGAAGTAACGAAACCCATTATAAACACCCTCTTTATTAATAACCTTCTATTTTATAGAAAGGATTCCCTTTATAATTTTTCTTTTTGCAAGCCATATTAATTGAGGCCATTTTTACTAGCCGATATCCATTCAGATATTTCATCAAAAATATTCTGAACTTGTTCTTTATTTAAAACTCCAACTTTTTCCCAAACGATGGAGAGATATTCCTCTAAGTGACTAGGATATGAAAGAGATTCAGTAACAAGGGCTTTATAAAATAATGGATTCCCCCCTTTATCTACTTCACCTTTACATCTATAGTTTTCAAATTCCCATCCTCTTTTTGTTTTTTTAAAATGATAAAAGTCCTTATCCCCCCATTGAGGACTGTAAATCTGCATTTTGAATCTAGATGTCCTACTCAATTGTAAATACCTCCTCAAAAATATAATTTTAATAAGGCACTTTTTATCTTTACCCTTTAAACATATATTTTATTTACATCTTTTTTATCGTAATTTTGGCGGTTCTAATTACGTCATCCCTATACGGCTCAACTCTATTATGATACTTATATTTTTTCATTTTTACGAGCTTTATTACTCCCTATAAGAGGTGGTGTGATAACGAAAAATGTAGATAATATATGGTGTAAAAACAGAAAAATACTGCCTCTTCCCAGTTAAAAGAGGCAGTATTTTTCTGTTCGTTGAATGGTAGTCGTTAGGTGACGCTCTATTGCATCCCAGATAGTTTGCTCCAAATATAAAATTTTAAACATTTTATTAAGTAAAAAGAGCTCAGCATACTAGGATCTTTTGCTGGATAAGGTATTATCTTTTACATACATTTCATAATGTCCATTTATATAACTAGTTACCTTTAAATTAAGTAAAAGGGCTTTTAGGTTAACTAGTTCAGAATCTAATCCGCACTCTCTTGCCATATCTTCAATCTTCTTTTTGATAATTTGTATATTATTTTCTAAATCAGTTACCGTTTTTTCACTGTATTGGAAGGGAACTTCATCTACAACTTCTGTAATTAATTGATTTTGTCCTTCGTATTCTGATTTCCCTTTAATTGCAGCCTGTTTTCCAATCAATACAGCCTGCTCTTTTATGTCTGACAGAAGAATCATTAAATCAATTCGTTTACTCATAGGTATATGCTGCTTATCAAAAATAGAGATAATTTTTGTTTGATAGTCATCCATAGTGGTATGTAGTTGATATTTTGCTTCTCGAATTACTTCTTCCTGATTTTTAATAAGTATCATTCAAAAATTCTCCTATCATCTTCATATATATCCTAATTAAGGATATATATTTGGTATCCCTTGATAAAAAGAAAGAAACAAATCTTTACCAAATAAAGACATGTTTCTTCTAGAATTCCAATCCAGTGTATTACTTTACCCTTTGAGTTGAAAAATAAACATAAAAAAACTAATTATTACAGAAAGAATGAATATATGATTACCAATAATGGTGATTGCGCCAACTAAAGATGTATACGAAATTCATTTTCATTTTATTCATGCAAATTGGATAAGAGCGTTTATTCTAAAGTATCTATAGTTAAATTTAAACCAAGAAGCGCTTGCTCTAGATTTGCTTTTATCGTTATTTTGCTAAAATCAATTCCTAGTTGAATCATCGTCTGGGCAACTTCAGGTCGGATACCAATTAATATTGTTTTTACCCCAAGAAGACCTAATGCGTCTACAATTTTAAAAATCTGATGGGCAACCATGGTATCTACAATCATCACTCCGGAGAGGTCAAATAGCAAATGTGATAATTTTAGTTCATTTGCTTTCTTTAATGTTTCCTCTAGTAAAAGCGTTGCTCTTTCCGTATCTACCTCTCCAATGAGTGGTAGTATAGCAATACCTTTGGTGATTGGAACCACTGGTACGGATAATTCAAGAAAAGCACTCTTTGCTTTTTTTAGTGTTTCTTGATGAATATTAACATATGTCAAACTAAAAGCATAAACAGCTTTATCTAATAAAGGATCAATGATAGTGATTAATTCAAATATTGTGTCTGTAGGTATATTATGATCTCTTATTTCTTCTTTAAGGAATTCCCATATGTATTTTCGGTAATAGGTCGTATTTTCTAAAGTCTCACTCAGAGAAATGCCTAGATTTGATGCAAATTCTCCTGACTCTTTTGCCCATTTCACTATTTGATCAACAATTGTTTTTTGATCGGTTTTTTCCATGAGAGCCTGCCCAAAATAACTGATGAAGGTTGCTCTTAATTCAATAATTTCTTCTTTTGTAACATTGACGTCTTTTACCTCTTTAAGGTCAGTCATTCTATTCGTGTGTACCATTTGTGCAATTTCATATTTTTTTTCTAAGATTTTTTCTCCCAGAAAGCGTAAATTATCCATTTCAAATTAACCTCATTTCTTTAGCCGTTTAGATTGCTATTTTTATTTTTAATTTCTAAAGATAAATTTTTAAAAATTTTTAACCTATCCTCTAAGCTACTTCTCAAGATAATATTTAAAATTAGTAGGGTAAATGCGAATAAAGATGCTATGAAGAATATAGGTGTAAACGCCGGAACAAAAATAAATACAGCAATTACCGCAATAATGGTGAAGGTTAAAAAATTAAGTATTTTCTTATTTAGTTTATTTGTTCTTTCTAAAAGCTCTTCATTTCTCTTTATATACTCTTTAATTTTTTCTGGACTTTTCGCAATATAGTCCCTTTCTAATTTTTTATTCATCTTACTAATTCCTTGAAACACAATAATAATTGCTAAGGTTACGACAAGAGATATAATAACATAGTTTGGCATTTAAACATCCTCCTGCTCTTTTTCAGTTAAATTTATAAAATCAGAAGCGCTCAAATTTACAACGAATAAGGTGGCTTACCTGTAAAATAATAGCTAATTTCGTCACGGCGCTTCTGGGCAACGCCATATTTTCTATTCATTAAAGAGAATGAATCTCTTTTTACACATATTCACCGATAAAATACATTTCATTTTTCTGATCCATTAATAAGTGATAACAAAAAGCAAACTCCGGTTTTCGTATAAACATGATTTGCGATTCGATATCTTGATTATGGTCAATCACCCTATTTTCCATCTGAACATGTTGACTATGAAAATACTCTTGATTTTGCATATACTCTTGAAAGTTTGGGTCATTGGTGTAAACGCGTAATACGGTATACGTTTCATATGAAGTATCTTGCTGCATGTTTTTAGTAGACTTTTTAGAGGAAAAGACAGAGCTTTCGCTCTTGAGTTTCAATGCAAACATAACCACTACCCATCCAGAAACAAACATAAGAGGGTAAAAGAATCCACTATGGGTCAAATTAAATAATTGACACGATACGATTAAAACAACAAAAGCAGTGATAGGCAGCCAATGATCGCTCCAAAATGTTTTTATATTCCTTACTAAAGTTGTTTTTATCTCTTCTACTTGTTCTCTTTCCATGTACTCATCCTCCTTTTAAAAAACTAAGCTACACGTCGAACATTTCCGTTAAACTTTGCTTTCCAATAGGTATTGTTTAAGTCTCCAACTGATACACCTTGTGAACTACTGTCATTAAGAAACTTGCCATCTCCCAGGTAAATGCCAACGTGGCCATTAATTTTATATGTGTCAAAGAAAATGACATCTCCACGCTTCATTTCACTTGCCTTCACGACTTTACCGCGCTTGATTAACGTATCTGTTGTAGTGGCGCTGACCGGACCCAAATCAACACCTGCTGAACTATATGCCCATCTTACATAAGAACTGCAATCAAACTTCCTGGCAGCAATATCACTTTGGTTTCTTCCGCCACCCCATACATATGGGCTTTTTCCGACTATAGAAGAGCCGACTTGAATCGCCTTTTCAATAGCTGCGGAACCTTTTGCAGAACCCCCTTTAATAGAAACGGCTTCAACAGAACCACTTGTGTATTCTTTCATAAATCCCATAACTCGTGATACGTACCAGCTAGCGTGATTATATGCAAAGACTGCTTTTTGATAGTTTCCAGAAGCGCCACCATTGGCAGCTAAGTAGTTTGCCGTAGAATACATAGCATCGGTAACATTCCAGGGGTCTGCTTTGCCGTCTCCGTCCCCATCGACTCCAAATCCACCGTACTTTTTAATCGCGGTTGGACTTTCTAAAACGTCTTTTGGAATACTGGCGTTTCCCAATCTCGTTCCACCAGGATAGGACCATCCAACCCATGTTTTTGACATAAATTGAGTATGACCTAACGCTCCAACACTAGATACATTTAAATCTTGCCCAAAATGCGTTTCGACGCGATGAATCGCGGCAATGAGTGTCCAGGGGATATTGTATTTTTCACCTGCTGCTTTATAAATCGGAATATATTCTTTTGGAATTTGCCCTTCTCCTATTTTAGATATCTGAACGTCTCCAAAGCCCACCCCTGTACCGTCAATCTCTGTTACTTCCTCTTGATCTGGTAGAAGAATGCCAAATACACTAACCATAGCCATAGCACTTATGACAACCCCTAATGCTAATAAGGCTGCAATAATAGCTAGTAATATCTTAGACTTTCGTTTGGCAGAATGGTTTAACTTATGGATTGGCTTAATTCGGTAAGTTGACACGAACCCCCACCACCTTATATCCATTATCTTGTTTTTTAAGTGTAACTAAATACCAATCTTCCTCTGGTTGTGCATTTCCTTTCACATCATAGACCTTCCCTTGCATAACGACATTCCATTGAATAACTTCTGGATCATCATTTGAAACCTCCGTTGTTTGAAGGGTTTCTGGCACAACTTTATCATAGGTTAACGTTCCACGTTCTTTTTGATTTTTATAGTTTTGATACATTTCATCTGACATATAAGGCTTTGCTTTTTCAATATGTTCTGAAGGGCTTTTACCGTTAAAACTAGCAAAGGCTCTGACAAACTCTGTTGCTATTTCTTTCGTACTCTGTAAATCTTCTTTTGTATTTCGTTGTGTCTGGTCATATGGGTTTTTATTATCTTTAGTAGTCGTTTCTTTTTCTTCTTGTATAGATTCAGAAGAAGGAGCTTGCTTCTCCTCTTGTGAGGAAGAAGCAGGCTTTTCCTTTGCAATAAAGGAACTAATCATAATGCCCAAGAAGACAATGACACTTAGGAACACAAGCATTTTCTTTTGCTGAACACTCATGAAAAGAACCTCCTTTAGTCTTGTCGAGACTGTCGTCTCATTTGTTCGATCTCTTTAGAACGGTCTATATGACCTCCATTTGATTCATTAGCAGCAGAAGCCTGTTCTTTACCCTGCTGTATCTCTTGCTGTACCTGTTGTTGTCTCATTTGCTTATGAAATTGCTGATTTGCTTTTTCAGTTTGTGGTGGTTTTGGCTGCGCTTTTAACGGTGCTTGCTCTTGATTGAATTGTTTAGTTGAAATTTCTCCATTAGCTGGAACTAAACGTCTAGAGGTGTGGATTGGTGCTTGTTGGCTTTCCGAACGCACTTCTTGTCTTCTCATTTGCTCAATAACTTTACTTGATTGAGAAGAACTTGATTCTTGTTGCGGCTGTGCTTTCAAAGGTGCTTGATTTTGATTTTCTTGTTGACGCATCTTTTTCATAACTTGCTCATTCTGATTTCCAGAAGCAGATTGATTATTTTTCATAGCTTCTTGTTGTTCCGGGTTTTTAGGTTGCGCTTTTAATGGTGCATTGACTTGAATTTGTTGCTGTTGTTTACTCATTTGATCGGATACAGATTGATTATAGTTCGGGTCATTTTCCTTTACTTTTTTATGGGGGTTTGGGATTACACCATTTTCAGATGATAAATTTCTTTTCCCCTCTTTTTCTTGTCGTCTCTTAAAAGGCATGACATTACGCTTTGGTGTGTCTTCAATTACATTTCCGTTACTATCAATGGGTTTATTTCGACGTAAAGTCGGTTTATTACTTTGTCTTTCCATTGCTTTTTCCATATGTTCTTTAGCTCTCGCGTCTGTAGTGCCTGGCTGACTAGATAAAGATCGTGAGTGTACGTTATTTCCTAAATAAAATGGCTCTATTCGTGCATATTGTCGTTGCTGATTTTGATACTTAATAGCATCAACCTTTTCTCTCCACGCTTGTTTTATTCGTTGTTTCTTTTCATCGTATAGTTTATAGCCAAAAAGCTGCTTTTGAAGAGCAAATATAGCTGCTACAATGATCAGGACGGCAATAATCGTTTGAGCATAGGCCCAGTTATTCTCGCTTGCTACCTTATAGGAAATATTGACAAAGCTAAACAATAAAATTAACAAGACAGTGAGTCCTATACACATTGCCAAAAACCCTAACAGTTTCATAGCAAATTGCTTTGCAAACCTTCGAAACGCTGGAAAGATACTAAGGAATAAGACGAATACCCCTGTAATAGCTGTAAGCAAGAATCCTACACCGTATATTTGAATGAATGTTGCTAAATATCCCACCATTGCTAATATGACAAGGGCTGGAACCCAAATTAACAACGCTAACACAATTCGTTTATTTGTATACTCTGGTGAAAAAAGAGAATTCTTAGCACTCTTTTTAACAAGTTTCTCTCTTTCGTCGCTCCCTGGCTTTTCACTTAACAAATCTTTTACCGTCTCTTTACCTGCTTTTATTTGGGCTGATGAAGCATTATCAGCTTTTCCTCCACCAATTACACCGTAGTTTGTCGTACCAAATTCAAGCAACAAGTACGGTTTTACAATCAATAAATCATGCATTAAGTTTCGTATTCTTGATACGCCATACCGGACGGATGATGTGTCTTTGTAGCTTTGTGTAGCTTGATCTTCTTGGCGATCTTGAATCATTTCTTTTCTTATTGCATCTTCATTTCCGTCCCCTAACGAATAGGTAGAAGAAGTTAAAACAGCGCCAGAGATATAATTGCGAGCTTGATTTAATTGACCTAACAATTGGTCACTATTTTGCACGTATGCTGTAAAGACGGCTGATAATAAGGCTGCTACAATCAATCCTGATATCGTAGCTCGGTACTTCTTTTGAGCAAATGAATAAACAAGCCAGCCAGCTACCATAATCATCATAAAACCCATAAATTGACCAATTCCATATGTTCCGCCTGTTTCCGAAATAAAGACTGTAATATAGGACAACATACTGTCAATAATATCGAAAGTGAACGCTTGCTCCATTAAGAAAATTCCGAAATTTACAACCACTAAATATCCATACCAGATAGCACTCAATATTTGTTGTTGAAAGGCTGCAATGTTGTTATAGAGTTTTTCATCAACTTTAAAAATATTGATTGAATCATACCAATGACTGTCTTCATCGCCTTTAACAGAGATATCAATATCGTAATTTTCTAAAGGAACCTCGTTATAGCGAAGTAAAGGTGCATTTGTTTGTGGTAAATCACTTTTAGGCATTAATTCGTCCATGACGTTAGGAGCTTCTGCATGTGTAGCTACTGGACAAAGTGTAGCAAGTATAAAAACAAATAGAATTACCTTCAACAGAAGTTTTGTTTTCATTCTCATTCTCCTTCAATATCTTTAGGTTTAAATTTCTCTTTCTCCTTACCTGTTAAATTCGACGAATAATATATTTTAGGTGAACCTATCTCTTTGCTTCCTTGGATTTTCTTTAAGCTAGGATAATTAAAAACTTCAATTGGATAATATTCTCCTGACCTTTCATAAACATGAACTATTAGAGTAGTTGGCTCTTTTAAACCATCTTCATTTTTTCGAAAAGCGCTGTATTTAAATTTATAAAAATAACTTTTATTTTCGGTAAGGGTGTACTCTAACACACCATATTTTTCAATTTGCTGATCTTTATATTGTTTATAGTCTTCTGCAATATATCTTTTAGCTTTTTCTAAACTATCGTAACTTTTGTGCTCTCCTGTGTGATCTTCCATTTTATAAAGCTTATCTTCTGCACCTTGTTCTACATATGTGGCATACTGTAAAGCCGTTTTACAAGGCTCAATTTGTTCGCATGTTTTTGGCTTTGGCTCTGTACTTGTTTCCTTATTCCCACAACTTGCAAGCACACCCACAATTGAAACTATAGAAATAACTGCTAGTATCTTTTTCATGTTTATTCTCCTTTTCTCTAAACCTCTTAGAAGGCTCACCCTCCGTTTTATCTACCGACGAAGGGTTTAACCTTTTACACTTGACTTGCAAGCTCCCTGACGTCTATAGACGTGTCAAATGCATCAAATAGATGTTCCTGCAAGATACGAACTTGCATTACGCCTGTTCGTTGATGCAAGTCACGATACAAGCAATAACCTGACTGCATTTTAGGCATCATATCTTCTAAACCGGCACTGTCTTCTAATTTCATAAACTCTTGAATGGTCTCAATCTCTTCTGGTATATCTGTACGGAAGCAATATGCTGTACCAATTTGACCGCGCATACTGCTTGGAATATCCATTAAGTTTTGTGTCATTAAATAAATTGGTGAGAACAAGGAACGTCCTTCACGGAATAAACGGTCAATTAAACGTTCCCCTGCCGGGTTTTGGAAGAAGTTCCATGCTTCGTCAATCGCAACAACCGTTAATTCATTTTGGAACATTCGTAAAAATTTCATCATATAGGCTGTCAAACTAAACAGAATAGCTACTGACACAATGTTCGCTTCTGTATACTCTTCCGGTGGTGTGCTCTTTTTCGGTAACTGTAAATTATCAACTTGCAGGACATTGAATTGATTCGCGTAATTTAGGACGTTTTCATCATTCATACGCTTTCCAAAGATCAAACGGGCTAGTGACACATCTTCAAATTCTTCTAAGATAGAAGCCAACTCCAATGCCATTGGTCGATGATCTTCTGGCAGGGTGTCATTTTCTTGTACTAAATGTCGTAATTCATCTTTTACAAATCGAATAGAAGGCTCTGCCAATTGTCCAACACGCTTGACGGCTTTTGTCACAATCGAACTTTTTGCACTATCGTTTCGAATATTAATGTTTAACAAGTAATAGATTATTTCTCGGGAAACTTCGACAGCTTCGGCCCGATTATCAAATAAAAGGAACGGGTCTAATTTCCCTGCATCTTCATCTTTGGTTGAAAACGAGATAAAGTTAAGTTCGCTTCCCAATTCGGTTAATTTTTCATCCCATTTACAAATGTCTTTTCTCTCTGACTTTGGATCCAACAACAACACTTTTGCCCCACTTAATGCGGCTTCATAAATATCTCGATTGGCAGCCATTGATTTCCCAGAACCCGTTTTTCCTGTATAGACGGTTACAAGAGATTGTGTAAGAGCCGCACCTGATGCGGCTAAGCCAGGTAATACATAAACAGCCGTGCCACTTAATGTTCTTCCTGCATAATAGCCGTATTCGTCTCCTAACTCTTGACGATTCCCAAAAAAGCTAGCTGTTACCGCATTAATGTCCACATCCTGGATAAATTCAGTTACATAGCGTCTTGAACCGGGTAAGCATTCAAGTAAGCTTCGCAATTGAAGACCATACGTATTTTGAAGCGTAATTCCCATTCCTGCATACTCGTCGATCAAGTCATTTACACGCTGCATTAATTCATCCCGATCAGAAGAACTAACTGAGAAAATAGCACTCATTAAGTAGCCGCCTTCTCGTTCCTTCTCTACATTAGCAATAATGTTTTCAGCATGTGAAATACCTTGATAAACGTTTGATCCTGCATCTTCTCCGAATGCGTTCAAGTGGTTCGCTTGATCTTCTAAATTTGATTTCTTACGACGTAGCTTCCGTAACCGTTGGTCTGCGTCTTGATAACTCATTTTCAAGTTCACACCTACCGCAAAAGGCAATGACCGTAAGGCTTCTAACCATCGCGTTTCTGGAAAATGAATTTCTTCCGGCATACCCACCATGTGCAAGAAAGCAACATGCGTCTGATGGTTATATCCTTTCGCATCTGTTTGATGCAGTGTTAAATATCGACGCGATTTAGGATTTTCAATCCCAGTTAATTGAAGATTCAACACATCGTCTTCCGTTTGAATGCGAGCAATGAGCTCTCCTTGTTTATTAAAAATAGGGGTGAAGCGATCTTCCCACTTTTGCCAATTAGGTGGAAAACGTAATCCTATATTGAAAATCCACGGAATTAATTTTGTCATTCCTTCCGTTGTGACAGGTGTAAAAGAAAAAGGTAAGCCTTCAAGAAACTTCGTGACTTCTTTATTGGAACGAGAGATTTTTCTCAAACGATCTTCTGTTAAATACACGTGATGATCTCCGCGGATTTTCGCAAATTTAGAGGAAAGCCAATCTTTTAATGCTTGGTACATTTCCTTATACGTCATATCCTCTGCCTCGTCGTCTAGTGTGCTTTTACCTAGTTCAACTCCAATGTAAAATTCATAGCGACGCTCTTCTGCACCTAGTTCATCACTTGTTTTAAGATAATGAAAAACGGATTGAATATGTGAACTGGCAACCACTCGTAAGTTACCCCGAATCATGGATGCGTATTTTTCGCGAATATCATCAATCGATTGCCGCGTTGGGACAACAATACATTGAATTTCTCGTTTGATCTCTTTAAACAACCGTTTCAATTCGGAAAAGTGAGCCATTAATTGTGCTTCTGAATCAAAACTTGTATGAAACCCACTAAATTTAAACCACCCTTGTTCCCGACTATCTCTTGTGATCACAACATTTCGCCAAACAGCTACAATGTCATTTTGAATATCCATTTTCACATTCACTCCTCACATCATTTTCGATAAATAGGAATTTTGCGTTTGTACGTAATCTTTTTCGCTTGTTCGACTTCTTCAAATCGAAAGAGCTCTTTTGGCTCCATAAACGTTTTATACTTCACTTGCCAATAACGAATAATGTTCATATGTTCTTTGGTTTGAGAACCTAAGAGATAACCAAAAAATGTAGGTGCTGCCACACAAACAACAATAACTCGCGCAACTTTGTTAGGAATAAAAGGGGTCATAGGAACAACTAAAAGAAGACTTAGGAGAAAGAAAACGAATATCACAATGATTTGAGTAACAGTCACAGAAAAGGGAAGCGAAATGCTTTCCCTTCCCCCTGCTAGCCCTCTCACGATATTTGGAATGGCGAAAATCTTGTTGGTACAATAGCCTGTAACACGTCTCATGCATAGACCTCCTTAGCTTGAAAGACCGAAGAATTTTAGAAGCGAATCACCCAACGAAATAATGTTACTTGGGCCATAAATAAATACACCAATAATTCCACCGAATACAACAACCATAAGAGCACCGCGGTACTTTTTCATGACCAGTGATCCAATAATCGCAAACAGCACTACCCAGATGAAGACGGTCTGCAAAACACTCATTACATTCGTGTCACCTTGACTACTAACACCTTGCAAATTGATATCACCCAACATAAATGATTGTAAAAAAGTTGTAAGCATTTCTTATCCCCCTAAGATTTTATTTAATTTCGTAAGAAACAGGTTTCATGGTTAAAACTTCGAATTTATCTTGACCATCACGTTGAATAGAAAATTCGTAGCTGTGATTGCTTTGAATACCCGTGACGGGTTGTTCTAATTTGACTGAACATCTGACAATATACTGATCTTTATTCGATTTCTTTTCATAGACGGACACATCACCCATTGAGACATAATTCATTAATCCGTTTAGCGATTCAGCTTTTGCTGAGTCTTTAAAGAAAAACTTCGTTTCATCACTTCGATCTTTTGCTGTATAGGTTTTAAAGAAGGATTCTAAGAAGCTTCGAACCTCGTTATTAAGTGTTGCATTCGTATTTTTATTCTCTTCGTTTTCTGAAACAGTCACTTGCTGATTCGGTTTTGGCATATAGGGTTGCGGTAGATCAATGATGCTATAACCATTTTTATCTTCATAGATGCGTACCAAATAATAGAGAGTCGCTTGTTTCTCTTCATTCTTTTTCTCGATTTTTTCTTTTCCATCTTTGTCTTTTGATTTCTTTTCCACTTCTTTAGTTGAAGTCACATTGACTTTGATAGATACGTCTGAAATATGGTCATCTTTTTGCTTAATCGAAACCACATCACTACTGTCATAACGCTGACTACCAGGGATATTGGCATAATCGATTCCAGCATCTTTATCTAGACCGGTTGCTAGAAAGCTCTGTAAAGCTTCTTCACGTTCCTTTTGTTTATCCTCTCCTGGTTCGATGCTTGTGTAATGACGTATAAATTGAGTAGTAAAGTATTCAATAGCTGCAATATTTTGAGTATTTTGATTATTTTTAGGGCTATTATCTTGTTGTTGAGCTGACACTTGATCTTCTAAGTCACTAAGAACAAGATTATGTCGAAAAGCACTAAAGACGCCCAAAGCTACAATGACGATACTTACAATCATAATCACTCTTCCAATTGTGGTAGCTGTAGAACGTTTCATACTCGCTCGTTTGATCATGACTTGATCTTTCTCTTTTTGTTTCTCATCTTTCTTTAGCAAATTCGGCATATATTTTTTGGAAGTACTAACCTTGTCTTTCACCTTCTCCTTTATTCCCTGTGATGATTGATTAGGAGTAGGCTTCTTTTTTTTCTGCCATTTTCTCATTGTCATTCCTCCTTACTTTTTACCAAAAAACAAGAAGACTACAACTGCGATAAGAATAATTGTTCCTGTAACCCCATAACTTGCAACGCTTTGGTCATAGAGAACCGAAAACTCCTCTTTTCCGGCTTGCCAAAGGACGTTCGCTTCTGGGAATGTCCGTAGGATAAAACTTCCTACGAGACAAATTCCAGCGATATAAAGAAGGGTTTTGAATGTACTGCGAACCACTAGCTAGCTCCTCCTTACAATCCTTTTTTTACATCTGACGAGTTACTAAATACATAATGATAAATGTCCCCAAATGCATCTTTTTTTGTTTCTTCAAGATTAGCTGCTAACACAGGAACTTTAATGTGTGTTCGTTCTTGAGCCGGAATACTCAAGAGGTCACGCATGGTTTTTTTGGTGTTCGTTTCATTCCCTGCAATAAATAAGACCCGCCAATCTAAAATAGGTTCTTCAAATCCCACATGCATATCGTATTTTTCAAGCGTTTCTTTTCCTCGTTTCAAAAAGTCATTGTAACGAATGATTTTCTGGATGGTATTTTGACGCTTAGCTACACTACGTTCTAGCTCAACGAACAAGCCAATATTTTGGTCGCTATCTGCTTCACCAACAACGAGCACTCCGTCCGGTTTGATGACCTCTGATTTACTTTTTCCATATTGGAACGTTCCTCTCGCTTCTGGAATCCATTCTTTAACCGCAAGTCCTAGTTCTTCTGCTTGTTGCTTATAGGATAAAACCAAACGGTTTAATATCAATTGATGCTGATACCAGGCTGGCACATCTGTTGACCATTTTTTCTGCCATTTCGAGAATCCTTGCAGCTCTTCTACGATTTCAACACCAAAGGCATCCAACGTATATAAGTTCCCTGGCTTCTCATATCCTGGCATTGGAACCGTGAAACTCTTGATATGCTTCGATTCTTCAAGCAATCGTAATCGCTGCATCACATATTTCCGATCCGCGTAATTCGTTAAAATATGGTCAACAATAAAATTTGAATCAATGTAGATGAAATCATGTAGTTTAATTAATAAGTCTGTATCTTGTTCATTCAGCGTGATATATTTTTTCATTCAGTTTCGCCTCTCCCTTGTCTATAAGAGGAACGTTCATTTCGTGAGTGTGTAAAAAGTCTTCCCTTTTTCACATAAAACGTTTACTTTCCCTCTTTTCCTTCCGCCTCTATTCATTCTTTTCTGAAGGTTTTTTCTTTCGTAATGATACAATAGGTTGCAGTTCTTTTGGTAACTCTTTTGCTTTTTTCTTTGAAAGTGTGACAGCAGGTTCAATAGGTGTGGGCTCTATTTCTCGAACCTGTTCTTTATCCTCTGAAACAAGTTCAACAGAAGCTGCCGTTTCCTTCATCGCCTGTTCTTCTGCTTTTATAGGCTTCTCCCATGAAAGCTTAACTATCGGTTTAAACGGCTGTTTTTGTGTAGGTTTTTCTGATTTTACTGGCGCTGTTTCTTCTACACGTTTTTTCCTTGAAAGCTTGATAGTCGGCTGAATTGGTTCTGGCTTTACTTCTACTTCTGTCTTTTGGATAATCGGTCCAGCTTCAACTACTTTTTCAGAACCTACATTTTCATTATCCACACGCTGTTTCTTTTGCAAAGAAATAGGTGTTTCTGGTTGAGCTTGTAAAGGAGCTCTCGGCTTTTTCTTTTCCTTTGTCGGCTGCTTTTTAGGCATGTATTCTTCACCTTGTAAATAAGCACAAATCATCAAATCAACTTCTGATTTGTGATAACCATTCTTGGATGCCAATTCTTTTACTTTTTGTGCTGTCCAGGCATTGGCTTTTGCTTCTTCTACTTCATTTTTAAAGGTAGCCTTTTGTCCATTTGGCATATAACGATCTAGTGGCGGCAATTTAACCACACATTGAACGATTTCGTTCGAACCATTGATTTGGTCTTGTGTACGAATGACGGTGACTAAATCCGGCAAGCTTGTAAAATAGGATTCTGAAAAAAGAGGTTGATCTTTTTTCGAACCTGGCACACTAAACATCTTACTGGCTGCTGCCGCCCCTTCTGGCCCCTGCCTGCATACAAAGAAGTTACCTTGCACTTCTTTTAACGCATTTTTCAGCTCTTGATCTAATTGGTGCATGGATTGTGTCCCAATTCCTAGCGATAACCCTTTTTGACGTTGCTCGGCAATAATTCGAGGAAGAATCGTCATTTTCTCTAATCGTGCGGCTTCATCAAAAACAAATTGATGCATAAGAGGTGTTCCCCCTCTTGTATCGGCAACACGGTAATACAAATAGGTGAGAAACCCACCAATCAATCCAGCTTCTTCTTCACTTAATCCACTAAAGTCATAAAAGATAATGTGGCCTTCATCCATCCATTGAAGGATAGGAAGCGTAAATTCTTTTTGACCAAACATCCTGCGTAACAATGGATTTGAGGTAAACGTATCTAAGCGATTAAATAAAGCAATACGACTAGCGTCAATTAAGTCTTCAGCTTCATTTCGCCAAAAATCTAACACATCATAAGCCTCAGAATTATCTTCTAAACGATTCAAAATCCGTTGTCGGAACGTAAAATCATTAATTAATGGTTTTACACCTAAAATCGTGTGGAGCTCTCCTGTGTCCAATACAAGCGTTTTGATGCAATTTACCAAAAGGCGTTCGGTTTGTTTAGCCACTTGGAAGTTTTCACTGATGATCCGCATAATGATTTGTGTCACTCGTTCAGGAGATTCATTTGGAAAACGATGCAATAAATTTAAAGCCGGTGGATAATCCGTATCTTTAAACGAGATCCAATGTACTTTATTCCAATTAATCTCTGCCCCGTCGTGTTCAGCTTTCAGCATTTGATTGAGTAAAATCATGGCTGTGTTTCTTGCTGGGTCAACAAATGAGAAGCCAGGAGACATTTTGCCTTCGTTTCCGCATTTGATAAATGACTGAACATAACTCATTAACACATTATTGAGTAACGTTGATTTCCCTGAACCCGTCACACCAAGTAGTGACCAATGTTTTTGCAACACACTCATTAAAATTCTTACGGTGCGATTTTTAACAAATTGATGATGCTGCACACCAAAATCAACAGAACCTTCTTCATTACTTAGAACATGATCTGGAAGTAATTCTTCCCCACGTTTCGAATGTGGTATCTCTTTCGCAAGTTTCTGCATGATGTTTCGTTCATCAAAGTGCGGTAAATGAAGAAGATTTGCAAGTTCGCTTCCTGTCCAAGTCATGTTGTAAGGCGTTCCCGTCGGATACCATTGCACAGCCTTTTTCCATTTCTTATATTTCAGTTCATTCACATTGTTTAAAACGGAATGAATGGCGTTTGCAATACTTTTAACAACGGGTACACCTGGATAATATTCAGAAGCAATTGACACGGTACAATCAAAGGCAACTTCATTTCCAGAATAGCGATGTTTTAGGCTCGCTAATTCTTCTTTATCAAAGGCTGAATGATCTTTAAAAGGTTTATCCCCTTTCAAGTCCTCTTCCAGCTTCTGAATGGCTTTTCGAAGCTTCCACCCATCGTTAGGTGTAAATCCGACTTGCAACCACGTATCAGCTTTCATATGTGAAATGATTCCGGGTAGTTGATCTGACTTGTAGCGTGAAAGTGGCAATGATTTTTTTAAGTTGTTGCTTTTTAATTTCAAACGCCCTGCCACTGCTTTTTTACTTGGAAACTCTAAGTTATCAGCAGGGAAAAACGTTAAATTTGGATAGACACTATGAAAGTTAGACTTAATCGCTTCTAATTGATTCTTTTCAGCCCCAATATAAAAACGATATTGCGCCCCTGCTTCATCATCAATGGTGTAATGAATAATAAACGAAAAGCGTTCACGTCCAAGGAATAGACGTTCAATCCATCTTCGTTTTGTGCCGTGAATCCTTCGCATTAACTGACTAAGCATTTCTTTTGAAACACCATCATCCGTATGTGGCAATAGTTGAACATAATCAAAATGTCGTTGAATCCGAAAGACGGCACATATCCATCGAATTAACAGAAAAAGAAGCAGCACGGCAATTAGAATTTGAATGATATGAATGCAAATGGTCAGCCAATGCTGAATCGTTTCTGGACTGTATGGTAAAAGAGACAAAAGCCAGTCTTTTTTCCAAACACCCATGCCAGCCATACCAAGAAGTACAACAGCTATCCCCTGCCGTGGATTTTCAATCAGTTGGTCGAGAATATCGTCAAATATCGTTGCTTGTTTTTTTGACGGTTTTTCTTGCAAGTGGTTTCCCCTCCTTGTTGAGAGAGAGGAAGGAAAAGAGCTATGAAGTTTTCGAGGAACGAGGTTCTTTGGCTGTTGGGTTCTAAGCTGTTTTGAAGTTGGGTTCTGTGTTGTAAGGAAGAACGATGTTGAGTTTGTTTGTATAGGTTCGTAGGGTGTCAGCATGTGTAAGGCCATGTTGATTGGACGTTTGGTGCGCCCCCCCGCCGATACGAATAAAATATACAAACGAAAAAAACAGGAGTAATAGAGAGCTTCTCCTATCGGTACATGATTACTAACGTAATCAATGTTACCTCTAGGAAAGTATCTTGAAAAAATTAGGTTGTTCATGACCTAATCCCATTATATGCCTCATGTCTTAGAGCTTCAAGGGATTCCCAGTAAAACTGACCTAATACCTAGTAGAAGTTTTACTACATAGACCTTTAAGGTCAAATTTTTCAGAAAATCCTTATTTTATCTTCGTATTAGCATTACTATTAACCTATTAATTATACCCTATTAAACCTTTTATCATATATTCGATAATGTATATATCATCGTATTCAATAGTAAATCATCTAAATCTTTAATCAAATCAAGATAACAATTGCCTTTGTTCCTTTATTTGTATACACTATTTTTGACTATTCTGTAAGGGGAATAGTTAACTTCGTGAGTGGAATCAAGAAGAGATTTATATCTTTTCTTGATTCTTTTTTTTACAGAAATTAATCATCCCTTTTCATGAAAAGTTTGAACTGATTCAAACTAGTATTTAGATCAAAAGCAGAATGGTTGTAATAGTGTTTGCGTCTTTGACGTGCAGATTGCTCACGTTCAATTTCAGCCAATTTAGTCTCCACTAACTCTCGGTCTACTACCCTAGCAGCCTTCAATTCGTCCTCTAATTCCATGCCTACATGTGATAATGTAATGTCACCTAAACCCTCAATTTTTTCAACAAACTGTGTAATCTGCTCAGAACGATAATTCGCAAATAAACCCTTCATCGTGCCGAAAAGATACTTTAAGAAATGTTCGTCGCCCTGGAAGTCTCCTGCAATCATCGAACCTTTTTTCTCAATAGTTAGCGCGACAGCATCCACGGCTAAGCGTAGATAGTCGTCAGTAGATGCAATAGAATGATAGGTAATACCAAACGTCTTGAAAGCTAATTGAATCTTGCCCCACGCACGGAAGATAAAACGTCCAGCTACAAAACTACGGTTGTAAAGAGCACTAACAAACGCACTAGGCACATTCCCAGGGATAGGAGCAGGCTTAGAAAGAGTAGAAGACGTAGGTAAAATAACAGGTGTTAACGTTTCTTTTGGAAGAGCTAGGCTATAACCTGTAGAGAGAGGTATAGCCGTCCCACCCACCACCGTATCTTTAATTGTATTTGAATTGAACCCATTATTTTTAGAAATAGGCGTATTCTCTTTTTTTGACGCTTCAGATTGCGTTCTACGAGCTTTTACTTCATCAATAATAGTTAACTCTGTCGAAGCCCCTCTTCCTTTACCAGAGACCTTTTTCGAAAGGATTTCTTGCTCTTCCAATCTAGCAATCACTTTTTTGAACGTTGCATAAGGAATTTTCTTTTCAGCATCAACATTTGAAGTGATTTGGTCCGAAATGTCGCGCTGTGAACCAGATACTTGTCCTCCTTGCGCACGGATAAATGCTAATACATCGCCTTCCCACTCTTCGATATGACTGTATGTACGTTCTTCACGTGGTTTCGCTTCTTCCCAAATCACATAGCTAAATAGCATGCCCGATAACTCACGAATTTTTTTCGCAGATGGAGCATGAAAACGGCCACGATATGCACTTTTAACCTTGCGTTTAATCTCAATTTGACGCATTTGAGGCGTATTTTTTTGATTCCAGTTATGTAAGTATGCTTCTGCTGTTTTTTCATCGTATCCAGCAGCCTTATAAGCGAGCGCAAGCGTATAGCAAGCCATATCACGTTGGCCCTTATTTACACCTTCTAGGATTTTTAAAACAGCAGGATGCTTTAAAAGGTTTTCATAGCCTTTACAGAAACCTTTTTTGTATGTATGTACGACTACTTGATTTTGTTCCTGAACCAGCTGAAACCATTCGCATAACGTATCAAAAGAGACACGGTTCTGAGAATGAAAGACGGTATTTTCATCTGTTGGTAAACGGAATAAACGCTCAGGACCCACAGCATGGACATCTCCATGAATCATTTCAGCCATGCATGTTTGAATACGGCTATAATGTGCATTTAGCTTGTCTGAAGCCCGTTTTGGTTGTTCTAAAAACCAATGAACATGAAACCCTTTTGATGGCGTCTGAATGATTAAAGAAGGCATTGGAAGCCCTGCTTGTGTAATGGCCTCTTGCACATCTGGAAGAGTCATCCCCTCGTTCCCACCATTTTTTACATCAATATCAATCGACATGGCATTGATCCACCGTAAAGTACTCAGACGACGTAAATCATTACGATAAAACGTATTTGGCGTAAAGTATGTATAGTCTTTGCTGACATTAAATAACGAACCATATGTACGAACAGCTTTTGTTGTCTCTTTTGTAAAGTCTTTTGATACAAATACCCAGCCTAAACGGTTATTGTAACCGGTCTGTTGCTTCTCTGATTGTTTCTTTTTTTTATTAGTTAATTGATCCCTATATATATTTACAGCAATACTTGCTAAATTCATTGGTCTTCCTCCTTTCAAGAATTATTGTTTAAAAGAAACAAAAAAGGCTGTTCGCAAGCTCCATGCCTGCAAACAGCCTTGTATTCTTGAAAGAATGCCAAAAGTTTAGTTACTCTCAAAGGTTTATACGATGGAAAACAAAAGAAATGCGTAAACAATTTGTCTACATTTCTATTATTTTGGCAGAAATTATTACAATAATATCGTATAAAAAACCTTGTCAAAAAAGTTTAATACTGTTATTATGTGTGTATAACAGTATAAACAAATGTCTTCTTGGGCATTTACTTTCAAGCCACAAACTTTGGTCGGGGCGGGGCTTGATTTTTTAAAAAAGAACGTGTTTCCAGCACGTTCTTTTTTTTTGAACGTTATCTAATATTTTTTATAATTAAGTATTATTAAAAACTAGTAATCTTTTCTATTGTTTTTTTGTTTCTTTCAATATACCTCTTTTTAGATATTTCGTCCACCTGCTTTTCTTTTTATAAAACGATAATATCAAAATCAGTTACTATATACCGGTATTTTACCGGTATATAGTCTATTCTGTCAACAGTAACATTGAATATTTTACCATAAAAAATTTAACATTCTAGATGGAAACCACCTCTAATATTGACTCCAGAAGGCAAGAACAGTAAAATACCGGTAAAAGAAATATATTTATTATATTTTAAACTACAAATAACAATATCAACAACTAAATTAATATTAAATTCTATTTGTTTAATGCTGTTTCTACCAATGGAGGAATAATAATGCCTAGCTTTGATAAAAATAAAAAAGAAAGAATTGAGCTCTTCTTGGATAAAGAAAAAGATGCTGATGTAATCGCTTTTTTGAATAATAGTGGTACCACAAGAGCTGGACTTATAAGACATATTCTTCATGAGTATGTAATTAATTCAAAAAAAGGAACATCCATATATCGATTTCGTGATTAATCAAAAATTATTCTTTGCAAGATATACAATGAAATACTTAGAAATTTAAAACTTATTTAAAAACAGATTATCTAATCTGTTTTTTTATTTGGAAATCACCTCATTAAAACATTATGGATAATAGAGATCGACCACCTTTAGTTTCACTTAAGTTCAACTAAAGGTGGCCACTTTCAAAACAATTGCCTTTGCAGAAGTATTTAGTTAACCTTAAGTTAAACCAATGTGATTATATTCATCCGTATCCACTTGCTTGGAACGCATTATTATTATATTTTTTATACGTTCTAATTACACAAGAACAGTGGAACGGGAATCGTTCCGCACAAAAATAAATTTCTTTTCACTTTTATATGATGAGTTGAATTTCATTTAAACAAGAACGTGTTTTTCTTATACTTACTAAATTAAATTCATTACGAAGACCATTGGAACGGGAATCGTTCCCCTTTTAAAATCAGTATTTTTATTATTTTTTTATCGATTTTATTATTGTCATAGAACGTCTTAAGAACACTAAAAATATTTATCCCTGTACTATACTAACTTTAAGAGTGCTATCTGTTCCAAACTAAATTTTAATTTATCTAAACTTCAATTTAGAAGTTGGATTTCTTAAATAAGAACGCTTTTTTCTTATTAGTACTACATAAGATTTAGTACGTGAATTATTAGAACGGGAACCGTTCCTATTTAAATCGTTATTTTTTGCCATCTAAATGATTAATTGACGTTAATTCCATTAATATTAGAGACAGCTTCAAAAACACTCAAAATACTTACTTATGAAATAAGAACGACTACTCATTATAAATGGAAAGAAGATCATCATTTCATAATGAATGCCATTGATGTAACAATAAAAAGATATAAGAGTATTTGTTAGTTAGTTAATCAATTTAATCTTAAAGTTCTTTACAATCCCATCTTCTAGGTAGTATATTCATGTTAAAAATAGTACTTTTTAGTGCCAATATTTCTTTAAAGATATTCTCCATTTAGAAGAAACATGAAATAACTTGCCAAAAGGGATTTTTAATAGAAAATTTAATTTATAATGTAAGCTATAAATTAAAGCTCTTTATTAGAGTTAAGGTTAGTTCATCAGGAACGCTTTTTTCTCTTATATTTTATTTCACATTAAATAAATGGAACGGAAGAACGGGTACCGTTCTTCTTTACTTAAAGGTTTTTAAAATTTGAATACATATCAATAATTAAAATTCTATTCATTAGAGAATGGTTAAAAAATATTAAACTTTGATTCACAAAAGTTATATTTTCATTTAAAAAGGAGGGACCCTATATATGAATGAAGAACAGTGGAACGGGATTAGTGACAAAATACCAAAAGCATATTGGACAAGGGAAGTTGCGGAATCCTTAGGAATTAGTGATAGCTATCTAAGAAAATGGTGCTTAGAACTAGAGAAAAACGGATATAAATTCCTAAAAGTAAAAGATGGGAAAAACCGTGATAATCGTGCCTTTACAGAACACGATGTAATTGCATTACGTAAATTCCAATCTCTTTTAAGTCAGCCAAATGTTACGAAGTCTCAAGTAGCACAAATTATTTCAAAAGATTATGCTCCTGTAGACAGAGATACTAAAGAATTATCTTCTTATTTACGGGACAATGATCGTGATAAAGCACAAAAAGAAGTACACGATCTTATACTGAAAGATGTAATACATGAACTGCGGCATGAGCTTGGTAATGTAGAGAATAATATAATAGCCAGTCTAGGAGAACGGATAGAGGAACGACTAAGTAAAAAAATCGAGGGACAGATAGAAAATTTTTTAGCAAGACACTTACTCTTACAAGAGGAACGGATAGAGGAACGGGTAAAGAATATAATGTCTCAATACTTGGAACGTCAAGAAACTACCATGAAGGAAACATTCAATCAAATACAAACTTCACAGGTGCAAGATAGGTCTTCTACAGAGAATAATGAAAAAATAATTTCTGAACTAAAAAACTCTTATATAAACCAGCAGATGCAAAATGAGACTCGTGAAAAAGAACTTCAAAAAGAATTAAGTGAGAGAGAAGAGCAGTTGAAAGAAGTATTAAAAGAACTGAAGACAATTAAAGAACATATAGCTGTTACAAATGAAAAGAAGGGATTTATTTCGAGACTATTTGGCAAATAAAAAGGCCGATAATGCTTCCACTTGAATAGATTTTGTTTTTCCATACTGATCACGTCCTCCTTTTAGATTACTAGCATCCGTATATCCAAGTTTTAGAGATTACTTGCAAGTGTTCTGACGCATTTGTACCAGAAACCTTTTTATCAAATTTTTTTTATAAAATAGGAATCTCCTTAACAAAGACCGCCCATTATGTATTAGTGTATAAGGCGGTCTTAACTGTATTCATGCTATATGTTTATGACAAAAATATCGACATTATTCTAAAAGACGTCAGGTGAAAAATGCAATGGCCAAGATCGCTGCTACACACCCTAAATAAATGTTCCCACTCCAATCTCGTTTTTCTTTCTCTTCAATTACATAGCTATTGTAAGAGTCAGCAATTGGTTTCACTTTTAATTTGCGTTGCATATCTTGCTTCCTATCTAAGATCAATTCGGATTCCTCCATTGTTTGATAATTGGACGGCAGGAAGCGTCCTTGCTCGTCTCTCAATCGGTTGCTGACGTCTATTTTGCCCGGCCGTCGCATTGTTGGAAGTATGCTGCTGTTTTGATTGAATAACTGTTTCTGGTATTGATCTGCTATCTGTTGGTGCTCCAAATAATTTAGTAGTACTTGAAGCCGTTCTTTTTCCTTCCATGACATCACTTTTTATTCCTCCTTCCTCTTCCTTTAAAACTCCTTGCTCCAACCATAATTGGTGGTCGCTATCCTGCCACAACGGGGAGGGAAGAGGGACGTCACCTTTTTTATAATGACTTATCAATTCTAAAAATCTATTGTTATATGCAGCTGCAAATAACGCACAGCGAATAATTTGATTACGGTCTAGTGTAGTTGTTTTAAAAAGAGTGTCAACATATGTACGATAGATGTTGTTGTATCTCACTGTAGGTCTATAAGCAATACTAATGCTTTCTGACTTCTTATTTCTCTTCATAAGCGCTTTTTTCTTTCAAAATGACCTCTAACCTCTTTTTACCTTCTGACGTCAAATAGACGTCTTTTGAACTTAATAAAGAGATTGCCAATTCTTTTGTCATTTCACTCGCTCCATTCATGTTGTTTTGACGCCTTTTTGACGTCTTACTAAATGATATGAGTCATAGCATGTACAATATTCCCTAAAGTTCCCTAATAGGTTGTATAAATTCCTTTTACATTGACAAGAATGATTAATGCAAAAGGAGGCGTTTTGCTATGTTTGCTAAACCAAGAAGTAAGTTTGGTCGCTTCATCGATAAGAATGGGTATACGCAAAAAGAAATTTCAGATATATCTAAACTAGGCAAAAATACAGTAACTCGATTATGCAGTGATCAACATTACAGACCTAGGGGAGATACCCTAAAAAAGATAATTATTCTACTGAAAAAAATAAATAAAAGTTATAAAATTGATGATTTTTTTGATATTTAAACTAGCGATAATAAAAAAGCTTTAACATTATTTATAGTAAGGATTTTTATCGAAGGTTTTCATTTAGTATTTAATTAAAGTTACAATATGTGTAACTATAAGTTTTTACAGTAGATGTTTGTAAATCCTTAGACCTTTATATGGCTTCTTAAAAACTTAACAAATATACTTATTTAGATATACTTAAAGATATCTATTAACATATAATGCATGACCTATAATGCTGTTTTATAAAACTAACTGTATAATTTAATGTGATTAGAGGTCTAATCACTAAATTTCAACGTACCAAAAACACCTAAACTTTTAATTAGATGTTTTTTGATTTATAGTCCTTCAAATACAATTTTAACGTTTTTATTTTCCGCAAACTCGCTTATATACTGTAGAATTAATTCCTTTAGTTGATAAAATCGTAGCAACTCAACTTTTAATTCTTCTTTATTTGAGTTTGTCAAATGTTGAGGCATGTTGTGCAATGCATCAGCAACCAGACTAAGCAACAAGAAAATGTCATTATGTAAGTATTCCTCAATTGTGGCGTACATCTTGATAGAAAACAATTCTCTTTGAGCTGACAATAAATTGGTTACATGTTGCTGCGCTCTTTTAACTAAATCCTCATCTGAACATTCATCTAGCATTTTAGCGAAATCAGTTGTAGTATCAACTTCACCGCGAAAGTATGGATTTCTAACGTGTTCTACAAACGTGTGAAATGACATTTTTTACTTCTCCCTTATATGTATTAATTATTTTTTTACATACTTTTTCCCAACTCAACAACCTATTTTTTATCATCAACAACTTCAAAATAAGCCTTTGGATATGAACCTATCCAATTAGATAAAACATCCTTATCCACTTTCATATCCGAAAAAACGTTGTAACCCCTCGCGTCAGCAGTCTCAAACCCGTAATATTCTTCTTCTTTTTTAATACTCAATCCTTCTTCCTGACCATCAAAGACACACACCATTTTTTTGAATTTGATTTCCGTTTTTCGAATGCTCATCCTTTTAATCTCCCATCTTGTGATTTTCCCTTTTATTCAAAATTATCTCATATTTACATTCATTGCTTTACACATCGGTTTACTCTCTAATTTACCTTTCCACCTTTCCGCCTCTCCACATCATCTTTCTTACAAATTCCAAAATCAGCTGCAATACGCCCATAAAGCCTGTATTAACGCGGTAACACTACCGAAGTAAATACTGATTAATAACCGAGGTAAATAGCCCTTAGATACTACGTAGGTACCGCGGTAAGGTTGCTACCTTATGACCTTTTGACAATTTTAACGTAGCTAAAAGCCACTTATATATATGAGCAAGTGTAAATCCTGCTTTCTCCAAATCCTTTGGAAAATAGTCTGGATGATCGCGAAGCCAATAAAGACGTTCAAGAGCTTCCGGCATGGCCCCTAAACTATATAAAGATTTACTCTTCACTTTTTTTCCTACCCTATAAGTTTTTTTATAAATAAGTTTTTCCTTTTGACTTTTGTTTTGCCAGATAACCAGGTTCTGTTATTTTAATTTTCATAAAACCAGCCCCCCTTTGGGTTTTACTACACATCTAGAATTTAAAAATGTAGTAAAACTTTTTTATCCTTCACACATGAAAATTTTCACTTCAAGCCATGTAGATACAGCAGCAGTGTTGCCTGTCCACTCGAAAAATAAAAAAGAATCCTTACTACAGTACGTAAGGAGTAGGTAGTGATGTAAGATGTACTTAATTTTATATGCTAGGGGTTGGCCTAGTGGCTTATCTTTTTATAAAATGTGTGATCCTACATGGGTAAAGAACTAATTCAAATCAAAAAAGCCTCTTTTTGAAAAAAGGAGGCTTTTTTGTAAAAATTATCTAAAGGACAAATTAAATTTATTATATAAAATATGAAATAAACTTTATAAGTGTTATTTATTCCTTTTAGGAAAATATATGATAATTGCCATAAGTAAAGCCATAAAAAATACAATCACTTTAATCAAAACGATTAGAATCTCGCTATTAGTTATCAGTGTAATGTAGCTAAAAATAAGTGTGATTACAAACAATATAATTACCAATTTTATTTCTTTTAGTGACAGCATAACAATAGAGTTAACCCTTTTCAACTTTATTTTTACTGGAAGTAAAGTTACCTTTCTAAAGCAAAAAAGCTTCTAGAAGAGATTTGATCACTTCTAAAAGCTCTCTGCTTTCAATGCATAAATAGTGGATTAGACAGTTTTATTAGTAATTTCAGATGTTAATGTATTAATGAACTCTTCTAGTTCTACTGTCTGTGATTTTTCTTCTCCATATTTTCTTACGTTTACTGATTTATTTTGAAGTTCATTGTCTCCTAGGACTAAGATATAAGGAACTTTAGCTACCTGTGCTTCCCGAATTTTGTAACCAAGTTTTTGATTACGACTATCTACTTCTACTCGAATTCCACTTTCTCGTAACGTCTCTTTAATATGTTGTGCGTATTCATCGTGAGCTTGTACAGATACTGGCACAACCTTTACTTGTACAGGAGCAAGCCATGTTGGGAAGGCTCCACCAAAATGTTCAATTAAAATACCGAAGAAACGATCAAGTGATCCAAAAATAGCACGGTGAATAACAACAGGTCGTTGCTTTTCATTTTTTTCGTTAATATAATTCAAATCAAACTTTTCAGGAAGTTGGAAATCTAATTGAATTGTTGCACATTGATGACTTCTTTTTAATGCATCTTTAATATGGAAATCAATTTTTGGTCCATAGAATGCACCATCACCTTCATTGACTTTATACGTAAAGTTCAATTGTTTTAATACACTCTCTAAAGAACTTTCAGCAAGTTCCCAAAGTCTGTCTTCTCCCATTGAGTCTTCTGGTCGTGTTGATAATTCAATATCATACTCAAATCCAAATGTCTTGTAGATGTAGTCTACCAATTCAATGACTGATTTAATTTCACTTTCAATTTGATCAGGAGTCACAAAAATATGAGCATCATCTTGACAGAAGGTACGTACTCTTAGTAATCCATTCAATGCACCACTAAATTCATGACGATGCACTTGGCCAAACTCACCCATTCTAATTGGTAAATCACGGTAAGAATGTAATTTATTTTTGAAGATTAGCATGTGGCCAGGACAGTTCATTGGTTTCAATGCAAATTTAGCATTATCTACTTCTGAGAAATACATATTGTCTTTATAATGATCCCAGTGCCCTGATTTTTCCCAAAGTTCTTGGTTCATCATGAAAGGAGTTCGTACTTCTTCATAATTATGTTTGTCTTGCACGCTTCTTAAAAACTTTTCTAATTCATTTTTTACAATTTGTCCTTTTGCTAAGTAGAATGGCATACCTGGAGCTTCTTCAGAGAACATAAACAATTCTAATTCATTTCCTAGCTTACGGTGATCGCGTTTTGCAGCCTCCTCCAAGAAAGTTAAATATTCATTTAATTGTTTCTGTGCAGAGAAAGCTACTCCGTATACTCGCTGAAGCATTTGGTTATCACTATTACCTCTCCAATAAGCTCCTGAGACCTTCATTAACTTAAATGATTTGACAAGTCCAGTAGAAGGTAAATGTGGCCCACGACATAAATCTAAAAATTCACCCTGTTTATAAATTGTAACCGGTTCATCTGCAGGAATATCATTTAACAGTTCCAATTTCAATGTATCGTTCATTTCAGTGAAAATTTCTTTAGCTTGCTCACGTGTTACCTCAATGCGTTCAATTTTATGATTCTCTTTAATAATTTTTCTCATTTCATTTTCAATGCGTTCTAAATCACTTGAAGTAATTGATTCAGGAAGATCCATATCATAATAAAAGCCGTCTTCAATTACAGGTCCTACACCTAATTGAACTTTCTTATAAATTCTTTTTACTGCTTGAGCTAGTATGTGAGCAGTTGTGTGTCTCATAATATCTAGACCTTCAACAGAATCTAGAGTGAAAATTTCAATTGTTGCATCATTTTCAATGCCTCTATGTAAATCATACAAATCTTCATTTACTCTACCTGCGATAGCCTTCTTTTTTAAGCTAGAACTGATAGACTCTGCAATTTCTCTTAATGTAATTCCCTTTGAGAATTCTTTCTCGTTCCCATCTAAAAAACGAATAATAATTGATTCTTTACTCATGTTAATCTCTCCTATTTAAACAAATTTACGAAAAAAAAGCATACTTATCCCTAAGAAAGGGACGAGTATGCTTTAAGACCCGTGGTACCACCCAAATTTCCATTAACAAAATAAATACTTATTAATGGCTTTGATGCTATAACGTAGCAAACGTTATTGATTACTAAAAATTGAAAGTTCACCAATAAAGCTCTGAGGTGGTAAGTTACCATCTAGAATTAGGAAGTTTTCAGCTACCCTTCCCTCTCTGTGAAACATAAATAATAACCCATGTCCTCTTCGTAGCAGTAAATAATTAAATCATTTATAAAATATACAATATCATTTATGGATTTTCAAGTAAAAAATGTTAATAATTCGCTTATTTTATTATTGATAATATACATATTTGGATTAAATTTGCTTTTTATTTCAACTTGATAGAGCTACAAGTATGGGTTTTAATTATTTCTTCAAATTCAAGTATACAAATTTTTTTGGGAAGATAATTATCCTTTGCACAAACAGATAGTTTGTAATTGTCTAAAGAGTCATATTGCCTAAAGAAATAAGGTTGTATAATGCCATCTTTCTCTATCTTGATATCTCCAGATGTTATGTTATTAATACTATATTGTTGCAAAGGAATAGTAAGTCCTGTTCCTAATGCCTTTGTATAACTTTCTTTCAAAGTCCAAAGGCTATAAAAGTAATTGGTTTGATGTTCTGGTTTTACGGATTTTAAATTTTTTAGTTCTTTCAACGATAAAAAAGTTGAGAATAAATTTAAATCTATAGAGTTTATTTTCTCAATGTCTATACCTATAGAGCACCTCCCATATGCACATACCACCCACCTTCCTGAGTGCGATATATTGAAAAAAAATGTCTTATCATTTTCCAAAAAAGGTTTTCCATATTGATTATAAATATATTTAATGTCTTCATTTTTCAGGAATAACTCTTTGGAAAATATAAATCTCATTAATAAATCTCCAGTTAAAGATCGATAACTATCCTCCAAATTAACATACCGATTAATTCTTTGTATCCTGTGTACCGGCAATAATTCTACTAAGCATCGGTAGGTCTCTTCTTCTATATATTTTGGTATTTCTACAGCACATATATTAATCATTCTAAAACCTCAATTCGATAAAATTCCAGATATTTAGGAATCATTTTTATAAATTATTTTTTAAATAAAAATAACTAAATTATAATAAAATGTATTTATAGTAATATAATGTTAATTTAATAACTAATAAATTACATTAATAGTTTATTTAACCATAAATTTCGTTGGTATTAAAGTATATTTATTACAATAATGTATCAAAAGTTACAAAAAAGTATAGTCAAACCATGGTTATATATGTATAATATTTTTTTGTTGATTATATTTGTAAAATAAATTCCATTATAATCAACAAATACAATTTTTAAAATTTTTAAAAAACGAAATATTTTTAACTTTAATAAACTAAAGAAAGGAGAGTTTTGAGTGAAAGTATTTGATAGGAAGAAGAAAGTAGCTTTAGTAACTGGAGCAGCTCAGGGGATTGGGGAAGCTGTAACAAGAGCTCTATCTAACCAGGACTATACCGTTGTGGCAATAGATAATAACTCTGACAGATTAAGCATTCTTGTAGAGGAGTTAAAATCACAAGGCTCGGATGTCGTTGGTTTTACAGTAGATGTTAGTGATAGCATTGCTGTTCAAAAAGTGACAGATGAAATTGAACAAAAAATTGGATCTGTTGAAGTACTTGTAAATGTTGCAGGAGTATTAAGAATGGGTTCAATTAATTCACTAAGTAAAGAAGATTGGGAAAGAACATTTGCTGTTAACTCTACAGGAGTTTTTAATGTATCTCAGTCTGTTAGTAAATATATGATTGAGCGTAGAAGAGGTTCAATTGTAACTGTTGGATCTAATGCCGCAAGTGTACCGAGAATGTCAATGGCTGCCTATGCGGCATCTAAAGCAGCAGCTACAATGTTTACCAAATGTTTAGGTTTAGAACTGGCCCAATATAACATTCGTTGTAATCTAGTGTCACCTGGCTCTACTAATACAGAAATGCAATGGGCTCTGTGGGACAATGAAAATGGAGAACAAGCAGTTATTAAAGGTTCTTTAGAAACTTTTAAGGTTGGGATTCCTCTCCAAAAGATAGCAACGCCTTCTGATATCGCAAACACAGTTCTATTTTTAATTTCAGACGAAGCAAATCATATTACTATGAATAATGTATGTGTAGATGGTGGAGCAACTTTAGGTGTTTAATCAGCACTACATTTTTTATAAAAATGAAATGTAATAGAAGGAGCATAGTATTTATGGGACAAAAAGGAAGTTCTGCTTTATTAGAGAAAAAACTATTAAATAATTACGAAGTAGGAGATTTCTTTCTAGCTACCCCAAGTAGAACAGTATTGGGAAAAGGAAACTTTCTTACTGTTTCTGCTGATGAGGAGACAGGTAACAATTTCAGTGATTTAACCAATCGTGTTTCAGCACTACTAAGTGATGCTAAGAAAAAAGGGCATAAAAATCCAACAATTGTCGGAGCATTACCTTTCGATAGCCGTACTACTGCTAAATTAGTATTACCTGAAACTCTGGAAATATCAGAACCTTTGGAATTTGATTCGAAAGATAAGCTAGAAACAGTAATATCCTCTACATATGTTATAAATCCTGTACCTTTACCTAAAGAATATGCTAACGGTGTACAAAAAGGTATTAATTATATAAAGACAAATCGTTTGGAAAAAATAGTTTTAGCCCGATCGTTGCAACTTACTTTACCCGAACCAGTTAATGTTAATCAATTGATTCATAATTTAGCAGTGCATAATAAACAAGGTTATACATTTGCTGTAGATTTACCAAACGAATCTACTGACTATAATTCTAATAGTTTCGTTGACAGAAAAACTTTAGTAGGAGCTAGTCCTGAGTTGCTTGTTTCTAGGACAGGTTTAACATTAAAGGCAAATCCACTGGCAGGCTCTAGACCTAGGAGCAAGGACGCGGAAGAAGATCAGCGTAGAGCTAATGAGCTACTCTCTTCCACTAAAGATTTACATGAACATGCCGTAGTCGTAAAAGCAGTTGCTGATGCTTTAAAACCTTATTGCAAGGATTTAGATGTACCAGAAAAACCATCCTTGATACACACTGAAACAATGTGGCATCTATCTACGGAAATTACGGGTCAAATTGATGATCCATCAATTTCTTCTTTAGAATTAGCTCTGAGTCTACATCCGACCCCAGCTGTTTGTGGAACTCCTACAGACTTGGCAAAACAATTGATCAACGAGATTGAGCCATTCGATAGAAACTTTTTTACAGGCATGGTGGGTTGGTGTGATGCAGAAGGTGATGGAGAATGGATTGTTACTATCCGTTGTGCTGAAGTAGCAAATAATTCGTTGCAATTATTTGCAGGAGCAGGTGTAGTTGGCGACTCAAAGCCTGAAGAAGAAGTAGCAGAAACATCAGCGAAATTCCGTACTATGTTGCATGCCATGGGAATTGATAAAGAATCATTAAACTTAAAGTTGGAGGAATAAGTAATGTTAGATGGATATGTGCCATGGCCAAAAGAACTTGTAGATCAGTACAAAAAGACAGGGTGCTGGAGAGGGGAAACATTCGGGGGAATGTTACGTGATCGTGCAAAGCATCTTGGAGAACGTATTGCCATCACAAGTGGAGAGAAAAATATCAGTTATAGAGAATTAGATGCTAAGGTAGATAGCTTAGCTGCTGGGTTTCAAGAATTAGGTATAAAACAGAAAGACCGTGTAGTAGTACAACTACCTAATGTCATTGAATTTTTTGAAGTTTGCTTTGCATTGTTTAGATTAGGTGCCTTACCTGTTTTTGCTCTCCCTTCTCATCGTAAAAGTGAAATACAATATTTCTGTGAATTTTCTGAGGCTGTAGCTTATGTTATTGCAGATAAACATGCCGGATTTAACTATTGTCAACTTGCAGAAGAGGTAAAGAATGAAGTACCAACTTTAAAAAACGTAATTGTAAATGGAAAGACAGATAAATTTGTAAGCTTACAAGACTTATATACAAAAAATACCTTAAATGAGCCAGCAGTAAGCCCTCAAGATGTTGCATTTTTACAATTATCAGGTGGGAGCACAGGCTTATCTAAATTAATTCCTAGAACGCATGATGAATACATATATAGCTTAATAGCTAGTAATGAGGTCTGTCACCTCAATCAAGAAAGTGTATATCTAGCAGTGCTTCCTATTGCTCATAATTATCCTCTTAGTTCACCAGGTGTATTAGGCACGCTATATGCTGGTGGGCGAATTGTTCTTTCATCTGGTCCTAGTCCTGATGAAGCCTTTCCGTTGATTTCTAAGGAAAGAGTGACTATCACAGCTTTAGTTCCACCACTTGCTTTAATATGGTTAGAAGCTGTAGAAACTCGTAATTATGATTTCTCTAGTCTCCAAGTTCTTCAAGTAGGGGGAGCTAAGTTTAGTGCGGAGGTTGCTAAGCGTATTAAGCCTGCATTTGGATGCACTTTGCAACAGGTATTTGGGATGGCAGAGGGATTGGTTAACTATACAAGATTAGATGACCCGGATGAAATTATTATAAATACCCAAGGAAAACCAATGTCAAAATATGACGAGATTCGTGTAGTTGATGAAGATGATCACGAGGTAAAACCGGGTGAAGTAGGCCAGTTATTGACACGTGGCCCCTATACCATTCAAGGGTATTATAAAGCGCCAGAACATAACGCCAAGTCTTTTACCTCAGATGGGTTCTATCGCACAGGAGATTTAGTAAGGATAAATGAATTAGGGTATCTCATGGTTGAAGGAAGAGATAAGGATCAAATCAATAGAGGTGGAGAAAAAATTGCTGCAGAGGAAGTTGAAAATCACCTTCTTGCTCATGAAGCTATACACGATGTAGCTATTGTATCTATGCCTGACAAATTTCTTGGAGAGCGTTCATGTGCTTTTGTTATCACACGAGATGAAGCTATTAAATCGAATGACATTAAACAATTCTTAAAGGAACGTGGTATTGCTTCGTTTAAAATTCCTGACCGGGTTGAATTTGTCAGTGATTTTCCTTATACAGCGCTCGGAAAAGTTAGTAAAAAAGCTTTACGTCAGATAATTGCAGATAAACTTCTTACACCCAATCTTTAAGTTTTAATTAAAAAGGAGAGATATAAAATGGCTATTCCAACTATTTCACCATATTCAATGCCAATTGAAGCAGATCTACCACAGAACAGAGTATTATGGCAAGCAGATCCAAAGCGTTCAGTCTTACTTATACATGACATGCAACAGTATTTTCTTAATGCATATCAATTAGACGCTTCACCTATAACAGAGCTTATCAAAAATATTCAATTATTAAAGAATGAATGTAAAAAACTTGGTATACCAGTAGTCTATACTGCCCAACCAGGTGACCAAGATCCAAAAGATAGAGCTTTACTCACAGATTTCTGGGGAACTGGTCTAGAGGATAAATTAGAACAGACAAAAGTAGTAGATGAATTGTCCCCTGATAAAGAAGACACCGTATTAACTAAGTGGAGATATAGTGCGTTTAAGAGATCTGAACTTCTAAATATTATGCGTAATCAAGAACGGGATCAGCTAATTATTTGTGGAGTATATGCTCATATCGGATGCCTTCTCACAGCAAGTGATGCTTTCATGCAAGATATCCAATCTTTTTTTGTGGCAGATGCTGTAGCTGACTTCTCCCTAGAGGATCATCAAATGGCAATAAAATATGCATCCAGTCGCTGTGCTGTAACAATTACGACTCAGAATTTATTGAGTTCCATGAAACAGGAGATTAGTGGCACTTCAAAAGATAATGCAGAACTTATCGAGGAAAAGCTATTGGAAACAGTCTGCAACCTTCTTGAATTATCTCCTTCAGAAATAGATGAAGAAGAGAATCTTATTGAAAAAGGTCTTGATTCTATCCGAATTATGAGTTTGGTAGAAACGTTACGTAAAAGTGGATTAGATATATCATTTGTAGATTTGGCAGACCAACCAACTTTGTCACATTGGAAAAAAATAATAATCCGTGAAAAGCAAACTATCTAATAAACTATTTATCTTTAACAATAAAACTACAAACTTCTCCATGTGACTTTAACATATGGGGAAGTTTGCATACCTACACATCTATGAGTTAAAACTTATAGTCATTTTTTAACTGTTATCATCAATATTTTTATACATACAAACTTAAAAAGGAGTTAAGTGTTCATGATTAAAACTCAAAATGCGCGTCTTCCTTTATCCAGTGCTCAATCTGAAATATGGTTTGCACAACAGCTAGATCCAATGAATCCCATTTTTAATACGGGAGAATATACAGAAATCAAAGGGGACATTGATGTAAGTGTTTTAAAAGAAGCAATCAAAAAAACAATTTTAGAACTAGATTCTTTTCACGTACACTTTGGAGAAGACAAGGAAGGGCTATATCAAAGTTTTAATGAAGTAAATGATATCCCTGTACAATATTTTGATTTAAGCGAAGAAATTAATCCACATGAGGCAGCATTAACCTGGATGCATAATAAATTAAAAGAACCTGTAGATCTGAAAAGGGGACCTTTATTTAATCAAGCAATTTTTAAAATTGCAAACAACCATTTTTATTGGTATCAATGTATTCACCATATTGTCGTAGACGGTTTTAGTTTTTCTCTTATATCTAAGAGAGTTGCGCAAATTTATTCTGCACTAAAATCAGGAAAGGCTTACGAACAAAACGTATTTGAACCTCTTACTTCAATTATAGAAGAAGACGAGAAGTACTACCAATCAGATATATATTATCAAGATCAACAGTTTTGGAAAAATTACTTTTCTTCAACGCTGGACGTTGTTAGTTTATCGGATAAGTCTTTAAGATCATCTAATGATTTCTATAGGGAAACTGAATACTTATCCAATACAGATTTCAATAATTTGCAGGTAGCTTCAAGAAACGGAAAGGTTAATTGGTCAGATCTTGTAATTGCTATTACGGGTGTTTATCTACACAAAATTACTGGGGCAAAAGAAATTATCTTAGGATTGCCTACAATGTGTCGCTTAGGTTCTAAATTACTAAGAGCTCCTGGGATGGTAATGAATATTTTACCGTTACGCTTGATGTTTGAACCAAATGCTAGCTTATCAGAGATGTGTAAACAAGTCTCAGAAGAAATAAGAAAAATACGAAAACACCAATATTATAGACCAGAACAATTACGCAGGGATCTTAACCTAAGTAACAGTGGAAACAAGCTGTATGGTCCTGTAATAAATGTCATGCCTTTTGATTACAACTTGAATTTTGCAGGAATTCAAGGAATTACACATAATTTGTCAGCAGGGCCTGTAGAAGATATCTCTATAAATGTTTATTATAGATCCAATGGACAGGACTTGCGTATAGATATGGATGCAAACCCTGCGATTTATGAAAAGTCTGATCTTACATATCATTTAGATAGATGGATAAACCTTTTGAAGAATGGTGCTTCAGAGTATTTTTATAGGCCAATTCGTTCTATTGATGTTTTGCTTCCTGAAGAACGTAATTTAATTATTAATGAATTTAATAAAACTAAAATGGAGTATCCAAATAAGCAAACTTTACATGAGTTATTTGAAGAACAAGTAAAAAAAACACCAGATAAATTAGCTGTCGTTTCTGAAGAAAAGTCTCTAACTTATAGAGAACTGAATGAAAAAGCCAATCAACTTGCCCAAGCTTTAAGAGGAAATAATGTTGGTCCAGATCAACTTGTGGGTATTATGGTAGAACGCTCTACCTATATGGTTGTGGGTATACTTGCCGTTCTTAAAGCTGGAGGAGCCTATGTTCCTATCGACCCTAATTATCCTAGAAATAGAATCGATTATATATTAAGTGATTCAGGAGCTAATATTCTTCTAACACAAAACAATATAGATGAAAATTATACATTTGATGGGACTACTTTGTATTTAGATGATAAAACAAATTATTTACCGAAGAAATCAAATTCAGATTCTATTGTAAACCCTAATAATTTAGCCTATGTCATTTATACTTCAGGAACAACAGGCAGACCAAAGGGAGTAATGATAGAACATCACGGGATTTCTAATTTAACAACTTATTTTAATAAAAAAATAAATATAAACTGTCAAGATAAAGTGCTGCAATTTGCTAGTTTTTCATTTGATGCTGCTAGTTGGGAGATATTCACATCTATACTTACAGGAGCGACTTTATATATTCCTAGCAAATCTACAATATTAGATTACCAATTGTTTTTAAAATACATGAATGACCATACAATAACTACGGCATTATTGCCTCCTACATATGTGTCTAACTTAGATCCAAATGCTCTACCTTATTTAACAACTTTACTTACAGGTGGATCACCTACTTCAACAGATATAGTGGACAAATGGAAACGAAAAGTAAAATACATTAATGCATATGGTCCAACTGAAGACAGTATAATTACAACGCTATGGAATACCAAAGAGGATTCTAGTGATGTAATTTCTATTGGCTCTCCTGTAGCAAATCATCATGTATATATAATGAACTCAAATAATAACCTTCAACCTATCGGAGTTGCGGGGGAATTATGTATAAGTGGAGTTGGTTTAGCAAGAGGGTATTTAAACCTGCCAGAGTTAACAAGCCAAAAGTTTCAAGATAATCCTTTTTATGCTGGCGAAAAGCTGTATCATACAGGAGATCTTGCAATGTGGCTACCTAACGGTCACATCAGGTACCTTGGACGAATAGATGATCAAGTAAAAATTAGGGGCCATCGTATAGAGATTGCAGAAGTAGAGAAAGCAATAACAAGTTTAAAAGGTATTGAAGAGGTGATTGTAACTACTGTAGGAATTAACGAATTAGAAAAATCTCTTTGTGCTTATTACATCGGAAATAATAAAACTTTTAAAGCTAGTGAACTTAAAGAGATGCTATCCCAACAGCTTCCTAATTATATGATCCCTGCCCATTTTGTAAAGGTTGAAAAATACCCTTTAACCCCTAATGGCAAAATAGATTATAAAGCCTTGCCTGTTCCCAATGTGAATAGTGATGTTGGAGATAATTATGTTGCTCCACGAACAAAGGTTGAAGAGGATCTAGTCGCTGTTTGGCAAAATGTTTTAGGTATGAAACATATAGGCATATTAGATAACTTTTATGATTTAGGCGGAGATTCTATTAAATCTATTCAGGTTTCAGCAAGACTCCTTCAAAAAGGGTATAAAGTGTCTGTAAAAGATTTAATGCAGTCTCCTACTATAGCACAACTTAGTGGACAAGTAGAAACTTCTACAATTTTGGCAGATCAGGGAGAGGTGAAAGGTATATCGCCATTGACTCCAATTCAGCTATATTTCTTTGAGGCTTCGTTCGTAAATCATCATTTCAATCAAGCTATGATGTTATATCAAAAGGAAAGTTTTAATATAGAAGCCTTAAAAGAAGCTTTAACAAAGATTGTTTGCCACCATGATGCTCTTCGCACTGTCTTTAATAAAGTAAAAGAGAAGCATCAAGCTAGAGTTCGAGGAATAGATGAAGGTTCTCTATTCGAGCTAGAAATATTTAATTTACGTAATGAGGAAAATATAGAGGACACTATTAATAATAAGGCAAATAAAATTCAAAGTAGTATGGATATTAAAAATGGACCATTAATTAAAGTTGGATTGTTTCAAACTTCTAAAGGTGACCATTTATTAATTGCCATTCACCACTTGGTCATTGATATGGTGTCATGGCGCATACTATTTGAGGATTTACGAACTGCTTATAATCAATTCATACAAGGTGAAGAAATTAAGCTACCATTTAAAACAGATTCCTTTAAAACTTGGTCTGAACATCTAGTCGAATATGCTAATACTGAAAGTCTACAAAAAGAAAGACAATATTGGAATCAAATTGAAACATTAAATTTTGAACATTTACCTAAAGATTATGAATCACAAGTCTCTTTAAATAAAGATAGCGCTATTATTACAGTTAATTGTACAAGTGAGCAAACTGATAAGCTTTTAAAGGAATCCAATCGTGCTTACAATACCGAAATTAATGATTTGTTATTAACAGCTCTAGGAACTGCAGTAAATGAGTGGAGTGGGATCGAAAATATTTTAGTTAATTTAGAGGGGCATGGACGAGAGTCTATTATTCCTGAAATAGATATAACTCGAACGGTTGGCTGGTTTACAACTCAATATCCTGTATTACTGCATATAAAATCTAATAGTAATGTATCAGATCATATAAAGGTTATAAAAGAGAACCTAAGAGCTATTCCAAACAAAGGTATAGGTTATAGTATGCTACGTTATCTCTCTAAAAAACCAGATGAAATTTCTTATAATCTAAAACCGGAAGTTAGTTTTAACTACTTAGGACAGATGGATCAAGATTTAGAAAATAACTCGTTTGAATTTTCATCTTATGCAAGTGGTAACACTATGAATGAGAATACGGAAAGGCTATATAACTTAAATATTAGTGGCATGGTACGAGCTGGACAATTAGTTTTTGAAATTAATTACAGTAAGACTCAATATCACGATGATACTATCAAAAGATTAGGTAGTAACATGTTAAAAGCAATAAACGATATCATTGAGCATTGTACAAATAAAACTAATGTAGAGCTGACACCAAGTGATTTAACTATAAAGGGTTTATCTCCTAATCAACTTAAATCTATAGTGAACTATACAAAAGAAGTAGGAGAGATAGAAGATATATATGAACTTACTCCAATGCAAAAAGGAATGTTGTTTCATAGTCTTATCGATGAAGAAAAAACAGCTTACTTTGAACAAATGTCATTTGAATTAGCTGGGAAGCTTGAATTTGATGTATTAAAAAATAGTCTAGAAAAGCTTATCCAAAGGCATGCTATATTAAGAACTAATATTTATCAAAGTGAAGAAGGTAATCCTCTTCAAGTTGTGTATAAACAGCGACCTTTGCAGTGCTTATATAAAGATATAAGCGAGAAAAATCACTCAGCTCAAAATAGCTATATTCGATCATACCTAAATTCAGATAAAAAGAATGGGTTTGACCTCGAAAAAGATTTACTTCTAAGAGTGGTTATATTTAAAATTGGCCAAGACACTCATAAAGTAACACTTAGTTTTCATCATATTTTAATGGATGGTTGGTGTATACCCCTAATCTTGAAAGAATGGTTAGAAGATTATAATGCTAGCCTACAAGGAGAAAAACCAAACAACCCAGAAAATTTGACTGTTCCATATAGCCGTTACATTGAATGGTTGGATAAGCAAGATAAAAGAGAGGCAGAAAAATATTGGCTTTCATATCTGGAAAACTATGAAGAGCAAACTAGTATACCTAATGCCAATATTAAGAATGGAAAATCAATCTACAATTTAGATACCGTCATTTGTAACTTAGGAGAGGAACTAACTAAGAAATTACAAGAACTATCAAGTCTCAACCGAGTAACTTTAAACACTACAATCCAGACAATTTGGGGAATACTTCTCCAAAAATATAATAATAGTAAAGATGTAGTATTTGGAACTGTAGTGTCTGGACGACCTGAGGAAATTTCAGGAATTGAGAATATGATTGGTCTGTTCATCAACACTATACCTGTTAGGGTATGTAGCGAAAAGGATACTACTTTAACAGAACAGTTAAAATCGTTGCAGAAAATGAGCATAGATTCAAAAAAATATGATACGTACCCGTTATATGAAGTTCAATCACAGTCAGACCAAAAACAAAATTTGATTAATCATATTATGGTATATCAAAATAATCCGTTAGATCAGGCAATCGAAGGGGTAACTCCTAATAAACTTAACTTGAAAATTAAAAACTTTGTAGGGGAAGAACAAACTAATTATGATTTTAATATTAAAATTATTCCTGGCAAAGAGTTAAAGCTTTATTTTGAATATAATTCTAATGTTTATGGGCGTAGTGGTGTTGAAAGAATAGGCCAGCACTTTAACGAGCTTGTCAAACAAGTAATAGAAAACCCAAAAGTCCGTATTGAGGATTTAAATATAATTACCTCTCAGGAAGAAACACAAATTTTAGAGGTATTTAATGATACCCAAGAAGGTTCCCATAACAATAAAAACATTCATCAATTATTTGAAGAACAAGTAGAACAGACACCTAACCAAGTTGCCGTGGTTTATGAAGAGCGCCAACTAACTTATAAGAAGCTTAATGAGCGTGCAAATCAATTAGCTAGGACATTAAGAGAAAGAGGAGTACAACCAGAACAATCAGTAGCAATTATAACGGATCGTTCTGTAGAGATGATAGTTGGAATATTAGGTATTTTAAAATCAGGTGGTGTATATGTACCTGTAGATCCAGATTTTCCAGATGAGCGTAAAAAGTTTATGTTAGATGATTGTGGTAGCAGAATATTATTACAATCACACTTAGATAAAGAGGTTAATTTCAATGGTGAAATTATAGACCTTTCAGATTCAAAATCCTACCATGAAGATGCTAGCAATTTGAATCCTGTAGTTGGACCTAATAATTTGGCATATGTAATTTATACTTCAGGGACTACAGGAAATCCTAAAGGTGTAATGTTAGAACATCATGGTTTATGTAATTTAAAGTTATATTTCTTAAACACATTAAAAATGAATAAAAGTGATAGGGTCGCTCAATTTGCCAACCTATCTTTTGATGCATCTTTATGGGAAATCTTTAGTGCTTTCTTTAGTGGTGCAACTTTATACGTACCATCTAAATCAGTTGTATTAGATTATTCCCTATTTGAAAAATTTATTATTGAACATAAAATTACAGCTTTATCTTTAACTCCAGGTTATGCAATTTACCTAGAACCGAGTAAGTTACCATCATTGAAAAAAGTAGTGACATCGGGATCGTCTTCTTCAGGGGATTTAGTTGATAAATGGAAGGATTATGTTTTATACATTAATGGTTATGGACCAACAGAAAATACTATTTGTACATCTACTTGGTTAAGTACGGCAGGTTATGTAAATAGCTTAATTCCTATAGGAAAGCCAATTCAAAATCATTATATCTACATTGTAGACGGTAATAATAAACTACAACCTATAGGGGTTGCTGGAGAGCTATGTATTAGTGGAGAAGGCCTGGCAAGGGGTTATTTAAATCGTCCAGATCTAACAGCAGAGAAGTTTGTGAATAATCCCTTTAGACCTGGAACAAAGATGTACCGAACAGGTGATTTAGCTCGATGGTTACCGAGTGGAGATGTTGAGTTTTTAGGACGAATAGATCACCAGGTAAAAATACGGGGCTATCGTATTGAACTCGGTGAAATTGAGGACTGCTTACTTGCTACGGAAGGGGTGACAGAAGCAATAGTTATTACTCACAAAGACGAAAAAAGCAATAATTCTTTGTGTGCTTACTATGTAGCTGATAGAACCTATTCAGTTAGTGAAATTAAGAAAATTATATCTTCTAAGTTACCTGATTATATGATTCCTTCTTATTTTATACAGCTTTCTGAAATGCCATTAACACATAATGGGAAAATTAATCGAAAAGCATTGCCAAAACCTAATGTAATGAACTTAGGTACCGAATTTCTTGCTCCAAGAACACCTATCGAACTCCAATTGGTAGATATATGGAAAAAAGTTTTAGGAGTAAAACGAGTAGGAGTAACAGATAATTTCTTTGATTTAGGTGGTCATTCATTAAAGTTGTTAGCTTTAGTCAAACACATAAATGAAGAGATAAGTAGGGATTTTTCAATTCAGCAAATATTAGAGAATCCTACTATTGAGTTGTTAGCTATTGAATTAATGAATACTAACATAGATGTTAAAAATCAAACGAAATTTATTCCCCTAACTCAGGGTACCGAAATTAATGTATTCTGTTTTCCAACTGGTCTAGGTTTAGGAATGACATTTATTGAGATGGCTCAACTACTAAAAGGAAATTGTAATTTATATGTTACAGATTTTATGGATCAATATTCAGATTATGAAGAAATGGTAGAAAGGTATGTACAAAATATTTTAGACATTCAAAGTGAAGGTCCCTATATTCTTCTTGGATATTGTGCTGGAGGAAACCTAGCATTTGAAGTTGCTAAACTTTTAGAGAAAAAAGGTAAAAAAGTATCAGATATTATTATGTTAGATGCTACCTTACGAAATATAGAGGTTAATGAGATGTTTAAAGACAAACTGCCATATATTGAAATAGCTCAGGCTAACCTTCCAGAATGGGCAACAACGTCTTATACAAAGAATAAATATAACAAATTCAAATTATATCTCGAACAATTAACCAACAATGGGGAAATAGAAGCAAATATTCATAACCTAACAGTTGATACAATAACAAATGAATTTAAGAAAAAATGGGCTAACCACACTTCTAGAGAGTATATAGAATATGAAGGAATAGGAACACACGATGAACTTTTAAGTCCTGAATTCATAAGCCATAATGTATCAATCATTAAACAAATTTTCCAGAACATTGCTGAGTTCTCAACTTTGATTAAAAACTAAAAATGTAAATGAATGAGGTTAACTATAATGAGCGAATGGATAGATATTTCACAGCCTTTAAATGAAAGAGTTGCTGTCTGGACTAATGACACTCCCTTTTCCTATAAAATCAATTGGAGTAAAGAACAAAGTGGATCTGTGAATGTTGGTCAAATTACAATGAGTTTGCATACCGGTACACATATTGATGCTCCATTTCATTTTCAGAATGAAGGAGAGAAGGTTGCCGATTTAAATGTTAATCAGTTTATTGGCAAAGCTCGAGTTGTAGTTGTAAAAGATCAAGAGAAGATTGACGTAAAGACTTTATCTGGCTTAGAACTTGATAGTGTGGAACGTTTAATAATTCGCACAGATGCTTGGACCAATCGAGAAGTGTTTCCCTCGTCAATACCGTATATAGATAAGGGAGTAGCTAGCTACTTGGACAAAAAGGGAATTTTTCTTGTAGGTCTAGATTTGCCGTCGATCGATCCATTAGATAGTAAAGAGCTTGTTGCTCACCATGAATTTTCACATTATGGAATCAACATTTTAGAGGGTCTTGTACTAGACGAAATAATGCCCGGAGATTATGAGTTAATCGCACTTCCCCTTCCTCTCACTGAGGGGGATGGAAGTCCAACTAGAGCTGTTTTAAAAAGATACTGAAAATAAATTACAACTATTCAACCCATAGGAGTGATTTCACAAAAAGCTTCTATGGGTTGAATAGTTAAAGTATAAATTTTCAAAAAGAATTAAATAGAAAAATGTGACTTTTGAGGTATATAACAGACGATTAAAAGTGATTTACTATGTTAACCCACCTCTTAGAGATAAACGTTTTTCTGCCGGGTTAACAAGGTTTATAGAGGAGAATAAAGATGATAAGTACTTATGACAAGCAAGAAACAAAAATGAGAGAGAACTACAAAAATGGAATGTCTTATGGTGATTATTTGTATCTTGATCAAATTCTATCTAGCCAGCATCGGTTATCTAATCACCATGATGAAATGTTATTTATAATAATCCATCAAACAAGTGAGCTATGGATGAAGTTAATATTACATGAGTTAGAAGCTGCTATTGCGGAAATTCAAAATAAGAATATAAAGGGCTCTTTAAAAAAGTTATCACGTGTAACTAGAATTCAGGAACAATTAATTAATTCTTGGGATGTCCTTTCTACTTTAACACCTTCAGAATATATAGAATTTCGAGAATCATTAGGTCAAGCTTCTGGTTTTCAATCTTATCAAAATAGATTAATAGAGTTTACATTAGGAAACAAGAATGCGCACACCCTATTTGTTTACCAAAATCAAGAAGAGTTATACAAAGAGTTAAAAGATGCCCTACAAAAGCCAAGTATTTATGATGTATCTATACAAGCTCTTGCAAATGCTGGACTTAATATTGATCAAGAAGTATTGTTTAGAGATTTATCTCAAAAGTATTATTTAAATTTTAGCGTAGAGGAAGCATGGTTAAGTGTCTACAAAAATACAAATCAATACTGGGACCTGTATGAATTAGCCGAAAAGTTGATGGATATCGCTAACAAACATCAACTTTGGCGGTTCAATCATATGATTACTGTAGAAAGAATTATAGGTAATAAAGTTGGTACGGGTGGATCATCAGGAGTTAATTATTTAAAAAAAGCTCTGGATGAACACTTCTTTCCAGAACTCTGGAGCCTAAGAACAAAGCTCTAAAAGATATATCGGAATCAGGGGCAGCAGCATTGTAAATTGTATACCTCAAGTTCTTAAAAGAGTAAAAACAAGATTGAATTTTTAAAAAAGAGAAGGCTAAAAACCTTCTCTTTTTGTTGTATAACCATCTATGCTTATATACTCTTCTTCATGCCATAATCCCTACATTCACCTAAGAAAACGCCACCTTTTACAGAACTTTTGAAGTAAGCTGAATTGCAATTATCGCAACGACCACTTATCTGGATATTCTGCGTAGTCATACAATTTATCAAGATCTATTTCTTGCTGCTGTCTTTCTTCTATGTTAATCACTCTTTTCTATTTCGCTTTTATTAGACTAACACGAATAAATGCATTTCAAAGAGTTACCTTAAAATTACTGTGGTTTTTCCACTAGTTGCATCTGAAAAATTTGAGTTTCTTGAATAGCTGCTCTTTGAAGTTCCTGTTTGAAGGATTCCCCTTCTTTTAGTTTTATAGTTCTCTTCGAACCGTCACGTAAAGTGTATACTCTAAAATTACACATAAATTAACCTCCAACATAGACTAAGCAAAATTAGCTCCAATACGTACATAAAACCTATATCAATGCGGTAACACTAGCGAAGTAGATAGCCTTTAGATACTATGTAGATACCGCGGTAAAGTTGCTAACTTATGACCTTTTAACAATTTTAATGTAGCAAAAAGCCACTTCATTACTAAGTGGCCTTTTTAAATTATAGAAAGTTTACTTAAACACATCAAAAGGTGCCCCATTCTCTTTTTGTCTTATTTCAATAGCTAAAATCCATTTATATAAATGAGCAAGTGTAAAACCTTTTTTCTCCAAATCCTTTGGAAAACAGTCTGGATGATCGCGAAGCCAATAAAGACGTTCAAGGGCCTCCGGCATGGACCCGAAACTGTATAGAGATTTACTTCTCACCTTTTTTCCTTCACGATAGGTTTTCTTTATAAATAAATACGTTTTTCCTTTTGATTTTTGTTTTGCAAGATATCCAGGCTCTGTTGTTTTCACTTTCATAAAACCAGCTCCTTTTGGGTTTTACTACACATTTAGAATTTAAAAATGTAGTAAAACTTCCTAATTCTTCACACGTAAAACTTTTCACTCCAAGCAGCATTACTAACAATTCTTTCGTATTCTTCTTCGCAATCATCATCATTCATATTTTTTAAATGCTCATTAGGATACTTCAAAAAATGACGCAGAACAGAGCGATAATAGCTTTCTTTTACCTTCATTTTTAATACCCCCTAAATTTAATTTCCTACTTTTACCCATTATACATTAGTGGGTAGTGGGTTGTAAATGATTTCCTTATACTTATTCGGTTATGTATAGTGTATAATGGTTAAATCTTAATTTAGGAGGAATTCCCATGTTCGTTGTAAAACCTAGATTGAATGCTTTAATGAAAGAAAGAGGGCTGACACAAATGAAATTGTCTGAAATGTCAGGGGTTCCCCAATCAAGTATTTCACGATTCGATCGAAATAATCAGCATATTGATTGGCATCTATTTAAAATCGCTAAAGCTCTAGGAGTATCATTAGAGGATTTATTTGAAATTGAAGAATAATTCTTCATCACCTCACTTTTCATGTGCGGTTACCTCGTGAAAATATATAAAAGAAAAATATAATGTTAGAATCAACTTATCTAGTTGTTCAACTTTGCTAAAAAGCAGCCAAAATATATTATTTTGGCTGCTTTTTTAGTTTTTGATTATAAACTTATTTAAACCTAAGATCGATTAATGATGTTAGTGGTATTTCATTTCTTAATTCAAATACCTCATCAATAAAGTAAAAACATTTTTTATGTACATTTATATGTTCAATTCGCCCTGTTTCGGTTATACAGTGACCTTGTTTGTAATATGTAAGATAAACTTCTTTTTGGTTATGTATTGCTTCTGAGAGTGTTTGATTAATCTGCTCTACTTGATCTGCGGATAAAAGTGGCTGCTCAACTTTCAATTGATTGTCTAATACCTTGGTCAGACCTATATACTGTTCAGGCATAGACGCAAAAGCCCTCCATTTCACCATTTTATCAAGACATTCTTTAAGATGTTTCTTTTGTAGTAATATCTGTATCGATGTATATATGTATCCCTAAATAATTTTTATTGAAAGATAAAAGGGGAAGATTCTGAAACTACATGAATAATCCGACTTATCTTATTATTCTGTTCTATTTATTGACTATTAAATTATAATTGAGGTAAAATTTTACTTGTTAGAAGTTTAGAAGAGTTGAGGTAGGTAGTTGTAGAGTGAGAAGAGTTGAGCCGAGCCGAGTTTGAGATTCTATTTTTTAAAGTTAATACACTCTCACGTTTTATTCCTCACTCCTCTTATATAAGGAGGAAAATTAATTTGAGTATTTTATCGAGTCAAATCCCCATTCTTGACGAAACCCATTATGTTACCAATGAAGGAATTGAAATCACACGAAGAAAGTGTTCAGTGGATCTAGAGACAGCGACTGAGACGATCCTTAAGGAAATTGATTGTAAAAAAGGTGCACTATTTTCTAGTAGATATGAATACCCAGGGCGTTATTCACGTTGGGATGCAGGTTTTTATAATCCCTTACTTGAAATTCGTTCAAATGGAAACAAGTTTAGTATATATGCTCAAAACCAAAGAGGGGAAATCCTGTTAAACCCTATTGGTAACAAGTTACAGAGTGTAGCCGAAATTACTTCTCTCGTTCTTAATAAAACGTCTTTAACCGGAACGATTCAAGAAAATCACGAAGTTTACGATGAGGAAAAAAGAAGTCAACAGCCCTCCATCTTTACCATCATAAGGGCCATTAAATCTCTTTTTGCTTCTAGTGAAGATTCATTTCTTGGATTGTATGGTGCATTTGGTTATGATTTAGTTTTTCAATTTGAACCAATGAAATTAAAGAATCATCGTCACGTTAATGATTCTGATATTGTACTTTATATTCCGGATGAATTAGTTATTGTCGATCATCAATTAGAAAGTGCTTACCAATTATCATATGAATTTAGTTATGAAGGAAAAAGTACAACAGGACTCCCAAGGGATGGGGAGCTTGCGGAATATAACTATGATTCAATTAGTAAATCAAATAGCTATCAACCAGGAGATTATGCTGATATTGTTCGAAAGGCGATAAAATCATTTAAAAAAGGTGATCTTTTTGAGGTGGTACCCTCACATTCATTGTTTGAGAAATGTGAGAGTACTCCATCAGAAGTGTTCACACGTTTACAACGTATAAATCCAAGTCCTTATGGGTTTATTATCAACCTTGGAACTGAATTTTTGGTTGGTTCATCCCCTGAGATGTATGTTCGAGTGGAAGGTGATCGAGTCGAAACATGTCCTATTTCAGGCACGATTAAACGTGGGAAAAATGCGATTGAAGATGCTGATCAAATACGGACATTATTGAATTCGTCGAAAGATGAGGCAGAGTTAACAATGTGTACTGACGTTGACCGTAATGATAAATCACGGATATGCGAACCTGGTTCAGTAAATGTAATAGGAAGACGACAAATTGAAATGTATTCGCACTTAATTCATACCGTTGATCACGTGGAAGGTCATCTACGACCTGAATTCGATGCGTTAGATGCCTTTCTTACTCATATGTGGGCTGTGACGATTACTGGAGCTCCAAAACGAGCAGCTATCCGTTGGATAGAAGATCACGAACATTCCCCAAGAGGCTGGTATGGTGGAGCTGTAGGATGGTTTAATTTCGATGGATCGTTAAACACAGGGTTAACATTAAGAACCATGAAATTGAAAAATGGATTAGCAGAAATTAGAGTAGGTGCTACACTTTTATATGATTCCGTTCCTGAAGATGAAGAACAAGAAACATTAACAAAGGCAGCAGGATTACTTCAAGCAATTCGGGAAACCAATAAGGGTGATCGTAAACAATCGAGTGAGCTTTATCAGTCAGGGAAAGGAAAAAAAATATTAATAGTTGACCATGAAGATTCCTTTGTACACACACTAGCTAATTACATGAAGCAAACAGGTGCTGAAGTATTAACTCTTCGTACTCCAAAAGCACAAGAAGCAATAAGAAAAAATCCGTCATTCGATTTAGTGGTCCTTTCACCGGGTCCAGGAAAACCAGAACAGTTTCATGTATCAGATACAATTAATTTGTGCCTAGAACGAGATTTACCGTTATTTGGCGTTTGTTTAGGCCTACAGGGTATTGTAGAACACTTCGGAGGTTCCCTTAACATCTTAGACTACCCTCAACATGGTAAACCTGCTATAGTCAGACAAACTCAGCAAAGTTACTTGTGGGATGGTCTTCCGGAAAAATTTAATGTTAGTCGATACCACTCGTTATATGCAGAAAAAGTACCAGAAAACATTGACATAACAGCCTTTTCTGATGATGATGTCGTCATGGCGATTCAGCATAAAGAACTTCCAATTTCAGCTGTTCAATTCCATCCTGAATCCATTTTGACAACTCATAATAACATGGGGTTAAAAATGATTGACAACGTCATGAAAAACATAAAGAGAAAAAATCAAAGAGATAAATATTCTTTATAAATCCCAGGCAAATGCTAATTCGGCGTTAAGTACGAAAAATAACAACACATAGAAAGGGGGCAGCTTTCAAAGTTGCCCCCTTTCTATGTATTCAATAAATACTATGTATACTATGTATTTACAGTATTATTATCTATTCTATAAAAAAACAAATAAAAGGGGATAATAATCTTTATATACTTTATACCCGTCCTTATAATATGCTATTGTTTCCACCATTCCTCTATCTTTGTGCTTCTCATTTCTAATTCTTTCTAGCGCTTCTTCATTCATTTTTACCCCCCTAAAAAGGAACATGTGTTCTTATTTTAAACGAACAGATTAAAAATTTCAAACCATATACAATCTTTTATACAAAAAAAGCGAAACTCAAAGGCCCTAGCTTTTAAGTTTCACTTTTTTTAAATCAAATGCCCAACTTCGCATCTTCTTCCTCTTCTTCTTTTTTAAATCTATCTCTTGTCTCTTTAAACATCTCATTAAACTTTTCTATTGATTCTCTTCGAACGCCTTGTAAGCGTTCGTCTCCAATTAGTTTATCAAGAAACTCTAAATATTCTTCGAATGTTTTCTCTTGGAAGAGCCAGCTCTTTTGAGAACAACCGTCTAATAATGCTATTGCATTATTAATTATTCTTTCCGTTTCTTGTTCACCAGCATTCAATACAGCTTTCAGTGATGCTAAACGATATTTCTTAAATCTAAACCTTTTATCCTCATTAATAAAAGTCTCTAAAAATATTCCTTCTACAAGATAAGGAGATTTTTTAAATTCATTATTATATAAAGATGATACAAAAGCTTCGGCCTCTCTAGCTCCACCATCAGCAGCTTGCAATATATTTCTCCCTAACTCAATTAAAAATTCCGAACCAAGAGTATTAATTTTTTCTACTCCAAGAGCCAAAATTGCTTCTACAACTGGATTTTGGGCATACCAGTTAGAAGATTTTAAATCAGAAATAAACTCTTCTTGATACCATTCTAAAGGTACTCCTACTGATAATTTTCTTGTTACACTACATTTCCCTAAAGCAGTTTTAAAGCGTTCGATATGCCTATCATTTAGTGAATCTTCATTATAAAGATTCAAAACACTCGTTAGGTTATCTATACTAGGTGTTTTAAATTTCCCATCATTACCTATAGGCTCAATTAAATGACCAAGTATAGAATCTTTTATACTTTCATCTAGGAGACTCCAGTAATCTTTTTTCACAAATACCTTAGTTATGATTAAAGGATATTTATGTAACAACACATCTATTTGCCATAAATCATCCGAAAAATTATTGTTTGGATTTTTAAGTAGTACATCTAAGAAAACAGAACCTCTTCTTTCAAATAATTCCTTTGTAATATCTCCAGATATCTTACTTAAATTTTCAATTAGCAACTTAAAAAAATAAGAAAATACTGCTGGATGAATATGATTTAAAGTGCTTGTAGCAGCATTTTGGACTGTCTCTGTACTATCATCAAGATAGTGATGATTTTCAAAAATAGAAGTTACCAAACTACTTACAAAAGCATGTTTTAACAAAGCAGGTTGGCTTAATACGATATTTACGCTTAATTCGATTGCAAGCCTAACCTCATTTTTAGATGGGGCTGTACTAAGAGGATGAGCATAAACACCACGCATACTTTTCATATGTTCTAACTTCAATCTTTGCTCTGATGTAATCAAACCAAAATCTTCAGCAGATCTTATTAATAAGCTATCAGTTGGTTTTTGTTTTTGTTCAAAATTTTCTATGCTACTAATTACTTTTTTCTTAATTTCATGATCTCTAGAAGACATATCGTAAAATTTAAATTTCAATGACTCAGCCGTAGCAATCCATGTAGTAATATACGCAGCTCTTAAGGCTCCACCGTTTAAACAAATCACAGCTTCATCAAATAAAATAGTATCTCTTTCTTCAACTATTTTACTTCTTAGCATATCAAAATCCATTGTCTTCACTCCCATAGTACATTTTTAGATTCACTTATTTATGTTTCCGTATTTCTTCACCTTATAGCTCAAGAATCTCCTTAATAGAGCTAATTGGCATAGTTGGAATCATTTCTATATCTGATTCTGATTTAAGGTGATATAAACCAATATATGCCGGTTTGTCTACTTTTTTAGTAAAACTTAAATCAGTTTTAAATCCTTTTTTTACTCCACCTTCTAAATCTACTAAGAAAGCATTAGTTGCTTCACTATTAGTTTCACCTACATTAGGAGTAAAACCGTATCTAAACATGCCTCCTCCTGTTAGACCAAAGTGAGCTTCATTTTCCTTTAATGTTGTTATTATTAAAAATTTACTGTTTGGCTCAAAAAATCTTTTAACAGTACCGAAGAAGCGAAGTTTATTCTTCTCTTCTTGCAAAACATATGCTTGAAGGTTTTTAAATACTGGAAAGTTTTTTTCTTTTTCTTCTCCAGAAACAATTTCAATCATTTGGGTTTTAATTACTTCTAATCCATGGTTATAAAGATCCAAATATTTCAAAGATGAAATTACCATAGGAACTTCAACATTCTCCGCGCGAACGGGAAAAAACTTTATATCATGATTCGCTTTATTTATAAGAGCTGATGTCCATTCCAATTTAACCATTTCACTCTTCAAGCTATTCTCAGTTATGAAAAAGAAAAAATATTTACACCGTTCAAGACCTGCACTCATTTCCCCTATGATGTTTTCTCCAGGCTTGATAGACCAACTATCAAAAAACACATTCTCTTCACCAAAAACTTCTCTCATTGTTACAGCTATATCTCCAACAAATTCTTTATCATTACTTTGATGACTTAAAAAAATCACATTATACCCCTCCTATTTTCACATATAAATGCGTAGTAAAAAAGAACCACAACACTATATTACATTTAAATGAAAATTATAAATAGAAAAAATTAAAATAATTGTTAAAAATAAGTTAAAAGCCACTCGATTATATGAGTGGCTTTTAACTTTTTCTGTATCATAATTTAAATATTATTATTCTTTTATAGATAGTCCAAAATGGTACACCTTTTTAGACGTCAAAAAACTAATGACAACACGTCTATTTATTATTGAAAATAAACCTTTTTAGACGAACAAAAAATAATATACCTTATTATACGTTTTGTCATATACTTGAACTATCTAGTAAAAACAAGGATGATCTTAATAATGGGAATCAAATTTGTCTATATTCGCGTAAGTACAAAAGAACAAAATTTAGATAGACAGTTAGAGGTAATAAAACCTTACGTAACGGATGACAAGTACATATAAAGTGACATGAGTAGTGGTAAGGACTTGGAAGGGACAATTCGCTCAACTTTACACAGTGACATCAATTAAAAATCACCATGTTTCACCCCGATTTCCAGCCAATATTAAAAAGAATGTTATTTAAATAATGATATTTGATTATCTTGCATTGAAATAATCGTTTCCTACAGTTCTCTAATTAGTTCCTCATTGTTTTGAGCTACATTTAATAAAACTATATATTTTCCCCTATTCACGTTAATATAATATAGCAATTATATTATGAATTTCCTAAAAAGTATGGAATAAAAAAGACTTCCAAAAGGAAGTCTCATTCTTAAAAAGCTATAAAATTATACTGCTACCATTTCTTTTACTTTGTTAGTAACTTTTCCAAATCTTATTTTCTGATTTATTGGAGTTACAGTAAAGGTTTTTTTGCCGTACTGTCTGCGTTTATATCTAGGTAACCTTTTTTTGTATTTCTTAATTGTTTTTTTACGTACAATTCTTGCTTCTGTATCAATTTCTATTTTGTCTTTTTCACTGCCTTCTACAATAACCAGATTAGCTGATTGATAATAAGAGCTTAAGAAGTCAGCTAATGGTTGTGAAACAGCTTTTGCCAATAAGCAAGGAACTGCATTACCGACCTGCTTATAAATTGCACCTAGACTACCTTTCCATACGTAATTAGCAGGAAATGTTTGAATCAAAGCAACTTCCACTGCTGAAAGTCTGCGATGTTCAGAAGTTTCAGGAAGAATCCATTCATCTTTTCCCAGCTTAATCATTGGTTCACCACTTGGATGTAAAGGTGCGTGACGACCACTCGCTTGAATAGTAAAACTAACTTCATCCCATCTGCGTTTACGGTTACGACTTAAAAAACGAGAAGAAAAACTACTTTCATATACTTCACCAATTTCAGTTGGCTTTAAATGCCCAATAGCATCTTTTAAAGTCACATAAGGCTTTTGGCGGTCTAAACCATCACCGTGAGTTGGATTTGGCAACTCATACTTGAATTTATATTCATTAGCAATATCAAGACGTACACCGATAATAAAAACGCGTTCTCGATCCTGAGGTACTCCATAATCCTTAGCATTTACTAAGTGATAAGTAACCTCATAGCCTTGAGACTTAAAATCTTCAACCATCGCTTCTACAATGCGTCCACCGCCCATTGTAAGCATGCCTTTGACGTTCTCTGCTATGAAAAATTTAGGGTTAACTTGGCGTAAGCATCGAACAAACTCACGATATAGGAAGTTGCGCTCATCCGTGATAAGTCTATTTCCAGCTAATGAAAATCCTTGACAGGGATACCCGCCAACTACTAGGTCCGCTTTCGGAAAAGATTTAACGTTCCGAATATCACCACGTTCAACATAGGCGTCAGGATGATTTGCAATATATGTTTCACAAGCATCCTTATCAATTTCATTAGCCCAAATAGTTTTAAATCCAGCCATTTCTAAACCAGTATCAAGCCCACCAGCACCTGCAAATAATGAAACAACCGAAAATGGTGTAGATTCCTCAACAGTTCTATTTATGTATTCGCCATAACCAAGGGAAAGTAAATCCAATATAGTATCTGATAAAGTTCTATTCTCCTTAGTTGCTAACATTTCAATTTTATTAAGTAATTCCCTGTGTTCTGATTTAGCTAAGGAAATTAACTGAGTTTTCTTCATTTCTTTCAACTCCATTTTGGTGCATTTTTATTATATATAATAAATGTACCAGAAAGAAAATGAAAGTCAATGGTAAATTAAAACCAGTACATTTTATGATAGAGACTGATAACGATAGACATAGAAAACAAATACTTCGCCAGTTTGGCTAACCCTTTCAACCTGTCCCTCTAATAGAAGCTTTGTATTATAATCAGCTACACTAGAGAATTTAGAAATAAAAGAGATTCCAGGAACAGTTCTTATTGGGCTAGGAAAAGAGTACATTTTACGATGGCGGCAAACACCGTCTGCATAATCCCCAAACCCTGTCTCTTGCCGATTATGATGGCTAAATGCTTTTTCACGATCATGATTAAAAAAGTCACCATCACAAATAGTAAAATCAGCTAAGTAACCATTATTTCTTTCTGTAGTGTATCTTGCTACAGCGTAGTAGCATTCTCCTTCGCTATTTCCATGTCGAAATCCACCACATGGAATAGTGGAGTTAAATTGGATTTGGGAATTTGTTTTTAAAGATTTCAATTCAATTCCAACTCCATCAATGATTAAGTCAGGATGTGCGTTGGCACCAAGCTTGGTAATAGTATAACTACTAAGACCGTCTTCAAACCAGTCACTAAATAATTCATCATTTCCTTTTAAATAAATGTTCGGATTTCTATGTCTTAATAATTGCTGACATTTCTTTTCAAATACTTCGACAGCTATTTGTAATGCATGTTGCTCATTAGGAGTCAAAGCTATCCCCCTCATTTCTTTTATATTTAACAATAATTATTATAAACCACACTAAACTAACAGTATAGAATTTGTATAACAATATCATTAAAGTAATAAAAGGCTAAAAACAAAAATAACTACCTTTATATATATCCTATAAAGCTAGCACTATAGCTTATTTAAATATATTTTATGGAGAGTGAATTTAACGATATCTGTAAGATTTCTAAAGCACAAAGCATACTATAAGTGGTTTGTGCTTTTTAAGTTTTAAAAAACATTGAGATGCAGTTGTTAAAGTAGAAACAAACCATTTTTATCATATAAAACATTAAGTCAAACACAAAAATAATCACTCTAAACACAAGTTTTTTAAATTAATGTCCAATATATAAATTCGCATATATGATTTTTTTTATTACAAACACAGAAAAATATATTGCGAACACAGGATTTATTTGGTAGAATAAAGACAAGTTAGAAAAACAAGGAAGGGAAGTAATAAATATGAACACAATTCAAACAATGGCTAATCTTACAAATTCAGATTTAATTGGAAGAGTTGCTATTCCTGCAATAGTAACTAAACAAGGTACTAGAGTTGTTTACCAGATGAATTTAATGTTTAGACAAGTTACTAATCTATTTGATCATACTGAAACAATGCCTCAAAATACGAATTCAGACATAATAGATATTAAAACTTTAAGAAATCGTTATTTAAGACCCGATAAAGTTGAGGATCTAGTAACCTATGTTTATGAGAACTTAGATTCCTATATCTTACCTCCTATTTCAGCGATTTCAGATAAACCATTTTCATTTCAACCTTACAATGAACAAGAGATTTTAGAGAATTTAGGAGAAGAATTTAATCTAGTAAAATTCCCTAACCGAATTGAAGAAGTGCTGGAAGCAAATGAGGGAATGTTACAAGGACTGTTAATCTTTAAAGAAAGTGAATTTAATGTAGAGATTTTAGATGGAAATCATCGGGTAGCAGCTATACACAAGCTAGTAACTAGAGGCAAAGAATTTAAAACACTGCGAATAGGTACTCAAATTTTTGTAGAGGATAACTTAAAACGAACACAACAAGCTTTTGTAGATATGAACACGTCTACTCCTATTGACAAAACTATTATTACCTTATTCTCAAGTAGAGATGCTTTGTCCACGGCTGCTAAAGAAACCATTGGAGATAATCCTAATTATCAAATTAAAGAATTCTTAAGTAATTCAAATGATTATATCGGATTTGATGCGATTAATGACTCTATTACAAGAAATTCCAATGCGGTTATTTCATTAAATATGGTTAAAAATATGATTGTAAAATTTGCTTTAGGATCTTCAGGAACCCCTAAAAAGTTTAATAGCACTTATGATATTAAGGCAGAAGGTTATCAGGAGCTTCTTAAAGATTTCTCAACATTTATGCAAACAGTGTTTGATAATATGGCCCCTTATAATGAAATAAAAGTACGTGGAACGGGAGCTATTCCTAAATTACGCGAAGAATATATTTCATTAACTGGAGCTGGTTTGTACCTAATCGCCACTATAGGTTATTATGGGCGAAAAAATAAAATGGATTTAAGAAGTGTTGCTACATCGCTTTCAAATATAAATTGGAAGCGTACTATTGATGAGGAGGCAAATCAATTATTTAGAACAGGAATTCTGAGTGAACAAAGCAAAATTTCAAATAATAGAAATGCTATTCAATCTACATTAGAGGAATTAGCAAAAAATCTTCACATTACTATCAGAGATTAAAAGATCAGCATTCTCATTGGTTACTAATATTAAAAGAAGATGAAGAGATTCTATAGAATCTCTTCATCTTCTTTTAAGTTAACTTTTGAGGGTAATCTATATTAAGTAACTTGCTCTTATATACTAGAGATAAGACCGCCTTATATGTATAGATAATGGGCGGTCTTTGTTATAATTATTCTTCAATTGCCATAGCAATTTCTTCTCCAGTTATTTGTTGAAAAGGTTTTTGGAATGCTTCTGTTATATAGTGTTGTAACATCTTTTCATTTAAGGATTTTCCTTGATGTAAATAGCTATACTTATCAGGATCATAAATAAACTCATATTTATGACCATATCCATTAGATGAAACGATTGCTATAATTTTATCAGAGTAGTAATAGAGTGTAACCTCGGATTTATATATTTTTATTGAATATGACTTCTCAGTAACATTCACTGAAAAATTGCTACCTGCTGCTTCTGAAATTTCTTCTGTTTGTATCTTTAAATCACAAAAAAATTCTTCTATAAGTTTTTTTGTACCTTCTCGTGCCCTCTTATTGCGTATTTCTTTTTCAAATACTTTTTCTATATTTAGAGTAAATTGTTTTTTAAAGTCCATGTATCTTCCTCCTTTTTATTTTACTAATTCGACTAGAAGTGACAATATACCTGTCTTATTAACTTCATCACTGGAAAACAAGGTTATTTTTACATTTATATAGTATTATTTAATTAAAATTGTATAAAGAAAAAGTGTATAACTTTTGGAAGTAAATATGTTTCACTATAAAATTTTATGTGGGGAGAGTTTTTATGGAAGTGAGAGAATATAGTATGCCTCAAGAAACTATAGAGGATATTCATAGTCAAATGGATAAATTTGCGAGAGATACTGCTGGAGATACTACTTTGATGATTGTGTTGAGAGGACATATTTACATAGAGCATGAACTAGAAGAAATGTTGAAGATAGGATTAAAGGAGCCGGGAATTATTTTTAAAAAAGACGGGAACACAAGAATTGGATTTGAAACTAAACTAAATTGGGCTGTGGCTATAGGAATTCTTCCTATGAATGTGAGGACTGCATATGCTAGCCTAAATACTCTAAGAAATAAATATGCTCATAAATTAGATGCTGACTTAACGGATAAGGATCTTAAAGATATTAAAGATGGTTTTAATACAGGTGCTAATGACATTTATAAACAGTTTTTAAGAGATTCTACAGATGAACAAATAAGCTCCTCAACATTGATAATTAGAAGAATGATTTCTGTTTTATGGCTGTATTCTAAGCTTGCAATATATGATTATAATCAAGACAAGATTGATAAATATGCTACTGAGAAGGCAAATGTTGAATGGAAGATAAAAACGGCTGAGTGGATATTATCTGAAGAACTTAATAAAGAAGTTAGAGATAAAAATAAAATTAAGGACATGAGAAAGGATTTAAAAGGTTTTCAAAAAGAATTAAATAAAATTGAAAATAATAATTTAACAAAATTTCGTTTGTGAATAATGTCGACGATTTAAGAATGGTTACTATGTTAATGCTTTTATATAACTAGATATGGAGTGATTTGGATGTGTGATAAACCTAATAACAGTCTAAATGAGTACCTTAAACAACAGGTGAAACTAAAAAAGATGCTCGAAAGGTCTACCTTTAGCATTCCAGAAATAAAAAATATTTCTACGGTAAATATTCCTAATACGATTAACATTTCTTCTTTTACTGAACAACTAAACAAGGTTAAGTATAAAGACATATATTCTCCTGCTCTGATTGATTTAGGTAAAAAAGCGTATGAGATGTATAAAACACATCAAGACTTGATGGAGTTGGCTACCTCTGTTTCTAAGCCGATGTTTGAAAGTGGTGTTATTCGTAACGAAGAAACTTTAGTTGAGATGGTTAAAAATATTCCGAAGTTGAATGCGTATACTAAGGGAATGTCGTTCACGACTATGATAAGCATGACGGATGCAATGGTCTCAATCCGTAAATATCATAAATTATTAGAGAAGTATTCTGATATTATGAAACGCTCAAAAATCCCTAATATTGATTTGTACGAGGGCATTATTGAAAACCTTGATGAAAGCTTTTATACAGTTCCTCAAGTTCAGTCAGACAAAGCTAAAGAAGTTAAGGAACCGTTTATTCTTGAAGAAGATAAGGCAGTAGAGGAAGAAGTGAAAATTGTAAATCCTAGTGCTTATGAAACTGGAGTCACAATTAATTACTATTTTCAAAATACTGAAGTTCATATTCATAATAGCAATGTTGACGATGAAGAAAAGTCCTTGTGGAAGGAAATTTTAGGACCGGCTATGCTTTTAGTAGGGCGTCTTTTTATGGTCTGGGCGATATCGGATTATCCTATTACGGATACGAATGCTTATAAGACGATTGAAAAAGTCGTCGAAATAGTGGAAGAGTATCCAATACCAGCTGAAGTAGATGGTAAACCAATTAACTTTGATAAGATCAATGGGGTAGACGATTTACAAAAGAATAATTCAAAGGATAGCTTATCAACTTTAAAAAACGATAATTGTTAACCTTGAAGTGAACAAAAAATATATCTTTTAAATTATAACTTTTGAAACGAAATACTTAATAAAACGGTATACATCTTTAGTTTACATAAGACTCATTATATTTAGCTCCACTTCCCACCATACCATTAAGTAAATTTAAACATATTTTATTAAAAATAGTGTTATCATTTACACACCTTGTAGAAAAAGCCCATATTTGTCGTCAGGTAGAGTAAATAGTAAAACTAATTATTTTCATTAAATACTTTATGATTTACTTATATATTTAAGTTAGTTTTAAATAGGTTGTAAATAACTTGAATATGTTATATTTCTAATTAATACATTAGGTCAAAATAAAAAACTGAGTAATTTACCAATTTCTATTATAATTCTTCCATGCAACCTTTATTTATAACCTTATCATATTGAAATATTTTCTCTTACACAAAATGTAATATATTACTAATGAAAACAATAAAAAGCATATTGTACACTTAATGGGTGTGTAAGTAATATTTTATGGAGGTTTTAAATTGAAAGCTACTGGCATCGTTAGAAAAATGGACAACCTGGGAAGAGTAATCTTACCCATCGAACTAAGAAGAACATTAAATATTAAAAAGGACGAACCTGTCGAAATTTTTGTAGATAATGAGAAAATTGTGTTAAAAAAATATTCACCTAATTTAGCTTGTAAAGTGACAGGTGAAGTTGCTGAAGATAATCTCATCTTGGCAGAAGGAAAAGTAATTCTAAGCCGCGAGGGAGTAAAGCAACTGCTTAGGGAGTTAGAAGTGAATTTTTAACTCAAATATTGAGAATGAGAGCAGACTCTTTTCGACTTTCATACGTTGTATTTTAATTAAAATGTCTGTCCGACCATTTTGGGCAAGAATACTGTAAAGTATCTTCTACGATAAATATGTCAAAAGAGATGAGAAAACAATAATTTTATTAATAAGATTGTTGTTTTCTTCGTTATATCCTTTATGAGTAATACCTATTTATTTTAGAAATCTATACCTTTTAACTTTGTTTCAAATGCGTGTTTTGACAAAAAAACACCCCAAATCATTAGAGTTTCTTTGTCTAACAATTGGGGTGCAGTTCAATTGAGAAGTCTTTTTTACACAACGAATGTTATAGAAAGGAAAAAAGCTATAAACTGTGTATTATCATCTGGTCCTTGACCATACATATGTGGTCATCTACGTTACTTACCTGCATGTCCCTTAGGAATTATAGGTAGAATAACTTCAACCGTGGTCCCTCTATTAACCTTACTTGAAATCTTTAATTCTCCATCATGACTTTCCACAATCTTATAGCTTACCATTAACCCTAAGCCAGTTCCTTTCTCTTTTGTGGTATAAAAAGGTTCACCAAGTGTTAGAAGGCGATCTTCTTGAATTCCTAATCCTTGGTCAATAAAATAAATAGAAACTTTGTTCTTTTCTTTTTTCTTTATCTTCACATCAATGATTCCACCATTAGGCATCGCCTCAATTGCGTTCTTTAAAATATTGACAAAAACTTGCTTTAATTGATTTTCTTCACATACAACATGAGGAATGTCTGATTCGCACTCTAAAAAGATTTGTATATTGTTCATAATGGCTTGTGCATTAATAAGCATCACTACGTCTTTTAATAGGCTTGTGATCTCTTTTTCTTTAAATGCACGAGCAGTTGGTTTGGCTAATACTAAAAATTCACCAACAATTAAATTAATTCTTTCTAACTCTGATAATACAAGATTGAAATGCTCTTCGTCGTTTTTGTATTTCGATTTGAATAATTGAACAAACCCTTTAATAGAAGTAAGAGGATTCCGAATTTCATGAGCAATTCCCGCAGCCATTTGTCCTATAAGGGCCAGCTTTTCTGATTTTTGCAAGAGAATCTCCGCCTCCTGCCTTTTATCCGTCACATCTTTAACAGTTGATAGTATGGCTTCTTCTCCCTCAAATATAATTACGCGACTGGAGACTTCAACAAAAATAATCTTCCCATCCAATCGTAAGAGTTTTTGCTCCACATTGCTAGACAGTATGCTTTTTTCAAGAAGTTGTTTTAATCGTATTGTTGCTAATTCTTGATAATCTTTGGAATAAATAAAAGCATGAATAGACCTGCCTAAAATTTCACTCTTCCTTTGGGCACCAAGCATATTTTCTCCAGCTTTGTTTACATAAAGAATCCTATTTTGATTATGGATCAGGATAGACTCAGGTAACGTCTCAATTAATTGTTTATAATTATCTTCACTTTCCCTTGTCCTTTTCATATAAAATTTCATTTTATCGTATTGTCTGCCTATAAACCAAGCTATGGCTACAGCTATAATCAGATCTATATTTTTCATCTTAAAAGATTCATTTAAGAACAGGTTCTCAATTAATCCAAAACTAATTGCAATCACAATCAACGTGATTTGAGCTTTTTTCTCCATAAGAAGTTCCCCTTAAGTTGTAGTTACATGAAGAGCATAATGCCATGAAAATGGACAAATGGTAACTGTGTATTTTTAGTTACCATAATGAGTGTTCCAGAACACAAAAGAAAGCACAGAAAAGGGGGACTTTCTTATTCAGAAAAGCCCCATGACTCTAAGATAACATGTGCGTGCAATTTAATTATAGCATGATGTTTACTAGAAATTTAATGTATATTATATAATTTCTAGAGCAAACTACCCAAGACGCCGGGAGGCATCATGATGGTAACTCTCCAATTTCCTTACGGGAACAGAAAAAAGTAAGCTCTTTAGAATGAAATAGATGATAGGTCTATCTTAAGTACCCTCCATTATTAATATCAAATGTAGATCCTGTATAATGCTTAGCTTTATCTGACAACAAAAATACAACTGTATCAGCCACATCCTGAGGGGTTACAGGGGATTTAATTAACTGGTGATCTAAATATTCTTCTTTTCTCCAGTCTGGTATTGTATTCATCATTTTTGTATTTACCATAGTAGGGGCAACAGCGTTTACTCTAATATATGGAGAAAAGTTCATTGCACAACTCTTAGTCAAACCTAAAATTGCGGCCTTAGATAATCCGTAGATAGCGTCTGAGCTTCCTTCCATCCCTGACACTGATGACATATTTACAATAACTCCGTTAGCCTCTTTACCAATTACTCTTTTTCCGAACATTTGAGAAAAGTAGATAAAACCTTTAATGTTGATATCGAGTACCTTATCAATGTCGTGCTCAAGATAATCTAATATATTTTTAGCCAAATAAATTCCAGCATTGTTAACTAAGCCATTTACATCACTGTGCCTTGAGTCAATATAGTTAAAAAACTCCACAACATTTTCATACTTACTTACATCTAACTGATATGTATAGAGACTATTTGAGTTGTCTAAGTTTGAATTTAATTCATCCAAAGAATGTTTATTAATATCACATGCAATTACAGTAGCACCTTCGTCTAAACACAATCTAACAATGTCTTTTCCTATCCCTGAACCTGCCCCTGTTACAATTATCTTTCTATTTTTTAGCAATTTATAAAACGACTTCCTTCCATTTTTTAAAATTAAATGAACAAGTGTTAATTTTACTAAAAATACCCATATTCTGAAAGGGATTTATTTTGATCCTACTATCAATAAATGAATACAGTATTCATTTTCAGTTTACATAATGTCTCTTTCCGGAACACACCACAAAAAAGAACCCTTGTGGCAGTAAGGGTTCCCATTAGAGTGTGTTTCTGTTTTATGCAGCTTTTTATACATCCTTGATGCGCCAACAATCTCCTTACAGATAAATGGAAGAAAGGGTGCATAAAAAGTGCACCCTTTATACATATGCTCGTACGGAAAAATATAGTCCATAAGGCAAAAATGTGTTATTATATGTCTGCACATGCATTTTATAGTAAAAAGCCACCTGTCCTGCAAATACTGGGTGGCTTTTTATTTTGTATATATTAAAAATAGAAAATTAATCATTTATATTAATTTCTTCTAATTTATTTAATAACTGGTCTACAAATTGACTAATCAAAATCGTATTATCGCTAGTAAATCCTTCTTCTAACCCTATTTCAATCATAAGTTCCCTCGCTGCTTCTATATCTACAAGTAGAGCCTTTCTTAACATACTGTTGTATCTGTATCTCTGCAATTATGTAGTCACCTATCTCTCTAAGTTGTTAAGTCTTTATTTAACAATAACTGGATTTTTACCGTATAACAATAATTGTTCTTGTAAAATCCAATTAAGAGCGTAGAATGCGGGTTTTAGGGGTTGAATGGTTAAGTTTTTATACTTAATACATATTTTGATTCGTGAATTTGTGGAAAATAGTGGTGTTTGCAAAAGTATACATTTTTAGTTACCCTATTGTACTTTATAAGAAGAAAAAATCCTTTAAAATTAATGGTTTTAAAGGATTTTTGTATTTCTAAATTATCTTTTGCTAATAAGATCAGGGAAGGATTTTCATTTTTATTATTAGGTTTATATAAACTTAATTTACAATTTTTTCATATTAAATCATTGACTTTATTGGGACCTAGTACTAATATCAATTTATATATCTTGGTGTTAAAGAAAGGTGAATTCAATGAAATCAACTGCACGTATTACAGCAATAGGTACATACGTACCAGAAAAAAGACTTACGAATGATGATTTAGAAAGAATTGTTGATACAAATGATGAATGGATTGTACAACGAACTGGTATGAGGGAAAGAAGGATTGCTGAAGAAAACGAATATTCTTCTAACTTAGCTATTAAAGCAGTTGAAAACTTAGTGGCGCAATATCAGAAAGAATTAAATGATGTAGATTGTATTGTTGTTTCAACAACAACACCTGACTATGCATTCCCAAGTGTATCCAGTCAGGTACAAGATTACTTCGATATTCCTCAGACAGGTGCTTTAGATTTCAATGCTACTTGTGCTGGTTTTACATATGGATTACATATGGCAAATGGGTTTATTACATCTGGACTTCATCAGAAAGTTTTAGTTATTACAGCAGAAACTTTGTCCAAGGTTACAGATTATACAGATCGTACTACTTGTGTCTTATTTGGTGATGGAGCAGCTGCTGTTTTAGTGGAAAAAGACGCAGAGAACCCAAGTTTTATAGCCACTCATATTGGGACGAACGGAAAAGGAGGGAAACATGTATACCGTACAAATTTATCTACCACTATGCATGGACAACCTTTAAGTTCTAGTGGCAAGATGGTTCAAAACGGAAGGGAAGTGTATAAGTGGGCTTCTCGAACAATCCCTTTAGGCATATCGGAGTTGCTAGAACAAGCGAATCTTCAAAGGGATGACGTAAATTGGTTTGTTCCACACAGTGCCAACTTACGAATGATTGAATCCATATGTGAAAGATCAGACTTTTCGTTAGATAAAACGTTGACTAGTGTCGAGTATATGGGAAACACCTCATCTGTTTCGATTCCATTAGCATTACAAATAGGGATAAATGATGGAAAGTTAATGAATGGAGATATTCTCTTGCTTTACGGATTCGGAGGAGGCCTTACTCACGCAGGGCATATTATTAAATGGGATTTAGCAAAGTAGTAAGAATTTATAAAAAGCTGCCTCTTCTGACGCTCCGGGGCAGCTTTTTATTTTGCTAACGATAATAGTTACTTTAACATCTTGTAATAGATTTAAATATATTGTTCGTAAATGTATACGTTTACGAACTTTTCTTTTATATAAGAAATCTATCTTTTTATCGTTGATTTAAGTTCCGAAATAAATTACGAACGTTTATTTAATAACAGACATTTTTACGAACGTTTTTAATTGAATAATAGGCAGAAAAGCAAATAAAGTCTCTTCTGTTTTTAATACCTGAAAGTTAACTCATTCATCAATCTATTCAGAGCAATTTGCAAAATTACATACTCTGTATATTCTTTTTTAGTTGTAAATCTCTTAGTTTTCCTTGATTCAACAAGTTTTTAATCCGATTACACAAATCAATTTCAGCATTTAAGAGTTTTACTTCTTTTATGGCTTCTGCTTGTTTAGACATCAAATCAGTTCCCTTTTGAATTTACAAAAATATTCTTCTATTCTAAAAAGGAAAAGTCCTTTGGAGGTTGAGTAAAGTTTGTCTGTGATTCTACTTTTGTAAAGAAAGAATTTCTAACCAGTTATTTATATAAAATGATCTTAAGTTAAAAATAATATCCTGATTTTTTTCCTTCATATACATTTTTCCAAACATTATAAAACATAATAAAATTTATATTCTGTTATTTGAGAACCTTGCATATACAAATTGATAAGTTTATCAAGATCTTGGCTACACTGGATTGTTTTTTTATTCAAAAATCCGTAATTCATACCTAAATCCACTAATTCTTTTCTCTTGTTAAGAATACACTCCGATAGATAAATCCTTTGACTTAATTCGCTGACTTTTGTTAACATTGCCTCTTCTCACCTCATTAGTATTTGTTAATCTCTAAAGTATCGTGTGGATTATGAAATAGAGACAACAAAATTAGTATGAATAAGAACAGATAAAATGAAAATAGTTTCTACAAAACATATCAAAACATTACAAAATAAGACGATTCTTTTTCTAATGAATATTACCTCTATCACCATAAATAGCCTTTTCTAAAAGTAAAATATCTTTTATATGTAGCTTAAAAGGTTTGGATTTGAGTATGTGACATAAAAAATTAAATTTTGTAGGAAGATAATAATGATTACATTAAGGTTCTTTATTCAAAAGAATATGGGAGGACAGCTATTATGGCTATTAAAAAGAAGGTTCTTTTAGAACTTGATGAAATACATATGGATCAGAATGATTTAAGAAATACCCTTATAGAATATTTTACAATTGGAGGTAAGAGAATTCATTTTATCGATAATCATACCTTATTTATAGATAACCAAAGTATACACTAACAGAAAAAATTTTAAGTGTGAAAGGAATACCTCGTCAACAGATTATATTTTCTCCAATAGAATAGAATTACTCCTACAAGTCAAAAAAGCACATGGGCTAATCAATTGATTAACTAATGTGCTTTTACATGAATCTGTAAACTAAAAAAGAAGATCACAGTAGTGACCTCCTCTTTTCCAGCTTAATGAAGGGGGATGATATCAGAATGTATTTACTCCAATCAAGTGATTTCAGGTATGATGTTACATATCTTGGAGATTATATAAAAACTGCCATTTAGAAGTATCGGTCAACTCTTCTTTCGATAACTTTAAATCGCCTCCCATAAAAATTGTTTCGCCATGTATGGAAATCACCATTGTTTTAATTAAAATATCGCTGTTATTTTTTTTATAAACATCGCCTATATTAGGCATTTCAAGATTTAGATGATTTGTCTCAAGTTGATCAGAT
>NZ_JBVQPN010000011.1:0-67822 GCF_055710015.1 Priestia sp. VA7
GCAAACTGCTTCATGCCAGGTTGCTTTTTATTTTCTATGATACTCAAAAACTATTCATACCTATAACAAAGACCGCCCATTATGTATCAGTGTATAAGGCGGTCTTAACTGTATTCATGCTATATGACTATGACCAAAATATCGACATTATTCCAATAGGGCATTAAATCATATTCAAATCGTTAAAACTATTTCTATCAGTTTATCCCAATCATTAATTGAATATCCTTATAGGTTATCTTAACTTCTTATTTCTTTTCCTCATCACTCAATTTCTTTAAAATATCCTCTAACATCTGTTTTCCCTTTAGAGTCAAATAGGCATGCTTTGAGTTTAATAAAGAAAGAGCTAATTCCTTGGTCATATGTAATCACCCCAGTTCTTCATAGAGCACCTTTCTAAGTCTTAATAAACAATATGAGAGATACCTTGTCCAATATGTTCATTTTTTTTGAAAAGATGTATAAAAAGTTAAACAGAATGGACAGAATACTAAAAAAGGAGGTTTAGGATAATGTGGTGGAAGAATCCAAGACGCTCAAAGTTTGGTAGATGGTTAGAAAAAAAAGGTATCTCTCAAAGTGATTTTGCAGAAGAAAGTAAAGTATCTCGTACAACAATTTCAAAACTATGCAATAATAATGAATACATTCCGAGTGCATCTACTCTAAAAAGGATTATGAGAACGGCTAGAACAATAGACAAGAATAAAAAAGCCAATGACTTTTTTGATATATGAGGTAGACATATTATATACGTACATATATAGATTAATAATTTAAGTATATAAGATTCTCTATTCTAACTAATAGAAGTCATTGGTTAATGTATGCCTTGTAATGGTAAATCCCCGCAAAAACCAGTCCATTCATCTCCAATACAACTTTTCTCTGCTAATGGTTAGTTAACATAAAACCTCTTCTGGTGCATATCACAAAAAGAACTCCCTGGATAAATGGGGACTGACCCCTGTTTGTGAGACAAATAAAAAACACCTTTAAGTTAAGAAACGGGTATATACTACCTAACAATCACTTGGAGGTGTTTTTTCTATGGGGACAAGAGTTAGTTATCCAGCAGAGATAAAGATAAAAGCTATTGAGATGAGATTAGCTGATGTACCTGTCAAAGAAGTGCTTTCCCAATTAAATATTCGTAGGTACACCCAATTAAAAAGGTAGATGAGATGGTATAAAAATGGAGAAATGCATCGATTTGAACAGCCTGTAGGCAAGCAGTATTCATACGGAAAGGGACCTGGATTTAAAGACGAAATATCCAAATTGAAAGCAGAAAACCGGTATTTAACACAACAGATTGAGGTCTTAAAAAAGTACAAGGAATTGGAGAGGAAGTGATCCCAGAAATCGTAGTGAACGTAGTAGAAGAGTTAAAAGATAAGATACCAGTCTATCAAATCTGTCAGTACCTTGATATCCCTCGATCGACTTATTATCGCTGGAAGCAACAGGAACAATCAGAACGGACAAAGAAAAAGAAATGGATGGAACAACAAGTTGGTGAGCAGTGTCGGAAACACAAGTTCCGATATGGCTATCGAAAAATTACAGCATTACTCAATCGAACGATGAAGATCAACCATAAATTTGTACAACGTGTCATGCAGAAATACGGTTGGCAATGTCGTGTGAAACGAAAAAAACGAAAGCAAACAGGGCAACCTTATCAGGTTGCAGAGAATGTATTAAATCGTGAGTTTCAAGCTGATCGCCCTCTGCAGAAATTAGTAACTGATATTACCTACTTGCCTTTCGGTCCTAAACAGTTGTATCTTTCAAGTATTCAAGATTTATTTAATGGGGAAATCATTGCGTATTCGATTGGTGATCATCAAAACGTAGAATTTGTCTTAGATACGTTAAGCCAACTTCCTTCTTTGCCTAAAGGATGTACGTTGCACAATGACCAAGGATCTGTGTACACATCGCATCTCTATCAAGAAAAAATTAAAGAAAGAGGCATTACTATGAGTCCCGTAAAGGGACACCCGCAGATAATGCCTCCATTGAATCGTTTCATTCCTCGCTAAAGTCTGAAACGTTCTACCTCGACGAGTTAACATATACGACGACCACCATCGTCGAACAAATCGTCGAAAACTATATTACTTATTACAACAATGCCCGTATTCAAACGAAACTAAACAACCAGTCACCAGTACAATACCGGCAGCTGGCTGTTTAAAAGGTGCTTTGATTCCTGTCTCACAAACAGGGTGCAGTCCCCATGGTTTTGTCTGGGGTTCTTTTTACAGAGTATACACCTTTTTATACCTTCTTGTTTTAACAAGACATTTGTTTAAGATGGAGGTGAGAGAAATGTATAAAAAATGAGCCTTTTGTACGTAATTGATTTTTGAAAATTCAATAAATTGCCACTATATTCTACCTACACAATCCACGTATAATAAGAAAGCAAGAAGAAAGAAGGGATTGTGTGTTGAAAAGTAAAATGAATCAGTTGTTTGCAGAACAAAAGAGTGTTCATATACTGTATTCTTATGACCAACAAGAAACGTATATACAACAAGCAGTAAGTTATATTCACGAGGGGATTCTTGCTGGAGATTGCATTCTGCTTATCGAAAATGACCGTATTTATCCTTTTATTCATACCCATTTAAAAGCACTCTTGACCACGGATCAAATGAAAATGATTCATCGTATAAATAACTTTGATTTCTATTATTCAAGTGGTAGTTATCATCCTCCTGCTATTCTTGCTTACTTTGATAAGAGCGTACAGCCCTATCTAGAAAATAAACTTTCTTTTAGATCATGGGCACATGTAGAATGGAGTACGATGGAAGATCCGTTACATCTAATCGAAGATTTTGAAAGAATCGTGGATCATGCGGTGAATAAACTCTCTTTTCCGTTAATTTGTGTATACAAAGGAGAGAGGATGCCGGAGTATCTCCAAACTATTTTAATGAAAACACACCCTTATGTTCTCATGGAAGGTGATTTAATTACCTCTGAGCAATATCGGCCTCTAACTGATGTAGAATAAAAGTAAAAACGCTTACGTAGCGTTTTTTTATCGTTAAGGAAATGGCTAGTTCTCTTTTTTCCATTCAGTTTATTGCCCTTCATAAAATTTCTCTTTGTTTTCTTATATCTCCTCTGTTTAACAGTCATAGCCTAAATGTTGATTCTAACTAGCTTTATTCATTTTGAAAATTTTCTTTTTAAAGGATAAAAATTACTTTTTTACGTTGAAAACATGATAAAATAGACTCGATGGTTCCACTATAAAACCATTACTTATTCGTAGCGAAGAAGAGCCCTTTCAGTCCTTAACTAATTAAGGGCTTTTCTTGTTTTCTGCGTATAGCTACCTAGCTACCTTATGTTAAATTAATTTTAATTCCACCAGAAGAAGCTGACGGTTTTACCCTTGCTTCTCTTGTTTTTGATGCAGAACTCTCTATTTCCCCATCAATTTATGATGCTTGTTACTTGTATAATACGAATGTGTTCCAAGGATAATGCATACCACATAGGCGTAATTGCAATAATGGTAGCTTTTAGTCAATTTATCAGTATTTAAACAAAAAAAGCGACCTTATTTATTGGCCGCCTTAATCCTACTCGTTATTTTCAAATAAATTAAAAGAAAGTTGCTCGGCTCTTTTCCTATGGTAATAAGCATTTTTAACTCGTTTTACTCGTTCTCTATTTTCAATGTAATAATCTCGGTCACGAATAGAAACGCAAGCTTTACAGTATGGTCCAAGGTGACCAAACCCATCGTTTTTATGATGATAGTTCTTTGCATATTTTAATTCGCCGCATTCACGGCAAGTCTTAGCGACAACTTGTCCGTCAGCGTCTGTAAAGTATACGAATCCTCTCGGCTTTTTTCTTTCCTCATATTCCTGCGCCAGTAGTTCTTCTCGTAGACTCATATTCGCTCACCTCCTCGGTTGCCTTAGTATTGCTACTTATCCACTTTTATTATACGAATTAATTCCATTCGATACCAGTATGCAAATCCATTGCCTTCTCCGCGTATGACAGTTTCGTCTCCTGCAGGCGCCTGGATTGATTCAACTTTATCTAACTCTTTCTATGTTAGTGATTATGCTGTTTCCAGAACCCTTTGCAAATGCGCGGATGAAAGGTGTATAAACAGGCTACCTTTCATTATTTTGAGGTAGCCTGTTTTTGTGTGATTACAAACGCTTTTCTAGTACTCTATTTTAAATTGATTTTAATTCTCCCAGAAGAGGAGGTGGTTCTTGAGCTTACTTCTTTTGTTTGTTTGGGAGCCCCCTTATATTTCTCCATAAGTTCGTGAATGTTTGCTACTTGTATGATACGGATATGATTCGAAGATACTGCATACCGAACAGGTGTAATTAAAATGACGGAAGGGAAGATTGGTACTCGATCTTCTGGTTGCCACTGCAATGCTTTCCACTCATCTGAAAAGAAAAATTCCTCGTATAAATTGATCTTATCCTGCATTTTTTGTTCAGAATACTGATTTCTCTGAATTTCAAACCAAAATGGAGATCCTTTAAAAATACAAAAGAGATCCGGTTCAATGCCTCCTTTTCTTCCCGTTGGTTTATCTTCCACAATGACGTGTTTTGGTACACTATACGTACACATTTGTTTATAGACGTCCAAGATAGAAAGGAAATGTAATATTTTTTGAGAATTCTTTTTAATCTTTGCATCCACAGGTAAATAGACGGTTGGAGAATACTGCTGTGTGCGTTCAATTAACCCCAGTCGATACAAACGTACCATCACACTATTACACGCATTTACGGGCGATTTAAGGTGTTTAAAGAATAGGTCAACGAATGAGTCTCGATCAACGGCTCTAAACTGGTCAATAAACGCGATGATGTCTTTATCACGTTGAGATAACCGGAAACTCATCGCTGTTCCTCCTTCTCTAATAAACCAAAAATAGACTGTGATACCACTTCAAGTTCTGGTTCAGGATCTTTCATGAGCGTTTTATAAGGCGAAAGTAGTTCCTTACAAGCTCCTTCATCTAAGAAATAAGCTTGGAACTCTTTGACCTCATCAATTTTAATTTTCATGCGCCCTCTAGCTGCAGCATCGATTTCTTCTGCGCCAATTACTCCGGCTACTTTCGCATTTATGGCATCGGCCTGCCTTCCAGAGATCCGAACCCGTAAGTTTGCTTTTAGTGCTGAATTCAACAAATCGGCATCGGGACGCTGCATCGCAATAATCGTATGAACACCTAAGGCACGACCTTGACTCGCAAACTGTTGGATGATCTCTACGAGATCTGTTTCTCTCTTCACTATACTCATTTCATCAATTACCACGACAATCCGAGGCAGCTTAAACGGAAGTCTGCTGATATGAGTTACACCATGCTCCAACAATAAATCACCCCGTCGATACATTTCAGCTCGTAATAAAGCAAAAGGTTTTCTCATCTCCTTGGCCTCGAAGCAAAGCGCATCCACATGCTCAATCCCATGAAACAGCCCTAAATCAGCTCGCTTGAGATCCACTAATACTAATCGCAGATCATTAGGTGATGTATATTTCACCCATGTGGTGAGGATCACACGCATGAGACTGCTTTTTCCAGCTCCAATTTCACCAGATATCAATAAGGTTTCTAAATCAGCAAAATCCCATGAAACGGGATTTCCATAGATATCTTGACCAATGCATACGGGAAGCTCCATTTTCTCAATATGAGGATGAATGACTTCATACCTATAATGGAGCATCTTAGGTAGGCTTTTGTGATGAACGGTAATACTAAAGTTCTTTAAGCTGCCGTTTATTTCAATATTGCTGCCTAATACTTGTCGTAAGGCCCATCTTTTCTTCATTAAAAGTTCAGGATCAATGCCATTTAGTAAGGAAAAGGCGTACCGGGTGTACGTATGATGGTTATCGATTTGATGAATTTTTGGAAATAGATAAGAGGTACGGTCTCCTCGTTTCACCATCCGGTAAATCTCTGCCGTACGAAACGCTTTAATCAATTGGCCACGCAGTTTTAGTTTTTCAAACATCCATATTCCTCCTCAAAACATAAAAGTCGCAAAAAAGTAAATCAACGCGCTATAGAAGGTAACAGGCAAGATAAAGCGCATGACCTTTGCGAACTGATCCACAAGATCAATGACACCCCATCTCTCTAATATCCGTTCGATGATAGCTATTCCTAAGACAATCCCTCCTATGGTCAAAATAGTGGGGTCAAGCATGGCAAGTGGACTAAATGGGACAAAGGAATATGCCTTGAATGGACGAGACTTTGTGGAAGGCTTAAAGGATGGTTGATGGAGGAAGTTTCGAAAACCAATATAATGAGTTTTTCTCATGTTGATACCTTCTTTCATTCTTTTAATTTTTTTGCTTTTTACGTACCTGTTTTTTTAGCTCTTCGCATCCGGTCGCCCCCTTCGCCTCTTCGGCTCAGCTCCCTTACAGGTTCCACAAAGGTCTTCACTACGCGTATACAGCTTGTATTAACGCGATAGCGATAGTGAACTAGATACTGATTAGGCAACGAAGTCGTGATTCTTTAGATACTATGTAGCTACTGCAGTAAGCTTGCCTGTCCACTGGAAAAATAAAAAAGAACCCTTACCGCAGTAGGTAAGGGGTAGCTGATTATGTAAGAAGGAATGGGCTTTTTATATGCTAGGAGTTGTCTAAGACGCTTATTCCTCTTGTGGAATAAACGTGATCTTCAAGTATGTCAAAAGCTAATAAAAGTACTAGCATAGCTATATAATCCTATTCAATTCGAAGAAAAATTTTGGTGAGGAAAAAAATAACAAGATTGAAGGTTCTTAGTTGAGGGTAAAGTCAACTAACTATTTTGAAAGGAGAGAATAATGCATGAGCATTCTATGGACACTAATTGTAGGTGGAATTATTGGATGGCTTGCTGGTTTAATTACAGGGCGCGACATTCCTGGAGGAATTATCGGTAATATTATCGCCGGTTTTATCGGTTCATGGTTAGGCGGCCTTATTTTAGGAAGTTGGGGACCTGTTATCGGTGGTTTTGCCATTATCCCAGCAATTATCGGATCTGTCGTTTTAGTGCTTATTGTAAGCTTCATTTTGCGAAAAATGGGTCAGAACAAGAGTCATGGTCGTCATGCAAAATAATGTAACATATATAAAATGGAGGGACCAAAAATGAGAGAAGAAAGTAAGTCTGTGTTATCAGGTTTTGTTGAAGATAATCAATTTGAATTGGATTCTTACCTTACTTATTTATTCGATAAAATCAACCATGAGGGTGAAATTCCATCGGAAGCTTAATGAAAAGCCAGGTATGTTATTACAAAGAAAAGAAACCAAAAATAATAAATAGGTATAGAGTATAAGCGATCTTAATAACGTTCTTTACGTATATAAGGTCGCTTATTTTAGTTTGTAGAGAGCTTCTATTAACTTCGGAAAAGTGTTCTCCTCAAACAAATTAGTAAACTATTCAGGATACCTCAAATCATTTCTTCACAAGTAAAAAGGAAGAATGGAACCCATTCTTCCTTCAGCCATCATTTTATAAAGTTGTATTAGAAACGTCCGCCGCCAAGTTGTTGCTCAGCCATTTGTACAAGACGCTTAGTGATTTCGCCACCTACTGATCCGTTTGCACGTGCAGTTGTATCAGCACCAAGGTTTACACCAAATTCGCTAGCGATTTCATATTTCATTTGATCGATTGCTTGTTCAGCACCGTATACTAATAATTCGTTGTTGTTGCTGCTTTTGTTGTTTGCCATGTTGTGTCACCTCCTTGTTTCTTTTAAGTTTCCTATTGTAGGAGGATTGCATTCGTGGTAAATAAAGGATGTATCATTCCCTTACCTACTTCCTATACTAACTCTTAGAAACAAATGACACTTTAAAAAGTGGGATTAGTTGTATCATTTCCTTGTCATGAAAATTAAACATTTGCCATGTGCGAAAAAAGAGCTGTATCTAAAAGATACGGCTTTTATTACTTTTTGGTACCTATATTACTTTAAAGTGCGTACTTTTTTTTCGGTTTTTATATTGGATAATAACTTTTGTCAGAGGAACTAATTGATGATAGCTCATTTATATTATGTCTTTGCGATGGTTCTAAGCTTAATTCAAGAAAAGAAATGATATAAATACAAATAAAATTAATGGATAGTAAACAGGAGGTAGTATTGTTATGATGAAAAATTTACAGGATACAGTCACTTTACACAATGGAGTAAAGATGCCTGGCTTTGGCCTTGGTGTATTTAAAGTAGAAGAAGGTCCTGAATTAGTAAATGCAATTAAAGTAGCCATGAAACATGGGTATCGTAGTATTGATACAGCAGCCATTTATGGTAACGAAGAAGGTGTAGGTCAAGGGATTCGTGAAGGTCTAAAAGAAGCTGGTATCTCACGAGAGAACGTATTTGTCACATCAAAAGTATGGAACGCAGACTTAGGATATGACGCAACAATTGCAGCTTACGAAACAAGCCTAAAAAAACTTGGATTAGACTATTTAGACCTTTATCTGATCCACTGGCCAGTTGAAGGAAAATACAAAGAAGCATGGAGAGCTTTAGAAACCCTTTATAAAGAGGGCAAGGTTAAAGCAATTGGGGTAAGTAATTTCCAAGCTCATCACCTTAAAGATTTAATGGAAGATGCAGAAATCAATCCTGTAATTAACCAGGTAGAATATCACCCACGTCTAACGCAAAAAGAACTTCAAGCATTCTGTGAGAAACATCATATTCAACTTGAAGCATGGTCTCCACTAATGCAAGGAGAATTATTAGATAATGAGGTTTTAACAGAGATTGCAAATAAGCATAATAAATCTGTAGCCCAGGTCATTCTACGTTGGGATGTACAGAATGGTATTATTACCATTCCAAAATCAACAAAAGAACATCGTATTGTAGAGAATGCGTCAATTTTTGATTTTGAATTAACAAAAGAAGAAATGGAACGCATTGATGAATTAAATCAAAATCATCGTGTAGGTCCAGACCCTGACAACTTTGATTTTTAATGAAGGAGGAAGGAGATAGCCATGCTTAATTTGTCTATCTCCTTCTCTGTTTAAAAGCAGGAGAATTATCCAAACTAATGACAGCATGTATTTACATCACTACTCTATTTAACCGACAAATATAATTTTATATAAAAATTGGAGGGCATTCATATGAAGTTGAATTTAAAAGGAAAAACAGCCCTAGTTACGGGGTCAACTGCTGGTATAGGCAAAGCCATTGCGTTGTCCTTAGTAGCAGAGGGAGCTACAGTTCTGATTAATGGACGACGAGAGGAAAAGGTCCATGAAACCATTACAGATATTCAAACTCAGTATCCTCAAGCTATTCTTCATCCTGCTGTACATGATTTAGGAACAGAGCAAGGATGTCAACAGCTAATGGAGCAGTATCCAGAAGTAGATATTCTCGTTAATAATCTTGGTATTTTTGAACCTGTTGAATACTTTGATATACCAGATGAAGATTGGTTTCGATTATTTGAAGTGAATATCATGAGTGGTGTTCGATTAACACGCTCTTACCTCAAGAAAATGATTCAAAGAGGAGAAGGAAGAGTAATCTTCATTGCAAGTGAGGCAGCTATTATGCCTTCTCAAGAAATGGCTCATTACAGTGCAACTAAAACCATGCAATTGTCTCTTTCTCGTAGTTTAGCTGAATTATGCACAGGCACAAATGTGACAGTTAATACCGTTATGCCTGGCTCAACTCTAACTGAAGGAGTAGAAACAATGCTAAATAGTCTTTATCCAAATGAACAATTAACTCTAAAAGAAGCTGAAACGAGATTTATGAAAGAAAATCGCCCCACCTCTATTATCCAAAGGTTTATCCGTCCAGAAGAAATCGCAACCTTTGTTACTTTCTTAAGTAGTCCACTTTCATCAGCTATTAATGGTTCAGCACTGCGGATAGATGGAGGACTAGTACGCAGCGTATTTTAAGCACTTTATATCTAACGGCAAGATGTTTGCCTCAAAATATTAGACCATAGAATAAAATAATAAGTAGCAGAAATTCAATTATATGAATCAAAGTTTAAAAATAACAAGCTTCCTTCTAGAACAAGAGGTTTGTTATTTTATCTGAGTAACGAAAAATAAGTACCTAATCTATAATAAAAAGAGCCGTATCTTACGATACAGCTCTTTTTATTGATATTTATTGGTAACGAAGTTTCTCCACGTCTTCTATTGTAAGACCTGTCAATTTACTTATCATTTTACTATCTATACCTTCTTGAATCATTCCTAAAGCAACCTTCTCAACGTCTTACCATTAAACATTCCACCACTTCGAGAAAGAAAAGAGGATTTATTTACACTAATAGACTTCTTTTTTAAGTCAAATAAGAAAAATTTAGTATTTGACTCAGATGTAAAAAATCTTTTAATAAATTATAATTGGCCAGGAAATATACGTGAACTTGAAAATTTCATTCATTATTTAATGGTTATTGTGGAAGGAAATAAAGTAATTAAAGATCATATGCCAGATCAAATTTTGTTATCTCAAGAGACTTCTAATTTAACAAATGATTCATTGTCTGAGATCGAAGAGGCTATTATCTTTTTAAAAAGAGGCAGTTTCGCAGAAGATTATAAAGCCATATTAAAAATACTAACAATTTATAAAAAGCAGGAAACAAGTGTAGGAAGAGGCATTATACAAGAAATGCTTCCTTATTTCTTGTCTGACTCACAATTGAAACATCGATTATCTATGTTAAACAAGGTTAACTGTATTAAAGTTGGAGTTAGAAAACAAGGTACAGAGATTACAGAGTTAGGTATAGAAGTACTAAGTCGATTTGAAGACTTAATGACTTCCAATGAAAGAAAGGCTGTTATTTCTTTTAAATAGCAGCCTTTTTGGTGAGTGTTTTTTATTTAAAAAAGACTAAAAATATAATTAAATTATCCCATATATCCCCATAAGTAATTCATTTGTCTTTATGTAAATCATAGTATGAATCATACTAACGCTTACAAAGCTTGTATTAACGCGGTAGCGCTACTGAACTAGCTACTGATTAGGTAATGAAGGTAAGGTCCTTTAGATACTATGTAGCTACTGCAGTAAGCTTGCCTGTCCAATCGAAAAATAAAAAAGAACCCTTACCGCAGTAGGTAAGGGGTAGGTGGTGATGCAACATGTGCTTGGCTTTTATATGCTGAGGGTTGGACTAGTGGCTTTTGTTTTCAGTTATAAAGATTGACTAGTCTCTATCCTAGTAGAATTTCTCTCCTTAACCTGCTTTAACGTCGCTACTATAAGAAAGCTAACAATCACTAATAAGAGCCATGAACTTACCTTCCCTAAATGAACGAGACTCCATGCATCAGTTTGGTTTGGATATTCCCAAGCCCCAAAGAACGTTGCAATATTTTCAGCTAGCCATATAAAAAATCCAATGAGAACAAAAGAAAGTGCGATTGGCATACGGTAGCGAGTTCCATTAACCTCGTATGTGACCCACGATTGCCAAAAGACGATAATTACAAGTCCAGATAACCACCAACGAACGTCAATCCAGTAATGGTGGATGAAAAAATTCAAATAAATCGCAGCTGCAAGAGGTACAACTACCAAAAACGGTGGCCACTTAACCAACTCAACCTTAAACCTCCTCCATGCCTGACAAAGATAACTCGCTACACTTGCGTACATGAAACCACTATACAAAGGCACTCCTGAAATTTTGAAATATCCTTCCTCCGGATAAGACCAAGAGCCCATATGTACTTTGAAAAGTTCAAGAGCAAGTCCAATAAGATGGAAGACTGTGATAACCTTTAGTTCATCCCGGGTTTCAAGACCAGAACGCACCATCCACCACTGCATCAGAAGGCAGATAATGAGCAGCCAGTCATACCTTGGTAGGAAGGGAAGTGGAATAGCTTGCGTAAGAGCCAGAGAGGCAAAAATAACGACAGGAAACAAACATGATAGGGCCTGCTCCCAACCAAAACGAACCAGTTGTTTTAGTGCTCTCATGACTTGTTCCTCCAAAGGTTCTTTCTGTATATATGTAAGTGCTGCTTGGTATAGTAGCTAAATAGATTTTGGATTGTATACATAAGTTCATCACCGAATAACTTTCTTTTCCTTTCCATATTAAATATTCCCACTTTATTAATCTTGGGTGTCTTTATCACTTCGGTATTCTAAAATATCCCCAGGTTGGCACTCTAAGGCTTTACAAATTGCTTCTAAAGTTGAAAACCGAATTGCCTTTGCCTTTCCATTTTTCAAAATAGAAAGGTTGGCCATTGTTATTCCAACCCTTTCCGAAAGTTCTGTAACACTCATTTTCCTTTTAGCCAACATCACATCAATATTAATTATTATTGCCATGTTAATCACCTCAGACCGTTAAGTCATTTTCTGATTTTATATCAATCGCTTGTTGTAAAAGTCTTTTAAGAACCGCAGCAAAGACTGCAATTACCAATGAAGCAAAGATCGGGACCATTCCAACTATTACGAGACCTGGAGCATCATCTTTCTCTGCCGCAAGAAAAACAAATGGCATCATTACCACATACAGGCCACTAATTGTCATTGCACAGTATTTTATTTTCCTTAAAGCTATTACGGAGATGTTAGAAAACGCTTTGTTCTTGTCAATATAGATTAAAAGTCGGAACGCCTGATACAACGTAAAAAAATACGGGATAGCTGAAAGATACATAATGCTTACAGCAGGATATAGTATGTAGGAATAATCTGGATTTGCTATATTATTAGCTAAATAAAATAGGCCGAATATGCCTAAAGTAAGAACTGGAGCTCCCATAAGAAAAAGAGCTATTTTCAAAAATATTGTTGAACTTCGTTTCAAAATAAAGCACCTCACTTATTAATTTCAAATATGAATTTAACATATAATTTATCGTTTTACAATAAATTTTTTCTGTTTATTATTGTATTATTGTTGAGATGGGAATATGCTTTTCATTTCTTAAAAATATAAAAAGCATTTCTTATGACAAAGAAATGCTCTATAAATGTAAATATTCAATTTATAATCTCATCAACTAACCTGCACCGATAATTGATGAAGATCGACGTTGTATGAATACAGTAACACTAACGAAATAGATACTAATTAATAAATGTAGTGATTATTTCTTAGATACATGTAGCTACTTCAGTAAACTTGCTGTCCATTCAAAAAATAAATAAGAAACTTACTGAACAGCCAAGGATATAAACATTCTCTCGCTTTTTAAAGGAACTATCTTAATATCATTATTTTGCATTTTATGAAAAATATTACTTAATTTTAACTAGTTAAAAGTATTTTGCCCTTAATTTTAGTAGTAAGAGCTTTTTTTACATCTGGAAGATGATATTGAGCTTGGGGTTTTGTGAATGTTAACTGTTTCTTATGAATAAATTGTATAAGCTGATAAAATGTTTCGTGCCATTTACGTGTAGAGACTTTTTGGTTCCAATGACGTAAATGAAATATATTTGTTTTTATTTTATTATTATTCATAATTTCTGCCCAATTGACAGGTATTCCTGATAGAAGACCTATAGTCAAAAATATTCCATTTGGACTGACACAATAGGCTAAGTTTGTACCAGAAGGTCCACCAATAGAGTCAATTGCTGCTTTGGCTCCACGACCATTCGTCAATTCCATAACCGTATCGTAGAGTGGGGTCGTCCCTGTATTAATTACATATGAAGCACCAAGTTGAGTTAATTCCTCTGTGTAGATATTATTTCGAGTTACTGCAATCAAACGAAACCCCAAAATACGGGATAATTGAGCAAAAACACGACCAATAGAAGAGCCGCAGGCATTTACAATTAGGTCATCTCCTGGTTTTAACGCTAATACTTCCGTACAAATCACCCATGCTGTGATAGGGTTGATATAAAGCTGTGCAGCTATGTAATCCTCTAGATAATCTGGAACTATAATGGCTAGTTCAGCTGATGTTTTTACAAACTCCTGCCATGTACCTTCACCCCGTAAGGGTAATACTCGTTTGCCAAGAAACCATTTAGAAACAGATGGACCTACTTCTTCTACGGTACCAACTCCTTCATATCCCGGAATGGCAGGTAAAGAAATCCGATTTGAATAGGCCCCTCTAATAGGAATTAAATCCGATGGATTGATTGGTCGAGTTTTCATTCGTACTAGCACTTCGCCAACTCCAGGATCTTTCACTTGTTTATTTTCTATTTGTAAAACTTGTTGAGGTTCTCCGAATTCATAAAATTTAATGCTTGTTGCTTTCAAGATAGGTATCCTCCTTTAGTTTGTTCATTTATATAGTTATAGTGTACAACCTCTTCATTTCTAGTTCTTATAACAACTATTACAGATAGCATGAAAGGAATTTCAGTTGGGGTTTTAATTCATATGATTTGGGTGCATATCTCGAATTTTATTAAACTATAAACAAAAATATATAATCCATACCGCGCAAAAATAATATTTAAGTAACAAGCTGATTTATTTCGGATCAAAGCCAATACTAATGTCTAGCACCAAAAACAATGACTGCATTTAATAAAGAAATTTAGATATCTGAGGAAGCGTATATATATACCTTTAACTCTATTTATTTTTCAACCAGACCCATGACAAACGGAGTAAGGTCACTCAATTTTTCTTTATCGCTAAGGATCTTCAAAAAAACATTGGAGACATGTTCAGGTATAGGTGTTTGACTATCTACAGTTGCTGTCAAAAAATAATATAAAAAATCAAAATGATTTTCTCTTCTCATTGCATCAATTAAATAGTAAGCATAAAGATTATTATTCAATAGCTTCCTTCTTAAAATTATTCCAAAATCATACAACTCATTAACAGTTGTATTCACAATCTCTGCCTCCTTCTAAGCTTTATACGGGTAAAAACTGAATTTCACATAAGCTTGCTTGGATAAGATCATAAACATAATTGATGCATCTACTATATATATTGAAAGAGGTTTTTAACAGCAATAGACGACCTATTCATTCGGATTAGAAACGTGAGGTCGCCTACATTATTTTCATATTCATTTTTTTATCCTTTCAGCTTACTTTATCAATAGCTTTATTCCTCTATATTTTCATCTTCTAACTGCCTTGGACTCTCATCATGACATTGATTAAATAAATAAGTAAGGTACGAATGCAGTTCAAATCGGTCCTTTTGAATAAAGGCAGACCATATTTGTTTGTCTTCGCCCATTCTTTCTCCTCCTTTTTTATTTCATTTCTTTATCTTTACGGTTTTCTAGCTAGTAATCTTTTGCACGTACAGAGTGACCATTTGTAAAAAAATGTAGAACACTTTCTACTAAATTGAAATCAATAAATATCTTCAATGCCAGATAAATTAATAAAAAGAATATTTTGTTTTTCATCTTTTAAAGACAGGGTCTGTTCATGAAGATTAAGATTATAAACACGACCTTTACACGTTTGTAGTGACCCATTTTCATAATAATGAACCGTAACTGCTCCATTTTTGATTAGCTTTTTCAAAAACATAGATTAACCCTCCTTTTAACAAATGAATTGCAATTAGCAAAAATCTAAAAAGATAGATCTTGGATTGCCGGATTAACTATTTGATACTCTGTTTCTAACTCATGTAAGGTTAATTCATAAAGCTGTTTGTTTCCTTTTTTATAGATTCCTAAATGGATTAAAGAATCTATAATCGAGTTTTTTCTACGTTGTATATCAGGGTAGATTTGTTCACTCATTATTCCACCGCCTAATTTCAGAATGGTCTTTGGTATGATTGTCGAACTATTTTAATTCATTATACAGCTCGCTAGTTACAAGAAAATGAAAATAAAGTAAAACTGATGTAATAAATAAGTAAATTCGATTAGATAAGTGTGTATATGTGTCCTATCTATTTACTTTAAAGTCAATGTTTATCGCCTCAACCCATAGTAAAAAAATGTCCCTATGAGTTTCACTTTTAAGAAGTTCCTTTCCACAATTCTTGGATTTTTCTCTCAAGCGATTCTAAAACACAAAAGACTGTATTCATTATTCACTGTAATAACTCCCCATAAAAACTAGTATTAGGTATATTATGGTATCCTTTTTTGATTAATGAAATACTTTCTACAAAACTTCCTTTAAACTTACATAAAATCACAAAGTAAGACTAAATACTCTCGCAGTAGGTGATGAGTAGATGATTATGGAGTATGTACTCTTTTTTATATCTTGGGTATTGGACTAGTCACTTATATTTTTCACGGAACGGAATGGAAGAGAGGGGAAGAGAAATCTTATCCACCCAACATAACAATTTAGAGTAACCCACCATTGCTATGTTAGATACTAACGTGATGTTTCTCCTTTACAACGAAGGGTATTTAAGAAAAAACATCTTATAAATCATTTAACTAAATATAAAATTGAAAGACCTGATTAGCTTGACTAAATTGTTTTCTGCTCGCATCGGTCATTTATATTTCCTGCGATCATTCTTTTAATAACTTTTTTATTTATCTTCTTTCTATGAGAAAAAGAAATAGATATAAACGAAGTAGAGTAAAAAGAGACATTAAGAATTATCTATAAATAAACCCTATCGTCAGTATTAATGACAGGGGAAATAAGGGTTCCAGACGGATAGGTTCACTGAGTCGCCCTCAACCTTTTCAAAGCTGAGACGAAATTAGCAGTGCATAAAGCGTGGAACCTTCCAGATCCGAAGATAAATGTTTATGCGTATATTCTAAAGTTTTTAGTAAACGGCTCAGTCCTTAAACCCGAGATTTCAAATTTGCTATTAGATCATGATTTAACATATAAAAAGTAATTTCTAATATAAACACCCAAAGAAATCTTACATATTGTATAAGGTTTCTTTGGGCGTTTATTCAAATTGTTTCTATACATTCTTATAATTGAGCAAGTTCTTCAGATAACTTTTTTGATTTAGCCTTTAGTTGTTCTTTTTGACCTTCCAAATCCGCAACTGCAGTCAAAGCTTCTGGATTCTGAGGTTCTTCTTTAAGTTGCTTTAGCATAGCTATAAGAGACTCTGAGACTTTTATCAAATTTTTGTTCACTTCATCTTGCTTTTTTAAATTAATAATTTCACATTTTTTCTTTTCGATATTATTCATTAGCCTACTTCCTTTCTTTCAATATGGAACTGAAAATTAACTCCTTAATCTTTTAAAAGCTGATAACAAATGTGACAAATAAACCGATTTAACGATGTAATATGTGAAAACGATGGTCATAATCTAATCTTACTAAAGGGAATGTAATCAAAGGTTAATGAAAGAGAACCTACTTAGTAGGTCCTCTTTCATTAACCTGCTTTTGTTGCAATTACTAGTACACGTCCCTGATCTAATTCCCTTTCATATTGCTGAGCTTCTACATCTGATAATCCTAAAGAGTGGATTTTAGAACGTAATTCATCTCCACGGGATCGGAAAACGTTGGCCATTAAATCGAATGCTCCTTGTTCTGAAACACCGACATCATTTGTCTCCAATGCTTCCGTTAAATCTTTAGAACGATTTTTATCATGAGCTAATAAATATACTTCGTCTCTTGTATATCCTCGATTTAGAAATTGTTCAATTACTTCTTTTGCTTGAACTCCGTTTTCTACTACTCTTACATTTTTCATAAAACAACCTCCTTTTATAGTTAAATAATATGTACCCATTTCTAAGAAATAAAAATCATTTTTATACTCAATAATAAATTTTAAAAATCTTGCTGCAAGTTCTTCCATTCTATGTTTCAGGTCATCTATTAAATTACTTCCCTCTCTTTAAAATCTAAAGCTGTAGGGATTAAAACTTGGGATTACGTTTTGGAAGATGATGCACGGGAATGAAATGAAATAGGACAGCTATTAAATAAAGGAATGCTTCACTGTTTATATAAAGGATGAAGGTGTAGAAGAGTATCTGTTAAAGGCTGTATACAATATGGGGGCTGATGAAGTTTGGAAGAATTAGTAGTAAGTTAACCTAAAACGTTGCCTGTAATGAAGGGCTATTTACCTGATTAGTAAAAGGAATTTATAAGGATACTCATTACGTGAAATTTCATGTGAAAAGGTCTGTATCAAAATAGATACAGACCTTTTTTACAATATTTATGGAAGTCTTTCTTAAAGGAGTCTAATAAATAAGCAATAAGCTTTTATTTTTATAATTCATGAGATAATAAAATATATACTATTGAGGTGAAAATTGATATGTATAACAAGATTTAAGTAGCATTTGATGGCTCTAAACCTTCTATTCATGCTCTTCAACAAGACAAAAGAAATGATACTGAATTAGGCAATGAATTTCAAGTTGGAAACACGAATTCACAGAGCCAGAAAAAGAGTGGACGTCAAATAAATAAAGAGTAAATCCCATTCTTCAAAGATAATAAGAAGCCTTAGTTTAAATTTATAATCTGAACTAAGGCTTCTTATTATACTCTGTTTAAGATAGGTGGTATTTCATTGGGATCAACTATCACTTCTATAACTGAAGGGATAGTTTTATATTCCAACGTTTGTCTAATAGCATCCTCTATTTCACTTTTATTTCTACACCTATAAGCAATAGCTCCTAATGATTCTGCAAACTTCTTAATATTAGTTTTTTCTTTATACTTCGCTCCAACCGAGCGATTTAACCATTGTTTCATTCCTTTATCAACCATATCCAAGCCACCATTATTAAATACAATAAATATTACTGCAATGCCTTCATTTACAGCTGTTGCAATTTCGGTACCGTGCATGAGGGTACATCCATCACCAGTGAGGCATACAATAGGTTTATGCGGTGAAGCTATTTTAGCACCTATTGCATAACCGATAGCATGTCCCATAGTCCCAAACACATCATCAAAAAAGAAAGTGCCAGGCTCGTAGATATCGTAGTGCTTAATAGCAAAAAAAGTATGACTTCCATCGTCCCCAAATAATATTGTGTCATTTGGTAAATGTCTACGAAGCTCTTTAATTGCACTAGCTGCTGATATATAATGTGAACTTTCACTTAGCTCTTCAGTTTGATTTTTTTCATTCCCTTGTTCTTGGGCAAGTAAATTAATTGGTGCTAAGGAAGCTGAATCCATGTCATTCACTTTCTTTTTGAGTTCTTCTAAGTTTCTTTTTGCATCTCCTTGGATAACTAGGGTTGGAACTGAAATTGATTTCCCTGAAAAGGTGATGTCTATATCAAATTGAATAATTTTCTTAGGCTTATAACTCTCTTTGAATCCTGCTAAAGACATATCGCTTAATTTACTTCCAATTACAATCATGAGATCTATATGAGATTGCAAATACTTCGTCGCTCTTTCTGTACCACCTAAGCCAAATGCACCTAAAGATAAAGAATGATTAGCAGAAAAAGTACCTTTTCCACCAGGAGTTGTAATAACCGGAATCCCCCATTTTTCAGCAAGCCATTTTACTTCCTCATAAGCTTTAGAAATCTGTACACCTTTTCCTAAAAATAATATTGGATTTTCTGCTTGATTTAATTGATGGATTACGTTCTCCAATTGTGTTGATACCACAGGAACTTCTCTCGGTAATTCAAATTTGAAAGGATTAATTTCTTCTACTAACACTTCAAAGGGAATAGAAAGATGGACCGGACCTTTAACCCCCACACATGCTTTTTCAATAGCATGTTTAAAATATAATTCAAACTGTTCTTTACGCTCAACTCGTGCACTAAATAACGTTACGGGCTCAAACATTTTCACTAAATCTGTACCAAACATTGAGGAATCTTGCCCTAAAGCTTTTCCTGTATTTTTTATGGACGGATGGCCTGTAATAAACAAAACAGGAAGATGATAAGCTTTAGCCTGCCCAGCAGATGTCAAAAGATTTGTTCCTCCAGGACCAGAGGTTCCTATTGCAACTCCAATAGTATCTTTTATCAATGAATAGCCTGATGCTGCAAAACCTGCTCCATTTTCATGTCTAGTAACTATAAATTCTAGTTCGTTATCCTCTATTTCAGTTAATATAGGAACGATAGGTTTACCTGGAATCCCAAAGATGTGAGTAACTCCCCATTCTTTAAAATGATCAATTAATAAAGAAACTACTGTTTTCATGTTAGTCATATACCTTCCTGTTGAGAGTAAGCTGGCAAATAAAGCGTAAAAGTTGAACCCTTATCTTTTATAGAGTTAACCCGAATTTTTCCTCCATGGGATTCAATAATTTGATAAGAAATATGTAAGCCAAGCCCTATTCCTCTTTCTTTTGTAGAAAAGAAGGGCTTAGATATGCTTTCTAACTCTTTTGCGGTCATTCCAACCCCATTATCTTGAACCACAATTTTTATTTGTTCTGTTTCTTCGTTAAAATCTAGAGATACTGTTATTTCTCCACCCTCTTGCATTGCATCGATAGCATTTTGAAGTAGATTAATCAGCACTTGTTTAATTTGTGATTCATCCACTTCAGTTTTTAACGAATTTTTCTTATTTTCATATTTAATTTCAATATTATGTAATAAAGCATGACTTTTTACAAGGGAAACTGTATTTTTTATTAATACATCAATATCACATGATTTTCGTTTAAATAACGTAGGCTTCCCTAGTGAAGCAAATTGATTAGTTAAATCTTTTATTCTTTCCAATTCTTTAGATATAATGTTCAAATATTTTTCTTGAGTATTGAGGTCTATATCTGGATTTTGTAAAAGTTGAATTAATCCAATAATAGCTGTTAGAGGATTTTTAATTTCATGTGCAAAGCCAGTTCCCAGTATCCCTAGGGTAGATAGCTTTTCCGATGCAATAACTTGCTCCTGTAGTTTATAAAATTCACTCATATCTCTAAATTGTAGAAAAGCCCCATTTAACTTTTGATAACTATCAAATAAAGGTAAGACATCTACCAGGCACCTTATTAAGTTTTCTTTATGTTCATTATCTATTTCAATTTCGATATTTTTAAGAGGTTTTTTAGTTTGGAGAACAGAGTCAATATATTTCTCAACTATCTCCACTTGTTTGTTTTCAAAATAACCTGTGAAATTCTCTTGGGCCTCAAATAAATTCTTTGCAGCCTCATTAAAATTTCTTATTTTCCCTTTTGTATCTGTAATCAAAATACCATCTTGAGTTGAATGCATAAGTATTTGATTCAATAAATCTAACTTGTAATTTTGTTCTTGGAGCTTTAATTCGCGTTCAATTGAATCAATAGCTGAAGATAAAAGCCCTAAATGTAAAGAGCTAGCATAATCAATAGTCGTCATTAATGAGATAGTACCACTTAATACTTGAGAAGGAGAAAAATAAAAAGGTGCAGAAAAACATGCTGCGCTATGTAGTACTTCTTGAAAATGGTTTTTACCAATAATCTCAACAGGTTTTTTTAACTGAAGGGCTAATGAAATAGAATTAGTTCCAACATCTCTCTCATCAAATCGTACCCCAGGTGTTATTCCTAGGCTATCAACCATTTGTTGAATAGTTTTATCTCCATACATGTCTAGGATAAATCCATTTTCATTAGAAACTACCACTAATGTAGGGATTCCTTTTGAATATTCTAAAATTTTCTCCATGAAATACCTTGTTACTTGGAGAATACTTTCATATTTAGAATTTTGTCGTTGTAATTCTTTTCTTATTAAACACACTTTGGGAATTGGTATATCTTTAGGGTTTAAATGATATAATGTTTCACATCTTTCATGTGATTGTATTATATACTTTTCTGTAGTTTCCAAAGCTGATGCCTCCCAAATTTATATATCCGAATACACTTCTTATAAAGTACAGTTTTAAACATTAATCGACTCTCTCACGAGATATTATATTACTTTATGACTAGTTTGATATCTAGCTATATATTAGTCAATGGAATTTATCATTTTTTGATAAATGAAAATTTTCTTATCGAGTTCTTGACTTATTTTAAGGATGTCTCCATCACAATATTCGTGATTGTCCTTTGCTAAGCTATAGATGATTTTTTGTAAAGTTTTAATCTCCTTTTCCAGCTGAGATAGGTTCATTGAGGTTCGTCATCCTCCAAGACAGTTTATTTTAACTACCTTATAATACCATTTATTAGAGAATTAATAATTAATTTTTTATATTAATATAAAACTAATTATTATTAAGAAACACTCTTCTTCAACCTTCTAATTAGCTAATAATTAAGAATAATTATCCTCAGCTTCTTCTGTAATCATTTAGCTTGCTTTGAATATTCATTACACTTAAATTTCACACATTTATTTGAAGAACCTGCTTCTTTCTTATTGTCTGTTAAAAGAAATATAATTCTGGGGAGAGTGTATTTTTTTATTTATATCGGTATAAACATAAAGTGCATATAGTTATTTGATTTATGTAAATTCAACTACCTTTATAGCTTTAGTAACCCTTAAGCTGTTTCAATTAAGGTGCTGAATGCTTTTTTTTTTAAAATCATCTTCATGATGAATGAAACACATTCTGAAGAAGAAAAAGTACAACTCATGTTATACTAAGAGAAAAGAACAACTGATGGAGGATATAATGACAAAACGATTAGACCTACGTGTCGATTTTGCCTTTAAATCTCTTTTTGGAACGCATGGAAATGAATCTATTTTAACTGCATTTTTAAATGCAGCTCTACGTTTACCAGAAGAAAAGAAAATTAAGACGGTTTATCTATTAGACCCGCATTTTAATAAAGAAAATCAGGAAGATAAACGCTCTATTCTTGATGTTCACGCTCGATTAGAAGATGGAACTCGTATAAACATTGAAATTCAACTTAATAATAAACATGATATGGAAAAAAGAACACTTTACTATTGGTCTAAGATGTATAGTAGTCAAATGAAGGAAGGCATGGACTATGGGGAGCTGTGTCAAACTATTACCATTAACATTGTCAACTTCCGTTATTTATCTCATATCAATCATTATCATTCAGTGTTTCAATTGTATGAGCGCGAAGAAAAGTTGTTACTAACGGATATGTTAGAAATTCATTTTATGGAACTTCCTAAATTACTTATTAAATGGCGTAAAAAAGAAGTTGATCCAAGGGAAGATCAATTAGTACGTTGGTTATTGTTACTTGAAGCATCGGAAGATGAAGAAATCACTCAAGTACTGGAGGAGATTGCGATGCAAGAAGATCAAGTATTGAAAAAAGCAATAGATGAATGGGAACGTGTCAGTCAAGATCCTGAAGTCTTACTCGCTTATGAAGCAAGAAGAAAGGCTTTATTAGATGAAAAATCTGCTTTAAGAAGAGCTGAGAACCTTGGAGAGAAAAGAGGAAGAGAAGAAGGCAGAAAAGAAACCATTAAAACAATGGCTCTTGGCATGATTCAAAAAGGGATAGACAATAAAACGATAAGTGACCTTACAGGGCTATCACAAGAAGAAATTAATAACCTTCGACATTAATAAAATGAAGAAAAAAAGATTACCTTATCATCTAATAGGTAATCTTTTTTCTATCTTCATATTTTACAACATATGATTTTCTTATCTTTAAATGTGAACAGAATCTTTAATATGAGGTAGGGGCTATATATATTCCTCATCAAGATTAGTCATGTGTCATCCAGCGTATCAAAATGCAGTAGCAGATGGATATGTGATGGCTTCATTTGCTGTCATTAGCATTAAAACAAAGATATATTAACCAGATAGGTTATGCTATAATAGTGATGGGAATAATACGTGAATCATCTAATGCATTCAACGTAGCAAAGAGCCACTTGTAGTATACAAGTGGCTTTTACTTATTAGAAATCTATATACTTTTATTTGCATTGATTAATAAAGATAGAAAAAATACATACAGATGAGGTGTGAAAAATGATTCATCTATATACGACAACCAGCTGCGTTTCTTGCCGAAAAGCAAAGGCTTGGCTTGAGGAACATCAAATTGATTATATTGAGAGAAATCTATCGTATGAACCTATTACAGAAGATGAAATTAAAAATATTCTTAGTATGACAGAAAAGGGTACAGATGAAATTATTTCTACAAGGTCAAAGATCCCTCAAAATTTAAATATAGAGATAGATGCACTGTCGTTACAGGGTCTGTATGATTTGATAAAGAACCATCCTTTTATACTTAAACGACCTATTATTATACAAGATCGTAAAATAATGCAAATCGGATATAAGGAAGAAGAGATAAGAGCTTTTATTCCTCGGAAACTTCGTACTTTCACGATGACAGAACAGGAAGTAATAGGTAATCATTAGAGGGTAATAGAAGAACGATCAACGGCTGCCTTGACTTCTAAAGTAGATTGTAATAAAAGACATCAGCAGTGTAATAAGGTATATATTTCAGATTCTAAAAAATGAGTAAATACAACAACATTTACATAAAAAGGAGAAGAGTAAAAACCCTTCTCCTTTTACTATATAATCCTCTATACTTAGATACTCTTCTTCATGCTGCATTCCCGACATTCGCGTAAAAAAACGCCACCTTTTACAGAACTTTTGAAGTAAGATGAATTGCAGTTGTCGCATCTGCCACTGACCTTATCCGGAAATTCAGCATAGTCATACACTTTATCAAGATCGATTTCTTGCTCTTTTATTTCTTCCAGGTTGATCACTCTTTTCTATTTGTCTCTCTTTAGACTAATACAATTATATCCTTTCTCTAGATCAATAGAACAACTAATCATGTATTTTGTTAGGAACCCTTTTTTTACTGGGTTGATAAAAGTGTTATATTAACAAGTAAACAAACAATAAATTTCATAATTTAACATTTTACGGAAAAAACAATTGATCTTTTTATAATAAATGTTGATATAATCTACCCTTACTGCAGTAAGGGAGGAGTAGGGAGTGATTTAAGGTGTGCTTGGATTATAGATGCTATGGGTTGTCCTCGTCACTTAATCTTTATCTTTCAATTATTTTACCTATAACTAAATAGGCAGATAGTTGGCAGTTTTAAAAATATATTATGACAAAACCTGTGTTAATTTTGCCAATTAAAGATATGACTGACAAGACTATCTCTAAAGAGTCCGAGAAGTGTCCAGCCATTAAAACAACTGCTAATTCTCTAAAACAAAAGATTAATAATAAACGTAATGATGTTCCTATTTCAGCAAATAAAGTTATTAAAACTTTTTCAAAAGCAAACTTCATTGCTCATTGGTACAGAAATATTTGCTGACTTAACAAGCTGCTATTATACAGAAGCTTAAACGATTCAAGAATTGTGGAAAGTTGTGAAGCAATGCAACCAAGTAGTAAACTATGCTACTTCTGAAAGAGCATTTACTCCACAACAAGAACTGAACATTGGTGTTAGAGCATTTAAAGAGCTTGTGATAAAGGTAAAAGATAACACAAAAATGCAAAACAAGTTTGGCTATTTTAACGGTATTGTAAATAACCTTATGGATGAGCCCTACTTTGACTATGAATTGTTAGACACCTTTTAATAGTGATTTATTATTCATAGTAGATATTTTTTGATATCCACACCTTTTTTAAATTCTTACTTTACATAAAAGTCCTACCACAATATAATACAATAGTATTGGTTAATGAAGGTATTTTTAGTTTTTTTATCCAAATGATAGTTTTTTTATCCTATGAAATAAGTAAGAGGTACTTGTATGTTACAAAGGTTATTATTATCGTTTTTAATTCTATTTTTATTAGTAAGTTGTGACAACCAATCTATTGAAGTTTCGTTCTCTCAAACTGATTGCAAAAAAAACTGGTCTTTATGTCCCCTATTTCCTAATAATACTAGAATCTCTATGCCTACTGAGCCCGTGAAAGTAGCCATATTAGATAGTGGCATTGACAATTCTCACCCTTTATTAAAAGAAAAAATAGTAAAGTCTTTTGATGCTAGACGAGAGACTAATATCACTAAAGATAAGTTTGGTCATGGAACAGCTATAGCTGGAATAATTGGAGGTTCTTCTAATAAACAGACCATCCAAGGCATTTCTCCAAATGTTGAAATATACGATGTCAAAGTACTTAACGATAAAGGAGGTGGTGAAATTAAAGATGTTGTTAACGGTATTGAGTGGAGTATAAAACAGAATGTAGATATTCTTAACCTTAGTTTTGGATTTCAGAAAGATGATCCAACTCTGAAGCAGGCTATTGATTATGCAGTTGATAATAATATTATAGTAGTTGCTGCTGCAGGCAACACTTTAGGTTTTTCTGCCGACTATCCTGCTAAATATAATAATGTTATTTCTGTATCATCTGTTAACAAACAAATGGAGAGAGATAAATTTGCAGCGAAAGGAAAGATAGATTTTGTTGCTCCTGGGGTAGATATCCCTGTTTTAACTCCAACCAAAAAAATTATCACCGTTAGTGGAACCTCCTTTTCAGCTGCATATGTATCCGGAATTATAGCTAATATTCTAGCTAAAAAACCGAACGTTCAAAATTTTGATGCTGTATTAACAGAGTTAAAAACGTCTTCTAAGGATTTAGGAGAAAAAGGACTAGATAACGAATATGGTAATGGTTTAGTACAGTTTAAATAAAGCTAATACCAGAGTTATTTAGAATATACTAATAAGGGGAATACTTTAAATGAAATATGTATTAAGTCTTTTGGCTGCTGTTTTTATTTTTTCGAATGCAGGTCCATACTACGCCTCAGCTATCTCAGAGGTCAATAAATCAGAGGAAAAGAATGAAGAACTAACTCCAATTGACAACGAAGAGTTACAAACAGAAACTGAAGATATGTTTGGAGAAACTTTAGAGGATAGTAATGTTGAAATAGAAAGTACAGTCGTTGATGAAACTGAAATTATTGAAACAACAATAGAAACAGATGATTTATCTGCACAAGGAGAACTAGAACTAGATTTAGAAAGCAATGAGATGATGGTTTCTGCCGAGCTAGAAAATGAATCTGGTGAGCTAGTTCAGCAAAATTTTGAAGTTTTCCTAAGTGAAGTTAACGGAGAAGATTTTGTTGCTACTTTAAGAGATATTGAAACTGGTGAAGAATATAAGGTTGATACTACAGAGGTCCAAGCTTCTTGGTATCCTTTAATTTTAATCGCTATACAAGTGGCTAGATTTGGTATAAACTACGCTATAAAGAAACACGGTAAATCAATTGTAAGTAAAGCAGTATCTAAGTATGGTAAAAAAGCTACTACTAAAGATTTGAAAAAATTAAAATTCTCTAATAGTAGTTTATTAGATTCACATTATAAAGATCATAAAGCTGAATTTGGTAACATTTCTAAATCTCAGTATTTAACAAGAGCGCAATCTCTTGCTGGCGTTGATGCTAAACATGTATTGACAAAGAAGCGCTCTAATGGAGATATACTAAAGTATAATACTAATACCAATGAGCTATTAGTTCTTACAAAAAATGATGTAATAAAAACTTTCTTTAAACCTAAACACCCTAACAAGGCTAAAGGTAGAGAATATTTCAATAGACAATAATATGGAGGCTGAGAGTATTGAAATATGTTTGTCCAGTTTGTGGATATAAAAATCTAGAGGAAGCTGCTTATGATGAATCTGGTCTAGCATCGTTTGAAATTTGTATTTGCTGCGGTTTTCAATTTGGCGATGATGACGATGTAGAGATAGAAGAAGGAGTTTTCATGGATATCCCTGAAACCCATAGACTTCATAGAAAAAAATGGATTCAGAAAGGTGCTCCTGTATTTAATACTAAATACTATCCAAAAGAGCTCCAGTCTAATGGTCAGGTAAAAGAGCAATACTTAACAGAACAATTAAATAACATCAAGGTTGATTATAAAAATTTCTAATAAATAAAAAAACCTTTCCTTACTTTTTTACAAGTAGGGAGAGGTTTTTTATTTAAGTATACAAAAATAGCTCTTTAATTAAATGTTCTTCTTCATTAATAAAATTAAATAAATCTTCAGGGAATCAACAAACTGAATGAATCCTGTCCCTGCTATTCATTGTCCTTGCTTATAATATGTAAGGTGTACTCGTTTATTCATATGTAAGGCTTCAATCGTTGTCACTCTAGGAATATAGCTCCAACAATTTTTGGCGAGGCAAATTATTCGGACCATTCGTTTCAACAAAATATTCTAATTGCCATTTTTGTGTTTCAATAGCTTGTTTGCTAGTTGGTTTATCCCATATAGGATACACTCTAATTGCCATTTTACCTTTTGTGGAAGCTGTTTTAAGGATTTTTTGTTTTAAAAGAACTTCTTTTGGAAAAACGAATTGTCCAAATCTATTTGTACGAGTGAAGGTATTAATAACTAATAAATCGGTAGCCTTTCCATATGAAAAGGCTTGGTTTTTATGATTCTCATCTTTTTCCCAAAAGGATACAAACTGCCCTACCTTACTCGGTGTAGTTTTCCCCACCCTAAATCGTACAGATTTTGAATTCAACTGGAATATACCAGCACCATAATCTGAATTCTGAGCTTCTTCTCGAATAGCTTTTATAATGAAGTGATTTGGTTCATAAAAGTTCTCATTTACATATGTTAACGCCTCAAAAAATTCATTCATTATTTTTACCCCTTATATTTACAATCCTAAGCTTTATTAAAATTGATTGCTTGCTGCTGTTTTCCCCCGAAGTTAATCACTCTTTTCTTATGGCCTCTTATTAGATTAATCTACATAAGAGCGAACAAATGTTAGAACTTAATCATCCCATTTATCTCCATCGGTAATTCATTTATCATTTTGCAGATCATAGCACGTATCATAATCATGAAAACTAAAATAGGCAAGTAACGTAATACTTTTTCCGTCTGCCTTATTCCAACACTCCACAAACCATTCTACAATAGCTTTTGTTTCAGCTTCCGATATTTCTTGATCAGCTTTTTCATAGAACTCCCAAAATTCATCTTCTTTATCATCAGGTATGCTATAAGATTCAATCTCCTCAAGTAAGTCGTAACTACCTGAAAAAATAATACTGTCATTTCCTTCATAAAAGACTTCGTTTGCATCTTTGTCCATAGAAAACATTCTAAGGGTAATTTCGAATGATTGAACGAAAGCTGTATAGTCTAATAAATCAATTTCTTTGTAATAATTGAACTTACATGTTTCTTTTATACGCTCAATTAGTGCATCAGAATGTTGTTGAAGACCTTCTTTCAATGAGTTAATATGATTTTCTATTGTAAACAAATGTCTCCAGTCCCTATTTTCATTTCTTTTTTAGTATGTAATCTAAATGTCTAGCTTGTTTATCTTATCTTTACACAAAGCGAACATCAATTAATTCACTTAGCCTCATTTTATTCTTTAACTTAAATACGTCATCAATGAAAACAAATAGTTCCCCTAGGGAATCAACAAACTGAATGAACCCTATCTCTGTTATGCATTGGCCTTGCTTATAATATGTAAGATAAACTTGTCTATTTGTATGTAAGGCTTCAATTAAGGTGAAATTAATCTGTTCCATTTGCTCTTCTGTTAAAACAGGTTGAGCTACTTCTGCTTGCTTATTTATCATTTCCTGTAACCCTATGTATTGCTCTGGCATTGTAGCAAAAGGGCGCCATTTTTTCATTCCTCTATAGTGGTCCATGTTATCTCCTCCTTTAGGCTTTGTGACCACCAATAAGGCCGTTTCGGTAACGAGCTGTTGAGTGATCCAGATAGCTTGAAGCCCGTAGAACACTATTCTTCCCATAACGCAGCCGAATTTCATCAATCGTTTTGGCAAGAGCATAGGCTCTTTCTCGCTGATCGATATCCTCAAATAAGCTCATTTGCTCCTCTTCTTCAATGCTTGTGTTTGATAAGGAGATCCCAATGGAGCGAATCGGCATTCCATTATCATATGTATGTAAGATGGTTAAGCAATAAGGAAAAATATCTTGGCTTAAGTTTGAAGCTCTTCCCATTTTCTTTTGTCTTGAGAAGCCTCCACCTGTTTGTTTGCTGTAGCCAATCGATAAATGGATCGTTTGAGCCACCACTTGATGCATGCGTAAACGAAAGCAAACATCGTCCAATAGCTCCAACAGCAATAATTCCACTTCTTTTCGGCTTGTATAATCCCGAAAGAGAATCTGACTTTTCCCAAAGGAACGGGAACTAGGAATGTACACATCCGAAATACGACTAAAATCAATGCCATTTGCATGTTGGTGAAGTTCCTCTCCCATAATGCCAAATTCTTTTTGTAACATCTCTTTAGAAGAAAGAGCGAGTTCTTTTATGGTATAGATGCCTAAACGGTTTAAGCGTCTTTCTGTAGCTGACGAGATCCTCCAGAAATCCTTCATTGGATGAATCGACCATAACTTAAAGGGAATATCCTCATATCGCCAATAAGCAACTCCTGTTGGGCTGTGCTTCGCTTCATATTGAGATGTACGGTAAAGAAGATCGGTATCTTGATTTTAAAGAAATTGAAGAGTCATTACATGATGCTCTATTTCACACAAATAATAACTGGGGAAGTTATTTGTATCTGAGAAAAATTAGAGATTACTATTTGACTGACGTAGAATTTGATCGAGACGAAATTGATAAATTTATAAAGGATTTAGAGAATATAAAAATATTTATCCCTGGAGATTATCATCCAGCATTGAGCGAATTAATAAGAATATTGAGTAATCATGAAATCCAAAAAATATCTATAGTAGGAGACTAAAAGAAAATTGGAGGTAATCTATGAAAAACTGGGAACTGAAAGATACTGATCAGTTGGAAAAAGAGTCTGATTGGAATGCAGCAAGGGATAAGTTATATCATAATTGGAAAGAAAATCCCCAGGACTTAAAGGTTTTTCTCAAACTTAGCTTTTTGTGTTGGTATTTAGTTGTAGAATGGGGCGTAGAAAACACGAGTAAAGTACAAGAAAGTGACTATGATGACTATGAAGAATTGCTGCAGGAACTTTATCATTATGGAATCATCCATTTTAAAGAAGATGCATTTTTTAATGCCGTTTTTGGTTTTATGATTGAGTTGTTTCCAGAATACTTTGGAGAAGATTATGATAAAACGAAAGAGTTCGGTGACTCAATGATTAATAAATCCTTCAATTTGAACAAAGAAGATCCATTTATAGAACTTATTTACCTTTCCGGACGAACTCCATCCAGAAATCCGGCTTATAGTAACGCAGTAGAAAAGCATTTTACCACTGTTAAGAACAGCCTCAAAGGAACGGGTGTTTTTCAAGAATATTTTAGCTACATGCTGCTACCTAATGGAAATCAACTTTAGCATCTAATCGAGGAGAAATTATGAAGCCAAAAGACTTACTTAATTTTTATATTAAAACTGATCTCCTTCCTCTCTTAGAGCCTTTGGGCTTCAAATATGCCAAAAGCACACCTAAATTCTCTAGAAAGACAGGGCATTTCAGTTTAAGTTTATCTTTTTGTATTAGTCAGTATAGCTCCCAAGATGAATGCATTTTTTGGACTATGTGGGATGTATCGTCAAATGAATATGGGAAATGGTATGAGCAAACTTGGGGTACTCAGTTAGCTAAAGCTAATAGTGTAGTTGTTGCCAGCGCAGATTGGAACATTCCTAATTGGTTAGAAGGTAATGAAGAACATTTTACACTTTACAATAAAAAGTCAGATAAAAAAGAGTTTAGTAAATTTGTTCAAAATGTAATAAATATAGGTATTCCTCATTATGAAAAGATTATAGATTGGAATACAGCAGCTGAGATGGCTTTGAATGAGGAAGATGTATTTTATGAAAGAGTATGTGATTTTTATCTAATGGCTAATGAGAAAAAGAAAGCGAAAGATGTTCTCACATATGGTTTCGCACGAGCCACCGATGAAAATTATGAAGATTTAAAGCAAAGAATGGACAAATATTTTAAATAAAATGGAGATCAGAGAAAAGGAACGCCGATCATAGAGTGTTCCTTTTTTTGTATCAATAACGCACATTATGTGAACTAAAGTTGTAGAGCTTATAAAATATAAGGATCACTCTTCATATTCAACCTCAGTCCCTTTAGTATTCTCGGGAAAGGAGCTAATAATTGAATGAGTTGAAGAAAATAGATTGTCATTAGATAGCGAAATAACAGATGCTCCATCGTAAAAAATCCAAAACATTGTGCAATCTTTTCGTAATGTAATAATAGGCATTTGAACTTTTCTTCTTCCAAATAAGGTTTTCATATCTCGTTTTTCAAAGCTAAATAAATCTTCTGAAAGAGACCAAGCAGCAAAGCAATTCATACTTCCTTGGCTATACAAAAAAGGCATAACGACTTCAAATTGTGTATAATCTTTAATTTTAGCTTTAATAAAAGTCTCTCTGTCTACTTTTAGCTTTAAATATTCAATATTAGCAGATGAAAATATATCACCTATTTCTTCTGCATCATAGCTTATATATGTAAAAAGTGTATATATAGGAAACTTGTTTAACTCTTTCATCCAGTTATTAAAAAAGGTTTCTATATCTACATCATGACCTTCATACTCTATAATGTAAGATGCATCACCATCTATTCCAAAGGGAAACAAACCACCGCCTGAGGGAATATCACTTATGTAGCTTTTGGAAAGGAACCCTACTTCAATATCCATTATATATTCTCCTTCAATACCTAAAGTATATTTTAGGTACAATTATAGTCGATATGTAAATAAGTTCCTATAAACAGTGTTATGTTAGCTAAAGTTGCTTAGCAATATAGGAGTTTTCTTTTAGCTGAAGAAACAAGAGTTTATGTAATGGTGGCTACAAGGAGGCAAATAAATGAACAGAACACAAGAACAGCTAATTGTTAAGGCTTTTTTTGAAAAACGAATACAAGAAAGAGTCCTACTTGAATTGGCTTCTCCAAAGAAGCGTTTAGATGCTCTAAGCCGACTTTGTCATAACTATACTACTACTCTAAGAAAGAAATACCTAATTGAACTTCCAAAAGCTAACTTTAATAAAGAAGATTTAGAAACCTTATTGAGGAGATATGGACCTATTCAGCAGTGTTATGTGATTTCTTGGGATGAAGATATAGATGGCAAAGAGATGCCATTATCATCTGCTCTGGAACATATAGTAGGTCTTGGTATGCCTTCAATCATTTCCTGTATTCCAGGAAAGCTTGCATATTTTGAGTCCGAGCAGGGGTATGGTGCACCACCTAGATATGTCTTAAGTAGAAATGTTTAAGCAATTTATCTTTCTGGTACCAAGGAGGAATTATAATGTTAGGACTCGAACGTGGTCTAGTAAAACTTGAACCTTACAATGATAAATGGAGTAAGTTATTTGACGAAGAAAGGGAATTGTTATCTTCTCGAATAAAGGAACTTATTATCGCCATTGAACATGTGGGAAGTACGTCTATTGAGGGCCTCTTTGCTAAACCAATTATTGATATTGCAATTGGTGTTAGCTCTTTGGATGTAATTATAGAATTAAAAGAAAAAGTAAAGGACCTTGGGTATGTTGAAGTGCCAGTAAGTATAGATGGTAAACATGTTTTTGCAAGATACAAGGAAAAGAAAATCACTCATTTTTTACATGTAATGATATATAACCAGAGTCTATGGATAGATCAAATTTCCTTTAGAGATTATCTACGATCAGATCCTGATGCAAAGATAGAGTATATAAAAATAAAAGAAGAACTTGCAAATAAATATCCGAATGATGTTGTTTCATACACAAATGAAAAAAAGAAGTTTGTGGACAACATATTAAAAAGGGCAAAAGAATTGGGATGAAAGAAATTAATTCTATTAGGATTGATCCAACAATCAAAAGATTATTATCTTATGCGACTTCAGAAGAGAAGATTGATGAAGAATATAATAAATACATTTGTTCGCCAAACCGAAAATTATATAGTGGTGGAGTTAATGGAGAAATAATTAGTTGTATAGGAGTTGAAATTCATAATTCCAGAGATGGTGTAATAAAACATATTGCTGTTTTGCCAAAAGAGAGAGGAAGTGGAATGGGAAGCAGTATGATTAGATTTATCTGTAAGGAACATAATCTAAATTCGATTTCGGCTGAGACTGATAAAGATGCAGTATTGTTTTATGCTAACTTTGGTTTTCGCATAACTAGCTTGGGTGAAAAGTATCCTGGAGTGGAACGCTTTTTATGTGAGCTTGACTTGAGATGAATTCTTTAAGGTGACTTAGTGCCAGTAATGTCTGTTATGGTAACTTATAAATAATGATAGTAGTAAAACTAGGCATAATAATTTTTAAAAGGAGAGATCCTTCTTGTTAGAAAATTATCTTGGTAAAGAGGTAGTTGTAAAAGTAGACAGACCTTTAGGGTCAAAGCATCCAACGTATAATTATATTTATCCTTTGAATTATGGTTACATCCCTGGAACGAAGGCTGCCGATGGCGAAGAGGTTGATGCTTATATTTTAGGGGAAGCTCATTCTTTAGACCAATATAAAGGCATTGTAATAGGGATAGTACACAGAAAAAACGATATAGAAGATAAGCTTATTGTATCTAATAAAAGCTTTTCTTTAGAAGAGATTCAACAAGCCTTACACTTTCAGGAGCAGTACTTTAATACCGAAATTATTATGAACGGAGGCTTCTTATAAAGAGTCTTTTTTTATTAATACCGATAAAATTATATAAGTAAACAAGAACTTATTTTTGTTCTTTTTATTGTTTTATCATTTACACTTAGTGACTGTACAAATACAAGAAAAGCCCTCAAAATTAATTGAGGGCTTTTCTTACATGTGTGGTTGATCATAGCTGCATTTAATAGTTGATAAAAGTGAAATATATACATGTACATATATAAAATATAGTATTAGGTTATAATTTGTCCAGTCAAAAGGTAAGCAAAATAAAAAGCTACCTCATTTTTGTCATAGGAGTGAGGTTGCTTTTTAGGATTCACACTCGTTGAAGAATGAATGCCATAACCATTAAATTATATAATAATTTTCCATTTTATTTATATTTTTCTTAATGTTGCATATGAATAAAAGGTGCGCTTTTTATTCATCATTTTTTTATTTATCCTCAAGTTCATCGTTGATTTATCAAGGATGTATAAAAAGCTGCATACTCTGTAAAAAGTGGCTGTTTTGAAACCCTTGTCTCTCAAGGGTTTTTTTTGGTGGTGTGTTCCGGAAAGAGTGATTATGTCAACAAAGGATGTATAGGGTATACAAGTTAAAAACCATAGGATGGTTTATTACTAACTGAAATATCTATAGAATGTTTCATCAGGTACACCAGGAAATTTTGGTTGATAACCTCTCATAACACACATCGAACATTCGGTGTTGAAATAACTAGTTGTATTAGGATCAAGGAAGCCTGCACGATGTAGCCAAGCATGTATCATAGAACCTAAAACAAAACCAATTCCTAGATTAGGGTTATCTACCAAGCTTGGATCAATAATAAAGGATAAAGGTACCCTGGTTTGAGTAAAAGCCGTTAAAGCAAAGACAATAGAATCACCAATGAGTGGACTAGCGAAGATTCTTGCCTGTGGGGAGCGACGAAATCCATTGTCACGGATAAGTTGAGTAAATTGATCCATAGCAATGTTTGTAGCTGTTAATCCATTAGAAATAGAGGGCCCTATATACCAAGTTGGCCGTAAATTTTTAGTGGCATATACATTAGTACAAGCTGCTAACCCAGAAATCCCATTATTAGCACCTCCATTCCATTTCTGAGTAAGATGAAGTGACCAATTAAATAATACAAGTGCAATGGAATCTTTAATTTCTTGTTCTTGTGCTAGGGTAAACCGATTATCAAGATCAAAATAAATAAAGGATGGTAAGTTTGTAACTCCTGGAGGTTGAGGGACAGGGATTGCTGTTTCCCTGAATGTAGTAGGGTAAAGAGGTATTACGAAGTTTGTTTTCAACACATCTTGGAGAATCAGTTCCATGATGATTAATGTTCGTTCAATATTGTTAAAAGCCAATCTTATTTTCTCCTTTCATAAAAGGTGCTTGTACTAGTAGAATATGCAGTTAAATGAAAAGAGTTTGGACATGTTCTGATATAGGAAAATCCGTTGGAATCATTGTTTCCAACGGATTTTATTTCCGATAAATGGTTTTATGTCAACTAAAGATTTATATTTTATATAGCTTAAAACGAAAAAAAGCCACTGATAAGTTGGTGGCTTTTTTGATCTATTCTTATAAAGAACAGACCACGTTGACTTTAATAGTTTGCTCTAGAAGTTATATAATATACATTACTTTAGGTTCATCTGTTCCACTCTGAAGCTAATATACCCATGAAATATGTATCTACATATTTCCCTTCCACATAGGCGTGATTTCTTAATATACCTTCTGTAACAAAACCAATTTTTTTATATAATGCAATAGCCTGTTCGTTTAATCCCCTTGTTGTTAAATAGATTTTATTTAAACGAAGCTGTTTAAACCCTAAATCAATCATTTGCTCCATCGCTATTTGACCATACCCTTGACCTCTAGCTGCGGAAGATAAAAGAATGCCGATACTAGCTCTTCCATGTGCATAATCTATATCTTTTAGGAATACCCATCCAACCAATACTTGTTCATTGGTTTCAATCCCTAAAATTAAATCGTCATTCATTCTTTTCTTTTCTACTTCCTGTACTACCTCTTCATAAGTTAAAGGTGTCCTACCTACCATTCGCATTGCCTGTTCATCATTTAACCATTTATGTAAATGTTGAATATGGGGCGTTTCAAATGGGATAAGATATATTTCTTTTGTACTCATTTATTTATCTACTCCTTCTGCTCTCAACCAGCGAATTTTTTAAAATGTTAATAACAAGCTATACATCCTGCCATACTTCATCTCGTAAATATTACTGACAAAAGTAGAACTGTATTTCTACTCACGATGTAATTAAAGGTGAATGTTGGTAAAATAGGTAAATGTATAATTGAATTAAGCCATTAATCTGTTTTTAATTTGGAATATACATTAAGATCTATAAACTTTCCTTTTGACTTCTCTACTTGCCTAAGTGTTCCTTCAAATGTAAAATTCAATCGACGTAAAGTTTTAATCGAATTAGTATTTAAAGGCTCTACTTTTGCTTCAACACGGTTTATGTCCAAATCTAAAAAAGCATAATTTAATAAACTGTTAATAACTTCAGACGCATATCCTCTTCCCCATACTGCCTTTGAAAGCTCGTATCCGACTTCAACTTTTGAATGCTCGAAGTCTAACATGTTATAGCCACATGATCCAATAATTTCATTTGTTTCTAATTCAATAATAGTAAAGCGAATAGCTTTTTTTTCAGAGGCTAGTTTATTTAAGAAGTTAATCATATCTCTTGCTTGTTCTACCTCGGTAAAATTGTTAATATTCATGTACTTAGTAACATGAGGGTCAGACCAAATTTTAAATAAATTAGATGCATCGGATTCGTGCATCTTTCTTAGATGTAACCTTTTTGTATATAGCTCCGAAATCAATAAAGGTTCCTCCTTATATTTTACTAACAAGAATAATATCTAAAGGTATTTATTGTGGAATTTTAATAAAGCTCAGAATTCTATTTATTTAAAGCATGCCTTTCCTCTAACTCTAAGAGCAAAATTATCGTTATTAAATGGATATAATAAAGATGATGTAAACTCTACCTATTTTTACTCCTATTGATTCAGGTAAAACCCTTAATCTACTTGATCATATGCTTACTTCTTATTTGGCTTTAAAGCCAATAAGGCTCCAAAATATTGTGAAGCTGTAGTAAAGCTGATAAATGCACATAACTCACTAATTTCACGATCTGTGAACGTTTCCTTCAACACGTGAAAAAAGGATTCGTTTATTTCCTCTCTTTGTTTTAGAAAAACTTCTGCAAAACCTACAGCAAGAGACGTTTTTTCATCAAATAAATCATGGTTAGGCTTTCCTTTTGCTTTACAATATTCGCATCCATTTTTTTGAGCTAATGTTCTTCTAACTTGCTCTTTCAAGGAAGCTGAGAGGCTGTTATCCCCTTCTAAAACTTCTCCTAGATTGTTCCAAGCGCTCAATACATTTGTATTATGGCCTAATAGCTGCTGAAAAGGAGTACTTCCATTACCGGATAAAGAAATATTTGTCATAATATTGATCCCCCCTTATTATTTTTCATCCCTTATTCTAAAATTTTTCAGTTCCTTTGAGAATTTAATTTGAATTAAATAACATTGAAATAAGATGCAAATAGAATCCAAAATCATTATTTACATTACAGATGTAATGTAAATAAATTATATATATTTAAAAGCTATCTTTATCGGCATATTTAATCACACTAAACCGAAAGTTGATGTATAGAGAATTTCATAATCGGTAAAATGAAAACTCAACAGCCCCTTGTGGCTTTGGGGAGGCCTTTTTGTATATGTTCTTGAAACGCTGGTTATGTGAACTAAGAATATATAGGATATTAAATATTATGGTATAATAAGTAATTATATTAATATTTTGGTATTTTATATGATGAAAAAAGGAGGTATTTTAATGGGAAAGGTATTATTCTTTAATTTTCCTGGAGAAGGCCATGTTAATCCCACTATTGCACTCGTAGAAGAGCTAGTGAAAAAGGGAGAAGACGTGGTCTATTACTGTGTAGAAGAATATAAAAACAAAATTGAAAAAACAGGTGCTTTATTTCGACCTTATGAAAATTTTGTACGTAACATAGATCCAATGAAAAGGATGACGGAAAAAATAGATCCTCTCGAAATGTTGCTATTTATGGGACGGTCAATGGATAAGATTATAGAGGATGTTTTAAACGAAATAAGCGAAGAGAAATACGACTATGTTATTTATGATAATAATTTCGCCGCAGGATGGATTATTGCTGATGTACTGGGAATACCTAAAATATCTTCTTGTACAACATTTGCCATTAATGAGGATATCTTTTCAACTCTTATAAAGAGCAGAGGAGAAATGGATAAAACCTCCCCAAGGTATCGAGAAATTGAAGAAATATCGACAAAATGGAAACATAAATATGGAGTAATTCTCAGTGATAGACAAAACTTGATGTCTTGTCCTGGGGATATCACGATTGTATTTACCTCTAAATTATATCAACCCTATGCTGATAAATTTGATGAGTCTTTCATCTTTGTTGGTCCTTCTATTGCGCCACGGAAAGATGTAGAAACTCTTCCTTTAAAAAGTATCCCTAGTAATAAGCTCATCTTTATTTCAATGGGAACGGTATTTAATCAGCAACCTGAGTTATATACTACCTGTTTTAAAGCATTCCAAGAAAGTCAAGCTACAGTTGTATTATCAGTAGGAAAACAGACTGATATTCGCCAGTTTAAAGATATTCCACCTAATTTCATCGTGCGTAATTATGTACCCCAATTAGAAATACTACAACAAGCAGATGTTTTTATTACTCATGGTGGAATGAATAGTTCGAGTGAAGGGCTTTATTTTGGCGTTCCTCTCGTTGTTATCCCTGTTATGGGAGATCAACCAATAGTAGCTAATCGAATTGAAGAATTAGGAGCTGGTTTACAACTTAATCGTCAAGAACTAGATGCTATTACATTACGAAATACAACCGAACAAGTACTAGCAAACTCTTCATTTAAAGAAAAAAGCTTGGTAATTGGAAAATCTTTAAGGGATTCTGGAGGATACAAAAAGGCAGTAGAAGCTATTTTAAAATTTAAAGAGGATGCTAAAATAGAGGATTTTATTTAATCTTATCTAATTTTTAACCTTAACCTTTAAGTCAGGAAATAAAAAATTAATGAGGATGGAAAAGAAGTCTCAATGGGAGACTTCTTTTTACTACCTCCTAGAAAATCTATTATGGTAACTAAGGTTATATATATGTAATAAAAATTGAGCTCAAAACCTACGTACATACAGAACATATTTGATACATTTAAAATCGTTGTGAAAAATATTGAAGATGTTATTACAGTAATACCAAGATAGGAGAGTTTGAACAGTAATGAAGTACGATGAATACGAAATGCTTGAGTTATTTGAAGATGAACCTTTAGTCATGATTGATGAACAGACTGGTATATTTACATATAGGAAGATTGATGATTATGGATTTAAGTTATCACTTACTATTTCGGTACATGAAAGTCAGTGTAGTGTAAGCTTAAGTTATAAGCACTTTAAAGGGTTAATCTTTAATTTTGAATTAGAAGATATTAACCAAATTAAAGGTGAGAATAATCGCTTAACGATTCTTGGAAATGATGGTAACAAGGAAGTAGAAATTAGTTTCAAACCACATTTTTCGTTAAAAACTGTAAGGTTTTAGTTTTAATTAAACCTTTGCTGCCGAAAATACGTTTTACGTTAACTAAAGGGGCATATGATATATATTTTAAGTAGCGTTTTAAAGGAAACTATTTATACTGAATGTTTCATGTTAAAATTTGTATGTGGAATGTAAAAACACACTTCGGTTGGTAGTCCGGAGGCATTAATATGTATTAATGTCAGTGACCTTCCCCTCCTCGGGATGTCCATCATTTCATAGTATGTTTAGAGGAGGGAATCGTTATGTCACTAACGATTTACCATGATGGCCAGTTTTGGGTAGGAATTATTGAAGTTGTAGAAGGTGGTAAGTTAAAAGCATTTCGTTATGTATTTGGAGCAGAACCTAAAGATAAAGAGATATTAGACTTTATTTATTACAGACTTCTAGACATTATCAATCAATCGGTTCATTCAGGTCTTGATGTAAGAAGGAAATCCGATAAAAAGATAAATCCTAAACGTTTACAACGCCAAGTAGCAAAAGAAAGAAATAAAGTTGGTGTGTCGACTAAAGCTGAAGAAGCCATAAAACAAGAATATGAAGAAAAGAAAAAAAGCAAAAAAAAGAGAGCTAAACAATATCGTGAAGAACTGAAGGAACAAAAATACCTAATGAAGAAACAAAAAGCAAAGGCCAAGCACAAAGGTAAATAGAGAACAAATAAAGAGCCTTATTATTTAAGGCTCTTTATTTGTTATTTTCTAGAAGTCACATTATGTTAATTAGATTCGTATAATAACCTTTGACTCTGACGTTACGTCATACTTTACACTATCAGTAAGAGCATAGATAGATACGTGAGAGGGAGGTAATAAGTTTATGAAGATTCCTTATGAAGTAGTGGATACACTAAAGCAATACGAGAAATTACAAATGATTTCTAATATAGATAGGAAAAAGGATTACTTTCGTTACACAATGATGGAGCCCTTTAAACCGATGTGGAATTTGATAAATGTCCCTTTAAAAGCAAGAGAAGAAAATGGGTATGATGTAATTATGGCCTCAAAAATGCTTGGCTACGCAGATTTATCTAACGATAGTCAGATTGATGAAGCGTTAAATCTTTTAAAAAAACATGAAATTTCTAGCGTAGTACATAATACCATGAAAAATTGTATAGACAAAATAGAAGAGAACAATTTAAAGATAAATGCAGAAGAAATAAAAGTAGGTTTATATGTTGCAGATCCAATAAAGCTACATCTTCATAAAGGATATTCTGGATTTGGTGGGATACCAGGGTATATTACGATAACCGTCTATCCAAATAGCTATAATATCCCTAGACTTCCGGCTGTTATTGCTCATGAGTTTCATCATAATATTCGTTTTTCTTATTTTGATTGGGATCATGGAAACGTCACAGTAGGTGATTATTTAGTAATAGAGGGTTTAGCTGAATCTTTTGCAAAAGAATTATATGGTGTAGAGCAGCTAGGCCCTTGGGTGACGAGTATGGACAAGGAAGACCTAGAGTACTCTATTTATGTAATCGGAGAAGCTTTAAACACAAAAGGTTTTGCTGAAGTTAGCAGTTATATGTTTGGTGATGAAATTGCTAAACAGGAAGGATATCAACCAGTAGGCTTATCCTTTTGTGCTGGATATGCTGTGGGTTATGAAGTTGTTCAAGCGTTTTTAAAAAATGCTAGTAGTAATATTTATGAAGCATCGTTTCTTTCTACAAAAGAGATTATAGAAGGTTCTGGTCTATTCTAAAAAAGAAATATTTGATTATAATATTTCTTTTTTTTATTCCGATAAGCTATACCATGTAGACTGGTCCTAGATATAGAACCGGTCTACATAGGAATTTATTAGCACTTATGCTAATGGTTCGTTCAATATTTTTAAAATATGTGGCCTTGGGTCCCCTTTAAAAACTCCTCCATGGTAGCAAATTACTGTATCGATATCATAGTCTAAGAACTTTTTTAAAGATTCTGTAGCTGTTTTGATATCAAGAGTAGTCTGTTTAACTGGTCCATGAAGTCGATTATTGATTATCACCATAGCATCTCCAGCAACTAGTGTTTTTGAGTGTTTCAAATATAAACTAATATGGCCTGGGGAATGTCCAGGAGTATAGATAACTTCAATTCCCCCACAGTAAGGAAGTTCTTGTTTATTTTCTAATAATTCATCTACCTTAACTTTTGGGGAATTTTCATATAAATGTTTAACTTCTTTCGGAAGGGATGCTAATTCTTCTTTACTCATCCGGCTAGTATCGGTTTTTATGAGTGGCAAATCTCCTTCAATATAGGGTTTATCATCCTCATGTGCATATACTATAATCTGATTATTTGATTCCTTTAAAAGTTCAGGAACGCTCCCTATATGGTCAATATCCTGGTGTGTTAAAATAATCGCCTTGAGTGTATCAAAACGAACATCAGCTTTAGCTATGGCTTCTTTTATTTGATTTAACTGTCCAGGTACTCCAGTATCAATCAAAATGGACATCTTATTATCCCAAACTAACGTAGGGTTTAATACAATCTGGTTACCAAGAGCTTCAATTTTTAATTCTATAACTTCTACTCCACTAGCTACCTTCAAATTCTTCCCCCATTTCTTTTATATAAATACCAACCCTATTCTGTATTTTATTGAAAAAAGATTTAAATACCAGTCTGGAAAAAAATACAAAAATGTGGTATTATAGAGGTAGGAAATGAATGGTTTTTTTTAAAATAATAAGTTTTAAATAGATATTTTGAAGAGTAATATGAAAAACCCTGTATTTAAAAATACAGGGTTTTTGCTTCTTGCAATGCATCTTTTATAATCTCGATAATAATCTGAGGTTGATCAACATGAAGTAGATGTCCTGCATCTTTAACAATAATATGATTACTCTTCGTTGATAAACGTGTTAAATCTCGTTGAAATAGATTCCATGCAGCAAAAGATTCCTTTGTGTGATAAGACTGGAGGCCAGCACTCACAACTGTAAGAGGTACATCTCCTAATGATTTAACCTCGCTTATCTGCTCAAAGCTTTTTTCAATGTCATCTATAGAACCTTCGACTGAAAACTGATTAAAATAAATAGACCTCATTTCTTCAGTGAATAGTGGCGGCATAATTTTGTTTTGATCTTCATGGCAGGAATCTAAAAGAATAATTCCTGCTATTTCTTCAGGATATTTACTAGCATATAATCTTACATTTGCTCCTCCAAGTGAATGACCTACAAGTACGTATGGTGGTTTAATGTTGGCGTTTTGTAAGAGCATATGTAAATTCTCAATGGACTGTTTACTATCTTTGATTCTACCATCTTGTTCACTTTCTCCTAAACCTGCTCTATCGTAAATGAAAAACTGTGCGAATTCTGAAATTCCCTCTTTTATTGGTCCCCAGTAATCAGAAGTACATCCATATCCAGATTCAAATACAATAGTTACGTTTTCATTTTGCTTTTCAAAGAATTCGTAATAAAGTTTAATACCATCAATCTCTTGCATAGTTTTTGATTTAATAACTTCTTTCATGCAATAACCTCCAAATATATCCATATCATCTTTAAGTATATAAGATAAATGCAAGAATAAGAGATAATTTTTATTTAAAAATTCCTATAAGATACATTATGATAACTAAGATTTTATAAGGTATGTACAGTCTTTATTAGGATTAATTACAACAAGAATCGATTGTGTAGATATCTTATAATTAGCAATCCTATATAAACAATAAGAACTGAAAAGAAAAAGGGAGTGTTATGGAAATAAATGCTGCTGGTTTTTTCCAACATGTTAAAGCTGATGGTGAACTTATGGGGATAATCCACTGCATAATCTTCGTAAGTAATCATTAAATCTTGTTGAGCAAATGGAAAAGGATAACCAAACATTGCTACGCTTAGCTCTTCACGTTCATCAATAGTAACTGGCATGAGGATCGAAATAAGAACTAAAAATACGCTTACAAACAAGAGATACAGCCATATAAATAGTCTATCTAGTAACTCACTCATTATTTTTGACCCCCTATCACCTTTGGCAGTTCCTTATAAAATGATATATAGGATCATTAAATTCTATTCATGTGTTTTGCTTCTGATAATTGTGAGTATGTTAACTAGCTTTGTATATCGTCTACAATAATAAATCTAAACCATTCATAACCTTTATTGTTACTCTAATTACCATTATTATAAAATTATAGTAATTAAAAAGAGAGGAATGGTAAAATGCCATTTGTAGTAGGTTATGGAATTGCAATCATAGGAGCGATGATAGCTTATCAACTAAGCAAGGGAAAAACGAAAAAACGAAAATATATTGTGTGGGGAATAGCGCTAATGTTGGCTATTGCACCATTTTTATCTTTTGCAATTGGTTTAACATACGCAGTTATTGCAGAAAACGGATGGGCAGCCTTAATAATGTGGTATATCTTTCCCGTAATTTTCTTAATAGGACTTATAGTGTTATTGATTGGTATTTTCAAGAAAAAAGAACAAAGAAAAGAAGCAGATCTTTAATTAAAGGTCTGCTTTTTATTTCTACCGATAAAGTACATTATGGTAACTTAGATTGAGTTTATCATAATTATACAATAAAACAGCAAATAACTCAGAATTTATTGTATAATTATAAAATATTTTAGATAAATAAACAAAAAAAGGAGAAAAATTGCCAATGGATGTGGAATTTAAAGCTTCATTACCTAAAAAAGAAGATTTTATTGAACTTCATCGAACTACAGGTTGGAATGCTCAAGGTTTATATACAGATGATCAGCTTTTCCAAGCAATAAGTAATAGTTGGTATGCAGTTTCTGTATATTCTAATGATCAGCTTATAGCATTTGGAAGAATTATATCGGATGGTATTTATCAAACCCTTATATGCGATGTAATTGTTCATCCTATATATCAAAAGCAAGGATTAGGAAAGATGGTAGTAGAAAAGCTTTTAGACAAGTGTAAAGCAGAAGATATTAAATGGGTACAGTTATTTTCTGCTAAAGGTAAACAAGACTTTTATAAGAAAGTTGGTTTTAAAGAAAGAGAACTTGAAGCGCCAGGTATGTCTATTTTTCTTTAATCATCAGATAGATTAATTTGAAAGCTCTTTTAAATAAAAAGAGCTTTTTTATTGTGTACAGATAACGGTGATTATGTAATTAAAGGATTTTTAAAACTTTTAGTGTAGTATATAGGGAAAAAACATAATAAGAAGGGATTACAGTTGTTTAAATAAGTTAAAAAGTAGTCAATATGATAGTTGAGTTGGGCGCCTTTTATGGGAAAAATCGCAACTAAAGAATATACTGATGTTATTTGTTGACCAATTGGCCAAAGGAGGAGCTGTCACATGAGTAAAATCAGAGTTTACACCTTGGTGGATGGTAGTGAGCGAACCATTAAAATAAGGAAAAAGATAACGTTAAGAGAAGAGATGAATACCTTAGGGATAAGAGAGTCAGATATATTACATATAAAATTGGTTATACAGGATAGGAAATAATAGATTAAATATATTGGGTGAAATAGTTAACCTTTAATAAGTAAATATTAACTTATTTTATAAATATTAATTGTTTTATCATTTACACTTCTTGACGACAAATTGTGGGTTTTTCTACAAGATAGGTAAATGATATAACTATTTTTTAATAAAATACGTTAAGTATTACTTCTATTAATAACGTTAAATTAAATTTACTTATAAATCTACATCCCTTTTAATCTCGTATCATTTTCTATAAAATTATACGATTTATATATAGAGAGAGAATAACTTCCTATTTGTCGTCACCTTAAGTAAATGATAAAACTATTATTTTTATCATTTACTTATTTCTAAAAAATATATTCATTTTTTATCTTTGATAAAAATTACATTATTAAAAGCTTATGAGCATTAATTACTTGTAAGTTTTATATTGAGTTATTATAAATATAACATCTTGTAAAAGGTAAATAGAAGATATAGTGGTATGTGATCAGAGGTTAAAATCTCTATTTGTCACCACTTTATTAAAAGAATAAAACTAATCAACTTAACGAGATACTTTATTATTCACTTAACGTAATGTGATTTATATACAGTAACGTTTATGAAAAGTTCTATCTACTGTCTCATCAATTCATCTTATTTTTTATTACGCATATCTTTTTTTATATGTTTCATAATAAAGAGGAATGAATGAAGAAAGGAAGCGAAATCAATATGCAAAACTTGACGGAGCTAGAAGTAGAGAATTTGCGTCATCTTATTGGAGCACATGGGACACTGGTTAATAAATTAGAACAATACGCACAAGAATGCAATGATCCACAGCTTATAGCAATGCTACAAAAAGATGCACGTGACGCTAGAAATACAAAACAACAGCTCATTTCATTTTTAGGATAGGAGACAGATAAAGATGAATGAAAAGGATATCGTAAATGATTATTTAGCAGGTCTTAACGCAAGTTTAACAGGTTATGCCAATATTATTAGCCAAACAAATAACCAACAATTATATGAGACACTTATTCAAATACGTAATCAGGACGAGACACGTCAACGTAGTGTGTATGAGTATGCAAAACAAAAAAATTATTACCAACCAGCTGCTCCAGCAAATTCTACTATTGTACAACAACTTAAAAATCAATTACAACAAGGATAGAAGAAACTACCTAAGCATTAGGTAGTTTCTTCACTTTTAATCTGTATATGTCATTTCTAGTTACCGTAATGTGATTTACAGGAACCTGTAAACTAAAAAAAGAAGATCACATTAGTGACCTTCTCTTTTTCATTTTACTTAAAGAGGGTGATATCAGAATATATTTACTCTAATCGAGTAATTTTAGATATAATGTTACTTATCTTGGATATTATACAAAAACTTCCATTTGGAGGTATCGGTTAACTCTTCTTTCGATAACTTTAAATCGCCTCCCATAAAAATTGTTTCGCCATGTATGGAAATCACCATTGTTTTAATTAAAATATCGCTGTTATTTTTTTTATAAACATCGCCTATATTAGGCATTTCAAGATTTAGATGATTTGTCTCAAGTTGATCAGATTCAAACGTGCTTAAATCCTTGCTCAACATATTTTCACCATCTTGATAATCGATAGAATGACTGTCCTCTTTACGTCCTGGAACCATCAATAGATACTCACTATGTCTAATTCCATTAAGCTTAGTTGTGACGACACCATTATTTTCAACAGTTGAAACCACTTCAATTTCATTTAACGAATAATAATCCAGTGAGTCGGGACGTGGATTCGTAATTAAAATATAATCTCCCTCTTCAGCTTTTCTATGATTACAAAGCGTAAATAATTGACGGTTAAACACAAAACTATCAAGACTTTTGGGTTTGTATCTTTCAACTCTTGCAGCTGTGGTTAAATGCTGAGTTAAATCTCTCAGCCTAATAAGATGAACAGACTGTTTATATAAAGGTTTCACGGAATATATCCTGTGTAACTCATTATTATAATATACAAATTGTCCTTTTCTTACCTGATAAAGTTTCACGAATTGGCTCCTCCTTCAGGTGTTGCATATAAGTAATTTTCAAACATTTTGATAGCTTAGTATTAGTTATAAAGCCGCGAGTTAATATATAATTCATTCAATGGTAAAAAGAGTTAAATCTTTTTATTATTCAAATCTCTTGTTAGTTTATCTTACTATTCAATAAATTATATCCTTTTTAACAATATACAATAAAAAAGTCCTTACTTACAAACAAAATTATTGACGGTACCACTTCAAGGAAAGCGTACTCCTAATGAATTTCCAGGCCATATGCATAGTAACATAATTATAAAGTTAAGGTTCCATAGGAAACTTTAAACCCTTTCAGATTACCAATAGGAATCTAACAGGAATTGAGGGAATGTATAGAATACAGTAAGATTTACACTTTAATCCTACTGAAATTATTAATTTAAACTAGACAAAATCAGTATTAAAAATTAATATTTATCAAAAAAACATTATTGTGATAAAAAGAATAGGTGACAAGACATTTGTTCATGATTAATGTTATACTAGTAAACAGCCTACTAATATCCCCTGAAATAAGTACATCAAAACAGCATGTCCACTAGACAAAAAACAGACAAGTAAACGACATTTTAAAGAAAATGAAGAGTATTAATTAAAGTGTAAGGAAAAGAAAGCTTTGGAGACGCTCATAAATTTATTAGTAAATCGAGAGTTTTTAACTACAGAGTTTTCTCAAGCGCGAATGATAAATTAGGTAAAGTGTAAATACTTTAATCAAGATATCTTATTAACGCAATCTTTAAGGGTTAGTTATTATTACTTCATAAAAAAGTACAATGTCTATCTAAATTGGTTTTGCATATTTTAATGTTCTCCAATCGAAGTAATGCCCTCTGCGAATGAATCAAAGATGGGAGTTTTTAATTTAACATGAAAAAAGTTTCAATAGTATTTTATATTTCAGTAGCCATACTGGCTCTCCTTGTTCTTGCGGGAGTTACAATGCCTGCAAAACTTGAACATGTAACGAGTAGCTTGCAAAATTCTATTACGAATACATTTGGCTGGTACTACTTAATTGTTGTAACGTTGTTTGTCGTCGTTTGTTTGTATTTATTAGTAAGCCCGATTGGTCGGATTAAGCTTGGGAAACAGGAGGACAAGCCTGAGTTTTCACGCCCAACCTGGCTTGCCATGCTCTTTAGTGCAGGAATGGGGATTGGATTAGTGTTCTATGGTACAGCTGAGCCAATTAGTCACTATGCAATTAGCTCTCCAACAGGGGAAACAGGGACAGATCAAGCAATGAAAGATGCGATGAGATTTACTTTCTTTCATTGGGGCATTCATGCATGGGCGATATACGGGATTATAGCTCTTTCATTAGCTTACTTTACCTTTAGAAAAGGCGAACGTAGCTTGATTAGCGCTACATTAAAACCGATTATTGGAAAACATGCAGAGGGATTCGTAGGAAAAATAATTGATATTATTGCCGTTATTGCCACAGTTATTGGTGTAGCAACGACTCTTGGGTTTGGCGCTGTCCAAATTAACGGAGGATTATCTTATTTATTTAACGTTCCTTCAAACCTTACGAGTCAATTCCTTATTATTTTAGTTGTTACTGTTCTATTTATAGTTTCAGCATTAACAGGTTTAGGAAAAGGGATTAAAATTCTTAGTAATGCTAATATGATTCTTGCATTTATACTTTTTCTATTAACGTTTATATTAGGTCCGACTCTGTTTACGCTAGATTTATTTACAGATACAATCGGCGCCTATCTGCAAAACTTAATTAATATGAGTTTTCGTATAGCTCCACTTAATGAAGAAAATCGTAACTGGATCAATGGCTGGACCATCTTTTATTGGGCATGGTGGATTGCATGGTCCCCATTCGTAGGGATCTTTATTGCTCGAGTATCCAGAGGGAGAACTATTCGCGAATTCGTCGTATGCGTGTTACTAATTCCTTCTCTTATCGGCTTTATCTGGTTCTCTACATTTGGTAGCGCAGGTATGTTGCTCGAACATAATGGAATTGCTTCTATTTCGAAATTAGCAACAGAAGAATCACTCTTTGGTGTGTTTGCAAACTATCCAATGGGAACAGTCTTATCAATCTTAGCTATTATCCTTGTTGCCACTTTCTTCATTACTTCAGCTGACTCAGGAACTTATGTCTTAGGAATGATGACAACGGATGGTTCTCAAAATCCAAGTAATAGCGTAAAGGTCATTTGGGGTGTTTTACTTACGGCTATAGCGCTTGTTCTTCTCTATTCGGGAGGACTACAGGCTCTACAAAATACCATGATCATTGCTGCCCTTCCTTTTTCAATAGTCATGATCCTAATGACAATTAGCCTTCTTAAAGCTCTTAACAAAGAAGCGAAAGAATTTGGAGTTGGAAAGTTAAAAAAACAAAAATAAGAATCCTCAAAAAAAGCCCATTGATTAATCAATGGGCTTTTTCAATTTATAGGAATTATTACACTTAACCTGTATAGGTCATATTTTTTACTTCAGAATCGCTTTTAAAGAACCATTTCATCATAGGCGGAGTAACAATCGTTGTAACTAAAACAACTACGACGATTATTGCAAACATATCTTGCGTCAATAATTTGGATTCAAGTCCTATAGCTGCAATGATTAGAGCTACTTCTCCTCGAGATATCATTGCTGAACCAATCCCCAAGGAACTGTTCCAATTGAATCCAGCTAGTTTTGCTCCAATCGATGCACCTATTAGTTTAGTTAAGATGGCAACAATGCTTAAAAGAACGATTAATCCGATATTGTCCATAATGCCAGAAAACTGAGCAGTAACTCCAATAGACGTAAAAAACACTGGAACAAAGATCGAATAACTAATGGTTTCAACCTTTTTAAATACTTCATGCTTAAATTTAGTTACGCTAATTGACACACCTGCTATATAGGCCCCAATTATTGCTGCAACTCCTGTGTATTCGGCTAGATAAGCATAAACAAAACAAATGATTAAGGCAGACGAGGTTACTGCCTCTGTCACTTTTAATGATGAAAAACGATTTAAGAACCAAGGTACTACTTTCCATCCCACAAAGATAGCCCCAGCAAAGAATAATACTTTCTTTAGTATAACTACACTTAAATTAATGTCTCCACCGGCAAAACTCATTAAAAATGCTAACGCAATAATGACGACTACGTCATCAATAACTGCTGCGCCAAGGATTGTTGTACCTTCACGTGATTTTAATTGATTCATTTCTTTTAGAGCCTGAACAGATATGCTTACACTTGTAGCCGAAAGTAGAAGCCCTAAAAACCAAGACTGCATGGTGCTAAGGCCTAGCAATATTCCGGCCAAATACCCTACTAATAAGGGGAAAACAATTCCCCCTACACCTACAAAAGTAGATGCTTTACCAGTTCGCTTAAACTCATCTACATCTGTTTCCAATCCTGCTATAAACATGAGCAGGATTACACCTAACTGACTAAATTCTTTTAATGTTTCTGTCTCAGTTACTAAGCCCAAAACAGAGGGGCCTATTACAATACCGACCAACAGTTTACCCAAGACAGAGGGTTGACCTAACTTTACACTTATATCTCCCGCAATTTTAGAAAAAACTAAAATTATCGCTAATTGAAGAATTAACATTTATTTACCACCTTTCTTTCCCTCATAACTAAATCTCAATCTTTTTAAACAGCAAAAAGAGCCTGCTACCAAAGGACATACTTATCCCTTGGTGGCAGGCTCCTCCAATAAACAAAGACTAGTTTAGCTAATGCAATATATGTTTTGTTTTTGCTCAATATACATATACGGATGAACTGTATGAAAGGTTTCATTTAAAAAAGCTTTTATCGAAGTTTTTTAAGTAAATAAGTGATAGTGTTAATTTAGGATTAAATTCGCTTTATGTAGCCATAATAAAATTCGCTAGCGTATCTAGTTAAATCGTATCCCATGAATAACTACATATTTCTTTTATAATAGACTCATCTTTTAAGTGAAAAGGAGGAAATAAATGATTGCATACTGGATTATTTTATTAGCTATCGCCGTAGGTGTTGTGTTTATTGCAGAAAAAATGAAACAACCTTATCCAACCTTTCTTGTAGTAATGGGGTTAATCATTGGTTTGACACCAGTCCCTGGATTGGGAGAAATAAAAAGTTATGTAGTGAATGATGCAGTGTTTCAAACTACCGTTATTTTTATTTTTTTATCGGCCTTGTTAGGGGATGCGGCGCTTAAGATGCCCTTCAATGAATTGAAAGTAAACAAGAAATCCATTTCATTGTTAGCTCTTTTGGGTACGTTTCTTACCTTTTTACTAGTTGCTACTTTAACTTATTTTTTACTGCACCTTTCTTTACAAGAATCTTTAATTTTTGGTGCACTTATGGCGGCTACGGATCCTGTATCCGTTCTAAGTATTTTTAAGTCTATGGGACTAAACAAACGTCTTTCTATTGTGGTGGAAGGAGAAAGTTTAGCCAATGACGGAGTCGCTGTTGTACTATTCCAAATTGCTGTGGTGACCACTGTTTTAAGCTTAACAGGTACATTGGATGCTCTACTTGAGTTTCTAAAAGTCGTAAGTGGAGGCATATTGATTGGAGGAGTGTTTGGTTTTATAGCATCTCGTATTACATCTAAAATAGATCATTATTTAGTGGAGACAGGGTTATCCATGGTTCTGTTTTATGGTACCTTTCAGTTAGCTGAACACTTTGAGGTTTCTGGGGTGATAGCTGTAGTAGTAGGTGGCATAATCTTAGGGAATTACGGAAGAAATGTTGGTATGTCAGACTTAACGCATGAAAAAGTGAATTCCTTTTGGGAAACCATTGCCTTTCTCTCTAACACGCTTATTTTCTTGTTAGTAGGATTAGAAGTTAGTCGTATTGATTTTTTAGATAAAGGATGGCTTATCTTCACAAGCATTCTTATCGTTATTTTGGCACGTTTTATAGCTGTCTATATAAGCTTATCCTTCGATAAGTCTATCCCTGCTTTGTGGAAACCTATTATCGCCTGGGGAGGATTAAAGGGCTCTCTTTCGATTGCTCTTATCTTAGGTGTAACACCAGAGTTTGCAGGAAGAGATCTTCTCTTAGCCATGACATTCAGTAACGTAGTATTCTCCTTGTTAGTTCAAGGAACGACATTAAAAAAGCTAGTTTCAATTTTGAGGATAAAATAAATATAAAAATAAGCCCCTTTTCTTGATAGCAGATGAATAAGAACATAAATGATTTTATTTTTGAAACTTATTAGCAGGCTGCTCCGTATAACCATCTGGAAATAAATCATTCTATAATCTCCACTTAAAAGGTGCAGATATACAATGATGAGTTTACAAGGAGGAGAGTAGGTGGATTCTAAAATAAGTTGGTTTATGAAAAATCCAGCCATCTATTTAGGAACTATATTGCTATTAATATTTGGAAGTGAATTCTTTCTAGGATATATTCGAGAGCGTGAATTTTATGTTCTAGACTTTATATTGAGCTTTATAGGCTTAATTATGGTGATGATGAGCCTTACTAAAAAAATTTTAAACAAAAAGCCAAAGAGCACTTAACATTACAGTCAGGTGCTCTTTTGAAAGCAAACATATTTCTATGACTACTCCTTTATATTATTAGTAATCCAAATTGTGGATAAAAGAATTTTCAATGCAGAATTTCGGGCTTTACAGAGGAACTTTGTTTATAGAGTGAGATATGAAGTTTTTTATCTTTACTGACCGACGCATAAAACACTTGTTCAATATTGGAAATATCTTGTTTAGACAACTCATTTTTCAACCAGCTGCTATCGAGATTCAAATCTTTAAGGACCGTGGAATAAATTTCCCCTTCAATAACCACTGGATAGGAAATACCCTCACTTGGTTTTTTAATCCCTAAATCTTCAACTGTAACATTCCCTTTATTTGGATTTTTATAAACTGTTAGTTTACCATTAGATTCAATAATTCCTAGTTGGACGTCACTCGCATCAAAAATATCGTTTTCTCTTAACATCTGTAAGATATTATCTAGAGAGTAGCGTATTCTTTTCATATTATCCCGTAATAGCTGGCCATCTTTAATAACAATTGTAGGTTCAAAGGTAATTAGCCTACCAAACTTCCGATGGGTAATTGCCCATTTAGCAATAAGCATTTGTAATCCTCCAATTAGAACAATGGCTACCGCAGTATGTAAATGTTCAATATTAGGATCTGCAATATCAGCTCCTACAACAGCTCCTAAGATAAGAATCACAAGAAAATCAAATACTGGTAGCTCTCCTATAGATCTTCTGCCCATCACTAATGTAATAATAAGAAGTAGAGGTATAATCGTAACAATTCTACCTAAGACAATCACCATCTCTTTTACCAAGTCCATCGTTTTCAACTTCTTTCGCTATAAATTCTCAAAGAATTGAATACAACCTTCCTTTATCATTTCCTTAAAAGGACTTAATAATTCAACAGTCTGTCCAGGTCAATTGTTACTTTTTTAGAGATCTACAGATGAAAATGAGCGTTTAAAGGAGTCAATGATAAGTTTTATTAGTAGGGTGTTTTATTACACATTTTTTATAAACATAGTGTAAGAAGAGGTTTCTATATTTTTTTATGGTGTAGCAAATAAGATGTAAAGTATACTGCCAAATAAAAAGCTATTAAAAATCATTAATACCAAAATTTCCTTTGCATTTTTATTTTCTCTTCAAATTGACGATTATAATATAAATATCTAATTCACATAGTACCAATTATTAGAAATACCTTAATAAATAAGAAAGTAGTATTAATTCCTATGAAGAAATGATACTACTTTCTTATTTACGCCTGAAGCCTTATCGCCTAGCCAAATTAGATGCCCCCAAGAATCCAACAAACAGAGTTCAGCTTTTTCTATTTTGCTATGTGCAAAATAAGCATGCTCTAACGGTACAGCACCATCATTTTTACTATGCATAATAAAAGTTGGACAAGCAACAGCTTGTAACGTTGTAGAAGAAAGTTGATTGATTTGTACTAAATCAATCAAGAATCCATGTCCTGAACGATAATGATTATTCATTCTACGTACAGCTTCAATACTCTCTTTATCAATTTGAAGCATTACCTCTTTAGAAGAAAGCTTACTAAATGAAGGAATAAAGCACCTAAAAGTAAATGTGGGAAAATAATTATTAAGCAAAGCGACTAGCTTCCATGTAAACTTCTCAACATTAGGATGAAACATGATTTGTGCAGCCTTATATTCCTTGTCCTTCTTAGTCAACCACTCTTTTGTTACAGCACTCTGTAAAGTAAGGCTTAATGCTCGTTCAGGAAAATGAGCTGCAAAACTTATTCCACTTGGTCCCCCCGCAGAAACAGCAAATAGATGAGCTTTATCTATGTGTAAATGATTTAGTAATTGCGCATAAAATTTAGAAGCATTAAAAAGATTCTCACCAATCTCTTTAGACGTTGCTCCATATCCAGGTCTGGAAGGGGTAATTAAAGAGAATCCTTGTTTCAAAAGATCTGTGTATCCTAACTCTTCGTAACAATTGGAATGCCCCCCATGAAACATAAGAATTGGTGTCCCCTCTCCAACAATTGAATACTCAATCGTCAATTCATCAATTACGAGGATATTTATTTCTCGTTCCAAAACCCCATCAACTCCCTTTGTTAACTTATATTGTTAGTGGTTAAGTATATAGATATTTGGTGAATAAATCACCTTTATAATTGTATGTTCCATAATGTATGCAATATACAATCTTAGTTACCATAATCACTCTTTCCGGTAGACACCACAAAAAAGAACCCTTGTGGCAGTGAGGGGACTGCTCCATTATAGTGAGACAAATAAAAAACACCAATATCATTAATTGAATGATAAAACCTTTTAACTACTATTTATTTTGAAGAAAAAAGGTGTAGTCATCGTCAGTTAAAGTACATACTTAAACCAATTATTTTTATAAAATACGTTACAATTTACTTAACATAATGGATTTTTGGGGAGGTGAGAAGAACGAATCCAAGAATGATAATTCTTTAGATTTGTTACCTTTACTTTTGTTTGAATATATACATATTCTAATTAATATTATCAATTATTTATTGAACAATTTCCCCTGCATATTTCCCATTTGTATAAATTAACTCTACATCAAAATCAAATGAATTGTACGCGAAATGAATAATAAATTACTTGATTTATCTTCTCTTTATAAATATAATGTAACTTAAGTACGCGAAAGGAGTACATTAAAACTTAGAAGTATATTTTCTATTTTTCTCTGATTATCTTCAATATATTTCCTCTATACAAAAGAAGGAGATTCACTATAATGAAATTACATCTTGAAATAGAGCCTGAATTCTTTAAATGTCTAGGGAATATATGGAGAGAGATTTTAATTAACACATTTTAAAAACGGTATCATTTTATTTTAAAGAATAAACATGATGAAACAATTAAGTGTTTTCAAAAATATAGAAATATCTATCGTCATTACTAACCCATGTTTAAACAAAAGATAAGGCATGTTTCTATATGCATTGAGGAAGAAAAAATACATCGGGCTATCATTACAAATTCGAGAAGCATGAACACGAGAAGTGAGCGTTGCTAAATTGATATGCATGTTAGACAAAAAACTGAATTCCAAGAAGGTTACAGGAATACTGAATGCTTCCTTTATAAATAATATTTCATTCCGAAATATTTAAGAGAAGAAAGCCAAATAAATATATTTTTTATAGCAAAATTATGAAAACGCTTTATTTAAGGGGGGGGGAACTACTATGAAAAACGTACGATTACCGTCTATGTTAGAGATTATTTGCACATTGGGATTATTTTTAGGAATCGTCTTTTCTTTTACCGTAATTTTTGACTTACCTATACAGCTAGCGTTATTTATTTCATGGTTCCTTGTCATTTTACTTGGATTACGTTTAGGACACCGATACCAAGAATTACAAGGAGCTATTACCAGTGGCATCTCGAATGGTCTTGAAGCTATATTGATTCTCGTTTCGGTCGGTGCTCTTATTGGGACTTGGATTGCAGGAGGAGTTGTACCAACACTTATTTATTATGGGTTAGAGTTTATCCATCCAAGTATTTTTTTATTAGCCACACTCGTTATTTGCTCACTTACCTCTTTAGCTACAGGCACATCATGGGGAACTGTTGGAACTGCTGGAATTGCTATGATAGCAATTGGAGAAGGCCTGGGCATTCCTCTTCCAATCGTAGCTGGTGCTGTTCTTTCTGGTGCATATTTTGGAGATAAGTTATCTCCACTATCTGACAGTACGGTGCTTGCAGCATCAATGTCTAAAGTGGATGTTATTGCACATGTACGTGCCATGTTATATTTAGATATTCCTGCATACGTTATCACGGCTATTCTTTTTACTGTCACAGGGTTTATGTATGGAGGTAAAAATACAGACTTAGAAAAAGTAGAGTTTCTAAAGACTTCATTACTTAAAACCTTTGATATTCATGTTTGGATGCTGATACCTGCCGTATTTGTAATTCTTATGCTTGCATTAAAAAAACCTTCTATGCCTACGATTGTTATGGGGGCCTTCCTTGGAGTGATTTGGGCTTTTATATTCCAAGGTATGAATATTTCCGATGCCCTTGGTACTGCTTATGAAGGTTTCTCGATTAATACTGGAATTGACTTCATAGATACTCTTCTAAATCGAGGAGGAATTGAAGGAATGCTGGGATCAGTAGTCGTAATTATTTTTGGATTAGGATTTGGAGGGTTATTGGAGCATTTAGGAGTATTAAAAGTAATTGTTTCTAAGTTTCAGCATCGCCTAACATCAGCAGGGAATGTGACCCTATCTACTTTAATCGTTGCTTTTTTAGCAAATGTATTTGGTTGTGCTATGTACGTTTCATTAATTTTAACGCCTAAAATTATGTCAGAAAGCTATGATAAATTGCACATTGATCGAAGAGTATTGGCTCGAAACTCTGAAGTTGGGGGGACGTTAACATCTGGGATGATTCCTTGGTCTGATAATGGAATTTTTATGGCTGGGATTTTAGGTATCTCTACCTTCTCCTATGTTCCGTTCATGTGGTTAAGCTTTGTTTCCATAGCACTTGCTATCATTTATGGCTATACTGGGAAATTTATTTGGTATATTAAAAATAATGATTCTGATGCTAAAAGAATTTCTTAGAAACCTAGAGGTTTTGTTCCCCTGAGGCGTTAGCTTCATGTGCTAGCGCCAATAGTCTATTAAAGGCTTTTTAAACTGTAAGTGAAATTAATACGTAAGCTGTTCGGGATAACTCCCTAAAGGTTTATCTAAAATTAAATATGTGAATTTTTTTATTTATATGAGATTTTTCATCTGAACCAATAAATTCATATTTAGAAGACACTCTATAGAGGGTGTCTTTTTTATCCGTATTTGAAAAATTGGTTTATATTGATTTTATAGAATATCATAATAAGTTTACCTTGTATAAGAAATAAAAAGAAGAATAATACTACTTGGTAAATAAATGAATTTTTCATGGAGTAAATAACGCTATTTTACGGCTTTTTATTTCTAGAATTGCTTTGATAATAGATATAAGTAGGATGATTAGTATGTGGAACTCAATTGTTTCCTATCTTCCGGAATGGCCAGTTTTTTTACAAGCATTTATGGTGTTTGTCATTCCGTATACAATCTACAAATTATTTAGTGGGATTCGTAACTCAGAGGAAGAGTGATAAAAATGAGCTCGTTCTGTTACCATCTTGTTAACCTGTATGAGTATTGCTTTACTTTTCTTTGAATATAAAAAATTAAAAGGGTGTTTTTTGACTCTCCAGTCACAGCTGAAACGCCTGTCCAAACAGGCCTTATGAAAAAGAAGGTGAACATACAATGATTGTGCTACCTATTATATTGGCCAGTTTAGGAATTTCTTCTTTTTACTATTTTATTCTAAAAAAAGAAGCTTGAGCTGAATACAATATACAGACCCAGTTAACATAACAGGTATTACCGGTAGGAAGAAATTATAGAAGACATGCGAGAAAAACATATATCATTACAAGAATAATACTTTTAAGTCTCTTCGTCTTAAACAGTGATAAAGACCTTAATTACATTAGGTAATTAAGAAAAATAGTTACCTCTTTTTTTAAAGCATCTGCAATTTTTCTGACTCCTTCTTCAACTCGGTGATTTTCAACATTTGAAACATTTAACTTTAAAACCCGTTCTTTGTGAAAGTTGGCTAGATAATTACTTTCAACTGAATCCAGATATACACCCTGTTCATATAAATAACGAATAAATGACTTCATACTTACTTGTCTAGGTAGCAAAATATGACCATGCATTACTATTTCTGACGATGATTCGTAATTAGCCAGATGATTTTGCAGCGATTGATGAAGAATTTGTGCACGTTTATGGTAAATACTACTTACTTTTAACTTATTATGTTCAAACATACCACTTTTTATATAAAGATATAGGGCAGCTTGTGAAATCATAGAGCTATCTATATCTAAGGTCATTCTAAATTTTTGAAAGGTACTAAGAATAGGAGGAGGAAGAACGGCTAAACCAATTCTTAAACCTGGAAACATAATTTTTGAAAAGCTCTTTAAGTAGATAACCTGTTCTTTTATATCCTCTGCAAAAAGAGGATCATTCTTTGTGTTATATTCAAAATCTGCTAAATAGTCATCTTCTATGATATACACATTGTATTTATAAGCTAACTGTAAAATAGCTGCTTTGTCTTTTTTGCTATATGACGTTCCTAAAGGATTATGGAAGCGTGGCATTGTATAAAAAAATTTAATCTCTTCTTCATTGAATATTTTTTCTAGTTGCTCTAGATCAATACCTTGCGCTGTACGTTGAATGCCTATTGCACGAATTCCATATGTTTTCAACATATCCATATACAAATGGTAACTAGGTTGTTCAACTAAAATAGTAGATCCGTTATTTGGAAAAGGCATCATGCTTAGTAAAGCGAGTGCCTGTTGAACCCCTGAAGTGATGAAGATCTGTTCAGATTTCGTAAATACTTGATAAGATTCTAAGAGCCTCTTAGCTTCTGCAATTAATAAAGATAAACCTTTTGGTGTTCCATAACGAAACAATTCTTCTTGATATGTATCAATCGCTTTATTAATACACTGTTGAAAGTCTTTATAAGGAAATGCATGCCATGTTGGAGATGATGTTGCAAAATCAACACCTTTAGTAGATATAGGTTCTTCGAAAACCTGATGTTCCACAACGTAATAGCCACTCTTTGGAATGGAATAAATAATATGTTGCTCTTCCAAACGTTTTAAGGCAGATATTATTGTACTTTTACTACAAATATATTGGTACGATAAGTCTCTAATTGAGGGTAACTTTTCCCCTGCTTGAAAGTCCCCAGACTGTATCTTTTGAAGTAGTGAATGATAAATTGTTTCATATTTAAGCATAGTATTCCTCCAAATACACATCTGTACCGATACAGATGTGTATTTTTCATATCGTAGATATTGTTAGTTTCTCTTACTATAGTGATAACCGGCCGGATAAAATCTAAAGGAGGTTATTCACATGATTGAAAAGAAAAGAGCATATATAGCTGCACTTACTTATGCCATTATTATCGGATTGTCATTTATGTTTGTCAAAGTTGCATTAACTATTGCTACACCTTTTGATGCACTAGCACATCGATTTACTATTGCTTTTATAGGGGTTACCACCTTAAAAGTACTGGCGAAAAAAGCATTAAAAGTAACCAAAAAGGATATAGGGATCATTGTTTTGTTAGCTATTTTATACCCCACTCTCTTTTTTGCCTTTCAGGTATTTGGATTAGTAAATGTATCATCATCTGAAGCTGGAATTATTCAAGCAACAATCCCAATTTTCACCTTAATCTTTGCGAGCATATTTTTAAAAGAAACATCTACATTAGGCCAAAAGGTAGCTATTATTTTCTCGGTAGTAGGTGTGATATATATTATGTATATGAACGATATAGAAAATAAAAATACTAGTCTACTAGGAACTGGATTGATTTTACTTTCTGCACTTGTATCGTCCCTATACAATGTATGTGCTAGAAATTTAACTCAACGATATTCCTTATTCGCTATCACATATATCATGACTTTATTTGGCTTTATTATCTTTAATGGTTTGGCATTGACAAATCATCTTATGAATAACACTATCCACCAATTTATACAGCCTTTTCTTCATCTGAATTTTATGATTGCAATTGCCTATCTAGGTTTATTATCATCTTTAGTTACTTCCTATCTTTCTAATTACGCCTTATCAAAAATAGAAGCATCTAAAATGAGTGTCTTTAGTAATTTTGCTACACTCATTACAATCTTGGCAGGAGTAATTTTTTTGAAAGAACAATTTCACCTTTATCATCTAGTCGGGGCCATTATTATTATTGCAGGAGTCATTGGGACAAATTACTTTGGTACAAAAGGTAAACACAGTGAAAAAGCCTAGTTTCTTTTTAGAATATATACAAGTCTAGTTACCATAATGTGCAGAGTCGGCACTCCAAAAGGACATACATTTAGTTACATACTTAATTTCTTTTTTTGAAGTTTATCAAAGTCTTGCTTTAATAAAGAATACATATATAAGTTATCAAATTTACCACAAGTAAACTCATAATTCCTCAATAATCCTTCTTTAATAAAGCCCTGTTTTTCTACTAACTTTTGCGAGGGGATATTAAGAGGCTCTATTAAAGCTTCTATCCTTTGAAACTTGAAATATTTAAATCCGTACCTTATTACAGCTTCCAGTGCTTCACTCGCAATTCCATAACCCCAATAATTTCTGCTTAATTCATAACCAACTTCAGTTCGATAATGCTGAGGAACCCTATTAAGAAAGCCGCAACTACCAATAACTTTTCCTTCTCCTTTAAGGGTCATTCCCCACCTTATCCGAGTTTTTTTATTTAGTATTGATTCATACCAAGAGATCTCTTCTAAAGCTTCATGAATTGTTTTAAAAGGTTCTAATCCGTAATATTTCATTACTTCTTTATCGGATAGGTATTTTAAGACATGGTTCGCGTCATCCTTTACAATTTTTCTTAATATTAACCTATCCGTTTCAATTAACGGAAAAGTATTAACATCTCTGTACATGACATATTCCCCCATTTCATTTCTACCCTGATCAACTTAATTATAATTATCTATAGACATTACCGGTATTAAAGGTATATAAGTTTCCTTTATTTAATAAGTTCCTTTTCAATTGAACTAATCATATCAAATGCTCCTTCAGACTTATTAGAGCAAACCACGATTTTGAGGTCATTATTGGGATAAAATAAAGCCCTAAAGTTAACACCTGGATCATATCCCATTAAGACATACTTTAGTGCTTTTTCTTTCTCTCTTTTTATCCATATACCATATCCATAATAAGTCGTATCATCAACTTGGATTTGGGGAGTAAGCAAATACTTCGTCATTTCCTCATTGAGTAATTCATATCTCATTAAAGATTCCCATAACTGAACCATATCTTTCGCAGTTACGTATGCTCCGCCATCTGCCCCCCCTTTTGCTGGAATAGAATATATATTTGTTTTCCATGTATTGTTTAAATCTTCAATATATCCAAGAGCGACTTTTCCTGGTAGAGAGTCCATCTCAAAATAACCGGCGTCCATAGAGGCTCGTTTAAATATGTGCTCTTCGACATAGTTGCTAAAGGTTTGTTTACTTGCTTGTTCAATAATTAAGCCTAACAAAATATATCCAGCATTATTATAATGAAATTTACTCCCAACAGAACACTTCATAGGTTTGTCTTTAAAAAGTGGCAAGAAGTCCTCTAACTCTCTTACTTTGTACATTGGACTTTTAATCCAGAGCTCCTCATAATTGGTCATGATCTCTTCATCAAAGTAATCTGATATTCCAGAAGTATGGGTTAGTAAATGATGAACAGTAATTGTAGAATCAAGATGAGGAATATCTATACTAAGACAATCCTTTACATAAGAATGTAAGGAAAGTTTTCCTGCCTGAACAAGCTGGCAGATAGCGATTGCAGTAAAAATTTTACTCCCTGAAGCAATACCATATCGAGTATCAAACTCATTTTTTATTTCTTCCGAACGATTAGCAAATCCGTAACTTATATTAGCTAAAATTTCTTTTTCTTGTTGAACATATATGGAACCTGAAAAATTATTTGACTTATGAATATCTGAAATTTTCTCTGTTAAATGACTGTTCATTATAGTTCCTCCTCAAAATATAAAGAAAAGTATGATTCCACATACAAAAACAATTCCTTTTTATACCATAGTATAGATAACAGGAAGTCAAATTACTATGTATATGTTCCTTACTACTAGTTTACCTAATTTAATTTTTAAGAATTTACCAAAAGGAAGCTATGTCAAACAAGGATTCGCTTTTATTAGAGATCGAATAAATAGATATAACTTACACTAATATACAAATCGCTGGATTTACATATAATTTCCAATTAAACTATGAATGAAGTCATTACACTGGGAGGAAACTATGAAGAATCAAAAAGTGAAATGGTGTTTTCTAAGTTTTATAGTAATGTGTTTTCTATTTTGTACCTTAACATCCCCGACATTTGCAGACACGAACGAAAAGGATGTTGAGAAGTGGAAACAATGGATTAAAACCAATTCTTATTCCTTAGAACCTACTAAAAATTCGAGGAAAGAGCATCTAAAGTTCTTAAAGAAAGTGCTAAAAGGGAAACGTATCGTCCAGTTAGGTGAAACTACACATGGATCAAATGAAATGAGTGCTACAAAAGTGGAACTCATTAAATACCTCCATGAAGAATTGGGTTATGATGTTCTGGCCTTTGAATCTGGCTTCGCGGAGACTAACAGTGCATACCGTCAATTACATGATTTATCTTCTACAGAACTCATGAAACGCTCTATTTTTGGCGTCTGGTATACACAAGAAGTAGCAGATCTATTTAAATATCTCCAAGAACAAGAAAAAAAAGGAGACCCTCTTACACTAACGGGATTTGATATTCAGGTAATGGGCAACCTTTTTACGAAATCAACCTATGAATGGATCAAACAAGTGGACATTTCAAAGGCTGATTTGTTTAAACAAACTGAGGAAAGCATGATGAAATTACAAGATCAAAAAACAGAAGACAATTTTGTTCAAGAACAAGCCAAAATTAATGAAAACTACAGCACTTTAGAGCGTTTCGTGGAGGAACATAGAAAGGAATTGGCAATTTTAAGCCCTCAACAAGAACAGGATGTAGACATCCTGTTACAATCTTTGAAATTAAGAAAAGAGACACTTATGAGATATGAATTACCTAATTGGAACGTTGCTCATGACATACCTATTTATGATGTAGAGCAACATCCGATGGTTTTACGGGATCGAATGATGGCCGAAAACCTTGAGTACCTTGCAGAAGAAATGTATCCAACAGAAAAAATAATTGTATGGGGACATAATTATCATGTACGAAAAAATAACTCTAAAGTGAAATATGCTGAATATGGGCAAAACTTCCTCAATAATATGGGTGATTACTTGCCTGATAGTTTCAAAAGACAAACCTATACCATTGGTATTTATGCTTATTCTGGAGCAAGTTTAGATAGTAGCGATAATAAAACGGTTAAACCTGTAAATGGAGAGAAAGACCCTACTGGCTTAGAAGCACTGCTTAAGTATGGGAAACACTCTTCCCTATTTGTTGACTTTCTTCATGCCCCATATAATAAAAGAACATCCTGGATATACACCCCTCGCATTGCTCTTTATTGGGGATTCTTAAAGGAAGAAATGATACTGAAAGAACAGTATGACGGAATTATTTGGATTGAACATATCACGCCAGCTAAAATCATTTAAGCTTTTTAGATGATAGTTGTTCGTATAGACTCCTTTGTTTAGTAGAACAAAGGAGTCTAATTTGTGTTAGCAGTAACTTATTTGTGTCTATATAACTTCTTTAATAAGCCGATATGAGCTTGGTGATACCGACTATGATCTGCTATATGCCATATCCCCCAACGAATGGTTGCTGTTTGTCCATTTTCGTATGAAACAACTTTGGTTAAATCTTTTTCCGATAACTTGATACATTCTAAACGAAACATCATTTGAACTTTTTCATAACTATTTACTAAATCTACAATCGTTGTATCTTTTACAGAAGGAAGTTGACCTGTCAATTCAATCAAAGGACCATATCCTTTTTGAACACTCAATGGTATAGACTGATCCTTAAAACGATAAACCCAATGTAAGTCAACAACAGCTAAATGTCTTAGTAATTGTCCAATACTATTCATCTCATTGTTTGGACCCTTAAAGAATAATTCTTCTTGATCCACATCATTTACTAAAAGCTTTAATCGTTTATATGTATCAGCCACGGTTGCATATAAAAGAGCTACTGAAGGTTCCATTTCATCCTCTAAATGTAGATCCACTAACAAATTTATTACTCCCTTCCTTATTCAATTTCTTTATGATTAAACTGTAACATATGTATATAAATTAAAGTGAATATCTTCTATACTTCTAGTTAGCGTAAGGGATGTTAGCAGGAAAACATTAATTGAAATCTTTAGAAAGTAATTTCTCTTGGTAAGTATCACCTCATATTTTTGTTCCTGGTATAAACATTACTCCCTAGAACTTCTATACGTTTTAGATAAAATAGATTTGCACCATAATAGGGGGATTGAAAATAATTATTTCATAATATAAAATGAAAACATTCTACAATAAGGAGGATTATTAATAAATGACTGCTTCTGTGAGATTACGTATCCGTACTTTGAACAAGTAATTTAATACGTTCAAAGGCTCTGTTTAATACTGGCAGAGTAAACAGGATCAGTCTGCCCATTTTTAATAATCTTCAACGGACATAGTGATATGTGACATGAGGGAAGGTGGATTTATCTATCTTTCTTTTGTTATGCCTAAAAATGTGCTCTTTTTCCTTCAATAATCCATCGTTTAGTTTTTTTCTAGATAATATTGAGTACATGTATGGTTAATGACTGTTTACTTTAAGCTGCGGACAGAGATTTCTGCAGCTTGTTTGTGTTTCAAAACGCTCAATTATACCCATAAATAACCAATAATTGATATCATTGGTTTTAAGAAGCAGAGCTAGAGAAAATAAAAAAGAGCAACGACCAAAACAAAACGAAAAAAACCTAGAAAGTTAGGGGAGGAAAATTCTTATGAATAAACTAGAAATCAAAGAATTAGCGAAAAGAAAAGGCTTAGACGTAGTCGAAGAAACAATGAAATTAAATGAATCAGGCTTGGATTTTCAAGTTGCACATGTAGAAGATGAGCAGGGGGAAAAATGGATTTTACGAGTCCCGCGTAGACCTGATTCTATGGCAAAAGCTCATCAAGAAAAGATGGTTTTAGATGCTATAAATCAATATACAAACATTCAAGCCCCATATTGGGAAATTTTCACCGATGAGTTGGTTGCTTACAAAGCATTAGGTGGGGTGCCTGCGGGTACCATTAATCCTGAAATTCAAAATTATGAGTGGGTGTTAAATATAGAAAATGTTCCGTCCTCTTACCATGAATCGTTTGGACGCATGTTAGCAGAGTTACATCAATTGCCAACAAACTTAGTAAAGGATGCTGGTATTAAAATCTATACGGCAACTGAAGCACGAGAGTTAATGAAAGAAAAAATGCAGAAAGTAAAAGATGAATATGAGGTGCCTGAGGATTTATGGAATCGTTGGCAGGCATGGGTGGACAATGCTGATATGTGGCCAAATCATACTGGCCTTAGCCATGGTGATGTTCATCCAGGACATATTTTAATTAATAACCAATCAGAGGCTACTGGCTTAATTGATTGGACTGAAGTAGCCGTTACAGATGTATCTCGTGATTTTCTTGCTCACTATTTATTTACAGGTGAAGAAGGGCTGACAAAAGCTATTACAGCTTATGAGAAGGCAGGCGGAAAAACTTGGCCACTTATGAAAGAACATATCTTAGAATTGGCAACCACACAGGCTATTACTGTTGCTGCTTTCGCTGAAAGCTCTGGATTGCAGGAGTATAAAGATATGGCTCAACAAATGCTTGGTCCAATTGAGTAATAAAATGGCTTTGATCATACGAAGGAAGGTTAGACAACTACGCTTCCTCCTCTACTTACAGATATTAAATTTAAAAATGTACAGTTAGAGTACAAAAATAAACTATAAAAAAGTAGAAACTGAATTTCCTGCTAAATTACAGATTATGATGTAATATCAAACCTTTTTATTAATAATATAGCTGAAAATCAATGTGTATACGATATAGGTTTTTAGTTAACATAATGGTGTTTTTTGGAACATATTAAATATCTATGCAAAGAAATATTGCAAATTTGCTATGCAAAGGTTGCATAGCTGCAACCTTTGAGTAAACTACTCATGATGTCACAAAACATCGTCCAAACAATAAATGTAGCAGAAAAACTCTCTTCCAATCGAAGGGAGATTTTCTGCTTTTTAAGCTGTTATTTTCTCTTTTGACATAAAGAATGCTCTTTTGTTCTCCATTCATTCCAGTACAACTTTTAAAGTTTTTTCAATAAGAGTATATACATTTATTATTTATCAAAAATATAGAGAAAACTGGATTCCTTGTAGCTTAGGAGCTAGCTATATAGTGCTTATTCGAAGAAGAACCTTTTTGACAAATGGGGTGGAAATTTGAAATCAAAAATAATCTTAATTCTTAGTATATCTTTTAGTGTATTTATGATTTTTTTACTCTTTTTTTATCTAATCAAAGGAGATTCTTCTCGTTGGCAGGTAGCATTAGGAGGCGTAGTGGTAAGTGTATTACCAATTTTTTTGTTATTTACGAAGGTTAATCCTTTCCCAATTTCTCTTATAGTTGGATATTATATTTTTCTTTTTAGTTCACTATTTTTAGGAT
>NZ_JBVQPN010000012.1:0-59155 GCF_055710015.1 Priestia sp. VA7
AATCTCTTGTCTGGTGGCGATAGCGAAGAGGTCACACCCGTTCCCATACCGAACACGGAAGTTAAGCTCTTTAGCGCCAATGGTAGTTGGGACTTTGTCCCTGTGAGAGTAGGACGTTGCCAGGCACCTGAAAAAGGACTAGCTATTTTAGCTAGTCCTTTTTTGTTTACAATTTATTTGTTTTGTGAAAAAGTATAGTAAGAACAATAAAATTCACGATTTGCAGGTTTTGAAATAAATTTTAGTGGCAACGATAAAAGTAAAGAATAAACTTTAATAGTACATAGTTGAAAATTTTTTCGTTTCCTTTTATATTTAAATTAAGGTCAAATATAGTCAAAGTCAGAAGGAGGGGGCAGTGTGCCAAATATCTCTGACATTATCGAACAGTATTTAAAACAAGTACTTGAATTAAGTGAAAGAGAAATTGTTGAAATAAGGCGCAGTGAGATTGCTGATAAATTTCAATGCGTTCCGTCGCAAATTAATTACGTTATCAATACCCGTTTTACAGTTGAGAGAGGTTATCTTGTAGAAAGTAAGCGAGGCGGCGGCGGTTTTATTCGTATTGCAAAAGTAAAAATGCATGATGCAGCGGATTTGTTTCAGCAAGTAATTGAGATGATTCAAAATGAAATTTCACAAGTAAGTGCTGAAAACGTCATTATTAGGTTAGTTGAAGAAAAAGTCATCACAGAACGAGAAGCAAAAATCATGTTGAGTGTTATCAATCGTTCAGTTATTAATATTGAACTTCCTTATCGTGATGAGCTAAGGGCTAATCTTTTAAAAGCAATGCTTAATTCATTACGCTACCGATAAGCTCATGATCTATTTTATTTAGAACAGGGAGTGATGACAGGATGATTTGTCAGCAATGTGAAACGAGACCTGCAACTCTTCACTTCACAAAAATCATTAATGGTGAAAAGACGGAGATGCATGTATGTGAACAATGCGCTTCAGAAAATGGAGATGCATTTTCTTTTTCAAATCAGCAAGGTTTTTCAATCAATAACTTACTAGCTGGCCTACTTAACCTAGATCCAGCAGTAACTGAAAATTATAAGCAACAAAGTCAGGAGATTCTTTCTTGTCCTACTTGTGGCATGACATATCAAAAATTTGCTAAAATCGGCAGGTTTGGATGTGCAGATTGCTACAAAACATTCGAGCGACCTCTTATTCCTTTCTTGAAGAGGCTGCATGGAGGTAATTATCTGCATCATGGAAAAATACCAGCAAGAATTGCAAGTAATCTTCATTTAAAAAAGGAATTACAGGCATTAAGATTGAACTTAAAAGAGTATATCGAAAAAGAGGAGTTTGAGAAAGCAGCCGAACTCCGAGATCACATTCGGTTACTAGAAAAGAAGATGAACGAATCGAGAGAGGAGGAAGCGTAATTCATGTCCCAGGATTTGTTCTTTTCCCAGCCTGTTAGCTCTTGGATGCGTCAAGAAGCTTCGAATTCAGATATTGTTCTAAGCAGTCGAATCAGGCTGGCTCGAAATTTAACTCATTATCTTTTTCCAACTCTCTTTTCTAAAGAACAAGCAGTTGAAGTGGTTCGAGCATTCGAGCAAGTTTTTCAAAAAAGTGAAAACACCAATCAGTGGAATTTGCATTTACTAAAGATGAACGAATTACAGCCTCTTCAAAAGCAAGTGTTGGTTGAAAAGCATCTTATCAGTCCTAACTTGGCTGAAGGAGATAACAACGGAGCTTGTTTTTTATCAGAAAAAGAAGATTTGAGTATTATGGTTAATGAAGAAGATCATTTACGCATACAATGTTTATTTCCAGGCCTTCAATTATCTGAAGCTTTAAGCACAGCGAATAAAGTAGATAATTGGATTGAGAAATACGTAGATTATGCGTTTGATGAAAATAGAGGGTATTTAACCAGCTGTCCCACAAATGTGGGTACTGGGCTACGTGCATCTGTGATGATGCATCTGCCGGCTTTAGTGATGACCCGTCAAATTCATCGTATTATTCCCGCTATTAACCAGCTTGGCTTAGTGGTGAGAGGAATTTATGGAGAAGGTAGCGAAGCTTTAGGGAATATCTTTCAAATTTCTAATCAGATAACCTTAGGGAAATCTGAAGAAGATATTGTGGCAGATTTAAATAGTGTCGTACAGCAGTTGATTACACAAGAGCACTCTGCAAGAGACGCGCTGTTTAAAACATCTCATGTAGAGTTAGAAGATCGAGTGTATCGTTCATATGGAGTATTGGCCAATAGCCGTATTATTGAGTCAAAAGAAGCTTCACAATGTTTATCAGATGTTCGATTAGGAATCGATTTAGGGTATATAAAAGGACTGAGTCAAAATATATTGAATGAACTTATCATTATGACGCAGCCAGGCTTTTTACAAAAGTATTCGGGAGGTCCTCTAAAACCTCAAGAACGTGACATTAAAAGAGCCACCTTAATTCGAGAACGTCTCACTATAAATAAAAACACAAATTAAACGTGGAGGGTGACGATTATATGATGTTTGGTAGATTTACAGAGCGCGCACAAAAAGTATTAGCTTTAGCACAGGAAGAAGCACTACGCCTAGGTCACAACAACATTGGAACGGAGCATATTTTATTAGGTATCGTTCGTGAAGGTGAAGGAATTGCAGCAAAAGCTCTTTCTGCTCTAGGCCTAAGCACTGAAAAAATTCAAAAAGAAGTGGAAGCATTAATTGGCAGAGGCCAAGAATTAACGCAGACCATTCATTATACACCTCGAGCGAAAAAAGTCATTGAACTTTCAATGGATGAAGCCCGAAAGCTTGGTCATTCTTATGTAGGAACAGAACATATCTTACTAGGCTTAATTCGTGAAGGTGAAGGCGTTGCAGCACGCGTTTTAAATAATTTAGGTGTCAGCCTAAATAAAGCTCGTCAGCAAGTGCTTCATTTATTAGGTAGTAATGAAGCTGCTTCAAGTCATCAAGGCGGAGGCTCTTCAAACGCTAATACACCTACGCTAGACAGCTTAGCACGCGATTTAACAGTTGTAGCGCGCGAAGGAAGCTTAGACCCTGTTATCGGACGTGGGAAAGAAATTCAGCGTGTTATTGAAGTGTTAAGCCGACGTACAAAAAACAATCCTGTATTAATTGGGGAGCCAGGTGTCGGTAAAACGGCAATCGCTGAAGGTTTGGCTCAGCAAATCGTCAACAATGAAGTTCCAGAAATTTTACGTGACAAACGCGTTATGACTTTGGATATGGGAACGGTCGTTGCTGGTACAAAATACCGCGGAGAATTTGAAGATCGCTTGAAGAAAGTAATGGATGAAATTCGTCAAGCAGGTAATATCATTCTCTTTATCGATGAGCTACACACATTAATTGGCGCTGGTGGCGCAGAAGGTGCTATCGATGCTTCTAATATTTTAAAACCGTCTCTTGCTCGTGGAGAACTTCAGTGTATCGGTGCTACGACTTTAGATGAATACAGAAAGTACATTGAAAAAGATGCAGCGTTAGAGCGTCGCTTCCAGCCAATTCAAGTGGATGAACCAACGTTGGAAGAGTCTGTTCAAATCTTAAAAGGGCTTCGTGACCGTTATGAAGCGCATCACCGAGTATCTATTTCTGATGAGGCAATCGAGCAAGCGGTGAAACTATCAGATCGCTACATTTCCGATCGTTTCTTACCGGATAAAGCAATCGATTTAATTGATGAAGCTGGTTCAAAAGTGCGTTTACGTTCATTTACAACGCCGCCAAATTTAAAGGAATTAGAGCAAAAATTAGAATCAGTACGCAATGAAAAAGATGCGTCTGTTCAAAGTCAAGAATTTGAAAAAGCAGCATCTTTACGAGATACAGAGCAACGCCTACGCGAAGAATTAGAAGACACAAAGAAAATTTGGAAAGAGCAGCAAGGTAAAGAAAACTCAGCTGTAACCGTAGAAGATATTGCGATGGTGGTATCTAGCTGGACGGGTGTACCGGTCTCTAAACTGGCACAGGAAGAGACAGAAAGACTGCTGAACATGGAAGAGATTCTTCACTCTCGTGTAATTGGGCAAGAAGAAGCGGTAAAAGCAGTTGCAAAAGCTGTGCGCCGTGCTAGAGCAGGCTTGAAAGATCCAAAACGTCCAATTGGTTCATTCATTTTCTTAGGACCAACAGGGGTTGGTAAAACAGAGCTTGCACGTGCATTAGCGGAGTCAATCTTCGGGGATGAAGATGCAATGATTCGTATCGATATGTCTGAGTACATGGAGAAACATTCTACTTCCCGATTAGTAGGTTCACCTCCAGGATATGTTGGATACGAAGAAGGCGGCCAGTTAACGGAAAAAGTAAGAAGAAAACCTTACTCAGTTGTTCTTTTAGACGAAATTGAAAAAGCGCATCCGGATGTATTTAACATTTTATTACAAGTGTTAGAAGATGGACGCTTAACAGATTCAAAAGGCCGTACAGTTGATTTCCGTAATACGATTTTAATTATGACATCAAACGTAGGTGCTGATACATTAAAACGAAGTAAGCACTTAGGGTTCACAGTAGAAGCAGAAGGGCAAGACTACAAAGATATGAAAGGAAAAGTAATGGCGGAAATGAAGCGCGCTTTCCGTCCGGAGTTCCTAAACCGTATCGATGAAATTATCGTCTTCCATTCATTAGAGAAACCTCACTTAGCTGAAATCGTTAAATTAATGGCGGATCAGTTAACAAAACGCTTAAAAGAGCAAGAAATTGATCTTGAGTTAACAAAAGAGGCAATTGATAAGATTGCAGAGGAAGGTTTTGATCCAGAATACGGTGCTCGTCCACTTCGTAGAGCAATTCAAAAACATATTGAAGACCGTTTATCTGAAGAGCTGCTAAAAGGAGTTGTTCAAAAAGGTCAGAAAGTGACGCTAGATGTAGACAAAGGAGAATTTGTTGTTAAATCCTCCGCTCCAAGCAGCATCAGCTAAATTTACTCAAACCAAGACGAGGCATACGAAAAAACACGTATGCCTCCCTTTTTATTTTAGCTTAGGAAATAGTGTACAATAGAGATAGAAATCGATTGAATGAACGGAGAGATTGATAACATAATGGCGAAACGAAAAACAAAATTTGCATGTCAGCATTGCGGATATGAATCAGCAAAATGGATGGGGAAATGTCCTGGATGCGGAAGCTGGAATTCTATGGTAGAAGAAATGGAAGAAACGAAATCATCACGCCGAGGAGCTTTTTCCGGAGCTACTGCTTCTAAAGTTCAAAAACCTCAGTCAATTACAGCGATTGAATCTACAACAGAACCACGAATTTTTACACCTTCTGCAGAGTTAAATCGTGTATTAGGTGGAGGTATTGTCCGAGGCTCACTCGTTTTAATAGGGGGAGATCCGGGTATCGGAAAGTCTACTTTACTTTTGCAAACCTCTGCGCAGTTAGCAATGAAACAAAATAAAGTACTATATATTTCGGGAGAGGAATCAACCAAGCAAACGAAGTTAAGAGCGGACAGGTTAGGTGTAAAAGCTGAAGAGCTTTATGTTCACGCAGAAACAAACTTAGAATTAATACTAGAGGCCATCTCAAGCATGCAGCCTGATTTTGTGGTGATTGATTCAATTCAAACCATTTACCATGCTGATGTCACATCAGCGCCAGGAAGCGTCTCACAGGTGCGAGAGTGTACGGCTGAACTAATGCGTGTTGCTAAAACGAATGGAATTGCCATCTTTATTGTGGGGCATGTAACGAAAGAAGGGGCCATTGCAGGTCCAAGACTTCTTGAACATATGGTGGATACGGTTCTTTATTTTGAAGGAGAGCGTCATCATACGTATCGTATATTAAGAGCGGTTAAGAACCGGTTTGGGTCTACAAATGAAATGGGCATTTTTGAAATGAAAGAAAGTGGGCTAGAAGAAGTATTGAATCCGTCTGAAATCTTTCTAGAAGAACGGTCTCAGGGAGCAGCAGGGTCGGTTGTTGTCGCTTCAATGGAGGGGACAAGACCCGTATTAGTAGAGCTGCAGGCGCTAATCAGTCCAACGAGCTTTGGAAACCCTAGAAGAATGGCGACGGGAGTAGATCATAATCGCGTTTCGCTTATCATGGCTGTTTTAGAAAAGCGTGTAGGAATGCTGCTGCAGAATCAAGATGCTTATTTAAAAGTAGCAGGTGGAGTGAAATTAGATGAACCAGCAATTGATTTAGCTGTAGCCGTTAGCATTGCTTCAAGTTTCAGAGATGCTGCTTCTAGCGCTACAGATGTTATTGTAGGAGAGGTAGGATTAACAGGTGAAGTACGCCGAGTATCTAGAATTGAACAGCGCGTTCAAGAAGCGGTAAAATTAGGGTTCCAACGAATTATTATCCCAGAGAAAAATTTAGGAGGATGGAAAGTCCCAGATGGTATTGATGTGATTGGGGTATCAACAGTAGCGGAGGCTCTGCAATATACATTAGGAGGATAAGCAGTGGAAGGAGAAAAAACAACAGTTAGTCAAAAACAAATATCAGAAATTCTGCAGTTTGTAGCACCAGGAACCCCTATTCGTGACGGTATCGATAACGTCTTGCGGGCAAAGACGGGCGGCTTAATTGTTATGGGCTACAATGAACAAGTCAAAAAGATGGTAGATGGAGGATTTTCGATTAATTGTGCATTTACACCTGCGCATTTATACGAGTTAGCCAAAATGGATGGAGCGCTTATTTTAAACGACAGTGGAAGCAAGATATTATTTGCTAATGCTCAGCTCATGCCAGACCCCTCTACTCCTTCTTCACAGACAGGAATGCGACACCGTACAGCAGAGCGCGTAGCTAAGCAGTCAGGTGTATTGGTGATAGCCATTTCACAAAGAAGAAATGTGATTACGCTTTACAAAGGGTCTCTGCAGTATGTATTGAAAGACATTAGCGTTATTTTAGCAAAAGCGAATCAAGCGCTTGGAACACTTGAGAAGTACAAGGCGGTATTAGACGAATCGATTACAAGTCTCAGTGCATTAGAGTTTGAAGAGCAAGTAACTCATACAGACGTGCTGCAGTCGCTTCATCGTACAGAAATGGTTCTGCGTATTAAAAATGAAATTTTGAGCTATATTAGCGAGTTAGGAACAGAAGGAAGACTAATCCGTCTCCAAATGAATGAACTACTTTCCCACTTAGAGGAAGAAGCAACTTTATTAATCAAAGATTATATGTATGACCTCAGCTTTGACCCTTACCGAGTAATTGAACGCATGCAGCAGCCATCAAATAATGTTCTTCTCGATGACCAGACGCTTCTTCGCTTAATGGGATATCCCATGTATACAAGCTTTGAAGACAGCGTTATTCCTAGAGGGTATCGAATGCTTCATAAAATTCCAAGACTTCCATCGATTATTATTGAAAATCTCATTGATGAATTAGGGGATTTAAAAACGATAGCAGATGCGTCGGTAGAAGAATTGGATGAGGTAGAAGGCATCGGTGAAATTCGAGCACGGAAAATCAGAGAAGGCCTAAAAAGACTAAAAGAGCAGCATCTTACAAACCGTCAGCTATAGGATATTAATTGACATTAAATGTTTGATTCATTAAGATATTGTGAAAATACAAAAAAAGTGACAGTTTGTTTACAAATTCTGTTTTTTGGTTAAATAACAGGTTTCAATCATTGTAAACTGTTTATAATGATAAAAGGAGGTGAAGGCGTGTTAAAACGTTTTGTACAGTTATTTTTTATTATTACAGGTGGTACATTGGGCGTCTTTTTTATACCTGAACTTATTCAATTATTAAATCTGCAAGATGTAGCATTTCTAGAAAAGCCTTACGTCGATGCAATACTGGGAGCCATTTTGTTTTTCCTTGTCACGTTTTGGATTGTTGATTATATAGTTGAATTAATTCGCCGAGTGGAAGAGGCGTTACTGAAGGCGCCTGTAACGGATGTGCTTTTTGGGAGCTTAGGATTGATTTTAGGGCTTATTGTAGCCTACTTGGTCGGAGCTTTTTTAGGCAGAATTCAACTTCAAGTAGTAAGTACCATTTTACCAATCTTTCTAAGTATTCTTTTAGGTTACTTAGGGTTTCAAGTCGGATTTAAAAAACGTGATGAACTTGTAAGCGTGTTTTCGATGCCAGCTCGAATTGGGAAGAAAAAAGGACAAGAAGAAGAAACAGATAACGAAGAATCATTAAAGTCTCTTAAGATTTTAGATACAAGCGTTATTATTGACGGCCGTATCGCAGATATTTGTCAAACAGGATTTTTAGACGGAACGATTGTTATTCCGCGCTTTGTGCTTGAGGAACTTCAGCATATTGCTGATTCGTCGGATGTTCTAAAACGAAACAGAGGTAGACGAGGTCTAGATATTCTAAACCGTATTCAAAAAGAACTGGCAATGAAGGTAGAAATTTATGAAGGCGATTTCGAGGACATTCAAGAAGTAGACAGCAAGCTGGTTAAACTAGCAAAGCTGACTTCCGGTTTGGTCGTGACAAACGATTTTAATTTAAATAAAGTATGTGAACTTCAAAATGTTGGCGTTTTAAATATCAATGACTTAGCAAATGCCGTCAAGCCAATTGTACTTCCAGGAGAAGAAATGAACGTATTGGTTATAAAAGACGGTAAAGAGCACAATCAAGGTATTGCCTATCTTGATGACGGTACAATGATCGTGGTAGAAGAAGGAAGAAATTATATTGGAAAGCAAATTGATGTACTGGTGACGAGCGTACTCCAAACCTCAGCAGGCCGTATGATTTTTGCGAAACCTAAGTTATTAGAAAAAGCACTGTGACGTAACAGGTAAAGGGAGTATACCGATGAAGTATGAAATTATCGTGTTAGCTGCAGGTCAGGGGAAGCGAATGAAAGCGGGGCGGAACAAACAATTTTTAACTATTCAAAACGTTCCGCTTATCATTCATACGCTGCAAAAATTCGAACAAGATCCTTGGTGCAGTGGAATTGCACTAGTCGTAAACGAAAAAGAAGTAGAGATTTTTGAAGAGTTATTAATCGAATATCCAATTCAAAAGGTTCAATCATTGACAGTTGGAGGCGATGAACGTCAACATAGCGTTTATAACGGTCTTAAAAGTTTAAAGCAGGCTCAGATGGTATTAATTCATGATGGCGCTCGTCCATTTGTTCAACAAAACACAATCCATGAGTTAGTAGAAAAAGCTGCTAGTGATAAGGCTGCTGTGCTGGCTGTTCCAGTAAAAGACACAATTAAGCGTGTGGAACAGGGTACTGTCATTGAAACAGTTGAGCGCTCTAGCTTGTGGGCTATTCAAACGCCGCAGGCTTTTCTTTTTGATGTAGTAATGGATGCACACGAAAAAGCAAAAACAAATGAATACTTAGGCACCGATGATGCAAGCTTAGTAGAAAAAGCGGGGCAAAAAGTATCGATTGTAGAGGGAAATTACGATAATATAAAACTAACAACACCAGAAGATTTGTTATATGCAGAAGCTATATTAACAAAGCTAAACAGGACTGAAGGAGTGGAAAAATGAACATTCGAGTAGGACAAGGTTTCGACGTACATGAATTTGCAGAAGGAAGACCTTTAATCATCGGAGGTTTAGAAATTCCGTATGAAAAAGGATTATTAGGCCATTCAGATGCAGATGTGCTGTTACATACAATCGCAGATGCCTTATTAGGAGCGGCGGCTAAAGGAGATATCGGAAAGCATTTTCCAGATACAGACCCTGAATTTAAAGATGCTGATTCAGCAAAGCTTCTTCAACATGTATGGAAACTACTAAAAGATGAAGGTTATGAATTAAGCAATGTAGATTGCACGATTATTGCGCAAAAACCTAAAATGGCTCCTTACATTGAACCAATGAGAGAGCGTATTGCGCAGCTGTTAGAAGCAAGCATTTCTCAAATTAACGTCAAGGCAACAACAACAGAAAAGTTAGGCTTTACGGGACGTGAAGAAGGAATTGCCGCCCAAGCAGCCGTTTTAGTTTATCAAAAATAAAAACAGTTGACTTTGACAGATACCTATTTGGTGATAAAATTAGAACATGTCTAAAACATATAAATACATACTATAAGTAATATTAAATTGGAGGTCATCTTAGTTATGTCAAGCGAAGTAAGAGTTCGTTATGCCCCGAGTCCAACTGGACATCTTCATATAGGGAATGCAAGAACAGCACTATTTAATTATTTATTTGCACGAAATCAAAACGGTAAATTTATTATCCGTATTGAAGATACAGATCAAAAGCGTAATATCGAAGGCGGAGAAGAAAGTCAGCTGCGCTATTTAAAATGGTTAGGTATTGAATGGGATGAGAGTATCGACGTAGGCGGCGAGTACGGTCCTTACCGCCAGTCTGAACGTACGGAAATCTATCAAAAATATACGGAAGAACTTCTTGAAAAAGGATTAGCTTATCACTGTTACTGTACGTCAGAAGAGCTTGAAAAAGAGCGTGAAGAACAGCAGGCGAACAGTCAAATGCCGCGCTATTCAGGTAAGTGCCGTAACTTAACAGCTGAGCAGCGTGCTGAACTAGAAGGAGAAGGCCGCGAGCCAAGCATTCGCTTCCGTGTTCCTAGTAACACAGAAATTAAATGGAATGATATTGTCAAAGATGAAGTATCATTTGAGTCTGAAGGCATTGGTGACTTCGTTATTGTGAAAAAAGACGGTACACCCACATATAATTACGCTGTAGCCATTGATGATTATCTAATGAAGATGACACATGTTCTACGCGGAGATGACCATATCTCTAATACACCGAAGCAAATTCTTGTGTATGAAGCTTTAGGCTGGACGCCTCCTGTATTTGGTCATATGACATTAATCGTAAATGAAAATCGCCGTAAGCTAAGTAAACGTGATGAGTCAATCATTCAGTTTATTGAGCAATATAAAGAATTAGGCTACTTGCCGGAAGCACTGTTTAATTTTATTACAATGCTTGGTTGGTCACCTGTGGGAGAAGAAGAAATCTTCTCTAAAGAACAGTTCATTGAAATTTTTGACCCAGCTCGTTTATCAAAATCTCCAGCACTATTTGATACAAGCAAATTACGTTGGATGAACAACCAATACATGAAAAAATTGGATTTAGACGAGGTAGTAGCTTTATCAGTTCCGCACTTAGTGAAAGCTGGAAAAGTTGAAGAAGCGCGCGATGTAGAAACAGAACAATGGGTACGTGACTTAGTTGCTCTATACCAAGAACAAATGAGCTTTGGCGCTGAGATTGTTGAACTTACTGAAATGTTCTTTAAGAAAGAAATTGATTACAGTGAAGAAGCAAAAGCAGTGCTTGCTGAAGAACAAGTACCGGAAGTGTTAAAAGCATTTGCTGAAGAGATTTCTTCCTTAGAAGAATTCAGCGCTGATGAAATTAAGGCAGCAACAAAGGCTGTACAAAAAGCAACAGGTCAAAAAGGTAAAAAACTATTTATGCCAATTCGTGTAGCAACAACAGGCGAAACACATGGTCCTGAGCTTCCAAAAGCTATTTCTCTTTTAGGAAAAGAAACAGTTTTAGCTCGTTTAGAAAGCATTTATAGTTAACAAATTTCTATTTTGCCCATATGATAAAGTAATCAAATATGGATATCGTTGAGAAGGAAGAGTAGGCAAGTTCATTGCATATCAGAGAGGGTTATCACCGGCTGAAAGTAACCTATGACAAAACTTGTTGAAGTGCGCCTTTGAGTCTTTTGTTGAATGCTACTAAGTAAGTAGGCAAAAGCGGGTACTTTCACGTTATGAGAGAAGAGTTGGGATCGTTTGTTGATCCAAACAGAGTGGAACCGCGTATATACGTCTCTGTGTCATTTGACATAGGGGCGTTTTTTTATACAATCAATGAGTAGATAGAGGAATAGCGGAATTGGGGTGAGATGATGCTAAAGTTGTTAAAGGAAGACATTGAGGCCATATTTGAACAAGATCCTGCAGCAAGAAGTTATATTGAAGTGATATTAACCTATTCAGGGTTGCATGCTATTTGGGCACATAGATTAGCTCATGGGCTTTTTAAAAGAAAGTGGTTTTTTCTGGCACGTGTAATCTCACAAATTAGCCGATTCTTCACAGGGATTGAAATTCATCCGGGTGCGAAAATTGGCCGCCGATTTTTTATTGACCACGGGATGGGAATTGTTATTGGGGAAACGTGCGAAATTGGAGATAATGTAACAGTATATCAAGGAGTAACACTCGGAGGAACAGGGAAAGAAAAAGGAAAGCGTCACCCGACGATCGAAGACAATGTCTTAATTGCAACAGGTGCTAAAGTGCTAGGGTCGATTACGATTCATGCGCACTCCAAAATTGGAGCGGGCTCAGTTGTATTAAATGACGTCCCAGAAAACTCAACGGTTGTTGGTATCCCTGGCCGAGTCGTCATTCAAAATGGCGTCCGGATTCCAAAAGATTTGAATCATCAAGATTTGCCAGATCCAGATGCAGAGCGTTTTAAACAGCTAGAGAAAGAAATTTTACACCTGCAAAATCAATTAAAGGAATTAAAAGAAGGGAAGATTCACCATGGCAATTAAGCTATATAACACGTTAACACGTCAAAAAGAGACGTTTGTACCGCTGGAAGAAAACAAAGTCAAAATGTACGTGTGCGGACCGACCGTGTATAACTATATTCATATTGGAAATGCGCGTCCTGCAATCGTATTTGATACGGTGCGCCGCTATTTAGAATTTAGAGGTTACGATGTAGAGTATGTCTCAAACTTCACAGATGTGGATGATAAATTAATTAAGGCAGCAAAAGAGTTAGGAGAAGATGTTCCAACGATCGCAAACCGCTTTATCGATGCCTACTTTGAAGATACGTCAGCTCTTGGATGCAAGCATGCCGATGTGCATCCACGCGTGACTGAAAATATGGATATCATTATTGAGTTCATTGATGAACTGGTGAAAAAAGGATATGCATATGAGTCAGAGGGTGATGTATACTATCGTACACGTAAGTTTGAAGGATACGGAAAATTATCACATCAATCTATTGATGAATTGCAATCCGGTGCTCGTATCGAAGTTGGAGAAAAGAAAGAAGATCCATTAGACTTTACTCTTTGGAAAGCAACCAAAGATGGGGAGATCGCATGGGATAGCCCTTGGGGTCAAGGAAGACCAGGCTGGCATATCGAGTGCTCTGCGATGGCACGCAAGTATTTAGGTGATACAATTGATATCCACGCAGGCGGTCAGGATTTAGCTTTCCCTCATCACGAAAATGAAATCGCCCAATCAGAAGCGCTCACTGGGAAATCGTTTGCGAAATACTGGCTTCATAACGGATATATCAATATTGATAATGAAAAGATGTCTAAATCACTAGGGAACTTCGTGTTAGTTCATGACATTATTAAAAAGCATGATCCGTCCCTACTTCGATTCTTTATTTTATCTGTTCACTATCGTCACCCAATTAACTATAACGAAGAAATTTTAGAGAATACGCGCAAAGGGTTTGAGCGTCTGCAAACAGCTTACGGCAACTTAACTCACCGTCTAGAGGCAGCAACAAATCTTCAAGAAGATGCTTCAGAATGGTTCGAAAAGCTAAAAGAGCTTCGCGAAACGTTTGTTGAAGAGATGGATGATGATTTTAATACGGCAAATGCCATTTCTGTTCTGTTCGAGCTAGCAAAGCAAGCTAACTTGTATTTATTAGAACAAACAACGTCTACAGATGTAATTGAAGCCTTTATTAAAGAGTTTAAAGAATTAGGTACTGCAATAGGCATTACGTTTGGAGAAGCTGAACTTCTAGACGAAGAAATTGATCAATTGATCCAAGATCGTATTCAGGCTCGTAAAGATCGTAATTTCCAATTAGCAGATCAAATTCGAGATGAATTAAAGGCTAAAAATATTATTTTAGAAGATACCGCACAAGGAACAAGATGGAAAAGAGGATAATAGTGTTATGAGCAGCAGTAAATTAGATGTAAAACAGCTAAATAGCTTAGCTCTTGCTTATATGGGTGATGCGGTGTTTGATTTACATGTTCGCCGCCACCTGCTGGTGTTAGGGACAGTGCGCCCTAACCAGCTTCATAATAAAGCTAAAAAATATGTATCAGCAAAAGCACAAGCGCAAATCGTATATTATTTTAAAAATGAAAACTTTTTTACTGAAGAAGAAGAAGGTGTACTGCGCCGAGGACGCAATGCAAAGTCCGGTACAGTCCCTAAAAACACAGATGTGCAAACGTATCGCTACAGTACAGCATTTGAAGCGGTCGTAGGCTATTTGTATCTTTTAGGTGAAGAAGAAAGAATGATGGAACTTATTACTAAAGCTATCTCTTTCGTCGATGAAGGAGAGGGAGGAATGAATCATGGAACATGAATTTATTATTGGACGTAATCCGGTCCTAGAAGCCCTAAAGTCTGGGCGTGACATTAACAAACTATGGATTGCCGAAGGATCGCAAGGCGGTTCTATGGGGCAAATCACGCAGTTAGCAAAACGTAATGGTGTATTAGTGCAGTTTGTACCGAAAAAGAAAATTGAACAAATGGTAGACGGTATTCATCAAGGAGTAGCTGCACAAGTTGCTGCTTATCAATATGCAGAGTTAGATGATTTATTTAACTTAGCGGAAAAACGTAATGAAAGTCCGTTTTTTCTTCTGCTAGATGAGCTTGAAGATCCCCATAATTTAGGTTCTATTATGCGAACAGCCGATGCCGTTGGCGCACACGGTATTATTATTCCAAAGCGCCGTTCAGTTGGATTAACGGCCACTGTAGCTAAGGCCTCTACAGGAGCGATTGAACATGTCCCTGTAGCAAGGGTAACAAACCTATCAAGGACGATTGATGAATTAAAAGATCGAGGCGTATGGATTGTTGGAACAGATGCGAAAGAAAGCGATGATTATCGCAACTTAGATGGAGGTATGCCGCTTACGTTAGTGATTGGAAGCGAAGGAAAAGGCATGAGTCGTTTGATTCGTGAAAAATGCGACTTCCTTGTACAACTTCCAATGGTTGGGCATGTTACATCGTTAAATGCATCTGTAGCAGCTAGTCTTCTCATGTATGAGGTTTACCGAAAACGCCATCCTCTAGGTGAATAAGAATGGATATTCTGCTGGTGGATGGTTATAACATGATAGGTGCGTGGCCCGACCTAAGAAAGCTTAGAGATAATGATTTAGCCGGTGCTCGAGACCTGTTAATCGAAAAGATGGCAGAGTATCAAGCATATATGGGGTACCGTGTCATTATTGTCTTCGATGCTCATATGGTCGAAGGAATTGAAAAGAAGGCAAAAAATCATAAGGTTGACGTTGTATTTACAAGAGAAAATGAAACAGCGGATGAGTACATTGAAAAGCTGGCTCAAGAGCTAAGCAATGTAAAGACACAGATTCATGTTGCTACATCTGATTTCACGGAGCAGTGGGCAATCTTTGGACAAGGTGCGCTCAGAATTTCTGCTCGAGAATTGCACAACGAAATTGAGCAGATTGAGAAACATATTAATCTTGATGTGAAGTCTATTCAAAATCAAAAGCCAGCGGCACGCATTCAACTTTCCAATCAAGTAGCCGAAATTTTCGAAAAATGGCGTCGGGGACAGCGGTGAGGTTATTGACGGTACGGAATTAGCTACTGTATAATATTTCTATCTACTGTGCGGTCGGGGGGATCGATATGGGCGATAATTATGGGAGAAAACTGCATGCTCATTTCGAACAACAAGAGGATGAAACAGTTGTCGATCTTGTGCATAAAGGCGATATTGACGCATTAGAGTATTTGATTCATAAATACAAAAACTTTGTGCGAGCAAAGGCGCGGTCATATTTTTTAATTGGGGCAGACCGTGAAGATATTGTACAAGAAGGTATGATAGGGTTATATAAGGCAATTAGAGATTTTAGAGAAGATAAGCTAACTTCGTTTAAAGCTTTTGCTGAACTTTGCATTACCAGGCAAATTATTACCGCTATTAAAACCGCAACAAGGCAAAAACATATTCCATTAAACTCTTATGTATCATTGGACAAGCCAATATATGATGAAGAGTCCGACCGAACCTTAATGGATGTTATTTCGGGGACAAAAGTAGCAAATCCAGAAGAGTTGCTCATTAATCGAGAGAAGTTTGATGATATTGAATTAAAGATGGCTGAACTTTTAAGTGATCTTGAGCGAAAAGTTCTCGTTCTTTATTTAGATGGTCAATCTTATCAAGAGATTTCAGAAGAGTTAAACCGCCACGTCAAATCCATCGATAATGCACTTCAGCGTGTGAAAAGGAAATTAGAGCGCTACCTCGAGATTCGTGAAATCACAATGTAGCCTTCTATCCTCATATTGACATGCTAAGAAAGTCTGTGATACTTTTTTATAGACATTATCACTCTATAGGTGGTTGACATTATGCGTAAAAAAGTTGTACTTGCGTGTGTGCAATGCGCTAGTCGTAACTATACGACTATGAAAAACACACAGCAAAACGAAGAGCGTTTAGAAATGAAGAAGTTTTGCAAAACGTGTAACGCACATACGATTCATCGTGAAACAAAGTAGATCAATAATCTGCACAGACTAATACCCCTTTTAATTTATTGGAGGTTACAAACATGAACCGTGTAGGAAATTTCTTACGTGATGTTGGGCGTGAGATGAAGAAGGTAAGTTGGCCTAAAAAAAATGAGCTAACTCGTTATACAATTACTGTTATTTCTACAGTTGTATTTATGACACTCTTTTTTGTAGTAGTTGATTACGGAATTTCGTCACTTATTCGTTTAATCCCTTGAATAAATTGACTTAAATCATGGTATAATAAAGCTAAATTATGTTTTTTTCAGAAAAGCCCGGAGACGGGTTTTTTAATTTGCTTTAAGAATGATTGTGCTAGGAGTCAACTATTTTCCTAGTGCGTTGTCTGTGCAATAGATTAGGACATCTTATTTTATAGTGAGCTGGGAGGGAAGGACGTATAGTCCTCAGAAATGGAGAAAAATTGGTATGTAGTCCATACTTATTCTGGATATGAAAATAAAGTAAAAACAAATTTAGAAAAGCGCGTAGAAACAATGGGTATGCAAGATAAAATTTTCCGCGTTGTTGTTCCTGAAGAAGAAGAAAGAGAAATTAAGAACAACAAAGAAAAGATTACAAAGAAAAAAGTATTTCCAGGGTACGTGTTAGTTGAAATCATCATGACGGATGATTCATGGTATGTAGTTCGTAATACACCTGGCGTTACAGGCTTTGTAGGTTCAGCAGGTTCTGGCTCAAAGCCAACTGCTCTTCTACCAGAAGAAGTAGAAATGATCTTAAAACAAATGGGCATGGACGAGAAGCATGCTGACTTTGACTTTGAACTAAAAGAAACAGTATTGGTTCAAGAAGGTCCGTTTGCAAACTTCGAAGGTACCATTGAAGAAATCGATACAGATAAACGTAAAGTTAAGGTTCATGTGGATATGTTCGGAAGACAAACGCCAGTAGAGCTAGACTTTACACAAATTGAAAAAATATAATCTGTAAGACCTTGCAATTCATGAAGTTTAATGTTAATATTTCATAAGTCAGTATGTCTCAAAACTAGAGACTAAAACAACTATTTCTTTATTTTATATATAAAGAACATTGAGTGGGAGGGCATCGCCCTATTACCACATCACGGACTTAAGGAGGTGTGTCTCGTGGCTAAAAAAGTAATTAAACTTGTTAAGTTACAAATTCCTGCAGGTAAAGCAAATCCAGCGCCACCAGTTGGTCCTGCATTAGGTCAAGCCGGTGTTAACATCATGGGTTTCTGTAAGGAGTTTAACGCTCGCACAGCTGATCAAGCTGGTCTTATCATTCCTGTTGAAATCACGGTATTTGAAGACCGTTCATTTACATTTATTACGAAAACTCCACCTGCTGCTGTACTACTTAAGAAAGCGGCTGGTATTGAGTCTGGTTCTGGTGAACCAAACCGTAATAAAGTTGCAACAGTCAAGCGTGACAAAGTGCGTGAGATTGCTGAAACTAAAATGCCTGACTTAAACGCTGCTAGCGTTGAATCTGCAATGCGCATGGTAGAAGGTACAGCGCGCAGTATGGGAATCGTAGTTGAAGACTAATTCCATTTGATTGGGTGTTAGAAGGTTGCGAGAAATGGAAGTTTTCCTATGCTCGCAACCTTTATTAGTGGGAGGTTATTCCGTTAAAACCACATAAGGAGGAAACAAAAATGGCTAAAAAAGGTAAAAAGTACGTTGAAGCTGCTAAGCTTGTAGATCGTACACAAACTTATTCAGTACAAGAAGCGATTGAATTAGTAAAGAAAACAAACACAACTAAATTTGATGCAACTGTAGAAGTAGCATTCCGTTTAGGAGTTGACCCTAAGAAAGCTGACCAACAAATTCGTGGTGCAGTAGTACTACCAAACGGTACAGGTAAAACTCAACGTGTATTAGTATTCGCTAAAGGCGAAAAAGCTAAAGAAGCTGAAGCTGCAGGCGCTGACTACGTTGGCGATGCTGACTACATCAACAAAATCCAACAAGGTTGGTTCGAGTTCGATGTAATCGTAGCTACTCCAGATATGATGGGTGAAGTTGGTAAACTTGGTCGTGTATTAGGACCTAAAGGTTTAATGCCAAACCCTAAAACTGGTACAGTAACATTTGATGTTCAAAAAGCAGTTAACGAAATCAAAGCTGGTAAAGTAGAATACCGCGTTGATAAAGCTGGTAACATCCACGTACCAATCGGTAAAGTATCTTTCGAAGAGAGCAAGTTAGTTGAAAACTTCACTACAATCTTCGAAACTATGGTAAAAGCTAAGCCGGCAGCAGCAAAAGGCACATACATGAAGAACGTAGCTGTTACTTCAACAATGGGCCCTGGTATCAAAGTTGATACTGCTTCATTCTCTGCTTAATAAATTTGGAAATAAATCGGTGTTGACTTTTTGAAAGTCCCTGATTATAATAGATAATGTTGTTAAAAAGAATAACATTTGTACCGTAGACAGTAGGTGCTGCAAAGCTTAATTTCCTACCGAGGTGTGTGAGATAAATTAGTGAAACGTTATGGTTCGCTTACTACACCTCCATGTCTTTATTGTCATGGGGGTTTTTTATTGCACCTTGTCTGAGTGTACGGAAGGAAATCTACAGGAGGTGTAAAGATGAGCAACGTAATTGAACAAAAGAAACAAGTCGTAGACGAAATTGCTGAAAAACTTCAAGCGAGTAACTCAATAGTTGTCGTTGACTACCGTGGTTTGAATGTTGCTGAAGTTACTGAACTTCGTAAGCAATTACGTGAAGCAGGCATTGAGTTCAAAGTTTACAAAAACACTTTAACTCGCCGTGCTGTAGAAAAACTTGAACTAACAGATCTTAATGATGCGTTAGTAGGTCCAAATGCAATCGCATTTGGTGGAGAAGATGTTGTTGCTCCAGCTAAAATTCTAAACAACTTCGCGAAAGAACACGAAGCGTTAGAAATCAAAGCTGGTGTAATTGAAGGTAATGTTGCATCTGTTGAAGAAATTAAAGCACTTGCAGAACTACCATCTCGCGAAGGCTTACTTTCTATGTTGCTTAGCGTGCTTCAAGCTCCAATTCGCAACCTTGCTCTTGCTACAAAAGCTGTGGCAGATCAAAAAGAAGAACAAGGTGCATAATCTAGTCTGTTATATATAACACAATCACAAGGAGGAAATTAACAATGACTCAAGAACAAATCATTGAAGCAGTTAAAAATATGACTGTTTTAGAACTTAACGATTTAGTAAAAGCAATCGAAGAAGAATTTGGCGTAACTGCTGCTGCTCCTGTAGCTGTAGCTGGCGGTGCTGCTGGTGAAGCTGCTGCTGAGAAAACTGAATTTGACCTAGTACTTGAAAGTGCTGGCGGACAAAAAATCAAAGTTATCAAAGTAGTACGTGAAATCACTGGTCTTGGCTTAAAAGAAGCTAAAGAAATCGTTGATAACGCTCCAAAAGCTCTTAAAGAAGGTATTTCTAAAGAAGAAGCTGAAGAAGCAAAAGCTAAACTTGAAGAAGTTGGCGCTTCTGTAGAAGTTAAGTAATTATTGCTTAACAACTGATATAAAAAAGCTCGCTTGTACAAGCGAGCTTTTTTGCTTCTGTCATCCTTTTCATTTATAGTAAAGAAGAACATATTGATTAGGAGGTTCTATTTTGACAGAACATTATTTTTCTAATACACCATCGTCTGCAAGTAATGAAGAGCGCTTTTCATTTGAATTGAGAGGAACCTCTTTTTCATTTACGAGTGACCGCGGTGTTTTTTCAAAAAAAGAGATCGATTTTGGATCGCGCCTGTTAATTGAAACGTTTCAAATGCCCGAGAGTCCCGGCCCGCTTCTGGATGTTGGATGCGGATATGGCCCAATTGGGTTGGCACTTGCAAAAGAGGACAGCCAAAGAAACGTCCATATGGTTGATGTTAATGAACGTGCATTAGCACTAGCTCAAAAAAATGCTGAAGTTAATTCAGTATCAAATGTTTCAATCTATCAAAGCTCTTGCTATGAAAATGTGAAGGAAACGAATTTTGCAGCTATTCTTAGTAATCCGCCGATCCGTGCGGGTAAAAAAGTTGTTCATGAAATTCTAGAAAAATCATTAGATCACCTTGCTGACCAAGGAGAACTTTGGATTGTGATTCAGAAAAAGCAAGGAGCGCCATCTGCTCTTGCGAAATTAGAATCTCTATTTAATGAAGTAGAAGTAGTAGAAAAGAAAAAAGGGTATTATATCATATGTGCTAAAAAATGTTGACTAATATTTTTTAGTATGTTAGCATTATAAAATGCCAATATATAAATATTCCATATAAGCTCGGGTTATACATAAAATAAAAGGTATAATTTTGAATTATATGGGAAAAACTAATAAAATCAATAGTACGTTTTTATGAAATTGTGGTTTTCTATTTAAAGAGACCATTTTTCTTTTGTTCAATAATAAACATATGGTTTATTATATATTTTGAATAATAACGCTTGATTTGAGGGGTGAATCAGTTGACAGGTCAACTAGTTCAGTATGGACGCCACCGCCAACGCAGAAGTTATGCTCGTATTAGTGAAGTTTTAGAGTTACCGAACTTAATCGAGATTCAAACGGCTTCATACCAATGGTTTTTAGATGAAGGTTTACGAGAAATGTTCCAAGATATTTCTCCGATTGATGATTTTACAGGTAACTTATCACTAGAATTTATTGATTACAGCTTAGGTGAGCCAAAGTATTCAGTAGGAGAGTCCAAAGAACGTGATGTAACTTATGCAGCACCTCTTCGTGTTAAGGTGCGGTTAATTAATAAAGAGACAGGTGAAGTAAAAGACCAAGATGTGTTCATGGGAGATTTCCCATTGATGACCGAAACAGGTACCTTTGTGATTAATGGTGCTGAGCGTGTTATCGTATCACAGTTGGTTCGTTCACCAAGTGTTTACTATAGTGGAAAGCTTGATAAAAACGGTAAAAAAGGATATACAGCAACTGTTATCCCTAACCGTGGTGCATGGCTAGAATATGAAACTGATGCAAAAGATGTAGTATACGTGCGTATTGATCGTACTCGTAAACTGCCAGTAACAGTGCTGTTACGCGCGCTAGGTTTCGGTTCTGACCAAGAGATTATCGATTTAATCGGTGATAATGAATACATCCGTAATACGCTTGAAAAAGATAATACGGAAACAACGGAAAAAGCGCTATTAGAAATCTATGAGCGTTTACGTCCGGGTGAACCACCGACAGTTGAGAATGCGAAGTCTCTATTAGTATCTCGCTTCTTTGATCCAAAACGATATGACTTAGCGAACGTAGGTCGCTATAAAATTAATAAAAAGCTTCATATCAAACATCGCTTATTTAATCAAAAGCTAGCTGAAACATTAGTTGATCCTGAAACAGGTGAAATTATTGCAGAAAAAGGCGCAATGATTGACCGCCGTCTGCTAGATCGCTTGATTCCGATGCTTGAAGGTGGAGTAAACTTCAAAACTTATAGTCCGGTTGGTGGAGTAGTAGAAGACGATGTTACATTACAATCTATTAAGATTTATGCGCCAAATGATCCAGAAGGTGAAAAAATCATCACTGTATCAGGTAACGCATATGTAACAGAAGAAGTTAAAAATATCACGCCTGCTGATATTTTAGCATCAATTAGTTACTTCTTTAACTTGCTTCATCAAGTAGGAGACACAGATGATATCGACCACTTAGGTAACCGTCGCCTGCGTTCTGTAGGTGAATTGTTACAAAACCAATTCCGTATCGGTTTATCTCGTATGGAACGTGTTGTTCGTGAAAGAATGTCAATTCAAGACACGAATACAATCACACCTCAACAATTAATTAATATTCGCCCAGTTATTGCGGCGATTAAAGAGTTCTTTGGAAGTTCTCAATTATCACAGTTCATGGATCAAACGAATCCATTAGGCGAATTGACGCACAAACGTCGTCTTTCAGCTCTAGGACCTGGTGGTTTAACGCGTGAGCGCGCTGGTTTTGAAGTGCGTGACGTTCACTACTCCCACTATGGCCGTATGTGTCCGATTGAAACTCCAGAGGGTCCGAATATCGGGTTAATCAACTCACTATCTTCTTATGCAAAAGTAAACAAATTCGGTTTCATCGAAACACCTTACCGTCGTATCGATCCTGAAACAGGTAAAGTGACAGAGCGAATTGACTACTTAACAGCTGATGAAGAAGATAACTATGTTGTAGCCCAAGCGAACGCTCGTCTAGGCGATGATGGTTCATTCTTAGATGAAAATGTCGTTGCACGTTTCCGTGGAGAAAACACGGTTATCCGTCGCGATCGTTTAGATTATATGGATGTATCACCAAAACAAGTTGTATCTGCCGCTACAGCATGTATCCCATTCTTAGAGAACGATGACTCTAACCGTGCATTAATGGGTGCGAACATGCAACGTCAAGCAGTACCTTTATTAAATCCTGAAGCACCAATCGTAGGTACAGGTATGGAATACGTATCTGGTAAAGACTCTGGTGCAGCCGTGATTTGTAAATATCCTGGCGTTGTAGAGCGCGTAGAAGCAAAACAAATTTTTGTTCGCCGCTATGAAGAAGTAGACGGACAAAAAGTTAAAGGTAACTTAGATCAATACAAATTATTAAAATTTGTTCGTTCTAACCAAGGTACTTGTTACAACCAGCGTCCAATTGTTTCAGTTGGCGACGAAGTAGTAAAAGGTGAGATCTTAGCCGACGGTCCTTCAATGGAAAAAGGTGAGCTTGCTTTAGGACGAAACGTAATGGTTGGTTTCATGACATGGGATGGTTACAACTATGAGGATGCCATCATCATGAGTGAACGCCTTGTGAAAGATGATGTATATACGTCTGTTCATATTGAAGAATATGAATCTGAGTCTCGTGATACGAAGCTTGGACCTGAAGAAATTACGCGTGACATTCCAAACGTAGGTGAAGATGCGCTTCGCAACTTAGATGAGCGTGGAATCATCCGCATTGGTGCAGAAGTAAAAGACGGAGATCTTTTAGTTGGTAAAGTAACGCCAAAAGGTGTAACAGAACTAACAGCTGAAGAACGTCTTCTACACGCTATTTTCGGTGAAAAAGCGCGTGAAGTTCGTGATACTTCTCTTCGTGTACCGCACGGCGGCGGTGGAATCATTCTTGATGTTAAAGTCTTCAACCGTGAAGATGGCGACGAATTACCACCAGGTGTAAACCAATTAGTCCGTGTATATATTGTTCAGAAGCGTAAAATTTCTGAAGGTGACAAAATGGCCGGTCGTCACGGTAACAAAGGTGTAATTTCACGTATTTTACCTGAAGAAGATATGCCTTATCTACCAGACGGTACGCCAATTGACATCATGTTAAACCCATTAGGGGTACCATCTCGTATGAACATCGGTCAGGTGCTAGAGCTTCATTTAGGTATGGCTGCTCGTAAGCTTGGCATTCACGTTGCGTCTCCAGTATTTGATGGTGCGCGTGAGGAAGATGTGTGGGCAACAATCGAAGAAGCTGGCATGTCTCGTGATGCTAAAACAGTTCTATATGATGGTCGAACAGGTGAACCATTCGATAACCGTGTATCAGTAGGAATCATGTACATGATCAAACTTGCTCACATGGTAGACGATAAACTTCACGCTCGTTCTACTGGACCATACTCACTTGTTACACAACAACCACTTGGTGGTAAAGCGCAGTTCGGTGGACAGCGTTTTGGTGAGATGGAGGTATGGGCACTTGAAGCATACGGTGCTGCTTACACATTACAAGAGATCTTAACAGTGAAATCAGATGACGTAGTAGGTCGTGTGAAAACATACGAAGCAATTGTTAAAGGTGAAAACATTCCAGAACCTGGCATACCTGAATCGTTCAAAGTATTAATTAAAGAACTACAAAGTTTAGGTATGGATGTGAAGATGCTTTCTGCTGACGAGCAAGAAATTGATATCATGGACTCAGAAGAGGACCATGAGCAACCAACAGAATCAATTATTGCTGATAACGAAGAAAGCCTTTCTGAAGGACAAAAAGATCCTGTCACAAAAGAGTAAGGAATTACTTTCATATAAACGTTAAGGGAAAAAACCTGTAGATTAAAAGGGAGGTAGGCTCCTTGCTAGATGTAAATAACTTTGAGTATATGAAAATCGGTCTAGCTTCGCCAGATAAAATTCGTTCTTGGTCGTACGGTGAGGTAAAAAAACCTGAAACGATCAACTATCGTACGTTAAAACCTGAAAAAGACGGCTTATTCTGTGAGCGTATTTTTGGTCCACAAAAGGACTGGGAATGTCACTGCGGAAAATATAAGCGCGTTCGTTATAAAGGTGTTGTATGTGATCGTTGCGGCGTAGAAGTTACGCGCGCAAAAGTTCGTCGTGAACGCATGGGTCATATCGAACTAGCTGCACCTGTTTCTCATATTTGGTACTTTAAAGGTATTCCTAGCCGCATGGGACTTGTCTTAGACATGTCCCCTCGTGCGCTAGAGGAAATCATTTATTTTGCTTCTTATGTAGTAACAGATGCTGGTGATACACCACTTGAAAAGAAACAGCTTTTATCAGAGAAAGAATACCGTGCGTATCGTGAGAAGTACGGACAAACTTTCCATGCAGCAATGGGTGCTGAAGCTGTTAAGAAATTATTGCATGACATCGATCTTGATAAAGAAGTAGATGCTTTGAAAGAAGAATTGAAAACTGCTCAAGGTCAACGTCGTACACGTGCCATTAAACGTTTAGAAGTACTAGAGGCTTTCCGTCATTCTGGTAACGAACCTTCTTGGATGATTTTAGACGTTCTACCGGTTATTCCGCCAGAACTTCGTCCAATGGTTCAATTAGATGGTGGACGCTTTGCTACGTCTGATCTAAATGATTTATATCGCCGTGTAATTAACCGTAACAACCGCTTAAAGCGTTTATTAGACCTTGGAGCTCCTAGCATTATCGTTCAAAACGAAAAGCGTATGCTTCAAGAAGCTGTAGATGCATTAATCGATAATGGTCGTCGCGGACGTCCGGTAACAGGACCAGGTAACCGTCCATTAAAATCTCTTTCTCACATGTTAAAAGGTAAGCAAGGTCGCTTCCGTCAAAACTTATTAGGTAAACGTGTTGACTACTCTGGCCGTTCGGTAATCGTTGTAGGTCCGAACTTAAAGATGTATCAATGTGGTCTTCCAAAAGAAATGGCGTTAGAGCTTTTCAAACCTTTCGTAATGAAAGAGCTTGTTGAACGCGGTTTAGCTCATAACATCAAGAGTGCAAAACGTAAAATTGAACGCGTGCAACCTGAAGTATGGGACGTATTAGAATCGGTTATTAAAGAGCATCCAGTTCTTTTAAACCGTGCACCAACGCTACACAGACTAGGTATTCAAGCATTTGAACCTACGCTTGTAGAAGGTCGCGCTATCCGTCTTCACCCGCTTGTATGTACAGCATATAACGCTGACTTTGACGGTGACCAAATGGCGGTTCACGTTCCATTATCTGCAGAAGCACAAGCAGAAGCACGTATCTTAATGCTTGCTGCTCAAAATATCTTGAACCCTAAAGATGGTAAACCAGTTGTTACACCTTCACAGGATATGGTATTAGGTAACTACTACTTAACGCTTGAGCGTGAAGAGGCAGTTGGAGAAGGTATGGTATTCAAGGATACAAATGAAGCACTATTAGCGTACCAAAACGGTTATGTGCATCTTCATACACGTGTAGGTGTGTATGCAGGTTCTTTAAACAACGAAACGTTTACAGAAGCACAAAATCAACAGTTGCTTGTTACAACGGTTGGTAAATTAGTTTTCAACGAAATTTTACCAAAATCGTTCCCATACATTAACGAACCAACAAGAGAAAACTTAGAAGTGAAAACTCCTGAGAAGTACTTTGTTGAAAAAGGTGCAGATGTGAAGGAATTCATCAAGAATCAACCGGCTATCGCACCGTTTAAGAAAAAAATCTTAGGTAATATTATCGCTGAAGTATTTAAACGTTTCAAAATTACTGAGACTTCTAAAATGCTTGACCGTATGAAAGACCTAGGTTTCAAATATTCTACTAAAGCCGGTATTACAGTTGGTGTAGCTGATATCGTGGTTTTAGGAGAAAAAGAAGTTATCTTAACAGAAGCGCAAGCTAAAGTAGATAACGTACTAAAACAATTCCGTCGCGGTTTAATTACTGAAGATGAGCGTTATGAGCGTGTTATCTCTGTATGGAGTAGCGCGAAAGACGTTATCCAAGGTAAATTAATGGCGTCATTGGACAAACGCAACCCAATCTTCATGATGAGTGACTCTGGTGCCCGTGGTAATGCATCTAACTTCACTCAGCTTGCAGGTATGCGTGGACTAATGGCCAACCCGTCTGGTCGTATCATTGAGTTACCAATCAAATCTAGTTTCCGTGAAGGTTTAACAGTATTAGAGTACTTTATCTCTACCCATGGTGCACGTAAAGGTCTTGCCGATACGGCTCTTAAAACAGCTGACTCAGGTTACCTTACTCGTCGTTTGGTTGACGTGGCACAAGACGTTATCGTACGTGATGACGACTGCGGTACAGACCGCGGTATTCTGGCTGTTGCAATCAAAGAAGGAACAGAAGAAATTGAGAAACTTGATGAGCGTCTAATTGGACGTTATGCAAGAAAAACACTACTTCACCCAGGAACAAACGAAGTGTTAGTGAAAGAAAACGAACTAATTACAGAAGACCTAGCTGAAACAATTGTGGATGCTGGTGTTGAAGAAGTATGGATTCGTTCTGCATTCACTTGTAACACTCGCCACGGTGTATGTAAAAAATGTTACGGTCGTAACCTTGCAACTGGTTCAGAAGTTGAAGTGGGTGAAGCAGTTGGTATCATCGCTGCTCAATCTATCGGTGAGCCAGGTACACAGTTAACGATGCGTACATTCCATACAGGTGGGGTTGCTGGAGACGATATCACTCAAGGTTTACCGCGTATCCAAGAGATCTTCGAAGCGCGTAACCCTAAAGGTCAAGCCGTTATTTCTGAAATTGAAGGTACAATTGCCGGCATTTCTGAAGGACGCGATCGTCAACATGAAATTACTGTTCAAGGAGAGATTGAAACTCGTTCTTACACAGCTCCGTACAGTGCACGTCTGAAAGTTATTGAAGGACAGCGCATTGCACGTGGTCAAGAATTAACAGAAGGTTCAATTGATCCTAAAGAATTACTAAAAGTAAAAGATATCACGGCTGTACAAGAGTACTTGCTTCGTGAGGTGCAAAAAGTATACCGTATGCAAGGGGTAGAAATTGGAGATAAACACGTAGAGGTAATGGTTCGCCAAATGCTTCGTAAAGTGCGTGTAATGGATTCGGGAGATACAGATGTATTACCAGGTTCATTACTTGATATTCACCAATTCACTGATGCAAATGAAAAAGTATTACTTGAAGGCAATCGTCCAGCGACGGGCCGTCCTGTATTACTTGGTATTACAAAAGCATCTCTTGAAACTGATTCCTTCTTATCTGCTGCGTCATTCCAAGAAACAACGCGTGTTCTTACGGATGCTGCAATTAAAGGAAAACGTGATGAGTTGCTTGGACTTAAAGAGAATGTTATCATTGGTAAGCTAGTTCCGGCTGGTACAGGTATGACGAGATATCGTAATGCTGAACCGATCAAAAACCAAGCTGAAGAAACGGTAACAATCGACTAATTATAAAATCATTACTCTAGAATGGATGTTTTTTTAAAAAACTACAAAACGTTAGTTGACATCCATTCTAGGGAATGATACTATATCAAAGGTGCTCCTATAAACTACCTGTTACTTTGGAGGATATGATAATGTCTTATGAAAAAGTATTACAGGCTGATCATATTATTGTAGGAACAAAGCAGACGGTGAAAGCATTAAAAAAAGGTACAGTAAAGGAAGTCATCATTGCTGAAGACGCTGATTTTTATGTCACATCCATTGTGGCAAAAACGGCACAGCAAGAAAACGTTCCGTATACGTATGTCCCTTCTATGCGAAAGCTTGGTCAAGCTTGTAGGATAGAAGTTAACGCTGCAACTGTTGCAATTATTAGTTAACACGTTTTTGAACTTTTAGTTTCAAAGACTTTGTTTTTTGCTAAAAAATGAACCACCTGGATGTGTGGTCTTACAAAAGGCGAAAGGAGGAAAATTTAAATGCCTACTATTAACCAATTAATCCGTAATGGTCGTGTGAGTAAAGGTAAAAAATCTGACTCACCTGCTTTAAACAGAGGTTACAACAGCTTCAAAAAAGCTCAAACTAATCAATCTTCTCCACAAAAACGTGGTGTATGTACACGTGTGGGTACTATGACACCGAAGAAACCGAACTCGGCTCTTCGTAAATATGCTCGTGTACGTTTAACAAACGGTATCGAGGTAACAGCTTATATCCCAGGTATTGGTCACAACTTACAAGAACACAGCGTGGTACTTATCCGCGGTGGACGTGTAAAAGATTTACCAGGGGTACGTTACCATATCGTACGTGGTGCACTTGATACTGCTGGTGTGGATGGCCGTATGCAAGGTCGTTCTAAATATGGTACTAAGCGACCAAAAGCAGCTAAAAAATAATAGCTTAACAATTAATAGATAAACTTTTAAAAGTGAAAGGAGGAAGTAGAATGCCACGTAAGGGACCTGTTGCAAAAAGAGACGTATTACCAGATCCGATTTACAATTCTAAGCTTGTATCTCGCTTAATCAACAAAATGATGCTTGATGGAAAGCGCGGTAAGTCACAAGCTATTCTTTATAGAGCATTCGATTTAGTACAAGAGCGCAGTGGTAAAGAAGCTATGGAAGTATTCGACCAAGCTCTTAAAAACATCATGCCTGTACTAGAAGTTAGAGCACGCCGTGTAGGGGGTTCTAACTACCAAGTTCCTGTAGAAGTACGTCCAGAGCGTCGTACTACTTTAGGTCTTCGTTGGTTAGTAAACTATGCTCGTCTTCGTGGAGAAAAAACGATGGAAGAGCGTTTAGCTAACGAAATCCTTGATGCAGCTAACAACACTGGTGCTGCAGTTAAGAAACGTGAAGATACTCACAAAATGGCAGAAGCTAACAAAGCATTTGCTCATTACCGTTGGTAATCTTTTAACGAAACTTTTTAAAAAACAAATTATAATATGGAAGGAGAAATACCTAAGATGGCAAGAGAGTTCTCCTTAGAAAACACTCGTAATATTGGAATCATGGCTCACATTGATGCTGGTAAAACAACAACAACTGAGCGTGTTCTTTATTATACTGGCCGTATCCATAAAATTGGTGAAACTCATGAAGGAGCTTCACAAATGGACTGGATGGAGCAAGAGCAAGAACGTGGTATCACTATCACGTCTGCTGCGACAACTGCTGCTTGGAAAGGTCACCGCGTTAACATCATCGATACTCCTGGACACGTAGACTTCACTGTTGAAGTTGAGCGTTCATTACGTGTACTTGATGGCGCTGTGGCAGTTCTTGATGCTCAATCTGGTGTTGAGCCTCAAACAGAAACAGTATGGCGTCAAGCGACTACGTACGGTGTTCCCCGTGTCGTATTCGTTAACAAAATGGACAAAATTGGTGCTGACTTCTTGTACTCTGTAAAAACGATCCACGATCGTTTAGGTGCAAATGCTCACCCAATTCAGTTGCCAATTGGTGCTGAAGATGAGTTCGAAGCAATCATTGACCTAGTGGAAATGAAAGCATACTTCTACGAAGATGACTTAGGTACTCGTTCAGAGTCTCGTGAAATTCCTGAGGAATACAAAGAGCAAGCTGAAGAATACCGTGCAAGCTTAGTAGAAGCTGTTGCAGAACTTGATGAAGAATTAATGATGAAGTACTTAGACGAAGGCGAGCTTACAGTTGAAGAACTAAAAGCTGGTATCCGTAAAGGTACTTGTGACGTTGAATTCTACCCAGTTATCTGTGGTTCAGCATTCAAAAACAAAGGTGTACAATTAATGCTAGATGCAGTAATTGACTACCTACCATCTCCAGTTGATGTACCAGCAATCCAAGGTATCGTACCTGACACAGAAGAAGAAGTTACGCGTGAGTCTAGCGACAACGCTCCTTTCTCAGCATTAGCGTTCAAAGTTATGACGGACCCTTATGTTGGTAAATTAACGTTCTTCCGTGTGTACTCTGGTGTACTAAGCTCTGGTTCATACATCAAAAACTCTACAAAAGGTAAGCGTGAGCGTGTAGGTCGTATCCTACAAATGCATGCTAACTCTCGTGAAGAGATTTCTGAAGTATACGCTGGAGATATCGCGGCAGCTGTAGGATTAAAAGATACTTCTACTGGTGATACTCTATGTGACGAAAAGAGTCTTGTAATTCTTGAGTCTATGGAATTCCCAGAGCCAGTTATCTCTTTATCTGTTGAGCCAAAATCAAAAGCTGACCAAGATAAAATGACTACAGCTCTTCAAAAGTTACAAGAAGAAGATCCAACTTTCCGTGCGGAAACTAATACAGAGACTGGTCAAATCATCATCTCTGGTATGGGTGAGCTTCACCTTGATATCATCGTTGACCGTATGCGTCGCGAATTCAAAGTAGAAGCAAACGTTGGTGCTCCTCAAGTAGCTTACCGTGAAACTTTCCGCGCTGGTGCGAAAGTTGAAGGTAAATTCGCTCGTCAATCTGGTGGTCGTGGACAATTCGGTCACGTTTGGATTGAGTTCGAACCTAACGAAGAAGGAAAAGGCTTTGAATTTGAGAACAAAATCGTTGGTGGTGTAGTTCCACGTGAATACATCCCTGCAGTTCAAGCTGGTCTTGAAGATGCATTACAAAACGGTGTTCTTGCTGGTTATCCATTAATCGATATCAAAGCTGCTTTAGTTGATGGATCTTACCATGACGTTGACTCAAGTGAGATGGCGTTTAAAATTGCCGCTTCTATGGCTCTTAAAAACGCAGTATCAAAATGTAACCCAGCTATCCTTGAACCAATGATGAAGGTTGAAGTTGTTATCCCTGACGAATACTTAGGAGATATCATGGGTGACATTACGTCTCGCCGTGGACGTGTAGAAGGTATGGAAGCACGCGGTAACGCTCAAGTTGTACGTGCATTCGTTCCACTTTCTGAAATGTTTGGTTATGCAACTGCATTACGTTCAAACACTCAAGGTCGCGGAACATATTCTATGCACTTCGATCACTACGAAGAAGTTCCTAAATCAATTTCAGAAGAAATTATTAAAAAAAATAAAGGTGAATAATTGATTTTCACTCTTTATTGAAGTATAACTACTTATGTACGCTGTGAAAGTGGAGCTCATTCCCTTTCCCGGCCTCATAAAACATAAACTACATGAATTTTAAGGAGGATTTTCGAATGGCTAAGGAAAAATTCGACCGTTCAAAAACACATGCCAATATCGGTACAATTGGTCACGTTGACCATGGTAAAACAACTTTAACAGCTGCTATCACTACTGTTCTTGCTAAGAAAAGTGGTAAAGGTGCAGCAATGGCTTACGACATGATCGACGCTGCTCCAGAAGAGCGCGAGCGTGGAATCACAATCTCAACTGCACACGTTGAGTATGAAACTGACACTCGTCACTATGCACACGTTGACTGCCCAGGACATGCTGACTATGTTAAAAACATGATCACTGGTGCTGCTCAAATGGATGGCGGTATCTTAGTAGTATCTGCTGCTGATGGTCCAATGCCACAAACTCGTGAGCACATCCTTCTTTCTCGTCAAGTAGGTGTACCTTACCTAGTTGTATTCTTAAACAAATGTGACATGGTAGACGACGAAGAGCTACTTGAATTAGTAGAAATGGAAGTACGTGACCTTCTTTCTGAATACGACTTCCCTGGTGACGATGTACCAGTAATCAAAGGTTCTGCTCTTAAAGCTCTTGAAGGCGACGCTGATTGGGAAGCTAAAATCATCGAGCTTATGGACGCTGTTGATGAGTACATCCCAACTCCAGAACGTGACACTGAAAAACCATTCATGATGCCAGTTGAGGACGTATTCTCAATCACTGGTCGTGGTACAGTTGCTACAGGTCGTGTAGAGCGTGGACAAGTTAAAGTTGGTGACGTTATCGACATCATCGGTTTAACTGAAGAGCCAAAATCTACTACTGTAACAGGTGTAGAAATGTTCCGTAAGCTTCTTGACTATGCTGAAGCTGGCGACAACATCGGTGCTTTACTTCGTGGTGTAGCACGTGAAGAAATCCAACGTGGACAAGTATTAGCTAAACCAGGCTCAATCACTCCACACACTAAATTTACTGCTGAAGTATACGTTCTTTCTAAAGACGAAGGTGGACGTCACACTCCATTCTTCACAAACTACCGTCCACAGTTCTACTTCCGTACAACTGATGTAACTGGTATTTGTAACTTACCTGAAGGCGTAGAAATGGTAATGCCTGGCGACAACATCGAAATGACTGTTGAACTTATCGCTCCAATCGCGATTGAAGAAGGTACTAAATTCTCAATCCGTGAAGGTGGACGTACAGTAGGCGCTGGCGTTGTAGCTAAAATCAGCGAGTAATTTCTCGTTCAGTAAAAGGAGTAGGGTAACCTACTCCTTTTTTATTTGGTGATAAAAGGTAAAGATAGTTTTTACTATTACACTTGCAAAATGATCTCCTTTTATATATAATGAAAAAAGTGTGCGACACATGAAAAAGTTTTTTAACTTTATTGTTGCAATATGAACCCATTTTTAGTATAATAAAAATGTTGGTCTTTGACTGCGATGATGCGGAAGGTTGCCGACACACCCGGCCGCTTTGCCATGGCGAGTGTGGGGAAATTTCCGCGGAGAATGTCTATTGTGAAATAGGCGAAAAAGGAGGGAAAATAATGGCAAAAGAAAAAATTCGCATTCGTTTAAAAGCATATGATCACAGAATTCTTGATCAATCTGCTGAGAAAATCGTAGAAACTGCAAAACGTTCTGGTGCGGCTGTATCTGGTCCGATTCCATTACCGACTGAAAAATCAATTTATACAATTCTACGTGCAGTACACAAATATAAAGATTCTCGTGAGCAGTTCGAAATGCGCACGCATAAACGCTTAATTGATATCGTGAATCCAACACCACAAACTGTTGATTCATTAATGCGTTTAGACTTACCATCTGGTGTAGATATCGAAATTAAACTTTAATTTAAAATAAAGAATGAAAAGATACTTAGGAGGTGTGACTAATGGCCAAAGGAATCTTAGGAAGAAAGATCGGTATGACTCAAGTATTTGCTGAAAATGGTGACTTGATCCCAGTAACAGTAATTGAAGCTTCTGCTAACGTAGTTCTTCAAGTTAAAAACGCTGAGACAGACGGTTACGAAGCAATCCAATTAGGTTTCGAAGATATCCGTGAAAAACTATCTAACAAACCTGCAAAAGGACATGCTACTAAAGCTAATACTGCTCCTAAGCGCTTCATCCGTGAGTTACGCGGTGTGGACGCTTCAGCATATGAAGTTGGTCAAGAAGTCAAGGTTGATATTTTCGCAGAAGGCGATGTAATTGATGTAACAGGAATCTCAAAAGGTAAAGGTTTCCAAGGTGCTATTAAACGCCACGGACAATCTCGCGGACCTATGTCTCATGGTTCTCGCTACCACCGTCGCCCAGGTTCAATGGGTCCTGTAGCTCCAAACCGCGTATTCAAAGGTAAATTATTACCAGGACGCATGGGTGGAGAGCGCATCACTGTGCAAAACTTATCAATCGTTAAAGTTGACGCAGAACGCAATCTTTTATTAGTAAAAGGTAACGTGCCAGGAGCTAGAAAATCTCTAGTTACTGTTAAATCTGCAGTTAAATCTAAATAATAATTCTTCGAGAAAGGAGGAATAACCAATGCCAAAAGTAGCATTGTTTAACCAAAACGGTGAAAACGTTGGAGAAATCGAACTTCAAGATGCCGTTTTCGGTATCGAACCAAACAACAAAGTACTTTTCGACGCGATCGTAATGCAACGCGCATCTCAACGTCAAGGTACTTCTAAAGTTAAAAATCGTTCTGAAGTAAGAGGCGGTGGCCGTAAGCCATGGCGTCAAAAAGGTACTGGTCGTGCTCGTCAAGGATCTATCCGTTCTCCACAATGGCGTGGTGGTGGCGTAGTATTTGGTCCAGTTCCAAGAAGCTATAGCTACAAATTACCTAAAAAAGTTCGTCGTTTAGCAATTAAGTCTGCATTATCAACTAAAGCTCAAGATAACAGCATCGTTGTTCTTGAAGCTCTTTCTTTTGACGCTCCAAAAACAAAAGAAATGGTAGCAGTTCTTAAAAACCTAACAGTAGAACGCAAAGCATTAGTAGTAACTGCGGATCTTAACGAAAATGTTGCACTTTCAGCACGTAATATTCCTGGTGTAACAGTTGTTGCAGCTAATGGTTTAAGCGTATTAGACGTTATGAACCATGACAAGCTTGTAATCACTAAAGACGCAGTTGAAAAAGTAGAGGAGGTGCTTGCATAATGAAAGATCCTCGTGATATTATTAAGCGCCCCGTAATTACAGAACGTTCAACAGACTTAATGGCTGAGAAAAAATATACGTTTGATGTTGATGTAAGAGCTAATAAAACTGAGGTTAAAGATGCTATCGAAAAAATCTTTGACGTAAAAGTTGAAAAAGTAAACATCATGAACTACAAAGGTAAATTCAAGCGTGTAGGTCGCTACAGTGGTCTTACTAACCGTCGTCGTAAAGCGGTAGTAACACTAACTCAAGAGAGCAACGAAATCGAATTCTTCGAAGCTTAAGATTAATAGAGAAGGAGGGAAATTGAGATGGCGATTAAAAAGTATAAACCAACCTCAAATGGTCGTCGTGGTATGTCAGTTTCTGATTTCGCTGAAATTACTACTGACAAACCAGAAAAATCGTTACTTGCACCTGTCAAGAGAAAAGGTGGTCGTAACAACCAAGGTAAATTGACTGTTCGTCACCAAGGTGGTGGGCACAAGCGTCAATACCGTATCATCGATTTTAAACGCGATAAAGATGGAATACCTGGACGCGTTGCTACAATCGAATATGATCCAAACCGTTCAGCTAACATCGCATTAATTCATTATGCTGATGGTGAAAAACGTTACATCCTTGCTCCTAAAAACCTAAAAGTAGGTTTAGAAGTTATGTCAGGTCCTGAAGCTGACATCAAAGTAGGTAACGCGCTTCCTTTAGCTAACATTCCTGTTGGTACAGTAGTACACAACATCGAATTGAAACCTGGTAAAGGTGGACAATTAGTTCGTTCTGCAGGTACATCTGCTCAAGTACTTGGTAAAGAAGGTAAATACGTATTAGTACGTTTAACTTCTGGTGAAGTACGCATGATCCTTGCAACTTGTCGTGCAACTGTAGGTCAAGTTGGTAACGAACAACACGAGTTAATCAACATCGGTAAAGCCGGTCGTTCTCGTTGGTTAGGTATCCGTCCAACTGTACGTGGTTCTGTAATGAACCCTAACGATCACCCACACGGTGGTGGTGAAGGACGTTCTCCAATCGGACGTAAGTCTCCAATGAGTCCATGGGGTAAACCAACACTTGGTTACAAAACTCGTAAGAAGAAAAACAAATCCGATAAATTTATCGTTCGTCGTCGTAAAAAATAACGGGATTGAGCTACGGTTCAAACGAACCGTAGGACAATCACGAAGGGAGGTTCATTTATGGGTCGCAGCTTAAAGAAAGGACCTTTTGTAGATGACCATTTAATCAACAAAATTGAGAAGTTAAACGAAACTGACAGCAAGCAAGTAGTAAAAACTTGGTCTCGTCGTTCAACTATCTTCCCTCAGTTCATTGGTCATACAATTGCTGTATATGACGGTCGTAAACATGTACCAGTTTATGTTACTGAAGACATGGTAGGTCACAAACTTGGTGAATTCGCACCATCTCGTACTTACAAAGGTCACGCAAGTGATGATAAGAAAACAAGACGCTAATATGAGAGGAGGCTTTTAAATGCAAGCTAAAGCTGTCGCGAGAACAGTACGTATTGCTCCTCGTAAAGTTCGTTTAGTTGTAGATTTAATTCGAGGTAAGCAAGTGGGTGAAGCGCTAGCAGTGCTACTTCACACGCCAAAGGCTGCTTCTCCAGTCGTTGAGAAAGTATTAAAATCTGCTATTGCCAATGCAGAACACAATTATGAAATGGACGCTAACAATTTAGTTATTACTGACGCTTTTGTTAACGAAGGTCCAACTTTAAAACGTTTCCGTCCACGCGCTATGGGACGTGCAAGCCAAATTAACAAGCGCACAAGCCACATCACAATCGTGGTATCAGAAAAGAAGGAGGGATAATTCATGGGTCAAAAGGTAAATCCGGTCGGTCTTCGCGTCGGTGTCATCCGTGATTGGGAATCAAGATGGTTCGCTGGCAAAGACTACGCTGACTTATTACATGAAGACTTAAAAGTACGTGAATATATCGCTAAACGTTTAAACGATGCAGCTGTTTCTAAAGTTGAAATCGAACGCGCTGCTAACCGCTTAAACGTAACGATCCACACTGCAAAACCTGGTATGGTAATTGGTAAAGGTGGTACTGAAGTAGAATCACTTCGTAAAGCTCTTAACCAATTAACAGGCAAGCGTGTACACATTAACATCCTTGAAATTAAACGAGCAGATTTAGATGCTAAACTAGTAGCTGAAAACATCGCTCGCCAACTTGAGAACCGTGTATCATTCCGTCGTGCTCAAAAGCAAGCTATCCAACGTAGCATGCGTGCTGGCGCACAAGGTATCAAAACAATGGTATCTGGTCGTTTAGGCGGAGCAGATATCGCTCGTTCTGAATATTACAGTGAAGGTACAGTTCCACTTCATACACTTCGCGCTGATATTGACTATGCTCACGCTGAAGCAGATACTACTTATGGTAAACTTGGTGTGAAAGTATGGATCTATCGTGGAGAGGTTCTTCCTACTAAAAAGAAAACTGAGGAAGGAGGAAAATAATTATGTTATTACCAAAACGCGTTAAATATCGTCGCGAACACCGCGGAAAAATGCGTGGACGCGCTAAAGGTGGTACGGAAGTACATTTCGGTGAATTCGGTTTACAAGCTACTGAAGCTTCTTGGATTACAAACCGTCAAATCGAAGCTGCTCGTATCGCAATGACTCGTTACATGAAACGTGGCGGTAAAGTATGGATTAAAATTTTCCCTTCTAAACCTTATACTGCTAAGCCTCTAGAAGTCCGAATGGGTTCTGGTAAAGGTGCTCCTGAAGGTTGGGTAGCAGTTGTTAAACCTGGAAAAGTAATGTTTGAAATTTCAGGTGTATCTGAAGAGGTTGCACGTGAAGCTTTACGTTTAGCTGCACACAAGCTACCTGTAAAATGTAAGTTTGTAAAACGTGAAGAAATTGGTGGTGATTCTAATGAAAGCTAATGAAATTCGTGACCTTACCACTGCTGAAATTGAACAAAAAGTTAAGGCTTTAAAAGAAGAGTTGTTTAACCTTCGTTTCCAATTAGCGACTGGACAATTAGAGAATACTACTCGTATTCGCGAAGTGCGCAAATCGATCGCTCGTATGAAAACTGTAGTTCGTGAAAGAGAGATTGCTGCTAATAAATAATTAAGTCTGAGAGGAGGCTTTCAGAATGAGTGAACGCAACCAACGTAAAGTTTACACTGGCCGCGTAGTTTCTGACAAAATGGATAAGACTGTTACTGTTCTTGTTGAAACTTACAAAAAGCATTCGCTTTATGGCAAGCGTGTAAAATACTCAAAGAAATTCAAAGCTCACGATGAAAACAATACAGCTCAACTAGGCGATATCGTGAAGATCATGGAAACTCGTCCGTTATCAGCTACTAAACGTTTCCGTCTAGTAGAAGTTGTAGAAAAAGCTGTTATCATCTAATAGTTAAGATAGATCGGATAAGAATGATTCATCCGAAGGGAGGTTTCGTACATGATTCAACAAGAATCTCGTTTAAAAGTTGCAGACAACTCTGGTGCACGTGAGGTACTTACTATTAAAGTACTTGGTGGTTCAGGTCGTAAGACAGCAAACATTGGTGATGTTATCGTTTGTACGGTGAAACAAGCAACACCAGGAGGCGTTGTTAAAAAAGGTGACGTTGTTAAAGCTGTTGTTGTACGTACAAAAAGTGGTGTTCGCCGTACTGACGGTTCTTACATCCGTTTCGACGAAAATGCTTGCGTAATCATCCGTGACGACAAAGGACCACGTGGTACTCGTATCTTCGGACCAGTTGCTCGTGAATTACGTGATAACAACTTCATGAAGATCGTATCATTAGCTCCAGAAGTTATCTAATTGATATATAGAACAAATACAAAATGCCTTTTAAGGAGGTGCGAATAGGATGCATGTTAAAAAGGGCGACAAAGTAGTGGTTATCTCTGGTAAAGACAAAGGTAAGCAAGGTGAAGTACTTGCAGCTTTCCCAAAGAAAGACCGTGTACTTGTTGAAGGTGTGAACGTTGTGAAAAAACACTCTAAACCTTCTCAAGTAAATCCACAAGGTGGAATCGTTAGCCAAGAGGCACCTATCCACGTATCAAACGTAATGCCGTTGGATCCTAAATCTGGTGAGCCAACTCGTGTTGGGTACCAAGTTATCGATGGCAAAAAGGTACGTGTAGCAAAAAAATCTGGTGAAACTTTAGATAAATAATTAATGAAATGTGAAGGGAGGTTTAGTTCACATGAACCGTCTTAAAGAGAAATTTACAAAAGAGATTACTCCTGCTCTAGTTAGCAAGTTTAATTATGAATCTGTAATGCAAGTGCCAAAAATCGACAAGATCGTAATCAACATGGGTATCGGTGATGCTGTTTCTAACTCAAAAGCTTTAGATAACGCTGTTGAAGAACTAGCTGAAATCACTGGTCAAAAACCTGTTGTAACTCGTGCGAAAAAATCTATCGCTGGTTTCCGTCTTCGTGAAGGTATGCCAATCGGTGCGAAAGTTACTTTACGCGGCGAGCGTATGTACGAATTCTTCGATAAACTAGTATCAGTATCACTTCCACGTGTGCGCGATTTCCGTGGTGTATCTAAAAAAGCATTTGATGGTCGTGGAAACTACACGTTAGGTGTTAAAGAACAATTGATCTTCCCAGAGATCGATTATGATAAAGTAACTAAAGTTCGTGGTATGGATATCGTTATTGTTACAACAGCAAACACTGATGAAGAAGCTCGTGAGCTTTTAACTCAGTTCGGTATGCCATTCCAGAAGTAATAACTGCCAACGTTAAGCAGAGGAGGCGAAAATGTGGCTAAAAAATCAATGATTGCGAAGCAAAAACGCCAGCAAAAATTCCAAGTACAAGAGTATACACGTTGCGAACGTTGTGGACGTCCACACTCAGTACTACGTAAATTCAAGCTTTGCCGTATTTGTTTCCGTGAGCTTGCTTATAAAGGTCAAATTCCTGGTGTTAAAAAAGCTAGTTGGTAAAACCCAAGTTTGGGAAGGAGGTAAATTAATATGGTAATGACTGATCCTATTGCAGATTTACTAACTCGTATCCGCAATGCGAACATGGTTCGTCATGAGAAAATTGAAGTTCCTGCTTCTAACATTAAGAAGCAAATTGCAGAAATCCTTAAGCGTGAGGGTTTCGTACGTGATGTAGAATACATCGAAGACAACAAACAAGGTATTATCCGTATCTTCTTAAAATACGGTTCAAATAACGAACGTGTAATTACAGGCTTAAAACGTATCAGTAAACCTGGTCTACGTGTTTATGCAAAAAATAACGAAGTACCACGTGTACTTAACGGTTTAGGTATCGCAATCGTTTCTACTTCTCAAGGTGTTTTAACTGACAAAGAAGCTCGTCAAAAGCAAACTGGTGGAGAAGTATTAGCGTACGTTTGGTAATAAGTTTTAAATGTGAATGGAGGTGTAACTATGTCACGTGTTGGTAAAAAGCCTTTAGAACTTCCAGCAGGTGTTACAGTTACGAACGAGAGCAACACTGTAACTGTAAAAGGACCAAAGGGTGAATTAACTCGTACATTCCACCCTGAAATCGAAATTAAAGTTGAAGACAACGTATTAGTTGTTAATCGTCCTAGTGACAATAAAGAGCACCGCGCTCTTCACGGAACTACTCGTAGCCTTTTAGGTAACATGGTTGAAGGTGTTACTAAAGGATTCGAACGTGGTTTAGAATTAGTCGGTGTAGGTTACCGTGCACAAAAATCTGGTAGCAAATTAGTATTGAGCGTTGGATACTCTCACCCAGTTGAGATTACTCCTGAAACAGGAATCGAAATCGAAGTTCCTTCTCAAACTAAGATCGTTATTAAAGGTATTGATAAAGAACGCGTAGGTGCATTAGCTGCAAATATTCGTGACGTTCGTCCACCAGAGCCTTACAAAGGTAAAGGTATTCGTTACGAAGGCGAATATGTACGTCGTAAAGAAGGTAAAACTGCTAAGAAGTAATGCCGGTTAGGTAAAAGAAAGGAGTGCCCGAAATGATCACGAAGCTTGATAAAAACAAAGTTCGTAAAAAAAGACATGCTCGTGTTCGTGCGAAGTTATCTGGAACTGCAACTCGTCCGCGTTTAAACGTGTTCCGTTCTAATCAACATATTTACGCACAAGTTATCGACGATTTAAATTCAGTAACAATCGCAAGTGCTTCAACGTTAGATAAAGACCTGACTTTAGAAAGCACTGGTAACACTGAAGCTGCTATCAAAGTTGGCGAATTAGTCGCTAAACGCGCAGTAGAAAAAGGTGTAAACGAAGTAGTATTCGACCGTGGCGGTTATTTATATCATGGCCGTGTTAAAGCATTAGCTGACGCTGCTCGTGAAGCTGGATTACAATTCTAATTGTAAAAGGAGGGAAAATCATGCGTCGTATTGATCCAAATAAATTAGAGCTTGAAGAACGTGTTGTTACCGTTAACCGCGTAGCTAAAGTTGTGAAAGGTGGACGTCGTTTCCGCTTCGCTGCATTAGTTGTAGTTGGTGACAAAAACGGTCACGTTGGATTCGGTACTGGTAAAGCACAAGAGGTACCAGATGCAATCCGTAAAGCAATTGAAGATGCGAAGAAAAACTTAATTACTGTACCTATGGTTGGTACAACTATTCCACACGAAATCCTTGGACAATTTGGTGCAGGTCAAATTTTCTTAAAACCTGCTTCTGAAGGTACAGGAGTTATCGCTGGTGGCCCAGTTCGTGCGGTACTAGAATTGGGTGGAGTAAGTGATATTCTATCTAAATCTTTAGGTTCAAACACTCCAATCAACATGGTACGTGCAACTCTTAACGGTTTAGCTAACCTAAAACGTGCTGAAGATGTTGCAAAACTACGTGGCAAGACTGTAGAAGAACTGTTAGGATAAGGGAGGGATATGGAATGGCAAACAAACTAGCAATTACCCTTACTCGTAGCGTAATTGGTCGTCCAGAAGATCAACGTGTAACTGTTCGTACACTTGGCCTACGTAAGTTAAATCAAACTGTCGTTCAAGACGATAATCCTGCAATTCGCGGAATGATTAACAAAGTAGCTCACCTTGTTACAGTAAAAGAGCAATAAGTATAAATTGTCACTCTAAGGAGGTGCTCCGGAATGAAACTTCATGAATTGAAACCAGCTGAAGGTTCACGTAAAGTACGTAACCGTGTAGGTCGTGGTACTGGTTCAGGTAACGGAAAGACTTCAGGTAAAGGTCACAAAGGGCAAAACGCTCGCTCTGGCGGTGGCGTAAGACCTGGCTTCGAAGGTGGTCAAACTCCTTTATTCCGTCGTCTTCCAAAACGTGGGTTCACTAATATCAATCGCAAAGAATACGCGATCGTTAATTTAGAAGCTCTTAACCGTTTTGAAGATGGAACTGAAGTAACACCAGAATTATTAATCGAAACTGGTTTAGTAAGCAAAGCAAAAGCTGGCGTTAAAGTACTAGGAAACGGTACATTAAACTCTAAGCTAACTGTTAAAGCTGCTAAATTCTCTTCAACTGCTAAAGAAGCTATCGAAGCTGCTGGCGGTACAGTTGAGGTGATCTAATGTTTCAAACAATCTCCAATTTAATGCGCGTGCGTGAAATAAGACAAAAAATCTTTTTCACTTTGTTAATGTTAATTGTCTTCCGAATTGGTACATTTATTCCTGTACCTAGTGTTAATACGGATGTACTAAAATTGCAAGATGGGTTAAATGTATTCGGGGTTCTGAATACATTTGGCGGCGGCGCGTTAAAAAACTTCTCCATTCTTGCTATGGGCATTATGCCTTATATTACAGCATCCATCATCGTCCAATTATTACAGATGGATGTTGTACCTAAGTTTACAGAATGGTCAAAGCAGGGAGATGTTGGGCGCCGTAAATTAGCTCAAGTAACTCGTTATGGAACAATTGTGCTTGGATTTATCCAGGCTTTAGGTATGTCTATAGGATTCAACAATATTTCGGGCGGACAATTGATCGCTAATCCAGGAATTTCTACGTATCTTCTAATTGCTACAGTGTTAACGGCAGGTACTGCCTTCTTAATGTGGTTAGGAGAGCAGATTACTGCAAAAGGCGTAGGTAACGGTATTTCTATCATTATCTTTGCTGGGATTGCAGCTGGTATTCCGACAACATTAAATCAAATTTATGCACAGCAATTTGAAGACGTTGGGGATCAATTATTCATTCGTATCGTAACGGTAGTTTTAATTGCGATTGCAGTTTTAGCTATTATTGTTGGGGTTATTTACTTCCAACAAGCGCTACGAAAAATTCCTATTCAATATGCAAAGGGTTCAGCTGGTCGTAATCCTGTTGGAGGTCAATCCACTCATTTGCCGTTAAAAGTAAATGCAGCTGGGGTTATTCCTGTTATCTTTGCAGTTTCATTTATTATTACACCACCAACAATTGCATCATTTTTCGGTCCAAATGATGTAACGGCGTGGATTCAGAATACATTTGACTATACTAAGCCAATTGGTATGATAGTGTATGTAGCGTTAATCATTGCTTTTTGTTACTTCTATACTTTTGTTCAAGTTAACCCTGAACAAGTAGCAGAGAACTTGAAAAAGCAAGGTGGCTACATCCCAGGCATCCGTCCTGGTAAAAGCACACAAGCTTATTTAACGAAAGTGTTATATCGTCTGACATTAATCGGTTCGATATTCCTTGCGTTAATTGCTGTGTTGCCGGTTCTGTTCATCAAAATTGCAAACTTACCATCATCTGCTCAGATCGGCGGTACTAGTTTGTTAATTGTTGTCGGTGTAGCTCTTGAGACAATGAAACAGCTTGAGAGTCAATTAGTGAAACGCCATTATAAGGGATTTATTAAGTAAAGCTGTTTAGTGGGAAGCAAGCTGCTTTCCCATTAAACGGATAAGATACTGAGGGGGAAGCAAGAAATGAATTTAGTGTTAATGGGCCTTCCTGGTGCTGGGAAAGGTACTCAAGCAGAAAAAATCGTTGAGCATTACGATATCCCTCATATCTCAACAGGAGATATGTTCCGAGCTGCAATTAAAGAAGGAACGCAACTAGGTTTAAAAGCTAAATCATTTATGGATCAAGGTAACCTTGTTCCTGATGAAGTAACAATTGGAATTGTGCGCGAGCGTTTAAACAAACAAGATTGTGAAAACGGCTTTTTACTTGATGGCTTCCCAAGAACAGTAGCCCAAGCAGAAGCTCTTGAAACAATTACAAAAGAACTAAACAAGCAAATTGATTATGTGATTAATATTGATGTAGATCAAAGCATTTTAATGGAGCGTCTTACTGGACGCCGCATTTGTAAAGATTGCGGAGCTACTTACCACTTAGTATTCAATCCTCCTGCGAAAGAAGGAGTTTGTGACAAATGTGGCGGAGAGCTTTACCAACGTGCAGATGACAATGCTGAGACGGTTTCAACTAGACTTTCAGTTAATGTTAAACAATCTCAACCTCTACTTGATTTCTATCAAGAAAAAGGTTATCTACGCAATATTAATGGTAATCAAGATATTAACATTGTGTTTGAGGATGTTCGTCAATTACTTGCTGGGGTTAAGCAATGATCATTTGCAAGACACCAGAGGAAATTGAGGTCATGCGTGAAGCTGGAAGAATTGTGGCTTTAACTCATCAAGAGTTAAAAAAGCATATCGCTCCAGGTATTACGACTATAGAATTGGATGCAATTGCTGAAAATTTTATTCGTCAACATGATGCAATTCCGTCTTTTAAAGGGTATAATGGTTTTCGCGGCAGTGTATGTGCTTCTGTGAATGAAGAATTAGTTCATGGTATTCCGGGTGAACGCAAGCTTAATGAAGGAGATATCATCAGTTTAGACATCGGAGCTAAATTCGGTGGCTATCACGGTGATTCAGCTTGGACATATGGAGTAGGAAAGATTTCATTAGAAAATCAAGAGCTGCTTAATGTGACTGAGCAATCTCTCTACAAGGGATTAGCAGAAGCTAAGCCGGGTGAGCGTTTGTCGAATATTTCACATGCTATTCAACAGTACGCAGAATCACGTAACTTTTCGATTGTAAGAGAATATGTTGGCCATGGGGTCGGCAAAGACTTACATGAAGATCCGCAAGTACCTCATTATGGTCCACCGAATAAAGGACCGCGTCTACGTCCAGGCATGGTATTGGCAGTTGAGCCAATGGTGAATGCTGGTATGCGATATGTAAAAACATTACCTGATAACTGGACAGTTGTCACAGTAGATGGTAAAATGTGTGCGCACTTCGAACATACTATTGCAATTACTGAGACGGGATATGAAATTCTGACAGCATTGTAATGTTAAAGGATGTTATCTCTATCCATTCCTCGCTAGATGCACTGGACAGTAAACAGTAATTATCTAAATTCACGATGATCGTTTTTCGTCTGAATTGCTGTTAAAATGGTAAAGATGTATATTAGCGTCAATCATCTTGAATTTAATGATTACGATCTCCGGATGTTCAGAACAGGTTCTTTTTAAGTCGTTTAATGATAGCTTGTTACTGTTTCAAAGAAAGGAGAGCACTTTAATGGCAAAAGACGATGTAATTGAAGTTGAAGGTACAGTTGCTGAAACTTTACCTAACGCTATGTTCAAGGTAGAATTAGAAAATGGTCATACAGTACTTGCTCACGTATCAGGAAAAATTCGCATGCATTTCATTCGAATCTTACCTGGTGATAAAGTAACTGTAGAATTGTCACCATACGATTTAACTCGCGGTAGAATTACGTACCGTTTCAAATAAAACCTATGCACTCCGTACTATCAAGGAGGTATGAAACATGAAAGTCAGACCATCAGTTAAACCAATCTGCGAAAAATGTAAAGTTATCCGTAGAAAAGGTAAAGTAATGGTAATTTGTGAAAACCCTAAGCATAAACAAAAACAAGGTTAATCAATAAGGAGGTGCACTATTCATATGGCACGTATTGCTGGTGTTGATATTCCTCGTGACAAGCGTGTAGTAATTTCATTAACATACATTTTCGGTATTGGTCGTCCAACTGCTGAAAAAGTTCTAGCTGAAGCTGGAGTTTCTGAAGATACTCGCGTTCGTGACTTAACAGAAGAAGAATTAGGTAAAATTCGTGATATTTTAGATAGCTATAAAGTAGAAGGCGATCTTCGTCGTGAAGTTTCTTTAAACATCAAACGTTTAATTGAGATTGGTTCATACCGTGGTATCCGCCACCGTCGTAGTTTACCAGTTCGTGGTCAAAACAGTAAAAACAATGCTCGTACACGTAAAGGCCCACGCCGTACTGTAGCGAACAAGAAGAAATAATTAGTAAGGGAGGTCATTAACAGATGGCACGTAAAACTAATACACGTAAACGTCGCGTGAAAAAGAATATTGAAGCTGGTGTAGCTCATATTCGCTCAACGTTTAACAACACTATTGTAACAATTACAGATGTTCACGGTAATGCGATTGCTTGGTCTAGTGCAGGCGCACTTGGCTTCAGAGGTTCTCGTAAATCTACTCCATTTGCTGCGCAAATGGCTGCTGAAACTGCTGCTAAAGTTTCTATGGATAACGGAATGAAAACTCTTGAAGTTACAGTTAAAGGCCCTGGTGCTGGTCGTGAAGCAGCTATCCGTGCTCTTCAAGCTGCAGGTTTAGAAGTAACAGCTATTAAAGATGTTACTCCTGTACCTCACAACGGATGCCGCCCACCAAAACGTCGTCGTGTATAATTAATATGTATAGATTCTATTTCGTTGTCTATAATGATGATGGTGTAGAATTTATTCATGCAACGAAATGTTTTCCATTTGTTGTGCACATTCGGGAACTGTCTAATAGGGAATTTCGGTTAGGCATTTGAGAAATCAGCCGTCTAGCCGAGGTTTCGACGTTTTGAAGGAGGGTTTATATTGATAGAGATTGAAAAGCCAAAAATCGAAACGGTAGAAATCAGCGATGATAGAAAGTACGGTAAATTCGTCGTCGAACCACTTGAGCGTGGATATGGTACTACTTTGGGTAACTCCTTACGTCGTATCCTATTATCCTCACTCCCTGGTGCAGCTGTAACATCTATTCAAATTGAAGGTGTATTACATGAATTTTCAACAGTTCCTGGAGTTGTTGAAGATGTAACAAACATCATTTTAAACGTTAAAAAGTTAGCGTTAAAGATTTACTCTGATGAAGAGAAAACACTTGAGATCGATGTTAAAGGTCCTGGTACAGTAACGGCTGCTGACATTCAAGCAGACAGCGATATCGAAGTTCTAAATCCAGATCTTCATATTGCAACACTTGAGTCAGATGCTCATTTCCGTATGAGACTTACTGCTCGCACAGGTCGAGGTTATAATCCTGCCGATGCTAACAAGCGTGAAGACCAACCAATTGGTGTACTTCCAATTGATTCAATCTATACGCCTGTTACTCGCGTATCGTATTATGTAGAGAATACTCGTGTTGGTCAAATGACAAATTACGATAAGTTAACGTTGGATGTTTGGACTGACGGTAGCATCGAGCCAGAAAAAGCTGTTGCTTTAGGTGCAAAGATTCTAACTGAACACTTAAATATCTTCGTTAACTTAACAGATGAAGCTCAAAAAGCAGAGATCATGGTAGAAAAAGAAGAAGACCAGAAAGAAAAAGTTCTAGAGATGACGATCGAGGAACTGGATTTATCTGTTCGTTCTTACAACTGCTTAAAACGAGCAGGCATCAATACTGTACAAGAGCTTGCTAATAAAACAGAAGAAGATATGATGAAAGTTCGTAACTTAGGCCGTAAATCTTTAGAAGAAGTTAAAGCTAAACTTGAAGAATTAGGTTTGGGTCTACGTAAGGACGACTGATTATATCTACCTGTTTAACTACTTAACAAAGGAGGGGACCTCACATGTCTTACCGTAAATTAGGTCGTACAAGCGCACAACGCAAGGCGCTTCTTCGTGATTTAACAACTGATTTAATCATCAGTGAACGCATTGAGACAACTGAAGCTCGTGCAAAAGAATTACGTTCAACTGTTGAAAAAATGATTACTTTAGGTAAACGTGGAGATCTACACGCTCGTCGTCAAGCTGCATCTTACATCCGTAATGAAGTAGCTAACGAAGAAGCTGGTCAAAGCGCTTTACAAAAACTATTCAGCGATATCGCTACTCGCTACGAAGATCGCCAAGGCGGTTACACTCGTATCTTAAAAGTTGGACCTCGCCGTGGTGACGGTGCTCCAATGGTTATCATTGAATTAGTTTAATATTTTTAATACAGATAGAAAAGGGCGAGACAGTGTGTAACTAGTCGTTGCCCTTTTTTTATACCTTAAACCGGGTAAATAGTGTAAAAAGCCAATGTAGGCAATGCTGCAATAGAAAAAGCTGAGAGGAAGATAGCGTTGAAAGAAATGTCTTTAGAGGTAAAAGATTTATGCTTTCGATACGATCCTGAAGCAGACCTAACATTAGATCACCTTTCTCTCTCTGCTTATAAAGGTGAATGGTTAGCGATAGCTGGACATAATGGATCTGGTAAGTCGACGCTGGCACGAATTCTAAACGGCCTTTTGCTACCTGAAAAAGGAACGGTTCGAGTGGGCGATACTCTTTTATCTGAAGAAACAATATGGGATGTGCGCAAGCAGATTGGAATGGTGTTTCAAAATCCAGATAATCAATTTGTTGGCTCAACCGTTCAAGACGATATTGCGTTTGGGCTTGAAAACAACGGGATTCCATTTGAGATTATGGAAAAACGTATACCTGAAGCAATCGAAATGGTCAACATGAGTGCTTTTCTGGATCAAGAGCCTCATCAGCTATCAGGTGGACAAAAACAGCGTGTGGCCATTGCGGGTATAATTGCCGTACAGCCATCTGTCATCATTCTAGATGAAGCAACATCCATGTTAGATCCTATTGGGCGAACTGAAGTACTTGAAACTGTTAGAAAATTAAAAGAAGAAAAACAACTGACGGTTATTTCAATTACTCACGATTTAGATGAAGTAGCAATGGCTGACAGAGTCGTTGTGATGAACAAAGGGAAGATCTATGCAACAGGTACTCCACGCGAAGTATTTGCATTAGGTTCCAAGTTAACGGATATTGGACTAGACTTGCCGTTTTCCGTTAAACTAAGCCATCGTTTTGCTTCCGTAGGAATTCCTTTATCAAAAATTCATTTAACAGATGAGGACTTGGTGGACGAACTATGGACATTATATTCAAAGAAGTAGAGCATCGTTATCAAGTTAATACACCATTTGAACGAATTGCTCTACATGACTTAAATTTAAACATTAAATCAGGTACATTTTTGGCTGTTATTGGCCATACTGGTTCTGGGAAATCAACAATCATACAGCATCTGAATGCCTTATTGAAGCCAACTGCTGGTGAAATTCAAATCGGTGAGCGCACCATTAAAGCCAATCGAAAAGAAAAGAATTTAAAAGCTATTCGTCAGCAAGTAGGCGTGGTGTTTCAATTTCCAGAACATCAGCTTTTTGAAGAAACGGTAGAAAAAGATATAGCTTTTGGACCAATGAATTATGGCGTTTCGGAAGAAGAAGCAAAGCAAAAAGCAAGAGAGCTTATCAAGTTAGTAGGGCTGCCAGAAGACATTCTGACCAGATCTCCTTTTGATTTGAGTGGTGGACAAATGCGTCGCGTAGCGATAGCAGGTATTCTAGCTATGAATCCTAATGTGCTAATTTTAGATGAGCCAACTGCTGGATTGGACCCTAGAGGGCGTCAAGAAATTATGAATATGATTTATCGTCTTCATAAAGAAAAAGGCTTGACGACGATTCTCGTGACTCACAGCATGGAAGATGCAGCTATGTACGCTGATGAGCTAATTGTGATGAATAAGGGAACGATTGCGATGAAAGGGTCACCTAGAGAAGTGTTTGGTCAGTACAAGCAGTTAAAAGAATATGGATTGGATGTTCCAGAATCGCTTCGCTTTATGCTGAAGCTGCAAGAGAAATTTCAGCTTGAAGCATCGGATACGGTTATTACCTTTTCTGAGGTGGTAGAGAAAGTGCAGCACCTTATGCAGCAAGGTGAACGATTATGATGAACTCAATCATTATTGGTAAGTATGTGCCGGGTCATTCGGTTGTCCATCGAATGGATCCTCGGGCCAAGCTGCTTCTCGTATTTGCGTATGTATTAATTGTGTTTTTAGCAAATAACCCTATTGGCTATGCTTTTTTAGGTGTGTATACCCTTATGATAGTGGCCATGAGTAAAGTGCCCGTTTCGTTTATTTTAAGAGGGTTAAAGCCCGTTATGTTTATTATTATCATCACGTTTCTATTGCACATTTTTATGACAAAGGAAGGTCCTCTTTTGTTTGAATGGGGATGGTTTTCTGTCTATAAAGGCGGCCTTATTCAAGGTGTTTTAATTTCCTTGCGCTTCTTGTTCTTAATTTTAATTACGACGATGCTAACTTTAACGACTACGCCTATTGAAGTAACAGATGGAATGGAAAGCTTGCTGAATCCATTTAAAAAGCTTAAGCTTCCCGTACACGAATTAGCTTTAATGATGTCCATTTCTCTTCGCTTTATTCCTACATTGATGGAAGAGACAGATAAAATTATTAAAGCGCAGACAGCACGAGGGGTGGACTTTAGCAGCGGTCCCGTTACGGATCGTTTGAAAGCTGTCGTTCCTTTACTTGTTCCTCTATTTATAGGTTCATTTAAGCGTGCTGAAGAGCTGGCTATTGCCATGGAGGCAAGGGGTTATAAAGGCGGAGAAGGGCGTACAAAGTATCGTCAATTGAAATGGGGAAGCATAGATACAATTATGCTTTTACTTCTGCTGGCAGTAGCAGTTGTTTTAGTGCTGATTAGAACGTAAAGATTGTTTGGTGAAAAGATGAAACGTTTAAAATGTATAGTTGCATACGATGGCACACACTTTTCAGGTTATCAAGTTCAGCCCAATAAGCGAACTGTTCAACTGGAGATTGAAGCCGTTTTAGAGAAAATGCATAACAAAAAAGTGCCGATTTACGCCTCTGGACGAACGGACACAAATGTTCATGCACAGGGGCAAGTCATTCATTTTGATACAAACCTAAATATTCCATGTGATAAGTGGAAAAAAGCATTGAATTCAATGCTACCAGATGATATTGTAATGAAGAATGTATGTGAAGTTGATGCACATTTTCACGCCCGGTATGACGTTACTTCAAAAGAGTATCGCTATCATATTTTGCGCGGCGAAGATCGAAATCCTTTCACTCGTTCTTATGCATACCATTACCCTTATCCATTAGACTACTCAAAAATGAAAAAAGCCATCACATATTTACTCGGTACACACGACTTTACAAGCTTTTGTTCAGCGAGAACAGAAGTGGAAGATAAGATTCGTACGATTTACAAGATTGATATGTATGAAGAGAATATTCAGCTTGTGTTTAGATTCGTTGGAAGTGGCTTTCTGTATAATATGGTTCGTATTCTTGTTGGAACGCTTTTAGAAGTAGGACAAGGCCGTATTGAACCAGATGCTATAAAAGATATTCTAGAAAGCAAATCACGTCCTCGTGCAGGGAAAACTGCGCCTTCGCAAGGACTATATTTATGGCGCGTTTTCTATGACAACTAAACCTGGTGTAACATTTTCTTGACATTAGTAGCTTAAAGATATAATATATCATATGGTATGTATTTTAACCCCACGGTTAGCCCCGGAAATTAATCGTGTTGAAATAGAAGGTTGAAATAATTTTATAATTGATGATGAAAATTAGGAGGGAAACTCATGCGTACAACTTTCATGGCGAAAGCAAACGAAGTAGAGCGTAAATGGTATGTTGTCGATGCTGAAGGTAAAACTTTAGGTCGTTTAGCAAGTGAAGTAGCATCAATCTTACGCGGTAAACATAAACCAACTTTTACACCACATGTTGATACTGGTGATCACGTGATCCTTATCAATGCGTCAAAAATCGAACTAACAGGTAAGAAATTAACTGATAAAATTTATTACCGTCACAGCATGCACCCAGGTGGTTTGAAACAACGTACAGCATTAGAAATGCGTACTAACTACTCTGAGAAAATGCTTGAATTAGGAATCAAAGGCATGCTTCCAAAAGGTAGCCTAGGCCGTCAAATGTTTAAAAAATTACATGTGTATGCTGGTGAAGCACATCCACATGAAGCACAAAAACCAGAAGTTTACGAACTTCGCGGATAATTAATAAGAGGAGGTTATTATCTTGGCACAGGTACAATATTACGGAACTGGTCGTCGTAAAAGCTCTGTTGCTCGTGTACGTTTAGTACCAGGTAACGGTCGCGTAACAATCAACGGTCGTGAAATCGAAGAATACATTCCATTTGCTGCACTACGTGAAGTAGTAAAACAACCACTTGCTTTAACTGAAACTGTAGGTAACTATGACGTATTTGTAAACGTTAATGGTGGAGGTTATGCAGGTCAAGCTGGCGCTATTCGTCACGGAATCTCTCGTGCTTTATTAGAAGCAGACCCTGAATACCGTGGAACATTAAAACGTGCTGGTCTATTAACTCGTGACGCTCGTGCGAAAGAACGTAAAAAATACGGTCTTAAAGGCGCTCGTCGTGCACCACAATTCTCAAAACGTTAATTTTATATTACGTTTCAAGCCTTGGTCTTTGGACCGAGGCTTTTTTTATTTGTTGTTTGCGTATGAGACGAAGGCTTGTGCAGACAATATGTAAAAAAGGGAGGCGTTATGGTGAACGAGGTTACATATTTAAAAGAAAAACGTTATGAAAAAGAAATGAAATATGAACGCAAAGTCCTAAGAGAACTGTCGTTTGATTTGCTTCAAGAGAGGCTGCGTCGTTATTTTCATCCCATGTTTCAGTGGAATATGCTAGGAGACGAACATGTGGAGGAGTACTGTCTTGATATTGCCATCGAATCATTTTTATTAGGTGCCCGGGTGAGTAAACGTGGTAAAGGCTACGAAGACTTTCAGAAGCACAGTAAGCAAGAAGAGTCTCTTTTAATTGATACATTGTACGGAGCCGTCAGCATGTCTGTAACAGATCTTTATCAAGACGGTCTGTATTATTTGTGTCAAGGATATGTGCAAGACTGGTGGAAAGAAGGTTATCGTACCGCAGAAAAAAGACGTCGGTTACGTTTGCATTAAAAAGTACTCATAATTCCCGTTCTTGTCCCATATAGAAATAAATAGGTGAGGCAAGAAGGGAAGGGATAAAATGTCTAAAGTAAAAATAATGAGCACAATTATAGCGCTTCTCGTTCTTTTTGTCATTGTACAATATCAGATAGATCATAGAACATCATCCGGTTCGCTTTCACTCCCTCTTAGCGGGAAAGTTATTGTACTAGATCCTGGACATGGCGGTGTTGATGGAGGAGCCGTAGGAGAGGATGAAGTGCTTGAAAAAGAAATAACTCTTAAAATTTCGTTGATGCTTCGGGACTATCTGCAAGAGCAAGGAGCACTTGTTATTATGACGAGAGAAAAAGACGAAGACCTAGCGGCCAAAGACACAAGAGGATACAGTCGCAGAAAAGTAGAGGACTTAAAAAATCGCTTAACGATGATTAATAAATCCAATGCTGATTTGTACTTAAGTATTCACTTGAATGCTATTCCATCCTCTGCATGGAGAGGGGCTCAAACTTTCTATTACGGGTCCCTAAAAGAAAACGAGCAAGTGGCTAAACTCATTCAACAAGAGTTAAGAAATAATCTGGATAATACGAGTCGTGAAGCAAAAGCTATTCAAACTCTTTACCTTCTTAAGCATTCTAAGCCACCAGGTGCTCTGGTTGAAGTAGGATTCTTATCAAATCCTACAGAACGTAAAATGCTTCAATCGAAACGCTATCAAAAAAAGTTAGCTGAATCCATTTATGAAGGAGTCAGCCGGTATTTTACTGGAGAAAAGCCTAAATAAAAAGCATAGCATCCTTCTATTCAGAAAAATCTAATATGTATGATATACTTGATAGTATAAATAAATAGATTTTAACATGGTGGTGGGAGTATGCTAACGGAAAAGCAAGTAAAAGAAGTAGTAGGGGAAATTACAGATCCATTTTTAAATAAAAAACTATCAGAAACAGATGCGATTAAAGAAATAACAATTAAATCTGAAAAACAGCATATAAGCCTGAAGATTGCTGTTGCAAAAACAGGCACTAGTGAACAGCTGAGCCTTCAAGGCACAATTGTAGAAGAATTAAAAAAAGCAGGTGTACAGTCGGTCGGACTGCGATTTGTTGAGTTTACGCCTGAAGAACTTCAGCAGTACCGCGCTGAGCAACCGAATACTGGCAACTTACTAACTAGTCCGAATGCACCTGAATTTATTGCTATTGCCAGCGGTAAAGGAGGCGTTGGTAAATCAACAGTCTCTGTTAACTTGGCCGTTTCTCTAGCTCGTTTAGGAAAGAAAGTTGGTTTAATTGATGCTGACATTTATGGATTCAGCGTTCCAGATATGATGGGAATCACACAGCGTCCTGTAGTAGAAGGTGAAAAGATTATTCCAGTTGACCGTTTCGGAGTAAAAGTTATTTCCATGGGCTTCTTTGTAGAAGATAATTCACCTGTTATCTGGCGAGGACCTATGCTTGGAAAAATGTTGACAAGCTTTTTTACAGAAGTTGAATGGGGAGAATTAGATTATCTTTTACTAGACTTACCTCCCGGAACAGGTGATGTCGCATTAGACGTTCACTCTATGCTTCCTGCTTGTAAAGAAGTGATTATTACAACACCACATCCTACAGCAGCATTTGTTGCAGCTAGAGCGGGTGCTATGGCTTTGAAAACCGATCATGAGGTAATTGGAGTTGTAGAAAATATGGCCTACTTTGAAAGCCAGCTAACAGGGGAAAAAGAGTATGTATTTGGTAAAGGCGGAGGTCCAAAACTTGCTGAGGAACTTCAGACAGAGCTGTTAGGACAGCTTCCGTTAAGTCAGCCTGACTGGAATGAAGAAGATTTTGCACCTTCCATTTACGATGAATCGCATCGTTTAGGTAAAATATATGGAGAGATTGCAAGCAAGATTGCATTTATTTGCGAAAATGAAAAATCAGCAACAGGAAAATAACAAAAAGCACGCGCTGTTCGAGCGCGTGCTTTTTGCTATTATACAGAGAGTTCAATCTGCGCCTTTTTTAAATCAAATGCAAGGTTTTGTTTTAAGAGAGCTAAAAATGTTTTTCCAGCTGTACTTACGGTGTGAGACTGGTGCTTTAAAATGCCGATTGCAGGCCCCTCATGCAAGTCATGAATCGTTTTAACCACCACTTGATCTGGGGGAAGAGTTGCGCTTATTTGTGGAACAACGGCTACTCCTAAGTTTTCTTTTACAAAATGCTGAAGTGTGCTAATAGTGCCTAACTGGACTTTAGCAGGCAGTTGACCTGTTCGTTCAAAGATTAGCTGCTCAATTTTCTTTTGAACGGAAGATTGCCCAGCTGTAATCAGCGTTTCGTGTATTAAATCTTTTGCAAAGATTGTTTTTCTTTTTGTTAGAGCATGATTGAATGGTAGTAGCAGCACAAGTTTTTCCGTTAGTAATGCCTCAAATTCTATATCTCTGAACGATTCTGAGACAGTGCCAATCGCGAAATCAATTTCTTGATTGCGTATATGTTGATGAAGATGCTTTTCGTCTGCAACGAGTAAGCTAATTTCTGTGTTGGGATATCTTTTTTTAAATAATGAGAGAATGGAAGGCAGTCGACTGCTTGCTGTAGGCTCTGCAGCACCTATACGGATAGTGCCAGCTTCACCTGTTGAATAATCCTTTAAGGTGTTATTTAGATATTCATATTCCTTTAGTAAAATATTTGCCCGTTCGTAAAAGATTTTACCTGCTTCAGTAAGTTTTATGCTTTTTCCTCGTTCTAAAAGCTTAAATCCTAGTTCGGATTCCAACTTTTGAATGTGCAGTGTAATAGTAGGCTGAGAGTACTTTAAATATTCAGCGGCTAATTGAAAACTCCCTAAACGAACAATGGTTTGAAACGTTTTAATAACGCGAAATTCCATCGAATTCCCTCCTTTTGCTATAAAACGATTGTGTTAATTTCTAATATTTTACCATAAAGCTAAGAATTAAATTTTACAATTCCAATAAAAATACTAAGTATTAAAAAATATAAAGAAGTTATTTAGGTTTTTTAATAAAAATAAATGACATAATTAAATACGCACCTCATATGAGATGCGTATTTAATCACTGCTGTTGCTGTTCTCCGCCTGAATCAGATCCAGAGGAAGAAGAACCATCATCGTCGCTGCTTTGTTTTTGTCCACCTTGTGTTTCTTCAGCGGCTTTCAAAAGAATGTCTTGAATTTTAGATTGATAAAGAGGGCTATCAAACGTTTCGGTCATAATCTTTTGTAAATAAGTGCGATATTCTTTACTCTTTAAAACAGTCAGTACTTCTTTTTCCATAGCCGGATCCTTTAAAACATCTTGAAGCATTCCTTGATATTCAGGATCTTTCATCAGTTGTTTGATGACCGTCTTATTTTCTTTTTCCAAACTTTTAGCAAAGCTTTCAGCAAACTTCGGATCATCCATGGCTTTTTTCCAAAATTCCACGCCTTTATCTGAGACTAGGGTTTGAGAAATTGTATCTTTTATCGCGTTTTGATCCATTAAAATATCTTGTCTAACAGAAGGGTCTTTCATAATTGCCTCGACTGCTTTTTTTCCTTCATCTGTTTTTAAAATATCAACAACCATTTTCTTTGTTTGATCATAATCCATACCATTGTTCTCTTCATCTTGCGGTGCACAGGCTGTAGCTAAAAGCATACACATTCCTATATAAATGAGGAGCATGAGTCGCTTTTTCATAGTAATGAGCTCCTTTCCTAATATGCTTACGCTTAATATGAGATAATCAAGGTTTTTTATTCATAAAAGAGCTCTAGATTTTTCAAAACGTGATTGGTACAATTTATGAAAAGGTACAATTTTGTAACTTATGGGGGAGATGGAAGTGAATAGTCGAAATTGGGTTCGTCTATTTCTAACCACGTTAGCTGTCGGGGGTATAAGTACAGCTTTTGTTGGGTTTGCGGTGCGCTGGGGGGAATACGGTCACTTATTTCAACAAGGAAAGATAGGAGAAATTGTTGCTGTTTTAACATGGCTCGTAGGCGTAGGGTTTATTTTTAGTTTAATTAGCCAAATGGGGTTTTTTGCATATTTAACTATTCACCGATTTGGATTAGGAATTTTTAAATCTGCATCACTTTGGAAGTCGGTTCAAATTGTATTTGTTTTATTTGTATTATTTGACTTTGCTTATTTTCGTTATAAGTTCTTTCAACAACCGGGAGAAGGCATAGGCAAGTATATTTTGTTAAGCGTTTTCTTGTTAGCGGTGGGGTTGTTAGTGGCGTATGCAAAGAAAAAGCAGACAAATAAAGAGGCCTTTGTACCAGCGCTGTTTTTTATGATTGTTGTAACGACAATTGAATGGTTCCCAGCGCTGCGAACGAACGAAGAAAGCTGGCTTTACCTTATGTTGTTTCCACTTCTAATTTGTAATATGTATCAACTTCTTATTTTGCCGAAACTTCTTACGCACGCAAGAATAGCAAAAGCAGACAAATAGCATATTTGTCTGCTTTTGCTTTCCATATACAGTGCGAATAAATCTTAGCGGATATCTTTTACTTGGGTTTTTGAATTTGAAATTAATGTTGAAACACTTACGTTTGAGACTTTTTTATTTTGTAATGAATTCTTGATATATGGAATAGCCTTTGCTGTTTGTTGAGCGGAGTCAGACGCGTGCAGCAAGATAATATCTCCCCCGTCTAAAGGCTTTGTAACATTCGATACAATCTTTTCAACTCCTGGATTTGTCCAGTCTTTAGAGTCGATGCTCCAGTGAACAATAGTATATCCTATATCTGCTGTTAATTTTAAGATGTCTTTATTAAATTGCCCGTTAGGAGGACGAAGAAGGTGAACATCTTTAAGGCCTAGAGAATCAAAGACTTTCTTTGATTTTGCAAGATCCTGTCTAATCTCATTAGGTTTTAGGCTTGTATAGGAAGTATAGTCATAGCCCATTGTGCCAATTTCGTGCCCGTCTTTCTTAATGAGCTCTACAACATCTGGATGACGTTCAGCCCATGAAGCAGATAAAAAGAAAGTAGCATGTTCAATATGCTGTTTTTTCAGTTCATTTAGAATAGGAATAGCTCTTTCGTCTCCCCAGCTGATGTTAAATGTAAGAGCGATTTCGGAATTTTTATCATCCGCCTTATAAACAGCTCGTGGACCGTTATCTGTTGAAAACACAGGAAAGTGAAACGTCTGTTGAGCATAAAGAAAAAAGCTTGTAAAAAAAGCAGCAACTACGATAAGCATTGTTTGTTTGACTCTTTTGGCTCGAATAGTATAAAACATATTCATTTTGTCACCTCATTTAATAAGTAGTACTTGTCTAATTTGTATGCGTTTTGTCTACAATTAATAACAGGTAAGGAAAAGAACGACTGATTTTATTTTGATGTTTTGAGAATCAATGTCGCAAAAAGCAGGTGAATCAATGAAAATTTGTTTATTTAATCAACTGGAGTGTTTAGAGTTAGAAGCACTGCTCAGAGAAGAAATGAAAAGAACAAACGTTGCTTTTCAACAAAGTTTGAATCATGTAGTTCTTGAACGAAACATTCAAGAGAAGTATCAAATCCTTTTAAAAATCTTGCTAAGATTCGGTGAAAACAGGGAAGTAAATAAGATTTTTTGATAAAACGAAAAAAACTTTTTGAAAAGTGTTGACTTTATATAGTACAAATGTTAAATTATTAAATGTCGCTGATGAGTGATTGGGAAGCAATCGCAATTCATCAGAAATAAAATATTAAAAAGTTGTTGACAAATAAAAGACAACTTGTTAATATAAAAAAGTCGCTCAAGAGCGGCGGTTGAACTTTGAAAACTGAACAAAGCGACAAACGTCAACGTTAATTTTTATTTTTAAATGAGCAAGTCAAACATTTCTTCGGAGAGTTTGATCCTGGCTCAGGATGAACGCTGGCGG
>NZ_JBVQPN010000013.1:0-57698 GCF_055710015.1 Priestia sp. VA7
TACCTTTTTCACAAAAATCACCTCCTTTTAATTGGTAACTTTTCATTAGAACCATTAAGTAAATATACTTAGCCTTTACCTATGTCAATGAAGGAATTATTTTCGCAATCCCCGATAGAGAATATAGAATTAGCAAACAGCAACACTGATTGTGCTTACTACTTTGCAGTTAACACTTAAAGATGAACCTGCACGTAGTTCTACATCCTTCTTTGAATCTAAAACTTGAAGAGATAATACCTTTTTCATAAAAATCACCTCCTTTTAATTGGTAACTTTTCATTAGAACTATTAAGTAAATAAACTTAACTTTTGGTTATTTAATGAAGGAATTATTTTCGCAATCTCTGGTAGAGGTAACCAAGAGTACATTCCTTTGGATTTAATATCTTGTAATGCAAGTAACATACCAGCAGATCCAGAGAAAATATCGCCAGAAATTCTGTAGCTATAATCTCCCGGAACATAAAATCTTCCTTCATCTTCAAGAAGGTAAAGGTTAAGTGTTTCCAAAGATTTGTCTATATGATTTTCTTTTCCCTGGAGATTAAACTCGTTATCAATTGCATTGGCAGTAACAATAAGACCTGTCAATCCTCTAAATAAACCTGAACTATAAAAACACTTTGATCTAGTTAGAAGTCCAATACCACTAAGTTCCCTCTCCCACTTTTTCTCATGGAGTAAATTTCTTAGTTCAATCATTGCCAACCCAATTCCAGCGCTTCCGCCGGCAAGATAAGGTACAAATCTTGAAGCATCTTTTACTTGATATAACCCAGATTCTTCAAGAACACACTGTTCCATATCTTTGTCTATAGCCAAAGCAGACAGAGTTAACCACTGTTTGTCACTTGTAACGTTATATAGAGCACTAAAGAACAAAGATACTCCAGACCATCCATCGATTAATCCAATTGGAATTGCATCAATGTCACTTGGTCTTATTTTAATATCTTGTGCAAGGAGATCTTCTAGTCGATAAGCGATAGCTAATGATTTATCAAATAGGTACTCGAAATCTGGTAAAGTCGATGCTGATAAAAATGCTAATCCTATACCTGCTAACCCAGTTGAGAGGGAGATGTCCTCTAAATCTAAATGACTTTGAATAGAATCATATATATCCTTAGCTTCAGTTTTCATTCCTATTTCATAAAGGACTCCAGCAACACCAGCTTTTCCAGAGAAGAGTCCGTCATCTAATTGCTCTATATATCCTTCTTGGCCAAACTTTCTAGCCCATTCTTTGGCTTTATCAGGCAAATCACCTGTACGTGCCAGAGCCATTATCACTCCAAAACCACCTGTTAGGATGTTAAGTAGCCCGTTAGATGACTCAAATTGTCGAATATCTCCAGGTAAAAGTCTCTTTTCCTCACTAAGATCGTGAACAATGCCATCTCTAATCTTTAAAATTATGGCTGGAAGATCGCTTTTTTCAAGGTAGTTACTAGGGGCGCTAAGGACGCTATCCATTGGTTTTACGTTTCTTCTCTTGCATTCATGGTGAATTTCATTAATTATATCGATAGCTTCTTGGCCAAATTGTTTAGCAATCCATTTATCATGTTGATTTAGTATACACTCGGCTAAATCCTGTACAGGCCCAATAGGGAGAAAAGCATGTCTAGCTATACGTAAAAGTGCAAACCAATCGGCTTGTTCTCTAGTAGACTTTGCCGAACCGGTAAAACCTGGTGTCATAAGGCCCGAATGTTTAGCATCAGTTAAATCGCTTGCAGATTCAAAGTCAATAATCTTGACATCTTCTGACTCTGATATAATGATATTAGATGGTTGTAAATCCCCCATACCAACTCCACGCGAATGAATATCTTTAACGGCTTGTTTTAACTGTTTTAGAATATTAATAACCGTTTTACAATATGATGCTGAGTCCTGTTCATCAGAAAAAGGAAAATAAGCAGCTAACCATGTATTCAACGTTGTTCCAGGTAAATACTCTTCTACTAGAAAAGTATGTTCCCAAGCTTGGAATATTTCTTTGTAGTCGGCAACGCAATCCAATCCTTTTAGACGTTTTAATATGAGAGCTTCTTGTTTCAATCTGGCTACCGCATCTCTATTTTGCCCATCAAGACCTGATCCAGGGCGACCTTCTTTAAGTACAAATTGCTTATTAGTTCCCGTATGGCTAGCTAGATATACCCCGCCGCCATTACTGAAGTGAAGAGCTGATTCAATATTATAATTATCAAGTTGGGAACGTTCTGCTTGTATTTTTTCTTGTGCTTCTGTCATCTCTTGGATTACTTTTGGTTCCTGAATAAAATCGGGTACTACATAGTACGCACCTCGAGAATCAGGAATATATTCTCCATTAGGTGTCCTAATTGCAGGAATCTTAGCTGCGCCCTCATGGACATACATCTCCCCAAAGGCCCCATATCGGAAATAAACATTTCCGTCAAGCCATCGCTTATCACTCAGAATGTAAGGACCCTGAGGTATATCTTTTAAGACTCTATGTAGCTGATTTAACAGAAATATAAATTGTTCTTCGTCTTTAGGATAAACTGTAATAAATTTACCCGAGCTCCCTCTATCACCATACTTTGAGTTTTTCAAAACTAGCTCCCAAAGATTAGATACATGTTTAAAAGGTATAGATTCGCTAAAAAGAAAATTAGAGACTAATTCTAATGTACGTTGGGCTTCATCAGAATTTGTAGTAACGTGAATTTTCCACCCTTGAATTGGCAGGATGATGTTACTAGGAAAATAATAAGTCCAATGATCATCGGCCTTTTTCCTCCAAGAATTTGGTACAGTGGAAACTTTTAAAGCTGATTCATCTGCTTTCTTTTGAGGTGGCTGATAATATTTTTCTCCAGGCGTAACATACCTTAAATATCTCATATCCATTTTTTCCATCTCCAATGATTAACCTAGAAAAATATCAATCAAATAAATTAAAAGGTCTGTTTATATATATTAATTAAACTTAACAAACTGCAATACTCATTGTACTTGCTATTGTATTTGGCCAACATGCAAATGCACTTGAAGTTGACATAGCAGGATTAGTTAGTGAATTTCTTGTGATATCCATACTTTGTAATTGAAGAATATTAGACATCTGTTTGTTATAAGACATTTTCTCTTCTCCTTTATATTGAAAAAAATTAATAGAAAGTTACTGCTGATTAGGAATACATAGGAACAAACTAATAGTACTCTTTTCTTTACATGCCATACTTAAGTTTGAAGTAAGATCTAATGAAGATGGATTTTTCATTTTTTGCAATTGAAGAATATTAGACATCTGTTTGTTATAAGACATTTTCTCTTCTCCTTTATATTCAAAAAATTAATAGAAAGTTATTGCTGGTTAGGAATACATAAGAACAAACTAATAGTACTCTTTTCTTTACATGCCATACTTAAGTTTGAAGTAAGATCTAATGAAGATGAGTTTTTCATTTTTTGCAATTGAAGAATATTAGACATTTGTTTATGATAAGACATTTTTCTTCTCTCCTTTTTACTTCATAAGATTAATTAATACTTGTGAACCATTACCGTAGAATCCTCACTTATTTCTCCAGAAGCTACTTGATAAGCAGCCTCAATAGTTTTTCCCCAGTAAGGACCCCAAAGCGTATTTTTTACCGATTTCATGCTAAGGCTAGAATTAGAATTTTGTATATATCTCCCCTCAAATTCTGTAAACCAAGGACCTCCAGACATACCACTCTTCCCTTTGCTTCTTACTCCTTGTAGCGACGAATTCTTAAATGAATCTGTACAGGCTATTCCTTTACTAACAAGTGGTTTTTTAGATGGGAATAACACGTTCTGAAAACCTGATATAACATATTCTAGGTTGCGTGACATATTAAAAGCGACTGGAATCCCTTTTTCTTCAAAGTTAATTACATTTGAAGCTTCTGACTCAAGTACTAAAAAGCCAGTATCATAATCTACTACTCCATGTTGAGCCCAATCCTTAGGGATTGATGCTAATACTGGCTTAAACGCAACCTTAAAATCTTCGGAATACGGCAAAAATCTTATACATTCATAGAACTGTTTAGATTCCCAATCATATAAACAATGAGCAGCAGTTGCGATAACTGGGGCATTCAAAGATTTTAAGATACTTGCACTTCCTAAAGATCGCTTTCCATTAACCCAAAATTCTATCTTACCTAAGCATTGTAGTAAATTATTATCATATTTGTTTAATTTATCCAACTATTGACACCACCATCCACTCTTCTTATTACCTAAATAAGGATAAAAAAGATATTTAGAACTAATATGTCAAAATTAAACAAGTTATTAATTTACAAATAAAGTATAATATACCCAATGAATAAGTCAACAGATTTTTCGGAAAATATTATAAAATTTATAAAAATGTATTTTTTTGTAGATTTTTGGGACGATCAACCTTATAATACAATATTAGGAATTGAAAATGGAAAATTAAGTAACTAATGTAGACTAAAGATATAGTTAAAGTAACTATGAAATTCAAACTATTTAATTATCCATTTGTATTTTTAAAACTTATATACATAGTTAACCTATTCGTAGATTTGTAGAAAGGAGAAAGAAGTTGAGTCACAATAATAAAAAAAAAATAGGAGTAAAAAGCTTTTTAAAATTTATTCATAGCTTCTTGCCAGCAAAATCGATCCTAACCTTAGCAATTATACTCATTCTAATAGAAACGGCATTCTCTCTGATTGTTCCTCTCCTTACTAAAGATTTTGTAGATAAGATGAATTTTCATGGTCTCAATACAAAGACTATAATGCTTTTATCAATTGTTTTTTTAGGCCAATTGGTTATGTCTGGGTTCGCTGTTTATACAATGACGTACATTGGTCAACGTGTGGTACTTACTCTACGTGAAACTATGTGGAAACAAGTTTTACATTTACCAATATCATTCTTTGACCGAAATTCTTCTGGAGAGACGATGAGTAGAATGACCAATGACACATTAGTAATCAAAGACTTTATTACGTCACATTTAATTCCTTTTGTCACTGGTATTATTTCTATTGTTGGATCTGTGGTCTTACTAGTAATTATTGATTGGAAAATGACAATTTTAATGATTTCAGCCGTTCCACTTGCAGTTCTCTTAATGGCGCCTCTAGGAAGAAACATGTATAAAGTATCAAAATCGCTTCAAGATGAAACAGCGCTATTTCAAGGAGATTTAGGGAGGGTATTATCAGATATTCGTCTTGTAAAATCATCTTTAGCAGAGAAGCAAGAAAAGAAGACAGGGTTGTATAGAATGACTTTGCTGTTTCAATATGGGCTAAAGGAAGGAAAAATTCTTGCTGTTATTCAACCACTAACAATGACTATCATGCTTGTGTTGTTGGTAGCGATATTTGGTTATGGCAGCAGTCGGGTTGCTTCAGGTGAAATATCTGCTGGTGCCTTGGTGGCTATCATTTTTTATTTATTTCAAATCTCTGTGCCTTGTTCACAATTAGCTAACTTTTTTACTCATTTTCAAAAAGCTTTAGGGGCAAGTGAACGTTTAAATGAAATTCTATTAGCAGATTTAGAACCTGATACTCATACCTCAGTTAGTATCAATGCCAAAGATTATTTATTATCATTCCAAGATGTATCTTTTTCTTATTCTGAGGAAAAAGAAACTTTAAAAGCAATCAATTTCGATGCTCTTATAGGTCAAACAACTGCCTTTGTAGGTCCGAGTGGTGCTGGGAAAACAACACTTTTTTCTCTTCTCGAACGTTTCTATAAACCCACTCAGGGAACGATTGTATACAAGGGGCAATCAATTGAGAATATAAAATTATCTGAGTGGAGAAAGAAGATAGCTTATGTATCACAAGATTCCCCAATTATGTCGGGGACTATTATTTCAAATCTCACTTATGGTTTGGAAGAATTTTCAGAAGAAAAAGTGAAACAGGCTGTAGCTAACGCAAATTTGAAAAGTTTTATAGAATCGTTGCCAAAGCAATATGAAACAGAGGTAGGGGAAAGAGGAGTTAGACTATCAGGTGGGCAACGTCAGAGGTTAGCTATTGCGAGGGCCATGATTCGTGATCCGGAAATTTTATTATTGGATGAAGCTACTGCACATTTAGATAGCAATTCAGAGAAACTTGTTCAAGATGCATTGGAATCTTTGATGAAGGGAAGAACGACATTAGTAATTGCGCACCGTTTAGCAACTATAAAAAATGCAGATAAACTAATAATCTTAGAAGATGGTAAAGTGACAGGAATGGGTACGCATCGGGAATTGTTAGAATCTCATTCTCTTTACAATGACCTCGTTAAACAACAACTTTCTCTAGAGTGGCAAACTAATGAACTTCAATTAGTTAGCAAATAAAAAGAATCGCTGGCAATCTTGCCAATGATTCTTTTTATTTTTATGAAAAATATACTTATTACAAGTAGTAACTAGACAGCCTTCAATAAGTTTAAGAAGTAATTTACCAAGATAAAATTAGCACAAGAGAGATACCCTAGAATGTTTTATTCTTATTGTTTCATAATTTTAAACTGCTTCGATATACGAAGACCACTTAATACATGAAAAATATTTATTAAGATATCCAAAGTTCAAATTTTTTAGTACAAATGAACGGTTATAATTGTTCGTTATTAACAGGAACTTTAGTAATTAGCTATGACTTTACTTTCTATGTATAATTAACCTTTCTAATGACCCAGGTTAGAAAGATATTTAGCTACATCTTTTGGAACTTTAAGATTCAAGTTTAACCCTTTAGTTTGAAAATTAATATATGGACTACTTTTATAAGTTGTAATTGTAGCTACCTTTTGAAGGTTCTTTTTATCTTTATTTGATCCATCCCCTAGTTTAACTGTTTCTTTTTGATATAACTTATAAATATTATTTTCAGTAGCATTTGAAGGAATCTCAGCAATATTCCATTCATTTACTTTTAATTTACTTATAAAATTATTTATATCTTCCTTTTTATCGATTACAGTTAAAGCTGAATTTGGAGATTTTGCTGATGCAACTTCAATTTTCTGAGTTTGATCCATTCCTACGTCTAAATCATTCTTCATATCTTTTTCTTTTGCACTACATCCAAACAGAAATGTGGATATACATAAAATTGCTATAAATAAAAAATAAAACCTTTTCATGAACATACCTCCTATTTAAATCCATTAATTTACATAGAAGATTTTAACATTTTTTCTTTTTTATTTCTATACGTCCGGAGTCTGATATTGAAAAATTTATTTTATTTAATATTGGTATTATCTACAGATTTATTATCCTTTATATGTAAATTTGATTAAATAAATTTTATGCTTTCATGTAAATAAATAAAATGATCTATAAAATAATAGTTCTATTATTTACTCTCTCTGATGATAAATCACAAAAACATTACTTAATTTACACACTTATATTATTATTCATTTATACACCTATAACTCTAATAAAAACGTTCATAAAAGTGTCAATGTTTTATAATACGTTCGTAATTTGTTTTAAAACTTAAACGAACATTAAAGAAGATAGATTTCATATAAATAATAAGAGTTCGTAAAAGTATACTTTTACGAACATATATTTTTTTGTTTTTTAGAATGTGAGTATTGATATTAAAAAGAAGCCACTACAATTGTTTGGCTTCTTTTTACGTGTACAATGAATTTAGTTGCTATTTTCGTCAGACCATTTGTCTTCACTATCGATCCATTCGTTCTTCTTTAAATCAAAAGATTCTATATCATCATGAAAGTCTAGATAAACAGGCAGCTTTATTCCATTATCGCCAACTTTATTCCAACAAGAAATAAACCAGTTTGAAATCAATTCTTTCTCAGTTGCAGATATTTCTTCTTCATTTTGTTCATAAAAATCCCAAAACTCATCTGAATGCTCGTCGGCTAGCTCATAGTATTCAAACTCTTCAAGTAGCTCATAACTACCTGAAAAAATGGCACGATCGTTTCCTTCATAGAAAACTTCGTTCGCTTCATTGTCCATAGAAAACATCCTAATAGACAAATCAAATGGCTGAATGAAGATTTCAAAGTCCAGTAAATCAATGCCCTTATAATAATGAAAAGTATGTACTTTTTCGATATTGTTAATTAACTTATCTTCATTTTGTTCAAGTATTTTCTTTAATGAACTTATATATGAATCAACCGTAAATAACTTATCACCTTTATTTTCTTCGTTTGTATGCTTCCAAGTATCAAAACTCTCATTAATCTTTGTATTAATCGCCTCATAATTATTCCACGTATCTTGTACCTCATAAAGGGATTTTATATGAGGAAATATAGCTTCATAATCATCTAAATAAGTTCCTTTATCGAAATCAAAGTAATCTTTTGTAAAGGCCCTTCCTTCCGCATTCAGCATATCGCTGGCAAAGACGCCATCCCATTCCATATATATTTCAGTTCCGGTTATGTTCCTTTGTTTAAACTTTATAATTTCCTGCGCAGCTTCTTCTTCAAATTCTTTGCTATATAAGTTTTCTTCAATAATCCAACCGAGATACATTCCAGTATGAACGAATGCCTGCTTTTCACTCAAGTTACTCGGGAAATCTCCTTCATAATGCCATTTAGCTTTATCATAGACGGTTGTCATGGCCTCTTCCTCTTTCTCTATATCTTCTATTAAGGTAGTTTCTTCTTGTTCACGACTACTTTTTTTATTTAATGAGTCTTCGCAGCCTTGCAGGAACAAAATGATAAACATAAAAACTGGAATACATTTGATCTTATACACAATTCCCTCCACAAGTTAAATCAGAAATAAACGATATACTGCATTATATACTTTAAAGATTAATAAAAATATACCTTTGTTTATAATTTGATTTTGTATAGATTACCTGAGCAAAGAGACACTAAGAAAAATTAAAACATCAGGAGAAATCTATGTTGAAAAGATTGATGATATCTATTTGTTTTATCTCTTTGCTCAATACTGGGTTGGAAACAATGTCTTATGCTATCTCACAGAAAACCGACACAGCTAAGGATTCAAGAGCCTTAATGTATAATGATATGTTAATGGTTATATTAAACGAGAAAACTGAAGAAATAGCTAATCAATATTATTTTAAGAAGTTAAAACAACGAGTTGCTGTTTACCCCTATGATATGAATGTGGTGAAAGTAAAAAGACTAAATGGATTTCGTGGATTTAATTTTTTAATTACTATTGAAACGCAACCATCAATTGGGGCTCATAACTCTGTCGGAAAGGATCGTTTCACATTTCAAATAAGTCCTTCTTTATCAGAGAAAGATAGTATAAAACTTATTGAGTTTAAGCATTTAAAATCATACAGTATCCCACTACATCTAAGAGATTGAAGTTTCTATACATATTTTCCTTCCTAAAATGGTAATTCCTTAAATAAAGAGTAAATAAATAAAAGCCTTCTTTTAAACAAAGAGGGCTTTTAAGTTTAATTTTGTGGAAATAAAAATGCTTGTTTAAACTTTCGTGCAGGATATTTCTTTCCGTCCTTCGTAACTCTAAAGGGTTCTTCTTTCCATGTCACAACTACTTCAATCTTTTTTGAGTCAACCGAAATAGGTTGATTTTGATGATGGAAGAAATTCTGTGAATCAGGTATTTTATATGTGATTAATTCTGCTTTAGTATTTGTATTTGGCTCATCCCTATAGATCTCTACCGTAGCGTCATAAACCTGTGCACCTAAATTTCTCACATCGATACTATAGGTATTAAACTCATCATTACCCTTCAAGTTGTTAACATCGGGTTTGTCTATTTTTACTTTCCAGTGGTCTGATGATTGAGACGTAGGAAGCTTTTCTGGTGTATAAGCGTAAGTATTAACAGAACCAAAAATGATGGAACATAAACAACTACCAACAAGTAAGATATGTGCTTTCTTCATTATAGATTCCTCCAAACTAAAAGATAAGAGTATTATTCTTCCAATTAGAGCTAATATACGTGATTTTAATTGTGCTTTTGAATTACTTGTAACAAATGTTAGTTAAAAAGGATTTGTTTTATGAGTCATAGAAAGTTATATCAGGGAGGAATATGTATATGACAAACCATAAAGACGAAGAAATACTAACAGGAGGGAATGTCTCTAACGTTTATCGTTCGGGAGATACCGTCCGACGAGAATTAAAGCCAGAGAGCCACAAAATTCATGATTTATTAAAACATTTGGAAAGCAAAGGTTTTAGTTATGCACCAAAATTCTTAGGTATTGATGAGAAAGGAAGAGAGGTACTCTCATTTATCGATGGAGAAACTGGTAATTATCCTTTAAAAGAATACATGTGGTCTGATGATACCTTAATAGAAATAGGAAAAATGCTCCGCCTTTATCATGATTCTGTGAGTGATTTTCCAATTAAAGACGATTGGAGAGCAATAGATAATACCCCAAAACCATTTGAAATAATCTGTCATAATGATTTTGCCATATATAACGTTATTTTTAATCGCAAGATTCCAGTAGGTATTATTGATTTTGATGTGGCCGCACCTGGTCCAAGACTGTGGGACATAGCTTATACACTTTACACTTGTGTCCCCTTAAGTAGATTTTATCTTTCTGAAACGGGTGAAAAAGTTTATTATCATTCACTACAAAACGCTAACCTCGTAAAACAAAGAATTAGATTATTTTTTGAGGCTTATGGCAAGGAATTTGAAGAAGATTATTTAGAAATGGTATTGCTACGATTAGAAGGATTATGTAAAACAATTACAAGAAAAGCCGGTGAAGGTGACATTGCTTTTCAAAAGATGATAGATGAAGGGCATCTTGAACACTATCAGAATGATATTAAATTCATTCGTGAACATGGAGAAGAGTGGATTTAAAATGACAAATGCAAAATTGTTTACAGCTATTTATATACCATATACACCTTTTCAAGATGAAGTACTAAAACCAAAGAATGCTAGAAAATTTAAATTTAAGTTAGAAGAAAGTGAACGTTTAGAAACTACCCTTTACCGTTTTGTTTATAGCAAAAATGAAAAACAAATAATTTATTTTTACATAGTTGATGATTGGGAAGATCCTTATCGTTATCTCTTTGTAGAAAATAACGAATTATATGATGAATTTACATCTCAATTTGGAGTAGCAGGCGTTCAAGGAGGTTATTGGGAATTTGGAATGGATACATATTTAGATACCGATTCCCCTGAAATCATATTTGAAAAATTAAATAAGACTATAAATAGTGATTATGATGAAGACACGCCTATGCCAATATGTCATATATACGGTCAAGATATGTGGCACGGAGATGCTTTTATCGTAGCCAATCGTACAGCACTAGAAGAAATGCGTAATGCTATTGATATTGCTTTAAAATATGGAGAAATAAGAACAACTTTATCACCTTCTGATAATGAGGGATATGACTTATTTATTTCTTGTGTAGAGGATAAATTTGATTGGGACTTGGTAGGAATGCCTTATCATGACCACGAATTTTTTGAAAAACCTAAAGTTCCTGTTAAAGCTTTTAGAAAGTACAAAATTAAGAAGTAATCAGATATTTTTTCCCTTCTATTTTCGAATTTACTAAAAGCATGCTATAAAAGCTAAAAATAAAAAGCTATCTTATGGAATAAGATAGCTTTTTCAGTAAGTGGTGATTAGCTTACTAATCGACTTGTAAATTATAAATAATTTGGATAATAAAGTAAAGTATTTTCATTCTATGGCATATGAATAAAATGTACACTTTTTATACATCACATCCTATCCACTTATCCAAGGAAACCCCGTTATATCAACGATGTATAAAAAGTTGCATACTCAAGCAAAAGAATCCTTAGCTGAACCCTACTGCCGCAAGGGTTCTTTTGCTTGCTTGGTTCCTTGAAGAGGTATTATGTTAACTACCTTTGTATATGATATACAGCCTAAAAAGAGAAAAAACTCCTGCTGTGTCTGGACAGGAGTTTTTCTCTTTACATCAACAGAATGTTCTTTCGATGCCATCGCTTGCATCCTGAGTAGTTTGTTTGAAATATCAAGAGTTTATGTTTTCTTCATTCAACATTTGGAAAGTCATGAGACTTCCTTTGAAGTTTACGTAAGTTTCCACGAAAGAATATATCTTGAAATTCATCACATCTGAATGGGATAAGGGGTGATAAGTATGGTATACCTACTGACTTTAACTGTACAAGATATAGAATAATTATGGTTGAAACGACCATAATACTTGGTAAACCAAAGTAATAGCAAGTGATAAGGTATAAATACCTCAAGGACAATAGTCCGATCTGTCCTCGATAAATAACTAAAGTAGATAGAAAAGTACTCGTTCCTGTTACTACTAAGCTTGCAGGATGAATAAGTTTAGCAGAAACAGACATTTCACCAACAAAGATAGTAGCTAGTAGTGTGACGATAATAGCTGTCCCTTTTGGAGCACGTGAGCCAATATCAATTAATATGCGAAATAAAATAAGAAAAATGGTAATTTCCCAAAACGTAGGTAATAATTCTCCATGGTTAAATAGATCTTCTTGGATTTTTTTACTGTATTTATCACTATGGAATTTTTCTAACCCCACATAGATACCAGGGATAAGAATGGCACTAATAAAGCCAAAATAGCGAATTAATCGATTGACAAAACGTCTTGTCTTTAAATGAAAATCGTCTGGGGCTTGAAAGAAATCAACAAACAAACTCGGGGCTATAATCGGATAAGGAGCCCCATCTACTAATACAATTACTTTACCTTCTAAAAGAGCTGAAGTGGTTGTATCCACACGCTCTTTTGTCATAACAAGGTTAGCAAAAGTTTTAGGCTTTCCTTCTATAGCATCTTCGACTATTTTCGAAGCTAATATATAGTCTACATCTATAGTAGAAATACGATGCTGTACTTCTTGTAAAATAGTTTGATCCACTAAGTGCTTTATATAAACGACAGATATATCTGTTTTTGAAACTTTTCCATATGGCTTTGTATCAATGATTAATTGTGGTGTCTGAATAATACGCCTTAGTATATTAATATTTGTCGTTAGATTTTCTGTGAAACCTACTGCAGGTCCCCTTAAAGCTCGTTCTCCTAATGTTTCTTCTAAACTTCGCTCTATCCATTTAGTTGTAGGTATAAGTAATCCACTTGTTTCTCCCTCTATGAGGAGAAATGTATTTCCTTTAACCAAAGCATCTTTTATTTCTTCAATTGAATGAGTTTCTTTCAGAGAAGCCGAATAAATAATAGTCTTTATTTGTTGGGTAGATGGACTATCTTCATTAGCTATTTCCCATGTTTGCTGTAAAGGTTCAATAATATAGTTTTGTATCTGATCTTTATCTACAATTGTATTTAAATAAAAAATTGAAATTTTGTTTTTAAAAATGGTTCTTTTCTCAAAATCGCTTGTTATTTCAAATTGCTTTTCAAGTTTCTTTGAAATATTTTGAGAAGATTTATTTGATGAGGAAGACATTATATTCACCTTTAAATTAGTTTTATTATTTAATCTGTACATATCCACCTATTTTTATGCGATGTATATAATAGTTAGGAAAATAAAGTTCTTATATCTTATATAGGGTTTAAAAAGATACCAACAGGTTAACAGAAGAAACGAGGCTCATATAAGAACATTGATGATGATATAGCTAATTTTTTTGGGAAAGGTGTAGTTACTTTATCTTACCTATTGTGTTTGTTTATAAAATTACTAACTATCTGTAATGTTAAAATGTGAACTAGAATTGAATATTATATGTATCATTAAGTAGAAAAACTACCCTTTGCGAACATTGCTTGTTGGCAGGATAGCTTTTCTATTATTAGAATAGGAAGTATATACGTGATGCGTTTTATTATATTTTTCTTAGTTTGGTAAACATATTAAATATTATTCATTTTTCTTTATTGAATAAGTAGCCTTATGACTCTGAACGTTTGGGTAAGCAATTCCTCCTAGAATGATGACGACACCGATCCACTGGAAGAAAGTTACGGTTTCATGGAGAACAATGGTAGACATAATTACGGCCATTGGGAGCTCTGATGCACTTAGAATGGTTCCTAAACTTCCGCCTACTTTAGGCATGCCAATATTAAATAAAATAGGCGGAACCAGTGAACCAAACAACCCGGTAAGAAGACTATACATGAACAGCCCATTTGTAAGTGCACCGTTTATAAGGAATACCGGTGGAAACGAAATAAATATAAGCAATGACGCTCCTGTTGTCATAATGGCACTTTTATAAATAGGATGTACCCGTATATTTGTACGCCCACTTATAAAAATAAAGAAAGCAAATGACAAAGCAGCAAGCATCCCCCAGCTGATTCCAGCAAACGAAAAAATGATGTCACTTTTCAAAAAGCCAGAAGCAAGGACCGAACCGAGAAGAATAATTACTGTTGACATTAAGCTTTTTCGATCTGGTGCTTTCTTAGTAAAAATATATTGCAGAATCATACTTATCCATGTAAATTGCAGTAGAAGAATGATGGCAAATGAAGCATTAATATAGCTAAGCGCTTGATTGTAAAAAATACCAGTTAGTCCCATTGGTATGCCACTTATGGTCAAAATTAGCCATTGTTTACATTTTAAACGGTCCTTTGGAACAAAGATTGCAATAGCCCACAGCATGATAGCACCGAAAAGATATTGACTTCCTGTTACTTCATATAGGCTAAATCCCTTGCTGTACCCTAATTTAACAAACGTTGATACCACTCCATAAGAACAACCACCAAGAAAAACAAGTAAAGCATAGTTCCACATTTTCATTATTGAATCCTCCATACAACACAATAAAGCCACCCATCTCAAATATGAGATGGGTGGCGAAATGTAAAATAATAAATTTAAACAAAAAATCCACCTGCTGTAAACAAACTTTTACAGCTTTTAATTATTTTAATAATTTATATTATAGAATTCCTGCTCCTATGTTTCAAGCTGAAATGGAAACATTCTCAGCTTTCGCGATTTAGTGGAAATGATAGAAGAGCGATAATTCTCAACTATTAGTTTTTTTCTTTGTGTAGGAGAGGTGTCATAATATTGAAATTTGGGTCTATCTCATCTTGTAAATTTAAGAACAAACCCCATTTTTCTCTGTCTCCTTGAACAATAACAAGGGATTCATTAGTCTTATCATTAGTATTCACTAGTCTATATAACGCTTCTTTCCACATAGTAACTGTTACCTCTGCATCTCTACTTAATTCATTTTTTAAATATCGGAATATTCCGCGCTTCAATTCTGTTGATGCTACTTCTTTTCGATCTGGAATAACAAAGTTTATTTTATAATCATAGTTCCCTGCTTCTACTCCATGAACTCTTATACTTAACAAATACAAAATATCTTTAAGGGGTAATATATCCAATACTTCTTTTGTAATGATTGAAATAGGGAGGGGTTTATTACCTAAACGTAACTCTTGGGCGCCCATTAAATATTCGTTTCTCCAGGGACCAGATTCCGCAATGTAACCTAGTTGTTCCAGGGCATCTGCACACAATAATCTAGCATCTGTATTGTCCGGATTTGAAAAAATAACCTGTTTCATGACTTCTGCTACCCATTGATATTCACCATTTTGAAAATCTTCTTTCGCTTTCCGAATTACATTATCCTCTCCTCCCATATAGCTTACATATTTTTTTGCTGAATCTTCGGGCAATAGATTATTCAAATCTACCGGATTTCCGTTATACCACCCCATATATTTTTGATAAACTGCTTTGGAGTTATGATTTACTGTTCCATAAAATGAACTACTATACCATTCGTTACTTAACGTGGATGGCAGTTTTACTAATCTACCGACTTGCTCTATGGTATAACCTTTATTTATTAATCTTAACGTCTGATCGTTAATGTACTGGTAGATATCCCTTTGTTTTTCCAGATAATCTACACACTGTTTATTACCAAAACGAGGCCAATTGTGAACACCGAATAAGCTGGTCAGTTCATCACCAAATAAGTCAATTGCTTGCTGTAGATATTTGGCCCAAGCTACAGGGTCCCTCACTTGTGCTCCTCTCAAAGAGTACAGATTATGAAGTGTAACCGTGCAATTTTCGGCTATACATAAAGACTTCTCGCTTGGAACATAAATATTCATTTCTGCAGGGGCTTCTGTCCCTAGAGTAAGTTGGAACTGTATTCTAATTCCATCAATCTCTTTTTCAATATATGGTTGGTTGCTACTGGGATATATTTCTTGAATGTGGCTAATGAGAGTAGTAGTACCAATAGAGACTGTTTTTCCTATTCCATTATCTATTAGACCTTTTTCATCATGAGGCAAGAATTCTCCATACATATACTGACTTCGTCTAGTCATGGCTACTCCAGCAGTTACATTCTCTTCAATAATTGATTCCATGAAACCTACTGGAGCATAAACCTTTATCTCTGTTTCAGCATTTTTATGTAAAACTCCTAAAACTCCTCCATAATGATCTACATGGGAATGAGTGAAAATAACTGTACTAATGGGAATAGTACCAAAACGCTCATTTACTAATTGAAGTGCGGCTTCTGCTGTTTCTTTAGAAGTAAGGCAATCAATCACAATCCAACCAGTTTGTCCTCTTATTAAACTTAAATTGGCAAGATCGTAACCTCTCACCTGATAAATCCTATTAGTCACTTTATATAATCCAGAATGAAGATTTAGTTTTCCCTGTTCCCAAAGCTTTGGATGAACTGTATCCGGTAATGGATTCTGTAACAAAAAAGAATATTTGCTTAAATCCCATACAGGGAACAGGGAATTTTTTTTGTAGATAATGGGAAATGGAACGTTAATTAATGTGTTTCTTTCAGATAAATCTTGCTCTATTTTTAAATTTTTCCAGTTAATTTCTCTACGTAATTGATTATTAATTAAACGCGTTTTGCTGGTTGCTTCTTTTCTAGTAGTATTTAGTTCATTTTCTTGTTCCTGATTGTTCTTCTGCATAACTCTTTAATTCCCCCCTTCTATATGACACTCTAGCTTATGTTTTATGTAATTGTTACATTCTCTTTTATTTTTGATAATGCCTATTATGTTAATTCTTTTTTGGTCATATATGGGATAGAGAGAGGGGGGATACTATGAGAAAATGGCTATGTTTATCTTTTATGACGTTGATAATCAGCTTATGCGCAGCATGCTCAGATTTAACTTGGAAGAAAGAATATGCAAGCTCTATTCCAAAGGAATTATTATCTGAAGGGGAAGAGTATTCTATTTTAGTTGTGTGAGAAGAAATTGATGATCCAGAAAAGATAACTGGTTTAAAGAAAGTTAGATATTATTCTTCCTTAGAGGAAGTAAAGAATGAATATCCTAACTTAATTATAAAGAATTCGCCGTTTTTTATTAATCTTAATGACAAGAAAGTCGTTCTAAGAACTTCAAAATTGGATAAGGTAATGAAGTTCTTAGAAAGTAATTATTAGTAATATAAGATTTTTCTTAATATGCTGATTGCTGATAAATCACATTATATTGACTAAGTTTATACAGCGTAGACATAAAAATATAGTTAGATATTTGCTTCTTTCATTCCTTTTTGAAACCACCTATTAAATTGATGCGCAACAAATAACAAAAAAGCTAATATAGGGATATTCAGAAACTCATTTTTAAGTGGCCTTGCAATTTCTGTATAATGTCCAATGAAAAAAGTATATAGATTGGTTATAACAACAAAAAAAGCATAATGAAGAATAACTTTTGTTCGGCTATTTGACGATGGATATGTTACTTCAAAAAACATAGCAAAAGCTGGGTAAATCAGATAATGAAGAGAAAAACTTAATTTTGTTGCATAGGGAAATTCTCTGAATGGAAATTCAACACGCTTAAAATATACAGATAAAAAAACATAGATCCATGCAATAGTTTGCCCAAGTAAGAATGCAATTTGAGCTCTTCCTTTTAAGCGAGAAGGAACTTTCCAGAAATACAGGCTAATTACTACTATCCATGAAAAAGTTAATATTATAATTTCTTTCTTCATAATTCACCCTTTTAACCATGTTTTTTTAAAGTACATATAATATTGATGGTTTAAAAATAAGGACACCCATACCGTGATAAAAGTCCAATACCATTTCCATTCATGATACTGAACAAGGTTTGTTTTCCATTCCAATAAGACTTCCATAAGCGTGAAAAAACCAATGATAACCGTATAATAAAGAAATCTGAACCATAATGGTTGTTTAGAAGGATAATTCAAGCTAAATAAAATAGCTACCACAGGAAATAAGAAAAATTCAAAACTAAAGCTAGCTCTATTTACTTCATTTATCCGTGGTAATAATGCTACTGGGTAGCTAATCCATCTCATTTCTACAACAAAAAGTCCTGAAACCCACGTAATAACTTGAAGAAATAAACCTATAATCCAAGCTTCTCTTGCTCTCTCTCTGGGAATAAACTTCCATATCAAGAATACTCCAAATAATAAAGAAGCTAATAATAGCCAACGATCTAAGCTCATTATCTGCACCCTCTTATTTTAAATATCTATAGTTTTAGTTATATTGACGATTTTTATTTAAAACAAGGAGGATTTGTTCCTGTAACGGTGATTATGTAAACTAGATCTGTATATGATATACAGCCTAAAAAGAGAAAAAACTCCTGCTGTTGGCCAGGAGTTTTTCAATAACGTATCAAGGTATTAAAAGTGATACCTCACGTATCTTGAGTAGTTTGCTCAATATATAAGAATTTACTCATTTTTCTTTTGCAATTTCTTTTCTGTTAGGAGCAAGTGGTGGTTGTTCTAACCATTTATTTTTCACCATAATGTTAAACCATTTTTTTGTTACCAATAGATTTTTGAGAATGGTACCTTCATAAGTTGTTACAAGATCTGTTCGCATGGCTGATGCTAAACCTGATCCGTGATACGCTTGTGCAGCTTGGAATAAAAAACCAATATGATACATCATTAGTTTATCAGAAAAAGGAGAATCTGTTGAAGTTGTTACTTCTGTTTCCCACGATTTGGGAATGGGTAAATTATCTGCGTGCATGATTTTTGAAAAGGACTGTATTTGATCATCAGCTGTTTTCTCCGAAGCCTCTAAAAATTTTCTTACTTCTTTTGATTGAGCGACCTGACTAAATCCAATAGAAAGGGTTTTAGCCATAATGCTTTTTTTAAGGTTGAAAGAAATACTTATGATTTCTATTGCAGTTAAACGTCTTCCTTTCCCGAAAAAACCATCCGTGAAATCCTGACTAGAAATAAATTCAGGATTCTTAGCTGGGTAAAAATAGGGGTCTCTCTGAAATTCCCCTTTTTCAAGTAATAATTCAATCGTTTGATGATACATCCTTTTTGCATCAGTATCACATGTATCGTAGAAATGGCGTAAGTCTTCTCTGACAGAAACACCTAATGAGGTTGTATGTCCTAGCAAGCCATGTAACGTCATAATATGTAAATAATTCAAGCAGAATATGTCCGTGAACAACCTCTTGGTACCTTTATTAAGGTCAGAATCAGTAAATCCAATTGGTACTGGAAACCCTTCGTTTTCTATAAAAGCTACAATTTGTTTTTTTTGTTTTGCGAAGGTCTTAATTGCATCTTCAAAAACGGTCTTTATTGACTCATCTTCAATAATAGAGAACATATATCTATTTACTATATCTGTCATCGTTCCGTTTACATACTCTCCCCATAGTGTTCCTATTTCGGAAGATGTAAGCTTTAATTTATTCTTATCCAAATTATCACCTCTTGGATAATATTTACCAACTCATTAATAGATATGAATTCTTTCTTCATAAAAAAGCTTTTAGCATGTAATTTCCGATAAAATCCATTACGTTAACTAAACATGTATATCGTATACAGCTCAAAAAACAGAAAATCCACCCTTTAAGCCCTAAAGGTTGTTTTTTCTGTTTTTTGGACTTTATGCAATTGGGTTCTATGAGAGGATGCTTTATAGCATCTTGAGTGGCCTGCTCTAAATAGATAGCTTTATTCTTTTTTCTTAGCTAATTGTTCCTTGTCTTTTGTTCCAGGTGGTTGTTCAAGCCAGTTATGACGGATCATGATATCAGCGCCATCTTTAGCATATTGAGCAATTTCAAACGATAATCTTTCATAATTCAAAAAAAGGTCACTTCTTTGACTTGCTACAGCTGCTGTTGCATAGTTTCCTGTTCCTGCTGCAGTTAAAAAGCTCATATGAAACATGGTAAGCTTATCTGAAAATGCTGGTATTGTTGAATCACTAATAGCAATATCTGATGATATAGGTGATTGTATGTCATTATTAAGAAGAGCTTTAGTGAAAATCTGAATATGTTTTTCTGCGATTTTACTCCCTCTTATCATCCAATCTTGAACGTCTTTTCGAGGGGATGTTTGGGCAAATGCCAGTGAAAGCTTCGCACCTATGAGGTTTGTTTGAATGTTCATAAATAGATGAGAAATTTCCATTGAATTTAATGGTCGTTGTTTACTAAAAAAAGAGAAACCACTTAAATATTGTTTACTATCTACATAATCGGTTGTTGTGGGATAGGCTATATAGGGAGATCGAATGAATACTCCTTTTGAAAGTGCAACAATTGAACTTTGATTGAACAAAGCAGATACCTCTTGAAGTCCTGCCATAAAATACGTTCGGATATCTTCCCGAGCACTCATTGAAACAAACCCACTGTATGCTAACATGCCTGCCTTCGCCATGTGATTAATATATGTGAGCATAAAAGAATCTGTAAAAAGGCGTGGTGCATTCAGATTAACATCATGTCCCATAGTGAAAGCTGTTGGAATGGGTAATTTCTCTTTCTTAAAAATATTCGTCAGTTTTTCTAAATGTTTAATCGAAATGTCATATGCAAATTGAATAACTGGACGAATATCCTCATCTTCTATTTGTTTTAGGAAATAACTCAATATACATTTGGACATACTATCATTCATGTAACCTGTCCAAATAGAAGCTATTTCGGATGAGGTAAGTTGTGTGTGATGCTTAGTCATACATGGTTTCCTCCAAAAGAATAATTTTAGACATAAATATATTCTTTACGGAAACCCATATATTATGAGTCAGGGGGGTACCCCTGACTTTTTTATTGTTAATTAGCTAGTTATGTTCGCAAAGATGTATTTTTTTCTTTAAAACTAAAGACGTAATGTTTGATTGCCTATAAAATTCATGTAAGAAAAAAAACAAAGGATTAGTGTTTTCTTATATTTAATATTTTAGCAACTTTGTTTAACTGTTTTTCTGATTCTTCTAACCGTTTTTGGGTGTTCACTAAAGAGTTTTGAACAGATAAAGGTGTAAGATCTTTAATGCTCTTTCCTTCTGTACATACCAGGTGACCTATACCATCTTTCCATTGAATCGTACATTTAAAATTCCCAAATAACTTGTTGCTTGTTTGTAAAATTAGATGTTTTGTTACAGGGTGAGAATTAGTACTCTGTGACAGCATTAATATAGCTTTATGCCGGTCTTCTTTATAAATAATAGTCCATATATTAGATGTGGGAGGGAAATGTGAATGGGTTATGTGTGAAGAATTTAGAATTGTACCTTCTTGATTGATTTGAAAATAAGGAACCGGAATCCATTTAGCTATGCTAGTATCCATATTTTAGCTCCTTTACATTAATGAATGAATCTTCTTACTCACCATACCATATCTAAGTATGTTTTGTATGTAGCTAGAACGATGACAATATTAACTAAGTTTGCATACCATATACAGCTAAAAACAGAAAAAAACTATCTTGGCGTAAAGGAGATAGTTTTTTCTGTTTTTTTATTGTCATCTTTTGCTGCTTTATTGCATCTTGATTAGGTAGTATTTATGCGGTTATAGCTACACCTAGAGCTAAATGTCCCCAAAGAATGTGTTCTACTTGTTCTTTTTGATTTTCCTCACATTGTACGATGATAATGACTTCAGATGCTTTGCCTCTAAGAACTCTTTGTTTTTTCTTAACCCTTTTTTGAATAAACAAATCAAATAAAAAGCCTAGAACAAAGCCAAAGAATGCACCAATTAATCCCCAATAAATGGGGCCCCAATCTAAAATAAAGCCCCTACTTGCACCAATCGTTGAAAAGATAACCGCAAGAAATAGCCCTGTTTGGCTCAACGAAACGCCGTCTGAGCGATGAATAGTATCAAAAAGTTTTCTCTCTTCTGTTCGATTATCAAGAGGGACCGCAAATAAATCATTAATCCCTTTTTGCTCTAATTCACTAATTGCGAGTTCGATATTAGTTGAATGTTCAAACGTTGCAAAAATTTGCATTCACATCACCTTCTGTCCCTTTTTTAGTTTAAAATTAGGAGATTGATAATGACTTTTTAAATAGTTTTTCTGTTCTTTTTCAAATAATTTATTGTTTTCCACCGTACTCGTATACGCCTCATATATAGTAAAAAAATAGTAGGAAGGGATATAGGATAACCATTGGGCATCTAACACGCTTGTCGACTTTTCAATATCTCCTAAGATAAGATAATGAATACCTTCTAACAAGTGGGAATAGTAAATAAAGACGACTGTCCATATGAGCGTAAAGAAAGATAATATAATCCTATGAAGGTAAAGCTGTCCCATGCTGGGAATCGTCAACCCCCATAAAAAGGTCATTAGTGGATTGCGCTTTTCTAAGTAATTAATTCCTATAGCATTGATACTAAAGGTATTAAACGGGCTATTCTCTCTTTCAACGAGTACAGCAATTTTATTTAAGTCGACCGTCGTTCGATAACTGTCCCAAATGGAAAAAAGATAAACTGGTATATATAAAAATAACAACCTCACATCTAAAACTGCTTTTGCTGATTCTATCTCACCTGTAAAGGAATAAACCATAGCCCGATTCAATTGTGTTTGCTGATTAATAAATACTTCCCATAGAATTAAAAGCATTCCCCGAACATATTTTTCTAGAAGAAGATGCCCGAATCCAGGGAAAGCGATAGACCAACAGGCAGTTATATAGGGGTTTCTTCGATGGATAATAACTGTCCCAAAGGAATTGACATCAGCTTTAAAGCGCCGTGCATAATTTTTATTCGTGAAATTTCTCATGCCTTCCCCTCTCTATCAAAATAGTATGTAACCGTACTAGTATTGACAGCCTTTCAGTAATTAATCTTCTATTTTTAATAAGGGTTGAAAATTTATCTCCCAGAACAATGGTCTTTTACTGCTGCTCTACTAAAATAATAGAGTGTATAAGTTCAATAATTTTTGAGTGCAATAGAATACACATGTCATAAACCTTCCTTTGAGCAAATAAAAAGCCACTGCAAATGATTATTACAATGACTTCTTTTAAAGGGATTAAAATGTAGTGAAAGTGGAATGATAGAAAATATATTAATTTTTACACGGTTTAAAGGTAGGTGACTGACAATGGTTGCTATTTTTATTTGTTTTATAATTTTTAATTTACTTGCATTCTTTGTTCCTAAGAAGTTAACTCCTATTGAAATATATGCGACATCTTTCTTTGCTTACGCTTATGGAATGACAACAGACGTGATTCTTGATTTACATTATAATCTATATGGTTATTTTCAAGAAGGCTTTCAATGGCTGTCACTCTTAGCCATTATTATGTATTTTCCATCTATTAGCTTTTTATTTTTAAACTTCTATCCCTTTACTAAAAATTCAAGAAAAAAATTAGGTTATATTTTAAGTTGGACCATTTTTTCAGTTGTGTTTGAATGGTTTGCCGTTAAAACGGATTTTTTTTATTATAATGGCTGGGGCTTATTGTATTCAGCTATGGTCTATCCGGTTATCTTTCTGATCCTATTAGTGAACGTAAAGATAGTTCGAAAAATAATCACTAGAAAATAGGTCATAGCCACCCTTTTTAGGTTGTTCGAAGTGCTGGCTATTGATTTTCAGACGAAAAAAGAAACATATCTAAAGAAGACATGTTTCTTTCCAAATCCCAATCCAGCTTAGTACTTTACCCCATCTTTCGCATTATCTACCATACTAGATAACGCCATTACAGTTATTTATATTTTACATACAACAATAGATGAAGAGCCAAGGATTAAATTCCTTGGCTTTTGATTTTTTTACTGAGCTGTTATGCTAATATCCGACTCTAATGCTTGAGCAAGATTTGATTTAATTCGTATATTTTCAAATGAAAGACCAAGTTGAATAGCCGTTTGAGCGACTTCCGGTCGAATACCCGATAAAGTAGACTTTACACCCAATAAATTAAGCGTATCAATTAATTGAAAGATTTGATGAGCTACCATTGTATCCACCATTACGACTCCTGATAAATCAATATAAAGGTGAGCAATATGTTTATCAGCACATTGCTGTAATGTACTTTCTAAAATCATCTTTGCTCTTGCTGTATCAATATCTCCTACTAATGGTAAAAGAGCTACATCCTTTTTGATTACAATAACGGGTGAACTTAATTCATGAATCATTTCTTGATGTGCTTTTAATTGAATGCTAGCTGTTTCTTCAGATGCCGTGACAAATTTTAAAATTGTCATGTCAAAGATTCGAATTATATGCTGTTCCCATGCATTTATCAATGTAGATTCAATGTGCCCTTCGTATGTATATACAAATTCATTTATAAGATCGCGATATTGCTCTCGAACACGCATAAACTCTTTAATAATAGACGAAATCGGTGTTCTGGTATGCTCATTGTCTTTTGCAATTTTATGAATCCACACTTCAAATTCTTCAAAAAAAGTTTTTTCATCTTCTATGAATACATTACAAACATATAAATGAAATTCATAATTTTGTTCTTTTAATATTTGAATAACTTTAGAGTCAGTAGAAGCATACACCCCTACAGCGTTGTTTTTATCTAATGAATCGTACCATTCTTCCGTTAATCGTTTGGCATTGTTTAATAAAAAGGTACGTAATTGTTCATTCTTATTCACTGGTATTTCCCACTCCTAGCTAAAAACTCATTTTACTCTCATTATCTATTATACTCCTAATGATGTTTGTTTAGCGATTAAGGATGTTAGAAGTTTTATAGTGCAAAATCAAAAGAAGCCTCTTTCTAAATAAGAGAGGCTTCTTTAAATGTATCATTTCCTATAAGGAACATTATGGTAACTAAAAATGTATAGGGTATTCATCATCAAAATAGAAAAAACCACTGGCGTATGGGGCTTTTTTTAGTTACATAAAGAATTTTATTTTTGTATTCATATATAATTAATTATTAAATGAAGTTTTTAGGAGACTATCTATATTGGAAAGTAAAACAGGCACAGTAAAATATTTTGATGATGAAAAAGGTTTTGGATTTATTACACCTGATAATGGTGGTGAAGACCTATTTGTTTATTTTAGTTCTATTCATAACACCAAATCTTTAAAAGTAGGACAGAAAGTTTCTTATGTAGAATATATGGGTCAAAAAGGGCCACAAGCAGAATATGTAGTAATACTCTAATCGTATATTTTTATAATAAAAAAGACATTCCTCTACTATTTTGACATTTTTTTCTGTGTTTAGATAAATGATTTATACATAACGTGTTTTACGTTAACTAAGAATGAATAGCATATACAGCTTAAAACGAAAAAAAGCCACTGATACGTTAGTGGCTTTTTATAATCTATTCTTATAAAGAACAGATCACGTTGACTTTAGTAGTTTGCTCAAGATATGAAAAATTATACATTTCCAACCATGCTAAAGTTAATTGTTTTCCCATCTCTTTTAGCATATTTATCATAGAAGATACTTTACAGTATTCTTGCTCAAAATGATCGGATAGACATTTTAATTAAAAGACAAGGTATGAAAGTCGAAAAGAGTCTGCTCTCATTCTTCATATTTGAGTTATAACTTTACTTCTAACTCTTTAAGCAGTTGCTTTACTCCCTCACGGCTTAGAATTACTTTTCCTTTTGCCAAGATTAGATTATCTTCAGAAACTTCACCTGTCACTTTACAAGCTAAATTAGGTGAATATTTTTTCAACACAATGTTCTCATTATCTACAAAAATTTCAACAGGTTCGTTCTTTTTAATATTTAATGTTCTTCTTAGTTCGATGGGTAAGACTACTCTTCCCAGGTTGTCTAGTTTCCTAACGATGCCAGTAGCTTTCAATTTAAAACCTCCATAAAATATTACTTACATACCCATTAAGTGTACAATATGCTTTTTATTGTTTTCATTAGTAATATATTACATTTTAGGTGAGGGAGGATATTTCAATACGATAAGGTTAGAAATAAAGGTTGTATGGAAGAATTATAATGGAATTTATTAAATCACTCAGTTTTTTCATTTTAAACTGATGTATTAATTAGAAATATAACGTATTCAGGTTATTTATAACTTATATAAAAGTAACTTGAATATATGAGTAAATAGTAAAGTATTTTATAAAAATAATTAGTTTAACTATTTACTCTTTATGACGACAAATTGTGGGTTTTTCTACAAAGTGTGTAATAATTAACGTTATTTTTAATAAAGTAAGTTTAGATTTACTTAGTGGTATGGAAGAAAATAAACTAAATATAATCATGGTTATGTTAACTAAAATTTTATATCCTATAGCTTCTTGAGCTAATCGTGCTTGAGTTCAAGAGTAAGGTATTGTTGTATCCTTTTTCTTATTGTCTAAAAGGGAGAGGAGTTAAAGAAAGAGATGTGAATTACAACATCTCTTTATACTTACATATCTCTTTTGTCTTCAGTTTTCAGCATTTCTTCATCTATAATGTCAACTAATTCTTGAATACTATACATATATAGAACAACCTCTTTTGCATCATCTTCAATATGAATTTCAGCTGTGATACGTATTTTTGTCGGTTTACCTTTATAAATAACATCAAAAGTTCCAATTTCTTTTAATTCGTTGTCCTTTTTCATTGTGCCAATTGCAGATTGAATAGTATTGATTTCGTCTTGACTAAAATCTGAATCTAATACTGAGGATGATAAATTTTTTAAAAAAGGATCAACTTCCTCAAGATTAAAATTCATTCCAGCTGCAAATGGTGCTTCTTCATAGCTGTTTGTATTGTTTTTTTTGTTGAACATATAAATAGTTCCTCCAACTAAAAGTATTATAATAAGGCCAATGGTTAAATATTTCATATGTATTTTCACGCCTTTCTGTTTAACATTATAAAGCAACATTTACTCTTCTTCGATACTGCTAACCAGCGTAAATAATTCCTTATTTTGATATAAATGTAATATGTACAAGGATTCTTGTTTAATTAAATGGTGCTTGAGTTGAACAAGATAAAATAAAAAGTCGATTTCTGATAACATTCAGGAATCGACTTTTTAATGGACTGTCGTTGTAAATTCGCCTTCGTCTCACGATACTCCTATAAGGAAGTTTTGAATTTTGTTGTTATTGTAGCTTCTTAGAACATGAACTATGTAAACTAAAATTGAATACAGTATACAGGATGCCTTAAAATCTAATTTTTGATAAAATGGAATTAATAGGAATTTTATATTTAGGGGGTAGAAGTGAATTTCTTTAAAACTATATTACAGAATAAAAATTTAAGTATTGTATTAGGAAGTCAGTTAGTGTTTCAACTCGGGATATGGTTCGGTACAATTGGTAATTTGCAATTCTTACAAATGCATATTAAATCTCATGTTCTCCAGGCTTTTTTTCTTGTTATTGGAGGGATTATAGGTGTTATCATAGGTCCATATGCAGGACGTTATATAGATGTGACGTCCAAGGTGAAAGTCTTGAAATTAGTGGGGATAATGAGGATTGTTTCTGTTATAGCCATGTTAATTGCTATATATACAGGATCAATTTATTGGATGGTTATATATAGCATAGGAATTGGTTGTTCTGCGTCATTTTTCAATCCCACAATACAGACGATTTTGCCTTCAATAGTTGATAAAGAGGATTTGATTACGGTTAACGCAATTAATATAAACATCATTACATTATCAAGGATCTTTGGTGCTGTATTAGCAGGTTTATTACTAACTGTTGCGCCTTTACATGTATTGTTTCTAATTGCTCTTATTGCTTATCTTACTTTGTATTTCATCAACTTTTTGCTTATTATTCCTGAAGACTTAGAGCTGAATGTTAAAAAGGCTAAGACTAAATTTAAAGATATCTTTCCTATTATTCTAAGAAATCATTCAATAAAAATTGTTCTAGGAGTATCTATTATTCCTCTCATTTTTATTTCAGGATTTAATTTATTTGTTATTGAAGTGGGCGAAGGCCGGCCTGGTTTTATTATGGGACTTCTCTATTTTGTAGAAGGTACAAGTATATTAGTTGCGGGACTATTCATCAAAAGGATAATAAAACGATATAAAAGGCATGTTTTAATTCTGTTGCTTGCTTGCTGTTTAATGGGAATAGCCCAACTTTTATTATCCATATCAAATGTCTATATAACAGTTTTGGCATTCGCTCTATTTGGTTTAGCGTATGGTATGTTTAACCCTCTATTATATACATATTCTCAACAAAAAGTGCCCTCAGATATCCATGGAAGATTCTTTTCCTTTAAGACAATGATTGATCGAACAATTATGCAATTATGTCTTGTGATAATTGGTTTTTTACTTGATCAAATAGGATATCAAAGTTTGATGTTATTGTTAGGTCTATGTACTTTTACATTAGTTTTTTCTATTTTTGTTGATTCTAAGATTAGTTCCAATCGTACTCGGGATAAAACTAAAAATGAGTTTTACAGTGGTTAAAAGGGGTAGAGTCAGGAAAATGCGCATTTACAACGATAAGCATTTTGATACAAGTCTTATGAGACATTATATAGCCTAATTTAGAGGTACTTTGAATGTGTCTCAATAGGTTCTACTCTATTGAAATTGTGAATGATAGTGACTTAAACTAACGGGGCAGGTTTGTTGAAGAAGAATGTCCATATTCTACCTAAAGGCTAAATGATTGTTTTCTGATAAAATGATGTGTATTACAGCCTTTTAGGAGGAGAAAGATTGGATGCTTTGGTTGTTGGATTATTGTTTTTAATTCCAGGAATAATCTTTTTCATATTGGTTTTGTTAAAATATACGGAAGAGGAACATTGGAAGGAAGTTAAGAAGTGGAAATGGATAAGAAATGATACCTATGCTTCTTGGTCAGAACAGGATATGATTCTTTTTCACAAAATAGCGAGTAAATCATACATCGCAGCAAAAATAATTCTTATCCTGTCATCCATCATTCCAATTGTAATAGGTGCCTTCGCTTTATGGGTCTTTTTTTCGTAAATTGACTCCTTTTTCAGCTAACGGATGCGTTAGTTGATTAAGAATAACTAAAAAAGTCGATTCCTTGGATGGAAATCGGCTTTTTTAATAGGTGACATTTCCTTAGCATTGTAAATCCGCATTTTCCTGACGCAACCCCTAAAAGAAAAAACAGAGCCCTTGTATATCAATGCTCTGTTTTTATTTTGGTTCCAATATCCTCTTTTATATGAACTGCCCTTAGATACTATAACTTAATGATGTGAGAAGAGTTGCTAAGATTAGCAACTCTTTTTCGCTATTCAGACAGACTTGTTATTTCAAATTCATGGAAGGTATACAAAATATTGGTGTTGAATAACCAGAATATAATGCACTTATAAAAAGAAGAGGTGGTTGTCATAAGCAAAAAGTTAATTTTATTACTTATACTCATTTTAGTTTTAATACCTGTAATTTTCCTAGGAACTATTAAAAACATGGAGAGTGTGAATTCTAGTTCACTTGAAAAAGATCATAAAATAAGTTTTACTCCGAAAAGTGTGGCATCAGGAAGTGACAGTAAGTATGACATGGAGTTAACGATGAATGAAGAAGGAACATTTCACTTAGAATCAACCGTAACTATAAAAAACATTTCTGAAGATTCATGGGGAAATATCGTTTTTTATTTTATTCCAAATATGTTTACAAAAAGTATTTCTTCTCAATTAGATCAACCATCCACTATTCATTTAAATGAAGTTAGTGTTAATGGGCAAACGTCCGGTTTTGAATTAAAGAAAGATACCTTAAATGTTCCTCTAAAAGAAGAATTACAGAAAGGTAAAGAAATAAAAGTTAAATTCAACTATGATTTTACTCTTCCTGAGAACGGCTTAAGGTTTACCAAAAGTCATGAAAATTATTATTTGGCTCAATTCTACCCAATGGTTGCAACCTATAGAGACCATAAATGGAATAAGGAAGAATATCGTTTTAAGGGAGAAACCTACCATACTGCATTTAGTGATTTTAAGGTAACATATAACATTCCTGATGATTATACAATTGTTTCAACAGGTGAAAATGACAAGTTCCCAAGTGAGAAAAAAGGTGTTTTTGAAGTTAAAAACACTAAAGAAATTTTCATAGCATTACTGAAGAATCCTTTAATTACCGAAAAAAATGAAGGGAATGTAAACATTAGAGTTTTAGGACTAAATAAAGATGATACGTTGTATAAAGAAATAAGCACAGAAGCTTCATCTGCTCTCGACTATTTTCAAAAAAATATCGGTCCATATCCCTTCAAACAATTAGATATTATAGTAGATCAGTTAGGAATGGAGTACCCAGGTGTAGTAACAGCCCATTCAATCTACAATGCTTCAGTTAGTGATGAATCGTTGAAGAGAATGGTGGTGCATGAAATAGCTCACCAGTGGTTTTACGGTGTTATTAGTAATGATCCTTATCATAATGCTTGGTTAGACGAAGGATTTGCTGATTTTGCTACAACTTTGTATCTGTTCTCTAAGTCAGAGCAGGATATACCATATAAATTGATGGACAGACAAATAGAGAATCTTAAACCTCTTCCAGTAAATTTACCACTAGACCAATACGGTAATAACAGTAGTTCATATGTTTATGGAAAATCAAACGTAATGTTATGGAAGTTATTTGAGAAGAGAGGAGGAAAAAAAGAAGCAGAGAAATTTTTAAGAAGTTATTATAAAGAATATAAGTATAAGGAAGTAGATACAAAGGAATTTATTCGATTTACTAAGCATTACTTTAATTTAAAGAATGATAAGTTTTTTAAAGCTTGGTTAGTTCAGTAAATCCTAAAGAACCAGCTAATTAAGATGATTGTGCCTTTGCTAAAAAGCAAAGGCTTTATTTTTCTCCTATAAACCCTTGATATTACTCAATTTATAGAGGGAGCTGTGTATATCGTATACACCCTCAGATTATTTCCATTCTAAGATTTCTAATCGGTTACCAAAAGGATCGTTCATATAAAATCTTTCTGCTCCGGGAAGGTTATCATCTTCAATAAAATGGACATTATTGGCTCTTAAATGATCTTTTAATATGTTGATATTTTCGACCTCGAATGCTGGATGTGCTTTTTTTGCTGGTGAAAATGGATTCTCTATTCCAATATGAACTTGGTAATTAGCAAATCCAAACCATACTCCCCCTCTTTTTTTAAGGTTTTCTGGTTTTTCTAATTCTTTAAATCCTAATATTTTAATAAAAAAATTTCTTGCTTCTTCTTCAGTACCTTGTGGAGCAGCTAGTTGGATATGATCAATTGCTTTAAAAGTAAAAGACATCCAATCCCTCCTAAAATTAAGATATTAGATAAGTTCTTCATCTTAATTTTATATATAATAGACATGTAAGAAAATTACAGAAAAATTAAAGAAACCATAAGTTTATCTTATGGTTTCTGAGAATAATGGTTATGTAAACTGATTTTTTATATAGTATGCACTCTATTTTATGGGTGATTGAAGGTTTTAAGAGGACATAATTACAAGCATAGAGAAGTTTGGTAGTAAGTCACTATGTTGGAGGTTTTTTTATGATTAAAGATCCTTGGTTTACAACTCAAAAAATTGATGACAAGACTTATGCTATTAGTGAATATGGACATTGGGAAAAAGTCCATTCTTTTTTGCTTATTGGAGAAGAGAAGGCTGCACTTGTAGATACAGGTCTTGGAATTGATAGTATAAAGAGAATTACAGATAAACTAACCCATCTACCAATCGAGGTTATTACTACTCATGTTCATGTCGACCATATTGGGAGTCATGGAGAATTTGATAAAATTTACGTTCATGAAGGAGATAAAGATTGGTTAATTAATGGTATTCAAGGGTTGCCTATAGAGCAAATAAGAAAAGACATTAATCGAGATATTACACTTCCCACACCTCAAACATTTAACCCTGAAACATATAAGCCTTTTCAAGGAGTTCCAACTGGATTATTAAAAGATCAAGATGTTATTAATTTAGGGAATCGAAAGTTGATTATTTATCATACTCCAGGACACTCTCCAGGACATTTATCTATTTATGATGCTATAAATGGATATCTATTTACGGGGGACTTACTTTATGATAAAACTCCTATTTATGCATTTTATCCTTCAACGAGTCCTGTTGATTTAGTGAATTCATTAGAGAAGATAGCAAACATAAAAAATGTTAATATGATTTTTGGTTCTCATAATACGCTGGGTCTTAAGCCTACGATTTTAGAAGAAGTAAAATATGCAGTTGAATTTTTAAGGGAAAAAGAACTTATTACATTTGGTACAGGAATCCATGAGTTTAAGGGCTTTAGTATACAGTTTTAATCAAAGGCACTTCATTTGAGGTGCCCTTTTTATTCGCCCTGTATCTATTCAATCTTCAGTACCTTAACATCATTCTTTAACGGTTGTTAAAAAACTCTTTTAGTGCTTTTTCTCTTCTCTCTTTATTGAACTTTTTAATCTTGGTATCTTTTAAACCTTTGAATAAAATGTCTATCGCTTTTCCACCTCCAGGGTTTTCTTTCTCACTTTCGTTGTATTCATAAGAAAGTTCAAGAACCCTTATAGATACTATTTTCTTGGAGTTAGATTTCTCTCTTTTGATAAGGTCATTTATATGCCTTTTCATATGTGTGTGTAATTTTTTCCCATTCTCGTTTTCTACGTTATTTACTCCAAATACTACTTCACTTTCTTGACCGTTTTGCTCTAATGAAATTTTACATTTTATCATGTCTGGTCTTTCTAATTGTTCAAAAGCCCGTTGAAATTGTTGATTATATAAGATTCCTTCTTCTGTATAATAATAAACAATATGACTGTATTTCTTAGCAGGAATTGGAGCAGCAATACTAGAAGAAATGTTTTTCTTTATCCTCACATTTAAGATTTTTTCTGTAGTTGTCTCAAATTTAATGTGAACCATGACTTCAAACTTGTTATTATTTTCGTTAAGCCACAATTTAAATGTTTCAAGTGAGTATTGTCCTTTTTCTTGTCGTTTTACATGAAGGTAATCATAAATTTTGGCATTAGGATATTCTTCGTTGGCTTTTTGCATAGCAATCCTTCCCCATTTTGCATGTGAGGGAATGGCCTTGTCTGCCTTTACTGTTATGAGATTCGTGGGACTGCCTAAAGAGGTTATAACTGTAAACATACTACATAAAAAAAGAGTCATTAAGCTTTTTTTCATAGAGTAACCCTTCCTATTTTTCTTATATAGTTTGCTTGCGGAATAATTACTATGCATGCAATAAACAGTCGCATTATGCCATCTTCTAATAGAGTTTTTTTATTTATATTAGCATCTTAAGTAAATAACCACTTTATTTTTATTTACTGACTATAAACTACATTATGGTAAGTGGTTTTTATACTAATATTTTGAAAATAATGTTATAATTGGATTTAAATTGAGTTGAATGAAAGATGGATGAACTAAAGGAGGCACTATTTTGAAAAGCTATGTCGTATTCATTCTTAGCTTTATAGGGTTACTGTTTGCTTTTAAAACTGTTTTAGGTCTATTTCTTACACTTACATATGTACCTGAAGCTTCACAACATTTCAGTAGTTCAACCGTCAATATCTATGGAAATGAATCTCCCAACTATACATTTTTAGGTTCTATCATAGCAGCAACTTTTTCATTCATTATTTCGAAACAAGTATTAAAAATTAAAAAGATTTTATAAGTAAAAACCCCTTTTCAAGACAATGTTCTTTGAAAAGGGGTTTTACTTGTTCTGGTTCCTGTAATAATGGTTATGTTAACTAATTTTGTATAGAGTATACATTTTTAGAATATCGAAAAGCCCTTAATTAGTAAAAAAGAGCTTTTCATGAATTCTTATTACTTTGCTAAATCCCATTTAATAATATGCCCTGCATGTGTAAGGCCTCCTCCAAACCCGTAAAGTAAGAGGACGTCTCCATTTTTTAATTTCTCTTTATTTATCCCTATTTGCAACGCTAGTGGAATTGAAACAGAAGAAGTATTACCCATATATTCTACACTAGTCAAAGTCTTGTCTAGTGGAAAGTCTGATCTTTCACATATAGACTCAATCATTCGTAAGTTGGCACTGTGTGGAACAAACCAATCTATTTCATCTTTTTGCAAATTAGCTTCATTTAGTAATTCACTTATACCTAAGGGGATTGTGCGAGCTGCCCACTTATACACTTCTCTTCCGTTTTGAACCATCTTGCCACTAGCACTTAAAGGTTGCCCATGCATAGTAGTAGATAAATTTGTACGGTATACATGTTTACCTCCTTTTCCATTTGTCCCAATGTGTGTAGCTATAAAGCTTGGACGCTCTGCATCTTTTTCCACTAAAACAGCCGCAGCTCCATCCCCAAATAAGATACAAGTAGTACGATCCGTATAATCTGTAACCTTTGATAAAGTTTCTGCTGTAACGACTAAAACTTTCTGATGAAGTCCAGATGTAATAAACCCGTTTGCCATATGTAATCCATATGTAAAGCCGGCACAAGTAGCGTTGAAGTCTAGAGCACCTGTTTGAGGAATGTCGAAGTAGTCTTGTATCTGACTGGCCACACTTGGAAACGCATAGTCAGGTGTTGTTGTTGAAACAACAATACAATCTACATCAATCAACTCTTTCTGATATTGCTCCACTAAGTTTTCAATTGCTTTAATAGCTAAGTTAGAAGAATATTCGTTTTCATCAGCAATTCTTCTTTCCCTCATGCCAGTTCGCTGCACAATCCATTCATCATTTGTATCAACTATTTTCTCTAAATCATCATTCGTAAGTCTTTTTTCAGGTACATATGTACCAATAGCTGTAATACGCGCAGTTGAATTCATACTATTCACCCTTCTTTTATACCAAGATATATAATTTGATATTAGTACTAGGTACCAATAATGTCAATGATTTCATATGAAAATATTGTAAAATAACCTTTAAAGTTCCCTTGATGACATTTATGTATTCTAATTTAGGTATGGATTCTTTAATATTTACTTATGTAATAAAATAGAATTAAAAAAGGGGAAAAACAATGTTAGGTAAAAATATACTTATTACTAGTGGTGGATGTATAGAAAAATGGGACGAGGTTAGGGGACACACTAATTTAGCTAAAGGTAAAATAGGAAAAATGATCGCAGAGGACGCATTAGCACAAGGAGCAACGGTTATATATTTACACGGCTATTTTGCAGAAAAACCCTCTGATAAGGATTCAGGGAATTTAAAGTTAGAAAGCTTTGAAGGAATAGTAGATCTTCAAGACAAAATGAAAGCCATTATCTTAAGTGGAAAGATAGATGCTGTTATTATGACTGCTGCAGGATCGGATTGGATAGTAGACAAGATGTTGGACCAAGAGGGGAACCTTATTCCCCAGAATGGAAAAATATCAAGCGATAATCCCCCAGTTATTCACTTTAAGAAAGCACCTAAAGTTTTAAAACAAATCAAAGAATGGAATTCTAATTTAATACTAGTGGGATTTAAGCTGGAAAGTGATGTAGATAAAGAAACCCTAATAGAGAGAGCTAAAATAAGAATGGGTACTTCCAAGGCTAATTTAATGGTGGCGAATACTTCTGATTCTTTACATGTTAATTCAGCTACACATTATATAATTAATCAAAATAATGACATACACGAGTGTGCCAATAAAAAAGAAACAGCGAATATGATTACACAAACTCTTAATCAGTTATTTTTACAAGAGGAAACAGTTATTTCAAGATAGGTTCTTTAAAAAGCTAGCATTCGCTAGCTTTTTAATTTCCTAGAACATGAGCTAACTTTGTATATGATATACACTGGATTAAATGTAGTTTTAGAACTAATCTTTATCTTTGCACTATGTATTGGGCACCAGTTGTACTAATTAGATTACTGATACCGTTAGGGTAATAAGACATTAATTTATCTGCTGTTTTTAGATCAACCCATTCCACCTTTCGGATATTTTCTTCTTCTGGGATTTGCTTTGGTTCTTTTATAATTTGACCTCTAAATACAACAAAAAAGACATGATGATGATCTATAAATGCTTCATTTAAGCTAACGATATTGTCTACATCAATGTCGTATCCAGTTTCCTCTTTTGTTTCTCGAATCGCTGCCTGTTTTAGAGTTTCCCCTCTTTCTACTCCTCCACCTGGTAAGGACCATGTATTATTTTTATTACTTGTATTCCGATAACTTAAATTCTTTTGATATATTTAAAATTGGTATTATATTCAAAAGAGAAATAAGGAGACATACATATGGATAAACAAGTAGTTATTGAGAAATATACGTCCAATTGGGCTTTATCTTTTAAGGAAGAGCAAAAGTTTTTAAGAGGTATTATGAGTAATAAGGCTATTTCAATTGAGCATATTGGAAGTACATCTGTTAAAGGGTTAGGAGCTAAACCAATATTAGACATTATGGTTGGAGTTCGTAATTTAGAAGAAGTAGACGATTTTATTGAACCACTAAGTAATATTGGATATGAGCATGTATTTCACAGGGAATTTCCAAATAGAAGGTTTTTTAGAAAGGGATTATGGCGAGCTGGAACACATCACTTACACATATATAAATACGAAAGTGAAGAATGGAATAACAATATTTTATTTCGAGATTATCTAAGGAAATATACAGATATACGTGATCAATATAATCAGTTAAAACTTAAATTGGCTCAAAAATATACTTTTGATCGGGTTGCGTATACAGAAGCAAAAGCACCATTTATAACAGATGTTATTCAGAAAGCTAAATATGAAATAAACTGCTGATAATCGTGATTATAGTAACTAAAATTGAGTATGACATATTGTCTATAAAGGTAAATAGCTTTTTTATACGTATATAAAGGCTTATTTTATTAACTAAATAGACGTTATTTTATTTTATTCTACACAGTCTAAAAAGGTGTACCTTTTTGGATTATTGTATTGTCGACAAATAGATATGTTCTTCATTATATAGTCATAAAAAAACGGACCTCTAGAGTTGCTTCTAAGGCCCGTTTCTTGCTTGAGGATACATTTAGATATCCCTAAAATCTTTAATTTTTTACAAACGATCACTTTTTCAGTGGTTTCGTTAAAATCCTTTTCTTTTTTACTCACTTACTAAATCCCGTTTTTTATAGCCGATGAAACCAATAACGATTATGAAGAGAGCCAATAATTTGATGGGGAAGATGGCTCCCCATTTCCATTCTTCAATTGGAATTTTTGGAATATAGCTAAATACATCTAGGTTGGTTACGAATTCTGGAATCTCCATCATTTGCCCAAAATAACTGATAAAGAAAGCAAATATTAGATAAGCCCAAATAATCATCGTAAAGCGCGGCAACCAACCAATTAGGACAGACAAAATGCCGATAAAGAAGAAAATCGCAGGTATCCACACAATCCCATCCTTAGTAATTTCCCAGAAACTTAACGGTGTTTCCATGACACTTCGTTGGGCCAAATAGAGCCCTAATATTGCAGAAAATTGTCCAACCACTCCTAGTATGGAAGCTATTATCATGTGGTACCAGTAAAATTTGGTGCGACTTAATTTAGTGGCATAAAGCTGATCCCAGCGCCCTTTCTTTTCTTCGTTTACGAGCCTCATGAGACTTCCTACAATAAAAATCGTAGTCAATAGAGATAAAATCACGAAGAGAACGCTCATAAATTGTTCTTGTATGGTGTAATCTGAATTATGAAGGAACATTTGCTTCATGATTTCATTCCCACTTACAAAATCATCCATATCTCCAAAAATGGACCCATACATAGCTCCACATATAAAGAGGGCAAAAAGCCAGCCAATAATAAATATTTTTTGCAGTCGTAATACAAGACCAGGAAGACTCAACATACGTTCTTTTGCATGTGCATGACCAGCGCGTTCTGGTAAATATCCAGCTCCCATATCTCGAACTTGTTCCAAAAGATAAGAAACTGCAATGAAAACGATACTGGCAACAAAAGCAATGACGATTGGAAGCCAGCTATCACTAATGTAAACATTTACTAGATAACTCCACCCTAACGGGTTGAACCAAGAACCATCTGGTGCTTTCATATCTGTTACCATTCGAAGAATGTAAAAAAAGCCGAGAGTAAAGAAGCTCAGTCCCCTTGCACTTCCAGCTCCAGCAGCTAATTGGGCAAATATGAGTGCAATCATCGCCCATAAGAACCCTTGCATACCTAATGAAGAGGAATATAATAAGTTACTATGAAAATCCATTCCAGGTACACCTTGGACTTGTAGCAAGCCTGTAGAAAGAACGCTTATGACCAAATGTAGAAGGAACATTTCGATAACGACTGCTGTCGTGTTGGCCAGTCGACCAACTTGAAAAGAACGAATAAGCTCTGTTGTTCCATCATCCTCTTCTTTTCTTGTTCGACTTATTACATGCATAATCGATACAATGGCAAATACGAGTGACGTAAAGAGGATCATTTCATGTGCGTACATTGCTCCCACTGTATACGTTTCGGCAGCAGCTGATGTTGGTCCAAGCATGGCAATCATTGCTGGATTCTTTAAGGTTTCATACATAGCCATCAATCCAGCAGGGTCTTTTCCATAGATTTCATACATTGCACTCGCAAAGCCGCCTGTGAAAAGACTTAAGGCCACTGCCCAAATGAGAAGCTTTAACCAATCTCTACGTAATGTATGAAGAAAGAGCATTCCAGTCATATTAAAGCGATTTTTCATTTTTCTCACCTACTTTCCAGTGTAATGGCGCATAAACAACGCTTCAAGAGTCGGCGGTACACTCTCGAGCTTTGTTACATGGTAAGGAATGATTGCTTCTAGAATGGACTCAATTTGATCACTATCAGCTTGGAAAACAGCTTCTTTACCATTGATCACTAGGTCATGCACACCCCTCACCTGTTTTAATCCAATCGGTACGTCACGGGTCGTAACCTTGTATTGATATTGGGTTAAATGTCTTAATTCATCTAATGTTCCGGTTTCAATTACTTCTCCTTGACGAATAATCGCTACGCGGTCACATAAGCGCTCTACCTCGCTTAAGATGTGGCTGGAAAGAAGGATGGACTTTCCTTGATTCTTTAAATTTTCTACTTGCTCTTGAAAGACAGCTTCCATTAGAGGGTCAAGACCACTAGTTGGTTCATCAAAAATATAAAGTTCTGCATCACTAGCAAACGCGGCAATAAGGGCAACTTTTTGGCGATTTCCTTTTGAATAAGTCCGTGCTTTTTTCTTAGGATCCAGTTGGAATTTTTGAATTAATTCATCGCGTCGTGCATCGTTTTTCGTTCCCTGCAGTCGCATAAAAACATCAATAATTTCTCCACCTGTTAAATTTGGCCAAAGATTTACATCACCCGGAACGTAGGCAAGTCGTTTATGGATTTCAATCGAATCTTTCCAGACATCCTTCCCGAAGATTTTGGCTGTTCCTCCACTAGACTTTATAATACCCAGAAGGATGCGGATGGTCGTCGATTTTCCGGCTCCATTTGGTCCTATAAAACCTAATACTTCGCCTCTTTTTAATTCCATCGTTACATTTTTTAAGGCGGGGGTTGATTTATATTTTTTTTGTAGCCCCTTAATTTCTGCTATAACCATTCGTCTCATCCCCTATTCTACGAATTTTTTACTAAAAACACATTTATAGTTCATAATATACGCTCATATCTATATTAATTCAAACTATTTTTAACTAAAATGTTTGAATTAGTTCAAAAAATGAAATACTATATATATGTAGAAAGTAATTAAAAAACGGAAAAAATGTGGTGAGAAGATGACGAAAAAAAATGGCTTTGATCTAAGGCGTGAAAAGAAAATGAAAATTATTGAAGAAGCTACGCTTGAATTGCTGAATCAAAAGGACATTTCAAATATAACCATGGACGAGATTGCAAAAAGGGCGGGTGTGAGTAAAGTAACCTTATTTAATTATTACAATACAAAAGATAATTTAATAAATACTGCGTTACAGAATTCATTTGCCTCTATTCATGAAGAATACGAACGATTGATTGAAAGTGATTTATCTTTTGAACAAACGTATATGGAACTCACGCAATATAAAATGAAAGAAATCCAAAGTACGACATCAATATTTTTTCATAATGTGATGCAGCAATTTGCAAGTGAACAGACTTTTTTTGATAAGGATGCACAAGAAACAAGTGATCGATTAGTTTTAAGACTGTTTCAAAAAGGGCGTAAAGAAGGGAAAATTAATCCCGCATATTCTGATGAGGTTTTATTGATGTTTATGCATATTTTCACGGAGGGACTGAAGAGTCAAGCGATCAATAGTGATAACTTGATAAAATATAGCCCTCAATTCACTCAAATGATTATGAATGGGTTGCGTTAAAGTAAACTCGACAAATCGAACAAATTATTCGATATATGTGTTAAAGATTTAGGACAAATATAATAACTATTGCTGCTTGTTTAGCTAAAGGGTGCTTTAGTTCAATAAGACATATAGATGAGATTTTCCACAGTCGGGTGCGATTGCTGAACAATGAGCAGTCGCTTTTTTACTGGTTGGATCCGAATAGTTTTATAAATAATTGGATGTGCAAAATAAATATAAAAGGATGGAAAAGATGTTATTATCACTTATGAAACCTATAAAGATGATGTGGTTTCTATTTATTTGGAGTGTGATAATACTTGTTTTTAATTCATTTATGTGAACCTTGTAATTTTGAGGCAATAACAACTCAACTAGATCCAAAATATAAATGTCCTAAGTGTGGGCTATTGACTGAAGATAGATGGATTGATGAAGAAAAGGAATATGAATCGTGAGTTTTAAGGGAGAGTATTAATGCTCTCCTATTTTAAAACATAGAAGAGATTTATAGTGATTACACCACCTTGTCCTTATTGTGAGAGTATTGTTAATCTCCCAATTATAAAGGATGATTTAACCCATTGTGAGTTCTGTAATGATTATATGCATTGCTCGCAAGCTGGAAAGAGAAAAAAGTCTTTATACTATTCGATTGATTGATTATGAATTTATAAATATAGATCCTCTATAACTAAAAAAACTTCGCCTTATTTTGCTTGCTACTTCTTCCCCCCTTCTACCATCGTAGTATGGAAAAAGAGGACTTTTCATTCCTTCTCTTGCTCTCAAACTTTTGCTTTTTTTAACGTTCCATTTCCTGTGTTGTACTCCGTTTTTTTAGAATGTGCTCCACTATTCCGTGCAAAAAATTTTGTGAATCTATTTTATGATTTCTCTTTTCTTTCTTTGTCATAATCCTTTCTCTCTCTCAGTACCTCCCTCCTTTCTAAACTGACTTTTAAAGAAGTCCTTGCAAGAAATCTTTTTTTCTTTTCAATTTCATCTATTTTTTTAACCACAATTGGATCAATATTTTTTAAGAACAAATCCATAATATTTATTCCTTTCCTGTAGATTGTGGTTCCCTACTACAAAAGAGAGAAGAGCATAAGGGGTTTTTGCTATCACACGGGATGATAGGCTAGGCAGAGCCTAGCAAAACCGTGATATCACGAAAACCTCTAAAGTGTGAACCTACTGTTGACCTAAATTCCTCTATGTGAATCTACTGTGAACATGAAAAATTAATGATGTGAACCTACTGTGAACCTCAAAAAAACACATGTTGACCTACTGTTAACATGTGTTTTTTCACTTCACGGCTAAATCTTGTTGCTTTTCACTTAATTTTTGGATCTTTTCTTATAGACTTTTTTGGTCACCTTCATAGAATTGAATGCTTTCATCATTAGATTGAATCGCATCTTTTTTTATCACAATTTTCATTCTGTCTTGGCTTTTCATTTTCCTTTTTATAAAATGTTTTTCTAACTCATGTAAACATGAAAAAAATAAATACCGACATCTTGTGAACGTGTATTTTTTTAGAACGGTAATCGTTTATAGAATAAAAATTGATTCATAGATGGTAAAAAAGCACGCGTAAATCACTTGCATTGTAAGCAAAAACAGATGGCCGTTTTGACCATGAACGTGCGAAAGAAATAAAAAAGATCGTTTGCTTCTGTCTTATTTTTATCAAAAAACACCTCGAAATGAAGTGACCCTTGAGGGGACATTTATCAACTATGAAGGGTCGGTGAAGGGGTTTCTAGCACAAATGTTGTGATCACTGAAGGTGCGGTGAAGGGACTGTCCTTCAATTTGAGGGTGCGCTGAGGGGGTTCTTGCAAACATTTCCTTGTACCCAAGGTTTTGTTAGGCTCTGCCTAACCCCACACAGCCTGTGGGGGCAAAAACCCCTTATGCTCTTCAAGATGTTTTTTACGTTTTTTATGGTGATGCAATAAAAACACAGAAAAGGAGAACAAACATGGAGATTAAAGTGAGAAATGTATGTCCGGTTGCTGTGAGTAAAGTAGATCGTTTAGCCAAAGAAAAAGGCCTTTCTCGACAAGCTTTTTTGAAAGAACAAATTGAAACATTATTCATTATGAAAGAAGTAGAAAAGCAAGAACAAGCTATTGATGATCTGTATGATCGAACGATAGATACCATGCAAAGATGCTCAGATGCGATGGCAAATATGGATCGCACATTCAATAAACTCTTTTGGGGGGATGAAGAATAATGACAGCAAGCAAACACAGAAGAATGATTTCTTTAAGTGAAGAGGCTGATGAATATCTTCATAAACATATGAAAGAAAGAGGCTATCGTTTTCCAGGGGATGCCATTGCAGATATCATTCGAAAATATGAACGATTAAAAAATAATGAGCCTGATGAAACATTTTTAGACGCTGCTACAATTGACGCAATAGGTCAGGCTTACCTGAAAAGAGCAAGTGGGTTTTACCAATACTTAGACGATGAGTTAAGTGAGATAAAAGAAACGACAAAGAACACACAGATAGACACTCGGGTATTAATGGAACTCGTTAATAATTTATACGACCATTTAAATATTCAAAAGTTTAAGTCCACACAGTTCAATGAAACAGAAGCTACTAAGAAAGCCAAAAGAGTTGCGCTACACAAAATTCAAGAAGAAAAAATGCAGTTCAGGGAAAAAAGAAAACGGGAAGCAGCAGAAGAAATGGACCATTTATTTGAAGATTAATCGTAGAGTTTATAAAAGCAGGCCTTAACCTGCTTTTTCTGCTTCTATAGTATAGTGAAATGAAGATTTGGAGTAGCTAAGTTCAAAAAGGCCATTGATGAGTAAAAATAGCTTTCATACCTATGTCTTGATAGATACATTACGTTTGTTTTATCAATAGCAAACTATATAGTTCGTTGCTGACACTTTTAACAGCCCTTGTGAGCTTCTAAGGGGATAAAGAAAGCATAAAACTATTCAGAAGACATTAAAGAAGCTTATACAAAGCATAAGAATTTCCTGTACGATCTTTGAAGCCAAAACTATCCCTCTGCTTTTATAGTTAAAAGCTACCCGTATCATATTATGAGCATATTGAATAGGGTGATTTTTTCTCACCCCCTCTACCAAAAAAGGATTAGAAAAAATCACCCTACCCAGAATAGCTATTTACCCTTATTATTAAAAGTGTACGAATTACCAAGCCTTTAACGTTATAAAAATGCAGTAGTATAACACATTTTTAACTATTTAGGGAGGGGTAAAAAAATACCCCTCCCCTGATTCCACAAATTCAGCTATGATGAAGTCGACTCCTAAAGAAATAACAAACGGATCGTAGCTAAAAATACTTGTTTTGATATATTTTGCTAATTTTTTATTGAATTATAAGACTACTTAACGCTATAATTGAATTAACAAAAACGTGCGGATAGAAAAAAGACTTCAACTGTTTAAGTAGTGCGCTAACACTCTTAAACCGTTCCCCCTAAACCCGGTAGGGAAAACACTTGTCGAAGTCTCTTGTTAATAGAGTTAGTTTTGTACAAAATAAAACTTATGGTTTTATTTTATACGAAATTGACAGCTATTTCAAGGGCTTAGTTTATCTTAATTGAGGCATTGTTTTCCTTTTACAAGGGAGATAATGTCTTTTTTGTGTTCCTTAAAGGAGAAGATGAACAAATGACAAAGATATTGACTTGCTATTTACCCGATGTAAATACCTTCAACGGACGATTCAAATGGTTATGGAAAGAAAAGCCGGCCCTTCGTAAAAAGAAAGAAGTGTTTTTAGAAACCCTTCGTACATACTTTAAACAACAACAAGAAGCCCTACATAAAGTATTCCCTAAAAAACGGATGGAAATGTTAGATTACGTGATTTATAACCTTGTTGCCACAGGCATTCAAGCGATTCACTCCAAAACACTTATGGAAAAATTTGATGTATCCCAAAGTACCGTTTCTCGCTTTGTGAAATCGTTAAAGGCAACACCGTTTATGATCGTGGCCCGTTATATCAAAGAAGATACAACAGGTGCTCATCCTGATAGCTATGTGTTTATCCTTAAAAGTCATACGAATTTTGATCAAATTTGTGAGGAAATCTTTTTTGACCATGACACAACTGGCATCCAAACGCTTCAGCAAGAAGAAATGACAACTCCTGTGACAACTCCTGTGACAAGTCCAGGAAGTGCTGAAAACGTTGATACACCAAGCTTAGAAGACGAAAAAGCATCGTCACCCTTTATTAACCTTGATTTACCTAAAAATCATTTAACTAATCATTTAATATCTGCTTCACAGTCATTTGCTTATATCAAAGGTGTGCCTAAAAAAGTAAATCAAGTTTACGCAGGCAAATATGGTCATCAACTAAAAGATTTTTATGCTCGTATTCAAAATGCAGCAAAAGCAGTAAAACGAGATACAGAGATTGAGATTGTCAAAGAACACGTACATGAAGTTGCTTATACAACCATTGTTGGTTTAGATAAATATGTCCATGAAGCGAATCACAAGGGTACTACCCTATCACTGGATGAAATGTGCCGTCTTGTTTATCAAATTGCATTCAATCAATTTACAAATCTACTAAAAGGGAATACAGAACAACAAACATCTGAGTTAGACATACATACTGAAGCTAAGACAGCTTTATTTACGCCTAAACATATCATCCGCAAGGAATTGGTTCCTGCTTGGTTACAAGCTGAACAGGAGCAAAATGAGTGTACACAAGAAGAAACTATTTCTTTGGATCAACAGCTTGAAATGATTCAGTTAAAGCAAGATTTAGGGCAAGAACTAACGCCAGAAGAAGAAAACTTACTCAAAGAGCACAGTTCTACGTACAGTTCGTTAGAAATGGCGCAGCTAAAACAGGATCTAGGACAAGCCTTAACACCACAGGAACAAGCTTTATTGCACCAACAGGACCAGTTAAAAAGCTCAGTTTCCTAATTCAAAAGTGAAGAAATCCCTTGGAAGCAGATGTTTACTAAGAGTATTATTATTTAGAACATACTTCTAAATAATCAATATATAAACCTACGTAGGAGGAGATCACGATGCCACATAAAATGACAATAACAGGATCTGCGACAGGACCTTTACGAGAATACGATCGCTACGTTGCCTTTGATATGCGTGAAAAAGGTTCACCTGCTGCTCCTAAAGGACTGAAGAAGAGTACGTTTATTTCGTATACCGTGTTTGTTGCGAAGAAAGCCTTTAATAAAACCGGACTAACAAAAAAGAGTATTATGCATGAGAAAATCTTGATTCAAGGGGAACCAACGTTAGATATTCCCATTGACGAGTGCCCTGGGGAAATTGGGATCATCTGCTTTCAGATTACCGTTCTCCCGAATAAAAACGATAAAGAAGCCAATGAGTCAAAAGATAAGAAAGAAGCCAAACAAGAGGTTTCTAAGGCTCAACAAGAGGTTGCAGCTAGTAAGCAGGAAGAAAAACAAGAGCCTGTAGCAAAAGAAGCGAAAACTGTACAGCCAGAAATGAACGAAACACCTGTTCAAGAGAAAAAGGCTGCACCACAAAAGAAGCAGAAACCTATTCAGCCAAAAGGGACAAAGGATGTCGTGAGTTTTGACGATATTATCGTTCCTGAAGCCTTCTTAAAGACACGTCCCAACCCTGTGAAAACAGAAGAAGTCATTGAATTTGTGAAACGTACAGGACACCTTGACAAGCCGTTAACGATTGAGAAAGGATCGAAGGTTTTAAAGGATGGCTATCGTCGTTATATTGTGGCCAAAACCTTGAAAATGGACAACGTTCCGGTTGTCTATGACCATCAAAAATAACGTACGATCTAAGGAGGTAGCTATGAATACCAAATATATGTCAGAGTTTGGACTCCAAACATGGGCTTATCATCTAAGCATGAGTTACCCTTTTGATCTAGATTATTTATCGCCAGATGATCGAAGATATAATATTTACGTGGCTACACTCATCCCAAAATTAAATATAGATGAAGATTCTGTTCAATTCTTTGAAGATTATATACGTTTTGACGTAATCGTTGGGACAGGAGAACATACTTCAAGAGAGACACTGGACATTTCTATTTTTTCGGATGATATGCCAGAATTTGATCACAGAAAATTTGAATTTGAGTATGAGAAGCCACGTAAAGCGATGGTATTCACAGGTTGGGAAAAAGGCCCTGTCGAATTAAATCTCCTTCATGTCTACCGTGAGGATTCAAAGTATTACCTAGATACAGAGATTGTTTATATTGGACAGGCATTTGGAGAATATGGAGAGCGTCTTCCTGCTGAAGAGTTAATGTCAGATCCTACGTTACAGAAGGTAGAAGAAGCTATTTTACGTGACTATCCAGAAAAAGACCTAGCTCTTCTATTATTGGAGTTCAAATCACAGTTATTAGAGGCAATAGACAGTGAAGACGAGGATCTACTCGAACTACAAGAGATTACAAAGAATCCGCCTCTGGAATTAAATAATCAAATCTTATATGTAACGGAAGCAGCTTTAATTAATTATTTCAAACCTGAGTACAATGAAAAGTTCAACATTGATTTCCTTAGTATAGAAGATCACGAGTTACAATATCGTTCCGCCACTGTACAGATCCACCCTGATATTATGAGATTAAAGCTATTCTCAAAGGAAAAGACATACCTATCAAATGAGCGTATTATCTCTTCTCTTTCACATTCGAATAGCTAAAAGGAACTTAGTTTAAGGTTACAATTAAACAAGGTCACGCTACAAATATATAATAATCTTAAAATGTCTCTGTATGTTATTCTATACAGAGGCATTTTTTAAAGAAATCAATCAGTAAGCTTTTAAACAACTTCAAATTTAACTTAAGTTGAACTTAAAGTGAAGGGATTCCAAGAGATTTGGAAACTCACAAAACCTAATTTAACTTAGGTTCAACTTAAAAACTATTATAACGTGAAATTACTATAATATGAACGTTAGAAGAACAGGATAATATCATTATAAGAACGAATAAGTAACAAAGAAAGGAAGTGGAGACTGTTGAGCGAACAATTAGGTTATTTTGCTAAACAGGTGTGCGAAAAATTAAATCTGAATCCGAACACTTTACGCAAGTGGGCGATTGAATTAGAGGAAAACGGTTATAAATTTGAACGGAATAATAAGGGGACGAACGGTCAACGAATCTACTACGAACGCGATATTAACATTATATCAGAATTCAAGGTGTTATTAGAGCGTACGCACAGTGTCGAGAACACTGCAAAGCTACTAATGAAAAGGGTTGAAGAGGGTTCGAACACAGAAATAACACATAGCGTTCGTGGTGAAAAAGAGCGTTCTAATCCTGTTACAGTTACGTTCACTAGAGAAGAATTAGAGCAATACACTCGTGGGATTATCGAAGAAACTTCAGCAAAGGTTGCAGCTGAAGTTTCAGCGCAAACGGCAGAGGCAGTGTATAAAAAAATGGAAAACCTTATAGAACAACGAGATCATAGATTAATAAATCAAATGAACGAGAGTATGGAACAACGTCGGTTAGAAATTGCCGCGGCACAAGAGGAACCTGCTTCTAGCTTTTGGAGTCGTCTTTTTAATCGTAAGTAAGAATTTTATATACGCATATAACAAAAGGATTTATTACTTTAAACACAGTGTCGAGAACGCTGTAAATTCAGCAGTGGAAAGGATTGTAGAGAGAGCGAACGCAGAAATAACATATAGTGTTCGCGAAGAAGAGCGTTCTAATCCTGTTACAGTTACGTTCACAGAATGGGGATAAAAAATGCTACAAACAAGATTTCAATTCATGAAGTAAATAATAGTTTTTCTTCCATTTTAGAAATCAGGCTCTTTTCTATTTGAATACGAATATCTATAACAAAGACCGCCCATTATGTATTAGTGTATAAGGCGGTCTTAACTATATTCATGCTATATGATTATGACAAAAATCTCGACAGTATTCTTGTTTATAATAAACTATTTAAATGCTATAGCTGTATTTGTTTAATTAAGTATATGCACTATAGCTTGTATTTCATGAGCAAATTTGAGCAAATCTATGTATATATTTTTTCATACCGGAGATGATGTTAACATCAAGGAGGTTTTCATAATGTTCTGGTGGAAAAATCCCAAAAGGTCGAAATTCGGAAAATGGTTAGATAAAGAAGGTATACAGCAAACTGACTTCGCAATGAAAAGTAGTGTTTCTAGAAGAACAATATGGACAATTTGCAACGATAAAAACTACATACCCAGTGCTGCTATCTTAAGAAAGGTAATGGATACTGTAAAGAGTATAGACAATAGTAAAAAATCCAAAGATTTTTTTGACATATAAAAAGGCACAGTAGTTGTGCCTTTAATTATTATCATCTGCGCTTAAACGTAATGACCCTATGTACTAACTAATAGAAGGTCATTGATCTCTGCCTGCCTGTCACTAGTCAACCCTAGGAAGGAGGCGTCTCTATTCTTATTCAAAATAAACATAATCTAAACTGGCTATATAAACATATTATACGAACCATATAAAAAATAAAAGCCCTCACTTAAATGAAAGATGAGTGCTTTTATTTAAGTTAATAATTCCTGATTAAATATTTATGCTTTTAGTTGCTTAACGCCTTCTTTTACGTTCCATACAATAACACCAAACATAATCAGAATGATTAAAATAGTACCACCACTAACTAATATGGAATTAGGTGTCTGTGTTCCAGCTAGTTTTGCAGATATGTAATAACTAATTCCTATTACGATAAGAGTCGCAGTTGGTATCAAATGAGATATAAACGCTCTTTTTCCATGTTGCTTCATTTCTTTATAGCCAAATATTAGTGTAATAAGTGGAAAAACAATTGGGGCAAAAAACAAACTAAAATAGTTTAATGCAGATAAAAGACTACGATTAGAAAACATACCTGTTCCTCCCTTTACTTTAATCTTACCTTGCAAAGAACGATCTCCTTTTATTAACTCATCAAGACTAATTTCAAATAGTTCACTTAACATGATTAGATTTTGAATGTCAGGGTATCCTTTTCCACTTTCCCATTTATAAATTGCTTGTCTAGTAACATTCATTTTTTGGCCTAATTGCTCTTGTGAAAGATTTTCGTTCTTACGTATCTTTTTAATTTGTTCAGCAAGTCTCATCTTAGCTACCTCCTTCACATTCAGTTTATGATTTTAATCAATATAAAGCGATAAACCCTTGGTATGCATATGACAACGCTTGGTTTACATTCACAAAAAGAACACTATTTAATAAAAAAACCAGTGAAATAAAAATATGATTTAAAAAAATTGTTGTAGAAAACAACTTTTTTAAATCATATTAATTACCTTATTATACCACTAGAAAAAAACGATATATGGTGTCTTTTGAGGAAAACCGATTGTGAGTATCTAGTTACCATAATCAAGACTATAGGTAGTTAAACAACAAAAGCTCTTTCATAAGAGCTTTTTGTTGTTTAAGAGTAGAATTTAATTATCTACATTATTAGCATCAAACGTATCTTTTGTAACGTTCAATATGTGACCACTAATGTTAACTGTTTTGTTATTTACCCATTTAACTTTGGCTGTTTCCTGAGGGTAATTCCAATAGATATTTTTCCTTTTATTAAAAACTTTATTTGTATAAGTCACTTCTCCTCTAATAGCAAAAGGTGTGGTCGCTCCACCACTTGAACGATAAATCTTTACTATGTAATCACCGTTAGGAGATGTACTTTGAGAAATATATTCTCCCTTTGGAGCAAATCGTAGATAACTAGGTGCAAAAAGAAACCACCAAACAAATCCTATAACTAGAAGAGCGCTTAATGCAGCCAAGCACACTATATACCGTTTTTTCAATTTCTAACCTCTATTCAGATAGACTAAATTATAATTTTGTTTCTATCTGATTATATATCAGAACTGAGTTAAAAGATTGTGAATATCATATACAAAGTTAGTTAACATAGCGTCTCTTTCCGGTAGATGTTACAAAAACAAGTCTTTGACATACAAAGGCTTGTTCGCTTTTTCAATTTATTGTGTATACATCATTTTATACATCCCATGCATACAAACGCTTATGAGGATTGTAAATGAAGGGAGGCTGCATAAAAATCTTGAATTTATACATATATTGCAGCATATAAGAACCTCACATTTCGTAGTAACTAGTTAAAGCAGTCGTAAGAGTCGACTGTTTTTTATTATTAAAAAATGTAAAATAACGGTTACTTTTTTCTTTAAGTTATTACAAAAAAATCAAATGACATTCATACATTTATATCAATTATGATAACAACTGTTAAATTTTATCTTAAAAAGTGATATTCTTACAGACATTCAATCAATATGAATTGAAAGATATTTATGGATCTAATTTTATGGAAAGAAAGGGGAAGCAATATGAAGAAAATAGTAAGAGTCATGATTGCTGTGTTATTTCTAGGCTCAATTACAATTCCTACGATGTCTTCTACAGCTAATGCAGCAGAGAAAGAGGATCAAGGAACTTTTGAGTTAGAAAATGTAAATGATAGCGTCCTTGAAATTAAACTTCATGATGCTGAATTTTACTTTAATAAAGACGGTAACCCTATAATTAAAGAAGAGGTCAATGGAACTGAAAAAGCCTTACCTAAAACAGGTACAGATAAAGATAATAATCCTGTAAATTTGGAATATAAAAAGACTGAAGATGGATTTTGGGTAGCAGCTGTAACAGATAATCAAAATTCAATTCAAACTATGTCAGTAGGTAAATGTATAACAGGTACTGCAGGTGGAGCTATCACAGGCGGAGGCACTCTAGGGTTAGCTGGCACAGCTGCAGGTACAGTTACAGTGCCTGGAATCGGTACTGTTGGTGGTGGTTTAATAGGTGGTATCGCTGGCGCAGTTGGCGGTGGCCTAACGGGAGCTTCCATATCTTGTTTTAAATGATATAAACAGCACGCTAAGAAAACAGAAACGTTTGTTTCTTGTTTTCTTAGTATTTCAAATCAAAGAGAGGTGCTAAACATTGAATAAGTTGATAATACCCGCAATATTAGTCATATTCTCATTATATATCTTGTTACAATTTGCTCTAGATCAAAATATTTTTAGAAATCCCCTAAATTATTTTATCTTAATTACGTTATTCTTTTTATTAATCAAATTTATTAAAGAAGCAAAAAGAAATTAGTCTACAGTTATAGAAAATCTATAGCTGTAGACTAACTTTAATGTTCTACTTAAGGTCCATGATGTTTAATCTCCTCTTAAATTTCCTTAAGAGTTGAAAGAACCAAATCTTTTTAACTACTTTATACGTTTTCTGTAAATTCAAGTAAAGCAATGAAAATAAAAAGGCCTATTATAGTCCCTAAAATGAGAGAAATCATATTAATCCACCATCTATTATTTGACTTGATAAACCATAAGCCAACAAATAGTATATATAAGTATTTTGCAACAGTTTCATTTACATGTAAAACTTCAGGTAGAAAAATAATGGATAAGTAAAGACTCATAGCTACTACCAAAGTACTTCTAATTACAATTAACAAAATAAGTACCCTCCGTAAAACCCTATCCTTTGTAATATTTTACTGCACCCTTAATAATAACTGAATTAGAAATTTTGCATACCCTAGAATAGTTTATGTTAAGTTAATTCTAATCCCGCCAGAAGAAGGAGCTGTTTTTGTTCTTGCTTCTTTTTGAGATTTTGCCGAACTCTTGTATTTCTCCATAAGCCCATGAATACTGGGTACTTGTATAATGCGGATATGGTCGGAAGTAACAGCATACCGAACAGGCGTAACCAAAATGACAGAAGGGAAGATGGATGATCGGTCCTCAGGCTGCCAATGCAAGGCTTTCCACTGATCTGAAAAGAAGAATTCTTCATAAAGGTTAATCTTTTCCTGCATTTTCTGTTCGGAATACTGATTTCTCTGAATTTCAATCCAAAACGGAGATCCTTTAAAAATACAAAAGAGATCCGGTTCAATGCCTCCTTTTCTTCCAGTGGGCTTATCTTCGACAATAACCTGTTTAGGTGTGCTATACGTACACATTTGTTTATAGACATCCAAGATAGAAAGGAAATGTAATATTTTTTGAGAGTTCTTTTTGATTTTTGCATCCACAGGCAAATAGACCGTTGGAGAATACTGCTGAGTGCGTTCAATGAGTCCTAATCGATATAAACGTACCATCACACTATTACACGCATTTACGGGCGATTTAAGTTGTTTAAAGAAGAGGTCAACTAATGAACCTCGATCCACGGCTCTAAATTGATTAATAAACGCTATGATGTCTTTATCACGCTGAGATAACCGGAAACTCATCGCTGCTCCTCCTTCTCTAATAAGCCAAAGATGGACTGTGATACCACTTCTAGTTCTGGTTCAGGATCTTTCACGAGCGTTTTATAAGGTGAAAGTATTTCCTTACAAGATTCTTCATCTAAAAAATAGGCTTGAAACTCTTTGACCTCATCAATTTTAATTTTCATGCGTCCCCTGGCTGCGGCATCGATTTCTTCTGCCCCAAGTACACCTGCCACCTTTGCATTTGTGGCATCGGCTTGCCTTCCAGAGATCCGAACTCGTAAGTTTGCTTTGAGTGCGGAATTCAACAAATCGGCATCTGGACGCTGCATGGCAATAATCGTATGAACACCTAACGCACGACCTTGACTCGCAAACTGTTGAATCATTTCCACAAGATCTGTTTCTCTCTTTACGATGGACATTTCATCAATTACCACAACGATACGAGGCAGCTTAAAAGGTAGCCTGCTGATATGTGTCACGCCATGCTCTAACAATAAATCGCCTCTTCGGTACATTTCAGCTCGTAATAAAGCAAAAGGTTTTCTCATATCTTTGGCCTCAAAACAAAGCGCATCCACATGCTCAATCCCGTGAAACAGCCCCAAATCAGCTCGTTTAAGATCCACTAACACTAAACGCAAGTCTTCAGGAGAGGCATATTTCACCCAAGTGGTGAGGATAACCCGCATAAGACTGCTTTTCCCGGCTCCAATTTCGCCAGAAATCAGTAAGGTTTCTAAATCGGCAAAATCCCATGAAACCGGGTTTCCATAGATATCTTGACCGATGCATACGGGAAGTTCCATTTTCTCAATATAAGGATGAATGACTTCATAACTATAATTAAGCATCTTAGGGAGGCTTTTGTGATGAACAGTAATACTAAAGTTTTTTAAGCTGCCATTTATTTCGATGTTGCTGCCTAACACTTGGCGTAACGCCCATCTCTTTTTGTTTAAAAGCTCAGGATCAATGCCATTCAGTAAGGAAAAAGCGTACCGAGTGTACGTATGATGGTTATCGATTTGATGAATTTTTGGAAACAGATAGGAGGTACGGTTTCCACGTTTAATCACTCGGTAAATCTCTGCTGTACGAAACGCTTTAATAAGCTTTCCACGCAGTTTTAGTTTCTCAAACATCTAAATCCCTCCTCAAAACATAAATGACGCAAAGAAGTAAAATAAGGCCCCATAAAAGGTTACAGGTAAGATAAATCGCATTACTTTTGAGAACTGATCAACGAGATCAATGACACCCCATCGTTCTAATATTCGTTCGATAATGGCAATTCCTAAGACAATGCCTCCTATGGTCAGAATAGTGGGATCAAGCATGGCGAGTGGACTAAATGGAACAAACGAATAAGCTTTAAAAGGACGAGGTTTTGTTGAAGGTTTAGAGGATAGTTTATGGAGGAAGTTTCGAAACGTAATATAATGAGTTTTTCTCATGTTGGTACCTACTTTCATTCTTTTTATTTTTTCGCTTTACATGTCTCAGTTATTTCAGCTCAACCCATCCGGTCGCCCCCTTCGCCTCTTCGGCTCAGCTCCCTTACAGGTTCTATAAAGGGCTTCACTAGGCGTACACAGCTTGTATTAATGGGGTAGCGATACTAAACTAGCTACTGATTAGGTAAGGAAGTCGTGATTCTTTAGATACTATGTAGCTACTGCAGTAAGCTTGCCTGTACAATTAAAAAATAACAAAGATCCCTTACCTAAGTAGATGAGGGGTAGCTGATTATGTAAGAGGTAATGGTTTTTTTAATGCTGGGTTTTGGTCTAATAGTATTTTTTTCCATAAAATGAAGGAGATATTCAGAGAAGTCATAAGGAATAAAGTAGAACGTAATGAGGAGCAAGGAGAGCATGATAACCTATATGTTCTAGATCCTAAAGAGAATTAAATCAAAACAAAGTGAATGAAATTTAAGAAGATTAATAGCTCCCTTTTACGGAAAGACATATTCTTTTTTATATTATGAAGCTTTAGCTTAGCAGTTATAGTCATTATTAAATTAATGTAGAATAGAGAGATTTCCAAAAAAGCAAGTATAAGTAACGGATGATTCTCTATATACAAAGAGCCGAGAGTAATTTTCTCGGCATATTAGTTTTGACTGACCTGTTTCAGTCAAAAGCTGAATCTGTTCAACATTTTCATTGCAAGCATGTCGGTATAACGTCAAGTTCTATAGCTTATATGTTTTTTAAGAAATAAATAAATTCGTAGAAATATAACCCGTTCGTTATGGGTAGGCTTCTAATGGAAATTTTGGTGCGTTAAAGGTATATCAAATTTACAGATGCCTACGATTTTCTGCTTTTGAAAATTTATAAGGTGTTATTCCAACAAATCTTTTAAATACTTCTGTAAAATAACTTTGGTGGGCAAAATGTAACAAGTTACAAATTTCAGAAAGAGAATACGATGAATAAGTAATTAATTTTTTTGACTCCTCTACCCTTACTTTTTGAATATATGTATTCATTAACATTCCTGTTTCTTTTTTAAATAATCTTGATAAATAACTAGGATGTAAATTTACTAATTTAGATAACTTGGACACTGATATAATGTCATAAATATGGTCATTTATGAAGTTTATACAGATAGTAATTTCCTTAGAGTATATATCACTTTTACTAGTACGAACACGTTGCACGAGATCAATAAATGCTTCTTTTGTTATATTTTTTATATACTCTAAGTCTTTTGAGTCCTCAATTTTTTCAATATATATGTTACTTAAATCATAAGCGATCTCACAATACAACCCACCTTTTATTGCAGAGTTTGTTGCAAGAGTAACGTTCGAAATAGCTAGGCTCTTTATGATTTTTAATTGATATTTATTAGAAAAATAATCACCCTCAAATTCTTCGTTTAAAACATATATTAAATTAGCTAGCTCTTCAATGTTACCCTCTTTGATTAATTCAAGTAATTTTTTATGCTTACTATCATCTTCAGAAGTAACTAAAGAAATATTTTCATCTTCAATTACATTTTCTATTTTCAACTTATTTAATTTTAACATTTGTTGTAAATCAAGCTCTTTTCGATAAATCATGTAATAAAGAATAATTCCATAGCGCATTAAATCTATTCTTTTTACTAAAGGAATAGACTCATAGTATGCAAGAAGTGATTTTATTTCATTAGATAAACCAAAATTACTAATTAATTCTTTTAATATTTCAATCGGATACTTCTCATATATAAAGGGGCCAACAACCATTGCTTCTTCACAATTATCATTATGTTTCAGGTTAATGACTAAGAAATTTTCAAGAAGTTTCGTCGATTTAATTAGTGGATAGTTATTACACATATTCTCATCGAGAAGTATCTTAATGTATTCTATTTCATAAAAAATAATGGGAGACTGAGGGGAATTAGGGGAAGTTTGAAAAATTAATTCTTTCTTCGAATCAAAGAGAAAAAATGGGAGCTTAAAAGTATCAGCCATTTGTTTACAAATAAAAGTTAATTGATCTTTATTGGGAATTTCCATAAAAAAATCCTTTCTTAGACTATGTATATTAATTTCATAGATATAATATCATATTTAGCTACAATAATTTTCAATAATAAACTAAAAATACCCTTGATTTCCTAGGGTATTTTTAGTTTATTGTTAATATTTATGTCATTCAATAAACTAGTTTTAAAATTAAAAGAGAATCCTAATATTAGATTGTTCTAATAATTCTTCTGCTTTGCTTTTCTGTGAAGTAATAATTTAATATTGTAATAGGGATTCAACTAATGATGTTGGTCTATATATTCACGATTCATATAATGTAGTACCTGCTCTAAAAGCAACAACATACCATATAATATTTGATATAAGTGCAGCAACCCCTAGGCCAAATGCCCCTATAGAAATAATTAAGCTATTAGAAGAGAAGATGTCCATAAATGCCATGACTAAGAGCACTGTAATAACTATTAACATTCCTAGCCCACAGAAAACTGCCATTACAATTTTCATGGATTTAACCCCTAGTATATAAATAATTAGAGGTAGAAAGTAAAAAGCTAATATTGTCCCAAGAGATGTCCACATTCCCACATCACCAAATTTATTAACATTAGGTCCAGAATCAGAAAGTGAAGATAGGGAAGAGACTATTAGTAAAGAACAAAGGAGAATTGCTGATACTATAGTGACTAGTATTATTGAAGATTTCCTGTTTTGTGTGATCATATTTTTCCTTCCTTTCTTTTCAGATATTAGCTCTTTGTAAGCTGTAATTGAAAATATAGGAACTAGCTATTATTCCTAACTCTGATAATATGCCTATTCTACATATCATTAATAATAAATTATACTGAGTATCTTAATACTTTATGTAAGCAAACTGAATTAGGGATCTATGAAGAATATTCATAGACCCCCGATAGAGAATATAGAATTAGCAAACAGCAACGCTAATTGTGCTTACTACTTTGCAGTTAACACTCAAAGATGAACCTGCGCGTAGTTCTACATCTTTCTTTGAATCTAAAACTTGAAGAGATAATACCTTTTTCACAAAAATCACCTCCTTTTAATTGGTAACTTTTCATTAGAACCATTAAGTAAATATACTTAGCCTTTACCTATGTCAATGAAGGAATTATTTTCGCAATCCCCGATAGAGAATATAG
>NZ_JBVQPN010000014.1:0-54725 GCF_055710015.1 Priestia sp. VA7
GCTAACGTCATAGAAGCAAGCTTCTAATCAGTTCGCTCGACTTGCATGTATTAGGCACGCCGCCAGCGTTCATCCTGAGCCAGGATCAAACTCTCCGAAGAAATGTTTGACTTGCTCAATTTAAAAACAAAAATTAACGTTGACGTTTGTCGCTTTGTTCAGTTTTCAAAGTTCAACCGCCGCTCTTAAGCGACTTTATTATCTTATCAAGTTATCAACGTAATGTCAACAACTTTTTAAAATTCTTTTTTCAGCTTCGCTGTTAAGAGTATGTCTCAACGACGCTTTATAATAATATAACGCTTTGCATATAAAGTCAATATGTTTCAAGAAGAAAAATGTTTTTTTCTCTTGTTTAATTTCTTCCCTTACCGAGAAGTAGTTAAACATAAATAAACTAAATTTTCTAATTTTTCATCTGTAACCTATATGTAATCTATATTAAGAAAGAAGCTCTTCACAAAAAGAGCTTCTTTCTTATCTTACTGATTAAGGTAAATAACGACGTGCACCTGCATACTCTTCAATATATCCCTTTGTGTTTAAAGGAATAATCTCTACTGTCCGCTCGGAGTTCGGCGAATGAATCATCATGCCATCTCCAGCATACATCGCTACATGGTGGACGCTTCCTTTTCCTTGGTTATAGGCAAAGAACAATAAGTCTCCAGGTTGAAGGTTGTTCATATCTACTGGTTTCCCTGCTCGAGACTGTGGCCCTGAGTCACGTGGAATCGTCATACCATGGGATTGGTACATCGTAAACGTAAATCCAGAGCAGTCAAATCCAAAACCACTCATGCCAGCCCATAAATATGGAAGATTTAAAAATGCCTTTCCACTTTCAACAAGCTCCGTGCCAGTTGGTACAGGAATATCTTTTTGAGACGCGTAGATTTTTCCTGCTTTTGTAGAAATCCATGCTGTCTTTCCATTTGGTTTTAATACTTTATATGCACTCTTTGACTTTGCCAAAAGAGGTAAGCGCGTATTATAGCTAACTTCAATACCTTTCTTTTTCAAAGAAGGCGAATGATATAAATAAGTAGTCGGAGCCGTCACCATTACAAAAGGCTTCTTTGCATACTGTTCGTACCTTTTGCTATAGATTAATTGTTTAGTAGGCATCCATCCGGGATATCCTAATTCATTTCGAGAAGTAGGCTGTCCGTCTACAGCTACTTTGACCCAGTCTCCTTGTTCGTCTAAAACCGTTACTTTGTTTCCATATAACGCTTGTGTCTCAAGCATCCCATCGCTAGATAACTGCTGCTTCTGTTTCAAATTCATCGATGTGGTCCACTTTCTCATATCTACAGGATTAGTAGCTGACGGAGCGTCCACTTCCCGCAAGATGTTTGGTGCTGTCCACAGAGTAGCTGCTGCGACATCTATATAAGCAGTTTCTTTTTCTTCAGAAGCATGAACAGAAGGAACTGCACTGACCCCAAATGTAGCTAAAATAACTGTTGTTGCCGTTAAAAGCCAACGCTTTATATTCATCGTCTCTCTCCTTCTATTATATTATTATCCTTTTATTTTGAGATAGGAACGGTGATTTCTCCTATTCCAGGAAGATCTGATAAGAAAATCTCTTGACCGCTGTACTTTAACACATCCAGTTCAGTTGAAAGCCAAAGAGGAGCATCTAAGTCAAAATACGTGATATTCGGATGAGCGGCTGCCAGATGAGCAGCTGCTCCCACGGAAAGTGATGGTTCCATCATGCTTCCAATCATACATGCAACACCGTTCGCCTCAGCAATACTTGCGATTTTTCTTGCTTCATTAATTCCTCCGCACTTCATTAGCTTAATATTCAAAAGATCCACGTACCGCCCGCTTACAAGCCTTAATGCATCTTTGGAAGAAAATAGACTCTCATCTGCCATAATGGGTACGTTTACTCGTTCAGTCACAAACTTTAACCCTTCCCAATCATGAGCAGGGACAGGTTGTTCTACCAATTCAATACCAAAGTTGAAAGTTTCCATTTTATTAATTAATTGCACTGCTTGTTTTGGAGTCCACCCTTGATTTGCATCCAAACGAAGTTTTATATGATCCGGAATGACAGAGCGAATATGTTTAATACGCTCAAGGTCTAGCTCAGGAATTGAACCTACCTTTACTTTTAAAATGTCAAATCCGTCCGCTGCACTTTTTTGTGCGTCTTCAGCCATTTTCTCAGGTGTATCAACACTTATCGTCATACACGTAGAGATAGGCTGCTTATCGCCCAAGAAAGCATATAAAGGAATGTTAAGAAACTTTGTATAGGCATCATGCAAAGCGATATCAGCAGCTGCTTTAGCACTTGAATTGTGAATACAGCAGCTTTGAATTTTTTTTAAGAGTTTTTGAAAATGACGTATATCCTCCCCTATTAGCGCTAGTTTAATTGGTCCTTGAAGTGCAGCTTGAATGCCTTCTAAAGAATCGCCTGTAATAACATATGTTGGCGAAGCCGCTCCTTTTCCTTTTATTCCGTTTTCTAACTGAATCTCTACACTTATGCTGTCTATCTCTGTTGCTGTTCGAAGCGCTGTTTTAAACGGAACGAGCAGTGGAACGGTTTGATGCTTTACAGTTATGTCTTTAATTATCATTTCAATCGCTTCCTTTCGATTCAGCACAAATATTCTTTCATACGTATTTTTGGTTTATTCTTAGATCGCCCCTAAAATTTTGGCGATCATCATACCAAAATAAGTACCTAAGAAGGAACCCATCAGAGCCATAATAACTCCTACCGGAATTAGTGCACGGTTATAGGCAGCTGCAAGCATTGGAGCAGACGCCATTCCACCAATATTAGCTAAACTTGCTACTCCGAGCGTAAATAAATCATATTTAAATAGTTTAGCTAGCAACAGCATGATCACTAAGTGCACGAACATAATAAGAAAACCAGATACTAAGTAAATAGGAGCCTGAGCTAAATTTGAAAAATCTGATTGGGAAGCAATTAACGCTACAACGATGTATAACATAACATTTGATACATCGAGCGTACCTGGAATTTTTGCCGCTGGGGTTACAGCAAGCACTAGACCAACCACAGAAGCAATCATAATCGTCCAGCTCGTTGCATTAATAACCGCTCCCACTTCAGGCAAACGCCCTCCGATAAACGTAGAAAATGCTGAAACGAACAAACCTAGACCAAGTAAATAAAGAAGATGCTGAAACTGCGGGCCTTCTTTTTCGCTTTCAGAAGTTGCTGCGACTTCATCTATACTATTCTCAATAAAGCTGACGTCTGCTTTTGTCCATTTATTAAATTTAGATGCAAATGGTACAAGCCAAAACATAAACATAACCCATACGGCATAGTTAATCGTATCCATCATAAGAGCGTAGCCAAATATATTTTCTGGAACATCCAAAATCCCTTGGAGAGCAACCATGTTAGCTGATCCTCCGGTCCAACTTCCTGATAAAGCACCAAAAGCTTTCCACGTGTCCTCTACATAGAAATTCTTAAAGATGGCATAGACGAGGATAAAACCTACCATTATGCTAAAAACCGCAACGATGAATCCTCCCAGCATTCTTGGACCAAGTTTAATTACACTTCGAACATCACACTTTAACAGCATAAGCATCAGCATGGCCGGAAGCAGTGCATTTTTAACGCCCGTATACATGGCGACATTTGATTCGCTATCCCCAAATACCCCTGCCGTTTGCATAAGAGCAGCTCCTATATAAATAAGTACAATACCCGGGATAAATTTAAAAAATCGATTGGCTTTAAATCTTTTTTCAATCCCTACCATGAGCGCAGCAAAGGCAGTTAACACACTCACATACATAAATCCATCTTGAATCATTTATTCTTCCCCCTTCATCTCCACGAAAATATTTTTATACAAAACAAAATCCAGCCCAACGTTTGAAAACGTCAGGCTGGATTTCGTCTAGGTCTATGTAGACAAAGCAGCTGTTATTTGCTGATATTTTTTCTGTGCATCATGAAACGCTACCACCAGCGCTTTTTGGGAAGACCCGAAGTAGCGGCTGTTAATGTCGTCTGTAAGGGTGAGATCACTTATATGACGTCCAATAAAAATTGATTGAACAAATCGAACGGTCAACTCAATCGTCGCTGAGCATTCCACATCAATAATTTTTCCATTTGTTTTATCAACTACCAGTCCTAAAAAATACTGATTGAACTTTTTAGTAATCGGATTGCTTTGAGGAGCTTTGGCATCTCCAATAATATAGATAGTATCTTGATCATACATGATTTTTTATTCCTCCTAAAAGAGATAACAGACGATGCTAGGGACCGGCAAATGAACGTTTGCGGAGCTACGCAACATGTATTCGCTTTCATAAGGAACATTATAATCTATTCTCAATATATCATCTATAAAACAATTTCACAACATAACTTTTATACTATTCAGAATAAAATAATATTTTTTCAAAAAAAGAGATTGAGACATAACAAACTTAATCCAACCTAAAGACGAACAAATGGGAGACATGAGCCGAACCGCTTGTTACACCGCAGTTGATTTCCATGCAAGACTTCGCTTTCCGCGGGCGGTGGCTGAGCCTCCTCGTTGCTTGCGCTTTTTCCGCAGGAGTCTTCGCCTTGCCCTCCAATCAACTGCTAGAAGGACCGAAACAGATGAAACTCACGTTCACCACAACAAAAAAACGAACCACTAATCAAACATGTTGATCAAGGGTTCGTTTTTCACTGTGGATCAAGTACTTTTGTCACAGCTTCTTTCTACGTCATCCTTTGAACATGGTAGAGGAAAAACGGTTAGGGTAATCTGTCATCACGACTTTTACTGAAACCTGCTGGAGCTTTAAAAAATTATCCATTTCATTAATCGTATATACCCGCAAGTCTAATCCTTCTTGCTTTGCTTTTTTCCCATACGCAGAAAGAGCAAACGACATATCACAGTGTAGGTGCGCTCCTATCGATTTTGCTTTTCCAATCGCATCTTTGCTCACCCCTTCAAATAAAAAACCTGTTGGTATATATGAATGGAGAGATCTCACTTTAGCCAAACTATCATAGTTAAAAGATGACAAAATAACCTGATCTTCTAAATCAAACTCATCGATTAGACGAAGAACTTTTTCTTCAAGTTTTGGATAGTAAATTCGGTCATTTTTTAATTCAATATTCACCGTTAATTTTGTCTTTTTGTCCATCATCCACTCAAACACTTCTACTAATGTCGGGATCGATTGTTTAGAAAAACGAGAGTCATACCAACTGCCAGCATCGAATAAACGCAGCTGTTTGTATGAAAATTCTTGAACATACCCCATTCCATTCGTCGTTCTGTCAATTCGTTCATCGTGAATAACTACTATTTCCCCGTCTTTTGTTAATTGTACATCTAATTCAATACCTGCAACTTGCATTTTCCTAGCTTCTTCAAATGCAATCATTGTATTTTCAGGATATCGTCCGCTAAAGCCGCGATGCGCATAAAGATCAATTGAACTATTCATTGTCCTCTATCTCTCCTAACTAGTCATTCACTAAGTAAAAAGCTCGTCCTCAAAATAACTTGAAAGACGAGCTTCGTAATCATACGTTATTTTTGATTGGCTACTTCTAATGCTCTATTTGTTTCTTTTGCTGCTTGATCAAGCGCTTTTTTTGGCTTTACTCCTTGATATAGGCTTTCCATCCCTGTTACTACTTTTTGACGCGATTCAGGAAACACAGAAATTAAAGCACCTTGTGTAGCTGGAGTAGGCTTTGTTTCACGAAGCTGATCAACCGTTACTTTTAACTGCGGATATTTCTCCCACTCTTTTTTCACAATATCTTGTTCATACGCTTTTGGGTTAACTGCAAAGTATCCACTTTCTACGTGCCATTTTGCTTGAACTTCTGGTGTTGCTAAATATTTCATGAAGTCCCAGGCTGCTTTTGATGTTTCATCACTGATTCCTTTAGACATCCATAAAGATGCTCCGCCAATAGCTACTCCTTGGCGATCCTCTTCTTTTGGGACAGGAATATAAGCTACGCCTACATCAAATGGAGCATTGTCTACTAGTGTTTTAATACCTGCTGATGAGTCCAGGAACATTGCAATTTTTTTAGATTGAAATGCTGCGCGCATATCATCCCAGTTTTGTCCTACATTGTAGAATGTACCTTCTTTATACATATCATTGATTAAATTAAATGCGTTTTGTCCTTCTTTTCCATTAAATACTGCCTTCTCAGCATCACCTTTACGGCCGTTTTCGTGATCTACATACAAGCCGCCCTGAGAAGCAACTAGCTCTTCAAAGAACCATCCGTAATTTAGAATTGAAAAACCGTATTGCGATGTTTTATTTCCTTGTTTTTCTGTTAATTTCTTTGCAGCCGCCTTTAATTCATCATACGTTTTTGGAGGATTTTCAGGATCTAACCCTGCTTTTTTAAAGGCATCTTTATTATAAACAAGAACAGGTGTTGAAGAGTTGAACGGCATTGAGTATTGCTTTCCATCTACTTGGTAATAGCTTGAAATGTTTTTCTCCCACTGTGAAGTATCATAGTGGTCTTGATCGATAAACTTTTGAACAGGCTGAATCTTACCGCTGTCTATCATGAATTTTGTTCCCACTTCGAACGTTTGCATAATAGCCGGTGCATCCTTTGTTCCTGCTACTGTGTTAAATTTTGTTTGTGCTTCTTCATACGTTCCTTGGAAAACAGGCTTTACTTCGACTTTGTCCTGAGATTTGTTGTACTCATCGACAATTTTATTGAGTGATTTTTCAAGGTCACCGCTCATAGCGTGCCAAAATACGACTTCTGTTTTACCTGATGCTGTTTTTTTTGTTTCTTGCGCTTCCGAAGAACCAGTTGAATTTGAGCAAGCACCTAGAATAACTAGCAAGCATGCCGTTACGATAGCCAATATCTTTTTCATCACATTCACTCTCCTATTTAATTGCACCTTGGGTTAATCCTTTTTGAAGACGTTTTTGACCTAGGAATAATAGTAATAATGTCGGTAAGATTACAACAATGACAGCGGCCATAACCACTCCCCAATCAGTTGAAATCTCCTGTGTTTGCATTTGCTTTAAACCAATCTGAACGGTGCGAACATCCTCTGTATTTGTCACTAATAGTGGCCATAAATACATATTCCATGTTGTTAAAAAGCTATATACACCAAGCGTAACTAGACTTGTTTTAGACACAGGGAGCACGACGTTCCAAAAGAAACGAAAGCGGCTGATCCCTGCAACTTGAGAAGCTTCATATAACTCATTCGGAATGGTTTTAAACTGCTGACGCAACAAAAATGTCCCAAACGCTAAAGCAAAAAAAGGAATCGTTAATCCTAAATAATTGTTAATCCATCCTAGCTTTTGTGCTGTTAAAAAGTTAGGAACCATCGTTGCTTCCCATGGAATCATCATCGTAGAAATAAAGAGAAAGAAAATAGCATCTCTTCCTTTAAATTTAATAAATACAAATGCAAAAGCTGCCAAACTTGAAACTAACAGCTGCCCGGCCATGACAAAGATAGACACAGCAAAACTGTTAATTAAATAATGAAGCAGCGGAACTTTTTCAAAAGCGTCCCGATAGTTTTCAAATGAAAAAGATGACGGCCAAATCTTCCCTTCTAACACTTCCGCTCCACTCATAAAACTAATGGAAAAAGCGTATAGGATAGGAAACATCAATACTAAAGTAGCTGCAATGAGTAACAAATAAGTTGTCCATTTTCTCGTGATGCTCATTGATAATGTACCTTCCTTTCTCCAAGCTTGAATTGAAGAGCGGTAACCAGTAGAATACAGAAAAATAATATTGTAGCTTGAGCACTTGCAGAGCCAACATTGTAGTTTATAAATGCATCTTTGTAGATTGAATAAACAATGACATTTGTGGAATCTGTAGGTCCGCCTTTTGTTAAAATGTCAATTTGTCCAAACGTTTGAAACGCGTTAATAAAGGAAACCGTAATAATAAAAAACAGCGTTGGCGAAAGCATAGGAAGCGTAATTTTACGGAGCTGATACCAATAGCTAACTCCAGCAATACGCGCGTTTTCATACAGCTTTTCATCAATATTTTGCAACCCGCCAAGTAAAATTAAAAAGGTAAACCCAATGTTCATCCAAATCGTCGAGATAGACACAGCAACCAATGCATACTTAGGATCTAATAACCACTGCACGTCGTGAATCCCTACAAGGTTTAATACTTTATTGATAACCCCGATTGTCGGATTATACATAAACATCCAAATCACAGAAGAAGCCGCTACGCTCATTCCCATCGTAGATGAAAACATTGTTCTGAAAAAACCAATTCCTTTTAGCTTTTCATTTGCGATTAGCGCTAGGAATAAGGCAATAACTAAGCCAATAGGTACTGTGTAGAGTACAAATAGAAAAGTAGCTTTCATACTTTGTAAGAAATTAGGATCTGTAAATAGATATAAGAAATTTTGCAGTCCTACAAAATTCAAGGGATTTCCCTGTGTGTCCGTAATAAAAAGACTTAAATATAATGTCTTAATCATTGGGTAGAAAAGAAATACACTAAATAACAGTAATGATGGCAGTAAATAAGCTAGTCCAACAATGATAGTAGGCATTGATTTTTTTTCTTTTGGGTTTGCTAAAACAGAAACAGGTGAGTTTGCTGTTTTGGTAACAGCACTCATACTAATGCCCCCTTTACAGTTAAATCTTCTGCTGATGGTTCGTAGTGCAAGCATGATCCTGTATCGCCATCAAATAAAAACAGGTGTTTTGGATCGATAAAAATAGGAACTCGCTCCCCCACCTTTATAGTCCATTGACCGTTCCACTTAGCCATCCACTGCTTGTCACCCATATGAAATGTAAGCAGTGTTTCCGTGCCTAGAATTTCTACATTATCTACTTCCACAATAAAACTCGTATTATCGTTTGTGGCAAGCTGTATATGCTCAGGTCTCACTCCAACCACAACTTCTTTTTTACCGTTAAGGTTACTGTGTTGTGTACTCATAGAAATAGCTCTTCTATCTTCAAAAACTAGTAAGTTATTTTCTATAGAAACGTTTGATAAATTCATAGGGGGAGAACCTATAAAAGATGCTACAAACGTGTTCTTTGGTGCATTGTAAATATCAAGCGGACGTCCAACTTGTTGAATATTTCCTCCATTTAAAATCATCATTCGATCCGCCATCGTCATCGCCTCTGTTTGATCGTGCGTGACATAAATCATCGTAATACCTAACTTACGCTGAATCTGGCGAATTTCTGACCTCATTTTCGCGCGCAGCTTCGCATCTAAATTTGATAACGGCTCATCCATCAAGCAAATAGGCGAATGAGTAACAATAGCACGTGCAAGCGCTACACGCTGACGCTGTCCTCCCGAAAGCTGTCTAGGCTTTCTCTTTAGATATTCACTTAAACCAAGCATCTCTGCTGCTTCCCTGCAGCGCTTTTGCTGTTCTCGCTTTGAAATATTCTTTGTATGCAGGCCAAAAAGAATATTTTGTTCCACTGTCAAATGCGGATATAAGGCATAGTTTTGAAACACCATTGACAAATCGCGCTGACTTGGAAGCAGTTTATTTGCTTTTACATCTCCAATTAGTAGCTCTCCCTGCGTGACTTCTTCTAATCCGGCAATCATTCTCAGCATTGTACTTTTCCCACATCCGGAAGGACCTACTAGTACGAAAAACTCTCCCGGTTCAATTATGACGTTAATATCTTGAATAACATTTGTTTTTTGATCGTATGACTTCCCAATGTTAACTAGCTCTACTTTTTTCATTAAAAACGCTCCTTTCTCTATCATTCATATTTTTTCCACAACCATGATTTCCCTGTAGAAACTGCCGTAGCTCCCGCTTTTAAAGCAGCTTGGATATGGCTTTCATTTTGAATGAGTCCACCTGTAATAATAGGGATACTTGTTTTTTTAACGACTTTTTCTATCATCTCCGGAATTAATCCTGGCATTAGTTCTAATGCATCCGGTTTAATATCTTGAACGGTTTTCAACCCTTGTGCTACCGCGTCTGTATCCACTAGAAACAGCCGCTGAATAGCAACCAGTCCTTCTTGCTTTGCGTAATTAATGAGTGAACTTTTAGTGGTTACGATACCTGTAGGTTTTACAAACTTAGCAAGGAATTTAAGCCCTTCTCGGTCATAGCTAATCCCTGGAATTTTTTCAACGTGTAAAAAAACCGTTCGATTATGCTGTTTGAGTAAATCTACATAGTGTTTAATCACACTAATATTGCCCGTTAATAAAAAGGCGGCCTGGATCTCTGTTTCTAAAAATTGTTCTAAATTTTTCGGGCTTTTAATGGATGCAATCAAACGGTCTTGCCCAAGCTGTTGTAAGAAATCTGCTTCCTTATTCAAAACGATGCCTTCCTTTCATTCACAAAAAACCACAAAAAACGCATAGGGTATTGATATAGACCTATTGTTTTTTGTGGTTTCTCAATTTCATAACCTTAGTAACTATTCACTTATCGTTCACATGTTTTATAATAATGGTTATTTATGAAGGAAATATAAAGAAGCTGTTGAGTTTTGTAAAAAAACCGTATAGTTCCTGTAAATCGCCTAAAAATCAAAAAGCCGTTGATTTCTCAACGGCTTTACAGTGCACATTCTTCAATTTCAAATCCTAAATCTTCAATCAGACCCCAGTCAGCTGTAGGTTCTTGACCTTGAGTCGTTAAATAGTCACCTACAAAAATTGAGTTTGCAGCAAACAAACCAAGCGGCTGAAGTGATCTGAGATTGACTTCTCTGCCTCCTGAAATTCGAATTTCTTTCGTTGGATTTACAAAACGCATCATCGCTAACAGCTTTAAGCATTGCATTGGCTTTAACGCCTTTTTGTCTTCTAGAGGCGTTCCTGGAACGGCAACAAGAAAGTTGCATGGAATAGAATCTGCATCTAACTTTTTAATTTGAAAAGCTAATTCCACGGCTTGTTCATTTGTCTCGCCCATTCCAAAAATCGCACCGGAACAAGGTGACAAACCTGCTTTTTTAGATGTAGTAACCGTATCAACTCGATCTTCATAGCCATGCGTAGAACAAATATTGTCATAGTTATCAGCGTGAGTATTTAAATTATGATTATAGCGATGAACACCCGCCTCGACTAGTTCGTGTGCTTGATCATCTGTTAAAAATCCTAGACAAGCACAGATTTTTAAGTCTGTCTTTTGACGGATCTCTTTTACCGCTCCCACTACGTGCGCTACTTCTTTATCCGTAGGGCGGCGGCCTGATGCCACGATACAATATGTACCTGCTTTTCTTTTTTGAGCTTCAAAAGCACCTTCTATAATTTTCTCTTTTGTTAACCACGCATACTTATCAATCGGCGCTTCTGATACGATCGACTGCGAACAATATCCACAGTCTTCTGGGCATAAACCCGATTTAGTATTAATAATCATATTAAGCTTTACTTTTTTTCCATAATGATGATGACGAATTAAGTACGCGGCATTCATGACCTCTAACACTTCTTCATCCGGTACATAAAGAAGTTGAAGCGCTTCATTATATGTAATTTCTTTCCCTTTAATAATAGACTGAGCAAGTGCTTTCCAATTTCTTAAACTTGTGGTTTCCATTGATTCCCCTCCACTTTAGTAAACTAAAAAAATATAAAGTTAACAATTATAACTAAAAGTTACCATTACTTCTCCTTTTATGTCAACACCGTATAAATAATAGTTAACTAAAAAAGCCGCTTCTATGATATAGAAGTGGCTTTTTGCTTATTGTGCTTGCAGTGTGTAAATAACCGATACAAAGTCTCCAGATTTTTCAGCGTATGCTTCAACACCCGGATACTCATGAGTTAGAGCAATACCTGCGTACATGAGCTCATCTCCATAAGCTGTTTGATCTGTTTCCATCACTGTATATTCATAATCAGGATGAAGCCCTTTTAGCTCAATGTGTTCGTAAGAAGGATTTGGTCTAGACAATACTTGATAATAACCGATGATTGCCTGTTTTTGATCGGATGAAACAACCATCCAGCTCGTCACATTTCCATCTTGTTCAAACGGACTTTTTAAACGATAGAATATGCCATTTTGAATAAGGGATCGGTGTTTTTTATAATACTGAATTTGTTGTTTTACAGTTTCTTTTTCATCTTCTGTCATCAGCGTAACATCTAACTCATAACCAAATGCGCCAAAATACGCAACGTCTCCTCTTGTTTCTAGACTTGTTACTCTGCGTACTTGATGATTTGGTACGGCCGATACGTGTGCTCCCATTGAACTGATTGGATAGGCAAAAGACGTGCCGTACTGAATTTTTAGACGTTCAATCGCGTCCGTGTTATCACTCGTCCAAGCTTGAGGAGCATAATAAAGCATTCCCGGATCAAATCTAGCGCCCCCGCTTGCACATGATTCAAATAAAATATCCGGAAACTTCCTTGTTAGTCGCTCATACAAGTCATACACACCTAAAATATAGCGATGTACTACTTCAAACTGACGGTTCGCGGGCAGCCCTACAGATCCAATCTCCGTTATATTTCGATTCATATCCCATTTTATATAAGAGATAGGCGCTTCACTTAAAATAGCTTCCATTCGTTCATAGATATAATTCACTACTTCTTCTCTTGAAAAATCAAGCACGTATTGATTTCGTCCATGAGACTGATGACGATTTGGCACATGAATCAACCAATCTGGATGCTTTTCATACAAGTTGCTTTGCTTTGAAATCATTTCAGGTTCAAACCATAACCCAAAGTCCATACCTAAATCCGTTACTTTTTGAGCCAATGACTTCATACCGCCCGGAAGCTTATTTTCATCTACAAACCAATCTCCAAGAGAAGTGGTATCATCGTTACGTTTACCGAACCAGCCGTCATCCAATACAAAAAGTTCAACGCCTAGCTTTTGCGCTTCTTTGGCAATATGTACAATTTTCTCTTCGTTAAAATCAAAATACGTCGCTTCCCAGTTATTGATTAAAACTGGTCGCTCCAAATCCCGCCATTTTCCTCTAGCAAGACGCTTGCGATAAAGCTCATGATACTCTTGGCTAAGGCCGTTTAGCCCGCTATTTGAATAAGCTAGTACTAGTTCTGGTGATTGAAAAGTTTGTCCCCTTTCTAGTCGCCACTGAAAATCAAAAGGATGAATGCCGATCGTTATTCTTGATACATCATAATGATCTACTTCCACTTGTCCAAGAAAGTTTCCGCTGTATACAAGACTAAAACCATACGCTTCTCCACTGTGTTCAGTTGCAGCTGGATTCTTTAAAATTAAAAATGGGTTTTGCTGACTGCTGCTTGTACCTCTCGCACTAGAAATACTTTGAATACCTGGCTGAAGCATTCGTGTTTTCACGTGTCTTTCTCGAATCCACGCACCGGAAAGCTGAACCATCTCATAATTTGATGTAGGCAAATCAATGCTGCCGCTCATGATACGCAAAATATCGACTGGTTCTTCTCCTCTATGCTCAAATCGTGCGTGACGCGTAATAATATTTCGGTCTTCGTAAACGGTATACGTTAAAATAAGTGATGCATTGAGCAATTTATCAATCAGTTCAACTTCTACACTCGTGGCTTCACTCTCTTCTTCTACATATGTAGCAGGTAAGCCGTTTAATGGCTTCTTGCCTTTGTAAATTTTATGGTTATCGTATTCAAAATTTGTGATTCGGCTTCCGTTTTGTTGAAGAAGTTGATAGGCTGGCTCTCTGAAATCTGTTGTTCCATAAGAAGGATACTCTTGTTTGATTGTTTCAAGAGAAAATGCTAGTTCTCCTTCATATACCGAAGCGCTAGCTCCTCTTGTTTCTACACGTAAAAAATGCTGAAAAGATGAACGGTGCTTAAGCTTTTTTCCATAGTACAAGTGACCAAGCTGCCCGTTTCTCAACACTGAAAAGATATAACTTACATCGCGTCCCTGCAGGTGAAATTCCTTTGTACGTTCATTAAATAAGATTCCCACTTTATCCCTCTCCTTACCATCAAATATCTAACGAGACATTTCCTTTTTCATCTATTGCCGTTGCATGCTCAAAAGCAGATGCTAGATTAATCTCTTTTCTCTCATACCATTTCGCTAAATCTTTGAATAACTCTTCTGTTTCAACCATTCTTGTGTCTACTCGCAGTTCAGTTTCATAGCTATGAAGAGACCAAGTGCTTTCACTAAATAAAGTCATTTCTACATCTAGACACATTTCTTTCCAATTAGTGGCACACAGAATAGGCTGATGCATGTCTGAACATGCAATGGTGTAACGGTTAGAGCCATTCTTATTCATAAAACAATGAACAAAAGAGGCACTCACATCGCCCTTACTAGTTTGTAAAGATTTATATAGTTGGATATCTAATAATGGAACGCTCCATTTTAATTTCATTTTTGGAAGAATTCTTTTTTTAACCGACTTGACCGTTAATTTAATAAAATAAACACCATCTTTTTTCGTTTCATCCAATACGACATGCACACCTGGTTCCTTGTTTATCTCCAAGTTTATATAGGGTGTAGCAATCACTTCCTTCATCTCCTTTACCATCATTCTTAACTTTGTATACCAACAAAAATGTAACCGCATTCAAAAATTTGTTTTCATATTTATTACAAGTAGATCACCCTAAACGAAGCTTTTTTACTTTCTTTCATTTTATGTAAAATACTTTCTAGACTCAATGGTAAAAATCAAAGTGAAAAAAAGCATTTTTTTGCTTTATCTAGTAATCAATTAAACGCTTTTTATCTCTTAGCGCGCAATTTTCTCTTCTTTTTCAAAAAAAGATGACAAACCTAATAATATAGTATAATAATAAATAATGCAGAATGATTATACACAGAAAGGATGACAAATATGAATCATGAACCTTCTCTTCTTAAACAACTAAAATTATGGCATATCGTCGTGATAGGCTTAGGCTACATGGCACCTATGGCCGTTTTTGATACATTTGGCATTGTAACTGAATCAACAGATGGACATGTTTCAGGCGCTTATGCATTCACGTTGATTGCTATTTTATTTACAGCCATTAGTTATGGAAAAATGGTAAAAGCTTTTCCCGGAGCTGGTTCCTCTTATACATACGCACAGCAAGTAATGAATCCAAGCATTGGTTTTTTGGTAGGATGGACGGCTCTTCTTGATTATCTATTTCTGCCAATGATCAATGCACTTTTGACAAATATTTACCTAAGCTCTCTGTTTCCAGGTGTTCCAAAGGCCGTATGGATTATCAGCTTTGTTGTGATCATGACCATAATGAATATTTTTAGCGTTCATTTAACCGTTTCTTTGGGTACGCTATTAGTTGCTTTTCAAATTTTAGTCGCTATTATCTTTATTATTTTAAGTGCTACAACTCAAGGCCAAGAGCTATCATTTAAACCGTTTATAAGTGAATCGGCCTCTATATCTCTGTTATTAAACGGAGCAGCTATTTTATGCTTTTCTTTTTTAGGATTTGATGCTGTAACCACCATGGCCGAAGAAACACTTAAGCCTGAGAAAACCATTCCTAAAGGGATTCTCATTATTGCATGTACGGGAGGCGCCTTATTTATCACAGTTTCTTACTTTGCTCAGCTCCTTTTCCCTTCAGCCTCTTTGTTTCATGATTTAGAAGGTGCATCAGCGGAAATTGCTTATAAAATTGGCGGCCAGCTTTTTCAATCTATTTTTGTAGCAGCGGCCTTGACTTCAACTATTGCTTCTGGACTTGTCTCACATATGAGTGCATCAAGACTTCTCTATGCAATTGGGAAAGATGGTTATCTTCCTCGGAGAATTTTTGGCTATATTCACCCTAAAACAAAGACGCCTATTTGGAACGTGGTGATTATTGGTGGCCTCTCTTTAATTTCACTAGGTCTGTCTCTTGAAAAAGCTACCTCTTTAATTAATTTTGGTGCTTTAATTGCTTTCAGTTCAGTGAACATAGCGGTTTTTATCCATTATTTTATTCATCAAAATAAGCGGTCTTTCAGTGGATATATTTCATATGTACTTATGCCTTTACTTGGCAGTTTATTTTTGTTTTTTATGTGGCTTAACTTAGAAACAACATCCTTATTTATCGGTATTATATGGAGTATAATCGGAATTATTTATTTACTGATTGCTAGACGAAAAAATACTATTACCATTCCTACTTTTTATTTTGATTAAGGAACTAGACTTAACACATGAAAGCTACATTTACTATACCAATGAAAAAATCCGAACGTATTTGATTCTCAACCAAGAATCAAACTCGTTCGGATTTTTCTTCAACTAAAATACTTTCGTACCAGTCTCTTTTTATTTTTGCGATTGTGAGACTTTTTCCAAAATACGTCTTTTACGATAAAGCATCATTCCAACTTCCCCTATATCGCTAATTGCTTGTTTGTTAATATACGCTCCAAATACCATTCCTGCTATAGGAATCATTTGGAACAGCTTTTTCCAGCCCAAGTTGTCCCTGTAGGTTAGAAACACTTCTCTCCACCCTTGCAGCTGCTGCAAGCTCTGCGTTCGATTTCCGCTTGCTAATTCTTCTAAAATCGCACGTTTCCCTACAATGTCAGAAGACGAAAACTGCATGCATTTGACCATAAAAATTCGTTCCTCTTGCTCAGTGGGGTCGTAACCATAAGAAACAGCCACTTCTTGCAGTGTCTTAAGTGTAAGCCCTAATACAAAAGGAACATCAATAGCTAGTGTAAAAATCCCGCCTATCCCGGTTGTGGCTCCTTGAAGCTGTGCGTTCTTTTTTCGGACTTCAATAAAATGCTCTGCCAATTCATCCATTTCTTGCAGAGATAAATGCTGAATATCCTCTATCGAAAGCTGTTTCTTTTCTTGTAATTGTGCTGATGCTTTTTCTAGCGTGGCAGACGTATTAGCTAAATACTGGCCTCCATTATCAACATACTTAGCAATTTCATCTAATAATTTTTCTATTTTTTGATGAATGAATTTTGGCGTTACTTTATCTAAAGCTGAAAAAGGCAAACGAGCCAGCCGCTCCCAGAAAAAAAGTCCTTTTTGGTCTTTCTCCCACTTTTCAATTTTTCGTAACTCTACTCTTAACTGCTCATGCTCTGACATATCCTCACTCTTTTCCTCGATTTATCAGCTCTGCCCTACTTGTTTATTTCGCACATATTTAATGATAAAAAACAATGCAATTAAAACAACAATTCCGATTCCAATAGGCTGCATATATTGAGACACAATCGGCCCCACCTCTTTCCACTTAGGTCCTAACTTATATCCTAAATATACGTAAATAGCCGTTACTGGAAGCATCGCCACAAATGTATAAATAGAAAACAGCCATACATTCATTTTTGCCATCCCGCACGGAAAAGAGATAGCCGTGCGCACTCCTGGAATAAAGCGTCCAAAAAAAGCAACCCCGCTGCCGTACTTATTAAAAAAGCGATCGGCGGCGTCAATTTCTTTTTCTTTCACCAAAAAGTATTTTCCATATTTTAAAACCAGCGGTCGTCCACCGTAACGTCCCAGTCCATAAAGAGTCAACGGTCCACAAACACCGCCTACTGTACCTGCAAGGATAGCCAGATACAAGTTCATATCACCTTGGTACACCCAATAACCTACTAAAGGTAAAACAAGCTCTGCCGGGACAAACTCAAACGTTAATGCTAGAATTACGCCAAAATAAGAGAGCTGTTTTAGCGCTTCAATTAAAGAAAGTAAAACCGACTCTAACAAAAATTCTCCTCCTCATATCATTAAATCTAAGACTGCAAAACTATAATTTAGCCGATTGATAGATAAAAACCAACGCGGCATAGTTTTTTCCTTTCCCTCTTTACGTATTACGTACTACAAAAGTTTCAATAAAAAAAAGCGCTAGTTTTATCCAGCACTTTTATAGTTTAAAGTTAATTTGAATAATACCTACTTTACGAAGAGCATCGTATAAAATAACTAAAGCCGGTCCTAAAAATAATCCGACAAAGCCTAAAAGTTTAAATCCAATGTACAAACTAACTAGTGCAGCCAAAGGTGAAATACCCATATTTGTAGAAAATACTTTTGGTTCTACTACACGTCTTACTACCGTAATGACTCCAAATAGAATAAATAAGCCGATTGCTAATGAGTCATGCCCTTGCGTAAGAGCAAAAATCCCCCATGGAACGAGCACCGAGCCTGTCCCAAGGATTGGTAAGATATCGACAATTACAATTAATAAACTAAGCAGCGCGGTATACGGAACATCTAATAACCAAAGCCCTACATAAGCCATTACAAACGTCATGACACTTAAGATAATTTGTGCCTTAATAAAACCAACCCCCGCTTGGATAAGCTGAGTGATGACAACTTGTAGCTTATATTTCGTTTCTTCTGTTAAAAATGACTTAATTTTATTTTTAATAGCAGGCAGCTCAAGGCTGATAAATACAAGTGCTACTAAATAAATAAGAAACTCTAATAGAAACCCAGGAACAGTAGCAGCAAAACTAATGATGATTTCCACGGTACTTTTTAATAGAGAATCTAATGAATTTACGGTTTTTTCAAGCGTGCGCTCGATAGAAGAAATCACTTCTGTAGGAAGAGCGTTTGAATAGTATTTCCACTTAATAATAGTTGGAAAAATCGCGGTTTCATAGATTTCTTTTACAAAGGAAGGCGCTATTTTTGAAAGAGCAACCACTTGCGTAACGATTGTCCGAACAATAAAAAATCCAATAAGTATGAGCGAAACAACATATAAAATGAAGGTCATAAGCACTGCATAGACTCTCTTCATTTTAAAAGATTGATGCAATTTTTGAACAATACCCTCAAGCGCTAATGCTGTTAATAAAGCAAACACAATTGGTAAACTGTAAGGGATTAACAAACATACGATTACTATCGAGGCGATGACCCATATTCGCTTTTTCCACATACTCTACTATCCCCCTACTAGCTAAGCTATCTCTATATTTATTGATAAAGAAAGGAACCAGTGACTGCTTTTATGTAAGAATAAAATTTGGATATATTTATACCTGATGTTACATATTATAGGGTCAATTCCCATAATAATAAAGGAATTATTATGAAAAAAGCTACTTATTCTAATTTTTCGAATAGAATAAGTAGCTTTTTAATTTATAAATTAGCCGGCTCTCATGATCTCTGTACCTTTTTTAGGGTCAAATTTGCCTTCAGATTTAGACATCACAATTGCTGCTAGTGTGTTTCCTACTAAGTTAACAACCGTACGTGCCATATCCATGATTCTGTCTACTCCAGCAATGAAGGCTAATCCTTCTGCCGGAACACCGATTGTTCCAAGAGTAGCCAGTAATACAACAAATGATGTTCCTGGCACGGCAGCCATTCCTTTAGATGTAACCATCAATACCAGGATAAGCGTCAGCTGTTGAACGATCGTTAAATCAATACCGTACACCTGCGCTAAGAATAACGCTGCAATCGCTTGATAAAGAACGGAACCATCTAGGTTAAATGTATAACCAATTGGTACAACGAACGATACGATAGCTTTTGGACAGCCCATCTTTTCAAGTTTTTCCATAATACGCGGAAGAACTGTCTCAGAACTAGATGTACTGTATGCTAACAATAGTTCATCTTTCATATAGCGGAATAAGTGGAAAATGTTAATTCCTGCCCATTTCGCAATTCCTCCTAATACAACAAGTAGGAAGAAAATTAAAGCTAAGTAAACTAAGATAACAAGCTTTCCTAATGAAAGAAGTGAATCTAAGCCGAATTTTGAAACTGTTACACCAATTAAAGCAAATACACCAATTGGCGCCACTTTCATTACAAGGTTTACCACGTGAAACATTGCGTGAGAAACACCGTCGAAGAATTGTACAACTGGCTTTCCTCTTTCTCCAATTGCCGCTACTCCAAGTGCAAATAACACTGTAAAGAAGATAATTGCTAGCATGTCTCCTTCAACAATTGACTGGAAAAAGTTTGTCGGAACAATGTGTAAGAAAGTTTCAGCCACTGACTTTCCTTCTTGCTGTTCGGATGTTTCAACGTATTGTGAAATATCACTCTTCTGTGCTGAATGAATGTCTACACCTTGCCCAGGATGAAAAATATTAGCAATCAATACACCGATTACAATTGCAAAAGTCGTAATAATTTCAAAATAGAGAATGGTTTTAACGCCGAGCTTTCCGACCTGTTTACCGCTCCCTGCTCCTGCAACTCCAACGACTAAGCTTGAGATAACAATTGGAATAACAATCATCTTAATTAATCTTAAAAACAGGTCTCCTAGCGGCTGTAGGTATGTTACTACACGCGGATCATTAAACCAAATTACCCCTACAAGAACACCGAGGATTAATCCGGTAAAAATCTGCGTAGCCAAACCAAAACGAATTTTTTTCATAGATGTACCTCCCCAAAGATGTATGACATTTGTATATACTTTTCTGAAAAAACAAAAAAAGACTATTCTTAAGAAAGAACAGCCTTTTACTTACGCTATTTTGGGCTCTTTCTCTCAATGAAGCAAACGGGGTTAACTGTCGGATTCGGAATTGAGAGTTTCCTACCTTTTGTAAGGATTCACCCCAAGGCAGCTTTACTGCCGATAATGATTCCCCCGCTCTATACGATTAAGCTTATTATTCAGTTTTTATAAAATTAAAACGATCTATACGTTGTCATACGTTTTTTACAGTCAATAAAACTAAACAGAAGTCTTACTTTTACTTAACTTTATACTGCACAAATATTAATTTACTATTTTTCGACACGTTTTGTCAATACCTATGTTTATAAAACGCTTTCAAAAGGCGATAATATATATTTATGCAAAAAAGCTATTGCAATGTTGCAATAGCTTTTTCTTGCTCTTTGAGTCTCTATTAGAAGTTTAAGGGAATAAAGAACACGCGTATTTTTTTATAAAAATACAAAATATAGAATAGCTGCTAAAACAATTCGATATAGTGCAAATGGTACTAATTTGATACGATTAATTAATTTCAAGAAAAAGCGAATAGATACCAGCGCAAAAATAAAGGCGCTGATAAAACCAGCAATAAAAAACGGTAGTGCATCTGATGTGAAATACTGCCAGTTTTTAACCAATGAAAGTCCACTTGCTCCTGCCATGATTGGCACTGCCATAATAAATGTAAAATCTGCCGCTGCCTTATGGCTCATTCCAAGAAGAACCCCTCCTGAAATCGTTGAGCCTGAACGAGAAAAACCTGGCCAAAGAGCAATACATTGAAACAGTCCTATACCCAGTGCTTGTCCATAAGACATTTGGTCCACCGTCTCTACACGCGGACGTTTAGGTCCAAACAAATCTGCTAGAATCATTAATACAGCTCCGACTACTAAGCCAATTAGTACCGTATTTAAAGAAAACAAATGTTCATCAATGTAATCATCAAACAAAAGTCCTAACACTCCTGCAGGTAACAGTCCAACAATTACCTGCATTAAATTCAAGCGATTTGTCGGTCCAATTGGAGCAGCTGGCTTTTTTCCCAATCCTAATAAATTAATGAAACGATCTTTAAAAATAACTACTACTGCTAAGATCGAACCTAGCTGAATAACAATTTTAAATGTATTAGCTACTGGAGATGAAAATAATTCTTTGGAATTTAACCACAGGTCATCCACAATAATCATATGCCCAGTTGACGAAACAGGAGCAAACTCTGTTAAACCTTCTACAATCCCTAAAATGATTGCTACAATAATTTCCCACATAAAGCTATGTACCTTGCCTTTCTTTCAAATTAATAAGCTTATCGCTTCGTTTTACATGCTCAACTATTTTCCTATTTTGACACTTGCTTTTTTATCATAATTGTTAAAACTATGAAATACAATGTGTATTTGCAAAAAGATAAGAATCTTTAATAATTCGTAATAAAAACCTTACATGCTATAATCAAAAAACACGATATCAGCTTTTATTTATTTTAGAAAGCAGTCACTATGTTCGGTATAAATTCCGGTCCCTTAGCTAAAAATGAATCATCTAGACTATTTTTCTTTAGTATAAAAAATGACTAAATCATTATGTTTTTTCCATCCCCTTTACTGTCATCTATCATTTTAATCAACTAGTGCTTGCTTATACGACATATCCCCTAAGTAATTTGAAACTTTTTTCTCTCTTTTCTCGTATATAGTAGTATCTTTTTTAGGAGGCTTTTTACTATGAATGGAAATGTACGTACAATGAAATGGGTCACTGCTGGGTATGAAGCCTTGCTGGGAATTCCTTTAATTGGCGCGGGGATTGTTATGGGCTTTAGTTATACTCCTCTTTTTATTGGATTTATTCTTCATGCTATCACGCTCATTTTAGCTAATAGACGAGGGTTATCTGCGTATGGAAACATACTAGGGATTGTTACTTCACTGATTGCTTGGATTCCATTTTTAGGGTTTATCATGCATATTATTACAGCTATTGTGATTGCAATCGATGCTGCTAGACAACGCTAATTGTCTAGCTTTTTTTATTTAAGGGTTGATTTTTTACTGAATGATGGTAAACTTAAGCCGTAAATTGAATAATTTGAATGTTATTTCTACTAGGGGTGTCTGATAGCTCAGACTGAGAGAAGAGTGCAATAAAACTCTTTAACCCTTTGAACCTGATTTGGGTTATACCAGCGGAGGGAAGTAGTCTTGAAAAGAATAGTATATGTTTATTCTTTTTTCGCCTATTCCATCGGGTTCTGTCTATCACAGAACCCGATTTTTTTATGGTTCGGTATAGCTACACTTTATGCGAAACCGGAGGAATATGTAATGTCAAAACAAAATGTATCAGTTTCTATGAAAAAGCCTTTTCCAAACAGTCACAAAGTATATGTCCAAGGATCTAGAGAAGACCTTAAAGTGCCTATGCGTGAAATTCATCAGTCTCCTACTACAGGATCTTTTGGGGAAGAAGAAAATAGTCCCGTACGTGTATACGACACGAGCGGTGTTTATACAGATCCCTGTTATGAAATTAATTTACAAAAAGGATTACCGGCTCTGCGTGAAAAGTGGATTGCAGAACGAAACGATGTAGAAACATATCAAGGCCGTACGGTTCAGCCACAGGATAACGGGTATTATGATGGTGATCCAAGAGATCAGTATGAGCGCTTTATCACTAATCGTTTACCTTTGCGCGCGAAAAAAAATCAAAATGTAACGCAAATGCACTATGCAAAAAAAGGAATCATCACGCCCGAAATGGAATTTATCGCTATTCGTGAACAGATGGATCCTGAAGTCGTGCGTGAAGAAGTAGCAAGAGGACGTGCGATTATCCCTAATAATATCAATCACCCTGAGAGCGAACCGATGATTATCGGCCGCAAATTCCATGTGAAAATCAATGCTAATATCGGAAATTCAGCTATTCGTTCAGCTATTGAAGATGAAGTAGAAAAAATGACATGGGCAACGCGTTGGGGAGCCGATACAATTATGGATTTATCAACAGGAAAGGATATCCACACAACGCGCGAATGGATTATCCGCAACTCGCCTGTTCCTGTAGGGACCGTTCCTATTTACCAAGCGCTTGAAAAAGTAAAAGGTGTAGCAGAAGATCTAACGTGGGAAGCATATCGCGATACATTAATTGAACAAGCAGAGCAAGGTGTTGATTACTTTACTATTCACGCAGGTGTACTTTTACGCTATATTCCTCTAACAGCGAAACGTACGACAGGTATTGTTTCACGCGGAGGATCCATCTTGGCGCAGTGGTGTTTAGCTCATCATGAAGAGAACTTTTTATATACTCGCTTTGAAGAAATCTGTGAAATCTGTAAAGCATACGATATTTCTATTTCGCTTGGCGATGGGCTACGTCCTGGTTCCATTGCAGATGCTAATGATGAGGCACAGTTCGGTGAATTAGAAACGCTTGGTGAATTAACTAAAATTGCTTGGAAACACGATGTTCAAGTTATGATTGAAGGCCCTGGACATGTCCCTATGCACCTCATCAAAGAAAACGTAGATAAACAAATGGAAATATGCCAAGAAGCTCCCTTCTATACTCTTGGACCGCTTACAACCGACATCGCTCCAGGCTATGACCATATTACATCAGGTATCGGGGCTGCAATGATTGGCTGGTTTGGGACAGCTATGCTTTGCTACGTAACGCCAAAAGAACATTTAGGTCTGCCAAATAAAGAAGACGTTCGAGAAGGCGTTATCACCTATAAAATTGCTGCGCATGCCGCTGACCTAGCAAAAGGCCATCCAGGAGCACAAAAACGCGATAACGCGCTGTCTAAAGCAAGATTTGAATTTAGATGGAATGATCAATTTAACCTGTCACTAGATCCAGAGCGCGCAAAAGAATATCACGATGAAACACTTCCCGCTGAAGGTGCTAAAACAGCCCATTTCTGTTCAATGTGTGGACCTAAATTCTGTTCGATGCGTATTTCTCAAGATATTCGTAACATGGCTCAAGAAAATGAAAAAGATGTAAACGAAGTAAGAAAAGAAGGAATGAAAGAAAAAGCTAAAGAGTTTGTTAACAGTGGTTCAAATATCTATCAATAATGAAGTAGAACAGCTTAAAGAACAAATTAAGCAGCTTGAAAGAAAGTTATTATTTGTTCAGCAAAATTGTCAGCACATTATCGTTGAATCCTCACATTCTTCCGTAAGACGCTGCATTAAGTGTTTCTATCAGCAAGAAGCAAAAGCTGAGCCAGAAATATTTTAGTTGAAGAAAAATCCGAACGATTCATCGTTCGGATCTTTTCATTGTGATGGTAAACGTAGACTTCATATCTGTAGCTGCTTTCTAGCTATTGATTCAGTTATGTCTCCATCTCTTTATCTTTTTTTGAAACGTGCTTTCAGCACGTTCTTGACCCAATATAGTATTTTAATAATAACCCAGCCTATAAATGTACCTAGCGTATTCAAAAAGATATCATCAATATCAAATACTCGTTCCGTTAGCTTGTACTGTAAAATTTCAATCAGAAAACTGATTAAGAAACCTGTCGTAAACACTTGAATAAAACCGTCAAACCACTTCATAAACAAAGGGATAAACATTCCAAGCGGCGCAAACATCACGATATTCCCCAGTATATTTGTCAGAGTGAGCATTATATTCCCGCTGTCCCACATCAGACGGATCGTGCTAAATAAATCCAAGTTCATTGCTTTTCCGTAAACATGTTCGTTTTCCCGTATGAGAGTAGCATAAATGACCACTGCCGTATACGCAATAAATAGAATGAACATGACTTTTTTAACGATTGACCTGATGCTTACATTCACTTCAACATCACCTTCTTTGACTCCCAAAACCATTTATTATTATCTATATGTACCCGTCCACTGCTTTCATTCGTAGTGAATGCATTTACATGCTTTTTTATCCTATCACATCAATAAATAAATACAATTCCCTTTATACAATTTTATTAAACTTGATTCTTTATAAATAAAAATCCTCATTATTTTATGCTACTCATTTCATTAATTTCTACATATATAAATAATAAGAAGCAGCGAGTAACACTTCGCTGCTTCTTATTTAATCTGGATAATAAGGATTCAAATGGATTAATACTTCCTGAATATTATCATGTTTTTTCATAAGTGTTGCTTTGATTTCTCGTCCTAAATCATGACCTTCCTTAATTGTTTTAAAGTGGTCAATTGAAATACGTACATCCACTAATATGTAATGGCCATGTTCTCTTGCTCGAACGCGATCAATCCGCTTCACATCTTCAAATTCATAAATGCTTTCTTCAAGTTCTTTCAGTAGCTCTTCATCAATATTGCCTTCCATTAAGATTTGAAAAGACTCTCCCATCATTTGTCTGGCAATGTTAAAAATTAAATAAGCAACAAATATACTTGCTATTTTATCTCCGTATAACAGCAGTTGAACATCCATTTTATCACCAATAATCGATAATAAAACACCAATTGCCGCTGCAATAGAAGCAACAATATCTGCTTTATGATCAAAAGCAATTGCCTCAATTGCCTTACTGTGGTGCTGCTTCGCTACGTTTAAAGAATAACGGTACAACAATACCTTTGCTATGTATGAAATAACAGCAATCCACATGGCTAAAATATTTGGAGATTCAACCGGATGGAATAAACCAACGACTCCTTCAAATACCACATAAAATGATACAAGCAATAAAATAATTCCTACGATTCCTGAGACAATCACTTCTGCTTTTCCATGTCCATATGGATGGTCATCATCTGCTGGTTTATTTGCTACTCGTATAACCAATAAGACAATAATAGAGGCAAATACGTCCGCTGCAGAGTGAATACCATCAGCAAATACAGCATCACTATTTCCAATCCATCCTACTATTACTTTTCCTAGCGTAAGAGCAATATTGCTCCATACGCTAATCCATGCTACTTTTTTCGCAATGGACTCCCTTATACTGTTGTTCATTTCCACACCTCGACTTACTTCTTGAAAAATCAGCTTTTTTATCTTATCACTGCTCATTCAAGTGGGTCTAGAGCAATCTATTTTCGCTTAGCTATATATGTTTCAGTACCGCAAAATTACTGATAACCCACAACATGCTCCTTATTATTTCTCCGCCAACTTCTTACGGTCTGTTGCCATTGGAGGTTCTTCCATCCAACCTTGCTCAATCATAATCCGAATTCCATCTTTTCCGTACTTTCCTATACGTCCAATTAGCTGAGAAAATTCTACTGCTACATCCGAACGGAACGACATAGACAAGCCAGCACCGCAGTTATCAATAGCGATCGTCACCGCTGCGGAAGTATGATACATCATCAGTTTATCTGAAAACGGTGAAATCGTTGAGTTGGTTACATACGCATCAAGCAGACGCGGACTTGGTAAATCAGCTTCAGACAGTAACTCGGTAAAGTGCTTGATTTGCTTACTCGCAAGCTTGACTCCATCAAAAAAATAAGAGCGTAATTTTTGTGTGGTGGCTACTTGACTAAAGGCCAGCATCAGCGTTTTACCTAATACATTTGTATTAACAATTTCTTGAATAGCCGTAATCTCCAAAGAAGTTAGAGGATGCATTTGAGAGAAAAGTGGTGATATAAACGTTTTCTGGTCCACAAAATTCACTTTTACAGGATAAGGAATAAACGGAGGTCTCATCAGCATGCTTTTTCTTAAAATAACGTGGTTAGAACTCTCTAAAAGACTGTCGCTCTCTTTTACACATCGAGACAGGTGATCATAAATATCTTGCCTTCTCACTGCGCTTAGGGCTCTGGCATATTTCTTCATACCTCCAATTGCCATTTCATTTACATAAATAGCCATAAAAATTTCATCAAATAAAGCAGGAACTCCTTTGTTCCCATCTTGTTCCCCAAAACCTACTTGTATTGGAATTTTTTCCGAACTGAATAATTCCGTCAATTCGTCTACATGAGTTTGTGAAATCTGATGGGCTTTTTTTAAGAGCTCCTTAATCTCGGCATCTTTTACAACAGATAGAAAATACCCAAGAACACATACATACAGCGTATCGCCTAAATATTGCGCCCATAAGTAACCTAATTCAGCTGCGTTCAACCGCTGATTTTGTTGATGTTTTTGCATTTCGCTCTTTATATTTTCGTTCATTCACTTATTCTCCTTTTGGATAAAGTCGTACTTTTACTATCTCCAAAGAAGCGCTGAATAAACCGCATAAAAAAGACCTAGATAACAAGTCTAGGCCTTTTAGGTTACGCATATTTCTGGTCTTCTGTTTCTTTTCTAAAAAAGCTTTTCATCGCGTGAAAAACGTCTGATTTTTGTTTTAAAATAAAGTGTCTAAAACTTTCGTCTTGAATATTTTTGTAAGCAGACATTAAAGTGGAATGTCGATTGTACTGATTCACTTCCCCATATCCAAACATATTTGACACTTTCATTAATTCATTTACTAACTTTACACACCTTGCGTTATCTGAAGTTAAGTTATCGCCATCTGAAAAATGGAACGGGTAAATATTATAGCGGCTCGGATCATACTTTTGGTTAATTAATTCAAGCGCTTTTCGATAAGCAGATGAACAGATGGTTCCTCCGCTTTCTCCTTTGGAGAAAAAGTCTTCTTCTGATACTACTTTTGCCTCTGTATGATGCGCAATAAATTCAATTTCCACTGTTTCATATTTCGTACGTAAAAAGCGTGTCATCCAAAAGAAAAAGCTTCGTGCCATATACTTTTCCCATATGCCCATCGAACCGCTCGTATCCATCATAGCTAAGACGACTGCTTTCGATTCCGGCTTTATAACTTCATTCCACGTTTTGAATTTTAAATCTTCCGGATAAATAGGATGAAAAGCAGCCTTTCCTGTCATTGCGTTTCGCTTATAAGCGCTCATCATCGTTCGTTTTTTATCAATATTCCCCATCAAACCTGTACGTCGTATATCATTAAATTCAATGTGTTCCACAACAATTTGATCAGATTCTTTTCGCTGAAGATTAGGCAGTTCTAATTGAGCAAATAAAGCCTCTTGAAGCTCCATAAGAGACACTTCTGCTTCAAAGTAATCTTCTCCAGCCTGGTCACCTGCTCCTTGACCTTTCCCTGCTCCTTTTTGACCATCTCCAGCAGATCCATCACGTGCTACTACATCCCCAACTTTACTGTCTCCATCACCTTGACCCACATGTTTGTTTTTATCATAATTGTACCGAATTCGATATTCATCCAATGATTTGATCGGAATTTTAACAACTTCTCTTCCATTGGACATCACGATATTTTCTTCTGTAATTAAATCCGGTAAATTATTTTTAATTGCTTCTTTAATTTTTTCTTGATGTCTTTTTTGATCATCGTGGCCTTTACGATGGAGGGACCAGTCTTCTTTTGAGACAGCAAAACTTTTATCTACTTCTTTTCCCACGCTATTCCCCTCCTTATTTAAAAAACACCTGCACGTTTTTACTCGGCATGCATAAGCTATACCGAAAGTTTCTGACAAATACCTTTAGTTCAAAGGTTGGTTACTCTTATCCTATGCGCAAGAATGGTATACTTGCTAACTAATTCTTTCACTATTAACTATTCATTTTATAGTGTCTAGTGTCATGTATATGTTTATGACTTATCATATGATGGTTAAGTGCAATGCGTACTACACATTAGCCTAATTATGCAGAGTTTATTTTAAGAGATAAGAAAAACATGGCACAGATCGGAAGTGCCATGTTTTCTTGTTAGTACTGAGTTATCGATTTAACAAACTTCCTACATAGCGCAGCAGTTCATTAGCAGATACTGAATTGTATCCATGCTCATCAATCAATCGAGCCACTACTTCATTTACTTTCTTCAGCTGCTGCTCATCTGGTGTTTTAGTGGATGTTGTAATTTTCACTACGTCTTTTAAATCCGCAAACAATTTTTTCTGAATCGCTTCGCGTAAACGCTCATGGGAATTATAATCAAATCGTTTTCCTTTACGTGCATAAGCCGAAATACGAATTAGGATTTCTTCGCGGAATGCTTTTTTTGCATTTTCTGAAATACCAATTTGTTCTTCAATTGAACGCATTAATTTATCATCTGGATTTAACTCTTCTCCTGTTAGCGGATCACGAAGCTTATTTTTGTTGCAGTATGCTTCGACATTATCTAAATAATTATCCATTAATGTTTTAGCGGACTCTTCATACGAATAAACGAACGCTTTTTGCACTTCTTTTTTAGCAATTTCATCATATTCTTTACGCGCCAGAGAAATATAATTCAGGTAACGCTCTCGATCCTCAGCAGAAATAGACGCATGCTGTGCCAGCCCTTCTTTCAATGAACGCAGTACATCTAATGCATTGATTGATTTAATATCTTTTCGAATGATGGTAGATGAAATGCGATTAATGACATAACGAGGATCAATACCGCTCATTCCTTCATCCGTATACTCTTTTTGTAACTCTTCTACGTCTGCATCGTTATAGCCTTCTACAGATTGACCGTCGTATAGGCGCATCTTCTTTAATAAATCGATATCGCCTTTTTTAGGCTCTTTTAATCTCGTTAATGTAGTAAAGATAGAAGCAATACGTAACGTATGAGGGGCAATATGAACATCTGATACGTCACTTTCACGAATCATCTTGTCATAAATTTTTTCCTCATCACTCACTTTTAAGTTATATGGAACAGGCATTACAATAATTCGTGAATGCAAAGCTTCATTTTTCTTATTGGAAATAAACGAGCGATACTCTGTTTCATTCGTATGCGCTACGATTAATTCATCTGCACTAATTAAAGCAAATCTTCCTGCTTTAAAGTTTCCTTCTTGGGTTAAAGAGAGTAAATGCCATAAAAATTTCTCATCACATTTTAACATCTCCTGGAACTCCATCATTCCCCGGTTTGCTTTATTAAGCTCTCCGTCAAAGCGGTAAGCACGCGGATCTGATTCAGATCCATACTCTGCAATTGTTGAAAAGTCAATGCTTCCTGTTAGGTCGGCAATGTCTTGAGATTTCGGATCAGAAGGACTGAACGTTCCAATTCCAGTTCGTTTGTCCTCTGAGAAGAAAATGCGTTCGATAATGACGTCTTCAATTCTCCCGCCATACTCTTCCTCTAATCGCATTGTATTTAAAGGAGATAAGTTTCCTTCGATTCGGATACCATACTCTTCAAAGAAGTCTTTACGTAAATGATGTGGAATTAAATGCAGCGGATCTTCATGCATTGGGCATCCTTTAATAGCATAAACAGCTCCTCGATCAGTAAGCGAATAAGCTTCAAGCCCTCTTTTTAACATGGTCACTAGCGTCGATTTACCACCACTTACTGGACCCATTAAAAGTAAAATACGTTTACGAACATCTAAACGCTTTGCAGCTGGATGAAAATATTCTTCCACCAAGCGTTCTAGCGAATCTTCAAGTCCAAACATTTGTCCACTGAAAAATTTATAATGTCTTTTACCATTTACCTCTTCAATTCCTGCATCCTTTATCATGTTATATACTCTAGAGTGTGCAGGCTGAGCAATTAAAGGCTCATCTTTAATCAGCTTTAGGTACTCTTCAAATGTCCCTTCCCACTTAAGACGATTCTCTTCTTCGCGGTATCTTTCAACTTTCTTTAATATATCCATTAAAGGACCTCCCCTACTAGTTATGGTGCTAGTGAACAAGATTAATACAATCTATGCAGCAAAATGTTTGAACATGCTTTTTAAATTGTAAAATTCAGAAATTTGTCCTTGCTAGGCATTCACAGTAAAGTATTTATTAGCTATAATAAAAGAGTAAGAAGGAACGGCTAAACTTTGTTAGAGAACTTATGTCTCTAGAAGAGTTATTTTGTCATTATTATCGTCATGAGATATGGGAAGTCGGTTTTAACTGCAGTAGCTATATAATCCTTTTAATTAGATTGAGGAGGAAAATCAATGCGCTTACTTTTAGTATTAGGAGTAACAATTGCTTTTTTAGCATCCATCTTCAGAGCGGGATACAATGATAAACCGGGCGTTAAAAAATAACCACTACATATCATCGTCGACATAAATAAAAAAGCGAGGTTCAATAAAATTTGAACCTCGCTTTTTACTTAAGATAAACCAGCATAATTTTGTTGACGCAGCGCTTCATAGATTAAAATAGCTGCTGTATTAGATAAATTTAAAGAACGAACATTTTCTGTCATCGGTAAACGAAGACATCTTTCCATGTTCTCTTCAATAATGTGCTTTGGCAGACCCTTTGTTTCTCTTCCAAATACGAAGAAATGATCCTGCTCTAAGTCACTATAATCAAATGTTGTGTGTGGCTGCTGACCAAATTTTGTGATGAAGTAGAAACCTGCTTCAGGATACTTTTCGAATACTTCCTCTAATGAATCATGATACACCACATTTACAAATTCCCAATAATCCAATCCAGCTCGCTTTAACATTTTATCATCTGTTGAAAAGCCTAACGGACGAACTAAATGCAGCGTCGTATTTGTTGCTGCACATGTTCGCGCAATATTTCCTGTATTTGCTGGAATTTCTGGTTGAAATAACACTACGTGTACTCCCACAAATTTTCACCTCTGCTAACAAATCTATTCATCATTATACCACTAACTTGCTAAAACGAAAGACTTACCGATCAACGATATGGAAAAAATCATACTTAATCTTTGGCGTGTAAGCCGTTGAATCTTCATAAGCCCAATATCTCATTCGACTATTATACGTGTTCGCATTCACAAGAGGCATACCGTGACCGTCTTTTGCTACAACAATCGTCGTATGATTCCATCTTCCATCTCCTTCAAAATCGTAGCAGATAACGTCTCCCGGGACAAGTTCGCTTGCTGAAGATTTCCTCACAGCCCGAAGTCCTGATTTGGAGTTACTTAAATAGCTGTGCATGGAATGAGCAACTGCCCAGCTATAGCTCCAGGCGTTCCCTCTCATCCACCATCCGTTTGCTTTTTTAGGATATCCCCGCATCGGCGCCTTTCCTGCATGCAAACACTGTGAAATATAGTTGGTGCAGTTTACCTCAAACTGCTTATAACTCTCATTAGGTTTATCCCAATGTTTTTCTGCATACTGAACAGCCGCAAGACGATCATAATAAGAGGCTCTTTCTTCGTCTTCCTCTACTTCTTCTACATACATCTCAGCCTTATCTTCAGAAAAACCCTTTACCAGCAGCTCATCTTGAATAAGCGTATCTTTATAAAAAAGAGCTAAACGATCTTCAATTTCTTCCTCTATATAGAAAAAATCGTTTTGTTTTAAAAATGCCTGAATGTGCACCTTATATAATACTCTTGTTTCTTCCTGATCCGTATGAGCAGATTGAATAGAACCTTTCATATTACATTTTAAAACATCAACTTCTCTTTTTTTTATAAGAGACCGCTTTAGCTCACACTGATGTTCAATGAAAGGCTTAAAGTCTTCATGAAGCTCACCTTTTACATAGCTGTCCGCACGCGCTTTAATTAAAGTATATAATACATTCCTTTTTGTTAGCATAATGTCACCACTTTTCTAAGCGTTTATTATACGCTATGACTCATTAGCTAACTTTATCAATAAAAATAAGGTTTAGATCTCTTGAAGCCTCTCTATACCTTTTGACATTTCTTCAATTACTTCTTGGTCCTTTTCTTTTTCTCTTAAGTTCATAAGTATATCTAACGCTTCTTTATCGCCAATTTTGCCTAACGCCCATGCCGCTGTTCCTCGAATGACAGGGCGAACGTCATTTTTAATTAATTCAATTAAATCTGGAACGGCGGTTTGATCTTTAAAATGGGCCAGTGCAATAATGGCATTACGCTGAATTGGCTTTTTCCCTCTCCAAGAACCTGAAACATGTCCAAATTTCTCTTTGAATTCACGATTACTCATCGTTAAAAGCGGTTTTAATTTAGGCTTCGCAAGTTCTGGGTCAGGCTCCATCTCAGAGTGAAAATGAAAGTCTTTTCCTTTATTTTCAGGACACACAGTTTGACATGTATCACAGCCATATAAACGATTGCCTAATTTACTTCGAAATTCTTCAGCTAAAAATCCTTTTGTTTGGGTTAAAAAGGCAATGCATCGCTGCGAATTCAGCTGACCACCTGTTACAAGCGCACCCGTAGGGCACGCATCAACACACTTATTACAAGTACCACAACCGTCCTCTATCGGTTTATCAGGAGGAAACGGGATATCTGTAATCATTTCTCCTAAATACACGTAGGAACCAAATTCAGGTGTAATAATGGCACAGTTCTTACCGCTCCAGCCAATACCAGCTCTTTCTGCTACAGCTCGGTCCGACAGCTCACCTGTGTCTACCATCGATTGAAGGATAGCTGCAGGTACTTTTTCTTTTATGAAGGTTTCAAGCTTTTGAAGCCTATCACGTAGAACCGTATGATAATCTTGCCCCCAAGAAGCACGGCAAAAGATTCCTCGACGATCTTCCTTTGTGCTCTTTGGTGCATCCTTTAATTTAGAAGGATACGCAAGTGCAATTGAAATAATCGATCTAGCTTTTGGAACAACTAATGTGGGATCTACTCTCTTTTCAATATCAGGTTCTTCAAAGCCTGAAGCATAACCTAACTCTTGCTGTGCTAACAATCGATTCTTTAACTCATCAAACATGGAAGCACTCGCAAATCCAATCTTATCGATTCCAATCTCTTTGCTATATGAAATAATTTCTTCCTTCAACTGATACGCATTCATAGTGAATAATGGCCTCCTTTCTAAGAAATTCTATATATTCATGCATTGAACTGTTTTCTCACTCAACGAAATGATAGGATGGTATCTATAAACGAACAAATACTAATTATAATAGAAAGGATCAAAAAAATGAACTTTACATTATCGCCCGCTATTAAACAGCTTTGCCCTTCTTTTAAAATGGGAATCATTCAATATAAAAATATTGAAGTTGGTGATTCTCCTCAAATGCTAAAAGGACGTCTGCGCCTCTTTCAAGAATCCATTTATTTCGACCTTGAGTCAAAAAAAGTAACAGAATTCGAAGGTGTTAGCGAGTGGAGAAAGCTTTTCAAAACATTTGGAACTGATCCAAGTAAATACCGTCCTTCTATAGAAGCTTTAATTAGAAGAATAGGAAAACAAACGTATTTGCCTTCTATCAATTCTGCTGTGGACATTAACAACTTTTTTTCATTGCAATATGAAGTCCCAATTGGAATTTATGATTCCTCTAATTTAGAAGGCCCCATCGAATTTACTATCGGTAAAAAAGAAGAGTCTTATGAAGCTCTAAATGAACGTAACATTTCTTTAGAAAATAAAATCATTTCTAAAGATGCCCTAGGAGCTTTCGGAAGCCCTTATGTCGATTCTAACCGAGCGTACGTAACTGAAAAGACAACACAAGCTGTACAGTTCATTTATTTAAAGCCTTCACTTTCAGAAGAACAGGCTTATAAACTAACTAAATCCCTAAGTGACATGTTCATTCAAATTCACGGCGGCGCAGCAACTTATCAAGTCATTAACTGATGTACGTAAATATAGCGTCTATCTTTTCAAGATAGACGCTATATTTACGCTAAAAATAAAAAACGCAACATCTCAGCTTTGAAAGCGAGACACTGCGTTGTGATAACAATATGTATGGAGCGGGTGATGAGAATCGAACTCACGACATCAGCTTGGAAGGCTGAGGTTTTACCACTAAACTACACCCGCAAATATTATCAAAATTTGTCGACCGATAAGTAAAAATAAAAACAGGAATCATCCTGTCAAGTAAAGCTAAAGTACCGATGGTCGGGGTCGAACCGACACTCCCGAAGGAACACGATTTTGAGTCGTGCGCGTCTGCCAATTCCGCCACATCGGCATAGTATCGAGCTTTCTACTACGTTTGTTCCGTATTACTACGTACGATCACGTTCAAAAGCGATAATGTAATTATAGTACGATATAGCTAAAGAGTCAACACCTTTTTCGAAAAAAATTGTCGAAGTATGTTTACGCTGGTTGTACGTTGGGTACATACGGCATTTTAGGCGAGTTTCTTCCTATTATATATGTAGAACGGAGCAAGCCGAAGAGGCTACTCCGTTATTTTTATGCGCCTGCCTCGCCAGCAAGATAAATTTTACGAGCTAATGACGCAGCAAACTTATCGATATCAGCCTCTTCACGGACGACGATACTATCCGCAAGTTTAGCTATATTGATTCCGCCGTTACCTTTCGCATATTGGCGGTTCTCTTTAGCCGTTAATACACGCTCGTTCTTATGCAGAGTCGCCTGATAACCGTTGTAAGGCACGCGTGATAGGCCGTGGTAATGTTTTTTACCAGATTTCTTAGACGGACCCATTCCGGCTTTTGCGTCGCCAATACTTGGCATTTTGAAGCTCGGCATTTTGAAGCTTTTTACTGCACTAACAAATCCGCTAAATTTCGCCTTTACTCCATCAATCCAGTCACCTACTGCTCCGAATACTGACGCTGCTTTTGATTTTATTGTATCCCAGTTCCCGCAAAGCTTAATACCTGCTGCGATAAGTGCGCCAATAGGACCGGAGAACGCTAGTATTTTCGTAATAAGTGAACCGAATTTAGCCCATAACTGCTGTGCTTTCGCTTTTACCGTATCCCAGTTGCGATATAAAAGAACACCTGCTGCTACTAGACCGGCGATTGCTGCTGCGACTAATCCGATAGGATTGGCTGCCATCGCCGTATTTAGCGCCCACTGAGTTACTGTCATTGTCGCTGCTACTGCTTGATAAGACCGCATTAAGGTGACGATAGCGCCAATAGCCGTAAGAGCTACAACGGATGCTTTATACGCAATGAACGCCGTAGTAGCAACTAATACAACGTCTTTCACGGAAGTAATCTTTTCAAGAAATCCGGTGAGATTATCTACGACCTTTAATACTGCCTGCCCTAACGGAGCTAATGCTGTACCTACGTTTACAATAGTATTCGCTACGTTTGTTAGCGTGTTCCATAAAGTAGGTCCGTTGGTTTGGACATACGCGACGAAGTCCTTAAACCCTTGCGTACCGCTTAAACTTGTCGCCCACTCTTTAAACTTTTGCGTAAGACTGACTAGACTCGTCTCCATACTCACTCCTAAAGGCTGGAAAGCTTGTAGCAGACTCACAACGCCGGAAAATGTGTTTGTAGCGACCTGCGCGAAATTAGTTAGGCTTCTAGCTGCATTCGTCTCTAACCAGGTAAAGAACTTTGTTGCTGCTGAACCCTCTAGCGATTTATTAAGGTTTTGCATTAACCCAACTACCGCCCTAGATACATTCGAAATAGTAGGAGCCATCTTTGTCAGAATGGTTTGTGTAGCGTTCAATCCTTCGGAAAATGCTTGGAATATCGGATTCTCAAATTGCTTCGTAAACCCGCCCCAGAAGCCTTTGAATTCTTGTAAATCCGTCAGAGCGCCACGCTGAGCCTTACTCATGCCTTTATATAACGCTGCGAGCTCTTTCTGCGCTGCCATACGTTCTTTCACCGTATCAGCTTGATCGATTTTTTCTTGAATCTTTCCTAACTCTTCGGATGCGTCAAATACCTTCGTTAATGCGGAAGTTGCTACGGCACCATATGCGACAGCTCCGACGCCTGCAGCTGCGAAACTAGCGCCTAATGCACCGACGGCAGCCACTCCGACAGCAGTCGTTGTAGACATCGCTGACCCTAAGCTAGCAACCGCAATACTAGTTGACGCTGTCGCCATTTTCATCGCTTTGGTTTGAGCGATAATTCTTTTCATTTTACCGGAGTAGTCGTCTTTAAGCTTTAATACCGCCGTTAAGTCATAAGCCACGTCGCGTTACCTCCCCTCGTAAGTGTCCTATTTCTAGTGTTTTATCGTATAATTTGTTATAGTCCACGCTTGCACGGTACATAAACCCAAACGCGGTGCATTCATCGATAAGTCGTAATCCTAACTGGCGTAATTTAGCATCAGTATGGTGATCAAAATATTCGCGGAACTGCTGTACATCTGTGATATATTTTGGCGGTACATCAAAAAATATAGAATTCCCCAAAGCTTCAACTGCGTTATCAAACTCGATTAATTGTTTATCCATCGTTATCTCTCCTTTTTCATATTAAAAAAGAGCCGCCAAATGGCAGCCCGTTAATCCTTTTTAAACATGTCGTTTAGTTCCGCAAGTCCTGCGCTAACTTCCTCATCGGAAATACGTCGGGAGCTAGATTTCTCACTCTCGATTGTAAGTTTGTTCTGTTTAACGCCCATGATTTCGTAGTACAACTGCAGTCCTTTGACGCTAGGAATACCGTTATTAGAAGTACCACGAACTAACTTAAGTAATTGCGCATCAGCTTCAGCGCGATAAGACTCAAGCATACTCGTACTTAATGCCGCCTGATACTTGATAAAGTCGCTATTCTCGGTACGCCATTTGTACAGTTGCATACGCGTAATACCTAAATCGTCGGCTAACTCTTCCTGCGTACGTTTCTCTTTGCCAGCGAACTCATTTTCCGTTAGAAGATGCGCTGCTAACACTTGTTGATCGGATAGACTCGCTTTTAAGTCGCTTAGTGTTGCCATCTAAAATTCCTCCTTTATAGATTCGAAGTGTGATCGATATTCTGCAAGCTCCTTTTCTAACTCTTCAGGATTTGCTTTTAATCGTTCATACTCCGATTTATCTCTATCTAAATCTGGATTATCTTTGTAATAGTTGTAGTCCATATTAATCCAGTAGTGCTCATCTGATACCCTAACCCTTTTATCAAGAAGTTGTAGCCGTAAATACAGCGATTTACTTAGCTCTGCTGAGATTTCTTCTTCTGCCTCAAAGCCTGCCGCCACTTTCTTTTGCGCTTTTTCAACAGCTTCTAACATCTGACGCATTAGGGCACCAGAAGCCCCCGTCATTACCCCTTTTACGGCTTGTAATAATTCGAGGTCTGGTCGGTACTTGTCTAGCGTTGATAAGTCGAAGGCTGGTACTCGCTTAGATTGATTAATAAGTAACGCATATTTAACGAGAAACTCCTTAACAGGTCCAACACGCTCGAGCAGAATAACACCGTAAGGAATCGGTATAAACTCCGGTTTTTCGGCCGGTTTGCCTTGTGCCATTCGTTCCTGTCGATGTTTTTCAAGCCTGCGCTCTAAGTCTTCGTTCAATTTCTCAATGTTGTCGTAGTCTATTTCGTTCATGAGGCACCTCCAAATAAAATAAAAAGCCCTCAATGAGGGCTTTGGCTTACCGTTTATATATTTTCCATTTAATTAACATATATATTTGGCATAGTTTAATGTTTTATATAAATATTTTTACACACTTATACTCTTAACGAATTCCTTACCATAGCTATCAAGAACATAATGACCATTGAATTCTTCCAAAACGTCATTAGGTCCTATTAATGTTTGAAAGCTTCTTCTTTGCTCAGATATTTCCTCTGCTTTGCTATTTACAACATTCTCCATAACAGTCGGAAAATTAAGGTTTGAAGTTAATAGCCCGAGTTTTTCTAAATTCTTAAAATAAAAACTCTTATTCTCTTTATACTGTAATTCTATATTGTTATCAATATTAATAAATATAGTTCCAAAATGATTTAGTGACGTACCGTCTGAAGGATTACTTTTTGAGATTTCTATGACTAATAGAGGCTCTCCATCATTCTTGTAATGGTTGATAATCTTAGCTTCATCTGCACTCAATGATTTTATTACATTAATAAAACTAGGATGAGCATATCTTGATTTATCAACTAGCGATGCATTCACCAGTAAGTTTATATACATTGAGGCGAGTTCCTCATTAGTAACCCGAGTTAATTCCTCTATTATAGGTACACCTATCTCAGGAGGAACACTTCCTATTTGCTCAGGTTCATAAGAATCAACTTGTTGCTGATAATCGCTTAGATGCTTTTTAATATTAATATCTACTTTTTGATTTAATAACCCTAAGTATCTAAATGGTATTGTAACAAGACCTAACGTTTCCCCTAAAGCATATCCAATTTTCTGAACTGCCGGTTGAGCTAAGTCAGGATAAATCATCTTCGTCAGTTCTGTAGTACTAGCACTCATTTCCCCAAGACCAAAAAAATCAGCCATATCTACACCCCTTTTTGTAAATAATTACTATTATAAGGTATAAAGACTTATTTGGATAGACTAATATAACAAGTTTATTTGTTAACTTTCCCTTCGTTTTTAAGGTTGCGAGGTTCTGCTGTCCGACCGCCTGAGCATTTAGAAAACGATTTTCAGCGTTCGAATGTAAATACCTTTGGAGAGATTCGTAACGCCTAGAATCGCCTAATATGATGCTTAAAACACGTAATAAAACGTCAAAGTGCTCGTTTTGTTCTGTATTCTCGGTTGTACTTTCGCTGTTTTAGCTTCCGAATCTCAACGGCGCATTCAACGCAGAATTTCTGCCGATTAGACTTTCGCTCAAATGGATCTCCGCAATGCTCACATCGAGGTTTATTATCGACTTGGCCGCGCGCTGCGTAATATTTCGCTTCTAACGTTGGATTAGCCGGTAATACGCCTTGCTCGAGGTAACTACAGCGACGTAAATTCGTAGTATCGTTTTGGTATACGCAAGGTCTATCTAAGATTAAACAGTGACCGTCCCCATAATTCGCACAGGCTTTTTCAACCAGGCGCATTGTTTCTGATTTCATCGTTAAAACCTCCGTCTAGGTAAAATAAAAAAGAGGACTTTGGCCCTCTTTTAGACATAAAAAATAACGCTCTAGGCGTTTGTGTAAATCAGTAGTTATATCCTTCTGCACCCTTTTCTTGTAAAAAGATATAAAAGTCTTTATGCCCGCCTGTGCCTACATTTGCACCTGCTGTAATAGTTACGTCTAAACTTTTACCATCTGTATTTAGTGCGACTGTTACACTAGCTAACCATGTTGTATCGTTTGTATCTACTATTGTCCGCATACCAACATTGTAAGTAGTATTGTTTTTTCCAAGCCTTACAAGTCCAATAAAACTCACTCCTGCACCTGATGTGGGGTTTGCTGCGGTCATAACAGTCAAATCGTATCCTCCAACACCAAAATACCCATACATACTTTTATTCATAAACACGTTCGGGATTGTTATAGTTTTTGAGGTGCTAGGTTCAATAGTTGTTTTTAGAGCCATATTGCCTGGGTTATTTTTCGTATAAATACCATTCAAAATGCAATCTCGAACTTTTGTAATTCCTCCACCACTTCGATAAAAAGATTCTACATTTACACTAGAAATATCACAATCATGAATGCGTGCAATACCATTCGTTAAGACGGATACACCATATTGAGCTGTAGTATCTATGTCCACGTCGTTCAATTTGCAAATGCCACCATTTTCGACGGTTACATGTGCATGTTGTGAAGGGTTAGTCGCAAAATCAATTTGACGAGCGCTATTATAAATGTTGCCACCGTTTACAGTTACTTTCGCGTTATTGACCTTTAACCCTTGCTGATTACTAGCCGCAATTGTTACACCATCAAGTTCGATATGAGCTGCATCTAGGTTATTACCGACAACATAAATACCTAAACCGTAATTATCCTCAACTTTACCGCCTCTGATCTTAACGAATCCTGTACCGTATCCTAAACGTATACCTCCACTCTGACACGTATGAATATATACATTTTCAATCATACTGTCAGAGAAACCATAATCTGCATTAATGCCCCAACCGTTGCAGCCACTGATATTAACATTTATAAATTTATTTGTAATGCTGTTCCTCACGTATAAACCGTCAGATTTAGCGCCTTCAATCGCTACTTTTTCAAGAAAAATATTATCCTCTTTCAATTCACTAGAACCTATAATTTTAATTCCATTAGTAGCCTTTTTGTTGCAATCAATAATAAGGTTTTCAATCGTAATACCACGCATGTTATCATGATCTAGGTTTTCATATTTAAAAACAGCCTCTATATCTGCTGTAGCTTGTAGCCTTGTTGTTTTAATATCTTGTTTTGTAGAAGCGTAATAGGTGATGGATTGGAAGAAACCGATAGGTGTATCAGACTTTATTTTGATACCTTTCCGTAAATTAATTACTGTTTGAATGGTTAGTATTTTCCCGTTCGGTATAGTTATTGAACTCCCCTCTGGCAAAGAGCTAATTAACTGATTCATCACAACACCGTAATCTACCGTGATGCTGTTGACTGGCAAAACTTTCGTTACACCTTCCGTATCTTTTGATAAAGTTCCAATTTTATCGTCAATCTTGGTAAAGTTATTATTCATTTCCGCCCGTTTAAAAAAGTCTAATTCCGCCCATATATCTAACCCTAAATTCTGTGTTTTATTGCTCGCCATCTTTATCCGTCTCCTTCGGTGCTGTAATTTCGCTGATCTCCTTAAAATCTCGGCCTTCTAGTTCGCCGAATCTGACGTCCTTTTCATTTGCCATCCCGCATTCCCCTTTCGCAAATATAAAAAAGCCGCCCCGGAAGGGCAGCCGTTATGATTGTTCGTTAGCTTTCTCTTCCTCTAGTACGTAGTACTGTGGACTATTTGCAGCACGCGCAAACTGAGGCCCGAATGCTTCTTGGATTGCGTTATATTCGATTCCGTTTTGCAGGAAGATATCACGGCCGAATTCGTTAGCCATACTAGCATGAATTTCCTGCGCTTTCTTTTGCTCGTTTGTCAATGCCTTGTTCCTTACCTCATTCAACGTATTTTGTAAATCGAGCTTATATTTCGCTTTATCTGCACCAGCAGTGTCTAATACCGACTGTACAACGGATGAAAAGTCGTTTAATACCTGTTTCGCAAGGTAAGCATCGTTCTGTGCTTCCGCAAAGGCTTTTAATTTTCGCATAGCTTCGTCTGGACGCGTCTCAAGCATTAGGTCCGTCTTTAATGCGGAAAACTCTCGCTCGAAAGATGCTACTGCTGTCGGCGATGGCTTAGCCGGTCCTTCGTTTAATAAAGATTCGGCAGCTACACTCGCTTTTACTACAGCTTTATCGTAATCCTCACGCAGTTGACGTGCATTTTTAATAAATGCTTCTCCGTACTGTTTCTGAAGGGCAGTACGTGCTTTCGCTTTTCCTCCTGGTGATAAGTCACCGTCTTGATTGATCTTTGACGCCTCTTCTCGGAATAAATTTCTAGATGTCGATACAAGTCCTGCTGTTGAGCCTTTGATTTCTTGAAGTTTAGCTACGCTTTCCATCATTTCTTTAAACTTTGTCATGTTAAATCTCCTCCGATAATTTTTTATTTTTGATTTGAGATATTCCGTCAAACTTTTCAACAAACGTAAAGAACTCATCTGTCATCTCAAAATGTCGAGCCAATTTCGCGATAGTTACTGGAGTTATATTTCTTTGTCCCAACTCAATCAGCGAAACTGTAGGTCTTGAAACACCAATTAAATCGCCAAATCCCTGTTGTGTCATTCCTGTATGCAATCTAATCAATCTAAAAGTTCTCGCGTTCATACATTAGATACTCCTTTCATTGTTTAGTTACATAAACCGTATAAATATCGCCCAGTTAAGGGCTTATCTACTTATACCTTTTTGTCGCCACTTAAAAGTTAAAGCTTATCTCTATCATCACCGTGATAATCGGACGTTCTTCTTTGCTTCCGTCGATTTCCCTCCCCGTACATTTCATGATTATTAGTAACGTAGTCCATTTTCGCTACAGTCATCGGCCTCTCAAACTTCCAGCCGTATTTAAGCATCGAGTACTCATTCGCCCAACACGGGTATTCAAGCCACCATAGATAGTCGTCCTGTAACGTATGCTTTCTAGGTGTCTGCAGCTCCGGATTTAGCAGTACTTTATCCGCCCTTTGTTTACGTCGTTGTAGCGTTTTAATGCTTCGTTTGCAGTCCTCGCAGCATGTTCGCTTGGTATTTCGCAAACTATCATCACGCCACCAATAACCGCAGTAGTCACACCGTTTTATACGCTTATCAGACGGATCATTTAATACGCCTTGCAACAAATCTTCCACGCCAGATTCAATTTCCGTTCGGCTCATTCCGTCAGTTAGTTCTTTCGCATACTTAATCGCACCAACTCCAATTTCTCGATATTGAATTTTCACATTAGCAGCTCCTTTTTGGTAGTTTGAAAGCATTTAGAAGTACAAAATCGACGTTTGAGTACTAAACCCTTAGTCGCTTGCTAAACCTTCTAAAATCGTCTAATTCCACGCTGAAACACCGCGTATTTCCTTCTAAATGTCTAATAAACTAGCTAACTCACGCTGGAACTCCTCCGTATTTTCAAACACAAATACTAATCCGGCTCCTGCCTTTCGTGAAGGCTCTATGTCCAGTACAGTAAAACCTTTTGATATTAATTGACGTGCTACTCGTAACGATAAGACACACTTTCGATTTCTTCGCATAGGTTTGTTCCTCCTTATAATTTGAGTGCGGCGCTGGGCCCAGTTACCGCTTTGCTCTTATCTTTTATTCTTTTATTTAAAAGACCGTCGCCAATAGATACTCAAATGATTTGTAAAAATCATGAAGAGTCGTATGAGTTTACGAATACGATAGGTCTTAATAACTCCGTCTATTAATGTCTTTTTATTAAGAGGCGGTATCTTTTGTTGGTATGTTTATTATTGGTATGTTTAACGTTGGTATGTTTACTCGCATATTAGAGCAAGGTATGCAAGCCGTTATCTAATACCTCCTTAGATACCACCATCTAATGACGGTACTACCTATATAGCGTTAAATCAGGCACCACTTTTTCGCCATCTTCATTAACGATATAACCGTCGTCTGTCACATGGGGACAAAAGGAAACAAAATACCACTTTGATCGCTTCGTACCTTCCCAATGATCCTTGACGTTGAGTAACAAACCGTTCGTCAATAAAACTTCAACGAGTGGCTTGATACGACTTTCTGCGATACCTAACTCTCTGCTTATCTTATCTTTCGATGGAAAACTAGCGCCAAACCTTACGCTGGCCTCTCCGTTCTCCCATGTATGCCTTCCGTCTACATACGACAGCAGGTAGAAGTACAACGCGATAATATCTCGAAACTGTGGCTTACGTTGCTTGCGTTGATACATGGCTTCATACTCGGCGATAATCCTTGGAAACACCTTTCGCATAAGGTCCAGGTTATACATTTCGTAGTTCTTGCCGGTTAATAATTCTCGCTTGTTATTCGGTAATTGTTTTTCAACTTCCGGTAAGTTCATTTAGCAGCTCTCCTTTTTCGAATTGTTATATTAAAGCCGGCATGGAGCCAGCGAATTTTACGCCTATAACGTATCAGACGGTCTTCCCCGATGAATTGTACGAAAAATCCTCTCATTCACTATCTGCAATTACGATGAAAAGTGGACATTGAATTATCTAACCTATATTACGTGTGAAGATAATGTTTGGCACAACTTATATAATGCAGCTAGTTCCAATAGTGGATATCCTACTAAAAAATATGCCGAAGGGTCTTACGTTCGCGCACATTAGCTATAAGACGCTGACTTATCATTTTGTACAACTGATAATACGAAGCTAATTCCGCAATTGTAAAAATTCGTTGCACTCTTATATTCATAAAGAACGTTTTAGTTTCAAAAAGTGGACACAACGCAAAAAAGACATCCGTTTGCCCCCGAATGCCCTGCCGTCCATGCTATATAATTAACTCGCCCGCCAGGCTTAAAATTGTTGCCTAAATCTTCACTTATATGTTATAATTTAGGTGTGTTATAAATCGAATATTATTTGGAATCCGATGCCATACGGGATCCTCTAAGGTCTATCGCAGCCACGCGTTAGGCCTTTTTCATGCTTATTGCCGCAAATCTCCGGAACATTTCCGCCACAGAAAGCTCCTCTATTGCTTCGAAATCAATTGCCGTTACGATTTCTTCAGGGAGGATCAAGTTAGCTATCGTCTGCCAGACCGTAGCTATGCCGTTCTCGTCCGTTTTTTCAATTACTTCAATACTTACGCACTCGCCGTTTGCCGTCACGACCGTGCTAGGCGCGATTACAAGCGCTTGTTTTTCGATAATTTCGCGCTCTCCGTCAAAATTGTACAAGTATTTAAGCATTACAACGTCCGTCATGATGCGTCTCGTCCAAGCGTTAGGTTACTTAGCTTCGTTAAAAGTCCAACTGCCGACAGACCGTATAGTTCGTCAATCTCAAAATCCGCCATAGCTTCTTCGTCTACATGAAGCAGCATAACTTCTTCGACATAAACATAGTTGCCTTTTCTATCCTTAGCCACTCGATCTACTGTAATGCCAGCTTCCGATACTTTAGATACTTTTATTAACACGTCTTCACTAATTTCAATAACCCGATGTTTTTTCAAACACAATGTCATCCTCGCCAAAATCGTATTTATAAGTAACTTCTTTAATCACTTTAATTCCTCCATTACGAAATTTAGTAATTTATTGCTTGGTTTTATTATATGTCGTGAAAAACATAAATGCAACAACAAAATTACGAAATTGCGAAATTTCTTATTTTAATCTATACTAATAACAAATGGAGGTCGGTAACGGTGAAAGAATATCGCATTAAGGTAAATCTCGATAGCATTCTAAGAGAGCGAAAAATAACTCAAAAAGAGTTAATCGAAATGTTAAACGAAGGATTGGCAGAAGGTGAATCGAAGTTTAGACCTGCGGCTCTAAGCGAATTTGTTAATAATCAAAGATCAGCGATTAATAAAAGGTTGGTAGAAAGAATAGCGACAGTACTTCAAATTGATGATATTAATACGCTGCTTACATTTGAGTCTTCAGAATCGACTTTATCAAATGAAAAATAATAAACGAATATCTTTTATAACGGAACATAAAAAGACGCCTTATCAAGTCGTATAAACTTGAGAGAGCGTTTTTTATTTTTGTAAAAATTATGTAAATTATCCTTCATTCTACATTATGGTCTACATATTTGTATTAAAATATAAGCATCAAAGTACGTAGGAGAGGGTGCTCTAATGCGAAAGTTATCAGATGTTATTACGATATTGCTCTTACCGTTAATCCTTATCGTTAGTTTAATTTTCACAGCTTTCGCCGCTACCTATAATCATATAACTGAAGACGAAGAATAAGCGCCTTCACAGGCGCCTTTTTTATTTCGAATGATAGTCAGGCTATCTAACATAAACTTTATCGAAAGCTAATTGGAGGAGTGTGTTAGCGATGAGAAAAGTGAAATTACCGTTGAATATAGCTAGGGCCTTAAATTACACATTAAATAAACGTGGAAAAGGCTGGACGAGGAACATTCCCGAATTAAGTAACGCAGCCAAGAGAAATCCTCAGTATGCGACTATTGTAGACTTTATAAAAGAAAAGGAAGGTAATTATGAACTCCTTCAAGATGCTACTGTCTTAGGTTTTGACTATGATGCTACGCCCGAGGAACGTCTCAGGGATTATTATAACTCTTTAAAGGATGTTGACTACCATCTCAGCGACCTATCAGATGTTGTAGTAGAAGTTTTATCAATATTAGAGAAAGAAGTTGAAGGAATTAACTGTTAGAGGCATCTTTTAGGATGCTTTTTTTATTTAGAAGAAAATTAATGGTAATGCAACTGCAACAGTCTTTCCAACTTCAACTAGTAACGACATCATTAACGGAGCTAATTGGACGAGAATATACCCGATTCCTGCGTGCTGTATGAGCGATAATCCTCTGTCCTTCGATCCAATCATTATAAGTAATGCCCCTCCTGTAAGCATTATCATAGCGACTGGATACGATAATCCCTGAACTAAGCCAACCAATGGCTCAAACGCATGTATTATCTTTTCGGTTAACTGATCGCTAATATAGTCGCTTACCGGACCGGCAGACTCAATCGTTTCTGCATGCGCATAACTAACCGGCTTTGATATTATCGATAGTGTGCTTGCCGCTAAAGTTGCAATAGCTGCCTGCGTTGTGAGACTTTTCGCTGCTTTCGCCTTCGTTTCCTTACGCATAAACTCTCCGATTGTACCTACCGTTTCAATTCTACGCTGTCTGAACATGCTGATCGCCTCCGTTTTATTAGTGAAAATCACTTACGATAAAAATCTTAGCGTCTAGCCCTTCGCATAGCTTAGTTAATTGCTTACGTCGATACTCAGTCGTTGTCATCCAAACGAACACAGGCGGCTTCTCAAATACTCCGTAATCTAATAACTTGCGATATTTAGTTATTTTCGCTCGATTTGCATTCATCTTTTGAATATTATCTACTTCAACCAAATGATAACGGCCATCTTTTATGAATAACGCATCAGTGATGATTTTAATTTGATTTGGAACCTCGAGCTTAACTTCATTTTTCCAACTAGAAGGATTACCGTACGCAATATAAATAGAGTTACGCATGATATAGTGACGAGCAGTAGATGTTTTCTTTCGTATTTTAGTAGCCCCGACTAGATCACGCCCCTCCTTCGTTAGATAATAAACAGCTTCTCCTTCACGAAAATGAGTGACGTATTCACCCATATCTTTTAATACCCTAGACGTATTTCTAGCGCTACCGAGGTCATGAAGCACCTGTAATTGCGATCTTGTGAGGTAATCAAGTTTCTTCAATGATAAGAGAATATTTTCGATTCTTTGTTGACGCTGCACAATTTTTTGCATCTGCACCGAAACTCTCCTTCCGAGGTCTAATATTGATATGCGGCTCAATAGTTCGATCAATAAAATCGTTCTTAATATACGGCGTTTGAACTTCTACACATCGTACAGTCTTGTAAATCGCCCGACCTTGCACTAACGGTAAACTTTCTGCACCTTCTTGATCTAGTACGACTCGGCTTGCAGTCGCTGAATCCACAACGAAGCACAGTCGACCTACACAGTTTCTTTTCACCTGCGATTTTACGACTTCACTTGTTGGATATTGCGTTGTATACAGTAAGCGCAGGCCAGCCGCCCTCCCACGTCTAGCAATATCTGTAATGATTTCCTGACAGGCGTTATCGTCTGCGATATCTGCTGCTTCATCGATTATAATGAAGTGTCTCTCTTTAAATCCGGCCTCTTTTACATCCTCGAATCCGCTATTAGCTAAGTTTTTCATTATAACGTTCATCTCTTCTTGGACATTTTGTAGCGCTTCTAATGCTTCGGCTGGGTTTGTCGCTAGTGATTCGAGTTGTCGTAACGCTTTAAAACGATTAAATGACAAGCCACCTTTTAGATCAATCAACGTAAATTTAACATTATCCGGTTGACGTTGGACTAACGTTGTAATCGTACTCTTTAGCCAGTTAGATTTTCCAAAGTCAGTGGCGCCTCCCTCAATGAGATGAGCAACCTTATCAAAATCATGTTTGATTAATTCGCCGTCTTTAGTAATTCCGACAGGTACCTCCCAGCCTTTCAAGCGACTAAATAGCGACTCATCATACCGAAAGTTTGTTGTTAACGGCTCATTGTGAATACGAAAAATTAACATTCCGTCAAACTGGATATCTACTTCCTTTCGAAGTCTACGTTTTTTCTCTAATAAAACGCGTAACTGTTTAATGAGGTCTTTTTTCCAATCAAGCTTTTTAATATCTGCAAGCGATATATCTAATACATTTCGTTTAGTATTCAATCCGTCCTGGAAATGATTGAGTTTATTGGTGAATTGGTTAGAGGATAAGCCAAGTGGTATTTGATAAACATATTCGTTGTAGGATCCTTTGTTAGTGCGGCGATGTATACGTAATTGCTTTCCATCCTTTGTGATTAGCCCGCAGTTACGAGCGATTTTAATAATCTTTTGATGGTCATTTCCGCCAGCCCCTTTCTCGAAATAATAACTACCGGCTACAACTCCACCCATTACAAGTGACGACGCTATCTCAAATATCATAAGCACCACTCTTTCCGTTATTTATTCATAAGAATAATCCCTTAGAAAAAGACGTTATAAAGCAGCCGTGGTTCCCTTCGTTAAGCCTTTCATTATGTCTTTTTATAATTCTATAGTAGAACCTTATCACGACTGCTAAAACCGTAGGTTGTTCGCGACGTTTGCTGCGATTAATAAAAGGTATTCGGTACTGTTTGTTCAATATGTTACTTTTTTGCGCAAGGTTTAAGAAGTAACTTTTCGGTCAAGGCTGTTATCGAGGTGATAATATGTTTAATTTATTCGGGTTAGGAAAGACACGTACACAATTCGGAAAGTGGTTGGATCAACAAGGAATTACTCAGTTTGATTTGGAGCAGAAAGCAAATTTAAGCCGGCGGACTATCTCTCGACTATGTAACGATAAAACATACCGTCCTAAATATTCGACTGTTTCTAAAATACGAAAAGGATTAAAATCGTTGGGAAAAGACGTTCCAAATGATTACTTTTGGATGTAACCCTCGGTTTCAAAAAAATATTGCGCGAAATTTTACCCTCGTGTTGAGTAAATGCTATTTAGTTTGTTTAGGTACGAGGCGAAGGGTATGCGGGTACACGCGCTTGGGGGATCCTACCGTTGTCTCTTCGATCGCTTCAAGCGCCTTTTATCTCGCTCTGTTTTATGCACGTTTTTATTCATTCGTTAATTTATTTACGTTATTAAGAAACGCTTGATATCAACGCATTTGTTAATGCATAAACGCGTGTGCAACGCAAACACTTACGAAGTGCTACGAATCCCTTTATATCAACGGTTCTTACAATGCGCTAGTTTACATAAGATATGTTCTCGGAACCAATTGTTGTATACGATTGTATGGCGTATGCATATATCGGAGTACTATCGATACACACCATATTATTGAACCCTGAGTTTATTCGAGGTGCGTGTCCAGCAGGACGTCGGTGCTGGTGAAATACCCATTAACCATAGAGAATTAGCTTATATGTAAACTTTCGTAATGTTTAATCGCAGATAATCACGGGTAAATAAAGACTAGCCGAATTATTTTTAGCACCCAAGCTAAGTCGAAAACCCATACCTATTCTATATACGAAACAGGCCATCGATTAAGATGGTCTTTTTCATGTGCAGATTCACCTTTTAAAGAATCGTGCGTTGTATACGAACATTAAAACGTGTAAAATTAGAGATATGCTTCCGGACTCTCGTCTAAATAAACGGAGGTATTACGTATGAGATATACTCAAAGCGAGTTAGCAAGAAAATGCAATGTTTCAGAAAAAACAATAAGAAACCGTCGTAATAAATTCGGTAAATATATTTCACCAACTCGAACAGAAAATAACGTCTATTACACACAATACGATTATTATAAAATAGCCTTTATTCAGTGGTTACTTGAAAACTCTTCTGATTCTCAGGTATCCGATGAGATAGAAGAGTTTTGCGGAGACATAGAAATACTAGAACTACTAAATAAAATAATTAATAAACCAAGATAAAATAACTCGAGAGTCCGTGGCTATATAAGCCTTTACTTACAAGTACGTATTTAACCGTACTGAGAGTAGAACGCTATATAGTTGCGGACTCTTTTGCGTAACAACTAACGAATTTTCAAGCGAAGTCTAACCAATCAAATAACGGATTTTCTCTACGCTTCCATACCGCCAGTTTCGCCTCCACTACGCGATAAAAATATCCTTCGAAGGTATTACGTATCTTACTCGCTTTCTTAGCAAATACGGACTCCTTAAACGCCTGGATTACGTCTTTTAATACTTCCGCCTCTTCTACCGGTCTACTCACCGCGCTCTTTTTGTAAGCAATTAACACACGATTCCACAAACGATAAATAGCGTCTGCTGAGCGATAAAATGGCGATGTAGCATCTACGAATTCTTGCGGAACATTAGACGGTGTGAATGATTCGTCGAGTTGGGCGTCCTTTACGTTAATTCGTTTATTTATTCTCTTAGAAGGCGATGTTTTAGCAATCACAGTTTCGGAGCTTACTTTCGGCTGCTCAACGTTTGGTACATCTACACTTTTCGCCTCTTTACGGGATGACATTTCCGCAGTGACATCCGGGGTGACACAACCGTCAACAGCTCGAATTACATATACGTTATGACCAGATCCGCCCTTCTCTCTCATCGTTGCTTTACGCTCAATCACTCCATAAGATTCCAACGTTTTTAATGCACGCTGAACAGTACGCTTGCTGCTTTCCGTTAACTTAGCGATAGTATCCACCTTTAAGAACGCTACGCCAACGATTTTACATGCGTAACGAGAAACAGTCTTCAGAACGTTGATAGCTGATGATGCTAATTCATGTTTGTATGTATATAAGAAGCCACGAATAGCTTCATTCATTGCAGCGACGTTTTCAAATGACTGCAGTTTTTTCATTTCTGTATAGTTAGCCGACTTTAACATCACGTTTACTCCTCTCTTTTAAGAGGACGCCAACAAAATAGACACAGTTAAATAAGCGTTTGACTATCACGCTTTTTTTCTATATTATTTTAGGTAGGGTTGGGCATCTACTTTTGTGGGTGCTCTTTTTTATTTTTATTTAGAAACGAAAATTATTTATATTTTTGAGTGGACTGAATTGTTTATGTCCTTCGGCTACTTCATTACTAAACAGATTTACATATACTTTTGTCATATCTAGCGTTGTATGACCGAGAATAGCTTGTAATTGAAACGCATTAGCTCCGTTCATTACGCATAACTTAGCAAACGTATGGCGCAACGTATGACAACTAACTCTGACGTCTGTTATCTTCGCCTTCCTAGCGCAGCCAGTAATACGACTCTGTACCTGGCGCTTACTAATCGCTGTACCATCTAATGTTACAAATAAGGCATCTGTAATCGCCTGACCCCGAATGTTCAAATATTTACGAAGCTGTTCTTTCATCTTCGATTGAATCGGCACTAATCTCTCACGATAGCTCTTAGCGTTGCGAATACGAATAACTCCATTGCTGAAATTAATATCCTCAACGTTTATTCCAATTAGCTCGTTAGCTCTAACGCCGGTCTCAACCAATAGCATAATAATCGTGTAATCACGCACACCTATAAAGGTCCGTAAATTACATGCGTTTAAGAGTTTGTTTATTTGCGCTACTGTGAGCGTTTCTATTACTTCTTTGCGATGCCTTAATAGTTCTATCTGATCCATTGGATTGCGTTTTATATAACGCTGTTTATAGAGGAAATTGAAGAACGCCCGTATTGCTCGCAGCCTTGTGTTAATGCTGACCGGCTTAATACCGTGTTCTTTCATGTGTAGGATTACATTTCGTTTAATTACTTCTGCGGTAATAGTTTCCGCATTGAGCTCTACGCCTTGCGCCTGAATAGAACGCATAAACGTCGATAACTCATTACGGTAAAACCTAATTGAATGTTCTCGGAGATTCCTAACGGTGCAGTCATCGATAAATATATCGATCAACTCTTCTAGCGTAAAATTACTCGCAGGCAAGACGCCTGCTAACGCTCTCATTTCTTCGGTGGTCAATTCATTGCTACGTCGACTCATTTCCGACACCCCCACGTACGATATAGTTCATACGATTTTGAACGTAAAATAGTACGCGGACAAACAAAAAACGTCTTCCTACAAACGTAGAAAGACGTTGATAACTCGATATGTATGTTTCCGATTGGTTGTACGTTGGGTTATTCGCTGCCGACCTTCGATTTTGAGTCGTGCACGTCTGCCAATTCCGCCACATCGGCAAAATAAAAAAGGCAAGTTAAAATTATAAATGGTGCCGAGGGCCGGACTTGAACCGGCACGGTAGTCACCTACCGCAGGATTTTAAGTCCTGTGTGTCTGCCAATTCCACCACCCCGGCAGCTTGTAAATAAATGGAGGCGGCAACCGGATTTGAACCGGTGATAAAGGTTTTGCAGACCTCTGCCTTACCACTTGGCTATGCCGCCATTTACTCAAGACTAAATAACTTTATTAAAATTGGAGCGGAAGACGAGGTTCGAACTCGCGACCCCCACCTTGGCAAGGTGGTGTTCTACCACTGAACTACTTCCGCATATATGGCTGGGCTAGCTGGATTCGAACCAACGCATGACGGAATCAAAATCCGTTGCCTTACCGCTTGGCGATAGCCCAATATTGGAACATGCATATCGTTTATAAATGGGGCGACTGATGGGAATCGAACCCACGAATGCCGGAACCACAATCCGGTGCGTTAACCACTTCGCCACAATCGCCACGTCTACATGCAATGTTATTTTATAATTGGCAGGGGCAGTAGGAATCGAACCCACACTGACGGTTTTGGAGACCGTAGTTCTACCTTTAAACTATGCCCCTGTAAATGGTGGAGGGGGGCAGATTCGAACTGCCGAACCCGAAGGAGCGGATTTACAGTCCGCCGCGTTTAGCCACTTCGCTACCCCTCCACAATAACTGTGGTGCCGGCAAGAGGACTTGAACCCCCAACCTACTGATTACAAGTCAGTTGCTCTACCAGTTGAGCTACACCGGCATTTTAAAAACAAATGTTTTTAAAATGGTGGCTCGGGACGGAATCGAACCGCCGACACAAGGATTTTCAGTCCTTTGCTCTACCAACTGAGCTACCGAGCCTTATTAAATTTAAAATGGCGGTCCCGACGGGAATCGAACCCGCGATCTCCTGCGTGACAGGCAGGCATGTTAACCGCTACACCACGGGACCACTTGGTTGCGGGGACAGGATTTGAACCTGCGACCTTCGGGTTATGAGCCCGACGAGCTACCGAACTGCTCCACCCCGCGATGATAATATATGGTGGAGGATGACGGGATCGAACCGCCGACCCCCTGCTTGTAAGGCAGGTGCTCTCCCAGCTGAGCTAATCCTCCACTATTATGTAGATGAAAATAAATGGTGACCCGTACGGGATTCGAACCCGTGTTACCGCCGTGAAAGGGCGGTGTCTTAACCGCTTGACCAACGGGCCACTGTGCTAATTAAATAAAAATGGCGGAGAGCAAGGGATTTGAACCCTTGAGACAGCGTTAACCGCCTACACGATTTCCAATCGTGCTCCTTCGGCCACTCGGACAGCTCTCCAAATGGCTCCACAGGTAGGACTCGAACCTACGACCGATCGGTTAACAGCCGATAGCTCTACCACTGAGCTACTGTGGAATAATAACAGCCTGGCAACGTCCTACTCTCACAGGGACAAAGTCCCAACTACCATTGGCGCTAAAGAGCTTAACTTCCGTGTTCGGTATGGGAACGGGTGTGACCTCTTCGCTATCGCCACCAGACATATTATAT
>NZ_JBVQPN010000015.1:0-51157 GCF_055710015.1 Priestia sp. VA7
GTCATAGAAGCAAGCTTCTAATCAGTTCGCTCGACTTGCATGTATTAGGCACGCCGCCAGCGTTCATCCTGAGCCAGGATCAAACTCTCCGAAGAAATGTTTGACTTGCTCAATTTAAAAAATAAAAATTAACGTTGACGTTTGTCGCTTTGTTCAGTTTTCAAAGTTCAATATATTTGGAGCGGGTGATGAGAATCGAACTCACGACATCAGCTTGGAAGGCTGAGGTTTTACCACTAAACTACACCCGCAATATGGCGCGCCCGAGAGGAGTCGAACCCCTAACCTTTTGATCCGTAGTCAAACGCTCTATCCAATTGAGCTACGGGCGCTTCTTATGATGTTTACCGCCGTTGTTTTGGCGACTTTATTATAATATCATTTCTATTTTCTTATGTCAACACTTTTTTAAAAAGTTTTTTTGGTGCGGCCGAGAGGACTTGAACCTCCACGGGGTCGCCCCCACTAGGCCCTCAACCTAGCGCGTCTGCCATTCCGCCACGACCGCTAAACACATAAAATGAATAAGATGCGGGTGAAGGGACTTGAACCCCCACGTCGTAAAGACACTAGATCCTAAGTCTAGCGCGTCTGCCAATTCCGCCACACCCGCAAGAAATGAAAATGAGCCATGAAGGACTCGAACCTTCGACCCTCTGATTAAAAGTCAGATGCTCTACCAACTGAGCTAATGGCTCTTTATGGCTGGGCTAGCTGGATTCGAACCAACGCATGACGGAATCAAAATCCGTTGCCTTACCGCTTGGCGATAGCCCAATAATTTAAAATGGCGGTCCCGACGGGAATCGAACCCGCGATCTCCTGCGTGACAGGCAGGCATGTTAACCGCTACACCACGGGACCATCCAAAATTATGTATAAAACAGTCAAATGGTGGAGGATGACGGGATCGAACCGCCGACCCCCTGCTTGTAAGGCAGGTGCTCTCCCAGCTGAGCTAATCCTCCACAGAATATGTAAATAAAAATCAATGGTGACCCGTACGGGATTCGAACCCGTGTTACCGCCGTGAAAGGGCGGTGTCTTAACCGCTTGACCAACGGGCCATTATAAAATGGCGGAGAAGGAGGGATTTGAACCCTCGCGCCGCTTACACGACCTACACCCTTAGCAGGGGCGCCTCTTCAGCCACTTGAGTACTTCTCCATATGGCTCCACAGGTAGGACTCGAACCTACGACCGATCGGTTAACAGCCGATAGCTCTACCACTGAGCTACTGTGGAATAATATTTATCAGACTTCTTACATTGTAATCGACATTATATGTAATGTCAATAAGTTTTTGTAATTTCTTTGCCGTTTATTTGAGACGGCTTTATTAATTTATCATAATCAATCTATTTTAGTCAAGCATCTTCTACATTTTTTTTAATTTACCTTTACACTTTCCACAAACATATTTAACCGTGTTCACTTTTCTTTTTCGAACATATTTTTGCTCACACTGCATACATACATATATGTGCTCTTTTTTCTTTCCATCACTTTCTTTTTTCAATGCCTGACAAAACCGGGGGGCGCCTACTTCTTCCATTAGGCTTTTAAAGTCTTGATCTCCATGCTTATACCCTTTCCCCTCAATATGCAAATGATAGTGACAGAGCTCATGTTTAATGATTGCTACTATTTCTTGTGTGCCATATTGTTCAAAGTATTTGTAGTTTACTTCTATATTAGATGTACGTAATAAATACCTTCCACCTGTCGTACGTAAACGAGAATTAAAGGTGGCTTCATGACGAAATGGTTTGTGAAACAGCTTCAATGAAATTTCTTCTACAAGTATTTGTAAATCCTTATCATTCATCTTATATACTCCTTTACTGTATGAAATCACCTGACTAGCTCTTTGGGCATACACTTCATTACATACTCACTATTTACCTTATCATAAATGAAAAGGAGTGATTGTCCTTATGCCAATGTGGCTACAAAAACAAATGAGGCGCGCTTATTCTGAAAAAGACCGTGCACAAATAAAATTGCTCAATCAATGTTGGTTTTTTTATCAAAAAAATAACTCCGCTTCTTAAATCACTTCTTTTTACAAATAAAATTGCCTTTTCAGATTTTCTGAAAAGGCAATTTTATTATTGATGAGGCGGAATCATCGTCAGTGCGACTCTTCCTTTTTTCATATCTACGTCTTCTACCCACACATTCACCAAATCTCCTACTGAAACGACATCGAGGGGGTGCTTAACGTACCGATTTGTTAATTTAGAAATATGAACTAGACCGTCTTGCTTAACTCCTATATCGATGAACGCTCCGAAGTCTACGACGTTTCGCACCGTGCCTTCAAGCTGAATACCTTTGGCAAGATCCTCTAGTTTCAAAATATCCTGACGGAGCAAAGGTTTTGGCAGTTCATCACGAGGATCTCTTTCCGGTCTTACAAGCGCTTCTATAATGTCTTTTAAAGTAAGCTCCCCTATCCTTAGTTCTTCTGATATTTCGGGTAAAGAAATATGTTTTAATGCTTCTTTTACTTTCTCCGTTCCAAGCTCAGTCTCTTTCACTTCAGCTTTCTTTAAAAGCTTTTTAACGTCTCCATATGTTTCAGGATGGATACCCGTTCTGTCTAAAGGTTCTTCACCTTCTATAATACGTAAAAAACCAATACACTGCTCATACGTTTTAGCGCCTAGACGCGGAATTTTCTTCAACTGTTTTCGGTTAGAGAATTTTCCGTTTTCATCCCGATATTTTACAATGTTTTGAGCAACTGTCTTATTTAGACCAGCAACATATTGTAGAAGCGATGCAGAAGCCGTGTTTGCATTTACTCCTACCTGATTTACTACTGTCTCCACAATAAAAGTCAGTGAATCATTTAATTGCTTTTGAGACACATCATGCTGATACTGCCCTACTCCTACCGACTTAGGATCGATTTTCACAAGTTCAGCCAGCGGATCTTGCAGCCTTCTGGCAATCGATACAGCGCTTCGCTCTTCTACTTGAAAATCAGGAAATTCCTCTCTAGCCACATCAGAAGCCGAATATACGCTTGCTCCCGCTTCATTCACAATCAAATAATAAACTGGGTTTTCAACCTCTTTAAGAACATCCGCTACAAATTGCTCCGTTTCGCGAGATGCCGTTCCGTTTCCAATGGCTACTACTTCAATAGGGTATTCAGCGAACATTTTCTTTAATTTATTTTGCGCTTCAGCTGCTTTTCTCACAGGAGGATGTGGATAAATAACATCAATTTTTAATACCTTGCCTGTTTCATCTACTACAGCTAATTTGCAGCCTGTTCGAAAAGCTGGATCTACTCCTAATACCACTTTCCCTTTCAATGGAGGTTGGAGAAGAAGTTTCCGTAAGTTTTCAGAAAAGATGTGAATGGCTCTTTCTTCCGCTTTTTCTGATAGCTCTTTACGGATTTCGCGTTCAATAGATGGTTCTATTAAGCGTTTATAAGCATCTTCTATAGCTGAGATGATATAACTTTCAGCTGAAGAATCCCTTTTTTTGATTACTTGTTTATGTAAATATGAAAGAGTACGATCTGTAGGCGCATCAATACTCACTTTTAAAATACCGTCTTTTTCTCCTCTATTCATGGCTAAGATACGATGAGGAACGATTCGCTTTACCGCTTCTGTATATTCATAGTACATTTCATAGATATTTTTTTCATCTTTTTCCGGATCTTTGACTGAAGTAACAATTATGCCATCTTTTACAGTAGTCGTACGAATCCATTGACGGTAAGATGCTTCGTCAGAAATTTGTTCCGCTACAATGTCTAGGGCTCCCTGAATAGCTTCTTCAGAAGATTGAACTCCCGCTTCTTCATTTATGTATGTTTTCGCTTCGTTCTTCACGTCAGAACGTGGAAAACTTAGTAGCCACTGTGCTAATGGTTCAAGACCTTTTTCTTTTGCTACAGTTGCTTTTGTACGTCGTTTTTGCTTAAAAGGGCGGTATAAATCTTCTACTTGCTGCAATTTCTTCGCTTGATGAATTTGAGCAGCCAGTTCCTCAGTTAATTTCCCTTGCTCTTCAATTAATCGAAGAACTTCCTCTTTACGCTCTTCTAAATTCATTAAGTAATTCCAGGAATCTAAAATATTCCGGATTTGGACTTCATCCAAAGCACCAGTTTGTTCTTTTCTATATCGAGCAATAAAGGGAACTGTATTACCGTCTTCTACTAAAGCAATTACGTTTTGTACTTGCTTTTGTGAAATTTCCACCTCTTTACTTACACGTTGAACAATTTGATTATCTAATTTCGTTGCAACAGACACAGCTTATCCTCCTAGCTAAATGAAACTTTGTCTTTATTGTAACAAAACTCACATGCAATAACACATGTGAGCTAAAAAGAAAGGCTATGCAGTTGGAAGATGACCAGCGATATACGTAATATCGTCATTATGAGATCGAATTGCTGCCTGTAGCCGTGTCGACAATTGATCTACATTCATCGAGTTAGCAAAAACAGATTTAATCTCTTTTAATTCTAAGCCATCTGTATGAATCAAAAATTTAGAACCGGAGTCATATGGGAAGGTTTGTGTGCGGAACTTTTGAATTTTCCCTGATAAAAAACCTTGAATTGGCAGAGGGTACGTTAATTTCCCCTCCGGAGAATACAGATAAAAGCGGATATTACCTACATTTGTATAATGAAATTCGTTATGTTTTTTATCAATTTTCAAAATAGCTACTGCCGCGCCTCTTGTATGTCGAGTAGCTTTGTTACACTTAGAAATGATCTCATCCACATCTAGATGATGATGAGCTTTCGCTACATCCGTAACAGCTACAGAAGCGGCTCTAGCTTGTTCACCGCTTCCTAATCCATCTGCCACTGCACATAGAAAATAGTCATCCGTTTCTTTGACATAGTAACTATCTCCACAACATACATTCCCTTGCTTTGGCTCTTGGTATATATGAGTTTGAATCAACTTTGTATTAGGGTCTACTGTCATCACGACATATACTCCGAATCGTTAGAATCTGAGCGAGCTGCAGTCCTTAGCTTATCAAGAGCTCTTCTTTGCAGTCGAGATACATGCATTTGAGAAATCCCTAACTTCTCACCGGCATCTTTTTGACTCAGATTTTCAATAAATGTATAGCGAATCACTTCTTTTTCTCTATCGCTTAATACATGAAGAATCTTTTCTAACACTAAGCGCTGATCAGTTTTCTCATAACCCGACTCTTGTTCACCTACTAAATCAAGGATTGTAACAGTACTTCCATCAGAGTCTGCTTCAATGGAATGATCAACAGACAACGCTTGATAACTTTGCCCCATCTCCATCGTTTCTAAAATTTCTTCCTCTGTCACTCCGATATGATCAGCAATTTCTTTCACTTGAGGAGATCGCTGTAAACGGGTTGTTAGCTCTTCGACAGCTGCTTTAATTTTAGGACCTAATTCTTTGATGCGGCGCGGTACGTGAACACTCCACGTTTTATCGCGTAAAAATCGCTTAATCTCTCCAATGATTGTAGGAACAGCAAACGATTCAAAGCTTCTTCCAAATGAAGCATCATACCTTCTAATAGCTCCTAACAGTCCTAGCATCCCTACCTGCACAATATCTTCATGTAAGCTTCTGCCTTTTGAATAGCGACGTGCAATAGATTCAACAAGGTTCTTGTAATGTACTACTAGATCACTTTGTGCTTCTTCATCCTGCGTTTTTTGAAAGCGCTCAATTCGTTCCTGAACCTGTTCTTTAGTTAATTTCATAGGTTGAGACTGTGTTTTCATCACTCTCCACCTGCTCTCTTTGCACATACTTAGTCATCATTAGCGTTACACCTTTTGAATTGACCATTTTCACTTCGTCCATTAGTGTTTCAATTAAATATAAACCAAGTCCACCTTCAGGAAGAAATTCAACTTCTCTTGATGTTTCATAAGGTCCTATATGTTCCTTAAGCTCTTCAAAATTAAAGCTTTCACCTTTATCGACCACCATGATTTCTAAACGGTCATCAAATAAACCAAAACCTACTCTCACTTCACCATTTTCTTCATTCTTGTAAGCATGCTGTACGGCATTTGTACATGCCTCACTCACAGCAATTTTCATATCTTCAATTTCATCATAAGAAAAACCCATCCGGTTCGCTACACCAGACAGCGTCAGTCGAATAATCGCTACGTAGTCTGGCTTAGCAGGAATCTTCATCTCAACAAAGTCATAAGGCTGTTTCATTTTACGCCACCTTCTACTTGTGAATTCACGTTTAAAATGTCTGTGAGGCCCGTAATATCAAATAAGCGCTTGATGCGCTCTGATACACCAACAAATTTCAAAGAGCCGTTATTTTTCTTATTGGCTTTTAACAATGCAATAAATACACCTAGTCCTGTACTATCCATGTATGATACATCGGTTAAATCGACTATAATTTCTGGTTCGGTATGTTCAGTAATTTCCATGAACTTTTCTTTTAGCTTAGGTGCTGTATATGCGTCAATCTCTCCAGCCAGCTTAATACGATATGCTTGACCGTCCTTTTGTATATCTATTTTTAAATTCATCGTATTAGTAGACCCCCTCTAATTTTGTGCTATCTTTTCTGTACCCTTATTTAGAATACTTAAACTAAACTCTTCAAAATAATCAATGTAAAGTCATCCCTCAATTGAAAATGCTGTAATTTTTCCAGCTCTTTATATACAGATTCTACAATTTCTTGAGGAGACAAATGCATGTATTTTCGAATTAATTTTATGATGTCCAATCTTTCAATAAATCCTTCTTCAGTTCTGCATTCTGTTACGCCATCTGTTAACAGAACAATCATATCGCCTTTTGAAAGCTGCTGCTCGTACTGAAGATATTTCACATGGCGATCGACTCCTAGCACGAGTCCTTTTGCTTCCAAATCTTCAAATGAATCAGCTTTGGCATCATAATAAAAACCTGGTTCATGCCCTGCAGATGCATAATCAAATAAGTTTGTCTCGGGATTATAGCTTCCGTAGAACATCGTAATAAACATACTTGGATCTACGTTTCGCTCTACAATATTATTCAAGTTCTCTAATACATAACTTGGATTTTTTCTTGAGTCCGGTAAGCTGTCCATTGCATATTTGATCATAGACATACACATTGCAGCTGGAATTCCTTTGCCGATCACATCGGCAATGGCAATACTTAACCCACCGTGCTCTTCTTCTACAAAGTGAAAATAATCTCCGTTCATCTGTTTAGCCGGTACGCTAATCGCACCAATTTCTAAAGTTGAACTAGCCGGAACCTTTGTCCCCAACAGCGTCTGCTGGACGTTAGCGGCAACTTCAATTTCAGAACGAAGTTCCCGCTGCTTATTTTTTAATGTTTGATGCTCACGAAGAGCAAGACCGTAGCTAATCATTACCTCAAGTAAAAAGTCCAGAGAATGCAGCACTTTTTCTGGAATATCAGAATAAATTTCTTCAATCACTTCTTTATGAATGCTCACAATATCTTCTGGCGATATTTCATTCTCTAAAGATTTTCTACTTAGTTTTTGTCCTTGATACAAAATTTGTTCATTTTGTGTTTGGATATAGTTCCCCAAAATATCTTTGTATAAATCTCTCATCTCTTTATCAAAAGACATTATCTATTTCCTCCTACCGGAGCCACTTAACTGCTTTAATCTCAGTACCTTCTCCGACATTTGTTTCGATGTCAAACTCATCCATCAATCGTTTTACCCCAGGAAGCCCAGCTCCTAGTCCACCCGATGTTGAGTATCCATCTTCCATTACTTTGCGAACGTCGGGGATACCTGGCCCTTCATCTGTTGCTACGACAAGAAGACCGTTTTTTCCTCCACGATTTAATTTCTCAATATAGATTTGACCCTTACCCGCATATAGGTAAATATTACGAGCTAATTCAGAAATGGCGGTTGTAATACGAGCTTGGTCAACTGTTCCAAACCCTAGCTCTTTCGACACATTTCTACCTAATTGGCGTGCCGCTACGATGTCCCATTCTGTTACGATTTTTACGCTGGATTGGAATTCCATATACTAATCCCCCAATTCCGATTGGAGTTTCTCAAGACCTTTTTCTAAATCGAGTGCAGTAAGAACATCATTTAGGCCAATCCCTAACTCAACAAGTGTAATAGCTACTGCAGGCTGGATACCTGTTAATACTACTCTAGCCCCCATCAAATTAGACATGCTAACCACGTCACCTAAAACTTTTGCGATGAATGAATCGATCATATCAATTGAAGTTAAATCGATTACCACTCCTTTTGCTCCAGTTTGATGAATTTTACTTAGCAAATCTTCTTGGAATTGAATAGCCGTTTGATCATCCAGCTCCCATTGAATGGATACCAATAAATAGTCGTACAATTTCAAAATGGGTATTCTCACGTTTATTCCTCCGATTCTATATCAACTATTTTCCGCTCAGTCATTTCTAACGCAAACTCTACGCCTTTTTTTAATGAGTTTTTCGTAATAATTTCATTTAAGTTAATACCTAAGTTCACAATAGTCTGAGCAATTTCCGGACGAATTCCTACTAACAAACACTTGGCTCCAACCAAACGTACGGCTTCAGCAGCTTGAATGATATGATGGGCCACCATCGTATCCACTACTGGTACTCCGGTAATATCTATTAATACGACCTCTGATCGGTGCTTTACGACACCTTGCAGTAAGTTTTCCATAATTTTCTTTGCGCGATCAGTGTCAATTGTGCCTACAAGCGGCATTACGGTAATTTTATCAAATACCGGTATTAATGGAGCAGACAATTCTTGAAGTGCCACTTTTTGTAACATAACTGTATTTTCCCACGAGTTGGAGTATTGTTCTACTATTTTGTTATAAATAGGGCTTAACCACTTGTCAAACCGATAGAATAATTCAGAATGAGTTTGGTCAGCCTTTACATGTTCACTGTTTACATACCCTTCAACCACTACGTGACCCAAGTTACGTACACCCTGTGTCAAATAAGCAAGAGGCCATCCTAAACTCACAACTCGTCCTACTACTTCCTCTAGTTCCTCTGCAAAATTTTCCTGATCACGGAATGCTTTTGCCAAAAGTAAATTTACAAAATCAGAGCTTACATTTACGTACACTTGCTCAGATACAATGTTTTTAATCCGCTCTGTTTCCACATCATTCATTAACACTAGCCATCGATCAAAAATTTCTGATTTATGATTTTGTATATAATTGAATAAATCTTGATTCATGAGGTCCTCCTTGTGAGTCAATACACTCATTTATATCTATCTATATATATTATCATTTTTAAAACGTTTCTTATTACAATATACGTTTACTGATTATTCCTAGTCAAATTAAAAAAGTTGCTCATAAAGGAGCAACTTAGCATAAATGGAAGTATAATTCTAAAAGTCGATAAGTCCTACACTGATTTGCAAGGCTTCATCCACTCTGTCCATCATTTCATCATCTAAATGGGTAATCTTGTCTGTTAGCCTCTGTTTATCAATAGTACGAATTTGTTCTAGTAAAATAACTGAATCTCGCTCAAATCCATAGCGCTTTGCATCAATTTCAACATGCGTAGGTAACTTTGCCTTTTGAATTTGAGCAGTGATCGCAGCTACAATAACAGTTGGGCTAAAACGATTGCCTATATCATTTTGAATGACAAGTACAGGGCGAACGCCTCCTTGTTCTGAGCCAACAACAGGAGATAGGTCAGCAAAATAAACGTCGCCACGTTTGACTACCAAGTCATTACCCCCCGCTTACTAAACGATCCACAGTATGATCAGCTTCATACTCTGCTAGAAAAGCCTCGGAAGCAATATTTAAGTTTATCTTTGCCATCTCCATATATCCACGTCTCATTGATTCGCGAATATGGCGTTTTTTTCGCTCACGAAGGTACAATTTTGTTGCTTGGTGAATAAAATCACTTCGGTTGCCATTTTCTTGTTTAACCATAAGATCGAGCTCCGATACTAAATTTTTCGGTAATCTTACTAGGATTTCTGTAGTTGCGCTCGCTTCAGACACAAACATACACCTCCAACATCAATACACACACCAATAGTCTCATCTTTCCTTATCATAACATTGATTAGCTTTAATGGAAAGTTAATTCTGTCAATTTCTACACTATTATCGTCAATTGATACCCTCTTTTATGCATGGAAGTTATTATTTTATTGTCTTTTGTTCGCAGACTTTTTATGTTGACTCAGGAAGATGTATATTCAGCGCAAGATATAATTATTAACATCAATATGCTGCGAATCTCTTGTATAAACCCTCGGAACCCTTGCTGCAACCATGCAAGGGATCTCATAATTAATTGTTTCAAGATGCTTCGCTACTTCATCAATTGTAATTTCAGCACCTTTTTGTTTTCCAATAAATGTTACCTTTGTACCCATTTTATACATTTTAGGTAATTTAATCATCAATTGATCCATGCAGATTCTACCAACAATTGGCACTTTAACTCCATCTACTAATACTTCAAAATTGCTTAATTTACGAATCCAGCCGTCTGCGTATCCTACTGGAATAGTAGCAATCCATTCATCTTCTTTAGCTTCATAAGTAGCTCCGTAACTGATATGACTCCCTTTTTTGACTTTTTTAACATGCACAATACGGCTGTGCAGCGAAAAAGCTTGTTTTAACGGAATTGGCAAGACTTCTTTTAATTCCTCAGAAGGACTCAAACCATACATAGCGATACCTAAGCGTACGCCATTAAAGATATCTTTCGGACGACGAAGCAAGGCTGCGCTATTTGCACAGTGAATCATCGGAGGTGTAAAATTATATTCTTTCACAATTCGAACCATTTCTTCAAAGAATGTGTATTGTTCTTCAAAATAAGACGAGTTTAGCTCGTCTGCTGTTGCAAAGTGTGTAAACACTCCATCCAGCACGAATCCCGAATGAGAAGCGATGATCTTCATCGTTTCGTGTAATTCTTCTTTTGTTCTAACTCCCAAGCGACCCATGCCTGTATCTATTTTTAAATGCATATGCAGCTGACTGTTTTCACCTAGAATGGACGCCGCTTCTTCAATCCAAGCTTTGCTATAAGCAGTGACCGTTACATCCCACTCCAATGCAGTTTGAATGTGTAGGGTAGGCACGGCGCCTAATACTAAAATGGATTCCTTTATTCCTTTTTTCCGAAGAGCAATAGCTTCATCCAAAAAAGCTACAGCTAGCATATCAGCACCAGCTTGAAGCGCAATCTCTGCTACTTCTTTATCTCCATGCCCGTACGCATTCGCCTTCACTACGGCCATTAACGTTTTATGCCCCGGTATTAGTTCTCTTACATGATTCACATTTTGAAAAATGGCTTCTACATCAATTTCTGCCCATGTTTCTCTATAAAATGCATCCATTACTACGACACTTCCTTTTTTCAGAACCATTCTAAACGTACTTTCCTCTGTTAGTATAATACATCTATAGCCAAACTTCATCTCGATCTTTATTCAAATTAAGCAAGAACAAGCCTACATATATGCAGGCTTGTAAGCTTCTCTTATTTTCCCATCTGACTTTGCACAGATCTAGCAACTGTACTCAATTCATCTGGTGTTAGCTGATCAGAAGCCAGCATAAAGTCTACTCCATTATATGTCCAAGATAGACTTTTATCCGTTAAAGCTCCCACAGTAAAACCTAAATCAAATGGCTCTCCGGCAGTAACTGTAGATGTCGTTGTTTTTGCTACTTGCGCTTTTTCTTGTACAAGCGTAAACGGCTTTTCTCCTTTGTACATTAAAACGACTCTTTCGCCATTTTCTGTCTCAATTTTCTTTTCCTTGGACAGCTTTGTACCTTTTGGAACATCCTTAGGATAAAGGACGCTAAATGATTTCTGCTGAGCTAATGTCGGAACGTCAATCTTTGCACTTGTCATATTTCTTTTTGTATCAAAAGCCCCTTTATCAAACTTAGAATCGAATTTGACCTTAGAGAAATCAACTTTTATTAACACTTTATTATCCGTATCCATAATTTTAACCGAAACAGGCGCTAAGTCACTTTTGTTCAGCGTAATTTCTTGTTTAGGAAGCATCGTGCTATTTTGATAGTTGGTTTTTGTTTCAAAAATATAATGCTTATCCGTTGATTTAAAGCTTGCCTTTTCATCCTTCACAATATCTTGGACAAGGGATTCATACAAATAAGCTTGACTGCTATTTTGCGGCCAGTCACTTTGAAAACGAAAGCTTTTATTTAAGGCAGGCGTTAAAACAAAAACCCCTTCATCATTACGCAAAATCATTTGGCTTTGATCTTTCTTTGTATTTTTCAAATTCACTCGATAATACATAGGCTTACTATGCCAAATCTCTACATCATATACTTGAGCATCTTTCCCTGTATTTAATGTCATCTTAGCATCTGATTTATAACCCGCCATTTCTTGTACCTTGGCATCCAATGCATCTGTTACATCCTGCTGACTTTTTTCACCGCATGCTGATAAGGCTAAGAGAAAAAAGGCGCAAACAAATAAGCCAATCCATTTTTTATGCATTTCCCCAACTCCTTTATTTCGTATATTCACAGCTAAACGGAGAAGCAAGAACATATCTTGTCTCCCCTATCCACACTATGAATATATGAACAAGAAATAGTGAATATGCAGACTAGCTTGACAAGCGTTCAATAATTACTTGAGCAATTGCATAGTGCGCACTGTGGGAAATAGATACGTGTACGGACGCGTCCAGTGGTTGTTTTGTAACAATGTGGGGCTTTCCTCTTTCATCATTCATGATTTCGATATCTTGGAAGCTGAAATCTTTTCCTATTCCTGTTCCAAGAGCTTTCGAATATGCTTCCTTCACAGCAAATCTTCCTGCTAAAAATTCGACCTTACGTCGGCTTGATAGCTTTTCATAGCGTTCTTTTTCATTTTTTGTTAAAATCCGAGTAACAAAAGCGCTTTGACGCTGCACCATTTTTTCAATCCGCTCTAACTCTGTAATATCAATTCCAGTTCCTATAATCATTTTCATTTAATCCTCTCTTACAGAATAGTATATAAAAATGCCTTTATAAAAGGAGTGACAAATATGTTCGTACGCACAGAAAATGCAGCTGAATTTAAACGTTTTTACCCTGTTACCTTCACGCTTATCTGCATCCACATTGCGCTATGGTTACTTGCCGCTCTTCCCTCAAACCTTGCAGAATCTTTTATACATCAGCTTATTGGTGTGAATAGCTTAATTTCTCAAGGAGACTACTGGCGACTTTTCACACCTATCTTTTTGCATCTAAGCTTTTCACACCTTCTTTTTAACTCATTTTCATTGTTCTTGTTAGGGCCAGGTGCTGAGCGTATTCTTTCTTCTTATAAGTTTCTTCTATTCTACCTTACGTGTGGATTTCTTGGAAATATCGTTACATTTCTAACCCAATCTTCTTTCTACAGCCATGTGGGTGCATCCGGTGCCATTTTCGGGCTGCTCGGGTTTTACCTCTACCTTGTAATAAAACAAAAGCATATGCTTTCTCAAAGTAACCAGCAAATCATTGTCGTCTTCTTAATTATTGGATTACTTTCAGGTCTGCTAACGCCAAGAACCAACAACACAGCTCATTTCGTTGGAGGTATTGCTGGATTTCTTCTCGCTTTTCTCGCGTTCAAACAGAAAAACAAGCCACAGATATGAGGCCTGCTTTAAGATTTAATATAAAAAGTGGATGAGTTAATAAATTCCACATCTTCATAAGACTTCAAGTCTCTTACTAACTGAAAGAGCGCTTCATCTTTTTTCTTAGCTTCAATCATGCAATCAATTTGCGGTATCGTTCCATTTACTTCTTTTAAAAAGCTGTAAAACCCATGAACATCGATATAATCTGCATGGGCTCTAAATTCTTTATCACTTTTAGGACTAGATATATGCATTTTTAGAGGAAGCGTTTCCTGTTCCCACGTTCTAGTGATACGGTCCCAATGCTCTTGCCATGGAGTTTCATCGTTGTTTGCCTGATGATGATGAAGATCAAAAATGATTGGGACATTTAGTTTTTCACATAAATACAAGACGTCCTTTATATGAAAGGTTGTATCGTCGTTTTCTAACATAATCATTTGCTGAAGGGATTGAGGTACAAGCCCCCAATTATGAATAAACTGCTCCAATGCTTTTTCTTTATCATTATAAGCCCCTCCGACATGTAAAACACAGCGATTTTGAAGCGGAATATCCATTCCTTTCAGCAACTTTTGATGCATGCGAAGAGTTTGAATAGAATGCTTAAAAACCTCTTTATCCGTTGAGTTTAAAACAACAAAATGATCCGGGTGAAAATCTACTCGCATTGGATGTTCTTTCAAAAATACAGAGATACGCTGAAGAGCATCCTTTAAAGGAGCTATGTAGTTCCATTCTTTTAGCGCCTCATGGTTAGCTAATGGAATTAACTTAGAACTGAATCGAAAAAACTCAATTTCACTCCACGCATTATGTTTTAATAAACGTAAGCAGTTTTCTAAGTTGGATATTGCAATACGTTCGAGCTTGCGAATGGCCGCTTCATGGTCTTTCACACGCTGAAATTGTGCAAAAGTCATTGTTTGAGAAGGAGAACTATTTTCCAAATGAACGCTCATCGCCACATAACCTAACCGAACAATGGTCGACATCAGTGAACACCCCATTTTATTTTACTCATAGTGTGCACCAATAAAATAGCAATTAACACATAAAAAAACGAGCCTGTTAAGGCTCGTTTTTATTTTACGCTTTGCTGCGAGAATCTTTACGATTACTGCTGCTATTACGATTTCTATTATCACTGCCGTTGCTTCCACCGCGACGCTTGTCACCAAAACGCTTTGAGTTTCCACGACGATTTTGCTGTGAGTAGTTTTTAGAGTTAGAACGTGAACGACCTCCGCCATTTCCACGTTTGTTTTTATCACCTTTTGCAATTACTGGTGGTTCAGCAGTTAATTGAATTGGTGATTCGTTTGGTTCTTTTGTAAATAATTTGATCGCTGCTGCCACTAATGAAACTGAATCGTGCTCTTCAAGTAACTCTTCTGCCAACTGTTTGTAGTAAGATAAGTTGCCTTGTGTCACAGATTCTGTTAATTTGTCAGCTGCAATACGCTGTTGACCTTCCATTGCTTCATCAAGCGTTGGAGGAGTAAGACGCTCCATTTTACGTTTTGTTGTACGCTCAATATTGTGTAACTGTCCAGTTTCTCTTGGCGTTACAAATGTCATAGCAGCACCCATTTTACCAGCACGTCCTGTACGTCCGATACGGTGTACATAGCTCTCTGGATCTTGAGGGATATCAAAGTTGTATACATGAGTAACACCAGAAATATCAAGTCCGCGTGCAGCTACGTCCGTTGCAACTAATACATCAATAGAACCTTCTTTAAATTGACGTAGTACAGATAGACGTTTCGATTGCGTCAAGTCACCATGGATACCTTGTGCAGAATAACCACGCATATTTAATGCTTCTGATAACTCATCAACACGGCGCTTTGTACGACCAAAGATGATAGCTAATTCAGGTGATTGCATATCTAAAAGACGAGTAAGGATATCAAATTTACGCTTTTCTTGTACTTCTAAATAATACTGCGTAATGTTTGGCATCGTTACTTCTTTTGCTTGTACTTTTACCACTTTTGGTTCGTTCATGAATTTTTCAGCAATGCGACGGATTGGAGTAGGCATTGTTGCTGAGAATAAAAGTGTTTGGTGGTTCTCAGGTACGTTTGATAAGATTTTTTCAATGTCTTCGATGAATCCCATGTTTAACATTTCATCTGCTTCATCTAAAATAACTGTATGAACATCTTGTAGACGAAGTGTACGACGATTAATATGATCTAGCATACGCCCTGGTGTCCCTACGATGATATGAGGGTGCTTTTTCAATGCACGAATTTGACGACTGATATCTTGACCACCGTAAATTGATAGCACGCGTACGCGCTTTGTTTGACCAATTTTGTAAAGTTCTTCAGATACCTGTACAGCAAGTTCACGAGTAGGAGCAATAATTAACCCTTGAATTGCATCTACGTTTACATCAACTTTTTCAATAAGAGGAATACCAAATGCCGCTGTTTTCCCTGTTCCTGTTTGTGCTTGTCCGATCAAATCGTGACCTTCTAGTGCTAATGGGATAGTTTCTGATTGAATTGGTGTTGCTTCTTCAAAACCCATTTTACTCACAGCTTTATTAAGCTGTTGACTTAATCCTAAATCTTGAAATAATGCCAAGTTTTTCAAACTCCTTTTATATTTAGACTATCTATATTTTACAAAAAAAAGCATTCTCCGAGGAAACGGAAAATGCTCTAAACGACTACTTCAATAAATTCAACGTTTAGAGTATAAGCGCCTCAAGACACTCAGACTACATCATAACACTATGGCTTTCCGTTTGCAATAGAGCTTACTTATACTCTTTTTAATATCACGGTAATTTATGCATCATTTTTGAGATAACTTCCTCAAGCTTCATCCCTCGAGATGCTTTCACTAAAACCACATCTTCTCTTGTTGTAATCGCTGTTAATTTTTTAACAAGCTCATCTTTCTCCTCAAAGTGCATTACCTTATCTTCTGCAAAATTATTTTTTGCTCCTTGCTCAATTTCAACAGATAAGGGGCCGTATGTTAGAACATAATCAATTTTTTCTGCTTGAATAAACTCTCCCACTTCTTTGTGGAACTCTTTTTCCTGATCGCCTAATTCAAGCATATCCCCGAGAACAAGAATTTTTTGCTTATAGCCTTCTAAATCATGCATCAACGTGATAGCAGCTTTAACGGACGTTGGGCTTGCGTTATATGCGTCATTAATGAAGGTCAGGCCATCTGTTCGTTTCACGAGCTCCATACGCATATTGGTTAGTTTTAATTCTTTTAATCCCTTAGCGATTGTTTCATTGTCTAGTCCAAAATAATGACCTACCGCAATAGCAGAAAGCGCATTGTGAACATTATGTTTACCTAATACCGGGATAAAGAATGGATATGTTGTTTCACGTGAAACAGTGAATGTTGTGCCTAACTCTTCAGCTGAAATAGCACTTGGATACAAATCGTTTTGTTCTGAGCTGCCAAATGTCACCGTTTCAAATACTGGATTAACAACGCGCGACGTTAAAAGTGGCTCATCACCATTATAGACAAGCTGACCTGTTGGCGCTAAGCCGCTTGTAATTTCTAATTTTGCCTCCGCAATTCCATCACGGCTTCCTAAGTCTTGAAGGTGCGATTCTCCGATATTTGTAATAATGGCCACATCAGGCTCCGCTAAATTAGAAAGAAACTCAATTTCCCCTCGGCTGCTCATGCCCATTTCTAAAACTGCAATATCATGAGTTTCATCTAAACGCAAAATAGTAAGCGGCATACCAATATGATTATTAAAGTTTCCATCTGTTTTCAGAACGCGGTAAGTTGTATCGAGCACAGCTTTCACCATGTCTTTTGCTGTTGTTTTTCCGTTACTTCCTGTAATGCCCACTACTTTAATATCTAACTCGTGACGATAGGATTTCGCTAATTGCTGAAGAGCTTCTAGCGTATCATCGACTAAAATAACACTAATGTCTGTCGGTGGATTTTCTTCATCTTTGTTCCACAGTGTAGCGAGCGCTCCGTTTTCAATTGCTTTATGAACAAATGCATGCCCGTTAAAACGTTCCCCTTTAATTGGGATATATAAATTACCTTGCTGAATGGTTCTCGTATCAATTGAGACTCCCTCAATTACAGCTGCTTCGTTTCCACTATGAAATACACTTCCTGGAATCATTGTAGCTAGCTGTGTAAGCGTACGTTTAATCATTTTTGGTTTGCTCCTCTCGATATAAAGTTAACTATGGATAACATTAATTGAAACTAAACACAGAAACACTATTCATGATGAATAGTGTTGTGTGAGTTACATTGTGTGTTTAATTTGCTGCTTTTCGGTATGACGTTCAATTGCTAGTGATACAAGTTTTTCGATTAAATCTGGATATTCAACACCTGCGTGTTTCCACAATAACGGGAACATACTGAAAGGTGTAAAACCAGGCATTGTATTCACTTCATTAATAATGAATTTACCTTCTGATGTTAAGAAGAAATCTGCACGTACAAGACCAGATCCATCAATTGCTTTAAATGCTTTGATTGCTAGTGCTGACATTTCTTGATGCTGTTCTTCTGTAATTTCAGCTGGAATAATAAGGCCTGTATCGCCGTCTTCATATTTGGCTTTGTAATCGTAAAACGCTTTTTTAGGTAAGATTTCTCCAACTACTGAACAAGCTGCATCATCATTACCTAACACACCAATTTCAACTTCACGACCAATTGCTGCTGCTTCTACAATGATTTTCCGATCGAATAAGAAAGCTTCAACAAATGCTGCTTCTAACTCGTCGCGGTTATCACATTTGCTAATCCCAACGCTTGAACCTAAATTTGCTGGTTTAACAAAGCAAGGGTATCCAAGTGTTTCTACTTTTTCATAAGCAGCTGTTCGATCTGCTTCCCACTCGCGGCGGATAAATGATACGTACTCTACTTGAGGGAGACCTGCCTGTGCAAACAGCTGCTTCATTACAACTTTATCCATACCAGCTGCTGAAGCTAATACGCTGTTTCCAACATAAGGAATATTCAATAATTCTAATAATCCTTGTACCGTACCATCTTCTCCATTTGGACCATGAAGAAGTGGGAAAATAACATCTAGCTGATCATCTGTTTTTGAATCTGTTAATGCAAACATTTCCGTATTCAATGAAACTGGTGAAATAGCAGTTCCATTATCTTGAATTTCTAATTGAGCAACCGTTTCAAGCGGACCAGTCAGCTGTGTGCCGCGAATCCACTTTCCTGTTTCTGTAATGTAAATTGGATGCACTTCATATTTATCGTGATTAATTGCTTTTGAAACTGCTAGAGCTGTTTGTAAAGATACTTTATGTTCAGCGGATTTTCCTCCGTATAAAAGGCCAAGCTTAATTTTCACTGATGTTCCTCCTAACACATATTCATCTTTTCTATTTTATCATGCACGTTTAGATAGTAAACAGAAATATTAACTATTATTACGTATGTCAAAATAGCTAGGCTTGTGAAAGAAATTCCATCGCCTACCTTTATTATTTAGAATCATCTTTCCCAATGGCTCATTTATTCTTGAAAAAACTTTCTTGATTTTAAATCTTTTTTAAAAGTTTATTTGTAAAGTTTATTTATGCTAAAGATAATCATCAACAATCGAAACTATAGTTCTGGTACAAATCAGGAGGTTCAACAAACATGAGTAAAATGGGCAAGAAGATGATTGCTGCATGCAGTGTAGCCATTGGAAGTATTTATGCAACGGGCTATATAAACACTCTATCTGATGCACAAGCTGTTCAAGTCACACCGGCTCATCATCAGAAAAAAACGACAGATCAGACAGACAATCAAACGATTGTCAATGACAGCTGGGGAGAAGATATAGCTTCGTCTAATAAAAACCAGTCACCAGCAAGTATCGAAAGTTCTGCTCCTAAAACAAAATACAAAGATGGTACGTATTCTGGCCAAGGAAGCAACCGTATCGGAACCGTCTACGTATCCGTGACCATTAAAAACGACCGAATTGATACAGTTGAAATTACAGAAGCAGATACTCACTATTCTCAAAGTTACATTGAGGACCTTCCGTCTCAAGTCGTACAAAGACAAAGCTCAGACGTCGACGTCGTGAGCGGAGCAACACTTAGTACAGAAGATTTTCAAAATGCCGTGGATGACGCACTTCAGCAAGCAATGAATGCATAAAGGAGAAACGAACGATGTCCATAAAAACGTATAGCCGCTCTGTATTATGTATGGGAACAACCGTCTCACTTCAAGTAATTGCTCCGCAATCAGAGGAAGCAAATGTCCTTCACCATATTTCAAAGGCATTTACTATTTTTAAAGCCGTTGAAACGACGTGCAGTCGATTTGATGCGAAAAGCGAAGTGATGAAACTAATTAGACATGTCAAAGAACCCGTTTCTGTTAGTCCTCTATTATTTGAAGCCCTTTATTTCGCTGTCTTAGTAGCAAATGAAACGTATGGAATCTTTGACCCAACGGTAGGAAAACAATTAGAAAACCGAGGTTTTAACGAACATTACTTATATGGAAATTCCATACAAACGGACGAAGCAGTCGATTCTGGAAGTTATAAAGATATCGTATTGGATACACATAAAAAAACGGTTCTCTTACAAAAACCGATGATTATAGATCTTGGAGCGGTTGCCAAAGGATTAGCTATTGATCTGGCTGCCCGCTCCCTTCCTTATCAGCATTTTATGATTAATGCCGGAGGAGACATTCTAGTTAAAGGACTCAATCAACACGGAGAGTTATGGAAAGTCGGGATTCAGCACCCTCGGATTCAAACGCAGTCATTACTGACTTTACGTGTAACAGATACGGCTGTCTGCACATCAGGAAATTATGCTAGAAAAAATAAGACGCAACCATCCATGCATCATTTGGTTAATCCCTTATCTCCATCCACTCGAAGCAGTCTAATGAGTTGTACAGCGATTGCTCCTTCTGCCATGATGGCCGATGCATTATCTACATCAGCTTTTATTTTAGGAGCGGAAAAAGGAGTAAATTTATTGAATGATGCCGACATACGCGGCGTACTCTTCGACTCTAGTTTCACTCCTTTTTTCACATCAGATATGGAGGAATTAATAAATTATGACCACACGTTCTGAACGAAGAAGCGGTGTTAAATATATTAGTATACCAAAAGGTTATATTATTGTAGATGAAAACAAACCAAAAGAAATAAGTCGGTGGGCGCAGCTAGTTAAAACACCTAAAAGATACGTGATGGCTATGCTGCTGCTTTTAACCTTATTAGGTGAATTCAACTCTTCTGCCTTTCAAGGATTAGGACACCTACTGCTTGCCATATGCTCGGCGGCCGCCTTAGATTTAGGATTTTCTTTTGCTTATAAAAAGAAAATTCAGCTCCCTGACGGCGGGATCATTACTGGATTAATTATTGCCTTAGTGCTTAGCACATCTACACCGCCTTCGGTCACATTTTGCACCGTAGCTGTAGCGATTTTATCCAAGCACTTAGTAAAAGTAAAAAAGAAGCCTATTTTTAACCCTGCCGCTTTTGGTCTTCTCTTTTCGCTTATTGTCTTTTCAAGCGGCCAAAGCTGGTGGGGAAGCTTATCTTTACTACCCGTCTGGCTCATTGTATTCGTGTTTGTGACAGGGTACCTTGTGACAAGCAAAGTAAATAAATTCCCTCAAATATTTGCGTTTTTAGGCGTGTATTTTGCTATTTTTGCGATTATGTCATTAATAGGAGTAGGTGATGTAGCGGATGCTTTAAGAGCTCCTTTTGTCAATTCTACTTTATTTTTAGCCTTCTTTATGGTGACGGATCCGCCAACTTCTCCTGCGAAGTATAAAGACCAAATTAAATTTGGGCTACTTGCGGGGGCAATTAGCGCCGTAGATTACTTAGTTTTTGGCGGCCTCGCCTATTTATTAATTGGCCTGTTACTTGCTAATGCATGGAAAGCATGGAAGGCTGCAAACAAAAAAGTGATGAAAAAAGCTGCCTAATGACAGGCAGCTTTTTTCATAGCGGAATTTTCACATGAAATTCCGTACCCACGTTTTTTTGACTAAAAACCTTAATTTCTCCGTTATGGGCTTGTACAATCCATTTGGCAATCGCCAGACCTAATCCTGACCCTCCTTCGGCACGGGCTCGGTTCTTATCACTTCGATAAAAACGATCAAACACATACGGAAGATCTTTCGCTTCAATTCCAATGCCTGTGTCTTTGACAATTAGCGTCATAGAGTGGTGATGTTTCTTTAGACTAATATGAATACTTTCTCCAGGTGGGGTGTACTTAAAAGCGTTGTCTAATAAAATCATACATAGCTGATGAAGTCGTTCTTGATCTCCTCCGCACATTAACGATTCAATTTCCCTTGTGAAGTGCAGCTCTTTTAGTTCAAATATAGGCTCAAACTGATTAGCTACTTTATCAACGAGCTCACCCATATTAAAGACCGTTTTGTTTAGCAGCTGTGCACTTGAATCAGATCTAGCCAGTGTTAGTAAGTTGCCAACCAGCTTCGTCATCCGTTTCACTTCGTTTAAGCTTTGATAAATATTTTCGCTTTCTTGCTCAATCGTATGATTTGGTCGTCTAAACAATAGCTCGAGATGCGTTTGCATCACGGAAAGAGGCGTCCTTAACTCATGGGAAGCATCTGCAATAAATTCGACCTGTTTGTTCCAAGACTTTTGGATAGGCACAAGCGCTCGATTGGCTAAAAACAAGCCAGCTACAAGCGAAAGAAGCAGTCCAATAAAAGCTGAAATGATAAGAAGAAAAGCAAGATGCTCTAAGGTTTGAGTTTCTGGATCTACGTTTAAGACAAGTTGAATTGTTGAAACGTCTTGATCTTTTATATATCCTTCGTTTTTCACATTCATCACTCGATAAGCATGACCGTTTACTTCTTGCGACGTTTGGATTTTTCCTTCTGAGAGTGCAGGCTTAAAGTCGTCAATATCGTTTGTATATAACCCTTTTTTAGGTGTAATTTTGATTAGTTTTTTATCACTGCTCCAAAGTAAAAACGCAACGCGCCGTTCTGTTTCTCTCTCATTGTTTTCTTGGATCTCATGTAAGTTTCTTTTTTTAACCTGCTCGCTCATCTCACTTAGCCGATTGTCCGGGTTTAAAAAAATAAGATGCTGCATGTAAAAATACAAAACTACACTAAAAATGCTCAAAATAACCATCAGCACCATTGTGTTAAATAACACAAGCCTGATTCTCGTCTTTTTAAACATGCTCTTCCCCTTTTAACATAAAGCCTACGCCTCTCACTGTACGTACATAACCGTCACAATTAAAAGGCTGAAGCTTCTTTCTTAAATGGTGAACATAGACATCTACTACACCCACTCCTACGTCAGATGTAAACCCCCATACCCGATTAAAAATTTGATCTCGAATAAGGATTTGTTCTTTATTTCGAATAAAGTATTCCAAAAGCTGAAATTCTTTAATCGTTAACGTTAGGGCACTCCCATTTATTATAACTTCATGATTGGCTTCTCGTATAGAAATGGGACCATATGAAATCATGCCTTCTTCTGCCTGCAAGTCTCTGAGCATCACTCTTAACCTTGCAAAAAGTTCAGCCATGGCAAAAGGCTTAACCAAATAATCATCAGCTCCATAATCAAGTCCTTTCACTCGATCTTCTACACTATCTTTTGCAGTAAGAAAAATAACTTTCGTCAGCACCTTTTGTTTTCTTAGCTTTTTTAGTATGTCAAGCCCTGTCATACCCGGCAGCATAATATCTAAAATCAAGGCATCATAAATATTCTGCTCTGCTAAAAACAAACCTTCATCTCCTTCAGACGCACAATCCACTTCATATCCTTCTTCTTTTAAGCCTTCTACGATACCGTGTAATAATGAAGCATCATCTTCTACCACAAGTACACGCATATCAAATTCCCCCTTTTGTGAGTACCTAAGTAAGCATTATCTTAGCATGTCACTTTTAAAAATATTTTAAAACTAGCGTGTTATCATCTCTTATACTTTATAAAAAAAGTTATGCCTGCAAGCAGGCATAACTTTTAACTAAACGCTATTTATGATCAGGACGTCGGTAAATGAACACCGCTTCTTTTGGCAGTTTACCAAACAAAAAGCTAGCAAACGGTAAAAGACGATGACATCCCCAAATGATGAGGTAACAGCCCGCTAATGTTAGAATATAGCGTGCCAAGATTTCAAAGTGAAACATGTAGTTTCCTTGTATTGGTACTGCTTTTGCCACAAAGTTTAAAACCATTGGATGAATCAAGTAAAATCCAAACGAGTACATGGCAATATTTTTAACAACCGTCACGGACTTCACAGAAAGCTTTTCAGCTAATATCTCTGCAATTCGGAAGAAGAAATAACTTCCCACCACCAAATAAATTGTATTAACAGCCTCATACGTAAAGCCTGAAATTTGAATTGTCTTCATTGTGTATAAGTGATAATTTAACAGTGAAATAGCTATTCCCGATCCGAGCGTCACCAGAAATAATACAATATTTGAACGACTATACTTTTTATCCACTTGTTCGCGATAATAAACACCAATCCAACCGCCGAGTAAAAACGTAGCCATCGTATTTAAAAATAAATTAAATGAAGTGATATGATACTTATTGTTAAGCATTAAATAACCAAGCTGAATGATAATACCAAACAGCCACATGTATTTTTTAAAAATGGTTACTTTTTGTGCTAGCCATACAAAAATCGGCAGCACGAGATACACTTGTACAATTAAAAAGATAAAATGAAGCTGATAGTAAGACTCTCCGCGTAAAATACGTTTCACAATATCAGCTGCATTTAATTCTGTTGCTCCCACATAGTACGAATAAAATTCATAAATAAGTGCCCAAATAACATAGGGAACTAAAATATATGTCACTCTTCGAGCATAATACGTTTTCCATAAAGTCTTTGTTAACGGCTTGTTAATATAACTATAAAAGAAAACTAAACCTGTGATCACAATGAAGATCCCTGCTTCAATTCGAACAATTCGGTTAAGGAAATGATATTTCTGATAAGCTTCGCTTGCAAATGGCAGTACCGTTGCATAAGCTGCTGTTACATGTACGAGCACAACCATCATCATAGCGAATAATCGTAAAAAATAAATGGATTGAATATGCTGCTTTTGTTTTTGCTTCACTTTTTCTCTCCTATATAATGTGAAATATAAATTCTAGATGAATAATAGAACATTCAATTTTTTCTTATCTTTCCCGTTTTACAAATAAAAAAGCTAATAACATAAAATAAATGTTATTAGCTTTACTCGTTTGTATTTTATCTTTCCTCTTGCTATCACGCAACTGAATTTACAAAAACAATAAAGAACTTGAGTATAAAGGCCTAATTAAGTGCCTTTTATTTACGGTGCATTTTAAATTCTAAAAATAACTCATTATAATAAGCAAGCATTCGTTTGCCTAAGTTATTATATACTTCAAGCTTATTGGTTAGTTCTTCATCCGGATAAAAACGTTCATCTTCCGCTACTTCTTTCGGCAAATAATCTAGCGCTTTTTTATTAGGTGTAGAATACCCTACATATTCTGCATTTTGAGCAGCGTGTTTAGGATCTAGCATAAAATTCATGAATTTATGTGCACCTTCTACGTTTTTAGCCGTTTTTGGAATAACCATGTTATCGAACCATAAATTCGAACCTTCTTCTGGAACAACGTAATTCAGCTTATCGTTTTCACTCATAATTTCAGAAGCATCACCTGACCAAACAACGCCAACTGCCGCTTCTTCATTTGCTAGGAGCATCTTAATCTCGTCTCCTACAATGGCTTTGACATTTGGTGTTAATGTATCAAGCTTTCTTTTTGCTTCTTGAAGATGAGCTTTATTCGTATCATTTAATGAATAATTTAAGCTGTTTAGCCCCATTCCCATCACTTCTCTAGCGCCATCTGCAAGTAAAATTTGATTTTTCAGCTTAGGATCCCATAAATCATTCCAACTTTTTATCTTCTTGCCATGAATCATATTAGAGTTATACACAATACCCACAGTTCCCCAAAAATAAGGAATAGAGTACTTATTGCCAGGATCAAAGGATAAGTCTAAAAAACGCGGATTAATGTATTTTAAATTAGGCAGCTTCGAATGATCAATTGGCAATAGTAAATTTTCTTCACGCATCTTGCTAATCGCGTACTCAGAAGGCACAGCAATATCAAATGTTGTACCGCCTTGTTCAATTTTGGTCATCATTGCTTCATTCGAATCAAAGGTCTGATAAATGACTTTAATTCCGGTTTCTTTTTCAAACTGATTCACTAAATCAGGATCAATATAATCTCCCCAATTATAGACAGTCAGCGTATCTCCTCCAGAGTATCCTTCGGCATTGTTCAAATGATGAACCACATACATAAGAACGAAAGAAAGGATGACGATGAAGATAAACGGCTTTGCTAATTGCTTCATTTTCCAGTCGCCACCCCTTTCACTTTATTGCTATATCGCTGACTGATAAAGTAATAACCAATCACAATCAGCACGGTAAACATGAAAATAAGAGTAGAAAGAGCATTGATTTTCAGCGAGACCCCTCTTCTTGCTAACGAGTAAATTTCTACTGAAAGCGTAGAAAAACCGTTCCCGGTCACAAAGAAAGTAACGGCAAAGTCATCCAAAGAGTAAGTTAAAGCCATAAAAAAGCCTGCAAAGATACCAGGACGAATAAATGGCAATACCACTTTCGAAAGTACTTCAAAGCGGCTTGCTCCCAAATCACGGGCTGCATCGAGCAGTGTCGGACTCATTTCCTGCAGCTTAGGCAGAACCATGATGACCACAATCGGTACACTGAATGCAATATGTGCTAATAATACCGATATAAATCCGAGCTTTACACCGATAATGGTAAATAGAATTAAAAAAGATGCGCCAATAATAACATCTGGACTCACAATTAACACATTATTAAATGTTAACAGCGTATTTTGAACACGTCTGCGCTTCACGTATACGATAGCAAGTGCCCCTATCACGCCAATAATAGTTGAAATAACCGAAGACAATAGAGCAATAATAAGGGTATTCAAGACAATAATAAGCAAACGTGTATCCTGAAACACTTCTTTGTACCAATCTAACGTAAACCCTTCAAATTCACGCATGTTTCCTCCGCTGTTAAAAGAGTAATACATTAAATAAAAAATGGGCGCGTATAAAATGAAAAAGACAAAAAATAAATAAAGGTGGCTGAACTTCCACTTTCTCTTCATTTTACACCCCTCTCTTTCCAGTGCCTGTTATGAGCATCATAACGGCCATCGCAATTATTAAAAAGACGGCTATTGTGGCGCCCATGCCCCAATCCTGCGTCACTAAAAAATGTTGTTCAATCGCTGTTCCCAGTGTAATGACGCGGTTTCCAGCAATTAAACGCGTAATCATAAAGAGTGATAGTGCTGGAATAAAAACAGCCTGACAACCTGATTTAACCCCTTCTAGCGTTAGCGGAAATACCACGCGCTTAAATGTCACCCATGAAGATGCCCCCAAGTCTCGCGAAGCGTAGATAAGCGAGGGATTAAGTTCTTCTAAAGAGTTAAAGATCGGTAAAATCATAAAGGGGATAAAAATATACACCGATACAAACACAAAACTAAAGTCAGTAAATAAAATTTGATGAGTACCAAGTCCCAGAAATTCAGTAAACTTATTAACCGTACCATACGTGCCAAATATACCTAAAAAAGCATAAGCTTTTAATAATAGGTTAATCCACGTCGGTAAAATAATCAGTAGAAGCCACAGCTGCTTGTGCTTAAGCTTCGTTAGTAAATAAGCTGTAGGATAAGAAAAAACCAATGAAAATAACGTAATTAAAAAAGCATACCAAAATGAACTCAGCGTCATCTGTAAATAAACTGGGGTAAAAAATTTCTTATAGTTTTCAAGCGTCAGCTCATTATCGATGTTGAAAAAAGAATAATAGACAACTAATACAATGGGAGCAACTACAAAAAGCAAAATCCATAACACGTACGGGACTAAGTAAATATTTCTTGATTTAGTTTGCATCGTAATCCTCTTCATAACCTTCGAGTCGCTTATCGAATTCTTCTTCCGTTTCATTAAATCGCATAACATGAATAGCTTCAGGTTCGAAATATAAACCAATTTCTTCGCCAACCGTTGCCTTTTTCGTAGAGTGAACGAGCCACTCATTCCCTGCATGGTCATAGCCTAAAATTTCATAATGGACTCCTCTGAACAGCTGTGAATCTACACGAACCTGCAGCTTTCCTTGATCGGAGCTTGTAATGGCTAAATCTTCAGGTCGAATCACAATTTCAACCTGCTCATTTTGGTTTAACCCTTGATCGACACATTCAAATTGCTGGCCGCCAAACTCCACTAAGAAGTCAGCAATCATTTTACCTGGCACAATATTTGATTCACCAATAAAATCAGCAACAAAACGATTGATTGGCTCATCATAAATATCTGTAGGTTCCCCGCTCTGCTGAATTCTTCCTTTATTTAAAACAAAGATTTCATCGGACATCGCAAGCGCTTCTTCTTGATCGTGCGTAACAAAAATGAACGTAATACCTAGACGGCGCTGTAATTCTCTTAACTCGTATTGCATTTCCGTACGCAATTTTAGATCAAGAGCTGAAAGCGGCTCGTCCAGCAAAATAACTTCAGGCTGATTTACAATTGCTCGTGCAATGGCTACGCGCTGTCTTTGGCCGCCCGACATTTCCTTCATTTCTCTGTTTTCATATCCTTCTAAGTTAACAAAACGAAGGGCTTCTTTAACTTTTATTGTAATATCAGCATTTTTCATCTTCTTGATTCGAAGACCAAATGCTACATTTTCAAACACATTCAAATGGGGGAAAAGCGCGTAGTCTTGAAAAACCGTATTAACCTGACGTTTGTTAGCCGGGACATCATTAATTCTTTTCCCATTAAAATAAATCGTTCCGCTTGAGGCTTCCGTAAAGCCTGCAATTAATCGTAAAATCGTTGTCTTTCCACATCCCGATGGACCTAAGAGGGTATAAAACTTCCCTTTTTCAATTTCAAAGCTTACATGATCCAATACGACTGAATCATTATCATATTGCTTGGTCACATTTTCAAATTGAATAATTGTATTCGTAGATGTCATTTCACTTCACCTCTTTTGTTCTATAAATAAGACTCTGTCGCCACAATAATTAACTCTGTTATTCCGTCATGAGCATTTAAAATCTGATGTTCTTCAGAAGCTTGAAAATAAATGGTTTCTCCTTGTTTGGCTTCATATATTCTGCCTCCAAGCTTCACCTTCACACACCCGCGCAAAATATAGCCAAACGTTTCTGAAAGAGAAGGCTCAAATCTCTTAAATGCACCTTTTTCATGAAGAATAAGACGAATTGGCTCCATTTCTTTTTCATTTGACTCATGCACAAGCCACTGAATATGGTAACCTTTTTCATCTTCGCAATAACTCGTGTAGTCTTCTTCTCTGTATACAACTTTTTGAACATGCGTATCAATTTCAAAGAATTCTTTCGGTTCGCATCCTAGCACTTCCAAAATACTAAAAAATGTTTCTAAAGACGGCGAACTTAAATCGCGCTCTAGCTGCGAAATATAGCCTTTGCTTAAATCAGTACGTTCTCCTAGCTCTTCTTGTGTTAAACCTTTTTTTAATCGTAAATTTTTAATTTTCTTTCCTATTTCCATACTCTCGATCCTCAACTGTATTTAAAATTAGCAAACAGCATGAATGATTGTTCATGCTGTTTCAAACTCAAGTTTTGTTTTACTTAACTTAAAGTTTACTTTTAACCTTAAAATATTATACATGAATTATTTTTTAGTACAACCTTAAACACTTAAAAAATAAAAACTCCTTTTATTTAAAAGGAGTTTTTATTTTTATTTATACAACTTATGCGTTTCGTACTGTTTCCCCGATAATGTATCAAACTCAACTTCATGGTAATCTTGAAGGTCTTTTGCAGCTTTTTTAGATAGCGCTGCCGGATCATTCACTAGCTTTCCTTTTGAATCTATATACATATTTGAACGAAAAGCCGGCACTTCTGTTTTCATTTGATTCAACTGATCGTAGAACAGATTACTTTTGTAACCAAGAGATTGAGCAAGCGTCGGAGCAATATAAATAGGACTCATCGTACCGAGATTTTTATCTATTTTCGTATCGTAATTAGATAAAAATAAGAGCGGTGTCTCATAAAATTTTTGAGATGTTTGCTGCGTTTTCTCGTTTCCAAAACCCGTTTCTTTGTAAGCTTGAAGGTTTTGTCCAAGTGCTGGCAAATGATCTCCCCAAAATACTACAATGGTCGGCTCGTCCAGCTTTTGAATTTCATCGTTCAATCGTTTTAAAGCAGCATCTGAACGTTTAATTCCTTCAGCATAAATTTCAATTTCCTTTTGCATTTCCGGTGATAACCCTTTACCGGTTACTTTAATGGTTTCCTGACCATTATACTTATCCGCTGAATAAGGAAGATGATTTGCAATCGTTACAGCATGCACAAATGCAGGCTTTTTCGACTGACGAAGCGTATCGAGCACTTCATTAACTACCGCTTCATCGGAAACGAATTCTTTGTTATCTTTTTGCGTATGCTTCATTTGATCAATAAACTTCACTTGATCAAATCCCAAATTTGGGTACACATTTTGCCTCATATAAAGCATACCGCTGTTTGGATGCATGGCTGTTGTAGCATAGCCTTGTTTTTCTAAATAAGAGACAAAAGATGGATATTCTTTTTTACTCAATACATGCTGATAAGGAAGGCCTCCAGGGTTAAAGAAAGACAAAGAGTAGCTCGTCAGCGCTTCAAACTCCACATTAGCTGTCTCTCCGCCAAATGAAGGACTTAAAGACCACCCGGAAGGATATTTCTTTTGAAGTTCTCTTGTATTTTTCATTGGATCTTCAGAGAATGTCACGTTAAGCTTTGTTGGATCCCAAAACGTTTCGTTCATCACAAACACGACGTTTGGTTTGACTTCAGCCTTGCTTTCTTGTGTATTCTCTTCCTTTGACTGAATGCGCTTTGCTACTTTTGCCATAGCTTCTTCTGAGTAGTCATCTGGCTCTTGGAGTACATCTGTTTTAATATTTGAAATCATGCCAATAACAGGTCCATTATAGTAATAATTATTTTGCTGATTCCACGGCATCAGCGCAGCATATTGATCATAATATTTTTGAGCAAACGAGTGTTCAAAGAATAAAAATGATTTCATTAAAAAGATGAGCGGCAGAATCATAATAATTCGAAGAAACCATCGAATTTTAATTTTCGGCAAGAAAAACCAAAGAGCGATCAGTACGACAATAGATCCAATAACTCCTATTACAATGGGAATTGAAATCGAATCTTTAATCATTGGAATAACTTCTTTTAACTGACCGGCCTGAATAAAATCGTTCGGGAACAACGGTTCATTTCGAAAGATTTTTTTATAATAGTTTACAAGAGCTAAAATAAAATACAGAACAAAGGTAATTCCAGCTCCTAAATAAGCTTCCCCTACTAGCATAATGATCGCTAGTGTTAACAGCGAAAGTAAAAATACCGTAAAAAGATAGCGTTCGGGATATACTTGCATCCACTCTATTGTTTTGCCTGGATTATGTATATTAATATGATAGATAACAAAAACCATAGAAGAAACGGCTGCTACGGCAATTGAAAACACAATTGCCGTAAAAATGGCATACCACTGCGAACCTTGTATTCTCTCTATCTGATTAAATTGAAGTAGCAAATAGAAAGTGAGCGCCCATAAGATAAATGAGCATCCCCCTATTAATACTACGAACCCAGCTGTATGGATTTGGGCCCAGTCAAACAATATTTTTGTGTCATTTGATACATTAAACATAACAACACTGTATAAAAAAACGCTAAGCAGACCATACGCTGCCAGCATTGGCAAAGAACGATACAAATGTTTAAACATAACCTTAAGCCTCCTATTTACAATATCTTAACACTTTTAATATGATTTTAACATTCCTATCTCTCTCGCTTTCACGCCTAATTTTCCCATAATCATACCACTAACATTTCCCGAGAAATTCCACACAAAAAAAGCCCGCTTTTCTTATGAAAAGACGGGCCTCTTAGCCGTTTTATACGTATGTAAAAATTGCTGTTATGAACGCTCTTTCACTGCTTCTGCTTTTAGCAAATCACGAATTTCTGTTAAGATCTCTTCTTCTTTTGACAGAACAGCCACTTCTTCCTCTACTTTCTCTTCTTCTTTTCTCTTAAAACGATTAAAGAAACGAATAAATAAGAAAATCGAGAATGCGACAATTAAGAAATCAACAATTGTTTGAATAAAAGATCCATATAATACCGTAGCTTTTCCAACTGTGAAGGATAAATCTTTAAAGTCTATCCCTGCTAACAACAAACCAATCAGCGGCATAATAATATCATTTACAAGAGACGTGACAATTTTTCCAAATGCCGCTCCAATAATAACCCCGACAGCTAAATCTAATACGTTTCCACGTAAAGCAAACTCTTTAAATTCTTTAAGCATCTGTTTCTTTCACCTCCTGCCCTTCATTTCAAACTTTCATGATAATACATCCTAAATTAAACAGACAAGGTGCATTTTCATTTTTCTCTTTTTTATGAGATATGTACCAGACCTTTAGTTGTATTTCTGCCCAGATTTTTACTTTATATTCGCTTATAAATAAAATGCACTTTCAGTTTTCATTCAGGAAAGATTCATATTCAGTCCATTTTCCTTTTATACACTAATAGTATGTAATTCATTAAATATGTAAACGAACAATAGAGGAGATGGCTAGAACGTGAGAAAAATTATACTGCAAGCAGCTGCTTTATGCCTCGCAGCTATTATCAGCATTTCTTATACAGCAAGTGCGACGAATGCAAGTGAAAACGCAGCAAGTGGAGATTTAATTATTAATAAAAAAACAAATCAGCTTGCTTATTTTCATAATGGAAAGTTAGAAAAGACGTATTCAGTAGCTACGGGAAAAACATGGAGCGATACGCCGGTAGGCTTTTTCAAGATTGTTAACAAAATTAAAAATCGCCCTTACTATACAGGGCATATTGCAGGAGGCGCTTCTAATAATCCTCTTGGCTCTCGGTGGCTAGGGCTTAATGCAAACGGCACAACCGGCGACACATACGCTATTCACGGCAATAACTCAGAAGATAGCATCGGCAAATATGTAAGCCACGGCTGCGTACGAATGCATAATGCGGATGTGGAAGAATTATTCAATAAAGTGGCAGTAGGAACATCTGTAACTATTACGTATTCATCTAAAACCTTTGAAGAGCTGGCAAAAGTATACGGCTACGGACAGCTATGAAAAAATAAAAGCTTATCCAAGAAATCTGGATAAGCTTTTATCCTTCTCTATTCCCATACATGAGCTCCGTACTGTGTGAATATAGCTCAATAATATTCCCAAACGGATCTTCACAATAAACCAAGTAATAAGGTTTTCCAGGTCTTGTATTCCATACTTGGCTTCGCTTTTTACCACCTGATTGTTCGATTTTATCCGCTAACTTTTCCACGTCCTCGGCTATTAAACACATGTGAAAATAACTTTGATACTGCTCATCGCTGTCTTTTAATACAAGAGGCCTTTGCGGCTTATTAAATTCAAACAGTTCAATGCCTACCTGGTTGTCAGCTGTCATGTGAGCATTTTTCATTTTTTTGATATGAGACCCCAGTAAATCTTGAGTCATATTTTCAGCTTTTTCTTCCTCCGCATTAAACGTATAAGGGCCGGCAATCAGCTTAAAACCTAAAACTTTTCCATACCACTGCACGGCTTCTTCTACATCAGGTACAGCTAATCCAACGTGCGTAATAGCTACCATTTTATCACCCTCCTATACACAAACATTCCCTTTCTGCTAAAAGAAAAACAGCCCATTTAGAATGGACTGTTTACACGCACTAAATTCATTCACGATTTTAAAGCATTATATTGAGCAATGATTTCTTTTGTTAAATCATTACTTGCCTCTAACCCACTAATCTCTTTTAATGCATACTCAATATCATACTCATGAATATTCGCTTGAAGCTTCATAGCCTCTTTATCTTCTTGCGGGTCAAATAAAAGCGCAGCGGCGATAGCCTTTGCTAAGTAGGTATAAGAAAGGCCCGCTTTTTTTGCTTCTAGCGCTGGACGAATCAAACGATCTTGAGGTCCAAGCTTGCGAATTGGCGCTCTTCCTACCCTTTTAACTGAATCATTTAAATGAGGATTTTTAAAGCGCTCAATGATTTTAGTAATATAGGCTTCGTGTTCCTCTCTATCTAAGTCATATCTTTTAATTAGATAGTTTCCTGTTTCTTGTAGCGTTTGCTGTACTTGTTCATAAATATCTGAATCTCTTAACGTTTGATCAATTGTTTCTTTTCCTTTTAAATAACCAAAATATGCAATTACCGCGTGTCCCGTATTCACTGTAAATAACTTTCTTTCAATAAAAGGAGCAAGGTCAGGCACAATCGTCATTCCTTCTACAAACGGAATATCTTCAGGTGCCTCTACTACCCATTCATAATAGGATTCTACTAAAACATCAAGCGAACCTTGGTCATGTTGAATAGGCACGATACGATCTACAGCTGAATTGAAGAAAAAGACCTTATTTATCATATGAGCTTTTGTCTCTTCATCCAGTGCGTCAAAAATATAGCCTTTTAATAAATCTGTTGCAGAGATTTGATTTTCACATGCAATAATATATACATTTTCGTCGCTTGCTTTTACACGTTCAGCCAAACCTTTAGCAATTAAAGGAGCAATTCGCGGCAGAACGTTCGGTCCGATGGCCGTCGTAATGTACGTTGCTTCTTTAATCGCTTTAATGACCGCTTGTTCTTGTGTCAGATTATTTAAACCAGATACGTTTTGAACAGCTAATGTCTCGGGATGCTCTGCGGCTGTTATTACGTTATACCCTTTATCTGCGTTTAACTGATTAATAACCTTTTCAGCAATATCTACGAATGTGACGTGATAGTTGCTTTGAGAAAACAATGCCCCAATGAATCCTCGACCAATATTACCTGCTCCAAAATGAACTGCTTGCTTCACAAAAATCATTCCTTTATCAAATTATTTCGAAGGTACTCATGAAACGTATCCTCTAGCTTTTTGCGAATTATCTCTTCGTTCGAAGACGAAAAAATCATCATTGCTTCATGGTCTTCAATTAAACTGGTACTAATTAAACTTAAAATTTCTTGCTGTGCTTCACTTAACTCTTCAGGTGCGAGCATTAATAGAAGGTTACGCGCCTGCATGTTTGTTCCGTCCATACCTTTAACTGTGCAAGGCTGTTCTAAATGTGAAACTTGAAAAATCAGCTCTTTCACGTGATGTTCACGGCAATGGAACAGTGCCATACTCGTTTGCGGAATGCCTAAACCGCCTTTGTTTTCTCGTTCCTTAAGCTGATGAATAACGCAGCTGGCATTGGTTATTAAACGTTCTTTTTCAGCAGCGCGTACTACGTGCGAAATCACTTGATCGTGACTCACTTCATCCGAAAATCGATACATCCTAAGGTTTTGAAGAATTGATTCGATACTTCCATGCACATCTTTAATTTGCTTCATCGTTTCCTCAAAAGACGGTTTTTCTGTAGAAGCGGTCTTACTTTTATATTGGAACGAACGATAGTCCTTATCTTTGGTTAACTTTTGAATGTTTTTCTGTAAAAAATTCTGGACGGATTGAATATCCTCTTCCGTTAAGAGTGGATTGACTAAAATGTAATCGACATTTAAAAAAGGCATTCTTACTGTTGAAATCACTACGTCATACCCTTCAAGCGCGGCTTCTTTGATTTCTTTTACCGATTTAATGACAACTGAATTAATCTCCGGAATCTCTTTACGAATACGGCTAGCTAACATTTTCGAGGTACCAATTCCAGTTGGACAGACAATCAGCGCTTGAATTTCCATGACTTCTTCTTTTAGCACTAGCGTTGAACCAAAATGCAAAACAAGATATGCTACTTCATCATCTGGAAAAACTAAATCCGGCAGCTCTTGATCGATACTGTTTCTCACAGCCATAAATAAAACAGGGTACTTTTTCTTAATCTCTTCTGTTAATGGATTAAAAAGCTCCATTTTTTGCTTAAGACGAAAAATGGCCGGTTCCATATGAGCAAGCAGCCCTTGGTAAAGGGAAAAATCACCAGTTAAGTCGGTGTTAAGCTGAACAGAAACGTGAGCAATCATATTCTTAATAATCTGCCCAACCACTACGCTGTCGTAATATACGTCTCTAGTAGTTTGGAACTTTGCTGCACGTAACCGCACTGCTAAGAAATGAATATCTTTTTCTGTAAAAGAAAGAGAAAATACCCGTTCAATTTCGAGGCAAATATCCTTCATTAAAAACATTTCACTCGCCAGTTCTTCCGTTTGGCCGCCGTCGTCTTCTAGATACATTTGCTTTTTCGTTCGCTGTATCATAATGCAAATATGAACAATGAGCCCTATATAATCGCTGTCAGCCAGCTTAGAATGATGCTGATTAATCGCTTGATGTACAATTCTGTCTACTTCTGCCAAATAATCCGGATAAAAATAGTGCAAAATCGTTTCATCCGTATGCTGCTGATTTTCTGCTAAAAACAAGCACTCAATTAACTCTTCATTAAAGTGAACAAGAAAATAATTAGCTAATGCTTTTCGTTTATTGGCTTCAGTAGCTTGAACCTCTACTCCCACCCCTCTTTTTCGATGAAGGAGAACGTCAAATGTGGTTAACCACTCTGTTAATTCATCTAAATAAGCAGTTAGTGTAGTGATACTTACTTCTAAGTCTTTAGCCAGCGTTTGTAATTTAAATGAATCCCCTTCTTCTAGAAGAAGAATTAAAAGAATTAATTTTCTTTCCTGTGGAGACTGATCCGTCGTTTTAATCTTCATCAGCTCTTGAATAAGGCGAAAAATTTGTTCATTTTTACCTTCAATCATTAGTCCTTCATCTTGTGTACGAATCAGCTTCAAATCAAATTTTTCAAGTATTGATTCAATTGCCTTCAAATCTCGGTGAACAGTTCTTACACTTACATTCAAAAAAGTAGCAAGTGTAAGGGCTGTATGTTTTCCTGCCGTTTTAATAATTAACTCAATGATTGATTTTTCTCTTGAAGTAATAAACAAGAACATCAACTCTTTTCTTATTTATAAACAAAGGATAAAAAGGCATCTTCATGCCTTTCTATCCCGTTAGTTACTTTGAATAATAGCCATTAATTCTTTAGCTGATTTGGCATGAACCATCTTTTCAATATTGCCCATATCAGAACATGTAATCGCGATACCAGATAAAATTTCTAAATGAGTGCCGTCTTTTCCGGCAATTCCAAAAATCAAACGAACTTTCTCACCATCAAAATCAACGCCTTCTGGCACTTGAATCACTGTAAAACCGGATCTTAAAACGTTCTTTTTCGCTTCTTCCGTACCGTGCGGAATCGCTACGTCATTTCCCATATAAGTAGAAGTCATATTGTCGCGCTCAATCATCGCTTCAACGTAGTTTTCTTCTACATATCCGCCTTTTACTAACACGCTCCCTGCAAATCGAATTGCTTCTTCCTTAGAAGAAAAGTGGTGATTCAAGAAAACGTTTTCTTCTTTTAATAAACCATCATTACTATCTGTATTATTTTCTGCAGATACTCTTTTTTCTTCTTCCGCTTTAGAAGTAGTATGATCATTTTTTAGTTGATCAATTAGTTTGTCATATTCCGGACTAGATAGAAAATTATCAACCGAGATATGATACGCATCTGGAACTTTGTTTTGAGCTCTTGGTGTCAGCTCTTCCTGTGTAATAACGATTTGAGCATCACTTGGAATATTACTGATGGCTGTATTCGTTACCGAAATATTTAAATTTGCTTGTTTAACTTTCTTGCGAAGAAGAGAGGCGCCCATCGCACTCGATCCCATACCTGCGTCACAGGCAAAAACAATTTTCTGAACGCTTGCTGGTACTTCTCCTTGCTGTTTTGTAAAGCTTCCTGCTACAGAGCTCTTCTTGCCTTTCATCTCTTGCATTTTGCGAGCTGCTTCATCCAAATCTTCTGTTTGCTTGCCCGTTTTTAAAATTAACGAACCTACAATAAACGATACGATGGCTGCAACGAGAACACCGGAGATATTTGCAACATAGCTGCCTGCATTACCTGGTGTAGCAGCTAAAATAGCCAAAATACTTCCTGGTGAAGCAACCGCTTGTAAGCCTCCGCCTAAAAGAACAAATGTAAATACGCCGCTCATTCCGCCTAAAATAGCCGCAATGATTAGAAGCGGACGCATTAAAACGTAAGGGAAGTAAATTTCGTGAATTCCGCCAATAAAATGAATGATGGCCGCTCCCGGCGCTGACTGTTTTGCTGTTCCTTTTCCAAAGAAGCAATACGCTAACAGAATTCCTAACCCCGGACCAGGGTTTGTTTCTAATAACAATAGAATGGACTGTCCATTTGTTCGAATTTGTTCTGCTCCGATCGGAGATAAGATACCGTGATTAATAGCATTGTTTAAGAATAAAATTTTAGCTGGTTCAATTAGAATACTTGTAAGTGGAAGAAGGCCATGTGCAACCATCCAATCTACACCCACTACAAGCGCGCCTGTAAATCCGTCCACGGCTGGACTAACTCCTAAAAAGGCTAGAATTGCTAGAATTCCTCCAAGAATACCTGCTGAGAAATTATTAATTAACATCTCAAATCCTGTTTTGACTTTACCTTCAATAAACTGATCAAACTTCTTGATGATATAACCGCCAAGCGGCCCCATAATCATAGCGCCTAGAAACATCGGAATATCAGACCCAACGATGACGCCCATGGTGGCGATAGCACCTACAACGCCTCCTCGCTGATCGTGGACAAGCTTTCCTCCTGTGTAGCCGATTAGCAGCGGAAGCAAATACTTGACCATTGGATCCACTAGTTTGGCAAGGTTTTCATTTGGAAAAAAGCCTGTTGGAATAAATAAAGCAGTAATAAGTCCCCATGCAATAAATGCTCCGATATTTGGCATAACCATTGAACTTAGAAAGTTCCCAAACTTTTGTACAGCTACTTTTATATTAGATTGAGCCATTTGCTCTCTTCCTTTCTCTACGTGATGATACTTTAATCGTAAGAGATTAAACGCTTTCATTCAATAAATAGGAAAACTAACTTTGTCGTACCACAGACAGACAAAGCTTTTAATTACATAAAAAAGCAGCTGAACTGTAAAAGTTCAGCTGCTTTCTAACTTAATATTTATCTAATTCACTTACAGGGGATTGAATAATAACCGGATTTTTTTCTGGATTTAACCATTTTAAAATAGAGACAACTTGTTCCTTAGAAGTAGCCGTACATCCTGCGGTATAATTTGTTCCTACATGGAAGAAGATTGCACTTCCCTTTCCTGGCGTTCTAGATTCATTATAATTAATGACAAACCCATAGTCGTAAGCCGGGATGTCCATGTTCTCTGCGCTCGTCCAGCGGCCATTAGCCGGTTTTTGCTGCCACGTATTATATAGAGAGCTTTTTGAATCGTCTACCCACACATCATTTGCTGTAATTTTTCGATATGGAAGCTTAGTTCCAGGATTTGCATAGCGTCCGAATGCTGTGCCAATTGTATATTTCCCTGTCGGAGATTCCATATCTCCTTCTTTTTTCGATAAAGCGAATCCTTTTTGTCCAAGTACACCGTTCGCAGTTAAAACTTGCTTCCATTTCCCATCAACTTTTTCAAACGTTTGAATTTTAGCAGACTTCGTATCGTAGTTATCTGCTGTAACCAAGATGACTTGCTGAGCGTTACCTAACGTTTTAAAAGAATCCACTACGAGCTTTGGAGACGCTGTAGCTGAAGCCTGTACATAGTCACTGCTTACATAGCCTGTGCGGCCGTTATAGTTAATTTTGTACCAGCTTCCGCTTTTGCTCACCACAGACAGCTTCTGGCCTTTTGTCACACTTCCTATGGATGCATAGTTAGTGCCCGCTCCGCTTCTTACGTTCAGCGTGCTTGCCGTTACTGTGTACGTTGTGCTTTCTGCTGATGGAGTTGTTGTTCCTGATACTTGTACATAATCGCTGCTTACGTAGCCCATGCGGCCGTTATAGTTAATTTTGTACCAGCTTCCGCTTTTGCTCACCACAGACAGCTTCTGGCCTTTTGTCACACTTCCTATGGATGCATAGTTAGTGCCCGCTCCGCTTCTTACGTTCAGCGTGCTTGCCGTTACTGTGTACGTTGTGCTTTCTGCTGATGGAGTTGTTGTTCCTGATGCTTGTACATAATCGCTGCTTACGTAGCCCATGCGGCCGTTATAGTTAATTTTGTACCAGCTTCCGCTTTTGCTCATCACAGATAGCGTTTGACCTTTCACTACGCTGCCGATAATCCCGTAAGTCGTTCCCGCTCCGCTTCTCACATTTAGCTTGCTTGCCGTCACTTTATATGTAACCGTCGCTGCATATGCCTTTTCTTGATTTCCCCCGATTGAGCCAAAGCCAGGCGTTACAGCCGTTGCAAGTGTAGCTGTTAACGCCATCCCCACCATTAATTTTTTCAACTGCTTTCCCTCCATTTATCTCTTATAAAATTCTACTATTTTCTATTCTTAATTCATTATCTTACCATATTCCAAAAGAAGGGAAAGGGTCAATAGATGCTTTTCACACGGCCTATAAAAAAAGACAGACCTCTTTGATAGGTCTGCCTCTTTCACTATTATCCTAAATCAACGTTGTGATATACTTGCTGCACATCTTCTAGGTCCTCTAATGCATCAATCATTTTTTCAAACTGAGCTTGTGCATCTTCAGGAAGATTTACATCATTTTGAGCAAGCATCGTTTGCTCAGCTACTGTAAATTCCGTAATACCAGCATCGTTGAACGCTTTTTGTACCGCATGGAATTGATCCGGATCAGCATAAACAATTACAGAATCTTCTTCCTCTAAAATGTCACGCACGTCTACATCTGCTTCCATTAACAGTTCTAGCGTCTCTTCTTCATCCTTACCTTCTACACCAATAACAGCTGTTGGATCAAACATGTACGCTACTGATCCGCTTACTCCCATATTACCGCCGTTTTTACCAAAGGCAGCACGCACGTCTGAAGCTGTTCTGTTTACGTTATTCGTAAGAGCATCTACGATAACCATTGAGCCATTTGGTCCAAAACCTTCGTAACGAAGATTATCGTAATTTTCTTCTGATCCGCCTTTTGCTTTTTCAATCGCACGGTCAATAATTGCTTTTGGCACATTGTATGTTTTCGCGCGTTCTAATACAACTTTTAACGCTTGGTTTGATTCTGGATCTGGCTCGCCTTGTTTCGCAGCCACATAAATCTCACGGCCAAACTTGGCATATATACGACTTGTATTAGCATCTTTTGACGCTTTCTTTTCTTTAATATTGTTCCACTTACGGCCCATATTGTTTCACTCTCTTTCAAAATTGAATCTAATAAAATAAATAGGCAATGATATATCCGTCTTTATTATACATCAATTCCCTCTTATCTTTCGAGTTTAATACCTAAAAAAGACAAGCAATCTTTTGGTATATTTCATTAACTAAATAAATGAGAAAACCATTTGATAACCGGCTGAATGATTTTTGTATATACATTTTTAAGCGGTTTGTATATACATCTCATCCAAATCCACCGTAAAGGATAGTAGATCATATGAATTACGATCCACTTAACTCCTTTCCAGAAACAGAGGAATATACGCTGACAAAATGAAACCACAGGAATAACAATTTCATTGTAAAATGGCAGCACAACATATTTCCAGAAAAGATAACAAGGATAACAAACTAGATACAACACAGGGTATAAAACATACTTCCATATAAATCTAGTTATAGGCAAAAAACATCGTTTCCAAACGAAGAGAATAAAAGGATAGATGAGGACACTCCATAGCCAAGAAATAGGATAAACGAACAAGAAACGTATAATGTATCTCCAAATGAAATCAATGACAGGTTGAATAATTCTTGTTCCTATCCATATGAGGGGCTTAGCGATAAAATATATCCATAGCTTACACAAAATTTGAAATACAAAATAAAAGGGAAAATACAAGACAAAAAAGATGCCTCGCAACACGTACTTTATACTTTGAGCCAATCCACTAATGCTTTCCACCTCCTTTTTAATAGCTGAGGTTCGTTCCTTTACCTATTTCATTATATAAAATAAATGGAGCAAGCAAATATATTTTTTAGCTCAATGAAACTTCTAGCATAAACGGTGTTTGTTCTCTTTCTCAGACATACAAAAACACCCTTCTATAATAGAAGGGTGTCTAGAACCTTATTATTCTACAGTAACTGATTTAGCTAAGTTACGTGGTTTATCTACATCGCAATCGCGGTGCAGTGCAGCGTAGTAAGAGATTAATTGTAAAGGAATAACCGCTGCTAGTGGTGAAAGTGTTTCATGAACTTTCGGAATCACGTAGCGATCTTCTTCTGTTTCTAATCCTTTCATTGAAATGATACAAGGATTAGCTCCACGTGCTACTACTTCTTTTACGTTACCACGGATGCTTAAGTTTACATGCTCTTGTGTTGCTAATGCAATAATTGGCGTATTGTTTTCAATTAAAGCGATTGTTCCGTGCTTAAGCTCTCCTCCAGCAAATCCTTCTGCTTGGATGTAAGAGATTTCTTTTAGTTTTAACGCACCTTCTAAGCCTACATAATAATCAACAGAACGTCCAATAAAGAATGCGTTGCGAGTTGTTGCTAAGAATTGAAGAGCAATGCTTTCCATTTCTTCTTTGTCGTCGCAAAGTACTTCCATTGTGTTTGCTACGATTGCTAACTCTTGAACTAAATCAAATTCTAATTCAATGCCGCGTGTTTTTGCTGTTACAGCCGCTAGAATTGATAGCACTGCTAATTGAGCTGTATAAGCTTTTGTTGATGCTACAGCAATTTCCGGACCTGCATGAAGTAATAACGTATAATCAGATTCACGAGATAATGTTGATCCCGGAACGTTTGTGATTGTTAACGCTTTGTAACCTAGTTCTTTAATTTGAACTAATACTGCACGGCTGTCAGCTGTTTCTCCACTTTGAGAAATAAAGATAAACAATGGCTTTTCAGATAAAAGCGGCATGTTGTAAGAGAATTCACTTGCTACGTGCACTTCTACTGGAACCTTCGCCCACGTTTCAATGAATTGTTTACCTACTAGGCCTGCATGATAGCTTGTTCCACATGCTACGATATAGATGCGGTCTGCTTCATCCATTGCTTCTAAAATGTCTGCATCAATGTGCAGTTCATTATTCTCATTTTGATACTCTTGAATGATTTTACGAACAACTAAAGGCTGCTCGTCAATTTCTTTTAACATATAGTGAGGGTACGTACCTTTTTCAATATCACTTGCATCAAGCTCTGCTGTATAAGGGGCTCTTTCTACCACTTCACCATCAAGCGTTTTAATTGTTACGCCTTCTTTTGTAACAATTACTGTTTCTTTATCCATTAATTCTACGTACTGATCTGTTACTTGAAGCATTGCCATAGCATCACTCGCTACAACGTTAAATCCTTCACCAACACCTACGAGAAGCGGGCTTTTGTTTTTAGCTACATAGATTGTATTTTTATCTTCGTTATCAACAAGAGCTAGTGCATAAGAACCATGAAGCAAGCTTACTGTCTTACGGAACGCTTCTTCTACATCTAAGCCTTCTGCTGCGATTTTTTCAATTAACTGAACGATTACTTCTGTATCCGTTTCGCTTTTGAACGTTACATCTTGTAAATATTCACGTTTCAAAATAGCATAGTTTTCAATTACACCGTTATGCACAAGTGTGAAGCGTCCAGATGTACTTTGATGCGGGTGAGCATTTTCTTGGCTTGGTACACCATGAGTTGCCCAACGCGTATGACCGATACCTGCTGGTGCTACAACACTGTTATCTACTGCCTGACGCAATTCTGCAATACGGCCTTTTTCTTTGAATACGTGTACGCCTTCATTGTTAACAACTGCAATACCCGCTGAGTCATAGCCACGATATTCTAACTTTTCAAGACCACGTAATAAAATTTCTTTCGAATCTTCTGTTCCAATATATCCTACAATTCCGCACATAGATAAAATCCTCCTTCATGTATGAAAAGAGAGTCTCTTTTCATCATCAATGATTATCATCTCAATGCTTTTGTCCAATAAGTCACCTCATTGTTTTTCACATCAAGTTTTCGGCCGTGATAATCAACAACCGGGAGGCATCCGCCGATACTTCGATAAACCTCCTCCTCGTCAACTAAGTCGTTTCCGTCCCTTTACTTAGTTCAGGCGCTTTGTATTCACTTTTAAACTAGATTGTTCACTCCTTTACATAAATTAAGAGACGAACAGATTTAATATTACAATAAGAAGTGAGAAAACGTCAATTATCTTCTTTACTATCTGTAAAAACAGCCTTTAGCATTAGATAATTTCCAAGAATTTTTCTCAACAATATAAAAATATGCATAAGCAGCTTGAAACGTCACCGCTTATGCATATAATTAATGAATTACTCTAAGCCCATTTCTTCTTTTACTACTTCTACGATACGCGTTACATAAGTTTCACATTCTTCTTGTGTTTGTGCTTCAACCATCACACGTACTAACGGCTCTGTTCCTGAAGGGCGTACAAGTACTCGGCCATTACCGTTCATTTCTTTTTCCACTTCTTCAATAACCACTTTTACCTTCTCGTTATCTGTAACATGATGCTTATCTGTTACTTTTACATTTACAAGAAGCTGAGGATATTTCTTCATTTCAGCTGCTAATTCTGATAAAGGCTTTTTCGTTGCTTGCATAATGTTTACAAGCTGAATAGCTGAAAGCATACCGTCACCTGTTGTGTTGTAATCTAAGAAAATAATATGACCTGACTGTTCTCCACCTAGGTTATATTGATTAGCTTTCATTTCTTCTACTACATAACGGTCTCCTACACCAGTTTGTGCACTTTCAATCCCGCTAGCTTCTAGTGCTTTATAGAAGCCTAAGTTACTCATAACGGTAGAAACAAGCGTGTTTTTCTTTAAACGTCCTTGTTCATATAAGTATTTTGCACAAATGAACATAATTTGATCACCGTCTACAATCTCGCCTTTTTCGTCGATTGCGATTAAACGATCTCCGTCTCCATCAAATGCTAATCCAACATCCGCTCCTTTTTCTTTTAAGAAGGCACTTAATGCTTCCGGATGTGTAGATCCTACACCGTCATTGATGTTTAATCCGTTTGGAGATGCCCCCATTGTAGAGATATCTGCATCTAGATCTGCAAATAAATGTGCTGCTAACGATGACGTTGCCCCGTGCGCACAGTCTAATGCCACATGAATACCTGAGAAGTCTTCATCAACCGTTTGTTTTAAGTATTGAAGATATTTTTGTCCACCTTCGAAATAGTCATTTACCTGACCTAAGTCTCCCCCAACAGGTCTTGGTAATTGATCTGTGTCACTATCCATTAACGCTTCAATTTCATTCTCTTGGGCATCTGAAAGTTTAAATCCATCTGGACCAAAGAATTTAATTCCGTTATCTTGAACTGGGTTATGCGAAGCAGAAATCATGACTCCTGCTTGTGCGCCAAGTGCTTTTGTTAAATACGCTACCCCTGGAGTTGAAATAACACCTAGTCGCATAACTTCTGCTCCAATTGAAAGCAATCCTGCAACAAGCGCTCCTTCTAACATATGACCAGAAACGCGTGTATCGCGTCCGATTAATACTTTTGGTCGCTCTGAATCTTTTGTTAGAACGTAACCACCTAAGCGTCCAATTTTAAAAGCAAGCTCAGGAGTTAATTCACTATTGGCAACTCCTCGTACTCCGTCTGTTCCAAAATACTTACCCATTAATTTTCTCTCCTTCATGTCAAAACATTTAGTTTCCTGATGTATTATCTGTCTGTCCATCTACGGGTGTAGAATTTTCATCACTTTGATTATTACTACTGTCGTCACCAGTTTCTGTACTATCTGTTGGTGTATCTGTATTGTCTTCAGGTGTATCAGTCTCTTCGCTTGGTTTATCAGCTGAATCACCTGAATTTCCCGTCCCAGGATTTGTTCCTGATCCAGTTCCCGTGTCTGGCTTTGTTTCTTTATCGCTCGTGCTTCCACTTGTTTCTTTATCTGTTTGCTCATCATTTGTCCCTGATTGTTTTTTCGCTGTTACACGAACTTTTGCCTGTTTAGTCGATAGAGTTGATGTAACGGAGTCGGGACTATTTATTATAATAGGAACCGTGTGCTCCCCGGCAGATAAATTCTCTACATTCGCTGACAAGCTAATGCCGCTTTTCGTCAACTTATCTAAATCAGATTTTGGTCCTTTTACATCCGCATCTACTGAAGTAGGAGAAAGCAGTTCATACGTGTACTTTGAGGATTGACCAGTTAAAGAAACCGGTAAATTCTTAAATGACTTAGTCTCAGTTGCACTTGCATCCGTTTCTTCTGCGTCTTTCTCATCACCTTGTTTGTCTACTTCCACATGAACGGTAATTTGTTTAGGACTTACACTATCTATTCCGTCTGGAACAGGGACATTCACCTTAATATCTTTAGATTTCGTAATACCGGTAACATCGACTGGAATATTATCAATTTTATCGATTTTTTCTAAAGAATCAGATGGACCGATAATTTTTACTGTATCTGTTTTAGGCTCTAGCTTCGTAATGTTGACACCGTCGCCTGGCGTGCCTTCTTGAATCACATCGACCGGCACTTTTTTACTAATATTTCTCACTGGGATTGTTACATTGACCGTTTCTGGTTGAACTGTTACATTCAATTTATTTAAATTCTTGTCTAGTGCGACAACAGTTGCTTGTTTCGTCACTGTTTTTGAAGCATTATCTAAATCAATAATAGCTTTCACATAAGCAACTTGATCCAATTGACTTGATGCGCCCGTTACCGTGACGGCTCTTGGACTAACGGTTGCTTCCCCTGCTTCATATCCATTCTTGACCTTGTTTTTATCATAGCTTGCCTCTACTGAAAACTGTTTTGAATCGCGTTCTTCAATTGTTACATTTACAATATCAGGCTTAACCACTACGTTTAAATTATCAGAGATATTTCGATACTGAACCTTGACTCTATGCTGCCCTAAGCTTAAATTATCAAGGTCAATATAAGCTTGATAATCTTTTTGTAGCTTTGTTTGAGCCAAAATATTTTTAGGACCTTCCAGTGTCATAATAACCGTATCCGGAACACCTCTTACAATTCTGTTCTTCTCATTATAGGATACTTGAACCGGAACATCTGTTAATGTTTCTACTCCAGTGTTGGCAGAACTGCTTCGGTTCAGAATCTTATTTGATGAACTGGCACCATCATCTAAATTAACAGATAAATATAACATGAAGGCTAACAGCAACGCGATAATTTTCATAACCCACGATCGATTCATCAATTTATCCATTCTTCTTCAACCTCCATTGCCAACGAGTGGAAGAAGTTGCTTTAGAAGTTGTGACTAATTCTTTTTCTAGCATTTCTCTCAATGTATCAATTGTCAATTCACGATACAATTCACCATTTTTGGTAACGGAAATGCCTCCAGTTTCTTCAGATACAATGACAGTCACACTATCTGTTACTTCACTTATTCCTACAGCAGCACGATGGCGAGTACCTAATTCTTTTGAAATAAAAGGACTTTCAGATAAAGGTAAGTAACATGCTGCAGCGGCTACTTGATTCCGCTGTAAAATAACCGCTCCATCATGAAGTGGTGTATTTGGTATAAATAAGTTGATTAATAATTCAGAAGAAATATTAGAGTTGAGCGGTATACCTGTTTCAATATAATCACCCATACCCGTCTCTCTTTCGATTGAGATCAATGCACCTATGCGTCTTTTAGCCATATAATGCGTTGCTTTTATAATCGCCTCAATCGTAACGGTACGTTCATCTTCTTCAGGCAAATTACTGCGTGAAAACAAACGTCCTCTCCCAAGTTGTTCAAGCGCTCGGCGCAGCTCTGGCTGGAAGATAATAATGATAGCTAAAAACCCATACGTTAACGCTTGGTCCATTAACCATTGCAGCGTATTTAGTCCAAGGAAGTTACTTATAAAGCGAACAACTAAAATCACCGTGATTCCTTTTAAAAGCTGTACTGCTTTTGTACCTCTTATGACCATAATTAATTTATATATGACGAACCATACCAGGAGAACATCAACAATTTTTCCTAAATATGAGAGGATTGGCAGGTCTCCAATAGGCATCTTCTCACTTCCTCTATATATGTAATAAAGATAACATAACCGTTTTATTATACCATAAAACAAAATTACACTGTAAATTACATCTTATTTTTAAATCCTTGTTCCTATATAATGTAGCCTTCTTTTTATATAAATAAAACCGTCCACTGTTCCTCTCTAACAAGATAAGCGGACGGTTTTATGTTTCAACTATTAAAAGTCAACAGCTTGTTTGGCATGAGTTTTGACGTTATACCATACCCAGTCAAAAATCTTGTCTAACTCTTCAATATTGCCTGTCACTTCTCCTGCAGAAGCTAGATACTTATCACCATGTATAACAGTAACGTTTCCATCTACTTTTCCTTCAATTTTAATATCGCCATTTCTCACAGTAATATCACCTTTGACGGTCTCACCTTTTGGTACAACGACTGTTTTATCGTGAATGACCAAGTTCGGCTGCTTTGAAACAGAAAAGTCTTCATCCGTTTCCCAAGCTGAAAACACGGTGCCGGACATTAACAGCACAAATACAGCAGCTGCACTAAGAATCGGGTGGTTTGTAAACCATCTATTCATTCGAATTCCATTCTTCTCACGTGGTAACCCAGCCATAACACCTGCTGTAAAGTTCATAGGTAATTCTATATGAGAAGTGCTTTGCACAAATGCAATGGTTCTTTTTAACTGATGCATATGCTGCTGACAACCTTTACATTGATGCAAATGCTCTTTTAATAACAGTTCATTTTCTTTTGTAATATCTCCATCTAAATGCTCATGAATGAGATTTACATACATTTTTGGACATTTCATTCTTAGTTCACTCCTTACAAGTGGCGAAGTCGATTTCTTAAAGCTTCACGTCCTCTGTGAATTCTAGTCTTTACCGTACCAAGAGGCAGGTCTAAAATATCGCTGATTTCTTTTAAAGACAGCTCATCTATATATTTTAGGACAATGACAGTTCGATATTTCTCAGGTAGCTTTAATATTTCCGACTGAATGAATTCTTGCAATTCTACTTGCTCTAGTTCTTCCTCTGGTAAGGCCTGATCGGCAGCTATTTGAGAGTACATATTTAACCCGTCGGTCCCGGCTACTTCTGCATCTAAATAATAGTCTGGCTTTTTTTTACGAATTCGATCAATACAAAGATTTGTAGCAATTCGATATAACCAGGTGGAAAACTTTTTACTCGTGTCATAGCTATGAATATTTACATAGGCTCGAATAAACGCTTCTTGGGCAGCGTCTTGCGCTTCTTCCCGGTTTCCTAACATTCGATAACATAGGTGAAAAAGTTTATCCTTGTGATATTCTACTATGTCAGCAAACGCATCCTGGTCACCTTTTTTTACTTTTTTTATTTTTCTTTTTAATAATAAATCCATGTAACGGTTACCTCCGCCCATTGCGGGATAGTATATATACGTGTACTTTATCATAAAGTTTCACTTATGCTTAATTATTTTAACAAAAATTTGTCAAATACGTTTAAAAAGATCATACGTAGGTTATGTAATTAGTATAGATGAAAAGAAGAGGAGTGGAAAGCTTGACTCATACAAAAGAGAACCTTTTGAATCGAATTGAAGAATGCAGAAATAACATGGTCACTCTTGCAGCAGAAAACCCTTTATCATCACTAACAGTAGTGAGAGTCAGTTCAGAGCTAGATGGTTTATTAAATGAATATGAAAAGTTTTTCTCTATATAAAGAAGCTCTCGAATCCGAACTAAGAGCTTCTTTTTTTTATCTTGATATATATTTCATGTACCTTTTGGTAGGTACTAATGTTTTATACTAATTTCTCTCCTAAAAGTGAGCCCATTAATGCAACAGCTACTGTAGCGGTTTTATTCCGTTCATCTAAAATAGGATTCACTTCCACAAACTCAGCAGAAGTGATTAGCTGAGATTCTGCTAACATCTCCATAGCTAAATGACTTTCTCTGTAGCTTATTCCACCGATGACCGGCGTTCCTACTCCAGGTGCATCATGTGGATCCAATCCATCTAAATCGAGTGATAGATGAACGCCATCTGTTTTATCACGCAAATATAAAATTGTTTCTTCCATTACTTTTGTCATACCCATTCGATCTATCTCATGCATCGTATACACTTTAATCCCTTTTTCCTTTATTAACTCTTTTTCTCCTTCATCTAAAGAACGTGCTCCGATAATCACAATATTTTCAGGCTTGACTTTAGGTGTATAACCGCCAATTCGAGTCAATGCGTCGTCTCCTATACCTATACTTGCCGCCAATGGCATACCGTGAATATTTCCTGAAGGAGACGTATCTGCTGTATTCAAATCTCCGTGTGCATCATACCAAATCACGCCCAAGTTTTTATAATGACGACTTACTCCTGCTAGTGTTCCGATAGCGATGCTGTGATCTCCCCCTAGCACTAAAGGAAACCTTTTATTTGTAATAACATCACTTACGGTCTGAGCAAGCCTCTCGCTAGCATCTGCTACAGCTTTTAAATTCTTTAAGTTTGTATTTTCATCACTATGTACTCGTTCAGCTAAGGCAATTTCAATATTCCCTTTATCTTCTACACTATATCCAATATTCTCGATGCGTTCAATAACCCCTGCATATCGTATCGCACTTGGCCCCATATCGACCCCTCGGCGAGTTTGACCTAAATCCATTGGTACTCCAATAATTGAAAGCTTATTCATAATATGTCCCCCCATCACAAATGTTGCTACTCTCCTATTGTAACGGCTAAATGAGCGATGGCTCAACTCGACACTTTTTTGAATATATATACAATTCTAATTTGTAAAAATTACACAAAAAAACCTTTAAGCAAATTGCTTAAAGGTTGTACGTTTATATGTATGGTGGAGCCTAGCGGGATCGAACCGCTGACCTCCTGCGTGCAAGGCAGGCGCTCTCCCAGCTGAGCTAAGGCCCCAATATCTTTTTTTATATAGAAATGGAGCGGAAGACGAGGTTCGAACTCGCGACCCCCACCTTGGCAAGGTGGTGTTCTACCACTGAACTACTTCCGCTTATTAAAATGAGCCATGAAGGACTCGAACCTTCGACCCTCTGATTAAAAG
>NZ_JBVQPN010000016.1:0-49672 GCF_055710015.1 Priestia sp. VA7
GATAGCGAAGAGGTCACACCCGTTCCCATACCGAACACGGAAGTTAAGCTCTTTAGCGCCAATGGTAGTTGGGACTTTGTCCCTGTGAGAGTAGGACGTTGCCAGGCACCTGAAAAAGGACTAGCTAAAATAGCTAGTCCTTTTTTTATTATTCACAGAGTATAAGCTATCTACATAAAATGGGGTAAATGAAGTGCATAAAGAAGTTATATCTTGTCGATACTTATTTAGTGGAGGTGGAGAGTAATGGAAAAACAAATTAAAACATGTTCCGTTTGTCATGAACAGCATACAAAGGGTATTGAGGTGTTTTCCAGCTTTATATGCCAACACTGCGAGGTAGAGATTGTAGAGGTGGATTCATCTCATTTTCGTTATCAATTGTTAGTAAATCAATTAAAGAGAATATCAGGAGTGTTTTCTTACTAAAAGCCCTTTTTTATAAGGGCTTCTTTATATGGCTCAAAAAAATCATCTAAGTTTGTTATAATGAAAGAAAAATGAATTTTGATAGGAAAAATACTTACATATTCTTTTATCAAGTTAGCAATGTTATATTTACAAAAGTAAGGAATGGATGTATGGATACATATTTACCTTTATATAACCGTTTAGTAAGGCACAGCGAAAAGAGGTCACTCTCTTATCACGTGCCCGGCCATAAAAATGGTCAAATTCTACCTTCACATATTCAGTCTTCTTACGCAGACTTTTTGCAATACGATCTAACGGAAATTAGCGGATTAGATGATTTACATGAAGCAGAATCTGTTATTAAAGAAGCACAAGAGTTAACGGCAAAGTTGTATGGAGTAGATGAAAGTTTTTTTTTAGTTAATGGTTCTACTGTAGGCAATCTCGCCGCGATTTTATCTCTTTGTCATGAAGGAGATAAAATTGCTGTTCAAAGAGATTCTCATAAATCTATTTTTAATGCTATTGCTTTATCAAAGGCATCACCTATTTTTTTAGCTCCTGAAATAGATTCCAAAACACATCTTAGTACAGGTGTATCCATTAAAACAATTAAAGCAGCTTTAGAGGGTTCTCAGGATATAAAAGCATTTGTATTAACAAATCCTACTTATTACGGGGTGGCGCGAGATCTAAAGGAGATCATTGACTTTATTCATGGCTACAATATTCCTATAATTATTGATGAAGCTCATGGAGCCCACTTTATTTTAGGTAATCCTTTTCCGTCGTCAGCTGTTACGTATGGAGCGGATCTTGTTGTTCAGTCAGCACATAAAACGCTGCCAGCTATGACTATGGGTTCTTATTTACATATGCAGGGGACGTTGATAAATAAGCAAAGCGTTCGGCATCACCTACAAGTACTGCAGTCAAGCAGTCCCTCATACCCTATTATGGCTTCTCTCGATTTAGCACGGTATTATCTGCAGCAGTTTACTCAGTATGATATTGATAGAATGACTGAAAATATTCATTCGTTTGTTGAAAAGATTAATGAGATTGATACACTTTCAACTATTGATGTGGAAACAGATCAAACTGCTACCGACCTTTTGAAAATGACGTTGACTTGTTCGGCTGCAACAGGATATCATTTGCAAAAGGAACTGGAAAAGCAAGATATTTATACAGAACTAGCTGACGTTAACTATGTATTGTTTGTGCTACCTTTAAGCAGCAGTTGGGATTTTAATGATACAATTAAGCGGGTTAGACAAGCAGTAGAGAATATACAGCGTAAGTCATATGAAAAACTAATAATCAAACCATTTCGTTTTTCAAAAGCAACGGTTCTCCTGCCTATGGAAGAAAGAAAACTAAGAACAAAGCATATGTGTTCTTTTGAAGAAGCGATTGGGTGTGTAAGCGCACAATCTGTTATTCCATATCCTCCTGGAATTCCTATTTTAATGGAGGGAGAAACGATTACAAGCAATCATATTGACTATATTTTGCATATTCAAAGGTTAAATGGTCATATTCAGGGCGGCTCTTGTATGGAAGAAGGAAAGATAGAAGTATTTAAATAGAGAAAGGAATTTATATACATGTCAGGAACGTTTATTACATTCGAAGGGCCAGAAGGTGCTGGTAAGACGACGATCATCCACATGGTTCAACAAAAATTAATACAAGAGGGCTATAATATTGTATTAACAAGAGAGCCTGGAGGCATACGAATTGCTGAACAAATTCGTGAAATCATCTTAAATCCATCTAACACGGAAATGGATGCCAGAACCGAAGCGCTTCTTTATGCTGCGGCTAGAAGACAACATCTTGTAGAAAAAGTGATTCCTGAGCTAAATAAAGGGAATATAGTATTATGTGATCGTTTTATTGATAGCTCACTTGCTTATCAAGGAAATGCGCGGGGTATAGGCGTAGAAGATATTTTTGCTATCAATCAATTTGCTATTGAGCAAACGATGCCACAGGCCACTTTATATTTTGATATTGAGCCTGAGGTAGGGTTAGAAAGAATTAATAAAGGTCGAAAAGATGAGATTAATCGATTAGATTTAGAATCCTTAGACTTTCATTACAAAGTACGAGATGGATATTTATCTCTTTTGAGTGAATTTCCAGAGCGTATTCGACGAATTGATGCAAATCAATCCGTTGAAAAAGTCTATGAAGAAGCTTATAAACAAATAAAATTGATTTTAAAATAAATACAGATGATCGTTATTCTTGCTATACTATTCTTAACAAAAAAGTAAAATGAGGTGTTATTCATGAAATTAGTAATGGCCGTTATTCAAGATTCAGATAGCTCAAAGCTTTTAAATGCACTTGTAGAAAGAGGGTTTCGTTCAACCAAATTATCAAGTACGGGCGGATTTTTAAAATCAGGGAATACAACAATTATGATTGGTACAGATGATCATAAAGTAGATGAAGTACTTGATATTATTAAGGGCCAATGTGAAAACCGCAGGCAGATGATTTCTCCTGTGGCACCGATGGGCGGTAATGCAGATTCATACATTCCGTATCCTGTTGAAGTTGAAGTGGGCGGAGCTACAGTATTCGTACTACCAATAGATCAATTTCATCAATTTTAAGAGAGAAGATTTTAAATAGAAAGTGATGATTGAATGGGAAATACATGGGAACAGCTTGAAGCTCTTCAGCCGAACGTATTAAAGATTTTGCAAAACAGCTTACTTAAAGAGCGAGTTGCTCATGCTTATTTATTTGAAGGAAGCAAAGGAACAGGTAAAAAACAAATTAGTTTTTTGTTTGCTAAAGCGCTGTTTTGCCAAAATCCAGTTAATCATAGGCCATGCCATGAGTGCAGTAACTGCCGGCGAATTGATTCAGGTAATCATCCAGATATTCACTTGATTGAGCCAGCCGGTTTATCGATTAAAAAAGAGCAAATTCAATTTTTGCAATCAGAATTCACAAAAACCGGTGTTGAATCTAATAAAAAGTTATATATTGTGAATCATGTTGATAAAATGACAGTAAGCGCAGCAAATAGTTTACTGAAATTTTTAGAAGAGCCTGGCAACGGAACTTATGCAATTTTATTAACAGAAAATATACAGCGCTTATTAGATACAATTATCTCACGTTGCCAAGTAATATCATTTCGATCTCTTACACCAGAACAGTTAGCTGAAAAACTAGTAGAAAATGGCCTTTCCGGAGTAGATGCGTCCATCTTGTCTAATTTAACAAACAGCATTGATGAAGCAATTGAATTAAGTAAAGATGAATGGTTTGGACTTGCAATAAAGTTAGTGATACAATTATATGAAGTGTTAACAACGAGACCTCAACAAGCTCTTCTTTTTATTCATGAAAAGTGGGTAGCACATTTTAAAGAAAAAGAACAAGCACATATTGGTTTAACTTTATTGATGCTTCTTTATCGTGATTTGTTGACGCTGCAAGTTGGACAAGAGTCTAAAATCGTCTATCGTCATAAAATAGAAGAATTAAAACAGCAAGCTCTTCAGACAACGCAGGAAAAAGCGATTTATCGCTTAGAGGTTATCTTGAAGGCCAAAAATAAATTAAATTCAAATATGAATCTACAGTTATTAATGGAACAGCTGGTGTTGGATTTGCAGGAGGGATAAAAGCTTGTATGATGTAGTAGGCGTTCGCTTTAAAAAAGCGGGAAAAATATATTATTTTGACCCTGGAGAACTTACAATTCCAGATGGTGAGTTTGTTATTGTAGAAACAGTTCGTGGTGTTGAATTTGGCAGAGTGGTTATTAATAAAAAGCAAGTAAGTGAACACGATGTCGTACTTCCTTTGAAAAAAGTAATCCGCATTGCCGAACAAAAAGACAGGCTGATTGTGGATGAAAATAAACAAGCTGCTAGAGAAGCGTATGATGTATGCGTGCAAAAAATTCAATCACACGATTTAGATATGAAGTTAGTAGATGTAGAATATACGTTTGATCGTAATAAAGTCATTTTTTATTTTACAGCAGACGGCCGTATTGATTTTAGGGAGTTAGTTAAAGATTTAGCTGCTATTTTCCGTACGCGAATTGAGCTTCGTCAAATCGGTGTACGAGACGAGGCAAAGCTGTTGGGCGGGATAGGTCCTTGTGGACGTATGCTATGTTGCTCAACGTTTTTAGGTGATTTTGAGCCGGTTTCTATTAAGATGGCCAAAGACCAAAACCTATCGCTTAATCCAACGAAAATTTCTGGTTTATGCGGACGTTTGATGTGTTGTTTAAAATATGAAAATGATGAGTATGAAACGGCAAAAGAACAGCTTCCTGATATAGGCTCAACAATTAAAACTTCAGATGGTTCAGGACGTGTAGTGGGTTTGAATATTTTGGAAAGAATTATTCAAGTGGAACTGTCAGATCACGAACAAATTTTAGAGTATACTCTGGATGAGATCAATAATGAAGGTGCTGTTTCGTTTCAAGCCACAGATTAACGAGGTGGGCAAAGGTGGATAAAAAAGAGATTTTTGATTCGGTGACAAACATGGAGGAACAAATTGGTCATTTATATAAGCAGTTAGGTGAGTTGAAAGAGCATCTTGCTGAGCTAATTGAAGAAAATCATCACCTGCAAATAGAAAATGATCATTTGCGCCGTCGCCTTGACCAGACAAACTTCGAAACGAAGCTGAAAAATAGACATTCAAAAGCAAGCGCTCAAACAAAAGAACAAAAACAAATTGATATCGGAGAAGGATATGACAATTTGGCTCGCCTTTACCAAGAGGGTTTTCATATTTGTAACATTCATTATGGAAGTGTGCGTAAAGATGGAGACTGTTTGTTTTGCTTGTCATTTTTAAATAAAAAGTAACAACACCTCTCCCTTTTGGAGAGGTTCTTTTTATGAGTAAAAGATATAAATAATAGATGTACAAGGAGAAGAACGACTATGGTTGAGTTATATGGAGATGAACGTTTAGATTATCTATTAGCGGATGAGGAGATGCGCATTATTCAAAGTCCGTCTGTCTTTTCCTTTTCATTGGATGCTGTGCTTTTATCTCACTTTGCTTATGTCCCAATTCGTAAAGGTAACTTGGTTGATTTATGTTCAGGAAACGGTGTAATCCCCCTGTTTTTATCTAAACGAACGAAGGGAAAAATCATTGGTGTAGAAATTCAAGAGCGGCTACACAGTATGGCGCAAAGAAGTATTGCGTATAATCAGCTCGATGGGCAGATTAAAATGATACATGGTGATTTAAAAAATGCGCCTCAAGAACTGGGTTATGGACAATATGATGTTGTAACATGTAATCCTCCTTATTTCACCACATCCAATAAAGAAGAGATAAATGAAAACGAACATTTTGCAATCGCTCGCCACGAAATTCATTGTTCGTTGGAAGATGTGATTAGAGCCAGTAGCCAACTAGTGAAGCAAGGCGGAAAAGTGGCATTAGTTCACCGTCCAGGAAGACTATTAGATATCGTTACGTTAATGAGGCAGTACCGTTTAGAGCCAAAGAGACTTCAGTTTGTCTATCCTAAAGATGGGAAAGAAGCAAATACACTTTTAATTGAAGGTACGAAGGATGGAAGTCCAGATTTAAAGATTCTTCCTCCCCTGGTGGTCTACCAAGATAATGATGAATACACGGACGAATTAAAAAGGATTTTATATGGAACAAAATAATCATTATTTTTATGTAGTTGAATGCAAGGACTGTACGTATTACGCTGGTTACACGAATAATTTGCAAAAACGTATTTCTGTCCATAATGAAGGAAAAGGGGCAAAATATACGAGAGCAAGAAGGCCTGTTTCATTAATTTGGCATGAGGTGTTTACTTCTAAAACAGAAGCTATGCAAAAAGAGTATTGGTTCAAACAGTTAAGCAGAGTGCAAAAACAGGCTTACATTCGAAGGGAGCAAGAAAAGCAGAATGAAATCACAAAAAAGTTATGATGTATCGAATGAACGAGGCGTTTTATATTTAGTTCCCACTCCTATTGGAAACTTAGAGGATATGACATTTCGTGCGATTCGAATTTTAAAAGAAGTTGATTATATTGCCGCAGAAGATACGAGACAAACGAAAAAACTATGTAACCACTTTGAGATCGATACGCCTATTACAAGTTATCATGAACATAATAAACATACAAAAAGTGAACAGCTGTTAAGCGACTTAGACAGTGAAAAAAATATTGCTTTAGTAAGCGACGCGGGCATGCCTTGTATTTCAGATCCTGGTTATGAGTTAGTGGTAGCTGCCGTTAAAGAAGGATATACGGTTGTTCCGCTGCCGGGGCCTAACGCAGCATTAACAGCTTTAATTGCTTCGGGACTACCTACGGGGCAGTTTTACTTTTATGGATTTTTAAACAGAAATAAAAAGCAGCGTAAAGAACAGCTTCAAGAGCTTCAATATATTAAGGAAAGCATGATATTTTATGAAGCTCCTCATCGATTAAAAGAAACGCTAAAGAGTATAGAAGAAATTTTAGGGAACCGATCTATTGTGTTATGTAGAGAGTTAACAAAACGCTATGAAGAATTTTTAAGAGGAAGTGTATTAGAAGCAATTGAATGGACAAATGCCACAGATATTAGAGGCGAATTCTGCTTAATTCTTGAAGGGACAAATGAAGAAGCGCCAGATGAAAGTAATCTATGGTGGGAACAGCTCACCATTATCGAGCATGTTGATCACTATGTAGAAGAAGGACTTTCAAACAAAGAAGCTATTAAGCAAGTGGCAAAAGACCGAGATGTGTCAAAGCGAGACATTTACAGTGAATATCACGTACATTAAAAAAAGCTGTCTATCATAGACAGCTTTTCGTTTTATTTAGAAGCTTGTAAAGAATCTTGAAGTTCTTTCATGATTTGTTCTGCACCTTCACGGCTTAGAATTAATTTGCCGCTAGCAAGCTGAATGTTATCATCAGATACTTCACCTGTTACTTGGCAAGTCATGTTTGGTTTGTATTTTTTTAAGATGATGCGCTCTTCATCTACATAGATTTCTAGAGCATCTTTCTCTGCAATTCCTAATGTACGACGTAATTCAATTGGAATTACTACGCGTCCTAATTCATCAACTTTACGAACAATACCTGTAGATTTCATGTTAATCGTTCTCCTCTCAGTAATCATTTTTCTATGTTATTACTTTCGTCATTATTCGACAATTTCAACGTACTTTCATAATACCAGCGTTTCCAAAACTAGTCAATCATTTTATATGTAAAAAAATGTAGCTGGTAAAAATTTTTTTCTCCACTTGTTTACAAGCTAATTGTGACCGTCAGTCAAGGAATGACAAGGGGTTTCATTGGAAAAAAGATTAATCGCCTAAATAGCTTGATATTAACTATTTTGAAGATAGGGTAAATATAATTCGACATAAAACGACAAAATTAGACCTATTTGTCGTTTTCATCAAAATGACTTTTTGAATGAGAGTATATTTTATATAAAAATAGGGCGAAGCTGATACAATTAACAGGATTATTTTTTGGAAAAATAACGATTATTTAAAAATGAAGTGAATCCGTCATATTCCCATGTATATAGGAAGAGAATGTTTTGAAATTATCATGTAAAATAGTATGATAGATAGTAGAATAAGAAGACAGGGTTTATATGATTACATACATATAAACCAAAATGTTGAAATGGAATGTTGGAGGTTATGAACATGGCAGATGGAAATAATACATTTTATATTACTACGCCGATTTATTATCCGAGTGGTAAATTACATATAGGACATGCATACACGACGGTAGCGGGAGATGCAATGGCTCGTTATAAACGTTTGAGAGGGTTTGACGTACGTTATTTAACAGGTACAGATGAACATGGTCAAAAAATCCAGCGAAAAGCAGAAGAGAAAAACGTGACACCTCAGCAATACGTAGATGATATTGTATCTGGAATCAAAGAGCTGTGGGATAAGATGGATATTTCGTATGATGATTTTATCCGTACAACAGAACCAAGACATAAAGAAATCGTGGAAAAGATTTTCGCGCGCCTTTTAGAACAAGGTGATATTTATCTTGATGAGTATGAAGGTTGGTATTCAGTTCCCGATGAGACGTATTATACAGAGCATCAACTAGTAGATCCAATCGTTGAAAATGGAAAAGTTGTAGGCGGAAAAAGCCCGGATAGCGGACACCCTGTAGAGCTCGTTCGAGAAGAGTCCTATTTCTTTAAAATGGGGAAATACGTAGATCGTTTACTAGCTTTTTATGAAGAAAACCCTTCATTTATTCAACCAGAGTCCCGTAAGAACGAAATGATCAATAATTTTATTAAGCCTGGCCTTGAAGACTTAGCTGTTTCTCGTACGACGTTTGATTGGGGGGTAAAAGTTCCAGGTAACCCAAAACACGTTATTTACGTATGGATTGATGCGCTTTCTAACTATATCACCTCTCTTGGGTACGGTACAGAGAACGATGAAAACTATCGAAAGTATTGGCCGGCTAACGTACATTTAGTAGGAAAAGAAATCGTACGTTTTCATACCATTTATTGGCCAATCATGTTGATGGCCCTTGATTTGCCACTTCCTAAGAAAGTATTTGCTCACGGCTGGTTATTAATGAAAGATGGAAAAATGTCGAAGTCAAAAGGGAATGTAGTAGACCCAGTGACATTGATTGACCGCTATGGATTAGATGCCCTTCGTTACTACTTACTTCGTGAAGTTCCATTCGGTTCAGACGGTGTATTCACACCAGAAGCGTTTGTTGAACGTATTAACTTTGACTTAGCAAATGACCTTGGCAACCTAGTTAATCGTACAGTGGCGATGATTAATAAGTATTTTGATGGTGTTATTCCGACTTATGAAGGCAATGTAACAGAGTTTGATGCACTTATCGTCCAAGCTCAAAAAGATACAGTGAACAAATATGAAGAAGCGATGGAAGATATGGAGTTTTCAGTGGCTCTTGCTTCTATCTGGCAATATGTAAGCCGTACGAATAAATACATTGATGAAACGCAGCCTTGGGCGTTAGCAAAAGATGAGAATAAGCGTGCAGAACTTGCTTCTGTTATGACACATCTAGCTGAATCAATTCGTCACATTGCGGTATTGCTGCAGCCATTCTTAACACGTACACCTGAGAAAATTTTTGCTCAGATTGGTGTAAAAGAAGATGTATTAAAAACGTGGGAAAGCACGACGCGTTTTAATATGCTTAAAGAAGGCACAAAAGTAGAAAAAGGTGAGCCGATGTTCCCTCGTCTAGATCGAGAAGAAGAGGTAGCGTTTATTAAAGAGCAGATGCAAGGAAGTGCTCCAAAGGAAGAAAAACCTGTTGTGAAGGAAGAGCCTTCTGAAGAGATTACAATTGATGATTTCATGAAAGTAGAGCTTCGTGTAGCGCAAGTTACGCAAGTAGAACCAGTTAAAAAAGCAGATAAACTATTGAAGCTTCAGCTTGATCTTGGCTATGAAAAACGCCAGGTTGTATCAGGTATTGCCAAGTTTTATAAGCCTGAAGAATTAGTAGGTCGAAAAGTAATTTGTGTAACCAATTTAAAACCTGTGAAACTGCGCGGTGAACTATCACAAGGAATGATTTTAGCGGGTGAAGATGAGAATGGTCTTTCACTAGCAAGCGTAGATCAAAACTTAGCAAATGGCACGAAGATAAAATAACTATAGGTAAAAGGGGTGTTTCACGTGTAACATGCGAGGACCCCCTTTTATTCATGGAAAGGATCGATTAGATGTTATTTGATACACATGTTCATTTAAACGCAGAACAGTATGAAGATGATTTGCAAGAAGTAATTAATCGTGCGTTAGAAAAAGGTGTTCAAAACATGGTAGTTGTTGGATTCGATGAACCTACCATTAAAAAGGCTATTCAAATAGCTGAAACGTATGACTTTATCTATGCTAGTGTTGGGTGGCATCCAGTAGATGCAGTTGATATGACGGATGAGCACTTAGCTTGGATTGAAAAGTTAGCTCAGCATCCGAAAGTTGTTGCTTTAGGGGAAATGGGATTAGACTACCATTGGGATAAATCACCTAAAGAGGTTCAAAAGGACGTATTTCGCCGTCAAATTCGCTTAGCTCGCAAAGTGAATTTACCTATCATTATTCATAATCGTGATGCAACAGAAGACGTGGTAACCATTTTAAAAGAAGAGCACGTAGAAGAAGTAGGCGGGATTATGCATTGCTTCACGGGCAGGATTGAAGTAGCGAAGCAGTGTATGGATATGAATATGTATATTTCTTTTGGCGGACCTGTTACTTTCAAAAATGCGAAAAAACCAAAAGAAGTTGCTACAGAGCTTCCTTTAGATAAACTATTAATTGAAACAGACTGTCCTTATCTGACTCCTCATCCATTCCGCGGCAAGCGCAATGAACCTGGTTATGTTTCATACGTAGCAGAGCAAATTGCAGAGTTAAAAGGTATAACGTATGAAGAATTAGCTGATATTACAACAGCTAACGCTAAAAAGCTATTTGGCATTAATGATTAAAACTTTTTCTCATATAACAATCATTTTCGTGTTAAAGTAAAGATAGGCGCAGAGGAGAATGTTATCCTCTGCCTTTTTCAGTTAAAATAACAGGTAGATGTTTTTTAATTTAGTTGATAATAAGATAAAACGTTGATTTCATAGAAGAAAAATGATGTGCGCAACTAGCATTTCATTTTTACTGAAAAGCAAATGAACAAAACTGAATGTTTTGGAGGAAGCAATGAAGATTAAAGAAATTATTGTAGTAGAAGGCCGAGATGACACTGTAGCAATTAAACGTGCAGTGGATGCGGATACCATTGAGACAAATGGATCAGCTGTAAATGAAGAAACCATTGAGAAAGTAAAATTAGCTCAAAAAACACGAGGCGTGATTATTTTTACAGATCCAGATTATCCAGGACAGCGAATTCGAAATATTGTTTCAGAACGTGTTCCCGGATGTAAACATGCATTCTTAGATAAAGAAGAGGCTCGCCCTAAAAATGGCAAAGGTATTGGAGTTGAACATGCTTCTATTGCATCTATTCAAAAAGCACTAAAAGATGTGAAGCAAGAGTGGATGGGGGCAGCTATGGAGATTTCTCAAGAGGATTTAATCGTAGCTCGTTTGATAGGAGATAGTAAAGCCAAGTCTCGACGTGAAAGAATAGGCAAGTTATTAAAAATTGGTTATGCCAACGGAAAGCAGCTCCATAAACGATTACAGATGTTCCAAATTTCAAAAGAGGACTTTATCAGAGCTGTTGAGCAGATAAATAAGGAGGAAAAGGGATCGTGTTAAAAGATATTGCAACGCCTAATCGAACCAAGGAAATTTTAAAGAAATACGGTTTTACATTTAAAAAGAGTTTGGGACAAAATTTTTTAATTGATACGAACATTTTACATCGTATTGTTGATCATGCGGAAATAACAGAAGAAACGGGAGCTATTGAGATTGGACCTGGTATCGGGGCCTTAACTGAACAGCTAGCAAAGCGCGCAAAAAAAGTGCTGGCATTTGAAATCGATCAGCGTTTGCTTCCGATTTTAGCTGATACTCTTTCTCCTTACTCAAATGCAAAAGTTATTCATCAAGATGTGTTAAAAGCGGATTTAAAAGGGACGCTCGAACAAGAATTTGAAAACATAGAAGATTTAATGGTCGTTGCGAATTTACCGTATTACGTGACGACACCCATTTTGATGAAATTATTAGAAGAGCAAATTCCGGTACGTGGAATCGTCGTTATGCTTCAAAAAGAAGTTGCTGAACGTATAGCAGCTAAACCGGGAACAAAAGAGTACGGTTCACTTTCTATTGCTATTCAATACTATACAGAGGCTGAGACGGTTATGATTGTGCCTAAAACAGTGTTTAATCCGCAGCCTAATGTGGACTCAGCTGTTATTCGATTGTTAAGAAGACCGAAGCCAGCGGTAGAAGTCGAAGATGAAGCATTCTTCTTCCAAGTTGTACGGGCAAGTTTCGGACAGCGTCGAAAAACAATTTTAAACAATCTAGTGAACAACTTGCCAAATGGAAAGCAGAAAAAAGCGGACATTGAGCAAGCACTTTCAACTGCTGAAATTGATCCGAAACGAAGAGGCGAAACGTTATCTATTCAAGAATTTGGAAAGCTAAGTGATCAACTTTTAAAATCATTTCGCTAAATTATCACATTTTTATCATGAAGTCATAGGCTATGAAGAGAATTTATTTTTGAAGTAGCAAAGACGGAGTGAAGCATATGAACATCAAAATTGGTGATATAGTTACACGACCTTCTTATCAAAGAGATTTGCTTTTTCGTGTTATAGCTATTAATGACAGCGAAACGGGGAAATATGCGACTTTAATAGGAGAAGACGTTCGGTTGATTGCGGACGCTCCTTGTACAGATCTAGAGGTTGTGGATGCTAAAGAACAGGATCAAAGAAAAAAACAAGAAGAAGAACTTTTAGAAAGATCCTTGGAGCTTATTCAACAGGATTATCGGCTCGTTCGAGAGAAAACTGAATATAGCATGACAAATGGATACAGCCATTCACATCGCTTATTTCAAATTCCAGGAAAGGTCCTGCACGTAGACGGAGACCCTAATTATTTACGTAAATGTTTGTTGGTTTACGAAAAAATTGGTGTTCCTGTTTATGGTGTTCATTGCGTTGAGTCAGAAATGCCTGAGAAGGTTGGAAAGCTAATTGAGGATGTAAGACCCGATATTCTAGTGCTGACAGGTCATGATGCCTATTCCAAAGGAAAAGGAAATAAAGATGATCTCCTTGCTTATAGACATTCCAAGCACTATATTCAAACAGTCCAAGAAGCAAGAAAAAGAGTTGGTAATTTAGATCAGCTGGTGATTTTTGCAGGTGCCTGTCAATCGCATTTTGAATTATTGATTCAAGCTGGAGCAAACTTTGCTAGTTCACCCTCACGTGTAAATATTCATGCTCTTGACCCTGTGTATGTAGTAGCAAAACTAAGTTTTACTCCTTTCACGGATCGTATTAATGTATGGGACGTCTTACGTAATACATTAACGGGTGCTAAAGGTTTAGGAGGAGTAGAAACAAAAGGGCTGCTTCGCACGGGCATGCCTTATGAAAGCGATGAGTAGAAATAAAAACAACTGGTTACAGCATGTACACGCATGATGTGCAACCAGTTGTTTTTTCGTATGAAGCCAAAGTATACGCTTAATTACACAAAATCATTTTCAATATTTGCTAAAGATATACATATTTCGTTGAAAAACGAGCATACTAACAGCGAAATGTAGATTCATGTTGAAAATTATTTATTGACACAATTAGAGATAGATTGTTATAATTTTATGTTTTTGACTATTTTTCTAACATGTGTTATACTATACATAGTGAGGTGGACCAATATGGCGAAAACTTTGTCTGATATTAAGCAAGCGCTGGATTTGCACCTAGGCCAACGATTAACTTTAAAAGCAAACGGTGGTCGTAGAAAAACAGTAGAACGTTCAGGTGTATTAACAGAAACGTACCCATCTGTTTTTATCGTTGAATTAGATCAAGAGGAAAACTCTTTGGAGCGGGTTTCGTATAGTTACGCAGATGTGTTAACGGAAACAGTGCAACTAAAATTTTTCTAAGAATGACATAGGCAATATAGCAAGTGGTGATGAGCAGTGGACATTGGTTTACTGCTTTTTTATTGGTCTTTTTTTCAAATTATATATGCATTATTTTTTATACATACTATACATATCGTCCTCGCGTTTCTTATGTAAAAGAGCGAGGAGATTCAGGTTGAAATTTCATTTTATACGTAAAGGAGCCATGTGCAATGTCAAGGCGTAGAGGGATTATGTCATCGAAGCTGAAAGAAGAACTGGCTAAAGAACTTGGTTTTTACGATACTGTACAAGCAGAAGGCTGGGGCGCTATTCGGGCAAAAGACGCAGGCAATATGGTGAAGCGAGCTATAGAGCTTGCACAGCAGCAGCTAAAGCAATAGCATAGTGAAAATTAATGCTTATACGACTATTTAAAGTGAAATGAGGAAAACCGAAGTGTATAACCGCTTCGGTTTTTTTGTCCCAAAATGAAAGATAAAACAGAGGATTAAACAAAGATGTTTAAATGAACAGCTATATCTTGTTCATTTTATGATAAAATAGCGTTAAACTCGATAAGATGAAGTAGGTGAAGTAAGTTGAAATTAATGGTGAAAGCACCGGCTAAAATAAATTTGTCACTTGATGTGTTACATAAACGTCCAGATGGTTACCATGAAGTTAAGATGATTATGACAACAATTGATTTAGCGGACAGAATTGAACTTTCTGACCGTGAAGATGGACGAATTGTTATCTATTCTCATAATCGCTTTGTTCCAGATGACCAGCGAAATCTCGCTTATCAGGCAGCGCAGATTTTGAAGCGACGTTATAACATTTCAAAAGGTGTAAATATATTAATTGATAAACATATTCCAGTAGCTGCTGGATTAGCTGGAGGCAGCAGTGACGCGGCTGCTACATTACGCGGTTTAAATACGTTATGGGAATTAGGGTTGTCATTAGACACACTTGCACAAATAGGGGCTGAGATTGGCTCTGACGTATCTTTTTGCGTGTACGGAGGGACAGCTCTTGCTACAGGGCGCGGAGAGATTGTAGAGCATATTGAGGCACCTCCAAGCTGCTGGGTGATTTTGGCTAAGCCTGAAATAGGTGTTTCTACAGCAGATGTATATCGAAACTTAAAAATTGAAGAGATGGATCATCCTAAAGTAGATGAGATGGTTCACGCCATACAATCAGGAAATTATGATCAAATGTGTAGCCTTGTAGGAAATGTATTGGAAGCAGTAACGCTGAAAATGCATCCGGAAGTAGCTCTCATTAAAGAACAAATAAAGCGTTTTGGCGCCGATGCTGTGCTCATGAGCGGCAGTGGGCCAACTGTATTTGGACTTGTACAGCATGATTCACGTATGCATCGCATTTATAATGGATTACGTGGCTTTTGTGATAAAGTTTATGCAGTTAGGCTACTAGGTGAACGAATAACGCTTGAATAAATCCGTATGTTAATGTTATATTTACATTACAATATTCGGATTTTCAGGAGGATGTTATGAAGTTTCGACGTAGTGGACGATTAATTGATATGACCAACTATTTCATTCAAAACCCTCAGCGCCTTATCCCTCTTACGTATTTTGCAGATAAATATGATTCCGCAAAATCATCTATTAGCGAAGATATGGCGATTATTAAACAAACTTTTGAACAGCAGGGTATCGGAACTTTGGTTACGCTACCAGGGGCTGCCGGCGGAGTTAAATTCATTCCAAAGATGACGAATAAAGAAGCTGGTCAGCTTGTTCAAGAATTATGTGGGTTGATTGAAAAACCTGAGCGTTTACTGCCAGGTGGATATTTATATTTAACTGATATTTTAGGGAACCCCCGCGTTGTGAATAAAATCGGTCGCTTGTATGCATCGCTTTTTGCTAACCGCAAAATCGATGTGGTGATGACTGTAGCAACAAAAGGTATTCCTATTGCGTATGCGGTTGCTCAGTATTTAGACGTGCCGGTTGTTATTGTGCGCAGAGACAGTAAAGTAACTGAAGGATCGACCGTTAGTATTAACTACGTGTCGGGTTCATCTAAGCGCATTCAAACGATGCTGTTAGCTAAAAGAAGTTTAGCGGTGGGGTCAAATGTACTCATCATTGATGATTTCATGAAAGCTGGCGGTACTGTAAATGGAATGGTTAGCTTGCTTGAAGAGTTCGATGCAACTGTTGCTGGTATTGGAGTTTTAGTAGAATCAGAAGATATTGAAGAACGTTTAGTGGATGAGTATGTGTCCCTTGTACAATTAACAGATGTAAATATCAAAGATAAACAAATTCGTGTACAAGAAGGCAATTACTTAAAATATATTTGATCAAGTAAGGGAGAGGAACATATGTTACAGGTTCAAACAAAAAATGCACCGCAAGCTATTGGTCCATATTCACAGGGAATTGTTGTGAATAACTTGTTTTACAGTTCAGGTCAAATTCCACTTCGTCCAGATGGTACGTTGGTCGAAGGAGATGTTCAAGTACAAGCTACTCAAGTATTTGAAAATCTAAAAGCAGTTCTTGAAGAAGCTGGAGCTTCTCTAAATACAGTTGTAAAGGCAACCGTGTTCATTAAAGATATGAACGACTTCGCAGCGTTAAATGAAGTCTATGGCGACTACTTCGGGGACCATAAGCCGGCACGTTCATGTGTAGAAGTTGCGAGACTACCTAAAGATGTACTTGTTGAAATTGAAGTTATTGCGCTTGTTAAAGGGTAATTAAATTAACAAATTTCTAACAAAAAGCAAGTAACTTCCAATTGTTCACTTTTTTTGCGAAAATTTTCTAAAAATTTTTTCTGAATAGCAGGAAAATACAAAATTCTGTGGAATTAAGTATGTAAAGCTTCGCATAGAAAAAGGTGGTGAACAAGATGGAAGTAACTGACGTAAGATTACGCCGCGTGAACACTGAAGGACGTATGAGAGCGATTGCTTCAATCACATTAGATGGTGAATTTGTTGTTCATGATATTCGTGTGATTGATGGTAATAATGGCTTATTTGTAGCCATGCCAAGTAAACGTACACCGGATGGTGAGTTCCGTGATATTGCACATCCAATCAATTCAAATACTCGCGGAAAGATTCAAGATGCTGTTTTAGCAGAATATCATCGTTTAGGTGAGGTAGAAGTTGAATTCGAAGAAGCGGGTGCTTCGTAAACATATGATACATTAAGAGTCTACTGAAAAGTAGGCTCTTTTCTTTTTGATTACCACTTATATAATTTCACACCTTTGTAAAACTTTAGCATTACCAAAAAATAAAATTCATGACTTATAAATGATTCCTTGAAATGCTGTCATTTTTGATATAATATTCTTAATGGATAAAAAGGTAAAATTGGAGGCCTGTTATGTCAAAAAGATATGCAGTCATATTGGCAGCTGGTCAGGGTACACGTATGAAGTCATCTTTATATAAAGTGTTACACCCTGTGTGTGGCAAACCGATGGTGCAACACGTAATTGATCAGTTATCACGTTTGGATTTAACAAGTTTAATTACAGTTGTAGGTCACGGTGCCGAAAAAGTGAAATCACATGTTGGAGATAAAAGCTTATTTGCTTTACAAGAAGAGCAGTTAGGAACAGCTCATGCAGTAATGCAAGCAGAATCTTTACTTGCACATGAAAAAGGTACGACAATTGTTGTATGTGGAGATACTCCGCTTATTACAGCTGAAACAATTGAATCTTTATTAAAGCATCATGAAGCAACAAATGCAATGGCAACTATTTTAACAGCTCATGCAGAAGATCCAACAGGATATGGACGCATCATTCGAAATGAACAAGGGTCTGTTGAAAAGATTGTGGAGCATAAAGATGCCACAGAACAAGAGCGTCTTGTACAGGAAATTAATACTGGTACGTATTGTTTTGATAATGAGAAATTATTTGAGACACTTTCAAAAGTTTCAAATGATAATGTACAGGGAGAGTATTATTTACCTGATGTTATCGAAATTCTAAAAAATGAAGGTCAAATTATTTCTGCATATCAAACATCCGATTTTGCTGAAACATTGGGCGTTAATGATCGATTTGCTCTGTCTCAAGCAGAAGAAACAATGAAAAAGCGCATCAACAAGCAGCATATGTTAAATGGAGTGACGATTGTGGATCCTTCTAACACGTACATTTCAGCAGATGCTGTCATTGGCAGAGATACGGTTATTTATCCTGGTACGGTTATTCAAGGAACAGTTGTAATTGGAGAGAATTGTGAAGTAGGACCTAACAGTGAAATTAAAGACTGCAAAATAGGTAATAATACTTCTATTCGCCATTCTGTTGCTCACGATAGTGAAATTGGTCACGAAGTCACAATTGGCCCATTTGCACATATTCGTCCTCAATCATTAATTGGAGATGAAGTGCGCGTAGGAAACTTTGTAGAAATTAAAAAAGCATCTTTTGGCAAAGGTAGCAAAGCTTCTCATTTAAGTTATATTGGAGACGCAGAGGTCGGAAAAGGTGTAAACTTAGGGTGCGGATCTATTACAGTTAACTACGATGGGAAAAATAAATTTTTAACAAAGATTGAAGATGGGGCATTCGTAGGATGTAACTCAAACTTAATTGCACCTGTAACAATTGGTGAAGGCGCCTATGTTGCAGCTGGTTCAACCGTAACGGATGATGTGCCAGGAAAAGCATTATCAATTGCTCGTGCGAAACAAGTAAATAAAGAAAACTATGCTGAAAAGCTTGATATTAATAAAAAATCCTGACGGAGGTTTCACAATAAAATGTCAAATGTATATGCTGATGAAAATTTAAAGTTATTTACGCTAAATTCAAACAAGGCTTTAGCTGAAGAGATCGCAAAAGTAATTGGTGTGGAATTAGGTAAATGTTCGGTTGATCGTTTCAGTGACGGTGAAATTCAAATTAACATTGAAGAAAGTATCCGTGGTTGTGATGTATTTATCATTCAATCAACAAGTGCTCCAGTTAACGAACACTTAATGGAATTATTAATTATGATTGATGCATTAAAACGTGCATCAGCTAAAACAATTAACATCGTTATGCCTTACTATGGCTATGCTCGTCAGGATCGTAAAGCTCGTGCACGTGAACCAATCACTGCCAAATTAGCAGCAAATATCATTGAAAAAGCGGGAGCTACTCGTATTATCACATTAGATTTACATGCTCCTCAAATTCAAGGTTTCTTCGATATTCCAATTGACCATTTAGTAGGTGTTCCAATTTTAGGTGAATACTTCAAGAGTAAAAACCTTGATGACGTTGTTGTTGTATCTCCGGACCATGGTGGCGTAACGCGTGCTCGCCGTTTAGCGGAACGTCTAAAAGCGCCGATCGCTATCATTGACAAACGTCGCCCACGTCCAAACGTAGCAGAAGTTATGAACATTGTTGGACAAGTGGAAGGAAAAACAGCAATCTTGATTGATGACATGATTGATACAGCTGGTACAATTACAATTGGTGCAAGTGCATTAATTGAAGCAGGTGCAAAAGAAGTATATGCTTGTTGTACACACCCAGTACTTTCAGGCCCTGCGATTGAGCGTATTCAAAACTCTACAATCAAAGAGTTAGCTGTAACAAACTCTATTGCTTTAACAGAAGATAAGAAAATTGATAAAGTAACAGAACTTTCAGTAGCTCCGTTAATCGGTGAAGCGATTATTCGTGTTCACGAAGAGCAATCAGTTAGTACATTATTTGATTGATAAAAAGAACCTCTTTCCATTTGGAAAGAGGTTTTTTTGAAAAAAATTTAAATGTGCCAACCCTTGATTTTAAAGCGCTTTGGATGGAATGCACAAAGATATATTACTGTTCAAACTGGGTTTCATGTTTAGCAACCTTCTAAAAAGGGTACATTTTAAGTAGAAAACATACTGGAAGGTGAATAAAATGAGTATTTCAATTCAAGCAAATAAAAGAACGGATTTCAAAAATTCTACAAATAGAAAGATTCGCGACGAAGGAAACTTCCCAGCGGTTGTTTACGGAAATAAAACAGAATCCACACCTATTTACTTAAACAGTGCTGATTTTATTAAGACTATTCGTGAAGCAGGACGCAATGGAGTGTTAACGTTACAAGTGGATAAGCAAAAATATTCCGTAATGTTACATGATATTCAAACTGATCCATTAAAAAACGAAATTATCCACGCCGATTTCCAAGTGATCGACATGAAGAAAGAAATTGATACTGAAGTTTCTTTATCTCTAGTAGGAGAAGCAAAAGGAACAAAAGAAGGCGGCGTATTACAGCAGTCTTTATATGAAATTTCATTAAAAGGCTTGCCGCAGGATATCCCATCGTCTATTGATGTAGATGTATCAGAGTTAGGAATTAATGATACAATCACAGTAGCGGATATTAAGGTAGATAAAAAGCTAGAAATTACGCATAATGCAGAAGATACAGTTGCTTCTGTGCTACCTCCTCAACAGGAAGAAGAGCCGGACAGCGGCGAAGTTCAGGATGCTGAAGGCGATGTTGAAGCAACAAAAGAAAAAAATAACGAAGAATAATATAAAAAGACGTAACCAAAAGGTTACGTCTTTTTGTGTGAATTGATTATAATAAAAGTGATACTATATAGTAATGTAAAACATTAAAGACATTTACCTATTATGTACAACTTACATAGAGTGGAAAGGAGTATCTATTTTGAAATTAATCGTTGGTTTAGGGAATCCTGGAAAAGAATATGACCGTACCCGTCATAACATAGGATTTATGGCAATTGATAAAATTGCTGAACAGTTTATGATTTCACTAGATAAAACAAAGTTTAGCGGAATATATGGAACAGGTATAATAAAAGGAGAAAAAGTCATATTATTAAAGCCTCTAACATATATGAATTTATCAGGAGAAAGTATTCGCCCGTTAATGGACTATTTTGATATAGACGTCGAAGACTTGCTTGTTATTTACGATGACTTAGATTTACCGTGCGGAAAAGTAAGATTGCGTACAAAAGGAAGTCCGGGCGGCCATAACGGAATAAAATCAATTATTCAGCATTTAAAAACCCAAGAGTTTAACCGAATTCGTATTGGAATCGATCGTCCGAAAAACGGTATGAAAGTAGTTGATTACGTACTAGGGCGCTTTACAGAAGATGAAATGGTTCATATGGAAGAAGCGATGAAAACGTCTATACACGCGAGTGAAGATTTTTTAGGTAAACCGTTCTTAGAAGTAATGAATCGCTATAATTAAGTAGAATAAAATTTCTCTCAATCGTCCATACTAACACTAAAAGATTTGGGAGGATTTGTATGTCTATTCATTATTTCTGTAGACATTGTGGCGCAAAAGTCGGTATGATAGAAAAGACAGCTCACAATACAGAAGCACTCGGTTTTAATCACCTAACCGCAGATGAACGAAAAGACTTTATTCACTACCATAATAGTGGAGATATCGTGGTTAAAATTATTTGTGAAGACTGTCAAGAAGCGCTAGAACGAAATCCAGACTATCATCAGTACGAAACATTTATACAATAAAAAGCTTTGGTCTCAAACCAAAGCGTTTTTCTGTTTAGTTTAGACATATCATGGGAGGAGGGAATTCCTTTGCGAGGGATTAGACAGCAATTTGAAGAAAATAAAGAAATTGGAGCTGTTGTCAGCAGCTTAGAAGAAGGTTTGAAAGAACAGTTAGTAACGGGAATTTCCGGTTCAGCTCGATCTGTATTAATGGCACTCTTAAATGAGGATAAAAAATACCCTTTATTAGTAGTGACTCATAATTTATATCAAGCTCAAAAAGTGTATGAAGACCTTTTGCATCTTTTACCGGAAAAAGACGTTTTCTTATACCCTGTTAACGATTTAGTTGCTACAGAAGTGGGGATTGCAAGTCCAGAATTAAAGGCTCAGCGAATTGAAGTACTCAATTATTGGAGTCAACATACAGGTGGAGTAGTTGTAACACCGCTTGCAGGAATTCGAAAGCTGCTGCCTCCTAAAGCAAGATGGGAGCAAACACAGCTGCCGTTTCAAATGGGAATTGACATCGACGTTGATCATTATTTAAAAAGGTTAGTTGAGTTGGGCTATGAGCGGGCATCTATGGTTTCAGCTCCGGGTGAGTTTAGTGTGCGCGGAGGAATCATTGACGTTTATCCGTTAACAGAAGAGCTACCTGTCCGAATTGAGCTATTTGATACGGAGATTGATTCCATTCGTACTTTTACAATCGAGGATCAACGCTCTCAAGAGCAGTTAAAAGAAATTTCAATCGGTCCTGCTACGGAAATCATTGTGAACCAAAATGAAGTGGCCCAAGGAATTGAAGAACTAGAAGCACAGCTGGCTTCGACGCTGCAACAAGTAAAAAACGCAGCGCTAAAAGCTACCTTAACAGAAAATATTAAAGGTGAAATCGAACAGCTGCGTCAAGGTCAGCTTCTTGAAAATATGTTCAAGTATTTATCATTCTTCTACGAATCGCCTGCTAGTTTACTAGATTATTTACCAGAAGGCGGCCTTGTCATCTTTGATGAAACCACTCGAATTCAAGAAACGTCTGATCAGCTTGAAACAGAGGAAGCTGAATGGATAACCGAATTATTAGGACAGGGGCAAATTGTTCGAGACGTTCAATTATCTCATAAGCTCCCATCTCTTATTCAGCGAGCAAAACATCAGTTTTTATACTTATCGTTATTTTTGAAGCACGTATCGTATACGAGTCCGCAAAATATTATTAATATTTCATGTAAGCAGATGCAGCAGTTTTACGGCCAAATGAACTTATTAAAAAGTGAAATTGAACGTTGGAAAAATGCTAATTATACGGTAGTCCTCTTAGGAGCAGATAAAGAGCGCGTGAAAAAACTTGAAGGTGTGCTAGCAGATTATGATATTGATTCATCTATTTTAGATGGAAATGGTCAGCTTGTGCCAGGTCTTGTTCAAATTATTGAAGGCGATTTACAAATGGGCTTTGAACTGCCGATGCAAAAATTAGCTGTTTTAACCGAGGAAGAATTGTTTAAAAAACGGGTAAAGAAATCAAAGCGTCGTCAAAAGCTTTCCAATGCAGAACGTATTAAAAGCTATTCAGAGTTAAACGTAGGTGACTATGTCGTTCACGTGAACCACGGTATTGGCCGTTATTTAGGAATGGAAACGTTAGAGATTAACGGTAATCATAAAGATTATATCCATATCAAATATGAAGGCTCTGACAAGCTGTACGTTCCTGTTGAACAAATTGATCAAGTACAAAAATATGTAGGCTCTGAAGGGAAAGAGCCAAAAGTATATAAACTTGGCGGAAATGACTGGAAGAAAGTGAAACGAAAAGTTGAGTCTTCTGTTCAAGATATCGCTGATGACTTAATTAAACTGTATGCAGAGCGTGAAGCAAGTAAAGGTTATGCATTTTCCCCGGATGGCGATTTACAAAGAGAATTTGAAACAGCTTTCCCTTATCAAGAAACCGAAGATCAGCTTCGTTCTGTACAAGAAATTAAAAAGGATATGGAACATGAAAGACCAATGGATCGTTTGCTTTGTGGAGACGTTGGATATGGAAAAACAGAAGTAGCCATTCGTGCTGCATTTAAAGCTGTGACAGATGGAAAACAAGTGGCTATTTTAGTGCCAACCACTATTTTAGCTCAGCAGCACTATGAAACCATCCGTGAGCGTTTTCAAGACTATCCAATCAACATTGGGCTATTGAGCCGTTTTCGCAGTCGTAAACAGCAGCAAGAAACAATTAAAGGGCTAAAAAACGGGACCGTAGATGTGGTGATTGGTACACATCGTTTACTATCTAAAGACGTGATTTATAAAGATTTAGGATTGTTAGTTATCGATGAAGAGCAGCGTTTTGGTGTAACGCACAAGGAAAAAATCAAGCAAATGAAAGCAAACGTTGATGTCCTTACACTTACAGCAACACCTATTCCACGAACATTACATATGTCTATGTTGGGCGTAAGGGATTTGTCTGTTATTGAAACGCCGCCTGAAAATCGTTTCCCGGTTCAAACATATGTAGTGGAGTATAATCCGGTTTTAGTTCGTGAAGCGATTGAGCGTGAGTTAGCGCGTGATGGCCAAGTTTACTTTTTATATAATCGCGTAGAAGATATTGAACGAAAAGCAGAAGAAATTTCGATGCTCGTGCCTGATGCTAGGGTAACGTATGCCCACGGAAAAATGAATGAAACCGAACTCGAAGCGGTTATCTTAAGCTTTTTAGAAGGCGAATATGACGTGATTGTGAGTACAACCATTATCGAAACGGGAGTAGATATTCCCAATGTAAATACGCTTATTGTCAATAATGCTGATAAGATGGGATTATCACAACTGTATCAATTAAGAGGGCGTGTAGGTCGTTCAAATCGTGTGGCATATGCGTACTTTACGTATCACAAAGACAAAGTACTGACAGAAGTAGCTGAAAAGCGTCTGCAAGCTATTAAAGAATTTACCGAATTAGGTTCTGGTTTTAAAATTGCTATGCGTGATCTTTCAATACGTGGTGCCGGAAACTTACTGGGTGCTCAGCAGCATGGATTTATCGATTCTGTCGGTTTCGATCTCTACTCGCAAATGCTTAAAGAAGCGATAGAGGAAAGACGCGGGTCTGACGGAGAAAGTGTGAAATTTAATGTGGAAATGAATCTGGACTTAGACGCATATATTCCTGATCAGTACATTACAGACGGCCGCTTGAAAATTGAGATGTATAAGCGCTTTAGAGGAATTGAAGCACTAGAAGATATTCAAGAATTGCAGGATGAAATGATTGATCGTTTTGGAGAGTATCCGGCTGAGGTTGAGTATTTGTTTAAAGTAGCTGAAACAAAAGTATATGCAACGCAGAACTTAGTAGAATCTATTCTTCAGTCAAAACAAGAAATTTCTATTCTGTTGTCTGAAGAAGCGAGCTCAACGGTAGACGGCCAAAAATTATTCATGCTAGGTGATCAATTCGGCAGAATGGTCAGCTTAGGTATGGAAGGCAAGAAAGTAAAATTAGTGGTTAATGTAAAAGGACTTGCTCAAAAAGAATGGCTCAATATTGTGTATCAGTTAGTAAAAGGAGTAGCCACTGTTAAAAAAGAACAAGTTACGAATTAAAACAGGCAAGACAAAAGTATTTTAGTTAAAGGAAAATCCGAACGATAAATTGAGGTTCTTAATAAAGAATCCAACTCGTTCGGATTTTTTTATTGATATGGTGAACGCAGGTTTCATGTATGTGCTGCTTCTAGATGGTGATTGAAGGACAAGACAAAGACTCCCGCGGGAAAAGCGGAAAGCGAAGTCTTGCACGGAAATCAGCAGCGGTGTCTCAAGCGGTTTACCTCATGTTTCCTAGTTGTTCATCTTTAGGCGAGATAGGTTTAGTTATGTCTCAGCCCCTTTTGTATAGTCAAATAAAAAATATCCAAATCCCCATGTTTTGGCGGTTTTTTGGACATTTTTTTAATAAAAGCACACTTTTTAACAAAAAAAGAGATGGTTGGTGAATAGAAGTTGTAGAGTGAAGAATACTAACCTCAACAAAGGTGAACCTTTTATCATATAGCCATCAGTGATATTCACCAACTATTTTAATCATCATATGAAAGAGAGGCTTCAATGAATGAAAGCAACAGGTATTGTTCGTCGTATTGATGATTTGGGTCGCGTTGTGATTCCAAAAGAAATTAGAAGAACGCTTCGCATCCGAGAGGGAGATCCGCTAGAGATTTTCGTCGATCGCGATGGAGAAGTTATTTTAAAGAAATATTCGCCAATTAGTGAATTAGGAGACTTTGCAAAAGAGTATGGCGAAGCGCTATACGATAGCTTAGGTCATCCTGTACTTATTTGTGACCGCGATGTATTTATTGCGGTAGCAGGAAGTTCTAAAAAAGAATACTTAAATAAAAACATTAGTTCGTTAGTGGAATCTGTTATGGAAAGCCGCAGTTCTTCTTTAGTAACTGATGGAAAAAACCTTGAATTTGTCGATGGATACGAAGAAAATATTTCTTCTTACACAATCGGTCCGATTATTGCAAATGGAGATCCGATTGGAGCTGTTGTCATTTTCTCAAAAGATAAGTCCCTTGGTGAAGTAGAGCATAAAGCGGCCGAAACAGCAGCTAGCTTCTTATCTCGTCAAATGGAGCAGTAAGCGTAATTATCTTTATTTTACATTATCTACTGAAAAGGTAGCAGTTTCTGCTGCCTTTTTTCATGCTGTCTTACCTTAGAAATAAAGAGAACATGATATAATGGTACGGTATTTTATTTATTGGAAAGTGCAGGATGTTTTATAAGAACAAAGCTCTATTCTATTGCGGCTAGCGGCTAATAAAAAGAGTTGTTCACATCATTACAAGCTGCAGGTGAAAGGTGTAGGAATGCAGAAACAATCAAAGCTCTATTCTATTTTTAACGGCGCCATTATTTTAACGCTCGCGGGTTTATTTACGAAAATCTTAAGTGCCACTTATCGTATTCCATATCACCATATTGCGGGAGATATAGGGTTTTATATCTATCAGCAAGTTTATCCGCTATATGGAATTGCGCTACAGCTAGGTACATATGGTTTCCCTGTAATTATTTCAAAGTTAGTAGCTGATTATGGGGCAACAAATCGGAGAAAGGAAATACGGGGAATACTTCAAGTTTCATTTGCTTTTTTGTTTGTAGTAGGCTGCACGATATTTGCGCTCGAATATATCTTTGCAGAAACAATCGCTGAGTGGATGGGAGATCGGGAGTTAACGATTCTCATTCAAATTATTTCATTTTCCTTTTTACTTATTCCGTTTATTGCTGTTATTCGTGGTTATTATCAAGGATTATATAATATGTTTCCTACAGCGCTGTCTCAAATCGCAGAACAAGTTGTGCGAGTAGGGACTATTTTGTATCTATCTATTTTCTTTGTGCAACATGGGTATGGTCCTTATACTACGGGGGCGGGAGCAATTTTTGGCTCCATAACAGGCGGTCTAACATCTCTTATTGTTTTGTTTTTATTTGTTTTTAGAACAAAGACAAATTCTAAGGGAATGTTTCAACGCATAAAGAAAGCAGACGTCAAAAAAATAGTAAAAGTCCTGGTTATTCAAGGTTTATTAATTTGTATTAGCGGTATGGGTCTGCTGTTTATCCAGCTTATTGACTCCTTTACTTTATATTCTAGTCTAACGGCGCACGGCATGGCTGAAGAAGCAGCACAAATTTTAAAAGGTATTTACGACCGCGGTCTTCCGTTGATTCAATTAGGTACAGTAGTAGGTACAGCTTTTTCGCTTTCGCTTGTACCTGTTATTTCTTCAGCCATTGCGAAAAAGAACTTGTTATTTGTGGTTGAAAAAGTTCAGCTGTCTCTCCGTCTATCGCTTGTAGTCGGAGTTGGAGCAGCTTTTGGCTTGATTGCGCTGATGAAACCCATTAATATGCTTTTATACAGTGACTCCCACGGAACGGACGTTTTACAAATTTTGAGCTTGTTAGTTATATTTACAACAGTAGCAGCAACTGCTGGAGCTGTGCTGCAGGGGATGGGAGCTGTTTTCGCGCCTGTAATAGCCGTCATCGCTGGCATGGCAGTCAAACTGATATTGAATCTTTGGCTAATACCAGATTTTCAAACCATAGGAGCAGCCATTGCTTCCTCAGCTGGATTCGCTATCGTTGCAGCAATCAATCTATTTTGTCTGTATAAAAAGTTAGCTGTACCTCTTGTTCCGAAAAAGGTGAGTGGAGGTATTTTTATAACGGGCATAGCAATGGTCGTTCTTTTGCAAAGCTATTTATTTTGTTTACATCACTTTGTATGGTCTAATGGTTTAGATACAAGCAAACAAGTGGTTGAAACAGGAGCTGGTGTTTTAATAGGCGGTTTGTTTTATTTGTTTATCATTATGAAACAACACATTTTTACCGAAGAGGAATTACGTTTACTTCCAATGGGAAGTGTTTTAGCTAAATACGTATTAAAAAATAAATAAGAAGGTGAAGCAATGACAGGTAAAGTAACAGTTATTGGTTTAGGAGCAGGCGATTTAGAACAGCTACCTGTAGGCATTTATCGCTTGCTACAGCAGGAAAAGCATATTTATATGCGCACAAAAGAACATCCTGTAATCAAAGAATTAGAAAGTGAAGGCTTGACGTATGTATCCTATGATGACGTATACGAATCTTATGATGCATTTGAAGAGGTATATGAACATATATCAAATGATTTAATCGATAAAGCTTCAATAGAAGAAGTGGTGTATGCCGTTCCTGGGCACCCTTTAGTGGCAGAACGTACGGTTCAATTACTTTTACAAAAAGGAAAAGAACGAGGCATTCCTGTTGAAATTAAAGGAGGACAAAGCTTCTTAGACCCAATTTTTGGTGCGCTAAAGATCGATCCTATCGAAGGGTTTCAGCTGCTAGACGGAACAGATTTAAAGCGAAGCGAAATAGAGTTAACCGGTCATGTTCTAATTGCTCAAGTGTACGATCAGTTCGTTGCTTCAGAGGTAAAGCTAACGCTGATGGAACACGTTCCTGATGATTACCTCGTTTATATTGTAACAGCAGCAGGAAGCAGTGAAGAAAAAATCCAGCCGGTCAAGCTGTATGAATTGGATAGAGAAATGTCGCTCAATAACTTAACGACTATTTATGTGCCTCCCGTAGCAGACGAAACAATTTTATATCATCAATTTGACTCGTTCAGAAGGATTATTGCCACGCTCAGAGGGCCAAACGGATGTCCTTGGGATCAAAAACAAACGCATGAATCGCTCAAGCGCTATTTGCTAGAAGAGTCATATGAGTTATTAGATGCAATTGACCGTCAAGATGACGATAATATGATTGAAGAGCTCGGTGATGTATTGCTGCAAGTATTGCTTCATGCCCAAATCGGTGAAGATGAAGGAATGTTTTCAATTGATGATGTCATTCGCAGTGTTTCAGAGAAAATGGTAAGACGCCATCCGCATGTATTTGGGGAAGTGAGCGTGAATGATGCAGATGAGGTCTTAAAAAATTGGGATGAAATCAAAAAAGAAGAAAAAGGAGAGGAACCTTCTTCTCTGTTAGCTTCTGTACCTGGGGCTATGCCTTCTTTAATGAAAGCGCATGGATACCAAAAACAAGCTGCAAAAGTTGGTTTCGATTGGTCAGAAGTTGAACCTATGTGGGAAAAAGTACAGGAAGAACTTGCTGAATTCCAAGAGGAAGTACAGCATGCTGATAAAGAAAAAATGAGCGATGAATTTGGAGATATTTTATTTGCTTTAGTGAATATTGCAAGGTTTTATAAAATTGACTCTGAAGCTGCATTAGCTAAAACGAATACAAAATTTTTAAATCGATTTCAATATATTGAAGAAAAAGTGAGAGCTTCTGAAAAACCATTTGAATCTTTTTCGTTAGAAGAGTTAGATGAATTTTGGGAAGACGCCAAAAAAACAGGTTTGTAAAACAGAAAGGTGAGGGAATTATGAGGTTAGATAAATTTTTAAAAGTATCACGTTTAATTAAGCGCCGTACATTAGCAAAAGAAGTATCAGACAAGGGCCGTATTACCATTAATGGTATCGTTGCAAAAGCAAGCACAAATGTGAAAGTAGGAGATGAGTTAGCGATCACATTTGGCACGAAGAAAATTACCGTTAAAATAGAGGCTCTTCAAGAAGCAGCTAAAAAAGAAGAAGCAGCTAATTTATACTCAATTGTCAAAGAAGAGCGTATTTCATCTGAAGTATAACTGATGAAGGCTTGTTCTAAATCACCTTTCTCATTCATATGTTTTAAACAACAGATAACAAGAGCGAATGCTCTTAATGAATGAGGTGGGGATGAAGATATGAGCCAATTTTACGAAACAAGCAATTCAAACAAAGACCATACTCCAAATCATGATTTAGTGATGAAGGGTCGGCGTCTCTTAGATATCACGGGTGTGAAGCAGGTAGAGAGCTTTGACAATGAGGAATTTTTACTTGAAACAGTGATGGGTTTCTTGTCAGTTAGAGGGCAAAACCTGCAAATGAAAAATTTAGACGTTGATCAAGGAATTGTATCGATAAAAGGAAAAATCTTTGATATAGTTTACTTAGATGAGAACCAATCGGAGAAGGCTAAAGGATTCTTTAGTAAGTTGTTTCGATGAGTTTAAACATTCAGCTCTATACAATGCTTGCGATGGTATCGATGGGAAGCGGTTTAGGTGCTTCTCTCGATACTTATCGTTACTTTGTTAATCGCTCTAAATCACGCCCATGGTTTGTATTTGTGAATGACGTGTTGTTTTGGATGGTGCAAGCTCTTCTCATTTTTTATGTGTTGTTTTTAGTGAATGAAGGAGAACTGCGTTTGTATGCGTTTCTTGCTTTGTTTTGCGGCTTTGCCGCGTATCAAAGCTTATTTCAATCACTGTATTTAAAAGTATTAACATTTACTGTCTCGAGCGTATTAAGTTTATATCGAGGTGTTTTAACGCTTAGTAATATTTTTTTGGTCAAGCCTATCCGCTTCTTTATTCATATTTTAGTTGTAGTCGCTTTAGGGATCTATCGAGCTGTTCATAAGCTGCTCGTATTCTGTCTAAAGCTTATTTACGTACCGACCAGGTGGCTTCTTTTCATATTTTGGAGAATGATGCCTAAACCTGTAAAACGATTTTTACATATGGGTTTTCGGTATATAGAAGGAATTTACAATCGTGCAAAGAATATGATAATGAGAATTGTTGCATGGGTGAACACTTTAAAAAACAAGGGGGACGACTAATTCAATGAGTGCGGTACGAAAAAAAAAGGTCGCGAAGTTAAATACTGATTATAGCCATAAACAAGAGCAAATTAAACAAAATACAGATCGAAAGCGTATCGGTTTAATTAGGCGTTTGACTGTTTTCGGAGTGTTGGCCTTAATCATTGGTGGATTGATGGTATCAGCTTTAATTACGCAAACCTCAGCTATTGAGAACAAAAAAGCTGAGAAGGTGAAATTAGAACAGCAGCTGACAAAATTACAAAGCAAGCAAAAACAGTTAAAAGGTGAAATCGTCAAGTTAAATGACGATGATTATATTAAAAAGATTGCCCGCAGAGATTATTTTTTATCAGAAGACGGGGAAATTATCTTTAATGTAAAAAAAGACTAAACGTATGGTTCGTTGACAGTGTATTTTTGCTTTTTGTATAATATAATAAATTGATTTCTTTTATCATTTAAGGAGGAGCATTTTTTTTATGTCAATCGAAGTAGGCAGCAAGTTACAGGGAAAGGTAACAGGTATTACGAACTTTGGAGCTTTTGTTGAGTTACCAGGAGGTTCAACAGGCTTGGTTCATATCAGTGAAGTAGCTGATAATTACGTAAAGGACATTAACGACCATTTAAAAGTGGGCGACGAAGTTGAAGTCAAAGTAATTAACGTTGAGAAAGATGGTAAAATTGGTCTTTCAATTAAGAAAGCGGTAGACAAACCAGAACGTCCAGAAAGACCAGAGCGTCCTGCAAGAGCGCCACGCTCAGACCGTCCACGTGATTCACGCCCACAACGTAATAACAATCGTGGTGGCGGTAATGATTTCCGTACAAAAGAAACATTCGAACAAAAAATGAATCGTTTCTTAAAAGACAGTGAAGAACGTTTATCTTCCCTAAAACGCCATACCGAATCAAAACGCGGTGGACGCGGTGCAAAACGCGGTTAACTTGCTGCTTATATCAAATAGATAGCGAGTTTTGGAAAGTGCCTTTTATCTAAAAGGTGCTTTTTTTATATGTAAAAAAGAGTAGAAAAAAAGCATGTACTGTTGTACATGCTTTTTGATGACCCGTACGGGATTCGAACCCGTGTTACCGCCGTGAAAGGGCGGTGTCTTAACCGCTTGACCAACGGGCCTTTATTCGAGTAGCGGCGGAGGGGATCGAACCCCCGACCTCACGGGTATGAACCGTACGCTCTAGCCAGCTGAGCTACACCGCCATTATACGTTCTCTAAAAGACATTTATAATAATATAAAAAAGAAGGGTTATTGTCAATAACTTTTTTGTTATTTTTATAGACTATTATTTGCTTTTAAAAAAGAATGATGATTATAGGCTTTCTCTGAGGCAAACAGTATCTCTGATATTTTTTAAATTGCCATGTAAGATTGTACATCTTTTTGTATAGTTTTCAATATAATACTAGAAAATAGTCGAACGATTATAGGTATTTTGCTAGTCCGTTTGACAAAATTTCACCTTTCGTCGCGATATAATAATGAATAAGTATAATTAGCGGGTGGTGGGAGAATGCAAAAGACGGAAAGAGATTTTGCAAGTCCAACAACAGAGGCGGTATTTAACCGAACTAGATTAGAAATGTCCCGTGTGTTTACAAAGGCGGGTATGAAAACGGAAAAGGTGTTATTTCAATGGGGATTGTTGCTGCTAGTCGTAGGTTTTTTATTAGGACGAGCGTTAATTTTAATGAAAATCATGCCATTTGCTTTGCCATTCTTTGCAGCTGTAATGGCTATAAAGAAAGAAAAAGCACCATTGGCAAGTTTAGCCGTATTGGCAGGGGCATTTAGTGTTTCCATTCAAAATGGAGGTACCGTATTTGCTACACTATTTGTTTTCTTACTAATTCATCGATTTAGCGGCATACTGACAATGGATCCGTTAAAAAAGCTGCCGTTCACTGTATTTAGCGCGATGTTACTTACAAAACTAACTATTTTTTATGTGTTTACCAAGGAATTCACCATGTATGATTTTACATTTGTGGCAGTAGAAGCAGGGTTGAGCTTTATCTTAACCATGATTTTCTTACAAAGCGTGCCTTTAATTTCATACCGAAAGCGAAAACAATCATTAAAAACAGAAGAAGTGATTTCTCTAATTATTTTGTTGGCATCTGTTATGACGGGGACAATAGGGTGGATGATTTACGGGCTTTCGGCTGAACATATATTATCTCGTTACTTAGTATTAGTTTTTGCGTTTGTATCTGGCCCCACGATAGGAGCTACGGTAGGGGTCGTAACGGGTTTAATTTTAAGCTTCGCGAATGTTTCTAGTTTGTACGAAATGAGTTTACTCGCCTTTTCCGGCTTACTTGGAGGACTTTTAAAAGACGGTAAAAAGCTAGGGGCAGCTCTTGGGCTGGTTGTTGGTTCATTGCTAATCGGCCTATATGCTCAGGCTGATCAAGGATTGACGACTAATTTGTATGAATCACTGACGGCTGTTGTCCTATTTTTATTAACCCCATCTTTTGTTTTGAAAAACTTGAGTAAACTAGTACCAGGGACATCTGAAAACATGCTTGAACAACAGCAGTACGTGCGTAAGATCCGAGATGTAACAGCGAATCGCGTAGAACAGTTCTCAAATGTTTTTCAAGCACTTTCCAAAAGCTTTACGCAAAATGGGTTTTATGATGAAAAGCCAAGCGCCGATAAAGAAGTTGATTATTTCTTAAGCAGCGTTACCGAAAGGACATGCCAATTTTGTTTTAAAAAAGAACAATGTTGGGCACAGCAGTTTGATACAACCTATGAATATATGAAGGAAATTATGCTTGAAGTTGATAATGGCACTCTTGAACAAAATCCAAGACTAATTCGAGAAATGGACAAACATTGTGTGAAATCGAAAAAAGTCATCGATGTGATTGAGCATGAACTTACGTATTTTAAAGCGAATCAGCACTTAAAAGCCCAAATTCAAGAAAGTAGAAGGATTGTAGCAGAACAGCTTCACGGTGTTTCTGAAGTCATGGGGAATTTTGCAAAAGAAATTAAGCGAGAGCGCGAAAATTTAAATGTACAAGAAGAACAGATTTTAGAAGCTCTTCGTAACTTTGGGATGGAAATCAATCAAATTGAAATTTATAGCTTAGAACCTGGAAATGTAGATATTGAAATGTGGGTACCATATTGTCACGGAAGAGGAGAATGCGAGAAGATTATTGCGCCAATGCTTACAGATATTTTAGGTGAAAGTATTGTAGTAAAGAACGAAGAATGTGCTAAATATCCTCAAGGCTATTGCCACGTTTCGTTTGGCTGTACAAAAGCGTACGTTGTTGATACAGGCGTAGCACATGCTGCTAAAGGCGGAGGGTTTGTATCCGGTGACAGCTACTCCATGATTGAGCTAAACGCTGGTAAGTATGCACTAGCTATTAGCGATGGTATGGGGAATGGAGAGCGTGCCCACTATGAAAGCAGCGAAACGCTTCAGCTGTTAAAACAAATTTTACAAACAGGAATAGAAGAGACAATTGCAATTAAATCGATTAACTCTATTTTATCGCTGCGTACAAACGATGAGATCTTTTCTACGTTAGATTTAGCGATGATCGACTTACAAGATGCCAATGTAAACTTCTTGAAAATCGGTTCTACGCCAAGCTTCATCAAACGTGGAGATAAGGTGATTAAAATACAGGCAAGCAATTTGCCAATGGGCATTATTGAAGAATTTGAAGTCGATGTTGTGAATGAACAAATGAAGGCCGAAGACTTATTAATTATGATGAGTGATGGCGTATTTGAAGGACCAAAACACGTTGAGAACTACGAAATGTGGATGAAGCGAAAAATTGGCGAGCTTCAAACAAACGATCCACAAGAAATTGCAGACTTAATTATGGAAGAAGTTATTCGAACAAAATCAGGTTTAATTGAAGATGATATGACGGTAGTTGTGGCAAAGCTTCAGCACAATACCCCGAAATGGTCATCGATTCCTTCTTACGCTTATCGTAAAAAAGCACAATAGTTAGATAGAAGTATATTTTATCTCCTCCTCGTCTATCATGTTAATACTGATAATGAGGAGGGGATTTTTTTTATGAAAAAAGGTACATTGAAACAGATGTTGGTCATTACGGACGGTGGTTCGAATACAGGTGAAGATCCGGTAGCAATGGCAGCACTAGCTAAAGAACAAGGGATTAGTGTAAACGTTATTGGTGTGATGGAAGAGGACACAATTGATGAGCAAAGTACGAATGAAATAGAAGGCATTGCCATGTCAGGCGGTGGCGTGAGTCAAATTGTTTACGTAAAACAGCTATCTCAAACTGTTCAAATGGTTACAAGGCAGGCAATGACGCAAACACTTCAAGGTGTTGTAAATAAAGAACTTCAGCAAATTCTAGGTTCCTCTAATTCAAGATTAGAAGAGTTATCTCCTGAGAAGCGAGGAGAAATCATGGAAGTTGTTGATGAACTTGGGGAAACGGTTGACTTAGAGATTCTTATTTTAGTTGACATGAGCGGAAGTATGAAAAATAAGCTTCCTACTGTAAAGGAGTCGCTGTTAGATTTATCGTTAAGCTTGAATGCTCGCATGGGGCATAATCAATTTTCAATCTTTTTATTTCCTGGGAAAAAGAAAGACGTAGAGAAGCTAATGGACTGGAATCCAAGGTTAGAGTCGCTTTCAACGATTTTTCCGAAACTAACAGCAGGAGGTATTACGCCTACTGGACCGGCTATCAAAGAGGCTACTCATTATTTCACCAAAAAGCGCTCATTGAGAGGGTTGTTAAAAAATAATGAACAATACATTGAAGAATCAGGTATGTAACCTATCTCCGGGAACAGAAATTCAAGGAAAATGGCATCACGTCCATTATAAAATTCTTGAGAAATTAGGCGTGGGGGCAACTGGAGTTGTCTATTTAGTTCAATTAGTAAACGGGACGCTAGCAGCGTTAAAAATAAGCTTTTCCAACATGTCCGTTACAGCAGAAGTGAATGTGTTAAAAAAGCTCTCTCAAGTCAAAGACAAAGTGCTAGGACCACGCTTACTTGATGTAGATGATTGGAGCTACGGTTCTCATGCTCTTTCTTTTTATGTAATGGAGTATGTGAAAGGGCAGCCTCTCCTTTCCTTTATCTCAACAAGAGGGACAGAATGGCTGCAAGTATTTGCAAGTCAGCTCTTAACAGACTTAGAAAACCTTCATGAAGAAGGATGGGTATTTGGTGATTTAAAACCAGAAAACCTGGTCGTAACATCTAACCCCGTAAAAGTTCGATGGATTGACGTAGGAGGAACAACTCTGCAAGGGCGGTCAATAAAAGAATTCACCGACTTTTATGATCGAGCGCACTGGGGGCTTGGCTCCCGAAAAGCAGAACCAACCTATGATTTGTTTGCTGTATCTATGGTTTTGATTCACGCAGCTTATGGCAAGCGAATTAATAAAACGGACAAACCGGCTGAACAATTAAAACAATTTATATTAACAACAAAGCAGTTGGAACCTTTCGGGGACGTTTTATATCAAGCGGTTACGGGAAAGTATAAGTCAGCTAAAGAAATGAAAACAGAGGTGTTATCGGTCGAAAAAAGAAGAGGGGCAAAAAGTAAAGGAACAAAGCCTCAAAACGTTCGTCAACCGTCTGCCCCTCGTGTTAAAGTAAAGAAGAAGCGTTCTCACGTGTTAGAGACGCTACTACTTTGTACGTCTGTAATGTTGATTTATATTTTGTATCTATTTATTCAAGTGCTATAAAGTTTGGAGAAATTGTGAAACTTTCCTTATAGTCATTCGTATAAAGTAAATTAATGATACATTATTGCGTGTACATTATAAGGATGAGTCATTCTTATGGAAAAGCAAGTGAACAATTTTATGACAAAACATCAGTTATTATCCGCAGGCTCTACAGTGGTTGTAGGTATTTCTGGTGGTCCTGATTCTTTAGCACTGCTGCATTTCTTATGGAGTCTGAAAGAGCAAAAATCTCTCACGATTATTGCTGCTCATGTTGATCATATGTTCCGGGGCGAAGAGTCACAGCAAGATATGGAATATGTGCAGAACTACTGCAAACAATTGAATATTAAATGTGAGGCGAAGCAGATTGATGTTACTGCCTATCAGAAGGAAAGAAAGTTATCTTCTCAAGTAGCAGCCAGGGAATGCCGCTATACATTTTTTACTCATGTTATGAAGAAGCACAAAGCATATTTTCTTGCATTAGGACATCACGGAGATGATCAGATTGAAACGATGTTAATGCGAATGGTCCGAGGCAGTACGATGAATGGATACGCAGGGATGCAGCCCAAGCGGCCATATGCGGATGGATTTATTATTAGGCCGTTCCTAGCCGTAACGAAAGAAGAAATCAATCGCTACTGTAAGCTACATGGGCTTACCCCTCGGATTGATCCGAGTAATGAGAAAGACTCGTACACGAGAAATCGGTTTCGTCATTACGTTTTGCCATTTTTAAAGCAAGAAAACGCAGTTGTACATGAAAAATTTCAACAATTTAGCGAGAACTTGCATGAAGATCAAGCATACTTAGAGGAATTAACGACCGATGTGATGAATAAAGTAATGAGAAAGAAATTGCAAAATGAAATTCTCATCGATAGAGATTGTTTTCTAAGGATACGCAAGCCTTTACAAAGGCGTGGTATTCAACTAATATTAAACTATCTCTATAAAGAAATTCCTCCAACCCTTTCCTCAGCGCATGTTGACATGTTAGTAGGATTTTGCGAAAGTGAAAAACCGTCTGGGACGCTTGACTTTCCAAATGGTTTACGTATTATCCGATCTTACAACGACTGTCTTTTCACCTTTAATGAGGGGAACATTGAGCCATATGAATTTATTGTTCCGATTCCAGGGGTCGTCGAGCTTCCAAATGGTCACCAGCTTATTTGTGAAATACATAATAAAGTCGAAGATATAAGAGGAAACGATGTTTTTCTTTTAGATGAAGCTCACGATTTACAATCATTAAAGGTAAGGACACGAAAAAATGGCGATAAAATGCGAGTAAAGGGCATGAAGGGACATAAAAAAGTAAAGGATATTTTTATCGATGAAAAAATCCCTTTACACTTCAGAGATCATTGGCCGGTAGTGGAAGATAGCCAAGGAACTATTTTGTGGCTACCTGGTTTGAAAAAATCTGCTTATGAACTGCATACACATAAGTCCAGATATGTTATTTTATACTATAAGTAGCGAAAACTTCTAGGAGGCAAGTAAGGAATGAAGCAGGATATTCAAGAAATTTTGATTTCAGAAGAAGAAATACAACAGAAAGTAAAAGAATTGGGTAAGCTATTATCTGAGGAATACGCTGACCGTTTTCCTTTGGTAATCGGTGTATTAAAAGGCGCTATGCCTTTTATGTCTGATCTAATTAAGCGTGTTGATACATATTTAGAAATGGATTTTATGGATGTATCAAGTTATGGCAATGCGATGGTTTCTTCTGGTGAAGTAAAAATCCTAAAAGATTTAGATACATCAGTTGAAGGTCGAGATATTCTTATCTTAGAGGATATTATCGACAGCGGCTTAACGCTTAGCTATCTTGTAGAGTTATTCAAGTACCGTAAAGCTAAGTCAATTAAGATTGTCACACTCTTAGACAAACCAACAGGTCGTAAAGCATCTATTAAAGCAGATTACGTTGGATTTGAAGTACCTGATGCATTCGTAGTAGGGTATGGATTAGATTATCAAGAAAAATATCGTAACCTGCCGTATATTGGGGTTCTTAAACCGCAAGTATACAGCAATTAATAAGCACATATCCAAGTGCAATTTATTGGATAGGATAAATGTTCTATGTTAGTATTGAATACAGTATTTGTTTATCGTGGGAGGAGGTAAGAAATGAATCGGATCTTCCGTAATACCATCTTTTATTTACTTATATTTTTAGTCATTATTGGCGTGGTAAGCTTCTTTAGTGGCTCTAATCAAAAAGCAGAACCAATGAGATACGATACATTTGTTCAACACTTAGACAAAGGTGATGTGAAATCACTCTCTATGAAGCCTGAAAGAGGCGTGTATGTTGTGCAAGGGAAGTTAGATTCTTATAAAAAGGATCAAACGTTCCAAACTTACATCGTAGATGGTGACAAAGCACTTGATCGGATTGACGCTGCTTCAGAAAATAATCAAGTAGAAGTTGATTTTAAACCTGCTGATGAAACAAGCGGCTGGGTAACGTTCTTTACGTCAATCATTCCGTTTGTTATTATTTTCATCCTATTCTTCTTCTTACTGAACCAAGCTCAAGGTGGCGGAAGCCGCGTTATGAACTTCGGTAAAAGTAAGGCTAAGCTTTACAGCGAAGAAAAGAAGAAGGTTAAATTTAAAGACGTAGCTGGTGCAGACGAAGAAAAACAAGAACTTGTGGAAGTTGTTGAGTTCTTAAAAGATCCTCGTAAATTCGCAGAGCTAGGTGCAAGAATTCCGAAGGGTGTCTTACTTGTGGGACCTCCTGGTACTGGTAAAACATTATTAGCAAGAGCTGTTGCTGGTGAAGCAGGCGTTCCTTTCTTCTCTATCAGTGGTTCAGACTTTGTTGAAATGTTTGTTGGGGTGGGTGCTTCTCGTGTTCGTGATTTATTCGAAAATGCGAAGAAGAATGCTCCATGTATTATCTTTATTGATGAAATCGATGCTGTAGGTCGTCAACGTGGCGCAGGTCTTGGTGGCGGACACGATGAGCGTGAACAAACATTGAACCAATTGCTTGTTGAGATGGATGGTTTTGGTGCTAACGAAGGTATCATTATCATTGCAGCAACAAACCGCCCGGATATCTTAGATCCAGCGTTATTACGTCCAGGCCGCTTCGACCGTCAAATTACGGTAGATCGTCCAGATGTAAATGGCCGTGAAGCAGTGCTTAAAGTACATGCTCGCAATAAGCCTTTAGATGAATCAGTAAACTTAAAAGCAATTGCTATGCGTACGCCAGGTTTCTCAGGTGCAGATCTCGAAAACTTGTTAAACGAAGCTGCCTTAGTAGCTGCTAGACAGGACAAAAAGAAAATTGAAATGGTTGACATTGACGAAGCAACAGACCGCGTAATTGCAGGTCCAGCTAAGAAAAGTCGAGTTATTTCTAAAAAAGAACGCAATATTGTTGCTTATCATGAAGCAGGACATACAATTATCGGTGTCGTATTAGACGAAGCTGATATGGTACATAAAGTAACCATTGTTCCACGTGGGCAAGCTGGTGGATATGCTGTTATGTTACCAAAAGAAGATCGCTACTTTATGACGAAGCCAGAGCTGCTGGATAAAATTGTTGGATTGCTTGGTGGTCGCGTAGCTGAGGAAATTATTTTCGGCGAAGTGAGTACAGGTGCTCATAATGACTTCCAGCGTGCAACAAGCATCGCTCGTAAAATGGTAACAGAATACGGTATGAGTGAAAAGTTAGGACCAATGCAATTCGGTCAATCACAACAAGGCCAAGTATTCTTAGGTCGTGATTTACACAGTGAACAAAACTACAGTGATGCGATTGCTCATGAAATTGATAATGAAATCCAACGTTTCATTAAAGAAAGCTATGAGCGTGCGAAGCAGATCTTAACAGAAAACCGTGACAAGTTAGAGCTTGTAGCTCAAACATTGTTAGAAGTAGAAACGTTAGACGCTGAGCAAATCAACCACTTAGTAGATCATGGAACTCTTCCAGACCGTTCTAGTCACGTAACAGATGAAGATGTTAAAGTAAACATCCAAACAAAGACAGACGATGAAGAGCCAAAAGCATAAGACAATAAAGATCAGTGGAGATATTCTCCACTGATTTTTTAATGGGCAAAAGTTAGGTTTGGTAAAAGATTTTCGTATATATGGTGGATAAGTAGGATATCCACTAGAGAATCGTGTCATTATATTCCTATTTTATCTAGAATATACACGTCTATTTACCAGTTATGGTATGATGGTTTCAGTGTGAATACTGAATTTATATAAAGTGGTGATTGAAATGATTTTTGTATTAGATGTTGGAAATACGAACACGGTATTAGGTGTATACGATGGAGATGAATTGAAGTATCACTGGCGTGTAGAAACAAGCCGTAATAAAACAGAAGACGAGTATGGCATGACAATTAAAGCCTTGCTTGAGCACGTTAGTTTATCTTTTAAAGATATTCATGGTATTATTATTTCCTCTGTTGTTCCTCCTATTATGTTTGCATTGGAGAGAATGTGTCAAAAGTATTTTCATTTAAAGCCGCTTGTTGTTGGTCCTGGAATTAAGACGGGTTTAAATATTAAATATGAAAATCCGCGTGAAGTGGGAGCAGACCGTATTGTAAATGCTGTTGCTGGAATTCAGCTATACGGAAGCCCTTTAATTATCGTTGATTTTGGTACCGCAACCACATATTGCTATATTGATGAAAATAAGCAATATATGGGTGGCGCGATTGCCCCTGGTATTAATATTTCGACAGAAGCTCTTTATTCAAGAGCATCTAAGCTTCCGCGAATTGAAATTGCGCGACCAAATAGCATTGTGGGAAAAAATACAGTATCTGCGATGCAAGCAGGTATTTTATATGGATACGTTGGACAAGTAGAAGGAATTGTAGCAAGAATGAAAGAGCAAGCAACAGTAAATCCTAAAGTTATTGCTACTGGAGGACTCGCAACATTGATTGCTAAAGAGTCGGATATTATTGATATTGTGGATCCATTTTTGACTTTAAAAGGATTGCAAATAATTTATACAAAAAATATGGAGTAAGAGGTGTATATTATGGGTGACTATTTAGTAAAAGCATTAGCTTACAATAGTCAAGTTCGCGCTTATGCAGTAAAAACAACGGATACAGTTGGAGAAGCGCAGCGCCGTCACTATACATGGCCTACAGCCTCTGCAGCATTGGGGCGTTCAATGACTGCGGGAGTCATGATGGGGGCTATGCTAAAGGGTGAGCAAAAGCTAACAATTAAAATTGAAGGCCGCGGCCCAATTGGCGTTATTTTAGTAGACAGCAATGCTAAAGGGGAAGTGCGTGGATATGTAACGAATCCACAAACGCACTTCGATTTAAATCAGCATGGGAAATTAGATGTAGCACGTGCTGTAGGTACAGATGGCACGCTAAGTGTCGTAAAAGATATCGGAATGCGTGATCAATTTAACGGACAAGTACCTATTGTATCGGGAGAATTAGGAGAGGATTTCACGTATTATTTTGTGACATCTGAACAAGTCCCATCTTCAGTAGGTGTAGGTGTACTTGTTAACCCTGATAACACGATCTTAGCTGCGGGCGGATTTATCATTCAGCTTCTGCCGGGAACAGATGATAAAACGATTACAGCTATTGAACAACGATTACAGACGATTGAACCAATTTCAAAACTGATTCAAAAAGGTCTTTCTCCTGAGGAAATCTTAGAAGAAGTTCTTGGAAAAGAAAATGTGAAGTTTCTGGAGACAATGCCTGTAGAGTTCAAATGTCAGTGCTCAGAAGAAAGAATTGCCAATGCTATTATCAGTTTAGGACAAGAAGAGATTCAATCGATGATTGAGGAAGACGGCCAAGCTGAAGCCCAGTGTCATTTCTGTAATGAGACCTATCGTTTTGATAAAAAGCAGCTTGAAGAAATGAAAGAACAAGCAATTTAAATGAAATAAAAGATTCTTAAAAGGCGTCATTTTATAAATGAGCGCCTTTTTTTATAGATATTAAGTTCTATTTCTGTATATATTGATCTAAAAATATAACAAAATTAGGTAAATGGAAAGACAAAATGATTGACAATTTAGAAAACATCTGATAAATTGTATACAAAATCAATAAAATTAGTTGGTATTAGGAGTGGTCATATGGCACGTATTGCAAATTCAATTACAGAGTTAATTGGTCAAACACCAATCGTAAAACTAAACCGTCTAGTTGAAGAAGATATGGCGGATGTATATTTAAAATTAGAATTTATGAACCCGGGAAGCAGCGTAAAAGATCGTATCGCATTAGCGATGATTGAAGACGCGGAAGCAAAAGGTGTGTTAAAACCTGGCGACACAATCATTGAACCAACAAGTGGTAACACAGGAATTGGCTTAGCAATGGTAGCTGCAGCAAAAGGATACCGTGCTATTTTAACAATGCCTGAAACGATGAGTATTGAGCGTCGTAATCTGCTTCGTGCATACGGTGCAGAGTTAGTGTTAACACCAGGTCCAGAAGGAATGAAAGGGGCGGTTAATAAAGCAACTGAGCTTGCAAAAGAGCACGGCTACTTTATTCCTCAGCAGTTCCAAAACGAGGCGAACCCAGAAGTGCACCGTCAAACAACGGCTAAAGAAATTATCGAGCAGTTTGGCGATCAGCTAGATGGATTTGTGGCAGGTATCGGTACTGGCGGTACTATTACAGGTGCTGGTGAAGTGTTAAAAGAAAAGTACCCAAATATCAAAATTTATGCGGTAGAGCCAGCTGATTCTCCGATTTTAAGCGGTGGTCAACCAGGGCCTCATAAAATTCAAGGAATTGGTGCAAACTTTGTTCCGGATACGCTTAACACGGAAGTATATGACGAAGTTGTCGCTGTTCAAAACGATCAAGCTTTTGAATATGCCCGTAAAGTAGCAAAAACAGAAGGTGTACTAGTAGGTATCTCTTCTGGGGCTGCGATTTATGCTGCGTTAAAAGCTGCAAAACAGCTTGGAAAAGGTAAAAAAGTGTTAGCGATTATTCCAAGTAATGGTGAGCGTTACCTAAGTACTCCATTGTTCCAATTCGAGGAACAAACACAAGCATAAAAACGATAAAAAAACAGCTTCTACATGAAGCTGTTTTTTTTCATCTAAGAATCATGTAAAATGAAAGCAGGTGATTTATTTTTAGGAGAGTGAACAAATGCAGCAAAGAATGACTTGGGGCGAATCTATTTCTATCTCTAAAAACCAATGGTTCAAAAAATATCAAGAGTTGTCAAAAGAGGAATCGAATCATATCCTGCTTGAAAGCGGTCGAGGCGGAAAGTTTCAAATGATGGGATTAAAACCTGTAGCCATTTTGCGAGGCGAACAAAACGAGCTTCATATCAAAACGGATGACCAAACTACTGTTCAAAAAGGTAATCCGCTTCATCTTATGCGAGACTGGATGAAGAAGTTTGAAACAGAGGTGAATCCAGATCTTCCTCCTTTTCAAGGTGGAGCAATTGGCTTTATTAGCTATGATTATATCCGCTATGTAGAAACCATACCTGATCTTGCTGAAGATTCATTGAAAACGCCGGACGTTTATTTCCTTATTTTCGATGACGTATTTGTATACGATCAAGAAAAGGAAAAGCTCTGGATTATCGTTAATGACGAAGCAGATTGTAAAGTGCAGGCACATAAGCGTATTGATCAATACAAAAAGGACTGGATGGAGGCAAGTGATGAAGGACTCTCATATGAGCGGATTCATCGTGTTGCCGAAAAGAGTGAGGTTTCGATGTCTGAAGCTGCTTTTTCAGATGCCACAACTCGCGTACATGAGTATATCGGGCAAGGCGATGTGTTTCAAGTGAACTTATCTGTTCGACAGTCTCAACAGCTTCAAACTCATCCTATGCATATCTACGAACAGGTACGAAAAATTAACCCGTCTCCTTACATGTCTTATATGCAGACAGAAGAATTTCACATTGTGAGCTGTTCACCAGAACTATTAGTGAAAAAAGCCGGTGATGAAATCAGTACGAGACCGATTGCGGGAACACGCTCTCGCGGTAAGGGTGATCAAGAAGACCAACAGTTAGCGGATGAGCTTATTCATAACGAAAAAGAGCGTGCAGAGCATGTGATGCTTGTTGACTTGGAGCGTAATGATCTTGGTAGAGTAAGCGAATATGGTACTGTGCATGTTGACGAGTTTATGGTTATTGAAAAATATTCACATGTGATGCATATTGTGTCTAATGTAAAAGGCAAGCTCGCGCGCAACAAAGATTTTGTAGATATCGTAGATGCGGTTTTTCCTGGAGGAACGATTACTGGAGCACCTAAAGTTCGTACAATGGAAATCATTGAAGAACTTGAACCAGTTCGACGAGGAATTTATACAGGATCGATTGGTTGGATTGGGTTTAATGGAGATATGGAATTAAATATTGCGATTCGCACTATGATTATTCAAGACGGCCAAGCTTATGTGCAGGCTGGTGCGGGTGTTGTGATTGATTCAAATCCGAAACACGAATACAAAGAATCACTGAAAAAAGCAATTGCACTATGGAAAGCAAAAGAGCAGAGCGAAAATGAGCTGAGTGAGGGTGAGTAAAGATGATATTAATGATTGATAATTATGATTCTTTTACGTTTAATTTAGTACAGTATTTAGGTGAGCTAGGGCATGAGCTTCTTGTAAAAAGAAATGATGAAATTACACTTTCTGAAATTGAAGTGCTAAATCCAGATTTCTTGATGATCTCCCCGGGACCATGCAGTCCTAACGAAGCGGGAATCAGTCTAGAAGCCATCGAGTATTTTGCAGGTAAGATTCCAATATTCGGCGTATGCTTAGGGCATCAGTCGATTGGGCAAGCTTTTGGAGGGAATGTGATTCGTGCGGATAAATTAATGCACGGTAAAACATCTGAAATGCATCATGATGGCCGTACTATCTTTAAAGGTCTTGATAATCCGTTCACGGCAACGCGATATCATTCTTTGATTGTAGAAAAAAGTTCACTGCCGGATTGCTTTGAAATTTCAGCGTGGACAGCAGAAGATGAAATTATGGCGATTCGCCATAAATCATTACCTATTGAAGGAGTACAGTTCCATCCTGAATCTATCATGACTTCTTACGGTAAAGAAATGCTGAAGAATTTTATTGAAACTTACGAAAAAAAGCGAGTGTAATGATATGTATATATACGTAAATGGCGAAGTAAAGCCTGCGTCTGAAGCCACTATTTCTCCGTTTGATCACGGATATATGTATGGCCTAGGGCTGTTTGAAACGTTACGAGTTTATGAAGGTCATCCATTTTTAGTGGAAGACCATCTGGATCGACTGCATAGCAGCTTACGTGAATTAAATATTGTATGGGACTACTCTACACAGGACGTGTTGGGAATCATTAATAGTCTGTTAATGAAAAACAATGAGAGAAATGCGTATGTTCGATTAAATGTCTCAGCAGGAAATGGCGGAATTGGCTTGCAAGTGGAAGAATACGACAAGCCATCTACAATCGTATATATGAAATCAATGCCTCATCCATCGAGCCCCCTTGTAAAAGAGGGGCTTATTCTTGAGACGAAACGAAATACGCCTGAAGGAACCATGAGGTTAAAGTCTCATCATTATTTAAATAATGTACTAGCTAAGCGAGAAGTTGGTTCAGACTTAAATAAAGAGGGTATCTTTTTAACAAAAGAAGGGTTCTTAGCCGAAGGTATTGTGTCCAATTTATTTTTTGTAAAAGGTGATTGCGTATATACGCCGTCTCTTGAAACAGGTATCTTAAATGGAATTACGAGACAGTTTATTTTTACGCTTTTTAAAAAGAAAAACATAGAAGTTGTAGAAGGCTTATTTACGGTGGAACAGCTCTTGAAGGGGGATGAAGCTTTCGTTACAAATTCTATTCAAGAAATCGTACCTCTTCGAAGTATAAAGGATAAGCAGTTTTCAGTAGGAGACCATACGCTGACAGCTCAGTTGCAAAAAGAGTATCGCTCTTACACGATGTCGCTAATGAGTCGACACGAGCTACATGTATAAAAGCGAAAGGAGAGACTAAAGATGGATAAAATTTATGTGAATGATATGCGTTTCTATGGCTATCATGGCGTATTTCCAGAAGAAAATAAATTAGGGCAGCGTTTTCACGTGGATTTAGCTGTGGAACTGGATTTAAAGCAAGCTGGTACTACGGACAGTTTAGAATACTCGGTGAGCTATGCAGATTTATACCAAACATGCCAGGAAGTTGTAGAGAAGCGCACGTTCAAGTTAGTTGAAACGGTGGCTGAAACGATTGCATCTGAATTGCTTTCTAATTACGAACTCGTGCAGGCTTGTACAGTAAAGGTATATAAGCCGGATCCGCCAATTCCCGGTTATTATCAATCGGTAGCTATTGAAATTAAAAGGAGCCGTTGAATGACAACAGAAGTATATATTGCATTAGGATCAAATATTGAAAATCGAATGGAACATTTGAAGTCAGGAGTTACTGGCTTGATGAAACACTCTGAGATTAAGGTAGTGGCTGTTTCATCTGTTTATGAAACGGCCCCGGTCGGGTATACGAATCAAGCAAGCTTTTTAAACATGGTAGTAAAAATACAAACAACGTATTCGTCAGAGCACCTTTTAGATTGTTTGCAAGCCATTGAACAAACGGCAGGCCGAAAAAGAGAGATTGTATGGGGACCTAGAACCCTTGATTTAGATATCTTACTTTATAGTAATAAAATCATTCATACGGATAGACTGAGCGTCCCTCATCCCCGAATGTTTGAACGAGCGTTTGTGATGGTTCCTCTAAACGAACTAGCTCCATCTCTTATTCTCCCTGTAGCAGAAGAAAAAGTTGAAACCATCACAACACGTTTATCAGATTTAAAAGATGTAAAATTATTTCGAGAGCAAACAACGGGTATACTAGATATGTTCGAAAATAATCGTAATGGTTTACATAAGTGAAAATGAATCTTATTAGTTGATTCATTTTTATATTGGCGTAAAGTAGAGTTCATAGTGAAAACTTTGAGGTTTGGGTTCGCAGGTTGTTGGTTTATTCGGTAGCTTGTTAGAGAAATCGAAGAAAAAGAGAAGCGAAGCAAGAATAAAGCGATTTGACATAGAGAAACGACTGAACCTATAATAATTTTAAAGAAACGTAGTAGTTGCCAGTAAACATGCTGGCCTTTTTTCTGTTTCGGAAAACTTAATTATACGATGGAGATGAGTAAACGATGAGTCATGAAGAATTAAATGATCAATTTCTCGTTCGTCGCGAAAAAATGAGCAACCTACGAGATCAAGGTATTGATCCGTTTGGTCAACGTTTTGAACGTACACATACATCACAGCAATTAATTAGTGAGTATGACGAGTTAACAAAAGAACAGTTAGAAGAAAATGAAGTACCTGTGTCACTAGCTGGTCGTATTATGACAAAGCGTGGAAAAGGAAAAGCAGGTTTCGCTCACGTTCAAGATTTAACAGGACAAATTCAGCTTTATGTACGTAAAGATGCAATTGGCGAAGAACAGTACGAAATCTTCAGCAGCGTAGATATCGGTGACTTGGTAGGGGTTGAAGGTGTTTTATTCAAAACAAAAGTTGGCGAACTTTCTATTAAAGTAAAAGATTTTACGTTACTAACAAAAGCGCTTCGTCCACTTCCAGATAAATATCATGGTTTAAAAGATATTGAACAGCGCTACCGTCAACGTTACTTAGATTTAATTACAAATCCAGAAAGTAAACAAACATTCATCTCAAGAAGCCGTATTATTCAATCGATGCGCCGTTACTTAGATAATCATGGATATTTAGAAGTTGAAACACCGATGATGCATTCAATCGCAGGTGGAGCAGCAGCTCGTCCGTTTGTGACACACCACAACGCGCTTGATATGGAACTTTATATGCGTATTGCGATTGAACTTCATTTAAAACGTTTAATCGTAGGTGGATTAGAAAAAGTATATGAAATTGGCCGTGTATTCCGTAATGAAGGGGTATCTACACGTCACAATCCTGAATTTACAATGATCGAATTGTACGAAGCGTATGCGGACTACAAAGATATCATGGCTTTAACAGAGAACTTAATTGCACACATTGCGCAAGAAGTACTTGGCACAACAAAGATTCAGTATGGCGATCAAGAGGTGGATTTAACTCCAGAGTGGACAAGACTTCATATGGTCGATGCTATTAAACAATATACGGGCGTAGACTTCTGGGGAGAAACATCTGTTGAAGAAGCTCGTGCTTTAGCAAAAGAACACGGGGTAGAAATCACTGAACATATGCAATATGGACATATTGTAAACGAATTCTTTGAACAAAAAGTAGAAGAGCAGTTAATTCAACCAACGTTCATTTACGGACATCCTGTAGAAATCTCTCCATTGGCTAAGAAAAATGCGGAAGATCCGCGTTTTACTGACCGTTTTGAGCTGTTTATCGTTGCGCGTGAACACGCGAACGCATTTACAGAGCTAAATGATCCAATTGACCAACGTGAGCGCTTTGAAGCTCAGTTGAAAGAGAAAGAACAAGGAAACGATGAAGCACATGAGATGGATGATGACTTCATTGAGGCATTAGAATATGGTATGCCACCTACAGGTGGTCTAGGAATCGGTATTGACCGCCTTGTTATGTTACTAACAAATGCACCGTCAATCCGTGATGTACTATTATTCCCACATATGCGTCAACGCTAAAAAAGAGATGGCTACGGCCATCTTTTTTTTAGTTAATAATATTAGAAAATTTAAACTTTTAATTCACCTCTTGTTTTTATGAAATTGATTTGGTATATTTATATCTGTTGCTAACGCAGACAAGCGAAAACAACAAAAAGAAATAAAAAAGTTATTGACATTACGTTAATAACTTGATAAGATAGTAAAGTCGCTTAAGAGCGGCGGTTGAACTTTGAAAACTGAACAAAGCGACAAACGTCAACGTTAATTTTTATTTTTTAAATTGAGCAAGTCAAACATTTCTTCGGAGAGTTTGATCCTGGCTCAGGATGAACGCTGGCGGCGTGCCTAATACATGCAAGTCGAGCGAACTGATTAGAAGCTTGCTTCTATGACGTTAGCGGCGG
>NZ_JBVQPN010000017.1:0-43188 GCF_055710015.1 Priestia sp. VA7
TAGCTTTGTCTGTATCATATAGTTTGTTATCAATGATTGCTTTCATCACTTATCACCCCTACTTTTACCTAATGCCTCTATGTCTAATGCATCTATTTCATTGGCTGTATCTATAAAACGCTTGACGACTTTTTTCCAAGCTTTATCTGCTTCGTCTTCATCTAATGACAATGTAACCGTTAATACAGGTTTACGTTCCTTACTCATTGGTGTCCGCTCCCTTACACCAGTCTTAGCAGGACGAATAGTTAATGATGGTTTATTCATTACTTAACATATCGCCTACTTCAATCTTTCTCTGATTAACAGACTGATCTCTTAGCTGATATATTTTATGTTCAGCAATTACTCTATTTAAGTCTATAAACATAGATGCTGCCATGAAATTATACTCATGAAGAATCTTGATAATCTGTTTCAGCTCATTGTAATCAATGCCATTGACTGTATCTTTAGATGAGTTACTATTTCTCCATACTGTAATCTGTTCAACAATATCATTGATGATAGCATCAACACTCTCTTTGCTGATAGATACTTTGCTCACAATACCTTCTCCATAACTAATTGCCTTATCCTCTTCATCATTAAGACCATACAATACATCTAACTCTTCTACAGATTCATCAATTAAAATAAAAGGCTGATCATCTGGCAATTGTGCTTTAAACAATTCCTGTAATGCTTCTAATCGTTGGGCTGTTAATATTCCGCTAACACGTATAATTAAAGTATCTTTACTCATTAGGTACACGCCATCCTTTCTCTAATACAAACCGCTCACTGAATACATGACACTGATCTTTATCTAAGACATTGTAATACTTGTACAGTGTTAAAGAGTTATCTATATAATCTTTGTACTGGTCCTTATCCATATAGCTTTCCATTACTTCTCTTGTTAATAGACCTAGCTTTACTTCTTGGCCCATGTTATCCCGCTGTATCATTCATGTTCATCCCCTTTACTTCAATAAGCATTTACCGCATACACAATAAACAGGATTAGACTTTGTTGGCTTCTTAGGTACATCTACGCTCTTTACCTTACCGCAACTACAAGTTAGTGTTACTTTCATTTCTCATCACCAATCATTGTAACTTCACCTGAAGGACTAACATGTTTAACTACACTGTTTATTACTTCACCTTTGAAATGGATGGTTATTTTATCTCCTTTTTCTGGCCTTTTATAACCCTCTGAAGCTGCAAGTTCATTAATTGTAAAGCTATACTCTTTAGCAACTGCAGCTACCTTTGCAAGTGCTTTTGCTAATTCCTCTGTTCTAACAGAATCCATTTCTTCTCCATCTCCCTTAATAAAGAATTCTTGGCATATGAACTGGTTTATTATTTATGACTTGGCTTAATCTACGCGTATCTTGTTTAACGTTCCATGATTGACGTAACGCTTGACGTAACGATCTAGCCTTTCTTTTAGCTGCTTTATGATCAATATATATTTCATCAATAATTGCTATTACTGCAGCCTTAACCTGTTCTATAAGGTTCATCAGTGCTTCTTTAATATATGCCCATGCTGTTGCTACTGCTTTTGCTACAGCCTTTAATTGTTCATATTGCTTTTCATCCATCACTGTCATCCCCTTTTAAGTAATTGATAGATAGCTTGCATATACGCATAATTCAAATGAGTTAATCGTTCAATGTATTCAACCATTGTTAATCACTCCTTTTAGACAAAGAAAAAGGACACTAATTAAACATTAGCGTCCTCTTGGTCAGTTACTTATAACTAACTTCGATATTATAAAGTTATAGCATTTACTCTAATTGACGACAAATAGGATATTTTTCTACAAGGTGTGTAAATGCTATAACTTGTTTTACTAAAGTAAGACGGTTAAAGGAGTAGAACCTTTAGGTGTTTCCACCAGGAACTTGTTCTCACATTCTATTTGTGTTTCCACCCGGGATTTGTTAGCACCTTGGCAACCGGCCACCGTCATGATTAAATTTTATATTCTTACAGCTGCGAAGCTCTGGCATTTCCCACGGCAAGTGGACAAAACAGAAACAGGCAAAACATACACAATATGAAAGGAGATAAAACGTACACTATATTTTCGAGCTTCGCATGTGTAAGAATATAAAAAGAAACTGCCTTAACCTCAGTCCCAAGCGGATTAAAGCAGTTTTTACCTTTATCAACCAAGATAAGGCATTCAAAGATTAAATCGTCATATTCAAGGGCGACCAGAGCAAGCGTAGAAGTTTCTTGCTCTATTGAGATAAGGACACGAATTTAAATATTATCGTGAGTAATATTTAATTGACGAATAAGAAGAAATCCATAATGCACTTAATTCACTCCATTAGTCCAATTGTATATAACGTATATAAACGTTCATTCCTTGGAGTGATTCAGAATCGCTTTTGAGAGAGATAGCGAAAGTTTAGATGTCATTCTTCTTACCTCCTTTCCGTCCTTATCTCAATACAACAAAAAGGAAGTACCCCATGCCAACTATGAGGTACCAAACGTTAAGGGCTGATAGATTCAGTATGAAGGTGCCTTACACTTATAGGTGGTTTTTTAGTGGCAAAATGTAAAGGAATTTAAACATTTAGGAGAAAAAAGCTTCAACTTCAATGTTTTTTGCAACTTTTTTCTTTGCACGGTCTAATACTTTAGATACTGTTCCCTCTGTCAATTCAGTAAGATCCGCTATCTCATGTACTGAAAAATTATAAGCTGCATACAACATATATAAATCCTTTTCTCTTTTACTTAAAAACCAAAGTAACTCTTCAACAGCGCTTTCTAATAACTTCACATCTTCTTCGCTTTTCTCTTCCTCTTTTACATCTTCTATATATAAAAAGCGGGCTGGATCAATAGAGATTTCTTTTTGATATGCCGCTAAGTTTTCTGCACCACGTTTATTACCAGGACGTCTACCAGTCTTCATATGTTGGATATCGTCCTCCATACTGCCAATCATTTTACTAATTATGCTTCTATCCGACTTAATAACTAATTCTCTTTCTAAATCTTCAACTGTATGAATCTTTTTAACTTGTTTATCTTTAATAAGGTCTTGCTCTTGCTTTAATAACTTGTCTTGTCTTCTTAATGAAGCTACACCGTACTCATATTGAATGATTAAATCCTTCATACTGTTTCCCTCACCTTAACTATTTATCTTTGTCTAAGAGCTCCGCGTCTACGAGAAAAAGTAGGATTACGTACACCCATCATTTCCTCAAGCTCTCTTTGGCTAAATGTTTCTTTTTTTATTGGAGCCTTCTCTGGAGAACTTTTTGTTTTCTTGGCCTTGTCCTCTTTGTAACCATTAGCTTTTTTCCACTTGGCTAATTCTCCCTTTATCGTTCCCATTGATTAAGCCCCTTCCGCTTCCTCTTTTACTTGTTCAGCAATAGCAGAGGCAACTGCCGCTACTTGAATCAATTCCTTATATAAATCATCAGCATCTGAATCTTTCATGCTTGTTAAGCCTAATCGTCCTTGCATTGCCTGAGAAACTTCTCCGAACTCCTCAGCTAGGATTGCTAACCAAGCACCCATGTGATGACGTTGATAACCCCACTTTTCATTTTGTCTAACACGCTCTCTTAACACATCTCCATTTACAGCAGTCATTAAATCGGTAACAGCATTAGGTAAAGGTGTTTCAAATACTGCACAATTACAAGGATATTGAAAGTAACCATTATGTCTATGACCTGTACCACCGCATTTTTTACATTCAGTATTTAATTTCATTATTATTCTCCTTTTTTAGTTAACTGGTAAAACCATTCTTCATCTTTCATATCAAGAGCCATATCAATTAATGTTTCAATATCTACAACTACAGGAGCTTTCTTTAAAGTATCTAGGTCTACAAATTGTGTACGAATAGATGGCTTTTCATTTACGATAAAAAATTGATGTATTTTCACACTGTCATGCTCAAAGAATCCAGCAACTGTACCTAACTTATATCCAGCATCAAATATCCAATCACCAACTTTTAAGTCCATCCCATTCAACCCCTTATTTTTGGGCGTTTTTACTTTCCTGAAGAGCAATAAGTTCTGCAGTCTTTCTTGCGCTAAATACATCGCCTTTAGCCTCATATTGTTCCTTCATTTCTTTTAAGTTCTTAATATACAAATCTGTGTAGCTAAATTTCTTTTTTCTCATCGTTTTTTCTCCAATTCTTTTGCTAATTCACTAAAGCCTAACGCTTTAGCTATTTGAATACGTCTTTTAGGACCAATACCTTCAATCCGGAAAACATCATTAATTAACCGCTCCTTATATACATCAGATGCTTCACTTAGTCCTTTTAAATGACCTATAGCCTCTCCTTGCTCAATAAGTGATTTTTCAATCCTTTCAGCAAATTGTCTTTGTGAAGGGGAAAGCTTCTGACCTAGCGGCTTATCCATTTGTTTAAGCTGTTCATTTTTCATGCGTCTTTTCATTGCTCTATTCATACTCATAACAATCACCATCCTAAAACATCTGATATATAGACTAAACAGAGAGAACAGAACGTCATGGCTACCACTATTAATAAGGCGCAAAAATGATGTCCTTCTCTCCTTAGTTGATAAAAAGCATCTACGAAAACCAACAGGAACAAAAATGTACATACACCCTGAAATATTAGTAAGATTGATAATTTCATGGTAATTACCAAGCACTTACAAAAGAGCGGTTTTTAGGTCTTTTACCAATCGTTCTAATTTGCTGTTCAATGCTCAACCGCTTCATATATGCTTCCATATCGTTCGGATCATTAGGCAGTTCTTTTAATTGACGATGTAATTCACTTAGAACCTGACCATTCTTATTTTTCTTAGCCATGATATAGCCTCCTATGCAATTTCCTTATTAAGCATCTGATCAATGACACGAATAGCATCTTCTAATGTATCTGTAAGGGAAAAGTATTGTGGCCTACTTAATTTCTCTAAATTGTGCTTTTGCTTATAGTTGTTGATTTTTGCTGTTAGGTTCGTACTGTAAGCCTTGTTATAAGCGATAGTGAAAACTCTCCAGGCACTTTGAAAGCCTAAGCCCTCTTTACGAGCGTATTTTCTAACCATTTCATTAAATCGTTGCTGCAGGTTGCCAATGCTATCTAAATTATCGATAGTATCTAACCGGTGCTTTAAAGCTTCATTTTCTTGCTGCATAAGTGTTTGTTGCTTTTTAATCTCCTTAACCTCCTGCTCTTGAGCTACCATTTGATTAATAACACCTTGTAAGATTTCTAATTGAGAGGTTGGTTGTTTTGGAAAGAAAGCGGCTGCTAATGCATCTTTTGCTTTCAGCTGGTACTCTTCCAACATACGAGCTACCCACGGTGTTTCTTGTTTCATCTTTGGAGTAATCGATATTTTAGCTAACCATAAAGGCAAGTAGTCTATTTCAAGACATAACGTTTCTTGATTTCCGCTATTTGTATGGAGGATGATATTTCGTCCTCCTTTTTGAAGAACAGCATCTTCTTGAATTCTTTTACGTTCATTCTTCATTTGGCCTTCACTTAGTCCTAAACCCTTGCAGATCCATTTAACAGCTGCATATACTTTTCCGTCATTTGCTTTAATACCGACTAATTGAGCACCATGAAATTCAACTACTTTATTTTCAATAGGAGTAACCATATTCATAAGCACACCTCATTTTGTGATAAAAATAGCCCCTGCTATTTGCAGAGGCATGAATTAACTATCTTTTAGCTTTTCTTTTCCGGTTTGCACTTTCATATCCAGAGGAATAAATATCAACGAAACTGTCACCTTTTTTGCGTTTTGTTGGAACAATAGGATTCTTTTTAATGTAAGCTAACCGCTCTTCTTCAGTCATATACCACACTTTTACTTCACTCATTTTGTCCCCTCATTTACTATTACTTTATAGTTGTACTCTTCCGCTAACTTGAACAAATTTTGAATACTTAATAAATCCAATGTTTCTTTTTGAAAACCAGCTTGTATAAGTAATTGATATACTCTCTGTATAAGTAAGACCATGCTTAACAGCTCCTTTAAGGTTTTAGATAACCGGACTTAACAAAGATGTTTCTCCATGCCTTTTCTAAACGAATTTGCTTTTCTTCTTTATTTGTAGGTAAACCCGCTACTTTTCGCGCCCTTGCACGTTTTAAACATTTCTGATGATGAGTAACAGCCACCTTTATTACCCCCTATATTTAACTCTGTCTAAGTGATAAAGAACATTTTGCATAAGTCTTTTAGTAGCTTCATTTTGAGTAGAAGCCATTACCGCTTCAACATCATTAATTAGTTGTTGTTTTTCTTCTGATACAGCATATTTCTTAACAAAAAAGCCATCATCTGTTGGGAAAATTTCCACTGAAGTTCCTGTATCTAGCCCTTGAATATCTCGAACTTCTTTTGGTAATACAATACGACCTAAACCATCAATTTTTCTTACGATACCTGTAGTTTCCATAACTTAACCGCTCCTTTTGTTTTAATCGATATGTTTACCTGTATCAGTAACGATTTCTCCACCTTCAGCAATGAAGGTTTGTCCAGGAATGCCGGATAACAATTCAGCTGCAGTAACATCTTCACTATCGTAGTTGAGCACCAATTGAGCTTCAATTTCACGAGCTGGAGCTAAAGTACTCTTCGTTTGTACCGTAACATCTGAAACTTGTCTGTTATCATCACTTTTTACCGTCATAGTGACAGTTATTTTTCTAGCCTTCTTTGGATCAGTAGAAGTATCCGCTACGTTTTGAAGTACTTTCTGTAATTCTGTATTAAATTGCTTTGCTAACTCACCTTTTGCAAAGCTATCAAAGTTGATAATTTGTTTTTTCATTAAAGATCTTCCTCCTCATGTTCTACAAGGCAACCACATTTGCACTTTAAGTTAGGTTCCACCTTACAACTCCATAATTCAAAACTACATATATCACAAAAGAATCTAATCATTTATTTATCCTCCAACAACAAGAGGTACCTGAGCTTGATTAAATCTAAATTTATTGGTACAATCTTGTTAACCTATTTCATCTATATACAGATGATGAGCGTTTTTGCTAAAGCGGCTTATGTTGTCCTACCCGACAATGTAAGCCGCTTTTATATTTGTAAAGAAGCTAGAAAATCCAGCGGGACATTTCTTCCTGGTCCACACTTGATGCATTTTATTTTAAAAAACTCATACGGAATGCTTTTTGCTCCTTCTTCCCACCAAATAGCCAAATCATAGTATTTAAGTATGTATGTTTCATGACGCTGTTTGAAATGGACTAATAAGAAAGTAACTCCACCTTGTTCGGTGTATTCTTTAAGCCTTTCATATTGGTGTTTATGAAGGTTTTTAAGAGGAAACTTGTTTTTATCTGCCGTTTCTTTTGCATCAAAAGCAATGAATGTTCCTCTTGTGAGCCCTGAATAATCGACTGTTGCCTTTTCTTTAAAGAAAGCATCTGTAATTTTCTTTGTTTTAGGATCAACTGAATTAATACCTATTGGTGTTTCATTACGATCTATAGCAGCTAACTTCAAAAGACGATATCGTTCAATAGCTTGATCTACATACATTTCTAAATCTTTTCCACGATTCGAGAAGCTGTTTCGCTTTTTGTAGATCCTAGCCATTGTTAACCCTTCTCTCTAACTCAGACTCTGCAAAACACTTAAAAACTAGCGGGCAATCTTCAAAGCGGATAATCTGTATTAACTGTTGCAATGTTGCTGTTTGCCAATTCATGTTGCTATCAATCCTTTATCATCATTGTTCCAGAAGCTTTATCAATTACATGTGAATCATCTAAACAAGCTGGACATACAATTTCGCTATGGTCTTCAAATGCTTGTGATACAGCAAAAGTACAATCACAATTTGTACATTCATACACATGAAAATCATTAGTGGTTAAAGCTTTCTCTTGGTCCTCTAAATGGTTTGTGAAATCCGCTGTTTCATACTTCATACAGCCAGTTCCTTCAATTCACCATCTTTATTAACGATGTGCAGCTTTGACGGTAAATTCTTTACTACATACCATTCTTTAGGGTCAAGACTTGCAGCTGCTATGATTTCCTTTTGTGCTCTATTTGGTCTTTTTCCGTTTTTCATGTCCTCTTCTTCCTCTCCCACAGGCATTTTAGTGTTTTCTAATATATGAAACAGATTGTTTAGACGTTGTTCGCTAATCAGTGTTCCTTCAATAAAAAAAGTAGCAATGTTATCTTTTCGAATATTGTAGCGGTTAAAGATTTCTTTAAGGTGCTGCATATTTATATAAGCACCGCTATATCCCATTACATTTCCGTTATCGTCCTGATAATGCAGACGAATAACTGTATGTTTCATACTGAAATCCTCATAACTTCTCTTGTTGCTGCTCTATAAATTTTGTTTCGAAGGTTATTTGCATTTGGATCTACACAACCACGTTCAATGCGGTCAACCGTTTCAAGGGAAACATTCATGTTGTCAGCAAGCTCTTGGCGGGACATATTGTATTGCTGGCGCAATTCCCTTACTGATCTACCAAAACGTCTACGCTCTAAGCGTGTATCTGAATTTGTTGCCGTATACCAATTTGCCAAATTTCGAACTGCCATGTTTACTCACCTCTTACAAATTTTTAAATTATTAATTTGGAAAACGGATCATACTGACCGCTTGAATTTATTGAATACATATCAAACTCTCGTTGTGTAACTCGTTGTAATTTAGAAGACGTTACCGACTTAACAGCATTTCCTTGCCAATCCTTACTGTTTAAATTAAACGTTTTAAAGAAAACAATGATACGTTGACCTTTATGAAACGCAGCGGCTTTTTCGGCTGTTTGTTTCCAGGTAACAATTTTAATTCGTGATGCACTTTCAAAGGCTTTGCAATTGGTTTTAACTAGTTCAGCAAGTACTTCACACCGTTGCCCGTATTTGGTTGGCTTGGGCTTTCCGATTGAAATAATCTTGCATAAATGAAAATGCTCTGTCTCCGCCACTTGCTCTCACCTCATTGTCGAAAAGATATTCGATGGTTTCTCCTAAGAACTTAGAAATGTCTTGAGCGATAGATACCTTCGGATCATTCTCGCCACTTTCAATTTGAATATAAGTAACTCTTGATATTCCTAATTTCTTAGCTAATTCTTGTTGCGTAAGACCCTTTTTCTTTCTTGCTTTGAGTAGGTTGAGACGCTTATTACTCACTGAAAAATCAACTCCTAACGCTTTTCTCTTATAATTGAACTCAATTTGAGGTCAATTATAGTTAAAAAAATATCAGCGTAAATCTTTTGGATTCATTCCAAAAAATTCAGCTAATGCTAATGCGAATTCAAGACCTGGTCTTCTTTCGCCTCTTTCAATTTGAGAAACGTATTGCCTACTCGTTTCAAAAATCTTAGCTGTTTGTTGCTGGGTTAACTTCTTTTTCTTGCGAGCTTGGATTAACTTCTCATTTCGTTTGTAACGCTTTTTAGTATTCTCCATAACGTTAAAACCTCACTTATCAAACAATTGCTTTCATATTTTGTAGAGCAATTGCTTTCATCTTGTTAATTCTATTTTAACCTCAATTTGAGTTCATTTCAACTATTTTCTATATATTTTCTATATAATTTATATATATATTTTCGAATAACACTCAATTTGCATTCATAAACTAGTTGCAAAGTGCGTTCATTTTTATGATAATAAGAATATGGTGATTATCCAATCAAAAGCCAATCAAAATTCGGGGGTGAACGTTTTGAATTCAGATAATAAGTCTGCTACAGAAAAAGAAATTAAATTAGAGATAGGCAGAAGAATTAGGGAACAAAGAAAAGCGAATGGATTTAAAACTAGTCAAACATATAGAGATCTACAAATACCAAGGACGACATACACAGGTTACGAAATGGGCGCACGCACTCCAGATCCAGGTACTATGAATAGAATTGCTAATTACTTAAATACAACCGTCTCATACTTGATGTGTGAAACAGATGATCCAGAAATAAAGCAATCAACGTCTAGTTTTGAAGAGATATTAGAGGAAAAGTCATTAACTATTGGTGGAAAGCCTTTGACAGACGAACAATGGGAAGCTTTGTATAATACTTTAAAAAATATAAATGAACAAAATAACGAAAAGAACACCGTAAACTAAAGCTGGTGTTCTTTTTTTATTTTGTTTTATAAGTTTACGTTATGATCTTGAAGTAAAGCTTTTAAATCAATTGAGCCATCTGCACATCTGTATGTACTCATATCAATGTTGTTACTTTGAATAAATTTTTTAAGCTCATTTAATGCTGCTACCTTTACATCTTTATTTACCGTTGTTTGTGTTTGCATTCTCCCGTACTCCTTTATTTTTAAATTTAAGTAAAATCAACTTTTTCACTTTTACTTAATAAGCCCTTTACATGATAAAAGACACCATCCGTTTTGGATGATGCCTTTTTTTAAATTAGTCTTACCAACGTCCTGCTGTATATGTTGTATATTTCCCTGAATCAGTAGTAGTGTTAGTGTCTGAAGTTGCTGCGCTTGCCGAAACAGAAAACCCTGAAACTAAAGCTGCTGCACATAGTAGTGATGCAACCATTTTCTTTGTATTTCTCATATTTCCACCCCATAAAGGAATTTTTAACCTCAATTTGAAGTCTTTTTTTATATTGTATATCAATCTAGAAAAATATTCAATATCTTTGGAAAATTAATATATATTATGTAAAAACTTTTAAAAATAAGGTTCGAAATACCTTTTTTGGTACCTAAAACAAAGGAAAAGAGGTCTAAAAAATGAGCCTCAAATATTTCTTTAGGCTCATTTTTTACCGTTCCATTCTTTTATAAACTTTCTGGCTAATTTCACGTAATAAAAATCTTTCTTCACCATGAACATTTCCTCTGAACGAAACATTAAATCAATGTCTTTGTTTAAAATAGCTTGGTAACAAGTGTGAAATTCGTCTAACTCTTCTCCTCTATTTAATATATCTTGAATAATTTTATTTGCTTCTTCTTTGCTTTTATCGTCACCTAACATAGCCAAATAATGAAGACGTTCCTTCTCATCCTCTAAGTATAATCCTTCATAGTCTCCATTAATGATTTTAGTAAAGTCACGTTGAGCCTTAAAGCCTTCGTATTTCCTTTTGTAATGCGAAAACCTCATTCTCTCCATTTCTTCTATAGTTCTCTCGATATAATATAGACTGGTCTTATAGTCAGTGAAAACATGAATCTGTGATATCACATTTAAACCATATAAATAAGTAAGGGGAAAAAGAGCTTTTACATCATTTTGTATTAAAAAGTCGGCTGCTTCTCTACAAGGCCCCATCTTGTTACAGTGAATGTAATAGATAGTGAGCATTTCATTAACGCATATCGTATACGAATAACGTAAGAATTCACTCTTTATTTTAGCTATTTTCTTAAATGTGAATTTAGAAAGATAATATATACCTTCGTAATCTTTTCTATAATGATGATAGTACATGTTGCATAGATCGATGAGTACTTGAATTACTGGATCTTTCTGATTAGCAATGGTTTTTAAGTTATAAGGTAAGTAATGTACTTGTTCAAAAAACTCATCAGCTGTGAGTTTTCCCTCTCGACTTAAAAAAAGAAGGTTGTAAATCTCGTGCGTTTTTGTGTTATATTCTTTTTCGAGGTCTAGCAAGTATTGAGTAAGTTCACTATTCCAGCGGCCCATTGACCAATCTAATGCTTCTCTAACAGCCTGGGCTTTTTTCACCTTAGGAAAGTCGCTGCAATACTCACAGTATTCTATAATCAAATCATCATAATCTGATTTATATATATAATGAACCATTCGAATGAATTTACTGAAATTCATGTGGTTTGTTCCGTCGAAGTAATAAGTTATCGAAGTGGGTGTAGTACCAATATGTGCAGCAATATTCACGTTATCTATTCCTAGTGTTTTTGCATACTCACGGATTTTCTTCATTAATTCGCTCATTTGAAACCCCCTCATCTTCGGCGAAAAACGCCAAATACTATGTACCTAAAGTTTAGCTTTTCATTCCAAAAAAAGCAATCGTTTTTAGAATTTTTTAACTAATATTATGGGGAATTCTTACTGGAATGAGCATTCCAGTGGTATATAAGTAATTTAGTATTTAAGTAAATTAGTGGTTAACCAAAACGCTTAATCATGGTATATTAAGGTAAACTTGCAAAAATATAAAAAAGATGAGGTTTGCGTATATGAGAGAAAAGTTAAAATGCTCACTGAAAGAGATACTAGACTTTCTAGGACTAAATCCAAACCAATTATTTGAGATGACGCAAAGAAAAGTTAGACAGAAAACAATCTATGCTATGTTTCATGATGATGCAAAATCAATTAAACTGGATAATACAGAGAAGATCTTAAACGTGCTAAACGATTATGCAGAAGAAAATAATATTGAAAAGCGGTTTGATACTCAGGATTTATTCCCATACATACATAAAGACGAAATAAAAAAAGGGCTGTGAAATTTCACAGCCCTTTAAATATTGATTGCATTATGCGTGCAAATTCGGTATTATTATAAATATAAACCAAAAACTACTAAGTTTTTATTAAAAATAAACAGGAAAAAACCCCGCAATCTCCGATAACTTTGGTCGGTTCGAAGAGATTACGAGGTTCAGGAAGCTTACAAACACACAATAAGTATATTAGTAAACGTATAAGCATATTCAATGTTGCTTATGTTTATTGTACTTGAAAATGTGAGAAAAGACAATATTTTTCCCATATTTTATACATACGTGTGAGTGTTAAGCGTCCTTAATAATAGGAGGCTTTTTATTATGTCCAAAAATACCGATCAGCAGGTACAGCAATTACAAAGATTAGTTATTAAAGAAGAGTTTTTTGTTTTAACTGGTGAACACTTCTCCGCAGCTCTTTTAAATAACATGATTTTCTGGCAAGGTATCACAGATAAAAGTGATCAAAGTATTCTTAATCGTATTTCTCAATTAGAAAAACAAAGCGGTTTAAATAATGAAAAGAAAATCCAATCTCTTAAAAAGAAGTTTCGTGATGGTTGGTTTTACAAAACTGGTGAAGAGTGGTTAATGGAAGTTATGAACTGGAGTTCTTTAGCTACTATTACACGTAAAATTAAAGTATTTGAAGAAAAGGGATGGGTTCAAACAGGCAACAATCCAGACCCTAAAAAGAAATGGGATAGAACAAAATGGTACAAGGTTAATTTAAACAAAATAGCGGCTGATCTATACGAGCTAGGATACGCTTTAGAAGGTTACACTTTATACAAAGAAACTGAAGAAAAACAGCCTGAAAGTGCGTCCTCATCCATTTTTCATGGTGAAAAATCCATTTTGCACAGTGAAGAATCTAACATTTTTCATGGTGAAAAATCCATTTTGCACAGTGAAGAAACAATACCAGAAAGTATTAATCATAAAGATATCTCAAAAAGCTCTAACATAACGAATCTATCTAAAGAGATAGCGGCTTTAGACATTCCTGTAACTATTCAAAAAGTGTTAACTGAACATGTAGAAGAGATTGATAGATTGATACGTAAAAATAAAATGAGTTTATTAGATGTTCAAGTGAAATTTAACACCAGCGGTTTAAATGCTAATGATTTTGCTCTTAAAGTACATGACGTGTTAACTAATGGAATTAAATCTAACTTCAAGAATTGTTTACATACTGCTATTGAAAATATGATTAAAGACACTAACAACAAAAAAGCTGTACAAGCTAAACAGCCTGTTCGTAAAGAAATAGTTCCTGATTTCCTTAAAGCTCAACAAGAAGCGGCTGCTACTACTGAAGAACAACCTGGGGCGGATCAACAAGAACTTTCGCATGCAGAAATGAAAGTATACGCTGAACTTTATAAAGAAGGAAATAGAAGTATGGGACAAGCGGCTATTAACCAAATGCTACAAGCAGGTTATTTGTCTGAATCTGAAATAAATCAAGTATAAACATCGGTAAATTTAATGTATAATCATATGGGATTCATCACTTTCAACAGAGTAAGAATCCATTTATAAGCGGTTTTGAAAAAACAAAACATAGTTTTCTACATTAAATTTACCAATAGAAAGGTGTTTTGATCTTGGATATTCCCATTCAAATAGCTGATTTTATTATTTATTTGACTAATTCTAATAAACAGCAATCCACTATAAAAATATGTGCTCATGATCTTTCTTCATTTTTTAACTGGCTTGAAAAGAATAAACCGGATTTCAACAATGATTTATGGGTTAATTTGAAGAGAAGTGACTATGATGAATACTTTGCCTATCTAAAAGACAAAAACTCTTCAGACGCAAATCTAAGACGTATTACATCACATTTAAATAGCATGCTGCACTTTTATGGGTTAACAAACCAAATCGGCATATTAAAAGCTACCGAACAAAAACAACGTGCTCTAACGACTTATGACTTTGCAACGGATAAAGACATCAAACTATTATTAAAATCCGTTATTAGTGAAAAAGGACTTTCTGAAAGTCAAAGGGATATGTATAAGTATCTGGCTTATCGTAACTTATCTATCCTGGTGCTCATGATTAATTATGGTCTGACAATTAATGAAGTACGAGCTATAAATATGAAAGACATAAACTTTGCTCAAAATACGTTGGACGTTGGAAAAGGAATCAAAAAGCGTCAAATAGAGGTCTCTGTTGAAGATAAAAAAATAATGTACCGTTACTTTACAGATATTCCTTTACTGTTCCGCCCAAAAGATTATACAGAAGATCCATTCTTTATTGCTTTTCATCCTAAAAAAATGACTTTCTGGTATGACTATAACAAACTTAGTCCCAGGAGAATTAGCGATAGTGGTATGAAACGAATAATCGAAAATGAAGTAGAACGCTCTGGAATTAAGCAAGGTATTAGATCCACTCACTTTAGAAATAGCTGCATCTTAAAAAAGCTAAAAGAAGAATGGCCAAATGAACAAATGATTAAATATTTTGGCTTGAGTAGTCGTCATGCCTTGTATCGTTATAAAAGGTACTTAAAAATATAGATATATTAATACTTGGGGGAACAATTATGTTTAATTTCTTACTGGGAATAGCTGATCAACAGTCTAATTCTCAAGCTGTTACTGAACAGAAATTTACTGAGCTTGAAAACAGTATTTATGAGCGCTTGAAAGATGTCCAAGATATGGCCCATACTATTCAAAGTGATCAAATCACATTTTTAAATGATCAGATTTCTAATTTCTACACAATAATTGGTATTGCTATCGCTATATTAACCGCTTTGGGTGGTTGGGCTATTACTTCTATAAAAAGGGCCAATGAAAAAGCTGAAGCACATATGCAACTAGCTAGTACAATGATGGGAAATGCCCAAACTCTAAGCGAGGCAGCAGAGGAAAATATTAAACTTCTTCAAGAAGAACAAGCGAATTTAAGAGTGTTACTAGATTCTAAGGATTTAGATGCTAAACTTAACATTTTAGAAAGAACGGCTGAAGTGACTTCCAGGTTAGAGGTGCAAATGAAGGCAAGCACTCATTTGCATCAAGCTAAGACTCTTCTTAATAAGGCAGAAGATACATATAGAGAACCTACTTTTGAAGAGCTTTGGTTAAAAAATACCGACGTTCTTGAAAAAAGAACGCAGGGTTTAGCAGATATTGAAAGTGTATCTTTTTTAGTTAACCAAATGCAAAATGAACTTAACATCTTTGGGAATAACCCTGACTTCTTTAATAAGAGACAAATAGAAAGAGAAGCACAAGGATTAGTGCAAAAGGCAGCAGAAATTCAGAAAGATGCTTCAAATTACTACTTTAATTATGTTTTACCTAAAGTAGAACGTAAACAAGAAAAAGGAGATTGAGTTAATCAATCTCCTTTTTCTATTTGCCGAAAAGGCGTTGCCAGAAGCTTTTATTTTCTTCTTTTTGAGCTTCTTGACTAGCTGCTATTAACTTTTTGGTTTCTATAGATTCTCGTAACGCTGTCATGATGTGTTCGTCACGCTTATGTAATTGTTCTTCGATGTACTTATTTTGCCGTTCTATTTGACTTACAAGCGTTCTATTGAACTCTTCCATCTTATCAAGTTTTTCAAGAACTTGATTCAAAAGAACGCGTTCTTCATTGCTCGCAATATCAGCAGGAACATCTGAATGAACAGCGTTCTCTTCGTGAACGGCCTCTGTTCTTCTATCGTCCTCAACGCCTGATAGAACAAACTTGACAGCGATATCAAGCGCCATTTTGTTCTCTTGCATGAGCACTTTTAGCCGTCTCAACAGCAAAATATCCTTATCGTAAAAAACGCGACTGTTATTCGCTCCACGAAGAAATGTATATCCTTGTTCTTCAAGCGCTAAACACCATTTACGCATTGTAGATCCAGCCACACCCAAAAGGTCTGATATCTCCTTGCTCCAATAAGCTTTTTCGGTTGTTCCTCCTTCGTTCATGCCTGTTCGCCTCCTTGCCATTAACCACTTCATTCTACATTAAAAATAGAATACCTGCACGCAAATTTATAGTTGAACTCACGTTTGACTAGTTCACTTAATTCATAGAATCAGATGTATACTGAACTTTTAAAAAAACAATATAGTTCAACTAAAGTTGAACCTTATTTTCCAGTTATGGAAAAAATATTAACTGTTCTACTAGAAAAAGAATGTATGTTCGTATATAATTGGATTAACATTATATGAACAGGTGGGTATTAAAAATGGACAAAAACGGACAAAAACAAACACTAATTGAATTAAGTAATTTTTTAGTTTCAACTGGCACACCATTAGAATGGTTTACAAATGTTGAACAAGTAGATTTAAATGAATTATTTCTGAGGTTGAAAGAGAGTGGGCGAATTAGTCATGACGTATGTGAACAACTTAATACAGTACTTAAAACAAAAAAGCCTTCTCCTAAAGAGTAAGGCTTTTAGTTTGTTAACCTATTTTTATAGAAATACCATTGTTCGATGTCTGCTTTGGTTTGCTCATAGCAACCAATCCCGCTACGTCTTTTGTTTGTAGAATCCTTACCTCATTACTAACTACATTATATTTTTGATCAGCCACAATCCAAACCGATGGAAAGCCCTTAACTGGAAACGGTAAACAATCTCTCCATAACTCTGAATGAGCAAAGGCTTCATAACGAGCAATCTTTTGTTGCATGACTTGTGTTGAGTACTGTCTATTTTGTATTTCAACAAAAAAAGCAGATCCTTTCCAATACATAAGTACATCTGGCCTTACATCTATTCCAGGGAACTGCGACTCAACTGCAAAATGTTTTAAGTTCTTTTCACCATAAGTGCGTAACTGAAGATAAAAATCCGTGATTTTAAGAAAGTGCTCAACCTTTTGGCCATTTGTTTTTAAACGAGTGGATTTAGGGAAATAAGTGTAAGGTTGGTGATTAACATTAGCTTCGATATATCCGCGATCACGTAACCTTTTTAATACTTCATTTGCATGTCTTACAGGGTTTTTAGTTTGAGAGAAAAAGAGTGTCGCTAATTGATCACGTGTCATTGCTCGGAATTGATGGAGTGAATCAATAATTTCAAGGTCACGTTTCCTCATTCTGAATCATCCTCCCAATTTTCATCATCTTGGCCAAAGATATCTTCTACCGTTTTTAAATCACTAAATATCTCATCTGAAATTTGAGGTGCAGAAGTAGGTTGACTATTTGCATAAGGATTATTAAATTTAGGCGTCATAAATGGAGAAAGTAATTCATCCGCTATTTTTTCATCAAGATAAGGCGCTTGTAATTCAGTAAGGCCATTAATACCCCTCATGATAAAACGACCTTTCGTAGTTAATTTATCTGCTCCAGTAGTCTCAATAATGTTCGCTTCTCTTGCTGATCCAACACAAAATCCCATCTTTGTAGTTAACTGACTACGTACTGTTGTATCTAAGCAATCGCTCGTAGGGCGCTGTAGACTTGCAATTAAAAAAATGCCATTAGAACGCCCCATAAAGCCTAAATCCTTCATTAGCTCATCCGCTACCTTTTCACCTCTAAGCATAGCTATCTCATCAATACACACAACAATATAAGGCTGCTTATGTTCTGGAGGCAATTTATCAATATGATTAACCCCAAATGTTTCCGTTAAGTCACCACGCTTTTTCATTTCTTTCTGTACAAACTGCAACATTTTAATAATGTGCTCTTTTTGACTAACCACGCATTTTACATGAGCTGCATTTTTAAACATGTGAAATTCAGCTTGTTTACAATCAGCAAGGTACAGGTGCAATTCTTCAGGGCTTTTCATCAACATGAATGTACTAAGGATAGAGCGAAGTTGTGTAGATTTACCGCTGCCCGTTTGTCCGGCCACCAAGAGGTGTGGATGTTCCGCTAAATCGTAGTGAACCCATTGACCAAACTTATCTTGACCGCAAATGACAGGTAAACGATGTACTTTCAACATTTTACGAATAACAGTAAAGTCATACTTAATCTCTTTAGGTAGGCTCTTATTGAACAATGTAAGTGTAAAAACTTTATCTTCACCTTTAAGTTCTATGTTGGTCCCAAATATTTGCCGGAATACATAGGAGCGTTTACGCAGCTCTCCTGGATCAAAACCGACTGGAAGAGAAAATACATACGTGAAGGTTTCAGATTTCATGTTTGTACGCATATCAACTATGTTTGGATAATGACGTATTTGCTTACCACCACTATTTTTATAAGAGTTATAAATACCTCCTGCTGAAAATGCTCTCTTCAACGCTCTACGTGCCATTCTAAGTGTTTTTTTATTCTTCAAGAACTTTACTATTCTCATGATGCTAACCTCCATAAAAACAAAAGAATAAAGGTGAAAAAAGTAGTCGGTAACAGAATGCTTGCAGCCTTTGAGATAATGTCCGCTATATGAGCTGCACCTTGGCTTGCAAAATGATTTTCAAATACATTGGCCAAGATAGCAGTAAGACCTACGGCACTTACAAGTAAATAAGCTCCAGCCATTTCTGGTGTCATGTGAAAGAAACTGGCCCAGGTAAAACCAAAAGAGTAAACAGACATTGGATAAGCAGCAGGTTTTCTCCATTTGTTATCCATAAAATCACGGAAATTAATTGTTTGTACTTTCATGATGATAAGCCTCCTTAGATGATAAAACCTACACGTTTTCCTACACGGATTGTTACACGGTTACTTGCTACACGTGTTTCCAAGCTTTGAAGCGAGGGGAGAGAAAGCTACACGTTTTCTGTTAATAGAAAAAGAAGGAACGAAGTGAAGGATTGAGTGGATTTAATAAAGTATATGGGCACAAGATTGTCTATGTTTCCTGATTTTTATATAAAAAACAGTTTATTTTTCTATAAACGTGGACAGCATGTTTTTTATAAGGAGATGATTGTACATGTTCGGTACAGGAAAACCTCGCACAAAGCTTGGGCGATGGCTGGATAAGCGAGGAATTACACAGTCTTGGCTCATGAAAAAGACAGGGCTCAATAAAAATACAGTCAGTGACTTAACAAGTGACAAAGATAGATCGCCTACATTAAAAACCATGCAAAAAGTAATTAAGGCATTAAAAGAGATTGATCCAAAAGTAAAGAGTAATGATTTCTGGGATGTGTAAAACATGAGAAGTCTTTTAAAGAAAGGTGATAAACTCATACGAATTAGTGATGGAAAGGTATTTACCTATTGGGAGAAAGATGATTCAGACGATGAAAATTATGGACATGTAAAAGAAATGAGTGTCCCTGTATATCTACCTGATTTCGAGAAGAAGGAAGAAACGTAAAAAGCCCCACTCGCATGAGCAGGGCTTTTTTATTTATTAATATCCTTTAGATTTTAAAACAGCTTGCAATTTGTCTCTTGTATTTGGACCATATGTGCCATCAACTTCATATGGTAAGTAAACCTTTTGAAAACGTGTTACAGCATCTTTTGTTTTTGCTCCATAAATGCCATCAGCTGAACCACATTTAAAGTTAACAGCATTCAAGGCTTCTTGAAGCTGCTTAATTGCTACTTTATCTTTTGAACTTGATTTAAGCACTCCAGAAGGTAAAGGATACTTGTATTTTGATTGCTCCTTTTTAGGTGTTTCAGGCGTTGGTGTATACGTATTCTTTGCGGTACCGAATCTAATTGTTTGACCAACTTTTAATTGAGACGGTTTTACGTCTGGGTTGGCAGCAATTAGATCCTCTACAGTAATACCTTCTTTTCCATCTTTCAAAGCAATAGACCAGAATGTATCACCTTCTTGAATTGTATAAAGTCCTGGTACCTCTGTTGGCTCTTGACCCTTAACAGGAAGGTTAACGATAGCTGATTCTTTAAATAGCTTTTGATAGTCATATACACAGCAAGCTTTCCAGCTGTAGCCCGGCATTTGATTGTGCCCTTTATCATACTTGCCGATGTTATCAAAAACTAGAGCTTTGTGTAAGTCATTAGCAGAGGCAACAGTACCTGTATCAATTTTATCTGTACGATAATCGCCAATTATACAAATACCTAAACCAATCGTATTGCTATTGCCTACATGATAACTTTTCTTTGAAATATCTACACAATAATAAATAGCTGCTTTTCCATTGATTTTATGATTTGGATCAATAATTAGGTGATATGCAACTTCTGGCCAACCGTTTGTACCAACGTGAAAATTTGCAAAAGCAACAATGTTAGATCCTCCTGCTGATAACTTAGTTAAGGAATGATGCCATACACGAGTTGTGATAGAAGCTACACCATTTTTTCGTTTTCCGTAAGAACCCTTATGAGGCAACTTTCCTCGCTTATCAACTAACTGCGGTAACTTTTCAAATGCATATGTCATTTAAATCTTCCTCTCAGTTTTAATTTGTATATAAAAAAGCCGCTGCATAAACAGCGACTTACTTAATTTCTTCTTTTTTTGTTTCTGTTGGTTCTTCTTCATTTTGAATAACATGAAGCTTATCTGTAATAATTGCGGGTACCTTAACACCTATTTGAGCAAGGTTTTCTACAATGGATAGCAACTCATTCCCAATATAAAAAAGAACCGTGGCTGTGGCAACCGCACCATTAAAACCAAATACTTGATCAATAATGTTTGCTACGATAATCGCAACGTATACACCGATTTTTCTAGCATATCCATATAAAGCATTTCGACTTCGTAATCGTTTATTCTTAATAGCCTTCATAAGACCTGTAATTATATCTAGTAACATGAGCAGAGCTAAAAAATCCATGAATTTCACTGTACCAAACAAGTATATTTGCACTTTCTCCCACTCCCCACTTTGAATGATTAAATCAGTCATCTTGACCCCCACCTTTTACAAAATAAAAAGAGGACTATATAAGTCCTCTTAAATTTAAATCTTATATCTTTTTTGAATGTTAGTTAACCATGTGAATAAGGTGTATCCTATTCCAGCGCCCAATGTATTCAATATCACATCGTCAATGTCTGTCCATCGATTAGGCATTGTTAATTGAACAAGCTCAATCACAATAGAAAAAAGCATCCCTATGAGCAAGCTCTTTGAAAGTCGATTAACTTTCTTGAATCTTAGATTTAGCATAAAGCCAAAAGGAATAAATAAGATTACATTACCGATGTTATTCACTATAAAATCACGCAATGATTGATGAGAAATCCACCCACCTATAGAGTAAAACGGTATAAGATTCACTCCTCCTGATCCTATCCCAATATCTAAAGAAGGATCAGGCAGCATAGTTAAATTAACAATAAATAAGATGGAACCTAAAAACATAGCATTGATTAATATTTTTTTAAACATATAGCACTTCTCCTATATAGCATTACCCTTCCAGTGAATAACCTTACTCTATAACAAGATAGGTAGGGCTAGTAAGGAGGTTCAAACCTTTTTTATTTCCCCACTCAACCTGACGCTCCGCTCCTAGCATGGAAATTTGCTTACCTTTACCACTACCTAGGGGGAATTTAATAAAATGGCTGCTTCCAGTCGTCCAATACACAATGATTTTATGCTTATCATCCTTTAAAAACTCCAGAATATAGTCATTTGGATTTTCTGTTTTAATTCGTTTAGAGAAACGATATTCATCTAAGGTTTTCGTCAATGTTTGAATAGATAAATAAGATAATTTAGGTGTTCCATAATAAGAATTAATACCAAAATGGTGTTCACGATTATTTGCATCCTGCCCATCATTTTTCCAGTCATACCATACGCTGAGCGGTATCTTTTCTGAACTGTTTATTAGCATCATTCTAGCTATATATTCAGCTTGTTTCATTTCATTAATAGGTTTTTGCTTATGGCTGCCGCTCACTAAAGAATATCCCCACTCACCAGATATGATAGGAATATCTTTGTTGCTATATTTCTTTAATAAGCTCCTTAAATCTTCATACCTTTTAGTAACTGTCTCAGGATTATCATATTGATAAGGATGTACAGATACAGCATCTATATAAGATAATATGTGTTCATCTAAAACGTTCTTTAACCATGTCAAAGCTTCTTCACTAACACCGGCAAGCGCTGGTGCTACAATTATAGAATTCGGATCACTCTCGCGAATAATTGGAGCTACTTTTTTAACTAAAAGAGCATACTCATGATGGCTAGGTTGGTTATTCCAGAAGGTTTCTGTATTGGGTTCATTCCATATCTCCCAAACACCGTTTTGATCACTGTATCTCTTTACAGTAGCTTCAACAAATTTCGTAAAAGCTACTCTTCCCGTATTAGTGCTAATAGATCTATTCTTTTCATAAATAGCATTCTCGTAAGCCAAAATGTAATAAGGTTTAAGGCCTTTCTCTTTTAACATTTCATTTAATTGATCATAACCAGAGCTTTTGAAGTTATAATGTCCTTTTTTTCTTTCAACATCTGACCAAAATATATCTATACGAACCCACTTAAATCCGGCATCCGCTATAGCTTGTAAATCTGATTCTGTTACGCCTTTATGAATACTTACACCAAGTCCTTGAGGTATTTCACTGTATCCATCTTCAAGTTGGTTTTGTATATCATCAGACATGTTAATCTTAATAAGAACAGACAATAATACAACGAATAACAAGATTATGATTAAAAAATACTTCCCCTTTAAAAAGGGGAAGGTACGATTCGTTTTGTTCTTGTATTCTATTCTAGTCTTCACGGCCATCTCCATATCTCATTTTATAGTATATCTCGTCTTTTATATAACCTTTCCCATCACAAATCAGGCAATCAATAAATATATCATATTCTCCTGTCCCATCACATTCAAAACATTTTTTATGTTTAGGTGGTATTATGGGCTCCTTCTTTTCGAAGAGCCTTTTTAGAAGTGAAAGGAATTTCATCTTACGAGACCTTGCCTTTGTTGATATAGAAATCAAACATCCGTTTTTCACGTTCTTTTTCTTCTTCACGTTGTTTCTTCTTTACCTTATCTACATAGTAATACGAAATCCCTAAGAATAACCATATAGATAAGTAACTGAATTCAGGTACAGAAATCATCATTGCTACATAAAGGACAATTAGCGAACACTTCAGCCCAATTTCTTTATCACTATACCCTAGTTTAAATACTGGATAAAAGAATAGCAAAGTAAATAGCAGTGTTCCAACAATCCCTGTATTTACAAGTATTGTACTGAAGAAATCTGTAGAACGAGCATAACCAAACCCTAAACCAAATAATTTACTCATAAACGGCATATCCATGAAATATTCAAGGTGTTGTTGCATATACATGGTACGCTCCGCACCTGACACATTCTGAGCTGATAGTTTTGCACCGAAGTTTGTTTGGAAGAAAAGAATAATCTTGTTAAACCCGATAAACAGACAACCAATAAATCCAAATAAAACGACGAAATACATTTTAAAAACTGACTGAAAGTTGTATCGAATGTACAAAAGAATATACATTCCTATTCCTAAGAAAGCTGTTGTTGAATTGGACAACGCCAGTACAGCGAAAAAGAAAATAGACAAAAATTTACGCTTAAGGTGCATCGAGTAAATCCAAAATGGTAATATCGTTAAAGCAAACATTGAAGGCTCACCAGTTAAACTCTTTATACGTTGCAGGGCCATACCAGCAACTGTATAAGTTTGGAACAAGCTCCCTTCGTGTGATCCATCTCCAAATGTACGGTTACTAATAAAATCACCGTTATCTTTAAAAATAAAGAAATACAGGAATTCATAAATACCGTAAATAGAAATAAGAATCGCGCCTCTAAACACATATTTGTCCCACTTCTCATTGTAAAAGTTCTTTACAAATGCCATTAGAAGAAAACATGGGATAAGGTAAATGGATTGTGTAATCATAGAGGAGCGCATCATTATTGGATTAAGGCTTTCGTCTACAAGTCTTAACCCTTCCAAGCTTACATAGCTTCTAGCACCTAGAATCCATTGAGCTGCTACTGTGACAAGAGCAAATATCCATACCAACTTAATGAAATCTATATAAAAATTACTCCTTACTCCTTTAAACATTGCAACAAAAACAAATAAAAAAAACGCTAAAAAATAGCCTATAGTGGTTCCTTGTACAGAAGGAATAAGTAGGAACGATGAAATAGGCAAAAACAAAGCTAGCCATTTAAAGTAACGGTCCGCTGCTGGTAAATTATAATCCATTTGAACTACCTCTCTATCATTATGATAGTTAATTTTACCACCTTTGGCATGACTAGCATATAAAACTTTTCATTTTTTTTACATAATTACCTATACTCGTAATCTGTTAGATAGCTGTTTGCCCTTCTTCTAATATATCAATTGCTTCTAAAAATTCAGGTAATGTTTTTAAATATCCATAGCCTTGTTTAAAGAAGTTAGATGAACCATCTATTACACTTGGAACGAATTGGTATTCTTGTGATTGCACAGCTTCTTTACCTTCATCTGATGCTGCTTTATTCATATAGATAACTATTGATAGGACAATATTTTGTTTATCACCGTATAAACTCTTAATCCGAATATATGCCTCTTCGAGAACTATACCACTAACTAATTCAATGGTTTTTTGTAAAGCCATATCTTCACTCCTTCTTTAGTTGCCTGTTAACATCCTTACAGCAAACCAATCTGTATTAATTACGTTCCCTGTACCTGGTCTGATTCGCTTCCAAGCCCATATGATGTATTTACTACCTGCTGTCCCTTGCTCTGTTGGTGTAATATTATAAACAATATCACCTGTATTCCATGATCCTGTAACACCTGAAATATCATTAGAATAAGCTACCCTTCTCCACGCGCCATTTGAATAAGTACGTACAGCATTCGGTACAACAGAAGTATCTACATATTGGCTCCCTTCTTGTCCGTATGGTGCTGTTTGTAATTGTGAAGGATGCATAGCATAATTGTTAAAAAATACGTTCGTTTTGAATTTCCAATCATTGCTGTTTAAGATTTCATAAATAAGAGTTTCAGTTGCTCCATCACCATGGAACTGTTGATACTTTGTCCCTGCTCCGTCATCAACAAGTCTTCCAAAATCCCAATTATCCGGTCTTCCTTCCTTCTTGAATTGCCCAAAAGGATTAGTGTTTCTTACAGTGAAACTTCGAATTTTTTGTGTTTTATTGCAAATTTTCTTTGTGAAATTACTGTTTTTAATACTTCCTGTGATGTCGATGTTTCTATCATTACTTGTATCATCAACCATGACAATAGATGATTGTTCAATATTATTACCATTCTGATAAACATGAACATGTAGCTTTATATCACTTGATCCTTTAATATCAACAAATTTGTCGATCTTAGCCGCGTTCGTACTACCTGTACCAATAGTGCCCGTATGCTCTAAAAGCAACGTTCCATATATACCGGCACAACCATCAATTTCTACTTGGCTTGATAAAGTAATACCGCTACTCCCTACCCCTTTTGAACAGATATTCAACGTGCCTAAATCAACAACATTTGCTCCTTTTAATCTCAAATGGGGCACATTAGACTGAAGGGATTCCAGTTTACAACCAGGCCCAAAAGTTATTTCATTTGTATTTGATCCCGATGTAGCAATAGCTGTACCTCTGTAAGATTCACAACGGACCCTTTCTAGATAAATTTGGTTAGTATACTCATATCCATCACCTGACCTAAACTCAATCATAGGGATTAAACCATCTGGTGTTCCACCCCATTCGAAGTCAGTAAATATAATATTCGAATCCATGACCTCATGACAAAAGAGTGCACGACCACCACAACCAGTAACCATGACTTTACACATTACAACTAACGATGTAGCAATTAATTGTATAAAATCACTTGCAAAGTCTCCACCTTGCCCACGTATAAAAAACATAGAGATAGAACGGTTGGTGCTTAGTCCTTGAGCAACAGATCCGCCAATCGATTGAAAGGCAACAACATCAGCTGTCCTCTTCCATCTCGTTCCACTGTTATCTGCGCTTCTAGCTCCATACCACACACCAACTAAAGAAAGACCACTAAAGCCAACTAAAGTTGTTTTTATTTCATACTCAATAGCTTCAAACGAAACTACATTTACTTTTGTTTCTTTCGCTTCATCAATAGCTCTTTGTATTCTAGGAGAATCATGTACTTCTACTGCCAAACGTGGGCCAATTGTAACATAGCGTTTAGCATCTTTATTTTGGACAGCATCAATTCTCTCTTTTAATGTTTGGAAAATGAGACCTTTAGCATCTACCCTGGCCTGTACAGTTTCAGCTGGTGATGTATTTGAACCTAATACAAGGGTATCAACTTGTGCCTGAATTTTATTTACATTTTCCTCTACATCATCTTTGAAACCATCAAACTGATTTTGAAATTCTCCTGTTAATTTTTCAAACGTAATATAGCCAACACCATAATTTTCTACATCTTCTAGTGTTGGTGTGATTTTTATACGTTGCCAATCATCAGCAGGGAATTTTTCTTGAACACCATCAGAATAAGTGACGATAAATTCAATCATCATATTTCCGGCACCAGTAATATCCTCTTCATCCAACGAGAATATAACAGTATAGTTATCAGATAAAGTAGCTTTTTTCTCGACTACAACACCTTTATTGCTTGCTAATTTCATTTGTATAGTGGCACCTGAAAGATTAACTAGTGCTCCATTTTCATCACGAAAATTAAACCCTAAAGGTGTTTGATCTCCTTGTTTTATAACCGTGCCTCCAAATACCTGTTCCACTGAGTTTCCAACTTTGTACATTCTTATCACCTCTGGACGTTTTAATATGTCTCCACCGTTTCTTCTTGCGTGAATTGATACTCGACAAAATCACTTAATTTATAATCTTTTTGAGACAAATCTAATAAAGACCTCTCGACCTCCGTAATACGTGCTTCAAGGTAAAGAGGTGGTGAATGTCGTAAGTCTTTGATTCGTAAGGTATCTGCAAAATAAGCTTTTTCGTGTTCATAACCCAAAATGTAATCTAAAACAGCTTTAGTTACCTCATACTCAATCGCACTATTAATTCTTTTTTTAAGCTCGTTTTTTCCTAATAACGTTAACCGTTCAATTGTCATTTCCTGATCACTAGACTCCGGTTCATAAATATCCCATAAGTGCTGACCATTACGCCCCCATCGCTTCGCTGCTTCACCATTGAGAACATGAACCCTTGGTCTAGTTCCGTCTTCTGCTTGAGGCCCTAGGCAAACTAGGGCTGTTACAAGATTAGAATAGTTTACTTTTTTTCTAATTTCCTCTAGATCTTTACCGAATCTAATCTCTTTCCCATTAAATTGGCCAAGTTTTGTTACGATATCTACATAGCGTCCTGTTATTCTATTACCATCGATTTCTACACGAAAAGAAATCTCACATTCGAACGTATCTCTTACATGTAAAATAGCATCATAGGCATTCATAAAGTCAAAAGAAATTCCTCGTATTCCGCTATAGTCTGTGATACCTAAAGACCATTCCGTACCACTTAATACCCAGTTAGCTGCTGTATTAACTGTTTGACCAGTAAGGGTAGCTGGTTTAATGATTTTTTGCTTTTTTAAATCTAAAAAAGAAGCTGAACAATATGCAATGATACTGTCGGCAGCTTCTTCTAATTCATCTATAATAAATTCACGATATCCGCTTTTTTCATCAGGAATTACCGCTCTGTTACGCCCTGTAATATATTTTGTTTTTTCATTTTTTAAAGGCCATTCAAAACGAAAAGTCTCTTCTAACCCCATGTTTCTTAGATGAACAGCTTCTTTTAATTCACCTTTTAGGAAGGCAACAATGTTATCTGTTTGATAATCCAATAAATGAATCATTTATAACGTTCCCTCCATCTTGCTTTTACAGGCAATGGCGGATTTGTATAGATAGTATTAACGCCTGATTTTAACCCAAAAAATTCACCGCTGAACGCTTTCAAATCCATCCGTGGTTCTCCATTAATTAAGATTACCTCAGTCTCATGATCAAACGTTACGATGTCACCAGGCTTAACTATATAAGGGATTTGATTTGCTGTTAATAAATTAAGCTTCCACACTTTCACATCATATGCACGTAGAGACGCTACTTTACGTGTTCCGTATTGAGCCATATAGATACCGACTTGTGTTGGTTTTCGTGTGAATTGTTGCTCAGTGTCATAATACTCAACAAAGGAACGTGCTACGTGTTTTCCAGTATCTCTGTTAATGACCGTCACATAGGCAGTCCAACGATTTCCAGTTCGCTCAATTCTCAACATACCGTAAAAATTCCAAAATGTATTTTCTTGGTCTCCGTGAGTGCTAATCAAATCCTTAAATCCTTGATCACCACCACCAGTACGTAATGTTGCATAAATACGTTTTCCAGAAGAATCAACATCTTTAATGGTTAACATACAAACAGGAAGACTGCTTTCATCTAGTAAATAAAGCTCAACCTTCCCAAATTTATCTTCTCCTGTATTCACAAGTTCTACAATTGTTTCAATACGAAAATCTGTTAATGTTTGACCAAGAGATTTTTTATAAAAAGGACCATGCCATGTATCATTCATAGTTCCAAAATCCACGGGTAGAAAACGTGAACCATCTGTTTTCATGTTTCCTGTAGCTAGACCATCGATGTGAACAGAACCTTCAGTCTTAGCCCATCCATTTGTAGTAGAAAGGGAGTCACTAAGAGCAATTTCTTCACGGTTTGCTGCATAATCTTCAATGTTTACTACACGTCCAATGCGGTTCATCACTTCACCATTTGAAATATCAACATTTGTATAATCAGCATCAACTTCTATTTCAAAAACAGGAAGAGCATCTACACTGCCTTCATTACGTGCTGTAAGTGTGCCAGTGTCAGACTGTTGAATTTTTGTTTTTCCGTATTTATAAGGATCAAGAGCAAGAAACTTTAAATCTCCGATACCCATAGTAACGATTTCTTCTATATCTAAGGTATCATCTACTACAACAAAATAGGAACGATCTGGCTCATCATCAAATACTAATTCTGCTGCTGTATCTGTTACAAGCCAATCAGCTAAATCTTCCTTTAACTTTTGTATGTCGCTTATATTTTTCCCTTTAATCACAATCGGAACAGTAAGTTCACGTACTCCAACTTGTGTGTTTTTTAAATAACCACCTGGATGATTAGGAACCGTTAATATATTTCTAGTAAGAGGCGCCCAAGCAGGACGCTTCCTACCTTTTAAAACTTTCAGGTAGCTTCTTCGTTGATTATTAAATGTAAACCCCACTTGAAATCACCCCTTTTGGAATTTTGTTTTATCCTTTGTTTTACGATCTTGAAATTCAGTGACATCTTTATAAATCCCTTTTGCTACTTCTTTACCGTTCAAGAGTAAAGAAATCTCAGGATCTTTCATAACAAGTGCTTGTAAAAGCTCAACTTGTTTTTGCAAAAGCTCTATTGTTTTCTGTGTTACTGAATCCATACTTGAGGTGCTACTAACAGCTGTTTGACTAGATGATGCATTTTGACTTGAACTTGCCTGAAGTCTTTTTCCTGCTAAAGCTACTAGCTTCATAGCATCTGTTGTATTGCTATTTGACCCTGCATACTCTTTGATGAAATCTTGAACACTTGACCAGACCTTTGTTCCTTTAGGTAGGTTATTGAACAATGTAGGTTTATTTGGACTAAACCCTAATTGTCTATTTGGTAACAAGAAAGGTTCTACCTCGTACCCATCTCCTAGGAGTGCGTCCCCACCAACATGATACTTAGTACCGTTCTTGTACTTTCTTTTTCCAGTCGGTCCCCAGCCTCGTTTGCCCGCGGGGTTGTTTTGTCTCCATTTGGTGTTATTAAACCATGCTAGTAATTGATCATAACCTGAGTAAATATTGTTATGTCCTTTTACTGCATAGGCACGGAAAGTTTGTGGAATGTACTGGAGCAACCCACGTGCTGGATTTCCCGCTGCTGTATTAACATCCCATACAGCGCTTGATTGAGTAATCTTTTCATTACCGCCACTTTCGCGTTGAATCTGAGCAAGAATAGCATTTACATCTCCATCAGAAACAGGCTCTTTCATTGCAGCAGCCGCTTTAAGAATAATAGGTCTCCATCTTGCAACACCTTTACCTTTTGGAGCAGCTACACTTGCGCCGAAATCGCCAAACATTTTCTTGATAAAATTTACTGCCCCGTCCTTAATCTTGGTCACACCAGATTTAGCAAGTGTTCCCATGAGCCCACCAACATTAGGCATTTTTATATTTAGAGAACTAAAAACCTTATCAAGTAGTTTCTTAGGGTTATCAATATAAGAATAGATATCTCCTAGTGCATCGGATGCCGTTTCTTTAGCTGCACTAGCTACTTTCTTACCTTTGTTAACAGCCTTTCCAGCATTATCTTTTGTCCAATCCCAAGCTTTTTTAGCACCATCAGCAAATGGATTAGTTCCTTTCTTATACATAGGTGCAGCTGAAAAGAACTGTCTCGTTTGCTTGCCATTTAAAACTTGCGTATCTTTTGGCATATTAGGAACAAGAGTTGTTCTGTTTGGACTTAGAAACATTCTTCCATTAGGCAAAAGAAGCAATTCTTTTTCTCCACCGTCACCTACAAAAGCTGGCCCATCCTCTGGGTGTCCATCTGTACCATTCTTATAGCCTGGGATATTTAAGGCAGGGATTTTATTCTTTTTGTCAACACCGATCTTATCAAGAACGACATTGATTCCCTTTTGAGTAATTGTATTAATGACTGTTTCAAGACCACCAGCTAGTTTTTTACCAATAGCCTTAACTCCATCTTGCACTTTTCCAGCCATTGACTTAATACCAGAACCAATTTTTCCAGGTAAAGCCTTTGCTCCGTCTACAATATCCTTGAAAATTTTTGAAGTCTTATCCTTAATACTTGTAAACATTTCAGTCGTTTTGTTACGTAAAGTAGTCCAAGAATTTACTACTCCATCTTTGGTTTTAGATGCTGCGTTTGTTACCAAAGTTTTCGTCCCTGACCACATTCCTGATAAGAAATTTTTCACTCCGTTAAAAATACCCGTAGTGGTACTTTTCAAAGTGTTCCATGATCCTTTGACAGCATTGACTATAGTAGATGCCGTTCTAGTGAACATACCCTTCAAGAAATTCCATATGCCTATTAAGAAGGACTTATAGGCGTTAAAAATTGTTGTTGTTACAGATTTCAATAAATTCCATGATCCACGGATAGCAGTAACTATTCCTGATGCAATTTTAGATAGACCTGTTTTTATTAAATTAAAAACTGTAGTCAGAAAAGATTTATAAGCATTAAAAATTGTTGTTGTTGTTTTAGATAGCAAATTCCAAGCACCGACTACTGCATTTTTCGCTGCTCCTGCCCCTGATGTAAACAAAGATTTCAATCCGTTCCACAATCCAACAAAGATACCACGGAACCCACCAATAAAGACTCTTCCTAATGAGAGCAATTTTCCGAACATCTGAAGTTGAACAAAATTCCAAATCACCTGGATAGACCCGAAAAATATATCTTTCAATCCAGACCACATTTTAGAAAAATCTCCTGTGAACAAACCTGAGAAGACTTTTACCAAGCCAAGGATAACCTTGAGTCCACCATCTATAACTCCCTTAATATTTCCCCATACTGACTTGACTAAAGCTAGCACAAATGGGAACACAAAATTAAATACCCCTATCAGTATAGTTAAGCCTGTCTTAACTATCGGAACAATAACAGATATGACAGATTGAAAAACGGCAGATATACCAGACCAAATGTTTTTCAATGCTTGCATAATCTGAGTGCCGTTATCAGTCCAAAATTGCTTTATCATTGATAGTTTTTGCTGTATGAATGAGGTCACGGCTGTTAGTGCTGATGAAATATATGGTTTTAAAAATGAAAAAACTTGCATAGTCTTGTTTCTTATTGAGTCGAAGGCGTTATTTATAAAATTACGGAAGGTATCTGATTTTTTATATAATGTTACAAACCCTATCCCTAGCAAGGTTAATGATCCTAAAATTAAACCAACAGGGCCAGTTAACGCTGCAAGACCAATTCGTAATACGTTAAAAAAGCCTCCTGCTCTTGCAATAATCGGGAGCAACGTTGAAAATCCCGACACTATGTTGCCGATAAAGCCAAGCAGCACACCACCTACAACTAATAAAGGTCCTATTGCAGCAGCAATTCCAGCAAAGACTACTATTGTTGTTTGTACTGACTTTGGTAAATCGATAAACTTCTGAACTATACTTTGTACCATCCCTGCTAGTTTTGTGAGAGCAGGTGTCATTATTTCACCAATTTTTATTCCAGCTGTTTCAAAAGCCCCACTCATTTCATCAAGGGCACCTTTTAAGTTGTCTTTCATTTTCTTTGCTGATTCTGCTGACGACCCACCACTCTGTTCAAGAGATTTGGTCATTTTGTCAATATCTTTAGGCCCTGCTTTCATAAGAGAGAGCATACCAGAAACTGCTTCTGTTCCAACTAATGATGATAGTGTAGCAGCCTTTTGTGTTTCTGTTTGCCCTTCCATCGAAGTAGATAGGTTGTCGATTAATTTTGAGATACCTACAAAGTTGCCTTTAGCATCTGTAATTTCAATACCCATTTTATTCATTAGTTTGCTGTTTTCTTCAGATGGATCTAACAATCCAAGTAACGCAGCACGTAAAGTTGTACCCGCTTGCTCACCTTGCATACCCGCATTGGTCATAATTCCAATTGCTGCTGATGTTTCTTCTAAGCTAACTCCTAAAGCTGCTGCTGGAGGCCCTGCATATTTTAAAGCGTATTGCATGTCTGTAATATCTGCTGCGGATTGGTTAGCTGTTTGAGCTAGTATATCTGCAACCTTCGTTGCGTCTGAGGCTTTTAATCCGAAAATGTTTAATGAGGAAGCCATAACATCTGCGGTTTGAGCCATATCTGCGCCTGAGGCCTCTGCTGCTGAAATAACCCCTGGCATAGCGCCTAAAATTTCATTTACACTAAAACCCATTGCTGCTAAGTTTTCTTGACCTTTTGCAACTTCACTAGCTGACTTACTTGTAGATGCACCTAAGTCTAATGCAGATTCTTTCAGTTGTTTCATTTCATCTGATGTCGCCTGTGAAATAGCACCTACTTTTGACATTTGAGCTTCAAATTCTATAGATGTTTTAGCAGCTGCAGCACCTATCCCTACAATTGGTGCTGTTACGGATAGTGAAAGAGTTTGTCCCATAGACTTCATTTTCTGACCAACATTTGTTAACTTGGAGCCCATTTCGTTTAATTTAGTAGTCATTTGACCAAGAACTGATTGACTATTTCGTTGTTCTTCGTTGAAATCATGTAACTCTTGTGCAGCCTTATTTGCATCACGGGTTAGGTTTTGGAGTTTAGCAGATTCATTATTAAAGTCCCTAGCTGCATTTTGAGCCTTAATAGAACCTTCTCCGTGAACTTCGACCATTTTTTGATATGTCTGTCTAGCTTTTTCAGTCATTATTCGTTGGATTTGTAATTTGTTATTTAATCCATCTACTTTTGCTTGGTATGCGCCAAGTGATTTTTCACCACGTTCAAAAGCTGATAAATTAGCTTTCATTTCACTGTTTACTAGACGCATTTTCGAACGTAACTGAGTCATGCCTGTATCGACTCCGAGTGTGTTTAAATCTAAGCCAATAGATAAACCTTGAATCCTTTCTGCCATTATTCACACTCCTTTGATGAAAAAACAAAAAACCTTAACCGCCACCAAATGCAGCAATTAAGGACTGAGTTTTCTTAGGTTTATTTTGTTCATGCAATAGATCGATCATATAGGCATAAGGAAAGTTCAGAACTTCGTTAACATCTTTACCTTCCTTTATTGCAGATAAAATAAAACTGTCCATATACTCAGCTTGTTTTTCCGGTGTATAATCCTCGTCAGTTAGTTCTTCTGCGCCAAAAACTTTTTTGTTTCATCACTCTGATGACCTTGAGCTACGAAATCAATTTGACTTTGAATTTCCTGCATTGCATCTGGAGCGTGTAAACGATCAAGTAAATCATCTTTTGTAAACTGTTTACCATAGATGTCTTGTGCTACAAAATTGATTAATTCTTCTGCCATATCAACTTCAGTCTCTGCTGTAGCTTTTTGCATACGAGCGCTTAATTTTGTTGCTTCAAGCACCACTCGAAACGGAATAAAAGGTGATGAAAAGAATTTTTCTACTACAACTTCGCCATTTTCTATTACTGCTTTCTTTTCCTCATCCACTTTAACTAGTTCAATAATGTTACGTTTTAAATTTGCCATGATTATTAATTCCCTTCTGATTTTTAATTTAATTAAATAAAGGAGCAGGCTTTTGCCTACTCCTGATCTTCTAATTCTTGTTCTTCTTCTAATTCCTCAATTTCATCTTCTGTTAATGGCACTTCTTTGATTACTGGCCTACCTTGTTTGTTTGCGTTACCTAATAACTCATTTAATCTTTTTTTGGTAGGCTTTTTACTTTCAGGACGAGGATAAATATCTCCCTCAGTGTAAATTTTGTCACTATCCTTTAAATCTTTAAAATCTTTAATAACTACATATTTTACGTGTTTAGTCATTCATTACACTCCTTCAGGTTCTGCCGTACCGGTAGGGAATGCTTTACCGAAAACCTTCATAAAGATAGCATCTCGATTTGTTGTTTCTCCTTTTTTGTCCACACCAAAGATAGCTGACTTTTCTTCAGTGAACCCAGTCACCTTGCGATCCATGAATTGACCTTCAATTTCATCAGAAGAGAACTCTACTTTACCTTCTTCTTTTGATTTACCTTCAATTTTAGGACGAGTGAAAATACCTTTTGGTAGACCAACATATTCACGAGAACCATCTTCATACGTCTTAGCAAATACAGCAGCTAAGTACGGTGGCGTATCCGAACTACCCATTGCCGTAATTCCATCTACAACTTCCAAGCCAAGAATTTTTTGTTTGTCTTCTGTAGGGAGTTTGTGAAACTTACCTGTAACAGTAATATCACCCGCTGATACTGCCATTTCTGCTGTTCTGTTATCACCAGAAGCCTTTGTGATTTCCTGAGGCATTTCTACACCAATCTCTTGTAAAAACATTACGTGTTCAACACTTAATGCAATATCATCAGCTCCAAGAATACCGTAATAAAATGAATCTACACCTGTTGATGATTTATAGCTTTTAGTTTCCATTATTATTTACCTCCATTACATCAAATAATTTTTTCCTCGATAACGTCTAGCGTCTCGATATATACCTGTCTCTTTATCCCACTCATCAAGTCCCGTGCCATATTGGCCAAAACTTAATTCTTCATATAAGACTTTGCGTACTTCTCTTGCAATGATTTCTGTAAGAGCCATATCTAATGACCATACTTCAATTTGATAAAAATACTCTTCTGCAAGCCATTTATTATCTGCAAAATCAGTAGGTAAAGGTGTGTCGATTGCATCAATGACAATATAAATACCCTCAAATTCATCTAAGTCTGGATACTCATAAAACTTAATATCACATGACTTTTCTTGAATAAGAGGGTTATTATTTAAAGCGTTATAGATTTCCCATTTCATTATATACTTCTCCTTACAGCCTCTTTTACAGCTGCGTGAAAGGCGTTCTCTGCATTTCGCAAAGCCCTAGCAATAGCTCCCTTACCTTTAGGGTTAGGGTTTTGAACAGTACCCCATTCATTAAGGTGTATAATCCGGTAACGTTCTTTAGGCCCTCGCCAATGTATTTTAATTGTACGTACACCTTTAATGTACACTGGTCTTGAAATTTTAATTTCAGCAATAGAGGCTCCGGTATCTTTAAAAGATTCAAACTGGTTTTTTAATTCGTTAACGAAAACCTTTGCTCCATCTTTTAATGCTTGGTCACTAATTTTACGCACCTTTTCTTCTCCAAAACGCTTTTCTAAATCAGCCAACAGTTTTTCCATACCTTTAATATGAACGCTCATGCTGACACCTCAGCTATAATCTTAATAAAATCACGATTCTGTATATCAGGAATGGTTTGTTTAATATTAAATCTTAATTTTTCATGCTCAGGTGTATGTACCTGTACATAATGTTTATTTGTAGGAGAAAAAGCGCCTCTTGGATCTCTAATAGAAATAGTTAAATCTGAAAGTGTTCCATTAGCTTTGGCCATTTCAATATCCTTTGACCACACCTGATCAATTTTCGCCCATGTTTCATATAAGATGGACTTAGGCTTTTCTCCTGGTAGTGGCCCCTCATTTTTCGCATACACATAAAAAGTAACTCTTGTTCTTAGTTCACCAGTATGAATCCTTGGTGGTTTATATTTAAATGGATGCATCTGAACCATCCTCTTCTAGCTCTATTTCTTCTAACGCTTTAGCAATCTTTAGGCTATTAATTTCAGTCAAGAAATTATCATTAAAATACTCCAATGCGTCATTGTATACGTAACGAGCACGCTCAAAAACGAGTTCTTTAAATTCATCATCTTGATTAATATCATAGTCCCCACATGATCTAACTAAAGCCTTCACAGAAGTAGAGAGAATACGTTCTAGGTTACCATCTTCATAATCCCCAAAGTGCATTCTCTCTTTAAATTGTGTTAATACTTCCGCTGTGATTTCCAATCACATCACCTCATTATGCTCCAGCAGGTTCTGTTACAGCTAATGTGTAGATAGCTGCCGCTTTGTTATCATCCGCTTTACCAAATGCAAATTGCTTAGCTGTATACAGATTGCAATCATCTAGAGCTAATGTTTGATCATACTTTTTAACTTCTACACCACCACCTGTATATGCATCGTAACGGTCATTAACAAAGGCTAATAGTTCACCTTGTGTTTGGAACACTGATTCTGCAATGCGTAAATTAAATGGCAATGCAGTCACATAAACTCCATTTGCATTAAGGAATGTATAAAGTGCTTTTACATCCCAAGAATCTACTGGATTGACAACTAGTACTACCTTTCCAGAAACATTAACCGCTTTTCCATTTGATTTTGTTGAGAGATACTTCATGACACCTGATAACTCTTTAACTGTTGTTTTTGAATCAGCAAAAGTTAATGTGCCTTCAACAGACTTCTTAGCGTGACCATTTGTTTGATCAACAGGTGCTTCTAAATCACGAATTAAACCAATAGGCTCATCCTTAACTGGACCAGCACCATTAATAAATGCTTTTTCTAATGCAACTGCAAATGTTTCTACGATTTGAGCACGAACATAAGCCTCAACCCATGCCGGACCAAATTTTTCAAGGTCTTTTGGAAGTACAACAAATGCTGTTAGTTTTGATTGAGTAATATTTTCTTCTTTAAATGCTGCATCTAACTGACCTTTAATTTCACCGAAAACTTTACCCCATACAGCAGCGCCTTCTGCTTCTGACTTGATAATACGAGTTAGTAAGCCTGCATTTCTTAAATTAATTTCAGAAAGTAAAGGATGATCTGTTGTTAAATCTTCAAAGATACGGTCAACGGTTGTTTCAGGTAAAATCACCTCAGACGTAAACCCATCAGACTGTACAACTTCATTGAAAAATTTCATTTCTTTTGATGTTAGTACATTAGCCCCGCGAGCAACTAATACACTGCGATCAGCATTATCAATATTGATTTGTTCAGTGATTTGAGACTTTAAAGAGTTGACTAACTCTCCTTGCATCTCGTTCCAAGCAGTTTCAATTTGCTCTGGTGTGGAATTTTCATTTTTCACTACTTCCGCATAGTTCTTTCTCGCATTTTCGTAAGCTTCTGTATGATTGTTTAATTTAATAGTCATTCTCTCATTCCTCCGATTTTTAACAATTAAAAAATGAACCCTTTACGCTTTACCTGTGTATGTACAGGTTGCTTAGGTTCATTTGATGGATTGTTATTTGATTGTTTTAACTGATTAGTGACAGAAGTAGTAACAGTATTTATAATCTGTTGCAGCTGCTCATCAGTAATGCCTTCTTGAGAATCCTCTTGTTTTTTAGATTCAAGCTTATCAGCAAATCCTTTTTCAACTGCTTCTTCGGCTGTCATCCAAGTTTCATTTTCAACTAATTCAGCAATTTCATCGCGTGTCTTACCTGTTTTCTCCTGGTAAATAGAAACGATGGATTCGTCATAAGTTTCGAGAGCATTAAGTGTTTTCTTAATATCTTGCTTAGTTCCATAAGCAAATGTAGCTGCTTCATGAATCATCATTCTAGAACCAGTACGCATAATAACCTCATCTGCTCCCATAGCTATAACCGATGCAGCAGATGCAGCTAATGAAGTTACTTCCACAATTACATGCTTATCTAAATCTTTTAGATAGTTGTAAATTTCAATACCATGATCAGCATCACCACCGCCACTATTTAATTTAATTCGTACCGTGGATGCAGTAACATCTTGCAAAGCATTTCGGACGTCTTCAGCACTTGTAGCTGTAAAAAACCAACCACTTTGACCAATCGCCCCCGCAATAACCATTTCATGCTCTTCTCCATTAGTCTGATTAACAAACTTATGGGGAATAGATTTTATTTTATTCTTCACTTTTTCTCACCTCCTTCAACTAAACCAGCAGATTGATAGTTTTTAGTAATAACATACTTATCTAATTCAGGATTATCTGAACGCTCAGAACCAACCATTTCACGCACCTCATTTCGATTCCAACCACCACTGGCAATTAATTTATCTATAGCCTCAGCAACCTCTAAAGGACTCTTTTCTGTAATCCCTCTTACTTCAATCCTTGAACCTGCTAAGTAATCTTTTTTCTCAAGTATTTTTGCATTTAGCTCATCTTTAATTTTCTTTACCAATGGGCCAATGCAAAACTTAACATAAGCTTTAATACTTGTTTCATAGTCCGCTAGATCACCATGAACAAGAGCATTTGGAATACCTAAAATGTTTGCTACATCATCAATCAAGGATTTTTTTAACTTTGTAAGCTCATCTATGGATTGCCCGCTACCTTCACCTTTAGCAACTTCGTCATATTCAAACCCTTTTAATTTAGGTACAAGTGCAACTGAATTGTTTCTAAAGGAATTAAATAGCTTATCAATAAATTTCTGCAATTTAGTTTGAGTCTTTTCATCTAATGTTTGTGACGAATCAATGCCAACAGTTCCGCGAATTTGATTATTTCTAAGACTGATTTCCACCATTCGACTAAATAAATTTGCATAATCATTAAACATTCCGTCCATAAATGAAGTTAGCTTTTCATTGTTATACGTAATATAGATAACCTTATCCATTGGAAATGGACTCTGGAATGTATAATCTTTTACTGTTACATCTCTAAACACATCAGGGTATACGGCATATTCATCCCGTGTGAAAGAATCTGCAATCAGTAGATCATTGTTTTTTGTTAAGATGACCAAAACTTCATTTTCATCAATTAATGTATAAATGAATTTATGCCAAAAATCCGCTGCGCTCTGATCCGTATTTGGTCTTACATTCAATAAATAATCCCAATCGTTTGATTGTCTTTTATTATCTTTCATCAATCTGAATTCAGATTGACTAATTGTACGGCCAATAAAATTTATACAGGTTTCCAAGGCGAGTTTCTTTAAATAAGCTCGCTGGCTCACCTCATCGCCTAGCTCTAAATCAAATAACCATTCCAGCTCACTATTACGTTTTAATACAGTACTTATAATTCCCACTTTTTATCTCACCCCCTTTAGAAATTTAGTGCATCTAATGCATCTAGTGAATCTTGGATATTCCCTTCACTCAATTCATCTATACGGTACAGAGAATAAACAAAAGCCTGGAATCCATCTGTTTTACGACGTACAGGCTCCTTCTTTTGATACTCTTTATTTCCATCTTTTCTAATGACCACAAGAACGTTGTTCGTATACCAGCGCATTAATGGATTGTTACCGAAAATGAATTGCTGATGAGCAAATCCTATTTCTACTCGCGGGGCTAATAAACTGTGAATAGCTCGCGGATTACGAATAACCTCAACTTCAAAACCCGCTGCTTCAAATAAAGGTTTTAATACTTCCATGCGGAAATTATCACCAATAATCTTTTTGATATGATAATATTTTCGTTTTTCGATAAACCAATCTACTATAATTTCAGGCTTAATCGTTTCTTCATCAAGTACCGTAAGAAGGTCATTTTGTTCCCATTCACGAATAGGCGCGAATTTTTGTTTGGTAGTCGCTTCAGGATCAGGTTTTTTTGAATATCCATAATACTTATCAACGAATTCTTTACGCGCAAAAGAATGAGTAATAAACGGGTATTTACCCTCATGCTTAAAAACAAGACCACATGCTGCAAAGTCACGAATAGAAGCAAAGTCAATACTACCTATACATTCTTGATCTAAGACGTTCGGCATAGGCTGATTAGTCGCTTCGATTTCTTCCCATTTAGCAACAGAACGCTCTAAATTAGTAACCGGTAAATTCATACGCTTAGTCATGAATTCCTCACGGTTAGACGGATCATCTTCTAAATCTTCATATTCTTCTTTGATTGTTTCAAATAGGCCTTCAGCATATTCCCCTCTAGGCTCACTTAACATAGGGTTAGCTTTTTCCCAATTGAATGGATCATCTACTTCATTTTCATCATCTAGCTTACAGATAAAAGGGAATAAAGCGTTGGGACGTGATTCACCTTGTAAAACCTTCAAAGCTTTTTCTTTTAATTTATCTAAGAACCCATCACGTACATATCCATCAGTGCCAATGTAAAACTCACGGGGGTTTTTCTTTTTACCAAGACCAGATATATGAACACGTACATCCTTATTACTTTCATATTGGTGTATTTCATCAAAAACAACTGCACCGTCACGCAAACCGTCTTTTGTTTCACCGTTACTAGTACGAAACTTTAAAATACTGCCTGTCCGTTTAGATACAGTTTGCGTGAGTGTGGTCTTAAATGCTTTTTGCAATGTAGGATTACGTTTAATTGTCTTATGTACTTCATCTGGAGAGGTTTTAGCTTGCTCCTCACTATTAGCAACGATTGAAATATTATAATCATCAATTCCATGAAGCTCACTAATTAAAAAGTTTGTCACAACAGATATTAAACCGTTTTTTCCCCCACCACGACCAAACATCCATAAATGCTTTCGATAAAATACACGATTGTTCTTTTTGAAAAATAAAAAGACGAAAGCAATTAAGAACCGCTGAAATGGCCCTAATGGAAAGTACCATTTCTCACCGAAGTTAATACAGTTCTCAATCATTTCGTCATCAAAATAAATGTCATCCCTATTTAGGACATATTTTTCAAGGTAAGTAATTAACAGTTCTCTTTCTTTGTTGAATTTAATTTTGCCAGATCTATGGAGTGCAATGTATTGGTCTACATACTTCTGTTTAATCATACTAAATCACTTTTACTGTATTCATCGCTGCCTAAATCACCAGGTTTAGTACTTCGAGTTGATTCTATATCTCTACCTAGTGCAATTAAAGAACTGTTAATTTTATTCCTCTCACCGATGAGGGGATGGGCCTTAGTAAACTTTTGTGCACCGTTTTGTGTTGTAACAGATTCCCCTTCTTTTTCGATTGTTTTACTGATTTTTCTAAAAGATTTCACCAAATCAATATAACGTTCAACCTTCTCAACTTGGACTAAATCTGCTGTATCAATCTCTGACATTAACTGACTTTTCAACTTCGTAATACTAACTGCCACTATTCACACCCCCCCTAACGTGAGAATTCTTCAAAAAAACCTGACAGTACACTTCCCCTTATACCGGTGTCCCCTTATCCATTTTTCGGAAACTTTTTGACCGGGGGGGTATCTACATTCATTCTGATTTTAATTTTGTGAGAACAACATCGATTTCCATAATCTTTTCATGGTTTTGCTTCTCTTCCTCACGGCTTTTATTTAATCTCTCAGAAAGAAGTTCTTGATTTTCTAATATCATTTTATTACTTGCAACTAAAAACTCCCTAGCGTCCTCTAACGCTTTAATAGCAGCATTTGTTTTCATCGTTCGTTACCACCTTTCATCATGAGCCCATTTGTTCTCTTTCCATTCAAAGCGTCTAAAGTATCTACCATGCTTCTTGTTATGACAGTTGACACAAAGAGTCTCAAGGTTATCATCATCTAGAGCTAAGTCTGGATGATCCTCAAGTTCTTTGATATGATCCACTACTAACTTAATCTTCTTCCGCTTTGCTCTTTGACTATACTCATAAGTATCAAGGAACACTTTACCTTGCCGCTTGCATTCCTGGCATTCATAGTTGTCCCGCTTCTTTATGTCTTCTCTCTTACGCTTCCATGCTGAACCATTATAGAACTTCTGTTTCTGTTCTCTTGTCTTATACTCAGTCATAGCTTATGCTTCTTCCAGTACACCGAACAGCTCTTGGTATTTATCAGGATTAATAAGGAGAAGCTTCTTTACATCTTCAAGAGTAAGAGCATTCAACTCAGAAGGTTTAGCTTCCCATTTAATTACTTCAAACCAATTACCTTTACCTGTCTTGTATAACTGACCGCTACCTTTCTCATTGAAGTATGCACCTAATATACTCTTGACCTTATATGTCCGAACGAATTCAAATACTAATGTAGCTTTGTCTGTATCATATAGTTTGTTATCAATGATTGCTTTCATCACTTATCACCCCTACTTTTACCTAATGCCTCTATGTCTAATGCATCTATTTCATTGGCTGTATCTATAAAACGCTTGACG
>NZ_JBVQPN010000018.1:0-24764 GCF_055710015.1 Priestia sp. VA7
GGCTTATACTGGGCCCTATTCGAATACAACCATTAGAATTTACGAAACTAACGATCATTGTATATTTATCGGCTGTTTTTGCAAATAAACAAGAGTATATCAATGATCTAAAACGCGCTATTATTCCACCTACCCTTGTTGTATTGTTTATTTGTTTCTTAATTGCTTTGCAACCCGATTACGGTGGGATTTTACTTATTTTAGGGACAGTTGCGGCTATTGTTTTATGTTCAGGTATTTCAGTAAAATCAATGCTAAAGATTGCCTTACTAGGAATAGTAGGGATCATTATTATGTTAGTTATTTTATTAATAACGGGACATATTGATACTGTGTTTTCTCCTGTTCGTTTAGCTCGTTTTACTGGTTATCTCCATCCTTTTGAAAACCAACAAGGAAATGGATACCAACTGGTTAACTCCTACCTGGCTATAGGAACTGGGGGGCTATTAGGACAAGGGTTAGGAGAAGGGATCCAAAAGGCTGGTTATCTACCTGAGTCTCATACAGATTTTATTATGGCAGTTATTGCTGAGGAGTTAGGTTTCTGGGGAGTGCTGCTTGTATTAGGATTGCTATTTTTTATTATTTTACAAGGCTTAAAAATTGCTAAAAGATGCAGCGATCCTTTTGGTGCCTTATTAGCTATCGGTATTTCCGTTATGATTGGTATTCAAGCATTTGTTAACCTAGGAGCAGTAACGGGACTTCTTCCTATCACAGGTGTAACGTTACCTTTTGTAAGTTATGGTGGTTCTTCTCTTACATTGCTTCTGTTTGCTGTAGGAGTACTAGCGAATATATCCATGTTTAATAAATTTGAAAAGAAATACAAACACAAAGTAACAGATCCAAGGGAATTGAAAAGCGTCTAATGATTTACTCGAATGATATTTCTATAAAAATTATTGAGGATTAAATAAAAGTATAAACAAAAGACACTGGTTAAGAGCCAGTGTCTTTTGTTTATGTAAGGACGTTAAGTTTGTAGTATGGCTAAAGGATTCAAAGGTCTATTAGAAATCCTCTTATGTATGATTCATATACTTTCCTAAAAATCTTATTTAGAAGACAAAAATTATTCCCTTCGAAAGAACTGCAAGGTGCTATAAACAATCCATAGAAAACAGGCCACAATAAATTGTTTTTCTATCCACAGAATAATTGTCCATAGTATCATTAAAATTAAAATAGGAATAGATAACTTTAACTTTTTTATCATTCACACCTTCCCTTTCTTCATTATTCTTCTATCTATATTCATGAAAACGTAGTGGATTGCCTTTTTTGTGCAAAAAAAAGACGCCTGTTATGGCGCCTATATCCAACAAAATAGTTTGGAAAAGGGGAAAAGTGTTAACTTTAAGAATTAACATGATCTTATTTGGTTCTTACCCTTTTTAAAAAGAAAAAAACATACATTATAGGTAAAACAAATAAGCTACTTAGATTCTCTATTCTATTTATTGATCCTCTGGATCTACCTCGAGACTTTCAACTTCATCATTCTTCTTTACTTCTAATCGCACAACTTTGTTTTTACTATCTCCAGGCATATTGTCGTCATCTTGCTCAAAGTCTTTAGCTTTTTTATAAGTCTTTTTTCCACTAGACACTTCTATAGTTACATCATTATCGGTTTCATTAATTAATTTACCAATTATGCTATAATCTCCATCAGCATCTTTTTCGTATATACCATTTGAATCTGCTTTTGCCTGAGGAGTTAACTCTAAGCTTTCTACATTTTGATTTTTAGCATCAATCTCTACATTTACTTGTTTTCCACCAATATCCTTAGGTGTATCTTTTTCTTTTTTAAACGACTTACTCTTAGGTATCTTTACTTTTTTATCATCGATAACAAGTGTCAACTCATCATTCGTTTCTTTGTCTAGCATCCCTATTAAATCAAAATCTTCACCTTGCTGTTTACTATCCGGATCTTTAGAGTACTGTTGTAAATTTGATTTATTTTCAGAAGAGCTATTTTTACTTTGTGATGTATTTTGAGATGAATCATTTTGATTAGAGCATCCTACAAGAGATCCTGTAGCTAAAGCACCTGCTAATGAAATACAAAGCACTACCATTTTTTTATTCATATGACTTATTTCTCCTTTTTCTTTGTTTTTATTTATATTACCTATTCTTTAAAAAACCAAACGAAATTACGATTCTAAAACCGGAGGCGTTTTATACCATAGTCACAATAATGATCATAATTAATCTTGTGTTAACTACCATCTTTGTATGAGACATTAATGTCACCAAATTGACATTAATCAGTTAGGCATTTTGTTTTCTTCTTTATAATGAATGATCTGTATATATCATTATAATTATGAGCCAAAGCGCACTAATAAGGTATCCGCCTAAAATATCGCTTGGATGGTGTACACCTAGATAAATGCGACTGAATCCCATTACTAAGATAAGAATGCTTGCTAGTAAGGAAAGTAGAACCTTTATTCTATTGCTCTTTAAATGTGTCCATAACAGAAATAGAAGTATACCGTAAAGAACAAAGGAATTCATAGCATGTTGACTAGGAAAGCTATGTTTATCTACCTCTACTAAATGAAATCCATCTGGTCGTGAACGGCTAAATAAATACTTTAGACCCTCGCTAAGCAGTCTCTCTCCTATCATGGCAACAACAAATAGAACAGAAGCCAAACGACGTTTTGTTACAAAATAAAGGTAAAATAAAATTGCAAGATAGATTACAATAACAAAGTAAGTTGATCCAATAAAATCAAAAAATTTCATTATAGGCGTTAAGAAAGAAGAGCGTTTATGATGGATAAGAGATGATAACCATTTATCAAATTCACTAAACTTGCCCATTTTAACTAAGATACCAGTGCAAACAAAGCTAATTAGCAATACCAGTCCAATAACATATAATTTTAACTTTATTAACATCTTCATATTGGAATCCTCAGTTCTATATAAGTAATGTTATTATTTACATGTATTTCACATATATACAATTTAGCTCTCTCAGAACACTATTGTAGTAACTTGGCTTTGTTTCACTAAAAATGCGGTAATTATGGAGAGGCTAAAAGTGTTTAGGATATTCAAAAGAAGTATTAGCAAAGTTGCACAAACAACTTCTGAATATTTACATTTTAATAAATATTATTTAGAGAATTAGTGTTAAAATAATGAAAGTTCCTTTCTCTAGGATTACTGTTCATATAGATGGTCATTCTAATGTAAGCAAATTCTTTAACATAATGAATTATAATTTGGAAAGGAGGAAAATAGATGGACTCTATCTGGATCGAATACGCTTGGGCATTGTTAATTCTAATTGGTTTAGAAGGTTTATTATCAGCTGACAATGCTCTTGTACTAGCAGTTATAGCTAAACATTTACCGGATAATCAGAAGAAAAAAGCAATTAATTATGGAATTCTTATGGCATTTATTTTTCGATTTGGTGCTCTTTTCGCTATTTCCTTTATCGCTAATGTATGGTGGATACAGGCAGTGGGAGCAGCTTATCTTCTGTATCTAGGTTTGAAGCATGTCCTTAAGGCACGGTTTGGTAAACACAACGAGAATATTCATAATGATGAAAAGGAGTCTGCTGGAAAAGGATTCTGGCCGACAGTAGGAAAAATTGCGTTAGCTGATTTGGCTTTTGCGATTGATTCCATTTTAGCTGCAGTAGCTATTGCCCTCGGCCTTCCAGATTCACCGTTTGGCGAAATTGGTGGTATGGATGCGGGACAATTTGCAATTGTAGTGTTGGGAGGAATTGCAGGTCTTATCTTGATTAAGTTTGCAGCAACCTGGTTTGTGAAACTACTCGAAAAGCGTCCTTCCTTAGAAACTACAGCATATGCCATTGTTGCTTGGGTGGGCGTTAAACTTGCTGTTATTACTCTTGCTCATAAAGATATAGGTGTCTTAGACCCCCATTTTCCCCATAGTACTATTTGGACATTAATCTTCTATGGAGTATTAGTTGGTATTGCTCTACTTGGTTGGTTTGCACCGAGCAATAAGTCTTTAGAAAAGCCTTCATCCTAAAATATAATTAAGTATGACGTATTGATGTATCAATATAATCAGTATGATCAAAACGAAAACACCCTGACTATATCTTAAAGAGTTAGGCTGTTTTCTATCTACTTTTGAAAGTTTAGTCACAAAAGAAGATTAGCCTTTCCTGGTGCTATAACAGATGAAAATCATTAAAAGTTAAGAACTAGTATTTATAATACAAAATGCATTTGCGTAAACTATCTATGATGCTATAATGCATTAAATAAATACACCTCGTATAAAGCCAGTGAAAGAACCACTCTTTCAACTGGTTTTATATGTTGATACAGGTTATAAAGAGAAGAAACGTACATATTCTTATAACAAGAAGTAAAATTAACTTCGGGGTTTTATAAATGAACTAAAAGAAAGTCTACTGAGATCCCCAGTAGACCTTTTTTTTATCATGTATAGTTACTGACTATGTTAAGCAAACTACTCAAGATGATGAAGAGCATCATCTCACCTAGCATGACCTTTTAAAAACTCCTGAATAGGCACAGGGGTTTTTTCTCTTTTTAACTGTGTACGGTATAAAAAGTTGGTTACCATAATGCCATTTTCCGGAACATTACATAAATGTTTCATAGCTTGTGAATCATTTATGTGAATGATTTATATCGTAGTTGAGCACACTATTGAAAAGGCGGAGAGATGTTCATTCTCAATCCTTCATTATGTACTATAAATAGGCTAAAAGAAAAACCTACTATCGTCCATGTTAAGTAGGTTTTTTCTCTTTCTACACATAAGTTCTTATTAACTTGAACAAACTACACCTGATGCTGTGAAGCTTCTATTTGGAAATCCTGTCTACTTCTTGAGTTCACAACATGGTTCGTTAAAAAGCTACTGATCCCTGTTCAGTAGTTTTTTCTCTTTTTAGGCTGTATAAGATATACAAATATAGTTTACATAATCACCCATCAAAAAAGAACCCTCATGGGAGTAAGGGTTTTAAAAAGATTCCTATTATGAATTATGCAGCTTTTTATACATCCTTGATATAAAAGGCTTTCTCAGAGGAATAGATAAAAAAAGAAGGTATAAAAAAGCTGTCTTTTATACATATGCTTGTAAGGAAAAATATAGTCTATATAGAAAAATATGTTACTATTTATCTACAGTTATAGAGTTACCTTAAAAAGCAACCTCACTCCAATGCCATTAGAGAATGAGGTTGCTTTTATTCTTTTTATTAAAAACTAAAACTAATCAGTTGAAGTGATTTTTTCTAATTGGTTTAACAGTTGATCAACAAATTGACTGATTATAATGGTATTGCGGCTAGCAAATCCTACCTCTAACCCCACTTTGATCATAAGTTCTCTTGCTGCCTCTATGTCTACAAGTAAAGCCTTTCTTAAAGTGCTGTTATATATATATCTTTGCAATTATCTAATCACCTATTTCTCTAAGTTGTTTCTTTTTTATTTAACGATAACTAGATTTCCACTATATAATAACATTTTTTCCTGTAAAAACCAATTAAAATCCTAGAATACCTTTTTCAGGGTCTGAATAGCTTATTTTTTATATCTAATACATGTTACAATACGTTTTATAGATGCGAACAAAAATTCCATTTCTTATTTCATAGGCAAGAAAAGCCCTCATAATTTGAGGGCTTTTCTTGTTTTTAAAATAATGACAGTTAATCTTCAAAAGAGATCGTTAGATTACAACATAATTTTCAAGATCATTTATAAAAATGACCCTATCAATATTATTTAAAGAGTATTTTTGTATTAAGGCTATCATTTTTACCAAAGGCAATTTTTATAGCATAAAGAAACATTTGTTGGGTAAACTAATAACAAATATAATTATGATGAGAGTGTATACGTATGAGTTATTTTTATGGTGCTACCTTTTTATTTTCTGGTTTATTTTTAATAAACCTGTTATTTTCGTATCAAAGTAAGCATATTGATCCAGCTTTTTGGGCGACTTTAAAGTATCAACTCTTTGCCTTTCCACTATTTTTAATAGCCAATATGCTCATCGGATACGGCATCAAATTTGGATTTAAAGCGATTCAGAATTTAACATTTGTTTTAGTTACATCTAAAGGAATAGAGATAGTGATTTCAATATTAATGGGTTATCTATTTTTCAAAGAGGCTCCTACTTGGAAAACAGCATTGGGTTTTTTTATTATGATTGTAGGAATTATTGTTTCGAAAATAAAATAGAACCTTCAACGATTTAGAAAGTTCTATTGGTAAATTTAAAATAATAAACAGCTTTCTGTTTAGAGAGCGTTTTAGTAAAGCTTTAGTTACCGTGACCCCTCTTTTGGACCACGGAAAAAAGAACCTCTTTTCGCGTAGCTCACGCGCAAGGAGGTTTAAAAAGATTACTATTATGAGGTATGCAGGCTTTTATAAATGGCGAACATACTAATCATTATTGGTTAAAGAAATGCAAACAACCAAGCCTTTTATACATACGCTCGGGCAGTAAAAATCTTATCTTTATAGCAAGAATATGTTATGCTTTATTTTCAGTTACAGATTTTTTTGAAAGGGTACCTCCTTCTCCAATGCCATGAGAACGAGGTACTCTTTTCTTATTTAACTACTAAAGAAACTTCCACTCTTTCTTTTCCTCTTATAATGATGATGTCCATAACTTCCGTGATGACCACGTTTTTCCCTATAATCATCACTACTGCTATAACTTTTAAAAGGTTTTGATCTTCCTCTGTTGTAATCACTGCTACTATAACGCTTATGCTTATTGTTCATTAGTGAATCAAACAGTTTCTTGAACATAATTTAATCACTCCTCATAGTCATTTTAAATCTATAAAAAACAAAAAGCGCTTTTATCCTTTTAGTAGATAAAAGCGCTTGATGTACAAACACAGACTTCACCTAACTAAAAAAGTAGGCAAAGGTCTTGCTAACAATTAAGATTGCCAACAAAGCCGGAAACATTTTGTTTCGTAGTGACGACTTTTGTTGTACAGCTACTCCCCTTTGGAGTATTAAGTTTGTTCAATCGTAACGTAAACCAATTCTATAAGTCAATTAATAACTAATGAGTTATGACTTTTCTAAACATTTTTCGCATCGTTTATCTTCACCGTGCCAGATGACTGACTATTGAACATTTTTCAAGATTAATTTAGATGTAAAAAAAATATATGGTCACCTTTAATCTAGCATATAACTCTTATAGTCATTCTATATTCTTTGTAGAAAAAGAACTATTTTGTCTACACAATACGTAAATGATAAAACCAAAAAAATAATTATTAATACTTTAGTATTTACATATCTAATATTGAATAAATGAAAAAGAGTAAAACTATTGATTGAAAACTCAATCACAAAATTCAACTTTAGGATAATAGATTTAAATGTGGAGGTACTTACCTTTATGTAATTACCTGTAATAAAAGTGCGTACTTACATATTTTTAGTTTGGACTTTACAATAAAAATGGAATTATCCTAAGGAGGAAGAAACATTGAAAACTCTTGTTATCATAACACACCCAAGCTTAGAAACATCTGTTGTTAATAAGCGATGGGTAGAAGAATTTAAAAAATATCCAGAAAAATATACTGTGCACGAATTGTATAAGGTTTATCCTGATGAGAATATAGCTGTGGAAAAAGAACAGAAATTGATTGAAACTCATGGAAACCTTGTTTTCCAATTTCCTGTATATTGGTTCAACTGTCCGCCTCTCTTAAAAAAGTGGTTGGATGAGGTTTTCCTTTATGGATGGGCTTATGGTTCAAAAGGAGATAAATTAAAAAATCGTAAAGTTGCTTTAGGAGTATCTGCTGGGGTCAAAAATGTGGATTATAGTGAAGCTGGAAGAAACCATTATACACTTGAACAAGTGTTGCGTCCGTTTGAGATGACAGCCATCTATTGTAAAGCAGATTATCGTTCGTTCTTTGCGTTTTATGGAGCAGAATTTGAGCCATCTGTAAGTGAAATAGAAAAAAGTACTCAAGATTATTTAAATTTCATTGATAATATGTAATGGGTAACTTTTATAAAAGCTAAAAAAAGAAGTACCTCTTAAACAAGAAGGTACTTCTTTTTTAACTATGCCTACTGTGTTACATCTTCTAGATTTTGAAAATTATTTTTCTCTCCCCAATCGCACATCATATCTAACAAGGGGATAAGTGAAGATCCACGTTCAGATAATGAATATTCAACTTTTGGAGGTATTTGAGGAAATTCTTTGCGGATAATAAGACCATCTTTCTCAAGTTCTTTTAACATAACGCTTAGTGTTTTAAAGGAAATAGTTCCAATACATCGGTTCAGCTCATTGAACCTCATAACCTTATTTTCAGACAACCAATACAAAATAATCATTTTATATTTACCACCTATTAAGGATAACGTATATCCAAAACCAGTGTTTTTTAGTTCTATGCCAGTCGGAACACAGGTTTCTCTCACAATCTCCACTCTCCTTCTGATAAGAATATTTTATAATAAATCACTATGCCATCTTATCACAAGAATGTAAAGTAACGGGCTTTTATTTTCTATCATGTTTTTAATGCCCTATTTCTTATACTTATTATGTATGTAACTACTGTTTTTCAAGACTCTGACTAGACAAATATTCAGATACATAATTTGGGACTTTAAGACTTACATTAAGTTTTTTAATTTCGACACTAACATGAGGAATACCCTTATAAGTAGTAACTGTAGCAACTTGTTTAAGGTCTTTTTTACCCTTATTTGATGACTCCCCCAACTTAATAGTTCCTTCCTGATACATTTTATAGACATTCTCTTTTTTAGCATCGGCAGGGATCTCTGTAGCATCCCATTTATCCACTTTTAGTTTATTGATAAATGTATTTATATCTTGCTGCTTATCAATAGTATTTACTACTACGTCTGGATGATTTACAGATGATACTTCTACTTTTTTAGCTTGTTCAAACCTTAAGTTTACGTCTTCCTTCATATCTTTTTCCTTTGAGCTACAACCAAACAAGAGTATAGATATACTCAAAGCTGCTATGACCCCAATATAAACTTTTTTCATAAATATCCTCCATATAATATCCATTAATTTACATAGAAAATTTAACACTAATTCTTTGCTATTACTATACATCTAGAGATGTAGATTTCTATGTATATACAAATTTAATTAACATAACAGGTATTATAGGAATTCATTAATTAATACTCTTGAAATAGCCTTTAAATTATTTTCTTCGAAAGATAACTTGTAGATATCGGGCATCTGTAAGTTCTTCCAGAAATCAAAGTCGTATCTTGCATCAAAATAATTCATAATAAGCACCATAATATTGCCATGTGTTCCAATTACAATATTTTTTCCTTTATGCTTCTCTAGAATTTTAAAGATACATGCTATTCCTCTTTGTTGAGCTATCCTATTGGACTCTCCTCCTTTTAAACAAAAGGAGGGATCTTCCCAAACCTTTGTAATAGCCGCCTCAAAATCATCTATGGGATAGGAACTAAGTTTTCTTTCCCTTAGTTCAAATTCTATTTGAATTTCTAAATTAAAGTGATTAGCCACCCCTTCAATTGTTTGAAAGGCTCGTTTATATGGACTTGAAATAGCAATATGTATATCTTCATCTTCAAGTAGATTAGTAATATATTTAGCCTCTAACAAACCTTTTTTTGATAAAGGCCTTCCCATTTCATCTGGTGTGTAAATTGAATGAGCATGGCGAACCAAATATAAGTTTGTCATATACTTTCTTCCCCCTTAGCTTGTATATATTATACATTATTAGTTACCATAATCCAGATTCGCGGAATCAAACTTATGTTAAATCTGGATATTCAACTTTAAATTTTTCAATTAGCCTTGTGATATGAAGTTTCAATAAATCTTCTTCTAAAGTATCAGCATTATTAACTAAAAAATCCAAAGCACTCCACATTTTAGCTATCACAATTTGTTCAGTTAATTCTTGAATAGAGTAAGGGAATTCAATAGAAACACCTTTCCAAAAGTTAATATATGTACTAGCAATAGTAAATTCTAATGACTTATCAAGTGTTCCTAAACTCGGAATTGTAATAGCAAGATCAATAGCTGGTGAAGCATAACCTGTTCGTTCCCAATCAAATAAAACTAATTCACCATTATTCCTAATTCCCCAGTTTGTAGGATTGGGATCACCAGATATATAGCAAACAGGTGAAAATATAGTTTCTGATTTTAGATGTAACTGTTCAATAGCTACTTCTAGGGTTGAAGGAAGTAAAGACAATGCTCTTTTTGTTAACTCTTTACTCCACCTAAAATCAAATGGTTTATCAATACTTAAAGTCTTATTCCATGTATTAAAATGCAAATTAAATAATACCTTTATTTGTTCTGTATCACCTTTCCATCTTTCTTTAGGTAATAGATGTGGGATATCTTCAATAACAAACCAATAATCTGTCCTATCTTGGTAAGTATAATAGGTGGAGGGAATAGAAATTTTCTTATCTTTAAAAAAGCCTGATAAGGAGTTGTAAACATCATACTCTCTTTTCTCTTTCGCCTTTTTTACGATAAAAGATTTTTCTCCAATAGAGAGACGGTAGCATGACGTCCCTTTTCCCTCATTTACTCCATTTAACTCTTCTACTGTTGTCCAATCTCCATAAGTCTTAAACAAGAAATCCTCAATAGCATATGGAAACATTTTATTTACATCCCCCTTTTAATTATGTATACCATATACAAAGTTAATTAAGTCGGGTAAGTTAGGGGCATCACTGCCCCCGCCTCCCCTAAGAATCGTGCGAGTCCCTTTCAAGACACATCGGCTCAAGCCTCCCATTGCAGGTCCATTTGCTGTTGTATCTTCATCACATACCATAACGGTAAGTAAAACGTACGCCGACGCTCCAAGTGGAGGTATACATAACAGTACGTTTCTTTCGTCAGAAGATAGCCACAACCTTATGTTCCTACGAGAGACCAACGAGAAGTCAGCTCCCTTTCGGGCCTATCATGGGTTTGCCCGTAAAGACGATAGTATCCGTCCAGTTATACAGTTTCCTGCTTTCCTGTTCTCTTTCGAGGTAACGGCATTCGCTTTCTCTCGTATCCTTTACCCTCTATCACATCGTTTGACTTTACAGTCATCCTACTGTTTACACAGATGACAAAGGGCTTACCAAGTTCCGGATCTGATAGATACGACGAGGTTAGGTGGGTTCTTTACTCCGGGCAAGATACGGGACGCGTCACAGCAGCATTATGAATCTGCTTTTCCTCTTACCAATACCTAGGCAAAGCTGTACACTATCCTGAGCTAAAATTTACGAAGCTTACAAACCTTCACTAATGTTCACCATACTCATCTTCCCCTAGCAGTGTTCCGAGTCGTGCACTGACTCTCTGTTTCCGCGTTTCCGCATTTCCGCATGCAACCCACGAGCCCGTTACCAGGCCCGCAGTTTTGGACGGGGATAGTTTTTGCGTCTAAACCAGTGGCGTGAGCCACACTATATAAAAGCGACTTCTTGTCGCACCATAATGGATGTTATCGGAAATAACTTAATAAATAGTAGTATCAATTCCTATGAAAAAATGATACTACTTTCTTATTTACCTCTGGAGCCTTATCGCCTAGCCAAATTAGATGCCCCCAAGAATCCAACAAACAAAGTTCAGCTTTCTCTATGTTGTTATGTGCAAAATAGGCGTGCTCTAAAGGTACAGCACTATCATTTTTACTATGTATAATAAAAGTTGGACAAGCAACAGCTTGTAACGTAGTAGAAGAAAGTTGATTGACTTGTACTAAATCAATAAGAAATCCATTTCCTGAACGATAATGGTTATTCATTTTACGTACAGCTTCAATACTCCCTTTATCAATTTGAAGCATTACATCTTTAGAAGGAAGCTTACTAAATGAAGGAATAAAGCGTTTAAAAGTAAATCTAGGAAAATAATTATTAAGCATAGCAACTAGCTTCCATGTAAACTTCTCAACATTAGGATGAAATATAATTTGTGCAGCCTTATATTCCTTGTCCTTCTTAGTCAACCACTCTTTTGTTACAGCACTCTGTAAAGTAAGGCTTAATGAGCGTTCAGGAAAATGCGCAGCAAAACTTATCCCACTTGGTCCCCCCGCAGAAACAGCCAATACATGAGCTTTATCTATATGTAAATGATTTAATAATTGCGCATAAAATTTAGAAGCATTAAATAGACTCTTACCAATCTCTTTAGACGTTGCTCCATATCCAGGTCTGGAAGGGGTAATTAAAGAGAAGCCTTGTTTCACAAGCTCTGTGTATCCTAACTCTTCGTAACAATTGGAATGCCCCCCATGAAACATAAGAATTGGTGTCCCCTTTCCAACAATTGAATACTCAATCGTCAATCCATCAATTACGAGGATATTTATTTCTCGTTCCAAAACCCCATCAACTCCCTTTATTAACTTATATTATTAATGGTTAAGTATATAGATATTTGATGTATAAATCACCTTTATATTTGTATGTTTCGTAATATATGCAACACACAATCTTAGTTACCATAATCACCATTATCAGAAATCCTATTAACAAAATTCTAAAATCTCCTCCTTTTTAGACTGTATAGTCTTACTATAATAACCTCATAATAAATAATAAAAAAGTTCTTTGATTTTAAACAATACAGAACAAATAGTTAATTATATGGAGTTAAATGTAAGATGAAAAAAGATTTTGGTTTTCATAAACTAGATTAACCTTAACTAAAAAGTAATTATTAATTGATTTTGGAGTGAGAAATAATCATGCCTTTTATTGAAATAGACACTAATAAATACTTGTATTATGAAGAGCGTGGACAGGGTATGCCAGTCATTTTTATTCATCCACCTGGCATGGGAAATAAAGTCTTCCATTATCAATACGATTTATCCAAGCATATGAGAGTCATCTTTCCAGATTTAAGTGGTCATGGACGAAGTCCTAGAGCTGAACAAACTGTATCAATTTCCTTCTATGCAAACGAAGTATTGCGTTTTATGGATGCGCTGCATTTAGACAAGGCTATTATATGTGGTTATTCTGCTGGCTGTCTAATTGCTCAAGAGCTGGCTATTTACCATCCCGATAGAATCGAATTATTAGTTTTCTCAGGAACTTACCCTATAGTAAGAGATATACCTGGACAACTATTACATAAAATAGGAATGTATATGGTAAAAGAACACCTAAATATATTAATAAAAAGCCTTTCTATAAGTCATACTCGAGACAAGACACTAAGAAAAAGCCTAGTTAGTTATATGAAAAAAGCAGATCAAGAATCATGGTATCAGTATTATAATCATTCATTACACTATAACTGTTTAGACAAACTTCATCATTTAACTATGCCTTTGTTGTTTATATATGGTGGGAAAAAGGATTGGACTACCCACTATATGAAAGAGTATAAAAATAAATGTAAGCATGCTGAATTCTTTGTTTTACCACAACAGGGTCATCAACTGCCTACAAAAAAGTGGATTCAATTTAATGAGCTAATTACAGGATTTGTCTTAAATAAATCCAGTTATAAAACAAAAAGAGACTTAAGCAATGAATAATTTTAAAATCTCATATGTATAAAACCCGATGACAAACTACAGGAGATTGGTAAGATTGTTTAGCTCATCAGCCTAAATACAAATTTTATAACTGAAAATGAGGCGCTTAGGGAATTTTGTCCTTAAGTTCTTTATCTTGGCGTTATTAGTAGAAACCTTTGCTATAGCAACTGCTTTAACTAATTATTAAAGCAAGTACAGAATCGAGACATTATCAGCTAATGAAAATGCTTCATTTACGTATTTGGTCATAATACTTTTTTGATTTTCGTTTCATTACTTTTAGAGAACCAAAAACTTTCTCAACGATAATGCTTGTCAAGCTACCAATAAAGAGGCTTCGGATAATATCAGAGGGATAATGATGCCCTACCCAAATCCTTGAGAATCCTGTTAACAAGGACAATATCCACATAACTGACCCAAGAATACGTTCACGTATAAAAATAGAAGTGGATGCAGCAGCTGCAAGCAACGTATGTTTACTTAAGAACGCGGAGTTCACCTTTGAAGGAATAAGGATACCGACACGGCGCTTCATAAATGGGCGAGGCTTAAAATAAAAACATTGAATTAACATGTTAATCAATAACGTAAAAGTCGAAGATATGACGGCATATACGGTCACTTTTCTTTGTGAATCGCCTCGAAACCACATCAACATTAATACAAAAACGAATAGATAACGTACCTTATTTGAAATCAATATCATCAGCATATCTAATACAGAATAGCGACCAGCCAGGTGATTAATTATCCTGAATATTTTATAATCCATCCCGATTTCCTCCTTTAATTTTAGATAGACAGACTCTTCTCTCCTAATGAAGAATCCAGTACATGATTAATGCTCCTATGATAGCAAAAACTGAACCAAAAATAACTATTAAGTCATTTCGTATAATAGAGAGAGAAGCATAGATGAAACCTCCTTAATCTATAAGGAGGTCTCTCTTTTTAAAACATAAAAAATTGCTTTTTTATATCTCACCATTTTTATTTAACGATTGTTAGGGAATACTCTTTTAACGGTTTCAGTAAAATCTTCAAATAGGCCATTTCTTGTCGAACCTTCATTAATTCGATTTCCGTACCCTTCCATACGATTCACAAAATCAGGATCGGATGACACATACACATTTTGAATATCGTTATCTGTAGCTTTTACTTGATCTGAAATCTTCTTTTTTAAACGGTTGGTTACCTCTCCGTTTGCTTCCTTCTTTAAAACCACAGCCACGTATGCATTTCGGTTTGTAACAATCACATTCGCAGTATCTACTTCATTTAATTCAGCAATACGATCCGCAGCTTTATCAGCTACCTCTAATCGTGTCTGATTATTATTATCTACATTATTATTTTGAACACCGTCGGGTTGAAACCCCACGTCTCGTAGATCATTGTTGTCACGGGTATTTTGAGCTTTTTGTTCAGACGGCTCTTCAGTTGGATCAGGCTCAGCTTCATCTTTTTTATCATTACAACCAAAAAGAAATCCTACTGATAAAATAGCTGATAAGAGTCCCAGTACATATTTTTCTGCCTTCATTCTTTTTTCACTCCTTCTAATAGTCATATATGTATTAAGGTTTACATTGGTTTTTAAATAATTACAGGAAATAATTTGAAATCCTAAGTAACGAGAGCATCATTTTTCCAGTATATATATGTAGCCTCGGCAAAAAATAAAGATGTTGAAAGAGAGCTTTCTTTCAAACACTTATCAAAGAGGGATTTGCATAATGAATAATGTACAGCAGCTAACTTCTTTATTTAATATTAATGGCCTATCCGGGAAGAAAAATAATAACAAAAGCATGCTACTGTCACTTTTAAGCATAGGAATTGGGACTTTAGTGATTTGGATAATAAGAGGAAATGGAAATAAAACAGGGGCACCAACTATACAAACAATGAGCAGTAGAAACCAGATGAAAAACGGTTTATCCAAGCAATAAAAACTGCATTTACAATAGTATGTTTTGTATAGCAATTGAGTTACCGTTGATTATTAAAAGCTTTATGCAGTTTTTACTGCATAAAGCTTTTAATAATCAAAAAAATAAACACTGATGACCTAATTACTATAGAAGTGATATGACCATCTTCTATTTACAACATATGAGTACAACCTATTATTAATCGATATATTGTCAATCAAGCGAAGCTCATCTATTAACTAGCTGCATAAGACTAGATTTCAGTAAAAATCCATACATCTTTTTTAAACGAATGCAATCTTTGCACCATAAATATTTCTTTTGGTTCTTCATTTTCATTATTAAATGACATAAATAAATTACGGAGACACAGAGGTCGAATATGAAACAAGTTATTAAAAATATTCAAAGTGATCAGCATTTGCACTTTACATACAATTCACGCCCCATGAATGAAAACATGAAACGTTACAGTGAGTTTTACAATCTTCCAACAGAGAACATAATGTATCGTTACGGGTTTGAATCGTTTATCCATGAACGGCTGTTTATCCAATCTTTTCGTCCCTTACCGGTAAAAGCTCATATTCTTCTTCTTCACGGTTATTATGATCATGCTGGAGTACTAAGTACGGTCATTCGTTTCTTGATTCAACAAGGGTTTCATGTGTTGACATTTGATTTACCAGGACATGGATTGTCAACAGGAGAACGGGGAGCCATTTCGGAGTTTTCTCTCTATACAGGAAGTATTCGAGAAGTCGTGCGTAGACACCTGTCTTCAAGCTCTCTGCCCGTCTATATCGTTGCTCATAGTACGGGCGCTGCTGCTGCAGTCGATTATATATTGAATAACCCTGAAACGTCTCAGGTTCGAAAAGTAGTGCTTGTCTCGCCCCTCGTTCGACCTTATCGCTGGAATGCAATCACCATTTTGGTAAAGCCCTTAAAAACGTTCACCAGGAATTTGAAAAGGATACTTCGAAACAATTCATCAGATGCAAAGTTTTTGCGTTTTGTGAAGAATGATCCGTTACAGTATGATCAGGTCCCTCTCAGTTGGGTAGAAGCATTGATAAGATGGAATGAATTAATTAAGAAGGGGAATCCCAGTTCTGTCCCTGTTCTCATCCTCCAGGGAAAAAAGGACACAACAGTGGATTGGAGATATAATGTTGGGTTCTTACTAAAGAAGTTTCCAAATATAGAGGTTGAACTTATTGAGAACGGAAAACATCATTTATTAAATGAAGAAGAGCTGATAAGAGATAATGTGTTTTCTTCTATTCATCGCTACTTAACAGATGATGTGTAAACGATGATTCCGAGAACAATCGATGTAATATATATATTTTTTTGGGAATTTAGGGTTTTTATTTTGTTATCCATAATAATTACATTAACATCTTGTAATAGATTTAAATATCTTGTCCGTAAAAGTATACATTTACGGACTTTTCTTGTTTTTTGTAATACGTTTTATGTTAACTAAAGTTAAATATCACATATCGTCTATAAAGGTAAAATACTTTTTATACGTCCATAAAGATTAAATTTATTAACTAAATAGACATTTTGTCATTTGATTCTAGATATTTTAAAAAGGTGTACCTTTTTAGGCTATTTTGTTGAGAACCGATTATAAAATAAAAAAGCTTTACGAAACCTTTCGCAAAGCTTTTGTCACCCTCTATATTATCGTATTACTCTTCCTACTTCTTCTATACTTAAACCAGTAAACTTTGCAATATCATCCAAAGTCATGCCATTCTCATACATGCTACGAATCAATTGAAGTTTCCCTTTTTCTACCCCTTCTTCTAGTCCTTCCTCACGAGCATGGGCTAGTTTAGCTTGTTCATCAAGTAGCAATTTCTCACGCGCTTCATATGCGCTTCGGAATGAAGAATCATGACTCATATTTTCCCATTTATCCATCGCTTTTTGTAGAATTGGATCTTGATTCATAGCAATCTCCTCCAATGTTTGAGTTAAATATTCATCTTCATGAGCTGGTAATAATAATATCCAACGAACGAATGCATTTTCCCATGGGTTGACTTTTTCTTCCCTCCACTGTTTCACAAGCTTTGGAATTTCCACAAAATGAATTTCAATATCATCGCTTAAAACACGTTGCTTTGTTGTGTCCCACAACTGACCTGTCGTTTGAAATTCTTCATCTGAAGAGAATAAAATGAAATCCAATAAATTAATGGTGATGGTTTTTCGTAAAGCACGATAAGGCATCCCTTCTTGCATTTGTGACGTATATAATTTACTCCAATAATACAAAGAACGCTTGACCATATCATGCGTATTACGAAGTTGAATCTCGATATTCACTTGTGTTCCGTTATCCAATGTAGCTAGTAAATCTAAGATAGATAACTTGTCATCTTCATAAGCCTTGTGAAGGTGTGGGTCTTCCAATTGAAGAGACTTAATGGGTGCTTCTAGAGACTTTTCTAAAACAGCGTTTAAAAAACCTGTTAAGATGTCCTCGCTACCTTTGGTACCAAATAATTGTTTAAAAGCGAAATCAATTCGTAAATTTACTAATTTTGTGGACATGAATTCCTCTTCCTATCTTTCTTATTTCTTACCCCTATTTTATAAGATAGCAGGATGTGTTTGCAAATGTAGAAACGAAAACCAACCAGTGTTTATGATTATATCTGGCCAAAATCTCAATCAAATGACTACGATATCCATTCCTTAAACCTTCTGAACTACAGACTGTGGTAACTCAAATAGAAAAGCCACTAAAATTGGGATGCTGATCAATTTTAGTGGCCTTTTCATTTAAAAATCGTTATATTCTTCTAAGTCATCATCGTCTAATGAGCCAGATATATTTGCTAAATCAGCAACCTTTCCTTCTTTCAGTTGGGGAACCTTTGAAGGCTCTTCTTCTTTGAAGGAATCGTTTCCTACAAACCCTGTTGTTTTGGCTAATTCTTTTAAATCAGCTAATTCATTCTTGATATGTTCAAGCATTTCGTAGGTTTTTTGGTCTTGAATTGCTTTTCTTTCAGTAGATGAACCGTCTAAGTCACGTAGAATTAAGGAGGAAATATAATCCCCTAACTTACGCGATTTAGCATATGTAGCTAGTTTATTATAAACTTCATCACTCAATCGATTTGTCTTAATGGTAAACGCATTTTGACGCTCTGACATCCCTATCACCTACGTTGTTAGGATTTAACGGCTTTCTTCTCTACTGCTTGCTTCTTTTGAACGTAACCAATACTACGAATCTCCAAGCCGAATAAATTTAAATGGCGGCTATCTTGGGGAACCTTATGATACTTCTCCGTACGTTCTTCCCCAATTTTTTCGCGCATACTATTCATGATCGCTACTTCTAAAGTGGGAGCTACCCCACCACAGTACACATACTTACGTAGTTTATTCGCTGGTGGTGGTGCGACATCATTTAATTTAGCCAATAAGATTTCCACATATTCTTGTAGTGAAGATTTGATTGTACTTGTTAAATCAATAGATTCACCTGTGTTCTCGTTTTTTAATACAAACTTTTGCTTGCTGTAGTTATCGAGAATAAATTGATCAAAGGCACGTAAGTCTGTAAATAATTCTAGAAATTTCTCTTTACGCAATTTATCAATATGCGCTAAATAAGGAATGCCTTCAATGCTTTGAAATGATTCGCGGTTATTCGCAGCTTTCAACCCTTCAGGTAGAATAACCACATCAATGGAACCACCGCCTATGTCCACCATGACTGTTTCACATTCTACATACTCATTCGCATCTTCCCGATCTTGAAGCGTTAAGTCTTTTTTTAAAGCAAAACGTGCACTTTCTCCCTCTTTTAAGCATGCACTTTCTTCCACTAATACTTTTAGAGTATTTTCAAAACCAGGCGTATGCACGGTAAACGTATGGTCGCCTAAGAAGCGATTAGCCATAGCTTTTTGAGCCGCCCCAAATGTGCTCTCTTTCTTAAGGAGCCAGATTGGTAACATGGTAGAAAAATAGTCAATTTCAATTGTAGTGTCCTTTTTATTTTTTGTATGTAACGCATGGTAATACGCAATGGCAGCTAAAAAGGTGATGTATGGAATATGACTTGTAATTTTATTATGTAATTTATTAATGTGATTGTTAGCCAGCAATTGACTAGCTGCAATGTCACCTACTAAGAAATAACGCTCCTTCTCTTCCCCCTCAATGGTTGTAGAAAGTAAAATGCGTTTCTTGAATTCTTCTGGAGCTGTAACTGCATCTGTGAAAAAGGAGTCTGCAGCTTCTTTTTGAAGTTCAACTACATTCGTTGGAAAATCAAATAGATATCCATCCATAATGTTCATATCAACAGAGTTACCGCAATCTTTATTAAAACGTGAAATTTTCATTTATAAACACCTCTTTTTTAAGTTGAACTTATATTCAACTTATTGTACTTGATATAGGATAAATATTCAATATGTGGGAGCAATTTAGTTATCTACAAAACCTTACATATATCAACAATTATTCAAATTAAGTAGAACTTGTATCTACAAGCAATATTCAGATTCAATCCTTATGTACCTTACTTTATATCATCAACATAATAAGAGCCTGCATCAAAAATGATGCAGGGTCCCATCTCTTACAATAAAATAATTCTCATGTTCAATTGCCCTTTTGAGGCCCTTTCGTTACGTATAACGGTTCATAACGAGAGTACCATTCGTTAAATCACAATACCTACTTGTCAATTGGGGTAATACATTTGCTGAAGTCGCTGTTACGTCTTTCAAAACCGAACCAGTCCCTTTATTAAGCTAAGTATTTAACCTTTCACAGCATTCAATTCTACATGATATTGATACTGTACTATATGTGTACCACATCTTTTAGAATTAAAACATACCGTATTTTATTCAATTTCCTTTGGTTGTACTTTACAATAAAAATGCTTTTTTTTCATTATAGGTATTTAGATAAGCATTCATAATTAGTTTTTTACTCTCCTAATTCTATACCTTTCTGCTTTGTCTCCTCTTTTAGATTATATAGAGGTAATATAAAAAGCAAACCTATAATAAACAAGACTGCTGCTGCCTCAAATATAGCAACTAATGAAAACTGCTCTTTTAGAATACCAGCTACACTCATCGTCAATACCATGGCTCCTGTAAAAAGAGGACTTAGAATCCCATTGACCCTGCCAATAAAAGCAGCCTCCGTTCTCTGTAAGATCATCGTATTGATGCCGATCTGAATGCATGGTAACATGAGACCATTTAGAAACTGAGCTCCCAGCGTCAGCCATAGATTTACTGATAATCCCATTATGGCAAACCCAATTGCATTACCAACCATTCCAACTGCCAGCAGCCTTTGCGGTGCTACTGTTTTGGCAAAGATCATTACTACTGCTCCTCCTAAGATCATGCCAATTCCATTAGCTGTAAGTAACCACTGGAGATTTTCTTTTGCTAAACCCAACTGCTCTGTTACAAGAAAAATGGAGAGAGGCTGAATAAACCCTATTCCTAGTCCAGCTGCTAAAAAGCATAGGCCTAACAGGCTCAACTCTTTCTTCCCCAAAACATACTTAATACCACTTTTCATTTCACTTAGCAGTGATGTAGTCCCACTCTCTTCTTCCATCTTTCGGTCGGAAGGTAGAAAAGTGAGTGCTGCTGCTGATAGTAAAAAGGCTGTACCTGTGATGGCAATGGAGAGATTTATACCAAAGGCTTGAAAGGCAAATGTTCCTAGTATTGGTCCTAGAACCATGAATATCGCAAAGACCGTTTGATAGACTGACATCCCTACCTGCATTTGCTCCTCCGGTAAATGCATTTTAAACAGTTTCATCCCTGAAGGCTGGGAGAATTGGGAAAGGATTGCAGAAATTAAGGTGGCGAAAAAAACAATGTGCCAAGATCCAAGTATAAGCGTGACAAGCACAGCAAATACAGATATTGCACTTAAAATATCACACCACACCATGGTACGTTTTGGACGCCAGCGATCTGCAAATGTTCCCCCAATAAAAGAGAAAATAAAAATTGGTGCAAATTCTGCTACAGATATCAAAGATACTGCAAATGGGTCGCCGTTTGTCTTCTCCATTATGAAAAGAAGTACAGCAAAATTCCTAACCCATATTCCTATTTGCAAGAATACCCCAGAGATAATAATAGCTTGAAAAACACGGTTTCCAAACAACTTTGTTGAATGGTTTACGGGTAATTTCTCTTCCAAAACAAAAAACCTCCTGCGTATTTTCTGAACAGGAGGAAGTACAATACAACAACAATATTGGCATGACATTCCGAAAGAAAGGAATACAATGATCAATTTGATTTGTATGTAAAAGTACAGTCTAATCCTATTCAGAAAAAACAATCGTATTATTTAACGAATTTTTTCTTAGAAAATAGGATTAATTAATCATTGTTTCACGTCCACCCTTCCTTTTTTTACTAGTAATAGGATAATTTATTATTTGTAATAAATCAACGCTTTTAGAACCCGAAATTTCTACAAAATATTCGTTTCACTCATCATCAATCTATTAAAAATAAATAACTATTTTTTGGGAAGGTTTCTTCTATTAGGTATTAAAGAGAGATAGCTTACAGTAAATTATCTACGTCTGTCAGGATGATTGCTGTAAATACAGATACTGCATTTGATGCTTCATTTTTTTCTTAATTCGGTAAAGCGCATTATCTACTGTTTTTTGAGAAAGATGTAGGTCCTGAGAGATTTGCATATACGTTTGTCCCTTCATATATAGAGCGAATACATCTTTTTCAATAGGTGACAGTATTTCTTGTAACCTCTGTTCCCTTTCTCTTTTATTTTCTTTTTCCACGGTAGCTTGTTCGGGGCTTACAGCACGTGGGTGAGGAAGCATCTCCATAAGAATCAAATCGTCTTCCAATCGCTTTGAATTCTTAGGTATGTTTAAAGAGATGGCATTGTTTAAGGGGGAATGTTTTTGACGAGCACTTGCCTTTATAGCTGTAATGAGTTGACGTGTAATGCATAGATCAGCAAATCCCCTAAATGAACTCATCCCTTCGGTTTTAAAATCGCGAACAGCTTTATATAATCCTATCCTTGCTTCTTGTAAGAGATCTTCTCGATCTCCTCCTAGTAGGAAGTATCTTTTTACCTTTGACCAGACCAAATACTCATATTTCTTTATGAGCACATTGAAAACACCTTCGTCGCCTTTTTGAAACGCTTGAACAATCTCTTCATCATTTAGGGTCGTCTTTTCTTCTCTTGTTTCTACACCTGCTACCATGTTCATCTGCGCTCCTCCTCTTGTTTTATGCTTTTGTGTACTTTACATTATAAAAAAGAGAAGGTATAAAAAATGTCGAAAAAACAAAGAGTAGAAAGAATATTTAGGGAGAAAGAAGTAAGACATTACATCAAACCTTATATCATGTATATGACCTATATGATAAGAACGATTTTTAATCTTGTTTACAACTTTAAAAAAGCCAACAGGTGTTTTCTCCCACATTTTACTCGTTGCTACTGGATCAAATACTTCAATATAGCTATTGTGCAAATAAGCAAGTTTGTTGTAATACTTATTGATAATAATCAAATCTTAATTCGTTGGTTTGCTTGCTGCTTCTTCCCTCCTTCCACCTTCCTAGTATGAAAAAAGAAGACGCCTCAACCTTTATTTCGTCTTCAAACTTTTGCTTTTTTTAACGTTCCATTTCTTGTGTTGCATTTCTTTTATTTGTAGAATATGCTCTATTATTCCGTGCAAAAAATTTCATGCATCCATTTTGTGATTTCTCTTTTCTCCCTTTGTCATAATCCTTTTTCTCTCTCAGCACCTCCCACCTTTTTAAGCTCACTTTTAAAATTCTTTGGAAGAAATATTCTTTTCTTTCGTCACCTCATCCATTTTTTCAACAGCAATCAGAATGATACTTTGTAAAAACATATCTATCACATTCGTTCCTTTCCTGTAAATTGTGCTTCACCACTACAAAAGAGAGAAGAGCATAAGGGGTTTTTGCCCCCACCATAGGTGTGGGGCTAGGCAGAGCCTAGCAAAACCGTGGGTACAAAGAAAATCGCTAAATGTCCCCTTTACGTCCCCCTGTGTTTTTTCACTTCATGGCTAAATCTTGTTGCTTTTCATTCAATTTTTGGAGCTTTTCTTGTAAACTTTTTTGTTCATCTTCATAGAGCTGAATGCTTTCATCACTTGATTGAATCGCATCCTTTTTCATCGCAATTTTTGATTCCGTATCGGCTTTTTCCTCGTCCACTTGGTACTTCATATCACGTTGTAACTCGTTCATTTCTTGTTGCGTTTGACGTTTATGTTTGGCTTCTACCTTAATTGCCTTTTCATAGTTTTTCATTTTCTCTTTAACAAAATCTTTTTCCAAATCATTGACTAAAAGCACATAATCTTGTTTGGTTTTTATTCCTTTTCCTTCTTCACTTTTTGTTTTTCGTTGGTCAGAATAGAGCGTTGTAATTAACGCATGAGCATCTATTTCTTCTGTTGAATCTGTTTCTGAATCACTCGTTACATCATCTACGTTTACCGTTTCTTTTTCTTCATTCTCTTGGTATAGATCAAAGGCAAGTGCTTCCCAATTTGGAGATAAATCGCTGATTCTTACCACATAATAGCCATCATCTTCATACAATAAATGAACAGGTAATTTGATGTTTGGATTCGCTTTTTCTTGTGCAACAAAGCTTACTTCTTCTTCATCTGTTTGATCCATTTTGATGACCATATCCAGTGAGCTATTAGCCGCATGGTACACACGATTTTCAATGGTTACGGTTCCTGTTATTTTAGAAGAAACCGCCTCGTATAGATTTATAGTTAGTTTTTTAGCGCTAGTAAAACTTAAGTTCAACTTATTGCTCGTTTAATATAGTTTCTTACATAACATCTCCCTCTTAAGTTAAACTTTAGTTAAACCTAATATTAATTAATCACAGAATTATAGTCAGATTTCTAAAGCGTAGTTGAAGATAAGTTCAACTTAACAGTCACTTACTATAGATTCACAGTTAGATTTCGTCTCTTTAGTCTTCTCCAATCCAAACTTAACAGTCACTTACTATAGATTCACAGTTAGATTTCATCTCTTTAGTCTTCTCCAATCCAAACTTAACAGTCACTTACTATAGATTCACAGTTAGATTTC
>NZ_JBVQPN010000019.1:0-23220 GCF_055710015.1 Priestia sp. VA7
CTGTTAGGTGCCATACAATTAATAAGTATTGGAATGGTAGGAGAATACATCGGGAAGATATTTATAGAAGTAAAAAAGAGACCCCCTTATGCGGTGGATATTGACTTATATACAGAAAGATTAGGGGCGTCAACGTTCGCAGAAGAAAGTTTATTAACTAAAGAAGAGTTCAACTAAATCAGCTTTTCTATAATATAGTGTATAGGTTATATATATTCAATCCACTTCTTTCTTTTTTATAACTGTTTTTTGTGTTAATTTCTCTCTGGTACGATACTTTCTATTTTCACATTACACTTTGATACCAGAGACTTTTAATTCCATTCTAGGTTTTTTAGCACTTATTAGACACTTTTAAAAATTACTCAAATGAAGAATTTGCATCAATTTAAGACAAACAAGCATTTCTACAAAGACATGCTTGTTTAGTTATGTAATGTAGTTCTTATCTGTTAATGAAAAAATTAAAGTGTAACTATTTTACTGAATTTCACATTCTCTATTTAGAATACGTTAATCATTTATTTTTATGGTTTAAAAACCCAAAATCTAGTACCTATATAGTTTAATCCAACGCTTACAACAGTTACTAAAATCTTGCTGTAAGGAAGTGACATGTTAAATCTATAATGGAACACAGTTAACAAGAAGGATGTAACAATTAAAGTAAACAAATTCAACACAGTAAACTTGGGAAATTCATACTTGCTTCTTTTACCTTGTTGTTGAAACGTCCATGTTCTATTTAGAAGATAACTGTTTACTACACCGCATCCATATGATATGCATTGAGCTATTATATAATATACGTCTAAGTAAGATAACAAAGAAAAAACGAGAAAATCAATAGCTGTATTTAATCCTCCCACAATACAAAATTTTAAGTAGTGTAAGTAGCGAATGCTCCCTTTATTAGCAACTTTCAAGTTGAATAGTTCCTCCTTTCTTTGGATTGTATAGTGACACTATAATAATCTCATAATAAATAAAAGAAGTTATTGGAACATAAACAAGAAAAAAAGCTGCCAGGGAGGGCAGCCTTCTTCCTTAATACAAGTTTGCAATGGAAGATGCCCTTCAGGCATCTTGAGTAGTTTACTCAACATACAAAAAACTTATGTATAGAAAGGAGAAAAGCCTACTACTTATTGACCTTAAACCAGCCTTTTCGTTTGAACCAGAGAATCATACCGATAGTCATTAAAGCCATAATTCCTAAAACAATATAATACCCATAGTCCCAGTGAAGTTCAGGCATATGATCAAAGTTCATCCCATATAAACCTACGACAAATGTAAGGGGAATGAAAATAGAGGAGATAATGGTTAATGTCATCATAATAGAGTTCATCCGATTGGCGTTAAGTGAAAGGTAATTATCTCTCATATCTGATGTCATATCTCGATTGGCTTCCACCATGCTTGTTAATTTTATTAAGTGATCATAGATGTCATTGAAATAGGCTTTCTGCTCTGAAGGTATATGTAAACGTTCAGAATTAATAATTCGATATAGCAAATCACGCATAGGAAGAATGGTCTTTCTCAGCTTTAATAAATCACTTCGGATATCAAAAACATCATTCATCAGTAAAGGAATTGATTTTTTGGCATCTCTGCTTTCAATTTCATTTAATTTATCTTCAATTTCATACACAATTGGGAAGTAATCATCCACTAATTGGTCCAGAACCGTATAAGCAATATAGGACACTCCTTTATTAAATCCACTAGGATGTTGTAAAAGGCGTTGTCGTACTGTTTCAATACTGAGTACTGGTTTAAAGTGGAAGGTCACTATATAATTCTCTCCAATAAATAAGTCTACTTCTTCAACATCTAACGTGTTGCTATTCAAATAATGAAGAACTAAGAAGCTGTAACCCTCATAATAATCAAGTTTAGGCCGTTGTAACAAATGAAGACAATCTTCGATAGCTAAAGGGTGAAAGTGGAAAAACGTTTCTAACACTTTTGCTTCCTCTTCAGATGGAGAGGCAAGATCTACCCAGAACCACTTAATTGAAGGGTCAGATAAGTAATCGAGGGGAACATCTTCTTTGACGTGTAAGTCCTGTGTAATAGCGATTGTTCGAATCATGATCCTGCTCCTCCATATGATTAATCATCCTCTATTTTATAGTATGTTACATAAAATAAACGATTAACCCCACTGTTAACAAGGCAATGAAATCTTTCTGATACCTCCTTCTCTTTTCTTCACTTGTATCTTTATTTTCCCCAAAATATTTATCTATAAAAATAATAAAACAAAGGAGGAGGAAACTAAGGATGATATCCAGTATTAAGAAATGAAAGAAATTAGCTGTAGTAGTCAATGACATAGTAATGCTCCTTATTTCTCACGTTTAAGTGAGAGAATACTTTTATAACGCCAACTCTTTAAAAGTAGGACAGAAAGTTTCTTATATAGAATATATGGGTCAAAAAGAGCCACAAGCAGAATATGTAGTAATACTCTAATCGTATATTTTTTATAAGTGAGTTTATTCATTTACTTCATTATGTATAGTGAGTTTAATTTGTATTTTTAATTAAAATTATCTTATTAAAATATATTAAGGTTAAATACTTATAACTTCTTTTTTAGACTGATATGAGTATAGTAATTTATCAAAAGAGAAACAGGTGATAAATTTTCATATTAGCAACTGCTATCTGTACTTATTAAGATAGTATCAACAGTTAAAGCTCAGAGTGATACTCTGAGCTTTAACTGTTGATACTATTTATTCAATTTTCACTTTGATACATTCAATGGCATTATAACCATATCCTTTCCTATTCCACATAGGATTCTCTGTTTGTACATTCCCTTCAGAATCTGTAGCTTTTATCAATATAGTATATTCTCCTTGTTCTTTTATTTCCCATATATATGACCAATGAGTCCATGCATGGTTTTCAGTAGATGAGGTAAATTGGCATGCGTTCCATGTTGCACCATTATCTAAACTAATATCGACTTTAGTGATTTTCCCAACTCCTGTCCATGCAATACCTTTTATTTCATGAATGCCTGTATTTAATGTTTGCATATCTAAAGGTTTTTGGATAGTTGAATTTACATTTATAGTTGTAACCGGAAAACTTTCATTGTCATTATCTTCATGAGGATAATAAACGTAATCAACAGATTGGAAAGGGCCTTTGAATTGTTTATCAATTACCTTAATTCGTTTAATCCATTTCACAGAAGCCATGGCATACCAACCTGGAACAATTAATCGTAAAGGATAGCCATGCTTAAAAGGGATAGGATATCCATTGTACTCATAGGCTATAATGGTATTGGGATCAAGAGCTTTTTCTAGAGGCAAACTTCTAGAAAAATGAACAATTTCATTGGAATCTGTTCTTTCTCCAATATCATAACCTTCCACTACAATTTCTTTTGCATCTGCATGTAATCCAGTAAACTGCAGTAAAGTTCTCAAGGGAATACCTTTCCAAATCCCTTGACTGATAGCGCCTTTTTCCCATTGTTCACCAAATACTTTAGGTTTAAATAAGTCTCTTTTATTCCCTGCACATTCTAATACAACTTTTAATGTTTTAGGCGGAAATGTTAGAATTTCTTGCATCGAAAATGTTTTAGAAGAATAAACGAACCCTTCAATTGGTAAATAATAAAAGGAAGTTAAAAAATTTGGATAAGAAAAATGATTACGTCTATAAAACAGTTTGTCACTTACATTATCCTCTTTTAAAAATTGAATAGGTGTCTCTTTATTTTCTGGAATTAAACTTCGTGTAATTAGATTAGCTCTTACTGTAGAACTCTCTACCTTTTCCATTCTACACCTCATTTCTCATCCATTTTAATAGGTTACTTAAAGGATTAATATATATACTATTCATTTCAAAGTCATATAAACCTTTTTAAAATGCTGAAATTTGCATCAAGTAATCAGTTATCAACAAAAACAATTGAACTTTAGGTAGAAGATGGTTTAATAAATATTTAGCTTCCCATTGCGGTTCCAGTGCCAATTTAACAATGTTTTGGCGTACTCTGTCTCTTATCGTCGGTATATCCAATGGGCGACGTTTTCCATTTTTCTTTTGAATGTAAGTTCGATATGCAGGCTTAGGATTGTGCAGCTTAATATTTTGTTCCTTCATTTCCATATACAGTGACATTCTTTCACTTGGAAGGAGAGCTTTATACTTGTCTACTCCGGATGTGCGTTTTCCTCTATTAAGTTGAGTAACTCTTCTAATGGATAGAAGCAGTGCAGCTTTACTATTCATCAATAATCTTTGTAAATCCCTAACTTTCTACTTTGCTTTAGACATTCGGCATGGTATATCCGTTGTTGTAACTTCTCTACATAATTTCCAATTGATAGCCAATTGATTGATTCCCAATTAGTAATGTCAGATTGAGTGGACTTCTTTTCAGAAGTGTTCATCATAAAAACCTGCCTTTTGAGAGATTGCTTTCCGTTTTATTTCCATGTTGTATACCTATTGGAAGTCAGCACCCTTCAGGTTAGATCATCGACCTTATCCATCCGGTTATTCTCTTCCCGTTACCTTTCGGTTTGATGGCATTCGCTTACTCCAAATTCCTCTGTCCTCATAGGGAATTGGGCTTCACTTACGCTAGGCTTACCTCAAAGCGAGGACCCTATTAGGATTTACCAAGTTCAACTTCTGCCGGATACGATTGGCTTAGATTCCTTCTCTACACCGATAGGTTTATGGGATGTGTTAGCCATATTTAGGAGTAGAATATGGAGCCGACCTATTAAACCACAGTCATACTGTGCCTACCTGTTGCTTTCTTTGACGATGCTTATGAAGATTCACTTTAGTTAATCATACCAATCTTTCCCTTGCCTCTCGTTCGCTTGACACTGGCGTCCAAGTTAGACTTAACCTCATGCAACCACCTTACCGATTACTCCGTAAGGCGTTTTGGTAGGGAATGTCTATCACACCTTAGACAATCGCATATACGACACTGGCATTATGAGAAAAGCTGCTTTCTTGTCGCACACTCCCCTAAGAACCGTACGTGAGCCTTTCAACTCATACGGCTCAAGCCTCCCATTGCAAGTCCATTTGCTGTCGTATCTTCATCACATACCGTATTGGTAAGTAAAACGTACGCCGACGCTCCAAATGGAGGTATACATAACAGTACGTTTCTTTCGTCAGAAGATAGCCACAACCTTATGTTCCTACGAGAGACCAACGAGAAGTCAGCTCTCTTTCAGGCCTATCATGAGTTTGTCCGTAAGGACGACAGTATCCATCCAGTTATACAGTTTCCTGCTTTCCTGTTCTCTTTCGAGATAATAGCATTCGCTTTCTCTCGTATCCTTTACCCTCTGTCACATCGTTTGACTTTGCAGTCATCCTACTGTTTGCACAGATGACAAAGGGCTTATCAAGTTCCGCATCTTATAGATACGACGAGGTTAGGTGGGGTCTTTACTCCGGGCAAGATACGGGACGCGTCACAGCAGCTTTATAAATCTGCTTTTCCTCTTGCCAATACCCAGGCAAAGCTGTGCACTATCCTGAGCTAACACTTACGAAGCTTACAAACCTTCACTAATGTTCACCATACTCATCTTCCCCTAGCAGTGTTCCGAGTCGTGCACTGACTCTCTGTTTCCGCATTTCCGCATGCAACCCACGAGCCCGTGACCAGACCCGCAATTTTAGACGGGGATAGTTTTTCTGTCTAAACCAGTGGTGTAAGCCACACTATATAAAAGCGACTTCTTGTCGCACCATATCACGTATTTTCGGTACACATCAAATAATCAAATTAACAAAGCCCCTATCAAACAACTAAATGTATAGCGCATATTGACAACGAGAAAAATCATTGACGGAAACAGTGATTTTTCGCTTTTTCAGACTGGATATTTCATTTAAAGCTATATAACTTATTATACTTTCATCATATTTTCATTTTTCTTTTTTATAATGTACTTTGTAAAAAGAAAACTAATCTGTTTATCAAATATAGATCATAAAAATCGTAAGATTAGTTAAGCTCACTTTGCTTATCTTACGATTTTTGACTATGTGAACCCTGAAAAATCAAAAGATACTTATTTAAAAATGTTTCATAGAATGGATATGAATGATTTATCTTCCAATTGAGTACACTATTGAAAAGACGGAGAGATGTTCATTTTCAGTCCTTCATTGTGTACTATGAGCAAGTTAAGAGAAAAACCAACTGAATATGTTCAGTTGATTTTTCTCTTTTCTATACATAAATTTTTATAACTTGAACAAACTATTTAAGAAGCCGTGAGGCATCATACAAGTAATCATCGACTACTCTATTTGCAAGAAAAAGCTACTGATCCCTGGGGACTGACCCCCTGTTCAGTAGCTTTTTCTTAAGATGGATAGGGTATATAAATTTATATAGATGTACAAACTAATAAAAGGGAACAATAACAAAATGAAAAACTTGTTTAAAGTTATATTCTTCTTAATTGGTGGTGTTATCTTGGTCAGTATCTTAATATTTTCTATCTACACTGATCTTAATAACACTTATAGATATGACCCCGCACGTATAGAAAAGAATTTTAAATATAACCAATAATTCCTTTTTTCGACTGTATGGCTCATACATTTATAGTTACTATGATGTACTTTTGTGATTTTTTCTTTTTGATACATAAGTTATTGATAACTTGAGCAAACTACACAAGACGCCGTAAGGTATCAACCTGTCGTAATACCTTTTATGTTAGAAAAAACTACTGAATCCAGGGACTGACCCCTGATTTCGAGACAGGGATCAAAACACCTTTTAAACAGCCAGTTGTCGGTATTGTACCGGTGACTGGTTGTTTAGTTTCGTTTGAATACGGATATGGTTATAATAAGTAATGTAGCTTTCGACAGTTTGCTCTACGATGGCAGTCGTAGTACATGTTAACTCGTCGAGGTAAAACGTTTCAGACTTTAGGCTGGAATGAAACGATTCAATGGAGGCATTATCTGCAGGTGTCCCTTTGCGGGACATACTCATGATGATGCCTCTTTCTTTGACTTTTCGTTGATACGCATATGATGTGTAAACCGAACCTTGGTCGCTATGCAACGTACATCCCTCAGGTAAAAGAGGGAGTTGACGCAATGTATCTAAAACAAACTCTACGTTTTGACAATCACTCACTGAATACGCAATGATTTCACCATTAAATAAATCTTGAATACTTGAAAGATACAACTGTTTAGGTCCAAAAGGCAAGTAAGTAATATCGGTAACCAGCTTTTGAAGAGGGGGCTCTGCTCGGAAATTACGGTTTAACACGTTTTCTGCAACCTGATAAGGTTGTCCTGTTTGTTTCCGTTTTTTCCTTTTCACTCGGCATTGCCAACCGTATTTCTGCATAACACGCTGCACTACTTTATGGTTGATATGCATGGTTTGATTGAGTAACGCTGTAATTTTTCGATAGCCATATCGAAATTTATGTTTACGGCACTGCTCACCAACTTTTCGTTCTATCCATTTCTTTCCCTTTGTTTCTTCTCCTTGCTCATTTTTCTGCCAACGATAATAAGTGGATCGAGGAATATCCAGACACTGACAGATTTGAGAGATAGGCAGTTTCTCTTTTAATTCTTCTACTAAGTTCAATACAACTTCTGGTACCACTCCCTTTCCAACTCTTTGTACTTTTTTAAGACTTCAATCTGTTGCTTTAAATATCGATTTTCAGCTTCTAACTTTGATGGAGTATCTTGAGAATGAGCTCCTTTTCGAGGAGTGTATGTTTGCCCAACGGGCTGTGCCAGGCGATAGGATTCTCCATTTCTATGCCACCTCATCCATGTTTTGAGCTGTGTATAGTTGCGGATCTGTAAAGTTTCCATAACTTCTTTGATTGGTATTCCTGCCAATCTCATTTCAATTGCTTTTAATTTCACTTCTACTGGATAGCTCACTCTTTTTCCCATAGAAAAAACACCTCCAAGTTATTGTTAGGTACTACATACCCGTTTTTTACTTAAAGGTGTTTTTTTATTTGTCTCACTTTATGGGGTCAGTCCCTCCAAGCAGTAGTTTTTTCTGTTTTCAGGCTGTATATCGTATACAACATTAGTTAAAGAACTATCTAAAAAATAAAAGCACTCGCCTAAATGAAAGGTGAGTGCTTTTATTTAATCTAATAACCCCTTTTCCTTAAGCACTTTTCTTAAAGCTACATTTATCAATTTAGATTTATAACACTTTGGGACACGATCAATGATACTCAAAACATCATCGTCAAAGTAAAAACCTCGATAAACCCTTTTGGAACGTTTCTTGGGATGCTGCAGCAAAAGATCAGTGGCGTCTACTTTACTAGTAGTCGTACTAGCTTTTGAAACACTAGCGCTAGTACTTTCACTTTCATTCGAATTGCTAACACTAGCTGCTATTTCACTGTTCGTTTGCTTTTGTGCTGCTGGCATTTTATTTGTTTTAGAGATAAGTGTACTAAAATCAAGATCTAAAGGTTCTGGATCTTCCCCGACATAATGATAAATATTTTGCTTACTCTCCCATTCATAACCTAATTTCTTAATTTTTAATTGGATTGTACGAGTACTAACATCATACGTATCAGCTAATTCTTTAACGGTGATTTTTTTCACCATAATTTTATTTAGTATCTCTTTTACCAACATCATACTAGTCCCCATTTTCTTCTTGAAATTATATAACTAGTATTCAAATGCAACGTGATAATTCCTGTTATAACTTCTTTAAAAAACAATAATCTTTCTTCGTAGAATAATCTCTGAAAGAGAACGTTTTACTTATTTATAAACCATCTTTTGTGTGATGTATAAATGGGCGCTCTGTTCATTATCAGAGATACAGAACATATTTAGCTTGCATAGTTATTGAAACATTTGAGCAAACTACTCAAGATGTAACCGAGCATCGATTAGCAAAATTTAATTATGCAACAGAAAAACCACTGATGAGGACCAGTGGTTTTCTGTTTTTAGACTGTATACCATACACAAATGTAGTTAACATAATACCTCTTCCGGAACACACGCAAAAAGAGAACCCCTATTGGGAAAAGGGTTCTGATGAGGTCCTTGTTTCTACTTTATGCAGCTTTTTATACATCTTGACATACCAACGCTTTAGTAGGAGACGAACGAGAAAAAATGTATAAAAAGCGCATGTTTTATATATATGATCCTAAGGAAAAATACAGCATATGTGTAAAAAATATGTTAGTATCTATCTACAGTTATAGAGTTACCTTGAAAAGCAACTTCACTCGAATGCCATTAGAGAATGAGGTTGCTTTTCCTCTTTTTATATTAAGAACAAAAACTAATCAGTTGAAGTAATCTTTTCTAATTCATTCAATAATTGATCAACTAATTGACTGATTATAATTGTATTATAGCTAGTAAAGCCTTCTTCTACTCCTACCCTAATCATACGTTCTCTCGCTGCCTCTATATCCACAAGTAAAGTCTTTCTTAAAGTACTGTTATATCTATACCTTTGCAATTATGTAGTCACCTATCCCTCTAAGTTGTTAAGTCTTCATTTAACATTAACTGGATTTTTACCATATAACAATAATTGTTGCTGTAATAGTCGATTAAGAGCATAGAATGAGGGTTTTAGGGTTTAAATAGCTAAGTTTTTATACTTAAAACATATATTGTTTCATGAACTAATTGAAAATAGTGGAGTTCATAAAAGTATAATCTTACGAACGATAAAGTTGATTCTAATTCAAAACATTAAAGTCTGATTAACGGCTGTTATAATTTTAATATAGATCCTTTATGTCTTAGATATATGTGTTATAATATCCAAGCAATGTTTTGTTATTTCGAAAAGCTCTGAAAATTATTCAGAGCTTTATCAACATACAATTCAATAAAAATATCAACAGATTAGGAGCTCTTATGTTAGATAAGAGGTAACAGGGAACCGAGTGAAAATCTCGGGCGGTCCAGCCACTGTAATTAGGGAGTTTCTTACCTTATGTCACTCAATTTCTTTTTTTGGGAAGGCGGTAAATAATGATGATCTAGAGCCAGGATACCTACCTAAACTGTACACTTAACTCTTCTAGGAAAGGGATTGGTGTATTAGGTATGCAATATTTATGGCTTACATTTATGCTGTTTACTTTTATACATATCCCCCAATTCGAACAAGGTTGGGGGATTTTTTATTTATACACTTTAAAGGAGGAATTAACGTGGGGAATTTTTCAATTTATTACTTGTCTTTGTTTTAGGATTGAGGCATGGGTTAGATGCTGATCACCTAGCATTTATCGATAACCAGACAAGAGATAATTGGCGTATGAGAAGATCTTTCTCACGATGGGTTGGTACATGTAATTCCGTACAATAGGGTAATTCCTATAGAAGAGTCATATATCTTTAAATCCATCGCAATAAAAAAGAAAATTTTAGGAGTACAATAATGCTAAAAAAATCATGCATGTTACTTGTTTGTCTCATAGTTTCTTTATTGACAGCCTGCTCAGAAGATACAAAAACAGGTACTGATCAATCTGGAAAAAAGACAATATCAATTGGATGGCCACTTGATATAGGCCCACTAAATCCACATACCTATTTGCCTAACCAGATGACTGCTCAAGCAATGGTTTATGAGTCACTGGTTGAATATAATGATGACGGTACCATTTCACCTAAACTCGCTGAAAAATGGAAGGTTTCAGATGATCAAACGACGTATACTTTCTACTTACGTGAGGGTGTAAAGTACTCTGATGGCTCCACCTTTAATGCAGACAATGTCATTCGTAACTTTAATGCCATTCTAGAAAATCGAGAAGCCCATTCATGGATGGGAATGGTTAAACATATTGAATATGTCAAAAAAGTAGATGATTATACAGTTGCTTTAAAGCTAGATGAACCATATTATCCTGTTCTGAATGAACTAGCATTTGTTAGGCCATTTCGATTCCTAGGGGATGCAGGATTCCCTGAGAATGATGCAACCTCAAAAGGCATTAAGACAGCTGTTGGAACAGGCCCATGGGTTCTAAAAGAGTACAAAAAAGATAAATATGCTATTTTCAAACGCAACAATAACTATTGGGGTGAAAAACCAAAGGTTGATGAAGTAAAAATAAAAATTATTCCTGATTCAGAATCAATTGCTCTAGCGTTTGAAAATCAAGAGTTAGATTTAATCTATGGTCGAGGCATTGTTAGTTTAGATAATTACACGTATTTAAAAGATAGTGGTAATTACGAGACAGCTATTTCAGAACCGTTGTCCACAAAAGCATTACTATTTAATACTCAATCAGGACCATTAAAGCAGTTGAAGGTACGCCAAGCCATTCATTATGCAATTAATAAGCAATCATTAGTAAGTACCGTGACACATGGTACAGAAAAAGTAGCAGATACTTTGTTTTGGGATGCCATCCCCTACGCTGATATTGATTTAAAAGCATTAAAATTCAATCCCGAAAAAGCCAAATCTCTATTAAATGAAGCTGGTTGGAAATTAGAGAATGGGCAAACTATTCGTACAAAAGATGGGCAGAAACTAGAATTAGATTTAACCTATATTGCTACAGATGCCATTCAAAAGCCAATGGCTGAAATGATCCAAGGTGAACTAGCAAAAGTGGGCATCAAATTAAATATTAAAGGAACAGATGTAATGGTGGGTTTACATCAGTTAATGAATGATGAAACCGACATTAACTTTTGGCGAACAAACGGCCCACCAACTGATCCACATAATTTTATCAATGAATCAGCAACTCCAAACGCAAGTGGAGTTTATGAAGCAAAACTAGGATTAGCAGAGGCAAAAGATTTAGATAAAAAAATCCAGCAAGTACTTGTTAGTACAGACGAAAAAAAACGTTCGCAATTATATAAAGAGGTTTTAACAACTATGCATGATAAGGCGTTATTCTATCCGATTTCATATGAAACTAACAATGTAATTTATCAGAAGTCATTGCAGAAATTCATACCGCGCGCTTCTGAATATGATATTCCATATACTATTATGGACTTCAAGAAATAAATGTAAAAAGACCGATGAAATCTGTTTCATCGGTTTCTTTTAGTCTAAATCGAGGTGTACATATATGAAAAAAACTTTATGGCTATTTTGTTTAAAACGGTTAGCATCTCTACCAATTATTCTTTTAGGTGTATCATTACTTACCTTCTTCTTAATGCGTATCGTGCCTATAGAGCCGGCTGAAGTAATTTTACGATTATCCGGTGTTACACCTACTACAGAATCCATACGCTCGTTAGAGAAAGAAATGGGGCTAAATTTACCACTTTTTGAACAATATTGGCTGTGGTTAAAAGATGTTTTAAGCTTACAGTTTGGCACATCCTTTGTTAGTAAATTACCTGTTGCCGAAGAGCTATTGAATAAATTTCCTGCGACAGCATTGTTAGCTATTAGCTCTTTTTTTCTTGCTCTTACTATTAGTGTCCCCACAGGAATTATTAGTGCCCTTTACCCTTATTCAGTTATTAATAAATTCATAGGAATACTATCAACTATCACAGTATCGCTCCCAACCTTTTGGTTAGGATTTATGCTGATTTATATTTTTAGTGTTCAACTTAATCTATTACCTACAAATGGTACAGGTTCTTTGATGCATTTAATCTTGCCTACTTGCACTTTAGCTATACCGATTATCGGCATATTTACACAAACTATACACACAGCCATGACACAGGAGTTGACGAAACCTTATATAGATTATGCATATCAAAGGGGTATTTCTAAGAGAGTTATTATAACTAAACACGTTCTCAAGCATACATTAACTCCATTACTGTCGTTATTTGGCTTAACACTTGGTAATTTAATGGCTGGTGCGATTGTAGTCGAACAAGTATTTAGTTGGCCTGGGGTGGGCAGATACTTAATTGAATCTGTTATCAATCGTGATTATCCAGTCATACAAAGTTATGTACTAATCGTTGCTGTATTATATGTTTGTATTAATCTATGCACTGATATTGTACAGAGACTTCTTGATCCACGTATAAAGGAGAACTCATATGATTAAAAAAATATGCCTTTTATTGCTTAGTCTTGTAGGTATCATTGGCCTTTTTGCGCCATGGATTGTCCCAAATGATCCATATTTAATTGATACAACCAAACGCTTTTTTGATCCATCGTGGCAATATCCTTTAGGTACAGATCATTTAGGTCGTTGTATCCTTTCAAGAATACTAATTGGAATGCGTTACTCTGTTGGTTCAGCACTCATTATTCAGCTCATTTCAAGTGGTTTTTCATTAGCCATTGCTACAATTGTTACATTTAGGCAAGGTATTACTAAAAGGATATTTATACGTTTATGGGATATTCTACTTTCTTTCCCTACCATTATTCTTGCCTTTGCATTAATCAGTGTGTTTGGTCCAGGCTTAAAAAATGTAGTGATCGCCCTTATTTTTGCACAAACAATTTATTATTCACGTGTCTTCCATAATGCTATGATTAGTTTAAATGAGATGAACTATATAAAAGCAGCACGTGTTAGTGGCGCAACTGGGATAAAACTATTAAAAACACATTTTATCCCCCATGTATTACCCACTCTTTATACATTATTATCCTTAGATTTAGGGAAAGTTATTTTGGAAATTGCGGGTTTTTCCTTTATAGGATTGGGTGTACAAGCACCTATACCTGAATGGGGCATGATGATTGATGAAGGTAAACAATATATGAGGCAATATCCAGCAATTATTATCTATCCAGGAATATCAACGTTCCTGATAGTACTATTATTGCATCAGGTAGGTGTTAAAAAACATGCAAACTGACATTTTATTAAACATTGAAAATTTATGTATCAATATAGGTCAACAAAAGGTTCTAAAAAATATTTGCTTGCAAGCAAAAAAAGGAAGAATTCTCGGTATTATTGGGGAAAGTGGTAGTGGTAAATCAACACTTTGTCGTGCTGTTATGCAACAACTTCTACCCTCTTTTCAACAAACGGATGGCAATATTTTGTTCAATCAATATCCATTAACAAAAGAAAGTACCTATATTGGTAAAGAAATTACTAGCATTCTTCAAAATCCAATGATGGCTTTTGATGCAATTCAAACTATTGAAGGGCACTTTTTCGAAACAATAAAGGCTCAGTATAAAATGAAACCTACTCAAATGCGCCAAATTGCTGAGCAATATCTTGAGAAAGTGCAATTGTACGACACGCATCGTATTTTAAAATCATATCCTTTTGAGTTAAGTGGTGGTATGTTACAACGTATCATGATAGCATTAGCACTTATTTCAAAACCTCAACTAATCATCGCAGATGAACCAACAACTGCTTTAGATATGGTAACCCAGCATAATATTGTAACACTGTTAAAGACACTACAGAGTCAGGAACAGCTAACAATGCTTTTAATTACACATGATCTTGGGGTAATCGCAGCATTAGCAGATGATGTTGCAGTCATTCAGAATGGCCAAATTGTTGAATATGCCGATGTATATACTTGTTTTGATTCTCCTAAACATACATATACGAAACAGCTACTTGAAGCACGATTGTAGGAGGAAAAGTGATGAATATATTGGACGTAACAGCAATTAACAAAACATATACAAAACAAAGATGGTTTAAAAAAAATGTGCATCCTATATTGAAAAATATCACATTTTCATTAGCTCCTGGTGAGTGTATTGCAATTGTTGGTAAAAGTGGCTCTGGTAAAAGTACGTTAGCAAACATTGTACTAGGTATCGAACCTGCAACATCTGGTGAAATGATATTTAGAGGAAAGACATTAACAAAGTCATATTACAAACAAATACGTAAAGAAATTCAAGGAGTTTTTCAAAATAGTTATGCTTCCCTTGATCCATTGCAAAAAGTTGAAGATGTTTTAAAAGAACCACTAAGAAATTTTGATTTACCTTTTAATAAAAGTAAATTACTTCATTTATTAGATATCGTTGGTTTAGAGCCCTCTTTACTTCAACGTTATCCAGGAGGATTAAGTGGCGGCCAACAACAGCGTCTTGCCATAGCTAGAGCCATAGCCACTGAACCATCAATACTTATATTAGATGAAGTAACAAGTAACTTAGATATGGTATTACAAAAAAAAATATTACAACTTCTTCAACATTTACAGCAGACACAAGGAGTGAGTTTATTATTTATTACACACGATATACAAGTGGCTCGTTTTGTAGCTTCACGTATTCTCATAATGAATGAGGGTGAGGTTATTGATCAGTTATCTAAATATCAAGAACCTAGCCATTCGTTGGCTAAACAACTGTTTCAAGCTGTGTTACCTAGCCATCCATCTATGCGTTAAAAAATCGACTTATGATGTAGCTAGTATCATATATAAGGTGTTTAAAAAATACTTTTGTTATGTTGCATATGAATAAAAAGTGCACCCATATATTTAGTTTCTAGAGGATTAAATTTAATAAAGGTTGAAAAGCTTTATGACAAAGTTCAAGTTGGCACACCTGTTGTCATTACATATTCCTATAGGAGCTTTGTTAATTTAACTAATGTATATAACTATGAGTTAAAAGGCAATTAAAACGAAGCTGCATTTCTCTCCTTGATATGCTCCTAATTAAGCCAACAGATTTTTTATTTACTCTGTCTACTTAATTGAGAGCATATCAGTGTGCATTTGTAACACCTATTTTACAACTGTAAACTATTGTTTTACCTAGTGTATCTCTTCGCCTATAGGAAGAATTTTAAACGTTACACAGTCCTCTCCAGAAGCAATAATTCTACTCCCTTGTTCTGTCCATTTATTAATTTCTACAGCATAGAAGCCAGTCGGTATTCCATTTTTTTTAATATCATCTATTGAGTCTGCTTCCACTTGTAACGTTTTTAGTCTAATTTTCTCCCCATTTGTTAATGCTGAAAAATTCATATTTTCTGTCAAAAAATCAATATAACTTTTTTCGCTATTTACACTAACATCATCACCATGAATATCAGTTATTTTTGTCCACTCATTTTGGTTCTTAACTTCTAGGTCCCAAACATTAGCATGAAATATCATAATAACCCTCCATTTTTTGGATTATGCAACATATTTTGTAGTGTTGTTCCCCATGAGGCTTTTATTAAACAACTTTATTAGAAGAAATCTTATCTTAGTTGAAACAGGATCAAATAACATATTGAAGTAGATTTAAAGATATAAATTAATTATTATCATTAATAAAAAAAGAAAGCTATCCCATCGTTTCAGGACGGATAGCTTTTAGGGAATTTATAAGCTTCAATTCATAAAAAAAGTCTGAATAATTGTATAATAAATTTATACATAATGCAATATAGGTTAACCTTGAGCATATATGTAAAAGCTGCATAACCCAATAATAGAGACCTTCATGAACTCCCTTGGAGCTGAATAAGGGATTTTTTCTAATTGGTTCCTTTAGATTGATGATATAGATTGAAAATATGCAAGCTCAGAAAAGCTACTGAACAGGGATCAGTAGCTTTTCTGGGCTTTTTAGTTACTTTGGATACATCTCGATTATTTTACTCAAATTTATAATTTTATTGATGAAAATTAGGGTAGATAGAAAAAATTGAGAACCATAAACAAAATGATTGGATCAATTAAAAAATTTAATGTGTTTATTATATGTGCACATTCTCTCAAACTTTAGAGCGTTACTGAAGGTATTTAGGATTTTGTTTATGATTCTGATTAATTTCTTGAAAAATATCGGAAGAGCTATTAGATGATGGCTGATTCTTTTCATTAGTTGAAGAAGTATTTGGTTGAGAAACAGCCGGCATATATAACTGCATTAAATGCTTAAAATCTCCTACAGTCAAAGGCTTTGCATCTTCTTGCAGTTCATATCCTAGTTGTCCATTTGGTTCCATCGTCGCTGTTTTGACATCCTGAATGTTCGAGATACCCTGGTTACGTAATCTCATTTCTAACTGATCGACCGTTAAACGTAGTTTTTGAAGTTGTTTAGTTTCCAATTGTCCATTTTTTATAACGATTTTAGATTTTCCTGTAAGGAATTTCTCAAATGCATTAGATTTCAATTGTAAATATTCTAAAACTACAATTGCCAGAACAAATATAGCTGCTCCTCCAATCGCTTTTACCATACTCTTTTCAACAATTGGTTGGATAATAATAGTGCCTAATGAAATCATCACAACGGTTTGTGCTAATGTCATTTGCGCAATGGATTTTCTCCCAGCTATTCTTAACAACAATATTCCGGACAGAATAAGAACAACTGATTGCCATATAAAGTTCATATTATCACCCTTTCCTCATAAATAGTAATCGTTTTAGAATAAGCTTTTAAAGGCTATTTTATACTTTTAGGGTAATAAGCAAAGGATTCAAAAATAAAATCACGCTTTAATATCAAAAGAGGCAGTTAATATGTTTGTATAAAAAGGCCATCGTTTTCTATCCACTTAGCTAAGAAAATAGAATGATAATCAAAAATCTCCTGGGTTTCTAATTTTGTCTTCAATCAAGAATGATTGAACTCTAGATCGTTCAGTTTATCTCATAATACTTTACCCTCTCGTATAAGGGTGAAAGGAACATAAATAGGCGTTATAGGCAAATTAAAGTCTTCTTGAGTTGTTTTTTGGTACTTTGTTTTTTTTAGAATACTAATTGAACCATTAGCTTCTAAATAACAAAAAGCAACTTCTCGAATAGAAAATGTTTCGCTTTGTCGAAGTAGAGGTTGTAATTTCCTAATATTCATCCTATTTTTAAAGAGTCAAAGGGCACTTAACATTGTATGTGGTTAGGAGCTCTTTCAAAAGCATTCATATTTCTATGATTGCTCCTTTATATCATCAGTAATCAAGACTGTGTGTAAAAGCATTCTCAATGCAGAATTTCAGGTTTTACAGAGGAACTTTGTTTATAGAGTGAGATATGGAGTTTTCTATCTTTACTAACCGACGCATAAAACACTTGTTCAATATTTGAAATATCTTGTTTAGACAACTCGTTTTTCAACCAGGTGCTATTGAGATTCAAATCTTTAAGAACGGTGGAGTAGATTTTACCCTCAATAATTACTGGGTAAGAAATACCTTCACTTGTTTTTTTAATACCCAAATCTTCAACTGTAACGTTCCCTTTAGTTGGCTTTTTATAAACGGTTAATTTACCATTAGATTCAACAATTCCTAGTTGGACGTCACTCGCATCAAAAATATCATTTTCTCTTAGCATCTGTAAGATATTATCCAGGGAGTAGCGTATTCTTTTCATATTGTCCCGTAATAGCTGGCCATCCTTAATAACAATTGTAGGTTCAAAGGTAATGAGCCTACCAAACTTTCGATGGGTAATGGCCCATTTAGCGATGAGCATTTGTAATCCTCCAATTAAAACAAGGGCTACTGCAGTATGTATGTGTTCAATATTAGGGTCTGCAATATCAGCTCCTACCACTGCCCCTAAAATAAGAATCACAAGAAAATCAAATACGGGTAGCTCTCCTATAGATCTTCTTCCCATTACCAATGTAATAATAAGAAGTAGAGGCATAATCGTAACAATTCTGCCTAAGACAATTACTAGCTCTTTTACTAAGTCCATCGTTTTCAACTTCTTTCGCTATAAATTCTCAAAAATATTGAATACAGTCTTCCTTTCTATTACAATGATTTCGTAGTAAGTGGTAATACTGTGTTACCTCTTGATTATTTTTCCTCGCATATAAAGTAATATTCATTTTGAAGATAGAGTGTTATGACGAATAGAAGTATATGATTTACTATCACATATCAATTCTTAAAACGAATAAGTGAAGTGACTACGAAAAACTCCTACATAATGAGTAGGAGCTTTTTATTTTCTTTCATCAGTGAAAGAGGAAGAGCTATTGATTTTGTTGTTGGTCAGTTTGTTGATTCATCATTTGATTACTTCCTTGATTGTTCATGTTAGCTAGTTGGGGCATCATATTCTGAAGTTGGCCACCACGTCCTGTCATCATGCTATACGCAGCAGCTCCTATGCCAATAGAAGCGACGATAGGTAGTATTTGAATATTGTTTTTCATCATTTCTCATCTCCTTCCTTATCGTGTTTTTAAATCTCCCTCCTATCTTCTGTGTTTTTCTCTTTTTTATTTTATTTAGATTCTTCCAAGAATGGAGAAATAAGATTAGCCTATTGCTATTCATTAGAATGTAGAAGATGGCTGAAATGAAAGATGTGTCAATATCAAGCATACAATCAAGGAAAGAGGCGTTCGTGTAGTTTTAAAATAAAGCTTGATTAAAAACACCTTATAAATCCATATATTATTTTAAATAGACAAATTCTATTTTTTAAAAAAGATAAATCAAAATAGATTCGTTATTTGTGAAGTAATGTACAATTTACACCATTTTCTGAAGGAGGAGGATTCCTCCTCCTTCAGAAAAGACATTCATTTTATTACGGGCAAATTCTCTTTAAATTAAATTTTCAACTCATTATATAATTAGAAAAATAACCAATTAGGCTTTCGATTTAAAATAGAAATAGTCAAAACTAATGTTTTATCTCTGGCTTAAGCTTTTTATTGCTGTGTCTTAATGATACATGTAATTCATGATTCGCATTAACTGATGCAAAAAAAATATCCGCCAGATTTAGACCTTTTTTCTGTAATTCTTGAAAAAGCCACTTTTGAGTTAATTTTAATTCAGAAAGAGTCTTCTTCTCTATGGTACCTTCTACAATAAGAGCATAAGGGGTTTTTGCTATCACAGGGTGTGATAGGCTAGGCAGAGCCTAGCAAAACCGTGATATCACGAAAACCTCTAAAGTGTGAACCTGCTGTTGACCTAAACTCCTCTATGTGAACCTACTGTGAACATAAAAAACTAATGATGTGAACCTACTGTGAACCTCAAAAAAACACATGTTGACCTACTGTTGACATGTGTTTTTTCACTTCATGGCTAAATCCTGTTGCTTTTCATTCAACTTTTGGAGCTTTTCTTGTAAACTTTTTTGTTCATCTTCATAGAGCTGAATGCTTTCATCACTCGACTGAATGGCATCCTTTTTCATCGCAATTTTTGATTCAGTATCGGCTTTTTCCTCATTCACTTGGTACTTCATATCACGTTGTAATTCGTTCATTTCTTGTTGCGTTTGGCGCTTATGTTTGGCTTCTACTGTGATTGCTTTTTCATAGTTTTTCATTTTCTTTTTGACAAAATCTTTTTCTAACTCATTAACTAAAAGCGCATATTCTTGTTTGGCTTTTGTTCCTTTTCCTTCTTCACTTTTCGTTTTTCGTTGGTCAGAATAGAGCGTTGTAATTAACGCATGAGCATCTATTTCCTCTGTTGAATCTGTTTCTGAATCACTCGTTACATCATCCACGTTTATCGTTTCTTTTTCTTCATTTTCTTGATATAGATCAAAGGCAAGTGCTTCCCAATTTGGAGATAGATCGCTGATTCTTACCACATAATAGCCATCATCTTCATACAATAACTGAACAGGTAATTTGATGTTTGGATCCGCTTTTTCTTGTGCAACAAAGCTTACTTCTTCTTCATCTGTTTGATCCATTTTGATGACCATATCCAGTGAGCCATTAGCCGGATGATACACACGATTCTCAATGGTTACGGTTCCTGTTATGTTAGAAGAAACTGCCTCATAGGTTTTGGTATGATACAAAGGATCTTCTGTTTTTAAATAGAATTTTGATGTCAGTAAGGATAAAAAACCGATAAAGAAAAAGATCAACATTGCTGTATACTTCCATGACCGATTGCGATTTAAATTAAATCGATAATCTTCAAATTGCTTCTTAAATGCCATCTACTCCACCTCATTTCATGATTTCTGTTTTCAATTCTTCAATACTATAAACCACCCATTTATTCTCTTCTTTTCGTAGAGAAACTTTAATAATGTCATGCGTTTGATCGTCGACATTCTCATCTTTTATGACAAGATGATTCGTAAATTCAGCAATCACTTCGACCTCTTCTTGCCCTCCATCATATTGTTGTACATAAAGCTGTACATCGTTTGGAATGGAAGTGTAACTATCTCCATATACGAACTTTTCAGAAGGATAAAATTGCTCATAAAGTTCTTTGCCCATGATGGATTTTGCAATCTTTTTCCGTTTCTCAAATCCTTCTTTTTCACAATGGTAAGAAACTTCAATGAATTGATTAACCGTATTCAAGTAATCTCGTTTTTATTGTTCTTGGGCAAAGGGATGAACCTTAATTAATTGTTTTTTCAACTCTTTATTTTTTAAAAATCTGTCATTTGTGACTTAGATTTGTTTCGAAGCTGTTGTATTAGACATATTGTCATTCAAGTAAATGTTGAAAATAGTTATGCCTGCCATCACAATGGAAAGGGCTCCAAATAGTAGTGCTGCCTTATTTTTATTGCCTTTTTCTTCTTTTAAAATCGTTTTACTTTTCCATTAAATCATTCACCAAAATATGTTCCTTTTGCTATACTTGCGATGGCTACACCTATTTTCCCTTAGCATTCTAAAAACTGATTATCTCCAACATATATCCCAATGCCGCCGTCTATTTTATAGGTATTGAAAAAGCTTCATCTCAAGCCTTCATGTCTTTTGGGTTTATTTCTTGCCCTTGAGTCTTGAGTGTATCGGTTGTTACTCCTGACAGTGGAACAACATTCACTCCTACTTGCTTGAATGCCTATCTGACAAAACTTGAACAATCAAAACATCCTGCATTAATATTAGATTGAGAGCGCCCACTACCAAATATATATCGTGTTTTACAATCAACATTTCGCCTGCATCAATCATTTTAACTATCCCTCCTATTTCTACAAAACAAGGATTGGTATTACAACAAAACACAAGTTCATCTTTAGTCGAACTTAAAATTCGTTTTTTAAACTCCCCAAAGACAAGTTTAACTAAAACCCACACAAGTTCACCATGTGTTCACCATAAAACACACCAGTATTCACCCAAGTGTAACTTAAGTTAAACTAGTGCCATAACACTTCATAAAATAAACTATATACACAAACCCAAAACAGGATTTGTTGATTTTTCGCCGAAATCATATAGAATTAAATAAACAGATGACTGTGAATCGGGTGAATAGCTGCAAACCTCATAGGTAAATAACCGTGAATTGAGTGAATATAAGAAAATAAAGCAAATGAATGACTGTGAATCGGGTGAACTTCTTTTGATTTCACATGTGAATGACTGTGAACTGAGTGAATATACATAAAATACTAATAAACGGTGGTGGATTAAATGAATAATTCTGAAAGTGCAAATTTCGTTGGTGTACCAGAAGCATCTGAATATACCAATATCCCTCCTGAAACATTAAAAAGATATCTAATTAATCATGAACAGTTTCTGAATTTCAAAAAAGAAGGTAGACGCTATAAAATAAGTATTGAGTCACTAGATCTATTAAAGAAAATCCGTGAACTTTATAGTGAGGGATTATTAAAAGAAGATGTAAACGATAATTTGGCAAGTGATGGGCTTCCTATAACTATTACAGTCAAAAATCAAGAAGAGAAAGGTTCTATCTCTATAAACGATGAGTTGAGTGAAATAAGAAAGATGTTACAACAACAAGAACAACAGATGACACAGCAAATGCAATTTAATCAAAAGTTAGTAGAAGAGTTACAGAAAGTTAGCCAAACCAACCAAGAATTAAAGCAAATGATAAACAGAAAAGATGCTGAGTTGATTGGAGAATTGAGAAAAGGATTATCAGAAAGTAAAAGAATGATTGAAGAAGCTTCTGCTAGTGCAGAGTTAGAAAAGAAAAAAACATGGTGGGAAAAACTAATGGGTAAATAGTAAAAAGCTTCTACTGTCCCTAGTAGAAGCTTTTTATTATTAAGGAAAAACAGTTCAAAAGAATTCTTTTGAGATATATTACTAATTTTTATTGAATTATGAGATTAATTAACGCTATAATAAAACTAACAAAAATGTCCGGAATAGAAAAAAGACTTCAACTGTTTAAGTAGTGCGACCAACACACTTAAACCGTTCCCCCTAATCACGGTAGGGAAAACACTTGTCGAAGTCTCTTGTTAATAGAGTTAGTTTTTCTATAAAATAAAACTTATGTTTTTATTTTATACGAAATTGACATCTATTTCAAGGGCTTAGTTCATCAA
>NZ_JBVQPN010000020.1:0-19257 GCF_055710015.1 Priestia sp. VA7
TAGTAAGATCCCTGAAAGATGATCAGGTTGATAGGTCAGAGGTGGAAGCGTGGCGACATGTGTAGCTGACTGATACTAATCGATCGAGGACTTAACCAAACTTTTAAAAGCGTAAGCTTTACTCAGCAAACTGTTACCTAGTTTTGAGAGAACAATCTCATATAAATGTCTAGTGATAATGGCAAAGAGGTCACACCCGTTCCCATACCGAACACGGAAGTTAAGCTCTTTAGCGCCGATGGTAGTTGGGACTTTGTCCCTGTGAGAGTAGGACATCGCTAGGCATTTTTATTTTGCTTTTTTATCATCGCGGGGTGGAGCAGTTCGGTAGCTCGTCGGGCTCATAACCCGAAGGTCGCAGGTTCAAATCCTGTCCCCGCAACCAACATGGTCCCGTGGTGTAGCGGTTAACATGCCTGCCTGTCACGCAGGAGATCGCGGGTTCGATTCCCGTCGGGACCGCCATGTTTTAGAAACGAAACAATGTGTTTCGTCTTTTTTATTGTTTGAACCATTTTTATATAAAACTTTACCGTCCTTAGGAGCAATCCTAAGGAATTTTTTATATACAAAGAAATTTCCTTATAGAATTGCTATGTTAAAGATTGTTGGATTTCTTACTGGATATGTATAGTCCACAACGTTTACAATATATATATACAGGTTGAAGTGAGGTTCTGAATGAATGACAGAGATTAACGAATTTACGTTTATGTCTACGTCTCCTGATGAAACTAATCAGCTGGCTGCTCGTCTAGCAACTTTATTAGAAGCTGGTGACGTGCTGCTGCTTGAAGGCGATTTGGGAGCTGGAAAGACAACATTCACAAAAAGTTTAGCTAAAGGATTAGGAATTGAACGCAATGTGAATAGCCCGACATTTACGATCATTAAAGAATACAAAAGCGGTCGCCTTCCTCTTTATCATATGGATGTATACCGTCTAGGGGATGAATTTGAAGACCTAGGGTTCGATGAGTATTTTGAAGGAGATGGCGTGACGGTCGTGGAGTGGGCTCATCTGATTGAAGAGCAGCTTCCTAATGAATATATTCAAATCAATATTTACCATGAAAACGAAACGACTCGTAAAATCCTTGTAAAAGCGATAGGGAGTCGGTACGTTGAAATATGTAAGGAGCTTTTTAAAAGATGAAAATGTTAGCCATTGATACATCCAATTTTGTCATGGGTGTTGCTGTCGTTGAAGAAAACAAAGTAATTGGAGAAATTATTACGAATCTAAAAAAGAATCACTCCGTTCGTGTGATGAACGCTGTGGAATCTTTGTTAAAGGACTGTGATATTGCGCCAAGCGAGCTAGACCGCGTTGTAGTGGCGCACGGTCCTGGGTCTTATACAGGTGTACGCATTGGCGTTACCATTGCCAAGACACTTGCTTGGACTTTAAATATTCCTTTAATAGGTGTATCTAGCCTTGAGGCACTAGCAGCAAACGGTCGCTATTTTGATGGGTATATTGCTCCGTTATTTGATGCGCGCCGTCAACAGCTTTATACAGGACTATATGAATGGAATAACGAACGAAGTCTTCTAGAAGTTGAAAGTGATCGACTTGTTATTAATAAGGACTGGGCGGAACATTTAAAGTCATACAACAAACCTATTTTATTCATAGGCAATGATCTTCCTATGCATGAAGAGACGTTAAAAGAAGTGCTGGGTGAACAAGCTGTATTTGCCCATGTTCAGCAGTTTAATCCAAGACCAAGTGAATTGGCTTTCTTAGGAATAAAGAAAGAGCCGCAGTCTGTGCATACTTTTGTTCCGAACTACATTCGTTTAGCTGAAGCGGAAGCCAACTGGCTTGCTTCACAGCAAAAAGGATAAAAGAAGGTATAAACATGAAACTAACAATTAAGTTTCGCTTAATGGAAGTTAAAGATATTGATCAAGTAGTGAAAATCGAAGAGAAGTCTTTTACGACACCTTGGAGTTCAGAAGCGTTTCAAAATGAGTTAACCAATAATCAATTTTCAACTTACATTGTGATGGAAGAAGGAGAAAATATTATTGGGTATTGCGGAACGTGGATTGTTATTGACGAAGCACATGTAACCAACATTGCCCTATTGCCAGACTACCGAGGTAAGGGACTCGGTGAATTGCTGCTGCGCAACGTGATGGACGTTCTTCGAAAACTAGGTGCTGCGTCAATGACATTAGAAGTTAGGGTATCTAATCATATTGCACAATCATTGTATCAAAAGCTAGGTTTTAAACCTGGAGGTATTCGTAAGAATTATTATTCTGATAACAATGAGGATGCATTAGTTATGTGGGTGAATTTATGAGTGAAAATCAATTAATTTTAGCATTAGAAACAAGCTGTGATGAGACAGCAGCGGCCGTGATTCGAAACGGTCATGAAATTGTAGCCAATGTGGTGGCATCACAAATAGAAAGCCATAAACGATTTGGCGGTGTCGTACCGGAGATTGCATCTCGTCATCATGTGGAACAAATTACGGTAGTAGTTGAAGAAACTTTAAATCAAGCGAACTTGACGTTTGCAGATATTGATGCAATAGCTGTAACGGAAGGACCTGGGCTTGTGGGAGCACTTCTTATTGGCGTAAATGCAGCCAAAGCGCTAGCATTTGCGCATCAAAAGCCATTAATTGGTGTTCATCATATTGCAGGACATATTTATGCAAATCAGTTAATCAAAAAATTAGAATTCCCGCTTTTATCGCTAGTTGTATCTGGAGGGCATACGGAGCTTGTATACATGGAAAGTCACGGTCAGTTTAAAGTGATTGGTGAAACGAGAGATGATGCAGCAGGAGAAGCCTACGATAAAGTAGCCCGCACGTTAAACCTTCCATATCCAGGTGGACCGCATATTGACCGCCTTGCACATGAAGGAGAGCCATTAATTGATTTGCCGCGTGCTTGGCTAGAAGAAGGATCCTATGATTTTAGTTTCAGTGGGTTAAAATCAGCAGTTATTAACACTGTCCACAACGCGAAGCAAAAAGGTGAAGAAATTCTTCCACAAACGCTTGCTGCTAGCTTTCAAGCGAGTGTTATTGATGTGTTAGTAACTAAAACGGTTAAAGCTGCAAAGGAATATAACGTTAAGCAAGTGTTAGTAGCAGGAGGAGTTGCTGCTAATAAAGGACTTAGAGCAGCGCTAGAAGAGGCATTTGTACCATTATCAAACATTGAGCTTATTATCCCGCCGCTGTCTCTATGCACGGATAATGCCGCAATGATTGGAGCAGCGGCAAGTGTACGATTTGCTCAAGGAAAACGCTCAGATATGTCATTAAACGCAAACCCCGGTTTAGACTTGGAAGAGTAAGAGACGAATGAGATTTATTTCTCATTCGTCTTTTTTGTGGGTAAAAATAATTTATCAACAATATTCAATAAATTTAGAATTGCCTGTGGATAATTATGTGGAAAAGTCCGTGCGCTCAGTACACGGACATGTTATCAACAAGTTTTAATTATGAAAATCAGACAGATATCCACTATTTATTCACATAGTGGATAAAGCTTGTTCTAAAGGGCACGAACAAGTAAATAGGGTGAATAAATACGAAAAAATACAGGCTATTCTTCTAGAAGCAGCTGTAATTCTTCCCACTCTTCCATTAATGTGGATAACTGTGAAGAAATTTTTTCATTTTCACCGTTCAATCTTGATACTTCTTCGTGGTTTTGATAAATTTCAGGATCACAAAGAAGTTCTTCATTCTCCGCTTGTGCGGCTTCTAATTTGTTTACTTCAGTTTCAATTTCTTCAATTCGGCGCGTTCGCTGCCTCATCAATTTCTTTTGTTCTTTATCTTGTTTATAGGACTGTTTATCTAATTTTACCGTACGTTCTTCGTTTGCTTTTATATTTTCTAATTCTTTGATTTCCTCTATTTCTGCTTTCTTTTCTACATAATAGTCATAATCTCCAAGAAATTCTTCTACCCCTTCAGGAGATAGCTCTGCTATTTTGTTTGCAATACGATTAATAAAATAACGGTCATGTGAAACAAATAATAGAGTCCCTGGGTAATCAATTAATGCATTCTCGAGTACTTGTTTGCTATCTAAATCAAGATGGTTAGTAGGTTCATCTAAAATTAAAAAATTAGCTTTTTGAAGCATAAGCTTCGAAAGAGCCAAACGTGCTTTTTCACCACCGCTAAGCGTCGAAACGATTTTCAGTACATCATCACCTGAAAACAGAAAATTTCCAAGCACTGTACGAATTTCTTTTTCAGGTTTGGATGGGTAGTCATCCCAAAGCTCATTTAAAACGGTTTTATTAGAAGTTAAATTAGCTTGCTCTTGGTCGTAATAACCAGCCATTACGTTTGAGCCAAAAGAAATGGTTCCAGTCTTGAAGCTTAGTTTATCCACAATACCTTTTAATAACGTAGATTTCCCAACTCCATTAGGGCCAACCAATGCAAGGCTTTCACCTTTTTTAATCCGAAGGTTTGCCTCTTGAACGACGTATTTGTGTTCATCATATCCGATAGACACGTTTTCGAGATTTAAGACTTCATTTCCGCTTTGACGCTCAATTTCAAACGAAAAACTAGCTGATTTTTCGCCTTCGTTAGGTCGATTTATTAACTCCATTCGATCGAGCTGTTTCCGTCTGCTTTGCGCACGTTTTGTAGTCGATGCGCGGGCGATATTTCGCTGAATAAAATCATTCAGTTTTGCGACTTCATCTTGCTGCTTTTCGTACTGACGCAACTCTTTTTCATATCGCTCTGCTTTTTGTACAAGGTATTTAGAGTAGTTGCCCGTGTACTTGACCGTTGTTTTTTTTGTGACTTCATACACTTGATTTACGACTTTATCAAGGAAGTAACGATCGTGTGAAACAATTAAAATAGCTCCTTCATACCCTTGCAGAAACTGTTCCAGCCATGCTAAAGTTTCAATATCTAAGTGGTTGGTAGGCTCATCCAGAATAAGCAAGTCTGGCTTTGTTAAAAGCAGTTTTGCAAGAGCCAAGCGCGTTTTTTGTCCACCGCTCAAGGAGGAAATAGGGGTGCTATAGTCAAAGTTTGAAAAACGGAAACCGTGAAGAATAGATCGTGTATCCGCTTCATATTGATAGCCGCCTAAATCTTTGAACGTTACTTGAAGCTGATCGTACTCTTTGGTTAGTTTTTCGTATTGAACTGAATCATTAAAAATGTCTGGATCGCCCATCTTCGTTTCAAGCGTACGTAATTCTTTTTCCATCTTCTTTAATGGAGCAAAGACCGTCATCATTTCTTCCCATATGGAGAGTGTTGACTCAAGAACTGTATCTTGTCCCATATAATCAATGGAAACACCTTTAGGTTTAATAATTTCTCCGCTGTCATAAGAAAGCTGCTCAGCAATAATTTTTAATAAAGTTGATTTACCAGCACCGTTTCGTCCCACTAGGGCAATGCGGTCTTTTGATTGTACTTCTAACTTTATATTCGATAAAATGGGTTCTGCCCCATAGTATTTTGTAATACCGTTCAATTGTAGAATAATCATTTTTTCACCTCTAGTAGTATATCCATAGTGTATTTTAACATATTTTCAACTACAAGTTCTTCCTACAAGCGTTTGTAATTTGTAGAGGGACAAGGACAAATGATGAAGCGAATGTTTTGATTCATGAAATAAAATGATTTTACCTGCACATTTTATACAGGATACTATGTTAAAATAAGAGATAAGTGCATCTCTGAACTTATATATGATGGATGTAGAAAACCCGTCATGACTAACAAACGGATCCTTTGAAGGGCTAATTGCTTCGTTCTAACTACCGACTTTAAGTAGTGCTGGATAGCCAAAAGGAGTCGGGGTATGAAGCGGAGTATATATAAAACAAGAGAAAAGAGAGAGAATTGGAAGCGCTACCTCGGAGCGGTTGAGGCTTTGTGAAAGGTAATGCAATATGACTTGAAAATGTTAGTAATGACATACATGAACTGAGGGGGTACAACGTGAACACTGAACAATTAAAAATACCACAAGCAACGGCTAAACGATTGCCGCTTTATTATCGTTTTTTAAAAAACTTGCATGCTTCTGGTAAACAGCGTGTTTCGTCAGCGGAGTTAAGTGAGGCAGTGAAAGTTGATTCTGCTACTATTCGTCGGGATTTTTCTTACTTTGGAGCATTAGGGAAAAAGGGATACGGCTACAATGTAAATTATTTACTTACATTTTTCCGTAAAACGTTAGACCAAGATGAAGTAACGAAAGTAGCACTGATTGGCGTAGGGAATCTGGGAACGGCCTTTTTAAATTATAATTTTATTAAAAATAATAACACCAAAATTGAGTGCGCTTTTGATGTGATAGAAGATAAAGTCGGTACAAAAGTAGGCGACGTGCCGGTTTATCACCTTGACCAATTGGAAGATTATATGAGTGATGATATCTCAGTGGCGATTTTAACCGTTCCTGCCACTGTGGCTCAGCAAATTACCGATCGTTTAGTGAATTGCGGAATTAAAGGGATTTTAAACTTCACTCCTGCACGCTTAAACGTACCGGATGAGATTCGACTGCATCATATTGATCTGGCTGTAGAATTACAGTCGCTTGTCTACTTTTTGAAAAATTATCCTGTTGAATAAGATGGACTGTGTTACGATTTCCTTAAGTCTAAATTAATAAGGAGAGTGGAAATATGGGGATTGGAGCAGGTAGTTGGATTATTATTGCGATTGTAGCACTGCTTATTTTTGGACCGAAACGGTTACCGGAGCTAGGAAGATCAGTCGGGCAAACGCTTAGAGAGTTTAAGCATGCCGCTAGCGGTGCATCAGAAGATCGTGAAAAAGATAAACAGCGTCAAGTAGATGACAAAGAGTAAAAGGGTGATCATAGTATGACCGAACAAGAAATGTCAATATATGATCATATAGGAGAGCTGCGAAAACGCATTTTAATTGTTTTATTTTTCTTTGTCATTGCCACAATTGGCGGCTTTTTTATAGCGGATAAGGTTATTGTCTATTTACAGCATGCTGATGAGGCAAAAAATTTAACGATGAATGCATTTAGGCTAACAGATCCAGTTAAGATTTATATGCAGTTTGCTGTTATTATCGGCTGTGTACTTGCAGCTCCTGTTGCACTGTATCAACTTTGGGCATTTGTTAGTCCTGGTTTATATGAAAAAGAGCGTAAGGTAACGCTTGGATATATTCCTGTTTCCATTTTTCTCTTTATCGGCGGTGTCTCTTTTTCTTATTTTGTGTTGTTTCCATTTGTCGTCGATTTTATGACGCGGGTTTCCGATGAGCTGAATGTAAACCAAGTGATTGGCATTAATGAATACTTTTCTTTTTTAATGCAGCTCACACTGCCTTTTGGCCTGTTGTTTCAGCTTCCTGTCGTCGTCATGTTTTTGACGCGATTAGGAATTATAACGCCTATGTTTTTATCTCAAATTCGAAAGTATGCCTATTTCGTACTGCTAGTTATTGCCGCACTGATTACACCACCGGAATTGCTCTCGCACATGATGGTGACAGTGCCGCTCTTAATTTTGTATGAAATCAGCATCATTATTTCCCGCATTTCGTATCGCAAAGTGTTAAAGGCAAGGGCAGAGCAAGAAAGAGAAGATGTTAGTATGTAAAAAAACCACTGAAACAGTGGTTTTTTTATTTAGATGAATCATCTTGATTTTTATATTGCTGCTGCAACTTTTTAATTTTATAGTGCAAGATAAAAATGCGAACCGCAAATCTGAAATCGAATGCGGCTACGAGTGCAAATAAGATCGTAGGGAAGTTCCACACGGTTTCCTGAGCATTTTGAATAGCCAGGTAGGTGAATAAAATCCCCATAATAATATAAATAAACCCTCGTGTTAAAGGGATATTCTTCATAAAAACATGCCTCCAAAAATAAACTGCATTTGTTCTGCTTGCTTTTGCATTTCTATAATTTTATCTGCAAAAATAGTTTGAGATAAAATAACGATTGTATTCATCAACACGTGAGCAATAATGGGTACAATAATTAGTTTTGTTCTTGCATAAAGGAATGCAAATACAAATCCCATGGCTGTATACACGAGCAAATGTTTAAAATCCCAGTGTACGGCAGCGAAAATAAGGGAACTAATAAATGCAGAGATAAAAAAATTATATCGTTTGTGAAGAGAACCGAAAATAATCTTTCGAAAAATAATCTCTTCTAGAATTGGTCCAATAACAGACGTAACGACAATAAGGAACGGCGTTGCTTTAACAAGATTAACAATGTTTTGTGTATTTTCAGATACTTGGGTAATGCCAAGAGCGTGCTCAATCATCCCTGCTACAGCTTGACCAGCCATAGCCAGGAACACCCCAAGGACTGACCAGACCACAGTTACCGTTGTTCCCGCATGTTCTATACGCATGGACATGTCACGGCGCAGCAGCAGTAAGACAATAAGTAAACCAAGGATAAAGCTAATGATGGTCCAATAAGTCAAAAGCATGACAGTCGCTGTTCGAACTGGATATTGATCAAACATTCCTGTTAATTTTAACAGCGGTATACCAACAACTCCTGAAAACTGCATAAGGATGTAGGTGAGGATAACATACCAATAACGTTTTTCCAATCTTCTATACTCCTTTAAAAGGTTTTTATGTATATATGTCGAAGAAGTACTGTGAAGTCAGTAATTTCTTCTTGCTCGTATTGTAACATACATATTATTGAACAGAGAAAAGAATGCTTTATTTCTCAAAATCGTCGAAATCTAAGACTATTATATGTAGTTTTCGTAAATTTTAAATTTTTTTTGTTTAATACTTGCAAAAAAAACCCACTTTGTTTTAATATAATAATTGTGTTAGCACTCGTTGAGCTTGAGTGCTAATAAAAATGCAAACATATTATTTGAGGAGGTTGTTTCACTTGTTAAAGCCATTAGGTGATCGCGTAGTGATTGAACTTGTAAAATCTGAGGAAAAAACAGCAAGCGGTATCGTGTTACCGGACAGTGCAAAAGAAAAACCACAAGAGGGTAAAATTGTTGCTGTTGGTACAGGCCGAGTATTAGAAAGCGGTGAGCGTGTAGCTTTAGAAGTAGCTGCGGGCGATCGTATCATCTTCTCAAAATATGCGGGTACTGAAGTGAAATACGAAGGTACTGAATACTTAATTTTACGCGAAAGCGATATTTTAGCTGTAATCGGCTAATTTTAACCACAAACTTATCATACGTAAAAAATAGATTATTAAGAAAATCTTGAGGAGGTCAAAGAACATGGCAAAAGACATTAAATTTAGCGAAGAAGCACGTCGCGCAATGCTACGTGGTGTAGACACATTGGCAAATGCTGTAAAAGTAACGCTTGGACCAAAAGGTCGTAACGTTGTATTAGAAAAGAAATTCGGTTCACCGCTTATTACAAATGACGGTGTAACAATTGCAAAAGAAATCGAATTAGAAGACGCATTTGAAAATATGGGTGCTAAATTAGTAGCCGAAGTTGCTAGCAAAACAAACGACGTCGCTGGTGACGGTACAACTACTGCAACAGTTTTAGCGCAAGCAATGATCAGAGAAGGTCTTAAAAACGTAACGGCTGGTGCTAACCCAATGGGTATCCGTAAAGGTATGGAAAAAGCAGTAGCTGTAGCGGTTGAAGAACTAAAAGCAATCTCTAAACCAATTCAAGGTAAAGATTCAATTGCTCAAGTAGCGGCTATCTCAGCAGCTGACGAAGAAGTAGGTCAATTAATTGCTGAAGCAATGGAGCGCGTTGGTAACGACGGCGTTATCACACTTGAAGAATCAAAAGGTTTCACAACTGAATTAGAAGTGGTAGAAGGTATGCAGTTTGACCGTGGATATGCATCTCCTTACATGGTAACTGATTCAGATAAAATGGAAGCTGTATTAGATGATCCATACATCTTAATCACAGACAAAAAAATCGGTAACATTCAAGAAATCTTACCGGTATTAGAGCAAGTTGTTCAACAAGGCAAGCCCCTATTAATCATCGCTGAAGACGTAGAAGGCGAAGCTTTAGCAACATTAGTTGTGAACAAACTTCGTGGTACATTCACAGCTGTAGCTGTTAAAGCTCCTGGTTTCGGTGATCGTCGTAAAGCAATGCTACAAGACGTTGCGATCTTAACAGGCGGAGAAGTAATCACTGAAGAGCTTGGTCTCGACCTAAAAACAGCAAGCATTGATCAATTAGGTCGCGCTTCTAAAATTGTTGTAACAAAAGAAAATACAACGGTTGTAAACGGTGCAGGAAACGCAGAAGACATCCTAGCACGCGTAAACCAAATCAAAGCTCAGCTTGAAGAAACAACTTCAGAGTTTGACCGTGAAAAATTACAAGAGCGCTTAGCAAAACTTGCTGGTGGCGTAGCTGTAATTAAAGTGGGTGCGGCAACTGAAACTGAGTTAAAAGAACGTAAATTACGTATTGAAGATGCATTAAACTCTACGCGTGCTGCGGTTGAAGAAGGTATCGTAGCTGGTGGTGGTACTGCATTAGTAAATATCTATAATAAAGTAGCAAGCATCGAAGCTGACGGTGACACTGCTACAGGTATCAACATCGTATTACGTGCGATTGAAGAGCCTGTACGTCAAATCGCTCACAACGCTGGTTTAGAAGGATCAGTAATCGTTGAGCGTCTAAAAGGCGAAGCAGTTGGAACTGGATTTAATGCTGCAACTGGCGAGTGGGTAAACATGCTAGACACTGGTATCGTTGACCCAACAAAAGTAACGCGTTCAGCTCTTCAAAATGCTTCTTCTGTAGCGGCTATGTTCTTAACAACTGAAGCAGTTGTTGCTGACAAGCCAGAAGAAGGCGGAGCACCTGCAATGCCTGACATGGGCGGCATGGGTGGAATGGGCGGCATGATGTAATCACTGCCCTCTCTGAAAAAGCGACCAAGTACTCACTTGGTCGCTTTTTTGCGTGCATTAATATTTTCAGATTTTTTTAAAATTTGTTAAAATAGTACTATGTTTATTGAAAAACATACTAAACTCAAGACTTAACTGATTTTTAAGGGGGAGCTTTATTGATTCAGCTGGATCATATTAATAATAAATTAAACCAAGTATTAGAAAACATCGATCACATTGTGATTGGAAAGCGTCAGGTATCTACGTTGAGTTTGGTTGCTTTGCTTGCAGAGGGGCATATTTTGCTTGAAGATGTGCCGGGTGTGGGGAAAACGATGCTCGTGAAGGCACTGGCCAAATCAATTGATGCAGAATTTAAACGAATTCAATTCACGCCTGATTTGCTTCCATCCGACGTAACAGGCGTTTCTATCTACAGTCCGAAAGAAATGGAATTTCATTTTCGTCCAGGTCCTATCATGAGCCATATTGTACTCGCTGATGAGATTAACAGGACTTCTCCTAAAACACAATCGGCGCTTTTAGAAGCAATGGCTGAGCATCATGTAACAACCGATGGTATCACCCGGGAAATTCCAGCGCCTTTTTTTGTGATGGCTACTCAAAATCCTGTTGATTTTGATGGGACCTATCATTTGCCGGAAGCGCAGCTGGATCGTTTTTTATTCAAATTAAGCATGGGATATCCTACGCAAGAAGAGGAGCTTCAAATTTTAAATGGCGTATCCACCCAGATCAATCTTGAAGATGTCAAACCCGTCATGAGCATTCCAGAATTAGTACAGGCTCAAAAAGCTGTAAGCAGTATTTATGTAGATGATGCGATCAAGCACTATATCATTGAAATCATTCGCAAAACGCGCTCTCATCCACATGTTTCGTTAGGTATTAGTCCTCGTGGGACGGTTTCATTTATGAAGGCCGTTCAAGCATATGCTTTAGTGAAGGGAAGAGATTACTGTCTTCCTGATGATGTTCAAGAGCTTGCTTCGTATGTGTGTGCACATCGATTAACGCTAAGACCTGATACCCAGTACAGCGGCTTAACAGCGAGTGATGTGATGAAGCAAATTATGGCTGATACGAAAGTACCTGTTAAAAGGTAAGAGGTACTTTATGAAACAGTATATAAAAGTCATATGGAATAAATGTAGAGACTGGTTCGTTTTATTCTGCATCTTTGCTGCTACGTTTTCTTACGCCATGTTTCAAGGGGGTTTTGTCAGCTGGTTTTTATTTTATAGCTTCTTACCTTTTGGATTATATGCAGTAGCCGTTTTGCTTTATCCGTTAAAGAAATGGAATGTTACTCGTGATGTGAAGCTACAGCCGCGATTCGCTGGAGATCATCTTTCGTATGACATTCATATTACACGCTCCTCGGGTTTTCCTGTTTATATGGCAGCAGTGAAAGAGGAGAGTAACCTTTTAGATCAAGAAGAAAGAACAATTTATCCGCTTTTTCAACGAAACGCTGTTATTCCGTATGAAAGATCATTTGTAGAAAGAGGAGAATATGAACTTTTTACGATTTCGATTGAACTGAGTGATTTATTAGGAATTGTAAAAAAGAAGGCATATTATCCGATGCAGCAGCGATTTATCGTGTATCCTCAGACTCATGAAATAGATATCCCGTTCCTTTTAGCGGGAATAGAAGAAGGAAAAAATGAAGTTTCAACGGGGAATCAATCTACTACGTTAGTGACAGGCATTAGAGAATATCAGCCGGGTGACCGATTAGGGTCTATTGATTGGAAGGCGACGGCTCGTAAAGCTACGTTGATTTCTAAAGAGTTCGGTCATTATCATGAACGGAGTATGATTATCATTGCAGATGTTATCAGCTCTTTATACTTTGAAGAACGAATGAGCTTTCTGGCATCCATGCTCATTCATGAAGAAACCAAGCGTAAAAAAATCGATTTTCTTTTAGCTGGGGATGCACTTTTTTCATCAAAAGCCTCTGAACAAAGTGAGACTGATAACCTGTTGTATCACTTAGCGCGTGCACAGCCTATTAACAATCGAGCATTCGAAACAGAATTTAAGAGTATTGCCATTCAAAAGCAGCATTCTTTTATGGTCATTGTCAGTCAAGTTACAGGGACTCTCATTGGGCAGATTCAATCTAAGCTAAGTCTGCATGCTAAGGCATCAATAATTGTCGTTAAAGATGAAGGAGCAGGGCTTAGTGACGAAGAGACGGTTATTGTAAATGGAATACAATCTTCTGCTTTAACGGTTGAAGTCGTTAATATTCCTCTTCCTCTATCATCTAAAGGAAGTGAGGGCAGAAATAAGTGAATAAATCAGCTTTGTATGTAAAAAACATCTTATTGTACGCGGGAGCATTCTTTTTATTAGTGGAATGGCTTCTTCCTTTAAATGAAGTGACGGATACCAATCAAATTCAGTACTTTATCTTGTTTGTTGCTTACTGTTTTTTGTGTTTAACGTTTCGCTTGCCGTTTATCGGGATGACGTTAGGGAGTATATTGTTTATTTTGTTTTCGCTTCACAATCTCTATTTCCAAGGAGCCTTTTTTTCTTCAGACTGGCTTCCGAGACTTTTGGAGATTCTTCAGTCAGATGCACAAAGTATCATGGAGTGGAATATAGCGAATTTATCATTTGAAATGAGGAGCACTTTATTTTTTGTGCTGCTTTGGATTATGGCTTATTTAATTCGATATTGGATCTTTTATCAAAAAAGAATTTTCTTCTTTTTCTTCTTAACCATTTTGTATATTACCGTGCTGGATACCTTTTCTACTTACGATGCGGGAGCTGCTATTATTCGTGTGACGATTATCGGATTTTTATTAGTAGCCATGCTTCGCATAAATCCTGAACGCATAAAAGCTGCGAGCACTGAGCGTTTAGAAAATAGAAAACGATCGTTTCTTTTTCTAGGCAGCTTTTTAGCTATTGTCATTGTGCTGGCTTATCTCGCTCCTAAACCAGGGCCGCAGTGGCCAGATCCCGTACCTTTTATCACGGCGCATACAACAAATCAAGGACAGGGAGAATCTGCAAGCGGTCAACGAATTGGCTATGATATGGACGATTCTAAATTGGGGGGATCGTTTGTCAATGATGATACGGTTGTGTTTACAGCCAAAGTAGAGGATGAGCACTATTGGCGTATTGAAACGAAGGATGTTTATACAGGTAAGGGGTGGGGGCTGTCTAAAGAGGAAGAAAAAGTACCCTTTAAAGGAAATGAAAACTTATTGCCTCAATATGACTCAAGTGTAGCAGGACAAGTAAGAAAAGCAGAAGTTGCCTATTCGCAGCCTTCTGTTCATCTTATGCATGTTCCTCAACTGCTGTCGCTAACCTTAAAAAATGGCATTCAAACCGATGTGACACCGACAAATGAAAAATTATATCCTTATCAAAATAACAAGCTTGTTACTGTTCAATCGTATGAGATGACGTATAAATATCCTGTATTTGATATTGGGCTTCTTCAGCAAGCAGAGGAAAAAAAGGCAGAGAGTTTAGAGAATAATAACGAATTTATAGCAAGGTATACACAACTTCCTGCTAACTTGCCGAAACGAGTAAAGGATTTAGCCCGTGAGGTAACAAAAAATAAGAACAATCGTTATGAAAAAGCGAAAGCCGTTGAAGAATACTTCCGATCAAATCCATATGTATATGATACTGAAAATGTTCCAATTCCTACGAAAAGTAAAGATTATGTGGATCAATTTTTATTTGATACAAAAAGAGGGTACTGTGATAACTTCTCTACCTCTATGGTCGTGCTGCTTCGTTCATTAGATATTCCTGCTCGGTGGGTAAAGGGCTATACAGAAGGTGATGCCACCGTCATTTCAGGAAGTAGTAAGTGGACAACCTATGAAATTACACAAAATAATGCTCATTCTTGGGTCGAAGTCTATTTTCCAGGAGCGGGTTGGGTACCTTTTGAACCAACAAAAAGTTTTTCTAATCCTTATGATTTTGTAGATAGCCAACCTAACAACTCTAGTGAAAATAGTCAAAGGGAAGAAGAGAAACAAGAAACGCAAGTGAAGGAGCAGCCTAAGGAAAAAGAGCTTCCGGTACAAGAAGAAAAAGCGAAAGGAAAAACAGCTTCTCTTCAAAATGCTAAGCTGTCTATGAAGTGGAAAGTGCTTTTCTGCGGACTGATGGTAGTTATGTTAATAGTAATATATCTCAATCGATTTAAATGGTTTTTACCTTTATATATCTCTTTTTATAAAAAGAAAGAGAGAGTGGAACCCTTTGAATCAGCGTATGTTTTTTTACTTAAAAGACTCGCTGCAAATGGACTGAAGCGGCAAGAAAGTCAAACGCTGCGCGACTTTGCAGGAGAAGTAGATGAAAAATTAAATACGGTAAATATGCTAAAATTAACGGAAAAATATGAGCGGGTTTTGTATCGAAATGCAGATTCCATAAAAGAATGGAAAGAGTCGATTGAATTGTGGGAAAATTTAATCAAAAAAACGAGTTCTTGACCATTGTTTCGCGGATTGATAGAATATTCTCGAACTTACTATAAATGTTTCGTATACCTTCATATATCCTCGATAATATGGTTCGAGAGTCTCTACCGGGTCACCTTAAACGATCTGACTATGAAGGCAGAACAGTCTATTTGACGATAAACGTCGTGCTCAACTAGACTTCTGCCTTTGTTTTTTGAGGGAGAAGTCTAGTTTTTTTTATATTTTAGGGCATAATAACAAGTGATTATTTACACATTCGGAGAGGTGAACAAGATGGAAGGCATGATTGTTGTATTAGATTTTGGTAGTCAATATAACCAACTGATTACGCGTCGCATTCGCGAGTTCGGAGTATATAGTGAATTGCATCCGCACACAATTACAGCAGAAGAGATTAAAGCATTAAATCCAAAGGGGATTATTTTCTCTGGAGGCCCAAACAGTGTGTACGGTGAAAACGCATTTCACTGCGATGAAAACATTTTTGAATTAGGTATTCCTGTTTTAGGTATTTGTTATGGAATGCAATTAATGACTCATCATTTTGGCGGGAAGGTAGAAGGTGCTAGCCATCGTGAATATGGTAAAGCAGCGATTAACGTACAAAACGATTCATTAATGTACCATGAGTTGCCAAAAGAACAAGTTGTTTGGATGAGTCACGGTGATTTAGTTGTAGAAACACCTGCTGGTTTTGAAGTGGACGCAACTAGCCCATCTTGTCCAATTGCCGCAATGAGTAGCAAAGATAAGAATATGTACGGAGTACAGTTCCATCCAGAAGTTCGCCATTCAGTGCACGGTAACCATATCTTAAAGAACTTCGTGTTTGAAGTATGTCATGCTGAAGCAAACTGGTCAATCGAGAACTTCATTGAAGTTGAAATGGATAAAATCCGTGAAACAGTTGGAGATAGAAAAGTACTTTGCGCACTTAGCGGTGGAGTAGACTCTTCAGTAGTAGCTGTGTTAATTCACAAAGCAATTGGTGATCAGTTAACATGTATGTTCGTAGATCACGGTTTATTACGTAAAGGTGAAGCGGAAAGCGTAATGGAAACATTTAGCGAAGGCTTTAATATGAATGTAATTAAAATCGATGCAAAAGATCGCTTCTTAGAAAAATTAAACGGCGTATCAGATCCTGAACAAAAGCGTAAAATCATCGGTAATGAATTTATTTATGTATTCGATGACGAAGCTGCTAAATTAAAAGGGTTTGATTTCCTAGCTCAAGGTACGCTATACACAGATATTATCGAGAGTGGGACAGCTACAGCTCAAACGATCAAATCTCACCACAACGTAGGTGGATTACCGGAAGATATGCAGTTCAAACTAATCGAACCGTTAAACACGCTATTCAAAGATGAAGTACGTGCATTAGGTTCTGAATTAGGTATTCCTGACAACATCGTTTGGCGTCAACCTTTCCCAGGACCAGGTCTAGGTATTCGTGTACTTGGTGCAATTACGGAAGAGAAGTTAGAAATTGTACGTGAGTCGGATGCTATTTTACGTGAAGAGATTGCAAAAGCTGACTTAGAACGCGATATCTGGCAATACTTTACGGTTCTTCCTGATATCCGCAGTGTAGGTGTAATGGGAGATGCTCGTACGTATGATTATACAATCGGTATTCGTGCTGTTACATCGATTGATGGTATGACTTCTGACTGGGCGCGTATTCCTTGGGATGTGCTTGAAGTTATCTCAACGCGTATTGTAAACGAAGTTAAGCATATTAACCGCGTAGTGTATGATATTACAAGTAAGCCACCTGCAACGATTGAATGGGAATAATATGTAAGAAAACCGAACAAACGAACATTCTTTTATGAGAATGTTCGTTTTTTGTTGACTTTTTTAAAAAGTTAATGGTAGGATAGTAACGTAAAACAGCGAGATATAGCTTTAATGTCGTATAATCTTGGGGATAAGGCCCAAAAGTTTCTACCGAGCTACCGTAAATGGCTTGACTACGAGAAAGTAATACATGTATGTGTAAAAATCTTTTGTTTTTTTGGGCTCATACATTTCTCTTTTAGTCGATCTTATGCCTTTACGCGCCTAGTGTAGAGGCATTTTTTATGGCTTGCCTAAGTGCATGCGGCTTCTATAAAGGGAGGAAAAAACGTGAAGAAGTATTTTCGTTTTGAAGAGCTGGGTACTAGCTATCGAAAAGAGTTTATAGCTGGCCTTACAACTTTTCTATCTATGGCTTACATTTTATTTGTTAATCCATCTGTGCTATCACTAAGTGATGTAAAGGATCTGCCTGACAGTATGAGAATGGACCAAGGGGCTGTATTTACAGCTACTGCTTTAGCGGCAGCTTTGGGATCAATTGTTATGGGAGTGCTTGGTAGATATCCAATTTCATTAGCTCCAGGTATGGGATTAAACGCATTTTTTGCTTATACAGTTGTTCTGACAATGGGAATTCCATGGCAGACGGCTTTAACGGGTGTTATGATATCAGGTGTTATTTTTATTCTTTTAACATTAACAAGCCTGCGAGAAAAAATTATTAATTCTATTCCTATTGAATTAAAAATGGCTGTTGGAGCAGGTATTGGTTTATTTATTAGTTTTATTGGTATGAAAGGTGCCGGAATCATCGTCAAAGATGATGCCACATTTGTTGGACTGGGTGATTTAACTAACCCAACAACGTTACTTGCGGTTTTTGGCATTGTCATTACTATTGTATTAATGGTGCTTCGAGTAAATGCAGCTGTATTTATCGGTATGATTGTAACGGCTGTAGCGGGTATGGCTTTTGGTTTAATTGATACACCTAAAGCAGTTGTTTCATCAGTTCCTAGTCTTGACCCGACGTTTGGGGCAGCTTTTCAAAATATTGGTGATATCTTTACTGTAAAGATGCTAGTCGTCATTTTAACTTTCTTATTTGTTGATTTCTTCGATACAGCAGGTACGATGGTTGCTGTAGCAAGTCAAGCTGGGCTTATGAAAGATAATAAGCTTCCGCGAGCGGGCAGAGCGTTATTGGCAGATTCTAGTGCGATTGTAGTTGGTGCTGTTCTTGGTACCTCATCAACAACAGCTTATGTAGAGTCTACGGCTGGAGTAGCAGCGGGCGGACGTTCAGGATTTACTGCAATCGTAACGGCGGCGTTTTTCTTAGTTGCACTGTTCTTTTCTCCATTGTTAGCGGTCGTGACACCAGCTGTTACTGCGCCGGCTTTAATTACGGTAGGAGCTCTGATGGTGTCAAATTTAGGGGAAATTAATTGGAAAGAGTTCGAAGTAGCAGTTCCTGCATTTTTTACGGTAATTATGATGCCATTAACATACAGTATTGCAACAGGCATTGCGGTTGGTTTTATCTTTTATCCTATTACAATGTTATGCAGCAAACGTGGGAAAGAAGTTCATCCCATTATGTATGCTCTCTGTATCATCTTCATACTTTATTTCGCGTTCTTAGCAGAATAGGTTAAATAAAAAAGCTCAGTTTAATGACTGGGCTTTTTTTTTATGGTAAGATAAGAAAACTGCATAACGGCTAGATAGCTATTGTAATAGAGACTATTCAATCATTTTACTGAAGGTTTACTTCATTAACTTTTTTATTTATAAAGTTTTTTAGAAAAACGATTGACTCTATATATTATATATGGTAAATTATTAAATGTCGCTGATGAACAGCGCGGTTGAGAGAAACATCTAAAAAAGATGTTGACATCAATTTGATAGAATGTTATACTAATAAAGTTGCTTGAGAGCAACGGTTGAACTTTGAAAACTGAACAAAGCGACAAACGTCAACGTTAAATTTTATTTTTTAATTGAGCAAGTCAAACATTTCTTCGGAGAGTTTGATCCTGGCTCAGGATGAACGCTGGCGGCGTGCCT
>NZ_JBVQPN010000021.1:0-18094 GCF_055710015.1 Priestia sp. VA7
AACCTTCCCCTTGAATAGCTGAGAAATGAACAAACACATCTTCTCCACCTTCGCGCTCGATAAATCCGAAACCTTTGTCAGCATTAAACCATTTTACTTTACCGTGTTCCATTTTTGTTGCCTCCTACAATATAGAAAATAAACCAGATTATAATTAAACCTAGTTTATTTATTATATTATCCGAATAAAGGCACTTTAAACTTAAATTAATTTGCTCTTTCTAATGTTCACTCATTAATCTTGAGATTTTATATATTGAGTATGAAATTGAAGATATTATCACCTTTGAGGCTATACCTAATTACTAAAAAAGGATCTAAAAAAAGCCTTTTTTGGTGCCTAGAAGTAACATTATGGTAATTAAACTAAGAGGATCAGAAAAAATCTGGGCTTTTTTTTACAAATTAATCGTTGACTTAGAGCTAACTCTAAGTTGTAACATGTAAAGAAAGGAGGAAATGGAAATGTATAGTATATCTGAAGTTGCTATGAAAACTGGGTTCACAGCTCATACATTACGTTATTATGAAAAGATTGGGTTATTAACTTCACCATTAAGAAAAGGTGGAAAAAGAAGATATACAGAAGGTGAAATTCGCCTTCTTAAATTTATGAAAATGTTAAAACAAACAGGGATGTCTTTGGAAGATATCCAGGAATTTTTAAAGGATGGATGTCTCCTAGAAAACATCGACTCTGCTGCCATTCAATTAAAAAAGGTTCAAACGAGGGCGGATATTTTAAACAAACACTTACTTCTTCTAGAAAGGCAAAAACAAGAGATTGAAACAGTTATGAATCTGACAAAAGAGAAATTAGAGACGTATGAAACAATGATTGGAGATTTGAAAGATGAAAAGTAGAATATACCTTATGTTAATAGGTTTTGCTATCTTCACAGGTGCTACGTTCAATTTGGCTAAATATGCTGTTCACTATTTCTCGCCTGCAAGTGCTGCCGCATGGCGGTTTGGGATTGCTGCACTTGTTATGGTTCTGATATTAGGATTGCAAAAACAAATAAAGTCAAAAACCCTTAAGATCCATTGGAAAATGTATATCTTACTTGGCATCATAGGAATTTTTGGGTTCAATGCCTTTTTCTTTTTAGGAATGCAATACACTTCACCTTTAAACGGAGCTCTCATCATGGGAACTAACCCTCTAGTAACTGCACTTTTTGCTTATTTTATTTTAAAGAATCCCATTACAAAACAGCAAATGCTGGGTATATCCTTTGCCTTAGTAGGCGTTATTCTTGTCCTTACGCAAGGTTCATTAGAAATTATTCAAACACTGTCTATTTCTAAAGGTGATTTACTAATATTAGCAGGGAACTTATGTTGGGCCTTATATGGTGTATTAGGGAGAAAATATTTGAATGGTAGTTCTTCAATGGAGACAACTACTTATACAATGATTGTGGGTTCTCTTTGCCTTGTCATCTTAACAGCTTTTTCACCAAGCCCTCAGCCCTTGTCTCACGTTACATGGTCAGCTTGGGGAGCTATTCTCTTTATGGCTCTATTTACAAGTGTATTAGGCTATCTGTGGTGGAATAAGGGAATGGCTACGATTGGCGCAAGTAATACATCTTTATTTTTTAATTTAGTTCCAGTCGTTACTATGATCCTTTCTATTTTAACTGGTACACTTATTACCTTACCTCAAGTAATAGGTACGTGGTTAGTTATTTTGGGCGTTTTAACAGCTTCTGGCTTCTTAAACTTGAGAAGAAAACAAAAAGTTTCGGCTTCAATATAACGATGAACTGCTAAAGCCTATATAAAAAATATATAGGCTTTATTACTTCAGATAACTTTGTTATATCATTTTTAAAAATTCAATTTTTTACACCCACATGTTCAATTATTCGCTTCATTGCCTGAATTTGGCCCATATGAGTTGCTTCGTGCATCAGTGTAACACCCGCCAGCTCTCCAAAGGTTTTACATCCCAGAAATGGCTTTTCCAAGTTATTGTTTAGCTGTTCAGCAGGAATTTGCTGAATACGAGCCAATTGGTCTTTTAGTTGGATCTTGAGCTCCTCCACAGTAGGTACATCCCCTGTCCAATCGGCTGGTTTCGTACCATTTCCGAACAATTCCATATAGTTTGCTGGAAGATGGGTTGTTGCATGAGGAAAACCAAACATAGTTTGTTCAGTAACTGTCAAAACGTGACCTGTATGCCAATGGATTGTGTTGTTAAAACCATCTGGCTGCACATCAGTTTGATCCTCCGAAACAGCTCCTATGATTTTGAGGAAGTACTCTCTTCCAATTTCAAATTGCTTGAATACAAGTTTGTTCATCTCTTTCTCCCCTTTCACTAATACAATCATCCATATTATACCACCTATGGGGGAGAGAAGAATAGAATTTAGTTACCTCTAGTGCTTCAAAATATTCGCGCCCAGTTAACATAACTTACCTATTCTTGTCACTTATACTTTATTAATAGATTACCCTTTTCTAATTAAGTCGGGTAAGTTTGTATATCGTATTCCTTTGTTAAAAGAATAGAATCTAAGGAAAATAGTTGACTTAGGCAAGTGTTAAGGTTAGAATTGGTAAATAATTACGTTTATATTATTTAAAAGAGGTGTAAAAATGATCAATGTACAGAGTAATTGTGGCCTTGAATTTAGGAAGTTCAACCGGTTTTACACAGATATTTTAGGCTTTTTAAATGAACATATCTATGATAGTCCGTTTTCTTTAACAGAAACTCGTATTCTATTTGAAATTTATAACACTAATAATTGTACAGCTAAAAACATTCAAGAAAGATTAGACTTAGATGGCGGTTATGTAAGTAGAATTATCAAAAAATTCGAAAAAGAAAAATTGATTTATAAGCAAAAGTGTAAAGACGATGGACGTAATCATCTTTTATATGTAACCAGTTATGGGGAATTGATTTATAAAGAATTGGAGAAAAAAGCTAATCAGCAAGTAGAATATATTCTTGGAAGCTTGGACCATGATCAACAACAAAAGCTTGTAGCCTCAATGAATACCATACAAGAAATTCTTTCTACGTCATTTAAAGAAAAAGGGGAAGAAGCTGTTTCTGTTAGAAGCTATTATACCTCTGATGATATTAACAACATGATTGAACAACAATGGCTATTTTATAATCAAGTACATAAATGGGATAACAGCTTTTTATCATATCTTCAGGAGACCTTTAATGCTGATATAGAAAGAATCTGGATAGCAGAAATAAATCGCGAGTTTGCAGGCTGTATTGGCTTAGTGAATGATGGCAATAAGGTAGGACAGTTAAGATGGTTCTTAGTAAATCCGTCATTTCACAAAAAAGGAATAGGGAGTCAACTTATTAACTCTCTAGTTCAATACTGTAAAGAACTTGATTATGAACGCCTTTTTCTTTGGACCGTTAGTGATATGGTGACAGCTAGACTACTATATGAAAAATTTGGGTTTGAAATAAAGGAAGTGCAAGAGAAAAAATCCTTGTGGGGAGCTACTTTAATAGAAGAACGCTGGGATTTAGAGCTGAGGGAAAAATAATCACTTTTAGTTGAGGAGAATATATGAAAAGAACATTTCATTACGCTTGGATTATTGTTTTTGTTACATTTTTGACCTTTTTAGCTGTTCAAGGTGTTCGTCTTTCATTTGGAGCTTTTGTTGAGCCTTGGGAAACAGATTTCTCAATGGATAGAGGAACCATTTCTCTTATTTCAACATTGAGTTTTATTACTTATGGGCTGTCTCAACCACTTGTTGGAAGGCTCGTAGATAAATTAGGTGCTCGGCTCATTTTATCCTTTAGCACTTTTCTAGTAGGTATAAGTATTTTTCTCACATCTTTTGTAACTTCTCCCTGGCAATTATTCTTTCTTTACGGAATTATGGTTTCTCTCGGCGTGGGAGGAGCCTCCAATGTGGCCGCAACAGTGGTTGTGACCAATTGGTTTAACGAAAAACGTGGACTTGCGTTTGGAATTATGGAAGCTGGTTTTGGTGCTGGACAAATGCTTCTTGTCCCAGGATCTCTCATGTTAATTCATTGGCTCAATTGGAAAATGACAGTTGTTATATTAGGCGCCTTTTTATTGCTTATTGTCTTTCCTATCATCCTTTTATTTTTACGGAATCATCCTAATGAGAAAGGTCTAGTTCCTATTGGGGGCGAAATCGTAGAAGAAGGTACAGTCGAAAAAAAATCTTTAAACACAAACTTTTCAATATGGAATGTCTTTCTAAAAAGAGAGTTTTGGTTTTTAATCTTACCTTTTGCTATCTGTGGTTTCACTACTACAGGATTAATGGATACGCATCTTATTCCTTTTTCACATGATCACGGATTTTCAACAAGTGTTACTAGTGCTGCCGTAAGTATACTTGCTGGGTTTAATATTATAGGTATCTTACTATCTGGTATTGTGGCTGATCACTGGAGTAGTCGCAAAATGTTATTCTTTTTATATGGAATGAGGGCAATATCTATTTGTATTCTCTTGTACAGTCATAATTCTGCACTATTGCTTATTTTTGCAGTATTATTTGGATTAGTTGACTTTGCAACTGTAGCTCCAACTCAATTAATAGCTACTCAATATTTTAAAGAATACTCCATTGGTTTTATTTTAGGGTGGTTATTCCTTAGCCATCAAATAGGATCAGCATTGGGCGCCTATTTACCAGGTTTATTTTATAACGAAACAGGTAGTTATAATATTTCTTTTTATCTTTCAATTATGATCTTAGCAGGAGCAGCTATTTTAAACTTGTTACTGCCTGAACCTCATAAGGTTTTGCAAAAGGAAAAAATAGATACTCACGAACAACTACATGGTTAATAGAAAGGTAAGCCTTAGTTAATGGCTTACCTTTTTTATTTGTTATAACTACCTATAAGAATGTTTATGTAAACTAACGTTGCATATAGTATGCATTTCTCAACCCTTAAAAGTATTAAAAATAGAAAGTAGGATAGGATGAATAAATAGACTAAATGTATTTTAGCAGCACTCACTTAATAAACATACACATACTCATCCACGTAATTGATAAAGAGGAGGATACCTTAAACAATGGAGAAAGCCAAAGTTAGTGTTATTCAATTATTTGCCATGATGTTTATTTTCAACCTAGGAACTGCATTAATCGTAGCTTATGGAATAAACGCACAAAAAGATGCTTGGCTTGCTATCCTTTTGGGGATGTGCATGGGGATGGTTTTATTTTTCATCTATTACTCTTTATTCCGTCAATATTCAACTCTCCCTCTTACTGGATATGCAAGGAAAATATTTGGTAAATATTTAGGATGGATCATTGGTTTGTTATACGTCCTAATTTTTTTGTATATGTCTGCTAGAAATGCACGTGACTTTGGCGATTTACTAGTCTCATCAACATTGACAGAGACCCCATTATTAGCTGTCAATTTCTCACTGGTTCTTGTAATATGTTATGTTCTTTATTTAGGTATTGAAGTGTTAGGAAGAACAGCAGAAGTATTTATTGTTGTCTTGCTGTTCTTGGGGATGGCAGGAAACTTCTTTATTTTTATTTCAGGGAATGCTGATTTTCATAAGTTGCAGCCCTTTCTTGAAAATGGATGGAAACTACCTTTAAAGGTGGCTTTTCGAGACGTTTTCTTTTTTCCTTTTGGTGAAATGATTGCCTTTACGATGTTGCTTCCTCATTTAAACAGACCTAAATTAGTGAAAAGAGTATGGCTATCTGCCATCGTTTCAAGTGGTCTGATCTTAAGTTGGACAGCAAGCTTAAATATTGCTGTTCTTAGTGTTGATGTAACAAAGAGATCCGTTTTTCCAACGTTAGTAACCATTGGAAAGGTGAACCTTTTAGATTTTATAGAAAGACTTGATGCAGTTGTTGTGTTTACGATGTTGCTTACGGTGTTTTTTAAAGTCTCTATCTTTTTGTATGGGGCCGTCATCGGAATAGTGGATTTATTCAAGTTAAACAATCGTCAACAAATTCTTTTACCAATCGGGGGAATTGTCATCTTTTTATCCATGACCATGGCCTCCAGTTTTTCAGAACATTTAGAGGAAGGTCATGATATTTTGCACTATTATTTCATGGGTTTTCATCTGCTTATACCCTTGTTAATGTTTTTAGTTTCCATGATTCGTAATGGTTTGAGGAAAAAAGATAGATCGAAACCAAATGTAATATAATAACGACTATGCTATATTCCAAGACCATCGAATTTAAACAAATTCTAAGGGCTTTTTTGATTACTGGAAAGAGGTATTATGTTAACTAAATATGTATAGAATAACTTATTTCTGAATTAGCTAATGAAGTATTGGACTTAAAGACAAGACACCCTATACGAGTAGGAATTAGTGGAATTACATCCTCAGGAAAGACAATGCTTGCTAATGAACTCACTGAGGAACTTCAAAATAGGGGAAAGAATGTGATTAGAACAAGTGTAGATTATTTTCATAACTCGAGATCTATTCGTTACCGTCAGGGAAAAGAGTCAGCTCTTGGCTATTACCAAGATGCCCATGATTATGAATCATTTAAGCATAAGCTTTTAATTCCCTTAGGACCTAAGGGTAACGGTCATTATCAAGCAGCTTCTTTAGATTTAGCGACAGATCAATATGTTAAACCCACTATTCAACTAGCAACTAAGGACATGATTTTAATTGTAGATGGAACTTTTCTCTTTAAAAAGCAATTATGCAACCTATATGATTTTAAAATATTCGTTAGTACTGACTTTGAATTAGCTAGGGAAAGAGGGGCCAAACGAGAAGAGCAAACTTTTGGAAGCTATGAAAAGCCGAGAAAATGTTTATTAAAAGGTATCATGCAGCGTCAAAAATCTATTTAAATGAACATCAACCACAATTAAGCGCAGATGTAGTGATTAATAATAATGATTTAAATGATCCATATTTTATTTAAATCCTTACTTTATTTAATTAAGAGCATGTTTTCGTTTATATTTTTCGAAACGTGCTCTTTCTGATTATTTGTAAGTGGTACTAATATTTTGAGTAGAGATTATTTAAAAGTTACAAGGAGGGTATGATAGATGGAATTATTTGGCGAAAGAATCCTAGAAAAAGAGAAACCTATTTTAAAAGAAAAAAAGACAAGTACATCCATTCTCTAAATTTCTATTAGTGTTGGTTTTTCTTATTTGCTGTAAAATGAACATATATAATATAAGTGGGAATATTCAAATAAAGGAGTAGAGAGTATGGAAAAACAAGAGTACGAATGGGTAAAGCAAACACGTCAAATCTTATTAGCACAATGTAAGGAGTTAAATGATGATGACTTTACAAAAGAACTAGGATTTGGTTCTCAGAGTGTAAGAGATTCTTTGATTCATATTGCAGGTTGCTACCATGCTTGGCTTGGCGCTTTTGTTCTTTTACAAGCAAAATCGCCTCTTTTAACAAAAAAAGTAACCAATACTATGCAGATAAGTGATATTCAACTTTACTTTGACCAAGCAGATGCATATGTAGATGCTTTATTCGAACAATTTAGTGATAACTTCGATGACATTATTGAGAGAGAACTTGTTTGGAGACCAGAGGTTGGTAGTATAAGAAAGACACCTCGACAATTACTCATGCATACAATTACACATGAGTTCCACCATAAGGGGCAAATTGTAGCCATGTTACGTTTATTGGGTCATATACCTAAACATACAGATATAATTGCTCTACCTGATAAGGAATATGGATCAGTTGCTTCAGGTAGAGAATAAAGGAGCTAGTTAAAGGTTTCTTCTTCAAAATTAACAAGCTTTATCCACTATCTACATGTAACTTAATAAAATTAAATGCAAAAAAGTAGAGGTTACAGTATCCTCTGCTTTTTCTTATGCAATATGGGCTAATACTAGTGGTGAAAAGCTGCAAAATGTATTCACCAAATTTTCCGCATGGAATACTGGAGCAAACTCTTCAAAAAAAACGGAAAGAAACGAAAGAAATAGAACGCTAAAAATGGCAAAAGATTGGAAAAGTAAGGGGGCTGAAAAGCTCTCTTTTTTCATATGGTGAAGTGAGGGAGGGATTAGGTGGGAGAACGAAAACACGTCAATGAGGGGGAGGTTATGAAAGCGCGAGATGTTGATTTGTTGTCGTATCTGGAAGCAAAAGGCGAGACCTTTGTGAAAGAGGGCAAGTATTACCGTCATACAGAACATGATAGCTTGCTCATCAAAGGCAATATGTACGCTTGGAATAGCCGGAATAAGACAGGATACGGGGCGATCAGTTTCGCTCAGATGTATTATGGGATGTCTTTTCCACAAGCTGTATTAGATATCAACAAAGGCGATTATAAAGAGCTTTCTCAGTCACATGAGCAACCGTCAGTATCACCATCAAAAGAGCCTTTTCGCTACCCAAAAGAGTTAGAGGTAAAGGATCAAAGCAAAGTAAAAGATTATCTCATAAAAGAGCGTAAAATAGATCCTCGACTAGTTGACTGGCTCCTTCAAAAAGATTTAATCGCCCAGGACAAACGGAACAATGTCGTGTTTAAGTGGCGTGAACATGGAGGCAAAGGAAATGTGATTGGGGCGGATCGTCAAGGAACAGCTTCACTAAAAAATAAACGAGGTTCTTTTAAGCAAGTCTTACCGAACGATAACCCACATACAGGCTTTTCAATTGACGTTGGTCGCCCAAACAAGATTCATTTCTTTGAAAGCCCAATTGACCTTCTTTCTTATTGGAGTATACAGGAGACTCAATTGCAGAATACACGCCTTATTAGTATGAATGGATTAAAGCCTAAAACTGTTGCTCAATCTTATATCGAAGCTCGAAGAGAAGGCTTAAGCATTCAAGAAATGGTGTTAGCTGTCGATAATGACCAAGCAGGAAAAGAATTTATTGACAAAATGAACCAAATCGTTAATGCTGATTTAGTAAAAGCAGATATTCCAAAAGGAGCGAAAGATTGGAACGAGCAATTAAAGAAGAATGGAAAAACCATTCAACCTGTGGCATCACGTCTCCGGAATAAACAAACAGAACAGGAGCTTTCAATGAATGGATAAGGTGTTTCAAAGTATGTTTTATCTTTTTCTTATCATGATTTTATTTAAACTTTCTACATTTGCTTACCGTGTGATTCGTGAACGGAGGTATATGAAAGAGTTAGCCCAATCGGGCATGCCCTATATTGATAAAATGGATGGGTATCAATTTGAGGTATATGTGCGAGCGCTTTTTCAACAACTAGGATACAAGCCGCAGATAACGCCAAAATCAGGTGATTTTGGAGCTGACCTAGTAATGAAAGGCAAAGAAAGAGTTGTGATTCAAGCCAAACGGTATAGTGCTAAGAATAGGGTCAGTCTTTCAGCTGTACAAGAAGTGTATGCAGCAAAAGCCTATTATAAAGCGAATCAAGCATGGGTCGTAACTAATAGTTATTTCACGAAACAGGCCAAAGAGCTTGCAGCTGCATGTGATGTGACCTTAGTAGATCGTGCAGATCTTCAAAAGTTTATTAATGAGGTAAATCCAGTTTTTAAGGCACGAGAAATCTTTGAAAACATTACACCCGAACCTCGTAAATGTCCGAAATGTGGTCAAGACCTAGTGGTACGAGATGGAAACGGCACGCGTTTTTTTGGCTGTTCCTCTTTTCCAGATTGTCGCCATACAGAAAAAATCAGTAAGTAAATGTAGAAATCTAAACCAGTAAAACGCAGCAGAAGAGGTCTCTTGTATATGGATTTTATAAGAAAAACACTATGTAGCAAGTTAGGTATGCTGCTTTTAGTAGCCATAATATTGATTGTAGTATTAGTTCTAGGATTGACAAATTGGACTGATAAGGACAGGATCTCCAATGATTTTGCTGAACAATTATTTAAATATCCCCTTCCACCTAAAACAAAAGTTATTGAAAATGAGCAAGCTAATGGAAAACATCTTGTTCGTGGTAGTGGTGGTTATTGGGGAGTTATTGCGTCAGTAAGGCTATCTACCAGACTAAGCAAAGAAGAGATATTGATGTATTATCAAAAAGCAGGATTATTTAAATACCCTAAAAGTGATAAAAAAGGTGTAGAACCTGAAATTTACTTTCAAGGTGACTTCCAGAAAGTCGAAAGTCCGGAGGGTGATTATTACAGAGATAAAGAAGGAGCAATGAGATTTTTAAGTAACTATTATTATGAATCAGGAAAAAAAGTAAATGATCGTATACTCAAGGAAAATCATAGTCATGAAGTGGAATATGTAGTTCAAATAACAAGTGACTTTGATTACTTTCTAAATATTGATTAACAAACGTTTTTAAAGTGCTCAAATTTGCATCGAATGGGCAGTTATACGTAAAACAAAAGTTAATTTCCTCAGAGAGCGTTTCTCTGCATATCAAAGTCGTAGATTAACTAGGTTTTTATTTATAAATAATTGTGACGAAAAAGCATCTTTCTTAATTGGAAGGTGCTTTTTTCGTTTCCTATAAAAATATAAAAAAAGAGGAGAGTTTTTATGAAGAACATTTTTATGAAATCAATGACCGTTCTTACCTTATTAATGGTCGCATTATGTGGAGTAAATCAGGGGAAAACAGAAGCTGCAAGCAAATCTGCAAATCAAGATTTGATTATTATTAACAAGTACTACAATAAGCTTGCGTATTTTCATAATGGCTATATTGAAATCGTTAATCCAGTAGCAACGGGAAAAACATGGGACAAAACACCCGTTGGCTTTTTTAAAGTCGTGAACAAGATTAAAAACCGTCCTTATTATACAGGACATATTCCTGGGGGCGATCCTCGCAATCCGTTAGGAAAACGTTGGTTAGGATTAAATGCAAACGGTACGTATGGCGATACATACGGTATTCATGGCAACAACAATGAAAACAGCATTGGAAAATATGTTAGTCAAGGCTGCGTCAGAATGCACAATACAGATGTTGAAAAGCTTTATGATAAAGTTCAAGTAGGCACACCGGTTGCTATCACTTATTCCTATAAGAGCTTTGTTGATCTCACTAATGTTTATGGATATACGTTTAAAGGATACAAGTTAAAAAATAACTAATAATTAGGCAGCATCTCGTTTTTATTACGGGATGCTGTTTTTCTTTGTCTTCTTTCCATATAGCCCTTATCATAGAAATAGATGAAAAATATGGTGAAGGAGGATATGATTATGCGAGCAAAAATTGAAAAGGCTAAACACGTGTTAATGTTTAAAGCTACAGGGGAGTTTTATGCACATGAGGTAAATAAAGATAAATTGAAAATGGGCTTTTTTATCTGTCCTTCTTGTGAAGTCAGAGTCCATTATAAACACGATCATTTCTTTTCCCGTGAACATACACGAAATTGCACCTATGTGAAGGAACAATTTAAGAAAAAAGCCTACTAGGTAAATGAAGATTTAAGAATTTTATATATGACTATAGAGAAAGGAGGAAAACTATATGAAAAATCATGTTTATCAAAATGGACGCTTAATTCAAACGAATAAAAAGTTTTCAGCATTAAAGCAAAAGCAGAAAGAATGGATAACGAATGAATTAAGACAACGCTATATTAGTGCAATCAACTATCCTCATACCAAATTACACCCCAGGAAACGAGATCAAATTTTAGATGAAGTGTATGACCTTATTGAGGAAAAAGAAATCTGGATACCTTATGGTGAAGTGAAGAGACACTATTTTAGCAAAATCCCTTCGTTTATTCGTAAGAATAAGAAAATGATGCAAGAAGAAACAAAAGGTGTATCAGAAGATGTATAGAGTACCATTTATATAATGTAGGAAGAAGCACTTAAGGTTCCTTTGTTGGATTGATACATCCATTCATAGAAAATAAAATGAAGTAGAATATTGCAGCAAGAAGAGGAGAATATGAAATGAAATCAACAGGTATTGTACGAAAAGTAGATGAATTAGGAAGAGTTGTTATTCCAGTTGAGCTAAGAAAGGTTCTTTCTATTCAAGAAAAAGATCCTGTAGAAATCTTTGTTGACGGGAATCAAATCATTCTAAAGAAATATACGCATTACAATGAATGTGTCATTACAGGTGAAATCACCCCTCAAAATAAGGAGTATGCAAAAGGTTTAGTGTTAAGTCCAAGAGGGGCAGAAATTTTAAAGAATGAAATAGAGTTTAAGTTCAATATAAAAGCTTAATTTATGCATGATTTTATTCAGTACGAGTAATTTGTCAAAGGCTTGAAACCTCGATAAATCAACGATGTATAAAATACTGCATAAACGATAAATTTTAGTGTAGTGCTATTCCTTGTCGTCCAAGGGATAGCGTTTTTGTTTGGTTCCTAAAATCTGGATTATGGTAACTAGAATTGAACCCTTTATACATATAAAATATACGTATCTAAGCATTTTGAAAGGAGTTATTCACTTAATGAATCTTCCTAATGGAGTAACGGGTTTTTATAGTTCAATAGATAATAAACCAAATGACATAGATGAGAACCATTTTAAAAATATATGCTTCAATTTGGTTAGAAAAAATCATGGAAAAATATTAAAGACTGATGAAGCAAATTTAGCAACTAATTTTTTAAAGTTAAAAGTAGATATTTTTAACCGAGAGATCTATGTGTTACTCAATACACATTATCCTTTTTTAGCTTTTGCTTCTACTGTTGAATTTCAACATATTAATTTTATTGATGATCTTGTCTTATCAAAGGATTTTATGCCATTCTATAAAGTTTTAAGTAAAGAAGAACTTAATGAACCTTTAGATATAAGAAAAAGCAAAGGAGAAGTAAGCCTAGAAAATAAAAATAAGCTGAACAGCAGTGAGTTAGAGCAAATCTTTTATTGGAAACCAAAGACGGTTGGGGAAGTTATGTTCAACTTTTGGGATTGACCTTATGAAATAAGCTTCTCTTACTACAAGATTATTTCCGATAACACGTTTTATGTTAACTAAAGTTGCCTAGCAATATAGGAGTTTTCTTTTAGCTGAAGAAATAAGAATTTATGTAATTGCGGCTATAGGGAGGCAAATAAATGAACAGAACACAAGAACAGCTAATTGTTAAGGCTTTTTTTGAAAAACGAATACAGGAAAGAGTCCTACATGAATTGGCTTCTCCAAAGAAGCGTCTAGATGCTCTAAGCCGACTTTGTCATAACTATACTACTACTCTAAGAAAGAAATACTTAATTGAACTTCCAAAAGCTAACTTTAATAAAGAAGATTTAGAAACCTTATTGAGGAAATATGGACCTATTAAGCAGTGTTATGTGATTTCCTGGGATGAAGATATAGATGGCAAAGAGATGCCATTATCATCTGCTTTGGAGCATTTAGTAGGTCTTGGTATGCCTTCGATCATTTCCTGTATTCCAGGAAAGCTTGCATACTTTGAGTCCGAACAAGGGTATGGTGCACCGCCTAGATATGTCTTAAAAAGAAATGCTTAGGTAATTTATCTTTCTGGTACTAAGGGGGAGAATTGTAATGTTAGGACTCGAACGTGGTTTAGTAAAACTCGAACCTTATAATGACAAATGGAGTAAGTTATTTGACGAAGAGAGGGAATTGTTATTTTCTCAATTAAAGGAACTTATTATCGCAATTGAACATGTGGGAAGTACGTCTATTGTGGGCCTCTCTGCTAAACCAATTATTGATATTGCAATTGGTGTTAGCTCTTTGGATGTAATTATAGAATTAAAAGAAAAAGTAAAGGCACTTGGGTATGTTGAAGTACCAGTAGTTATTGATGGTAAACATGTTTTTGCAAGGTACAAAGAAAAGAAAATCACTCATTTTTTACATGTAATGATATATAATCAGAATCTATGGGTAGATCAAATTTCCTTTAGAGATTATTTACAATCAGATCTCGATGCAAAGATAGAGTATATAAACATAAAAGAGGAACTTGCAAACAAATACCCGAATGATGTTGTTTCATATACGAATAAGAAAAAGAAGTTTGTTGACGATATACTAAAAAGAGCAAAGAAATTGTAATAGTGATCAATACAAATAAAACCTTGGAAATCTGTGGATTTCTAAGGTTTTTTGTATTCCGAGAACGTAAATTCTGGTAACTAGACATGCAGTGAAATTTGATACATAAAGAAGTGATTTATATAAATATTCGAAAAATATTGAATTTAATATTCTGTAAATATAGAATATAAAGAAAGGAGAGATGGCTTATGAAAATAATGAATTTAAATTCTATGAGGGAAACGTATTCGACACAAATTAAATATTCGATTTTATTTGAAATGGGATTAGGTATCGCTGCTTATACATATTTTTACTTTCATCATACGTTAGAGAAGCCAGTGGGGTATTGGGAGGGTATTAAAAACGAGTTATCTTCTACAGTCCAGAAAGAGCTTGACTACACCCATAAATACAATACGTGGTTTGCTTTGCTGCAACTTCTCCATTCCAATCACTTTTATTCACTTCAGAACTTCATTGAATTCCTTTATCAACTACCTGAAAGTAAAATGCGAAGTTGTTGTTTACCTTACATTGGTTCTCAACATGAAGAAACTCGAAGAAAAGCTTCTCATAAGGAAGAAGAAGCAATTGCTTCTTTAATGAACAGCTGCAAACACCATAAGTTTTTTCCAGCCTATATTGAATACATTTCAACGGTTGACATTGATGTATTAAAAAAACACTTAGAAATTATTTCTGAAGGTTGGTATAAGACCGTTATAGAAACAAACTATACAGAATTTACAGCCATGTTAGAACGAGATGTTCAACAAAAACGTGCTCTTTATTCAACTTATACATCAGAAGAACTTGTTAAGCATGTGACAGGCATTGATTATCAACCGGAACCATCCATCCATCAAGTTTTACTGATTCCTCAATATGTTTATCGTCCTTGGAGCGTAGAAACCACTTTACCAGGAGTTAAAGTCTTTTATTATCCCATTTCTGATGAGAATGTTCATGAAATAGAAGATCCATATTCTCCACCATCTGCTTTACTTCATGGATATAAGGCTCTTGGAGACGAAACTAGATTAAAAATTATTAAATTACTGACCGAAAAAGATTATTCTCTTCAAGAATTAACGAAAAAGCTTACGATTCCTAAATCCACTGTTCATCATCATTTGGCTTTACTTCGGGCTGCTTGGATTGTGAAAGTACACAAGTCCCGGTATTATATTCAAATTGAGAATCTTAATTCTCTCCAAGAAAAACTACAACGTTTTTTGGAAAGGAAATAATGAGGTGAAGAAACCTTCACATGTCCTTGCTAACCGTTCCTTTTTATATTTATGGATAGGTGAAAGCATCTCTGAACTTGGAGGTGCGATAGGTGCCTTGTGTAACTCTTTATGGCTATATGAGCTAACTGGATCAAAATCAGCAATGGGAACACTATGGCTAACCTATTTCATTCCATCTTTACTCGTTCAACTTTTTATAGGACCTATGATTGATCGAGTAAGTCGAAAACACGTCATGTTAAGCTCCCAAGTTATACGTAGTATGGTGTTCTTTTCACCTGTAATTTTAATGTTTTCCGGTCACATGGAGATATGGAGCCTATTTGTGATTCAAGCGATTCTTGGAATCTTGCAACCTCTCTATGTTCCTGCTGCCTCAGCTTTGCTACCTACAATTGCGGCAGAAAATCAATTAACGCAAATGAATGCTTGGATGGATGGAACGGTACGAACAATGAGTTTTTTAGCACCAACAATAGGGGGCATTGTAGCAGCTTATTTAGGAACCTCCTCTACTTATATAGTCGTAGGGATGCTTTTTCTACTTAGTACCATTAGCTTGTTTTATTTAAAAGAACCTATGCTAAAACAGCAAGAACAAAAGATTCCTTGGTTAAAGCAGGTACTAGTTGGTTATCGTTATTTTTTTAAGCAAAAACAACTGATATGGCTAGGTTTTTTTACTTCTCTTGTTCAATTTAGTGTTGGGGTAACTATGGTTATTAATGTTCCTTATGTTTTAGAAGAACTGAAAGGAACTTCATTTACGTATGGTTTGTTTATGGGAGGATTTCCATTAGGGTATGTAGTGGGCTCTTTCTTAGTTGGTAAATGGGGAAGTAAAGGAGCACGAAGGTATATAATGCTCTCAGGACTATTGATGGGTGGATTATCTTTTCTTCTGTTGGGGTTTGTGGATTTTATACCTTTGGCTATTGTATGTGAATTTCTTGGAGGTATATGTTTCCCATTTTTTAATGTTCATCAAACTACTCTTTATCAGAAAACCATCCCTACAGAGTTAATGGGCCAAATTTTTTCTGTTCGGCTTTTTTTGATACGATTAACTATGCCACTAGGCGTTTTATTTGCTGGTCAGGTAGTTGACCTATCTGGAATCCGTCTCTTATATATAATGATTGGAAGTTTAATTATCATTCCTTCTTTATTTGCTCTTACTTTACCTTTCTTTTCATTTCTCAATGAGGAAAAGAAGGAATTCTCTAATATGTAAGTAAGTCTTCATAATCAACAAGGACATTAGCTAATTCTTAAAGAATTTTATATTAAAAGTTTTTTGTGTTTAGGAGGATTTTCTTGTATATAAGAGATTATAAGAGGACAGATGAAATTGGTTGGGTCCGATGTAGAGTGTTAGCTTTCTTAGATACTGCATATTTTGATAACGTTCTTACAAGGAAGGAACAATATGAAAATTTGGCAGTTGAACTAGTAGCTATAGAAAATAATCAGGTGGTAGGGCTTATCGATATTGAGTGTGAAATGCAGGCAGGAACAATTTGTTCTAAAAAAGGGAACAATCTTGGAGGTATGGTTTGGCATATAGCTGTTCATCCGGACTTTCGTCGTAAAGGAATTGCCTATCAATTACTTTGTGAAGCAGAGAATCGAGTTAGAAAACTAGGTGTTACTTTTCTCGAAGCATGGACTCGTGATGATGATTGGGTAAACAATTGGTATCTAAAAAACAGTTTTGAAGCTAAGACCTCTTATTTTCATGTATTCCTTGAAAGCTCTAAGGAAATACGGAAAGCGATTAATAGCTCAGTGCAAGATTTACACCCAGTTCAAGCATTTGCCCATTATACAGGCACCGAAAAGGAAAAACTTATGAATGAATATAAAAGAGTCCATGAATGCATTTGTTATCAAAAAGAATTACTTAAATAAAAGTATATATTGTCTTCAATATGCTAGTTGATATAGCAAGAAGAAAGCCTCCTGTTGATAGGAGAAGGCTTTCTTTTTGTTCATTTAAACGTTAATTAGCTTTTTTCTTTAGGACAACTTTAATAGCCTTTGCTAGCATTTTTGCTGTACGTGTTTCTTCCTTTAATGTATTTTCTACTCCTCCAATGTTCACCATAATTGATCCCTCATGTAGATCCTGATTATAGGAGGGGACGCTAGCTATTCCTTTATCTTTTTGAACAACCCCTCTAGATACGCCAGGATAAAGTTCATTTAATGCTTTATCTAACTCGATAGCCAATTTTGTGTTCTCATCTGTATAGGGCTGGTTTTTGTAGATAATAAATAAGACTGTTGCAACATTTTTGCCATCTACTTTGGTTGTAGTCAACTGCCTGTTCTTTATTTCACCATCTCGGTGAATGTCTAATAACAATTGTACATTTGGGTATGTTTTAACAGCTTCTTTTACAGAGTGTCGAGAAAGTTCATATATCTCCTTGTATTCCATTTTCTTCTTTATCAATTGCTTCACATAATCCGTCGTGTTGACTGCTGCAGGTACAGATTCCTTATTTAAATAGGTGCCTAATTTCTTACCTACTGTTCGAACTGGACTTGTCAATATTTATTGGACACTAAGTTAAGATACTATGATGAATAGGCTTTTTCGTATTCAATAGGGGAAAGATAATGCAGAGAAGAATGCATTCTTTTGGTATTGTAATAGAGCTCTATATATTTAAATACTTCTTTTCGAGCTTGTTCTGGTGTTGTAAATTTGGCACCATGAATGAGTTCTCTTTTTATGGTCTTATAAAAAGATTCCATTAATGCATTATCGTAGGGGTTTCCTTTTCTGCTGACACTTGAAACAGCACCATACTTTTTCAGTATGGCTTGAAAATTACTACCCGTATATTGGG
>NZ_JBVQPN010000022.1:0-15884 GCF_055710015.1 Priestia sp. VA7
CAATCTCTTGTCTGGTGGCGATAGCGAAGAGGTCACACCCGTTCCCATACCGAACACGGAAGTTAAGCTCTTTAGCGCCAATGGTAGTTGGGACTTTGTCCCTGTGAGAGTAGGACGTTGCCAGGCACTTGAAAAAGACTAGCTATTTTAGCTAGTCTTTTTTTGTATGTTCATTTAAGTAACAAGAAATTAAGTAAGGAATCTTTTGAGCCGTAACTTCAAGGAACCTCAAGATAAATGGGTAATCTTTCGAAGAGTATGTATGCAATAATTCATACCACCACTCTGTTTCATAACGTGAAATCATACTTAAATTATAAAGTAATAAGTAATGTGCCAACATCTCAGGGAAATATAAGCAGCTATCTTTTTCCAAAGGTGCATGCAGCGTGTTATTTTGGAAATTGTACATAAAAGGTGAACAATTATATAAACAGCTTGAAGGATCAAGAATACATACCTGATCTTCTGACAGAGACAATGATAGGTGGGAACGCTCTTTTAAAAAAGAGTAGAGCCTTTCGTGATTCATATGATAACACCGTGTAACTTGTTCAGGAATAGACAAAGAGGTAGCTGGAAGCGACCCAATAGTTGTTAAATGGGAAAATGATCCAGTTCCTAAATTTAAAAATAATGTATCTAATTCCGGTACGCACGATAACAGATAATTCATTGTATATTTACTACCTTCCAGTTGTTTCACATGAAACAATTCTTCTCCTACTTGTGAAAACAAACCGCTTTTTTGGATCTTAACTTCATCATCTAAAAAATCATAACTTTGTTTTTTTCTTTTTCGTGTTGATACTCCATGTGCTAACACCGCTGTATTTTCTGGATATACTGGATTTTGCGTTAACAAACAGGCTTTTAACAGCTGTGACATTCCATAAAATAATAAAACTGGTTGAACTGATACAGGAGATTGTGCCGCAACTTGATAATAATTTTTACTGTGTTCCAGATAATAAATAAAGGGGTAACTGTTTTTAAAGCTATGTTGCTCTGCATCGCTATAATTCAATTTTTGATAGCGCTTTTTTAAAAAGTCTTGTACAAAAGGAACGGAGAAAAATAAATTGTAGGACGTCCAAACATCATTAAATTTATGCAATTAAATCACCTTTTCTTTTTATTAGAATTATCTGATATCTAGTGAAGTTATTGACAGGTACATATCTGCTTGTTAATCTACTAATAATATTCTGTCGTTTAAAGGAGGATTCTATAATGTGGGAAAGCAAATTTTCTAAAGAAGGCTTAACATTTGATGACGTTTTACTGGTGCCAGCAAAATCTGAGGTACTACCTAAAGACGTTGATATGAGTGTTGAACTAACAAAAACATTAAAATTAAAGGTGCCGTTCATCAGTGCAGGAATGGATACAGTTACAGAAGCTGAAATGGCTATTGCGATGGCTAGACAAGGTGGTTTAGGTATCATTCACAAAAACATGTCGATTGAACAGCAAGCAGAACAAGTTGATAAAGTAAAACGTTCTGAAAGTGGTGTTATCACGGATCCTTTCTTTTTAACTCCTGAAAACCAAGTATTTGCTGCTGAACATTTAATGGGCAAATATCGTATCTCAGGTGTGCCGATTGTCAACAACGAAGAAGAACAAAAACTAGTTGGAATCCTTACAAACCGCGACTTGCGTTTTATCCAAGATTATTCAATGCAAATTGCTGATGTAATGACAAAAGAAGAATTGGTTACTGCCCCAGTAGGAACGACTTTAGAAGAAGCAGAGAAAATTCTACAGCAATACAAAATTGAAAAGTTACCTCTTGTAGATGACAATGGCGTATTAAAAGGCCTTATCACAATTAAAGACATTGAAAAAGTAATTGAGTTTCCAAATGCAGCTAAAGATCAACAAGGTCGATTATTAGTTGGAGCAGCTGTTGGCGTAACAGCTGATTCAAACGTTCGTATCGAAAAATTAGTACAAGCTGGCGTTGATGTTATCGTTATTGATACAGCGCATGGACATTCACAAGGCGTTTTAGATACGGTAAGCAGCATTCGCGAGGCATATCCAGAGTTAAATATTATTGCTGGTAACGTAGCAACTGCTGAAGGTACAAAAGCATTAATTGAAGCAGGAGCAAACGTAGTAAAAGTAGGAATTGGACCTGGTTCAATTTGTACAACTCGTGTTGTAGCTGGTGTAGGCGTTCCACAAATTACAGCAGTATATGACTGTGCAACTGAAGCTCGTAAGCACGGTGTAGCTATTATCGCAGATGGCGGTATTAAATACTCTGGAGATATTGTAAAAGCACTTGCGGCTGGTGGACATACAGTAATGCTAGGAAGCCTTCTAGCAGGGACGACAGAAAGTCCTGGAGAAACAGAAATCTACCAGGGTAGACGCTTTAAAGTGTACCGTGGAATGGGCTCTGTAGGAGCTATGGAAAAAGGAAGTAAAGATCGATACTTCCAAGAAGATAATAAAAAATTAGTCCCAGAAGGTATCGAAGGACGTTTGCCTTACAAAGGACCTGTAGCAGATACTTTATATCAAATGATTGGCGGTTTACGCGCAGGAATGGGTTACTGTGGTTCAGCTAACTTAGAAGCGTTACGTGAACAGGCACAATTCATTCGTATGACTGGAGCAGGTTTAAGAGAAAGCCACCCACATGATGTACAAATCACAAAAGAATCTCCTAACTATTCTATGAGATAATCATGAATGCTAAAAAACACGTTTCCCTATTAGGGAAACGTGTTTTTTAAGTCATGGATCATGAATGTAACAGTACTTCTTTATCTATTTTTTTAAATTTTAATATGATAAAATTACATTTATGTGAGTTTACGTTTGGAGGGTATAGAGTGAGAAACGCAGTACAGAAACAATTAATTTGTGTCATTGCTGTTATGTTAATGGCCAGCGTATTTTTTGTCTCTACACAAGCATCAGCTGCTCCTAAAACAGATGATATTGGCGTTGAAGCAGATGCAGCGATCTTAGTAGAGGCAAGTACGGGGAAAGTATTATACGGGAAAAATGCGGATGCTTTATTAGGTATTGCAAGCATGACAAAAATGATGACGGAATACCTAGTATTAGAATCCATAAAAGATAAGAAATTATCTTGGGATCAACGTGTGCCAGTTAGTAAATATGCAGCTAAAATTTCTCAGGATTATGGATTATCGAATGTACCGTTAATTGAAAACCAAAAATACACGGTGAAAGAATTATATGATGCCATGGCTATTTACTCAGCTAATGGAGCTGCAATTGCTTTAGCTGAAGCTGTCAGTGATTCTGAAGAAAACTTTATTAAGTTAATGAACGAAACGGCAAAAAGATTAAATATGGGTGAATCAAAATTTGTCAATTCTACAGGTCTTTCTAATTCTCTGTTAAAAGGAATGTATCCAAAAGGAACGAAGGAAGAAGATGAGAACCTTCTATCGGCTCGGGCAGTTGCTACCCTTGCTTATCACTTAATCCATGATTATCCAGAATCTTTGGAAGTAGCTAAAACTCCTTCTAAGATGTTTAGACAAGGGCAACAAGGCGAAACAAAAATGAACAATTGGAATAAGATGCTCCCAGGTTTTTCAGCTGCCTACAGCGGCGTAGACGGTTTAAAAACTGGCCATACAGATTTTGCAGGTCAATGTTTCACTGGGACTGCAGAGCGTAACGGGGTAAGATACATAACAGTTGTAATGAATGCTAAGGAAAACGGCAAGTCTACGGAAGCTGCTCGTTTTTCCCAAACAAAAAAGATATTGGATTATGCTTTTAGTCATTTTCAGTTAAAAGAAGTAGTGCCTGCTAACGGCGAGATTAAAGGGCATGAAACAATTGATGTTGCTAAAGGAAAATCAAAAGAAGCTTCCGTTTCTCCAAAGAATTCGGTAAAAATTATTACCAAAAAAGGTCAAAAAGATCATACTAAAATCAACTTTAAGTTAAACGATAAAGTTATGAACGATCAAAAAGTTGTTGCTCCTATTAAAAAAGGAGAAACAGTTGCTTATGTGAGTGCAACAAACAGCAATCTTAAAGATTTAGGCTATGTAGGAGGTCAAACTACAGATAGCATGACGCCGGTTATGACAAACGAATCTGTTGAAAAAGCTGGATGGTTCTCTCTCGCTATCCGCAGTATTGGCAACTTCTTCAGCGATATTTGGATGAATGCTGCAAATACAGTGAATAACTGGTTTTAATGATAACTCAAGAGAAAGAAGAGATACTACAAGAGAGTATCTCTTTTTTTTATTTTAGATTTGTTTGTATATAATCTATAAATTAGATAGGAATTTTCCGAAAAATGCGGTAAAATAGACACTAAGTTTTGAATTTTGTATATACACTAAAAATTATTGTGAAACACTTGATACAGGAGGAAGACAAACATGAATAACATTACAGGTACTGATCGTGTAAAACGGGGAATGGCGGAAATGCAAAAAGGTGGCGTTATCATGGACGTGATCAATGCAGAGCAAGCAAAAATTGCAGAAGCAGCAGGCGCTGTTGCCGTTATGGCATTAGAGCGTGTTCCAGCTGATATCCGTGCAGCAGGCGGCGTGTCTCGTATGGCAGACCCAACAATTGTTGAAGAAGTGATGAATGCTGTGTCCATTCCAGTTATGGCAAAAGCTCGTATTGGCCATATTGTTGAAGCACGCGTGCTAGAAGCGATGGGTGTAGACTACATCGATGAAAGTGAAGTGTTGACTCCAGCTGATGAGGAGTTTCATTTAAATAAAAATACATTTACGGTTCCATTTGTGTGCGGTTGCCGTGATCTTGGCGAAGCATCTCGTCGTATTGCTGAAGGAGCTGCAATGCTTCGTACAAAGGGCGAACCAGGGACAGGGAACATCGTGGAAGCAGTACGTCATATGCGTCAAGTAAACGCTCAAGTACGTAAAGTTGTGGGCATGGACGAAGATGAGTTAATGACAGAAGCAAAACTATTAGGCGCACCTTATGAGTTATTACTGCAAATTAAACGTGAAGGTCGTTTACCAGTTGTAAACTTTGCAGCAGGCGGTGTAGCAACACCAGCAGATGCAGCGTTAATGATGCAGCTTGGAGCAGACGGCGTGTTCGTTGGATCAGGAATCTTTAAATCAGACAACCCTGAAAAGTTTGCACGTGCAATCGTGGAAGCAACAACACATTATCAAGACTATGAACTGATTGCAAACTTATCAAAAGGGTTAGGAAGTGCAATGAAAGGGATTGAAATTTCATCATTATTACCAGAAAACCGCATGCAAGAGCGTGGATGGTAATTTAAAGGGAGTTTTGACAAAATGGTAAAAGTAGGCGTGTTAGGATTACAAGGTGCCTTTCGCGAGCATGCACAAGCATTAGAAGCAGCAGGCGCTGAAGCCATTATCATAAAAAAAGTTGAACAGCTAAACGAAATAGATGGTTTAATCCTACCGGGCGGGGAAAGCACAGCGATGCGTCGTCTGATTGACAAATATGACTTTATGGAACCTCTTCGCCAGTTTGCACAAGCAGGTAAACCGGTATTTGGTACGTGTGCGGGTTTAATTTTACTCGCAGGACAAGTCGTTGACCGTGAAGAGCCCCATTTAGGTGTTATGGATATTACGGTAGCTCGAAACTCGTTTGGGCGTCAACGGGATAGCTTTGAAGCTGCCTTAAATATTAAAGATATCGGTGAAGGTTTTATAGGCGTATTTATCCGTGCTCCGCATATTGTAGAAGTAGGAGAAAACGTTGAAGTCTTAGCTATGCATAACGACCGAATCGTTGCGGCAAGACAAGGTCAATTCTTGGGATGTTCGTTTCATCCAGAATTGACAGATGATGCCCGCATGGCGCAGTATTTTGTAGCAATGGTTGAAGAAGCTTCAAAAAAACCTGTATAAATGAATTGCATCTTGTAAAGACTTGTAGTACATTATGATTAATAAAAATGATATTGGTATAAAGCGTTGATAGGAAATAGTAATAAGATTTTTGATTTCAAGAGAGTCGATGGCTGGTGTGAATCGATAATCAATTCTTATGAATCCGTCCTGGAGCAAGCTGTCGAAAAAGTAGTAGGCAGTTTCGGTTCATCCGTTATCTGGTTTAAGAGGAAGGCTTATTTTAGCTTTCAATTAGGGTGGCAACGCGGGTAAACTCTCGTCCCTTTCATGGGGATGAGAGTTTTTATTTTGCCCTTTTATACTAAAGGAGGTACTAAGTATGTTAGATTTAAAATTTTTACGTGCTAATTTTAATGAAGTAAAAGAAAAGCTCAAGTTTCGTGGTGAGGACTTAACGGACTTAGGTCGCTTTGAAGATTTAGATGCAAAACGCCGTGAGCTAATTGCTCAAACAGAAGAGTTAAAAAGCAAGCGAAATGAAGTATCACAGCAAATTGCACAATTGAAGCGTGAAAAACAAGATGCTGATCATTTAATCGTTGAAATGCGTGAAGTAGGAGATCGCGTAAAGCAATTGGATGAAGAGCTTCGCAGCGTTGAAGAAGAATTAGAACTATTGCTGCTTTCAATTCCTAACGTTCCACATGAAAGTACGCCTGTAGGTGAAACTGAAGATGATAACGTAGAAGTTCGCAAATGGGGAGAAATTAAACAATTTGATTTTGAACCAAAACCGCATTGGGATTTAGGAACAGATTTAAATATTTTAGATTTTGAAAGAGCTTCGAAAGTAACGGGAAGCCGCTTTGTCTTTTATAAAGGGTTAGGTGCAAGATTAGAACGCGCTCTTATTAACTTTATGATGGATTTACATATGGATGAGCATGGTTATGAAGAAATCCTTCCTCCATATATGGTGAATCGCACAAGCATGACAGGAACAGGGCAGCTTCCTAAATTTGAAGAAGATGCATTCAAGATTAAAGAAGAAGATTATTTCTTAATTCCTACAGCTGAAGTACCAGTTACAAATTTACATCGTGATGAAATTTTAAGCGGAGATCAGCTTCCAATTGCTTATACAGCGTATAGTGCTTGCTTCCGCTCTGAAGCAGGCTCTGCAGGAAGAGATACACGTGGTCTTATTCGTCAGCATCAGTTTAATAAAGTAGAACTCGTTCGCTTTGTTAAGCCAGAAGATTCTTATGATGAATTAGAAAAATTAACGGGCCATGCTGAAAAGGTTCTTCAACTATTAGGTTTACCTTACCGAGTTCTAAGCATGTGTACAGCTGACTTAGGTTTCACAGCAGCCAAAAAGTATGATATTGAAGTTTGGATTCCAAGTTATGAAACGTATCGTGAAATTTCTTCTTGTTCAAACTTTGAAAGCTTCCAAGCTCGCCGTGCTAATATTCGCTTCCGCCGTGATACAAAAGCAAAACCAGAACATGTTCATACACTAAATGGTTCTGGCTTAGCAATTGGCCGTACGGTAGCTGCAATTTTAGAAAACTACCAGCAGGAAGATGGATCAATTCAAATTCCAGAAGTGCTGCGTCCATATATGGGAAATAAAGAATTTATCTCTAAATAAAAGTAGAAGATGTTCATTAAGAATTAATTCTTAATGAACATCTTTTTTTAAAAAATCAATAAAAGGGTTGACTTCATTATTTGTATATGATAAATTAATACTTGTCGATACGGAGGAATACCCAAGTCCGGCTGAAGGGATCGGTCTTGAAAACCGACAGGGGTGTTAAAGCCCGCGGGGGTTCGAATCCCTCTTCCTCCGCCATATTTGACTTATAATGCAATTAACATAGCGCGATAAATTGGAGATTGGAAAACCGTTACTTATAAGTAACGGTTTTTTATTTGTTAAAAATGCCGCTTTATCTATTAAAGCGGCATTTTTTTATAGATGACGACGTTTTAGCTTTTCATTATGTTGTAAAAAGCGAGCCACTTTTTCAACAATTGATTCAATTGAATCAGGATCCTTGATAAGGTCGTATTCTCTAATATCTAAACGAAGAATAGGGCAAGCCGTAAAGTTATTAATCCAGTCTTCGTATCGGGCGTGCATCTCTTTCCAATAATCAAGAGGCGTTTGCTGTTCCATTGGTCGCCCTCTTTCTTGAATGCGATCTACAATATCTTCGAAGCTGCCTTCCAAATAAATGAGCAGATCCGGATGAGGAAAATACGGAGTCATAACCATTGCATCGAACAAGCTTGTATATGTTTCATAGTCTACTTTAGACATCGTTCCTTTTTCAAAATGCATCTTAGCAAAGATACCGGTATCTTCGTAAATGGATCTGTCTTGGATGAAGCCGCCGCCATACTCGAAAATTTTCTTTTGTTCTTTAAAGCGTTCCGCTAGAAAATATACCTGTAGGTGGAAGCTCCAACGTTCAAAATCTCCATAAAATTTGTCCAGGTAAGGGTTGGAATCTACTTTTTCAAACGATGTGCGAAATTGGAGAGCATCAGCCAATGATTGAGTCATTGTAGATTTCCCAACTCCAACTGTACCCGCTATCGTCAACACAGCATCATTAGGAATGTTGTATTTTGATCGTAAGTTTACCATTACATACTCCTTTTTAACATACTTTCTTGAACCTCTGATAAGATTCTATTTAAGTGTTGTTTATTTTGTACAAAATCTATTTCATCACCGTCATAACGTAAAATGGTTACATCAGGATTATTTTGTTCAAATGCCGACATAGCCTTTTCATAATCATCACTTAGCCTCGCAAGGTAGTGAGGATCGATGTTTCGTTCAATTTCTCTTCCGCGCATTTTAATCCGCTTTAACAAGGTATCTAAACTGGCATTTAAATAAATAATAATGTTCGGAGCTGGCATATCAGCCGTTAAGATGTGGAAGATTTGTACATATTTTTTATACTGTTCATCTTTTAACGTTTGCTCAGCAAAAATCATGTTTTTCATAATATGATAATCTGCTACAACAGGTTTTTTATAAGATAAGAACCCTTTTTGAATATCCTCCAACTGCTTATATCGATTACATAGAAAAAACATTTCGGTTTGAAAACTCCACTCGTTGATATTTTCATAAAATTTCCCGAGAAATGGATTTTCATCTACGATTTCTTTTAAAATTTCGAATTGAAATGCTTGTGCAATCTCTTTAGCTAGAGAGGTTTTTCCGACACCGATGGGTCCTTCTACTGAAATAAAAGGTGTGCCTTGCATTCATTTGCCTCCTTCATGACCACTCGTTCAAAAAAAACAGACAAAAAATATTTTAACATAGAGAAGGAGAATAAGGGGAAAAGAAATTTCTTTCAGTAAGAAGAATAACAAAAAGCCTACTGTTCACAGTAAGCTTTCCCTATTTATGGTTGTGTCACTCTTTTTGTAATTTTGAAGTTGTCTTCAATCAAGAGCCAGTTTTGCGGGAAATCTAAGCCTAGTTTCCAGTAGGCCATTCCTCTAAGTTTTAATTCTTTGATTAAATCAAACTTGGCCTGAATAGACCTAGCGTCTTCAAACCATACTTCGTGGGTGCGCTGCTGTTCATCTTTATACCGGAAGAAAGGAGCTTGTGCTTTATTGTCGTATTGAATCGCTACTTTATAGCGAGCTGCCAACTCAATAGCTCGTTGAGGACTAATGGCCTTGGCATATTCTCCTCCTGGTTTGTAAGGAAGTGTCCAATCGTAACCGTATAGATTTTGACCCATGATAATTTTTGAACTAGGTATTTCAGATACTGCATATTCTAAAACATCACGTACGGGACCAATAGGAGAGACGGCCATAGGAGGCCCACCGCTATATCCCCATTCGTATGTCATCGGAACAACGAAGTTAGCAATCTCTCCAATGGCTTTATAATCATGTGCTTCATACCATTTGCCTTTTTGATCTCGACTTGTTTTCGGAGCTAAAGCGACAGACATAAGAAGTTGCTCATCTTGAAGACGCTTTTTTGCTTTCTGTAAAAATGCAATATAGGCTTCTTTATCTGCCGGACGCAAAAATTCGAAGTCAAAGTGAATGTCTCTGAAATTTTGTTCTTTCGCTGTTTTTACAATATTATTTAAAAGCGTATCTTGAACGTCTTTATTAGTTAAAATTGCTCGGCCGACTTCGTCACTGAATGCGCCGTTTTCAATATTAGCCAATACCATTAAGAAAATGACGTCATTTTCTTTAGCAATAGAACCTAAATTGTTAAGTGGAGGCGCCTTTAGAGAACCGTCTTTTTGCACTTCAAAGTTCGCCGGCCCGAGATAAGTAAGGTATTTTGCATTTTGATTAATCATTTTCTCTGTTTGAGGAGTGATTTTTCGATTGCTTGTTTCAACATACCCTAAAAACTCACCGTTTCTTTTGTTGGGGGAAGGAGGAATTAAGATGCGGCGGCCAGGGGTTAAGGGTGCTGTAACTGAAACATTGTTCGCATTGGCAATAGCCTGATAGCTAACGCCTAATTTTCTTCCTATCTTCCATATAGTGTCCCCGGCTTTTACTGTGTAGTAAGTACCGTTGATTGGAATAACCATAGATTGCCCGATGACGAGTTGATTTGGATTAGGTAATTCATTTGCTCTTATAATTTTCCCTGCGTCAATGCGGAACTGTTTTGCAATACTATATATACTGTCACCTGCTTTAACAGTGTAAATTTGCATAATAAAAAGCCTCCATTTCATATGACTTACTTCCATCATATGAGAAGGCTTTTTACTTAATTCATCAACTCGGTATGTTTGCAAATATGAGCATTTAATACATTATGCATCATTCTCAAAGCAAAGGTATTGTCTTCATCTGCGTTTGAAGCAATACAATCTTCAGGTACAATTAAGTTATACTCACGCATATAAGCATCGTTAGCTGAAAAAAGCACGCATATATTTCCCGCAATTCCTGTTAAAATAAGTGTATGAACATCGAGCTGTGATAGCAAAATATTTAAAGCTGTTCCATAGAAGATAGAATGCTTTGGTTTAATTAAAAAGTAATCAGCGTTTTGTGGTGAAATGTGATGTAGAACGGGTGAGCTTATCTCATTTGTGCAGTGTGTTAAAATGGTTTCTAAGTTTGCTTGCCATAGCTTATAGTGGTCATTGACATAAATGATAGGGATATGTTGAGAAGAGGCATATTGTTTTAATTTGGAAATATTTTGAGCAATTGTTAAAGATTTTTCAGCAAGTATTTTGCCGTTTTTAAATTGAAAATCGTTTAGCATATCAATAATAATTAAAGCAGTTTTAGCGTTCTTCACACAAGGTCTCTCCTTTTCCTGATGTACATAGTAAATAGTTTGACTCAGAAAAAATATAATATGTAAGGTTGGATAAAAAGTGTTAAATGATGAAAAGTATATGAGGTTGGCAATTGATGAAGCATTAAAAGCCAAAGATAAATTAGAGGTTCCCATTGGAGCAGTTATTGTTCAAAATGATGAGGTGGTTGCTTCAGCTTATAACTTACGAGAAACAGAACAGCGATCAGTTGCTCATGCGGAACTTTTAGCAATTGATGAAGCATGTAAGAAACTAAGAACATGGAGATTGGAAGACGCTACATTATATGTCACCTTAGAACCATGTCCGATGTGTGCAGGTGCTATTGTATTATCAAGAGTGAAAAGAGTTGTGTTTGGCGCTTATGATCCTAAAGGTGGCTGCGCGGGAACATTGTTAAATTTATTAGAGTTTGAAAAGTTTAATCATCAAGCAGAAGTAGTAGGAGGTATGCTAGAAAAAGAATGCGGGAGCCTCTTAACGACCTTTTTTCGTGAGTTGCGTCAACGAAAAAAGTCTGGAAAATAGCGCTAAAAAAGTAAGTTTTCTATAGCGGTTGCATTTTTGAATGAAAAGACGTATACTTGTAAATGCATCAACTTGATGCCCAAACTATTGGTTTCAACTTTGCCGTGCTAAGCGGGGAGGTAGCGGTGCCCTGTACTCGCAATCCGCTCTAGCGAGGCCGAATTCCTTCTTGAGGTTAGCTCATCTTAGGGCCTGCCTTAAGTAAGTGGTGTTGACGTTTGGGTCCTATGCAATGGGAATCTGTGAACCCTGTCAGGTCCGGAAGGAAGCAGCAGTAAGCAGAATCTCTCATGTGCCATGGGGTCGCCTGAACCGAGCTAACTGCTTAAGTAACGCCTGGGGTGGCTAATCGACGGAAGGTGCACGGCAGTTATATACATAAGTTTAGTCTACTCTGTTGGAGTAGGCTTTTTATTTTATCTCTCACTATTTTGAAAAAAAACCTCATAATACGCTATAATGATAACTAATGAATTATATTAAAAGGAGAGGATGTAGTGGCATATCAGGCTCTGTACCGTGTATACCGTCCTCAAAGCTTTAACGACGTAGTCGGTCAACAACATATTATCAAAACACTTCAAAATGCCCTTGTCCAAGAGAAATTTTCGCATGCGTATTTATTTTCTGGGCCTCGAGGGACAGGAAAGACAACAGCTGCTAAAATTTTAGCGAAAGCCGTTAACTGTGAAAAAGCACCCATTGCTGAACCCTGTAATGAATGTGCAACTTGTCGGGGAATTACTGATGGTTCCATTTCTGATGTAATTGAAATTGATGCAGCTTCTAATAATGGAGTCGATGAAATTCGAGATATCCGTGATAAAGTAAAATATGCACCTAGTGCTGTTCGATACAAAGTGTATATTATTGATGAGGTTCATATGCTTTCAATTGGAGCTTTTAACGCTTTGTTAAAAACGTTAGAAGAACCTCCTGCACATGTTATCTTTATTTTAGCTACAACAGAGCCGCATAAAATTCCATTAACGATTATCTCTAGATGTCAGCGCTTTGATTTCAAACGCATTTCGCCAGAAGATATCGTATATCGAATGAAGGAAGTATTAGGTTCTGAAGAGCTAGAAGTAAGCGAGGATGCTCTTTACGAAATTGCGAAAGCTTCAGAAGGCGGCATGCGTGATGCACTTAGTCTTTTAGACCAATCTATCTCGTATAGTACGGATAAGGTGGGCTTGGAGGATGTTCTATCCATAACAGGAGCAGTATCACAGTCTTTTATTGTGAAGATCGTCCAAGCTATCTTTAATAAAAACATCGTAGAAGCGCTAGACTCTGTTGAAAGTTTGATTAAAAACGGAAAAGATCCAGCGAGGTTTGTAGAGGACCTCATCTTCTATTATCGTGATGTTCTGCTTTATCAAGCTTCTGAAGAAAATGCATATTTACTTGAAAAAGCAGCGGTTAACGAAGAGTTTAAAGAACTCAGTTCAAAAATGGATAGTGCTTTTATTTATAAAGTCATTGCTGAATTGAACCAAACTCAGCAAGAGATGAAATGGAGTAATCATCCTCGAGTGCTACTTGAAGTAGCTTTAGTAAAATTAGCTCAAAGTTCTACAAATCAAGAGAGTGCTCTTCCCTATCAAGACATTTTGCAAAAAATGAATCAAATGGAAGCAGAACTGCAGCAGTTAAAAGAAAAAGGCATTCAAGTTGATCATACAGCTCAGGCAGTGCAAACAGAGAAAAAACAGATAAGACAGTCCAGAAGTCAGTACAAGACGCCTGTTGGGAAGGTAAATGAAGTTCTAAAAAATGCCACTCGGCAGAATTTAGAAACAATTAAGCGATCTTGGGCGCAGGTGTTGGACACATTGAAACAACAAAATAAAGCTTCACATGCAGCGTTGTTATCTAACAGTGAACCGGTTGCGTCTTCAGATCAATCATTTATACTTAAATTCAAATATGAAATTCATTGCAAAATGGCTTCTGAAAATAACAACAATGTACGTGATAATTTAGAGAATATCTTATATACTTTAATTGGCAGCAAGCGTGAAATGGTTGCAATTCCAGAAAGCGAATGGGATAAAGTAAGAGAAGAGTTTCTTCAAGGACAGCAAAGTGATGGGTCATCAGGTCAACCACAGGAGGAAGACCCTGTGGTTGCAGAAGCGAAAAAGCTATTTGGAGAAGACTTAATCGAAATTCAAGAGTAAATTTAGGAGGAATGTTCATATGATGAAAGGCATGGGCAATATGCAAAAAATGATGAAACAAATGCAAAAAATGCAAAAAGATATGCAAAAAGCGCAGGAAGAGTTAGCTGAAAAAACTGTTGAAGGTACAGCTGGCGGCGGAATGGTAACAGTTGTAGTTAACGGTCAGAAACAAGTAATTGATGTAAATATTAAAGAGGATGTAGTAGATCCTGAAGATATTGAAATGCTACAAGATTTAGTACTAGCAGCAACAAATGACGCATTAAAACAAATGGACGATTTAACAAATAACACAATGGGTCAATTTACAAAAGGTTTAAATATTCCAGGACTTTAATAAGGTGGTTGCCACGTGCATTATCCAGAACCAATATCAAAGCTTATAGATAGTTTTATGAAGTTACCCGGCATTGGTCCAAAAACAGCTGTTCGCTTAGCGTTCTTTGTTTTATCTATGAAAGAAGATACAGTATTAGATTTTGCAAAAGCATTAGTCAATGCGAAGCGAAATTTAACCTATTGTTCAGTTTGCGGACATATCACAGATCAAGATCCTTGTTACATTTGTCAAGATCAGCGCAGAGAGCGAAATGTGGTATGTGTCGTGCAAGACCCTAAGGATGTCATTGCAATGGAGAAAATGAAAGAATATAACGGCTTGTATCATGTCCTGCATGGCGCAATTTCACCTATGGAAGGAATAGGGCCTGAAGATATCAAAGTACCAGAGTTATTAAAAAGACTTCAAGATGATGAGATTCAAGAAGTGATTTTAGCCACTAACCCGAATATAGAGGGCGAAGCTACGGCTATGTATATCTCTAGGCTCTTAAAGCCGACAGGAATTAAAATTACTAGAATTGCTCATGGGTTACCCGTTGGAGGAGATCTTGAGTACGCAGATGAAGTAACATTATCTAAAGCACTAGAAGGTAGAAGAGAAGTATAACGAGGTACTTGCATATGTTTTTTAAAAGAAAAGGTTGGTTACGCAAAGAGTACGATGATGAATTTGTGAAGACTTTTATGCAAGTAAAGCAGGAATGGAGTCACAAAACTTCAATGGTAGAAAGAAGTGTAGATCCTTCAGAAGAGGTAATGGTAGATATTCGATTAGCCAAAATGAAGTATCTTTTTCTATTAAAAGAAGCCAAGCATCGAAATATTTCAATTAACAGGATGTCATAGAGGCATCCTGTTTTGTTGTCTTTATAAAATAAGGATTTCCCTCCGGGAAGTAGTGCTTTTTTTGAATGCTTGGACATACATATAAGATAACTTATCTGCTTTAAGAAGGAGGCAACATGCTAAATCATCCCATTGTAGTTGTGTCTTTTTTAATAGGGCTAATCATTCTACTCTTAGTAACAGGTGGTGTTGAAAAAATGCTTCGAGTCATTGGAAATTTATCGATCAAGCTTATTATTGGCGTTCTGCTGCTTTTCTTTATTAACATCTTTGGCGTACAGTTTGGTATTCATATCCCTATTAATTTCCCCACAGCCATTGTTTCAGCTATTTTAGGTATTCCAGGCATAGCTGCCTTACTTGTTATTAATAATTTCATATTATAATTTGGAGGAATATCCAAAATAAAAGTTTTCTGGAATCTTTTCGAGAAAACTTTTATTTTTTTTGAAAAAGTTGTTGACCAACAAGTTAACAGATGTTATATTTATATACGTCGCTAAGACAACAACAAAAAATAACTCGAAAATAACTTAATGAAAAAAGTTGTTGACAAGTTATTCTTGAGGTGGTAAGATAAGAAAGTCGCCTTGAGACAAGAGTTCTTTGAAAACTGAACGAAATAGTAAACGTCAACGTTAATTTTTATTTTTTGAATTGAGCAAGTCAAACATTTCTTCGGAGAGTTTGATCCTGGCTCAGGATGAACGCTGGCGGCGTGCCTAATACATGCAAGTCGAGCGAACTGATTAGAAGCTTGCTTCTATGACGTTAGCGGCGGA
>NZ_JBVQPN010000023.1:0-12828 GCF_055710015.1 Priestia sp. VA7
GAGTAAAGAAGAGACAGTTTTTTATTTTGTTAACAAGAAAATATAAAAAGCTGTATCACAAGATACAGCCTTAAATAAAAAAACTTCTATATACTTAAATTATCTAAAAATTTCATTGTTAAACTTGGTAGAGTTTGCTATGATTAAATCAATTACATGATCGGAAAATCGAAAAAGGCAAAGCGTGTTGTCGAAGGATCCGACCCCTTCTTCAACCGTCCACCGTAAACACCCTACGGTAAACACCTGCTTCACCTTTTCTTTAGTGTAATTCTATGTTCATTTTACGATAGAATTACATGAAAAACAAGGGGAAGTTCTATACTCTTTTATCATTTTAAAAGACGTGTTTACCTGTAAAACGGTATCACGTCTTTTTTCGTTTTCCATAAAAGGGAGCGAATGAAAATGGCAAAAGAAAAAATCGAGATTATCGCAAGTGTAGAAACATATAAAAATTTATCAAGCTTCGAGTCTATTGATACCCTAAACGAAGCTGTACGGTCCTATATAGAACGTTTTAAGGATCAATTGAATAAAACCCATGTTGCTGTATTAAAAGTCTTACATGGCCATTCAGCGAAGCACCTAGGAGTTTCTTTCTTAACGAAAAGAAATATTGGTAAATTGATTGGTAAAAGTCGTGCTACTATTATTCGTGCGTGTAACCATTTAGAGAATCTCGGCATTATTAAACAATTAGAAATGAAACGCAGTAGTGACATGAAACAAACAAGTAATGCCGTTATTATTCAACCAATTCAAACAGAAGAATCCGTGAAAGAAATTAATCAAATTGAAGAAAATGCAACACAAGAAAGCTCAAAAATGCAACACCAAGAAAACAAAACCTTCTTAAAACAAATACATAATATTAAACATCTAAATATGAGCAAAGAAACATCTAAACGTAAAGCTTATATAAAAATGGTTCCTAAAAGACTTCAACAATATCAAGCTTTCTTTGGTAATCAAATTAAGTCTCTATACGGACGTATTTGGCTTGCAATGAAGAACTTTGGTGTATCAGTTGATAAATCTATTATGCAAGAAATCGCTCATATTGCTTTTGATAAACTTGTAGATTACATAAAACAGGGACGTAACCTTTCTACTGAGGAATTGCACAAATTAGCCTACACTATTGCTTATAACCAACTTTTAGAACGTGACGACACAAAAGCAATGGCCAGCTTTGTAGATAGTTTTATTGAACGAACTAAACGCCTTAAAAACCACCCTCTACATTCAAGGGTATAAGGTATGGCCTCTTAAACAAAGAGCCCCTTTATAACAGTAATTTAAGACTAGACTTCTTGAAAATTGATATAATCTCAAAGTGAGATGGCCGTCATTCATCACGGCAAGTTTTAAATATATTCGTTTGCAAGCTCTTTAATTGAAGGGCTAATATGATGTCATGACGAATGAATTAGAGAGGGGGCATGACGTTATGTCTGAAATGAATAACTTTGTTTATAAAACTGGTGAAGTTTTAAAGAGGTTAGATCTCAAGGATTCTGTCTTCAAAAAGTACATTTTTAGCCTTGAAAAAGAAGGGTACTCTTTTCGAAGAAACAATTTAGGACATCGCCTTTTTACAGAGGACGACATAAAAGCTTTGGAGATGTTTTTGGAGCTAATCAGTTATGACGGTATGACCATTGAGTCTGTAGCAAAGAAGATAGGCATGGCCAACAAGAAGCGACTAGAGCCAATGGGTCATGATGTCATGCCTGAAAACGGCATTGACGGTCATGACATCATACCTGAAGAGGGTTCTAGTAGTCATGACGCTATGACGCTTATGAATGAACTTTTAAAAGAGCAAGAGAAGCGCTTTGTAAGACTTCTTCAAGAGCAAGAACAAACATTTAAAAATGAGATACAGACTATTAAAGACAATCAAACTCAAGAAGTTTATGAGCTAAAAAAAACATTGCTTGAAAGAATGGATGACGATACAGGAACTGAAAAAAGAGACGAAATCCTTATTCAAGTTATGCGGGACATCAGGGAAACCAAAAAAATGTTGGCTGCTTCCCAGGAAGAAAACAAAAAGAAATGGTGGGAGTTTTGGAGGTAGCATACAAGACTAATTTATATAGATCTCAGCTATAACAAAAAATGGGGTGATGGAAAATGAGAATTAAATTTGAAGAGCCAGTTACGCCTGAACTTATTGCCAGTACATTGCAAGGTTTGATGGAGCAGTATGAGGTAACTCTTTCAAAAGCAAATTTATATATCAATTTCCGTAATGCTGATGGAGAGCTAGTGACGTTAGTCGATAGTAATGAGGATGAGATTGAGGGATTTGTAGTCAAAAAGCCGAAAACTCAAAAGCCAAAAAAGAAAAAAACGACAGACAATCTAGTTGAATTTCCAAATAAAGAACGAGAAATTGATATTGAATAGTATAAGAAGTACAAGGTTTCAAATTGGCTATTTTAGTTTGAGTAGTTTGTTCAAGCTAAAATAGCCAATTTGAAACTCTATAAACTTATATTGTAAATTATCCTTCGGCAGTAGCTACTTCAGCTGCTGCTTTCTTTTTTTCTTTTACAACCAGATCATGATGCAAAATCTTATCTTTGTTTTTTCCTACATAAGATTGCAATGCCTTCGCAATCTTTTCTGCTTCTTCTTCACTTTGAATCTCAAAGTATTTCTCAAAGATCGCGCCGACTTGGATCAATCGTCTTGTTCTTTCTTTTCTTTCTTTTTCTTTTTTACGCGCTTCAACTTGTTGTTTCTTTGCTTTCATCTTCTCAATTTTTTCTTCTAACTCCTGAAGAATTTCCTCATCTGTTCGCTTCTTCGGCACCCATCCTCATCTCCTTTTCTTGCTCTCTAATGTTTAAATTGATTATATCAAAAATTGAGATAAATTGGTATCCTTAGCATAGATTCTCTCACCAGGATATGGTATAATTCCCTTAGATTGAAGAGATAAGGGCGCACTTATACATCGTACCGATGTGTGCGGTTCCTTCGGAACAAAAAGAAAAAATCAAAGACCCATTCGCCTAGATGGCGAATTTCATAAAACCTGTTTGCCTATCGGCAAAGATGAAACCACCATCTGACACCTCCGGTGTTCATGATGCTGATTTCATCTAAAGCGTTGATTAGCGCACTTTGTGCTCTCATCAACTTATTCCTAACTCACTAACCCATTCTCAAGAAAGGAGGAAAGAATTATGGCTATCTACCATCTATCGATGCAAATTATTAGTCGTTCAAAAGGACAATCAGCTGTCGCTGCAGCTGCTTATCGAAGTGGCGAAAAACTACATGATGAACGTACAGACGAGCAAAAATTTTATGCTCGTCATGTACAACCAGAAACCATGATTCTGACTCCTTCTAATGCGCCAGAATGGATGAAAGATCGGAACCGTTTATGGAATGAAGTTGAAAAAGTAGAGAAGCGCAAAGACTCACAATTGGCACGTGAATTAAATATTGCTTTGCCAATTGAACTGAGTCATGACCAACAAAAAGAACTCATTCAGTACTTTGCTCAAAACGAGTTTGTGCAAAAAGGAATGGTTGCTGATATTGCTATTCATCGTGATGATGCCAATAATCCTCATGCTCACATCATGTTAACCATGAGAAATCTAAATGAAGATGGATTCGGCAAAAAGAACCGTGACTGGAATGCTGATTTTGCGAATGCGAAAGAAAACAACCGTGGGTACGTCAAAAACAGCGAAGGCTGCTTATCCATTCGTGAACAGTGGGCAAACTATGCCAACAAAGCCCTGGAACAAGCTCAAAGCAATGAACGTATTACTCATCTTTCTCATGAAAAGCGTGGACTCGAAACCTTACCAATGGTTCACTTAGGCCATGTCGCACATGACATGGAGAAGAAAGGGAAGAAAACAGATCGTGGTCAGATTAATAGAGACCGCCAAGACTACAATAAAGCCGTGGTTGATTTACAAGCTTATCGTCGTCAAAAAGAAGACCACTTAAAGAAAATGAAGGAAAAAGAGAAGCAATTCAGCTTTTCTACAGATATCGAGAAAACCTATATTCAAAAAGCTGCATCTCTTGTAGGTCAAAAAGTTATTACCTTAGAAGATATTACAGCACGCCACGAAGAACTACGCAAAATGAGTGATCGTCATGATCCAATTGAACGACACTTTCATATCCAACAACAGCAATTCTTAAATGTCAGCAATTATTATGATCGTGTGAGGGATCTGGAGCGTGAAATCCAACAGAACGAAGAAAAAGTAGAGGAACTTAAGAAGTCCCTTAATCCATTTAAACTTAAAGAGAATAACATGATGAAACGACGTCATCTTGATAAAATTTCTGATTTAGAAAGTAACAAAGAAAGCTATGAAAGCAGCATTCAAAAACATAAAGAAACGCTTCGTTTTTCAATCAAAGAAGAGTTCTATGAGCGTTATCAAGAATTCTCTCAAAAGAAGGAAAATCGACTCAATCAAATTAAGTATGAGAAAAAACAGATTCAAGTCGAAACTAGGGTACTATTACAAGCTGAAGAAGCTATTAAACAGGCCAAAATCCGTGAGGTAAGCTCTTATTATCCGGATCTTAAAACAGCTGGCAAGTATCTTACGTACAGCAATGCATTAAGGCTCGAACAGTATCATGATATTGCTCAACAAAATCAATTTAGGCTATCTAACATCAAACAAAGTCTGGATGCTAACCAAAAGAAGCTAGACGAGTTCAAAAAACATCAGAAAATGGTTGGTATAGAGAAAGAACATGTCTCAACTATGAGTAAAGAAGTAGAAAAGCTCAGCAGCGTGGAGAAAAAGCTTGATGAATTAGATAAAAGCCCTGGAGAAAAAGCCAAACGGCTTGTCTCAAAAAAAGCTCGTCAAGAGTATGAAGAATTGCAACGTGAAGCTAAATATGGACGTGAAAACCTAAAAGAACTGGGCTATAAAGGAAAACAAGATTTACAACAACAACAAAGCCGTATGAACACAATGGAGAAAACAGTTGTCCCATGGTTAGAAAAAGAAATAAAAGCACATGAAAGCAACATAAACGCTCTAAATAACGTTTTTAATGCTATTCAACAAGCTACTCATAGCCAAGAGCAAGCTCAACAAAGACATCAATTAAGAGAAATGAGAAGTACAACTATAAATAGAGCAAAGAATAAAGGACCAGATTTTAACCGTTAAATATAAAAAATTGCCTTAAGGCAATTAGAAACAACTTAAAGTTGCTACTACTTCTAGATGCTAGTACCAACCTGACTTAGTATAAAGTTTGTTATCGAAAAAAAGCATATAATCACTGTTTTATAGGTTGAGAAAAATTTATCTAATTTGATTTTTCAGTAACTCTATAAACTTCAAAATAAGAGTCTCAGTTTAACCACTGAGACTCTTATTTTTCATTGGAACTAAATATATATGCGGGATAACCCTTAATAATTTGATCTTTCTCTAAAAGAACGAATGAAAGCCATTCAGAATATTATTTATTAGAGCATGTCAATGTTCTTTAGTTAAATAATCGTATCCCGATTTAAATTGGAGGAAAAAAGATGAGCGTTAGTATTGCCGTTATGGGACTAGTAATAGGGATTTTAGTAGGGTTAACAGGAGTAGGAGGAGCAGCCCTTTTGACCCCTCTTTTAATATTATTAGGTATTAGCCCTTCCATCGCAGTAGGAACAGATTTTATCTATAATTCCATTACAAAACTATTCGGACTAGGTCAACATTGGAAACAAGGTACTATCAATTTTAAATTAGTGAAATATTTGTCATTAGGTAGTATTCCTAGTGCTATGGTTGCGATTGGGATCATTCATTTATTGCCAATATTTCATCAGCATCAAGAGCAAATTATTAAATATGCACTTGGATATATCTTAACTTTAGTAGCTGTTTCCTTTTTAATCCGAATCTTTTTTGATAAAAAAATAAAGCCCAACCGTTGGCAAATGCAATCACTTGAACAAAAGAAAGCATTAACTATTATTATCGGTGTTATCTTTGGTTTTATAGTTGGACTAACATCTATTGGATCTGGCTCCTTATTTGCTATTGCTATGTTATTTTTTTACAGAATGAACACTTCCGAATTAGTGGGTACAGATATTACACACGCCTTTTTTTTAGTAACGGTTGCGGGTATATTAAATGCTAGTTTTGGAAACGTGGATTATATGTTGGCAGCTAATTTGCTAATAGGATCAATTCTAGGAGTGTCAGTAGGTAGTAGGCTATCTACCAAAGTTCCTACCAAGCCCCTTCAAGTTATAATAGCTATAATTATTTTAATAAGTGGATTAAGACTTATATAGAATCATCAAATTCAAATTTTTTTATTTAAATATGTCTAAAACCTTTTCATTCAGCACCCTTAAGTTGTTTAATAAAATTAGATTTTATTAATTCATATAGTTCTATATCTAATTCGTTATTTTTTTCTATTTTTTTAATTATTTCAGGTGATACTTCACTAATTCGAGGGCGAGATTTTGTAACATTCTCTTTCTTATATTCAATATTAGCCCAATTGAATTTATTCTTTAGCAATAAAAGTGATTCATTAAACATCTCTGTTATTCCCACTACTTCAAATACTTTTAAATTTTCTTTTGCTTTTTCTAAACTTAGTTGAGAATTTTGCCCACAAATTTGATGAATTTGTCCGTTACTGGCTTGAGGGTCCCAATCAATATATTCCTCAAAGGACATATTTCTCATATTTTCTTCATAATAACCTGGATACGTTTTTAAAAAATAATATAACGATATGACACGGTCAATAGGATTACGCATCATAGTAAAGTAAGTATAAGGTCTAGAAAAGAGATCATGTATACCATAGAAATGATGACCAGATACTGCTTTAATTCTTTTTTTATCCTCTTCTTTTAATTGACTAAAATGCTTATTCATTGCTTCTAGAGGAACATGATCATATATCTCATTCTCAGTATAAGATCTTTTAAAAATTTCATTTAACGTGGTTCCTCCAGTTTTAGGAATATGCATAAAGATAATAAGCTTTTTCTGCATTCAAAAATGCACCTCCTTTTTTAAAACTCACTTTAATACTTATATTCTAAATACAAAAGCCAAATATCCCGTGTAGTTAGTAATTAACTAGTAATAAATTATCAACATAGCATAAAAACCCTTGGAATCAATGATTTCAAGGGTTTTTAATTAGAGGATGAAAGTAAACTAAACCATTGCCATATGGTTTTCTTAATTCCAACATATTCACTTTTCTATTTTTGGCAACTTGCCTCTACTTAAAGAATAAATTCTAACGTTTTGAGCAAACTATTCAAGACGCCGTGAGGCATCGTCTCTAAAATACCAATTAGAGAAAAAAACTATCTTATACGCAGGTAGTTTTTTCTTGTTTAAACTGTATATCTTATACATGTTTAATTAAAATAAAACATTTTTTAACAACAAATAACCGTTAGAAGTAGTCATTCTAACGGTTATTTTACCTATATGAAAATTTACTGTTTTTGAATATTTTCTGTTGAAGAATTTGTATTATTACCCTTATCCTTCAAGTAATTATTTTTACTTATTGTACGATTTATATTAATGTTTCCATCCTTACCGCAATAGTTAATGTCCATATTAAAAATATTTATTTGATATGACATTCTTATATCTCCCCCTATTTTCTTGTGTCGGATTATCTTGTTTATCATCACTGTCTTCAGAATTATTTTCTTCATTTTCATTGCTTTGTTCTTCACTTTCTTCTTGAATCTGTCCAATTAATGAAATAACGGATCCAATCGCCTGGATCCAACTCCCTACAACATCTAATGACCATATGCTATTATTATCTTCTTCTTTTTCAGATGACTCTTTGTTGTTACCTATATAACTTGCTTTCAATTCATTTACACCACTTAAAGCTTGCAATGAATTCCCAATTACCTGAAGTAAATTTCCAATAATATTATAGATTTCATTTATATTTGACGTATCTTGAAATTCATCTCCTAAAGCAGTAGCTCCACCTAAAGCTTGAATCCAATTTCCACTAATAATCAGTTTCTGTTGTGTTACATCTTCAAAATCTATGACAAGCCCAGAAATCACGGTCACATTCCCCACAGATTGAAGTTCATTCCCAACTTTCTCGAGATTCTCTTCCCCCTGTCCATCAGCCTCTAGAGCGTTTCCCACGGCCTGTAGTTCATTTCCAATTAAATTTAAATCTTTTCTGAAACTGCTTCCTAATGAACGGAAAGGAGTACTGCCTACAGCAGCTGTGACGGTACCAATAGCTGCTAACCAAGCACCAAAGATTTCTTTTAACTGATTATCCATAATAATCTATCCTGTCGTTAAAGACATACTTTCTGATAATAAAAAGTACCCATTAGAATCTAAAACCCAAAGGGTACTTTAAAAAAAACAAAATATAAGGATTCTAGGGCCATAAACTTAATACTAAGAGCAAAGTATAAGCCTATATTATTGTATTCACTAATAATCATATAGGTAACTTGCCTATACGAATAAAACTTCACTTCTCGAGAACACTATCCAAGATGATTCATATCATCATCTCGCCATAATCCATGAAAAAACTCCTGAACAGGAACCAGGAGTTTTTTCTATTTTTCGACTGCATATCACATACAAACCTAGTTATCATAATGGACTTCATTAGCAACAAGCTTTAGAATTCATCTTATATAGTACGATTGCAACCATTAGTATTTAGCAGGAGTGATTAGCAACTTGGCTCAGTTTTTTTGTCAGATTTGTGATTCTGAATTTAAAAGTTATAACAAAAATGCAAAATATTGTTCTCAGAAGTGTAAAGGAAAAGCATATATCAAACATTCAATTAAAAAATGTAAAATTTGTAGAAAAGAATATAAACCAATACGAGCTACAAGTAAGTTTTGTTCTCTTAAATGTTGTGCTGCAGATAAGAAAAACAAAATTGTTCTTATACCCTTTTTCATATCTATAAGATATGCTGATTTAGTTAATACGATAGTTTTTGAACATTTTTTATACTAGATCACTACATTCAAAAATGCCCTTTATAAACCCTAATGAATAAAAGTTTATATCTAGATAAAACTATTCAAGATGAATGCATCATTGCTCTAAACCTAACTCCTAAAGAACAGAAAAAACTACTTCTCGGACTCAGAAGTAGTTTTTTCTGTTTCAGGCTTTATATCATATATTAATGGATTTTATCAAAAATCAAAATTAAACATAATATATAGATGAATATAACAGAACTCCACTAACGGAGGTAAAAATAAATGATGACAAAAAAAGACGACAAATATACAGAAAATGAAGATTTGAAATTAAAATTTGAAAATGTAATTGCAACGGGAGTTTGGATTAAAACGATTGGCCAAATTATTGAAACCATTGGGGTATCAAATTTGTTTTTAATAAATGAAGACCCATCATCTGGTGATGAAAAGGTAGTATCTGCAGTTTGGATTGAAACATTCGGCCAATTTTTACAGACTATAGGAGTAACGCAACAAGTTTCGGCAATAAATGAACAGGTAACATTCAAAGCTCAAGAACTTGAAATAATAGGGGTTTCCCTTAAATCTTTTGCACATGCTTTAGAAGCTATAGGTGGAATTGAAATACTTCAAGAGGAAAAACAAACAGATATACTGGATTTTATACCTTAGAACAGTTATATCTGTTTGTTAATTTTCTTGAAAGACAGTTTACACATACATCTGAGACTTCATAATTACTTATATAAAAAAACGTTTATCTTGTTATTATTATCATCCATTGTTGCTAATAAAATATTCTTTATTTCTAGTCCATACACCGTTCTAATATGATTTTTCAACCAATCTTCTTCTTTACCGGTTTGTTTTAACTCCTCAAAATCAACCTTTCCATCTTTAATAATTGTTATAGGAAGAGAAAATGAATTTGTCATTAGCTTCATATCTTTAGGAGTTAATGTTTGATACTGAGATTCTAAAAAAAACGAAATAGTCCCATCTGATTCCCATAATGCTAGAGCAACTTGTTGAATATCATGGATTTGTTTTTTTCTTAATTCTGTTAATAAAACATCAATAGGTATCCTAGCTTTAGTTAGACCTTTATAGAGTATCTTCCCATTTCTTATAAGAGGAAAAGGCGACGGATCAATAAATTTTGTGAATCTTAACCACTTAAGACTTAAAAATACTAAGATAAGATATAAAATAACTAATACACCTATCGTTATCATAGAACCCTTCAATCCTAAATGTTGATCTGACAAAGGATGAGCGATAATATTGCCTATTGATAAAGCCATTATAAAATCAAGTAGCCTTAACTGAGACAGCGATCTTTGTCCCATTATTTTAGTAACAATGAGTAAAAAGAAAAATGAAATAACTGCTCTTAGAATCCATTGAACTGCAGTAAGTGATTCTTGACTATAAAAAAAATCCAATACATTCACATCCTAAATGTTAGCTGAAAATTTTAATAAGCATCAACTATTAGCTACTAATTATTGACATAAAAGTATCTATCTTATACAAATGAATAATTTCTAATAATTTGAGCAAACTACTCAAGACGCCGCGAGGCATCTACGAAAATCCTTTAGCAATAGAGCAGAAAAACCAACCTTTAGGACTCAGAGGTTGGTTTTTCTATTTTTCAAGCTGTATATGGTATACATTTTTAATTAACATAATCAACTTCATAGGTAGTCATAGAAATCGTATATAAATATATAATTAGTAAAATAAACCCTATGTTAGATTCAATGCCCTGCAGAAACTCTAATCTGCAGGGTTTTTCTTTATAGCCAGATCTTCTTATTCACAAGTAATAATGAGATAGGCGCCTATCTTTATAACTTGAATAGCTTATATATGGGCTATTTAAAAATTAAAACAGATAGGATGATTCCATTGTTTTTTCATACAAAAGAACTTCAATATCGTTCAAAACCGGATCGTCCAGATCCATTATTTGCAAAGCAACTGCAAGAAGTTTTAGGCGGACAATTTGGTGAGATTTCTGTAGCACTGCAATATCTATTCCAAGGATGGAGCGTACGAGGTAACGGTAAATATAAAGATCTACTTATGGACACAGGAGCTGAAGAACTAGCTCATATCGAAATGTTAGCTACAATGATTGCCAGACTTCTTGATGGAGCACCTGTTGGAGATTTGGAAAAAGCAGCTCAAGACCCGATTATTGGAGCCATTCTTGGAGGAATGAATCCACAACACGCAATTGTTTCTGGTCTTGGTGCTATGCCAGCTGACAGTGTTGGGAACAGATGGACTGCAGATTACATTATAGCAAGTGGTAACCTTCTCGCAGATTTTCGAGCAAACTTAAACGCGGAGTCACAAGGTCGCCTTCAAGTTGTACGCCTCTATGAATCCACTAGTGATCGTGGAGTAAAGGATATGCTATCTTGGTTGATTGCTCGAGATACAATGCATCAAAATCAATGGATTGCAGCCATTAAGGAGTTAGAGGAAAAAGAAAATGTAGTTGTTCCAAGTACGTTCCCTCGACACCTAGAGAAAAGGGAAGTATCCCATGTCCTCTTTAATTTTTCTGAAGGAGAAAAGAGTGCTACTGGACGCTGGGCAAGTGGTCCAAGTATGGATGGAGAAGGCGTATTCCAATATGTCCAATGTCCAGAAGGATTTGGAGGCAAACCAAAATTAAAACCAGCTCCTCCATATATCCACGATACACCACCTCAAGATTTAAAGAGAAATGATAACTTTACTCCACCTCCTCCACATTTAGCTTAAAAAGAATAACATTTAACAATTTGAGCAAACTACTAGAGATGAATGCATTATTGTTCTAAAGCTAACTCCTAAGGAACAGAAAAAACTACTTCTCAGACTCAGAAGTAGTTTTTCTATTTTTCTATATAAATCAAGGAGGCGTGAAGAAAAGGAGAACTAAAGTTATTGATTCCATCATCTAAAATATTCTTACTACACTATATGTTTTTGTCATCAATTAGGTAACTTGCCTATTTGGAATAAAATTTTATATCTTGAGCAAACTACTCAAGACGCTCTGCAACGTCAACTGACTATTGACCATTCAAGAAACAGAAAAAACTACTGATCCCTGTTCAGTAGTTTTTTCGATTTTTAAGCTGTATACGATATACAACCTTAGTTAACATAATGGATTTTCTGGGAAGTAAACACAAAAACAGTAGAAAGCCTGTATAAAATTAGTACTCGTCCGCACCCTTACGATCTTTTTTCATATTATATATTGAGCATTTCAATTTCATCAGACTTCCTATCTTCTATAAGAATCTTTGAATCTCTATCAGATTCAAAAAAACTACTGTTTGAGCCACAGTAGTTTTTTCTATTTTTTAAGCTGTATAAGATATACATTCTTAGTTAACATAATCACTCTTTCCGGAACACAACCCAAAAAAGAACCCTTATGGGAGTAGGGTTCTCCATGGGGCCTCGTTTCTGCTTTATGCAGCTTTTTATACATCCTTGATATGACTACGTTTACTCGATACCCAAATGGAAGGAGGATGTATAAAAAGTGCACCTTTTATACATATGCTAAACACTTCAAATAATTGATTTTATCTGTAGATATGATATATTAAATATCAGACTATTTTTACAAATTGCATTTTTATCATGTCGTTTAACTCTTTAAATAAAAAACTGTCTCGAGTAAAGAAGAGACAGTTTTTTATTTTGTTAACAAGAAAATATAAAAAGCTGTATCACAAGATACAGCCTTAAATAAAAAAACTTCTATATACTTAAATTATCTAAAAATTTCATTGTTAAACTTG
>NZ_JBVQPN010000024.1:0-10254 GCF_055710015.1 Priestia sp. VA7
TCTCCTTCATCATAATTCCATTTAACATCTTTTTTACCAGCATCCTACTAGCCTCCACTTCCTTTTTAAAAGTATAGTACTAGTATTCAAATGCAAGATGATATTTCCTGCTATTACTTCTCTTTCTTGTTAACATAAAACATTTTATAGGCACAAAAATAGGCTTTAAGAGAACTTAAAGCCTATTTTACTTATCCTTCTTCTTTAAAATCTTTTTTTATAGTCCAAAACGTTTTCTTTAAATCATCATAAAAAAACATCGTTAAGAATCCTAATATTGTAACACCAGCTGAAAACGCTCCTAAATCTAAAAATAATCCTACAAATACAAGGATAATTCCAATCGCAAAACCAGGATCTGATAAATCCTCAATTTTATTCTTTTTTTGATCTATTACTATTTTTTTCTGAAAAGAACGATCACCTTTAATTAGTTCATCTAACGTCACATTATATAAATCACTTAGCTTAATAAGATTTTCAATATCGGGATACCCTTTATTATTCTCCCACTTATATACAGCTTGTCTAGATACATTCATTACTTGGGCCAATTCTTCCCTAGAAAGATCTTTTTCTTCCCTTAATCTTTGCAACTGTTCTCCCAATTCCATATGCCCTCACCTCTTATGAACCACTTTATAACATTTATGGTAAAACTACCACAAACGCTTAGTAACGTCGTGTAAACCATTGGTTAACAGAACAAAAATGATAGAAATAGCTTCCAAAATCGTTTAATATACACAACAACTTTAGTCGGGTAGGCAGGCACTCTCACGAACGCCCGCCCCCCTAAGAACCGTACGTGACAGATTTCCCGTCATACGGCTCAAGCCTTCTTTTTATCCGAACAACTTATTTAATACATGGTACATGTACTAATTTAGCCAATTTACCTGTAGAAACCTCTAGGTTTCGCACTGTAACTTTCTCTCCATTTTGTAGAGTTTGCTTACAAACTGCACAACGATATCCTTGTTTTCTTGCCAGTTTCATCCTATCGAATGTATTTTCACTATTAAAGACCTTACGGTCTCGTTTTTCCCAATACTCTCTTAGACTCGGATCATCTGGGCTGTTTTTATAAGCTACCATGACATGTCGTTCTATTTTAATCCAGGACATTTTCAACAGTTGAATGTTAGTAAGTGGACATGTAAGAGTCCATTTATCATTCCCTCCGTGGTGGGGTTTCTTAAAATAACGTTTGGTAATCCATTTCCACGGCTTCTTTGGATGTAATCGTTTAAGGTGTTTTGTTATTTTTAAGAAAACGTAATTATCCATATATCCAAACGTCTTTTTTGAAACGACATGTTTCCAATACTGTCCGTAACCACGAATAATTGGGTTTAAAACACGTATCAGTTCTTTCACTGGTCGTCCTCTCATCACTGCGAACGTATCTTTTATCTTATCCTTTGCTTTTTTGATGCTGTCTCTGCTAGGTTTGATTAATAACTTATTACCTTGTCCCGTATTGTATTGACGCAGAGAGAAGCCGAGAAAATCGAACCCATTCTCAATATGTGTAACTCTGGTTTTCTCTACACTGAGTGTAATTCCTCGCTTTTGTAAGTAGGGAGTAAGTTTCCCATACATGCTTTCAGCTTTTTCCTTCGTTTCCGTTACGATGACGAAGTCATCTGCATAGAGAACACGCCCTATCTTACATTTTGGGTCGGTTCCGTATCCTCCTCCATTTGGTTTGTATGTCTTTCTATACACAATACCAATCTCTTCTTCCATACCGCATAAGGCGATATTAGCTAGAAGGGGAGACAAGATACTTCCTTGAGGGGTTCCTTCTGTTGTCGTACGAAGCATACCTTGCTCCATGTGTCCCATTTTAAGCCATCTTTTGATGAGAGTGTTTCCTGGAAACATAGATGTTTGTTCTACTATCCAATCATGATTAAGATGGTCAAAGCATCCTAAAAAATCCCCCTCAAATACCCACTTTTTCTTACTATTCGTTTTAAGCTTATTAAAAAGATTACTTATAGCATCGTGTGTGCTTCGTTTAGGACGAAAACCGTAAGAAGTTGGTTCAAACTTGACCTCCCATTGTGGTTCGAGTGCGTTTTTTACTACGCTTTGGTAAACTCGATCTCGTATCGTCGGGATACCGAGAGGTCTCAGTTTTCCATTTTTCTTCCGGATAAACGTTCGTTTTGTTGGCTTCGGACGATGTCGAAAGACGTTGCATTTAACTAGTTGTTTATAAAGTTTGATACGTTCGCTTGGTTTTGAGGCCGTAAAGCCATCTACGCCAGCCGTTCGCTTACCGGTATTTTGTTGCGTCACTCTGCGAATGGAGAGTAATAAATTGGCTTTACTCCGGAGGAGTAAACGTTGAAGTTTCCTTACTCTTCTTCGTTGATTTTGTTGTTCGGCACGATAAATTCTTTGTCGTAACTTCGTTACATATTTTTGGATAATACTCCAATTAATAGAGTCCCAACCTTTATGCGAGACGTGCGCCGACGCTCGTAGAGAGGTATTCATAACAGCACGCTCCTTTTCGTTAGAAGATAGCCACAAATTTATTTTCGTGTTGAAGACCCATGAGAAGTGGGCGCTCTTTCGAGCCTGTCATTGTCTATAAAGGCGACAGTATCCGTCCAGTTATACAGTGTTTTCTGTTTTCCTGTTCCTTTTCAGGGTAACGGCTTTCGCTTTTTCTCATATCCCATACCCTCTGCCACATCGTTTGACTTTGCAGTCATCCTACTGCTTGCGCAGATAACATAGGGCTTACCAAGTTCCACTTTCTACAGATACGATAGGGGTAGGCAGGTTCTTTACTCCGGGTAAGATGCGGGACGCATCAGAGTAGCATTATGATTCTACTTTTCCTCTTACCAAAACCTAAGCGAAACTTATGCATTATCTTAGGCTAACCCTGACGAAGCTTACAAACCTTCACTTTCGTTTACCATACCTGTCTTCTCCTAGCAGTGTTCTGGACCATGCATTTGTCCTCTGTTTCCGCATTTCCTCATGCAACCGACAGACTCGTTACCAAGAATGCCGTTTCGGATGGAGATCATCTTCGCGTCTAGATGAGTAGCGTTAGCTACACTGTAAGAAAGCGACTTCTTGTCGCACCATAATCCAGATTCTAGGAACAAAAAACAGCCTTTGAAAGGCTGTTTTTTGTCTCTAAAAAGTTCTTTATTAGCTTAAAATATAATTTCGTTTACTCCTCTTAATGTAACGAATCTGCCCCCCAGCATATTATTATGATGTTCTACTATTTTAGAAGCTGAAAGCACAGCCGTATCAAATGTGCTGTGGGCATCTTTTACTAAGATATTCTCTTTATAACCTAAGCTATATGCTCTTCTACAAGTGGTATCTAAACAAAATTCAGTTTGCATGCCTGCAATGACTAATTTTTCAATTTCAAGCTCTTGAAGTTTTTTATGTAGAGTTGTTTGATAGAATGCATCCCAAGAAGATTTTTGAATAACTATGTCCGTTGGTAAAGGGCGAACATCCCGATGGATTTCCCATGCGACTTTTCCTTCGCTAAGGATACTGCCGGAACTAGGGTCTGTATGCTGGATATAGATAATTGATACACTAGATTGGTGCGCTTTCTCTCTTAGAGAACTAATGTTTTGAAGCACTTGCTGTTCATTCCATAAAGATCCACCTTCATAAGAAAACATGATGTTTTGAACATCGATAAGCAACAAAGCCGTTTTTTTACTCATTTGATTATATCCCTCCATCAAGTTATGTGGAAAAAAATTCAAAACAATATTATATCAAATTAAAACCTTATGTTATATAACCTTATCCTGCAAAATCTAGCCTTCTTCAAAGTGCATATGATATACATCCATAGTTAACATAATACCTCTTTCCGGAACACAACCCAAAAAAGAACCCTTGTCGCAGAACGGTTCCGCCGAGGGTTCTTTTTCCGGAGTATGCAGCTTTTTATACATCCTTGATATAACAACGTTTCCCCTTAGGCGGTAGACGAAGAAAGTGTATAAAAAGCGCACCTTTTATACATATGTAGACGTTGTAAAAGATAGTATTTTTAAATAGAACATGATATGGTTTATTGGTCGGCTATTCCATAATTCAATTATAAAAAGCAGTCTTGTTCTCTACTTATTTAGAGAACAAGACTGCTTTTTATTTTATCTAATTCATTTAACAATCCATCAAGTAACTGACTGATCCAAATCGTTCTATCACTCGTAAAACCTTCTTCAAGTCCAGTCTTAATCATATCTTCTCTAACTCTCTCTATTTCTTCAATTAAACCCCTGTTTAAGATCATATTATCTCTTTGCAATTACGTAGTCACCCATTTATCTAATATATTAATTTTATATAACAATAAATGGATTTCATTCACATGGCAATACCCAAGTTTTTAAAGTTTTACATACTAATTTCTTAAAAAAGGACCATTAAATACCTAGAATGACCGACTTTAGGCTCCAATGGACCTTTTTTTGCCCAAAATACATGTTACAATTCTAATCGTGTAATTATTTTTTTTATAGGTATTCCCATTTTTAAACTATCTCTTTTTAAAACAGTCTTATTAAGAAGAGATAGTTCTTTTTTATTTTCTCATATTTGTACTTCTCAATAATTAAATTATCGCCGATAAAACTTATATAAGTTTTAATCCTTAAACCCCAGTACTCTTCTATTTATCAGCAAAACCATACATATAAGCATTCAACAATAAATAAGTATCATAACTAACTATAACTGCAAACACAATAAGTAAGAGTGTCATTTTAATTTTACTCAACTTCATATCTCCTTTTTACCGTTCTAAGTCTTGGTCCTGGCGCTTTGATTGCTTGCGGATCCCACCGACATATTGAAAAAATGATATCTGCTTCATCTTCTCCACATTCTTATCAATCCAATTCAAGGCTTTTTCTTTCCAAGCTTTCAATGTCTTATTCTCTTCTCTCAATTCATGAACCTGCTGATTCACCTTATCAAGCTCTTTTTTTGGCACATAATCTTTTATATAACCAAGATTCATCTTCGTTAAGCTCTCATTCACTCTATTTGCTTCTACAAGCTCTTTTTTCGTTTTTTCATGTTTCTGCTTCTCAATGGTTAAATCATCGCTCAGAGAGCTTATATGGGCTTCATATTGCTTGTCTAGTTCTCTTTTAACCTCATCCTTGACATTTTCCTTTTGTTCAGCTGAAAAATCGCGTAACACTTTTTGCCTCATCAAATGCTTAGCCTTTTCAACTTCTCTATCTTGATGAACAAGGTGCATACTTACATCTTTTCTTAGACTCTCTACTTGTTCTGTTAGTGCTTTGTTTTCTTTCATCGTCTTATCAACTTCTTGACTCAATGCATTTGTACGGTTATGCTCGGCCGCCAATGTTTGCTGCAGCTCTTTTGTAAGACTCATAAGTTCATGAAAATCTGATTCTTCTACTTTCACTTTGGAACCCATGACACTCTTGGCCGCCTCTACTTCAACAGGCTGGCTACATAATTCTTCAATCCGTCTCTCGCTACGTATCTCAACGGGTGGTGCTGATTTCAACTCCACTAAATTGTCTATCTGTTGGAGCTCTTTTTCCTTATGAGCCACTAGTTGTTTCAGGTGGTTGAGCTCTTTTTCGCGTTCTTGTTTCTTAAACTCATGAACACTCTTATGCTGTAGCTCGCTTGGCTCGCCACGCTCAATGTCATAGCCACGTTTGTTCATGTAGTTGTGAAAATCATCCTGGATTCTACGAATCTTGGTTTTACCATGAAAGTAATCTTTCGCGGCCAAGCGCCGATCTTCTGTAATTGGGACAAAACCCACGTGCATATGGGGCGTGGCTTCATCATTGTGTACCATGGCATATAAAATATTCTGGTGGCCATACTTACCAGAGATATGATCCAGTGCTGCTTCAAAATATTTGCGCTGCTCGGCTTCCGACATCGCGTTCATATATTCCGGACTAGCTGACACAAAGAACTCTGCCACCAGGACCGCATCATTCCGAATTTTTCGTTTCACACGGGTGGCCGTCATCTTCTTAATTTCTTCGTGGTACTTAATTTTATCTTCATTCACAAAGTCATAGTTGAGCATCGTTCTGGTTGAATCGATGTCTTTATTTTTCCTGTTCTCGCCTTCTCGTTGGTTGTGTTTCTGGATCCCCAATATTGCGTCTTTGTGGAACTTTTGCATACGGATAATCCCATATTTGGCCATCCCTCAATCCCCCATTTCGACCACTGTTCTTAGGTCCAGCATACCACAACTTTAGATTTGGTGTAACGCACTACACCAATTTTTCATCTTCGATCAAATTGGGAGCGCGCTCTACGAGGTGGCGGTCGGAAATCCTCCCTGTGTTTGGCTTCGCCAAAATGAAAAAAGACATCCTCAACGGATGCCCTTTTTCATAAAGACCGTGGACGCCGTCCACCACCTGTAAGGGGAACTTTTCCCCTTAACCCCATTCCAAAAACTCCCCCAACCCCCTCACTTTTTTGAGGGGGCTCCCTCGCCGGTTGGCGTCAAACAAACGCGTTTGTTTGAATGCCAAGAGGGTCTTGGTGTGGTGACATTGTCAATTCCTTAATGCTCCCTACGGTCCGCTTACCATTGACAATGGCCATATATAGCATTATTTCTTTTTGTTTTTAGCGTTCATGGTGGTACCATAAATTACTCCAAGTGATATACCTATTGCTATTCCAAAACTAAGATTGTTTGACAGTAACCCTAAAGAAACTCCTAATGCTACACCTAACCCAAGTCCCATTCCTAGATAATCTTTTTCCTTCTTTGGTTCAGACAAAGAATCACCTCTCGTGCAAAATTTTCCAATTACTATCTTATACGAGTAAGTCATCTTTAAGTTTCATAAATTAGAGCATACCTATAACAAAGACCGCCCATTATGTATCAGTTTATAAGGCGGTCTTATCTCTATGTATGCTATATATCTATTCGTAAATTCCCGACATTATTTCCAATGCCCCCATCATCACATTCTAAAAATAAACCAATGAAAAAACAGGAGAAAAAGGGACAAGGTTTTTATAGTTAACTGATTACTAACGTAATTAATGTTATCTATAAAAAAGTATCTTGAAAATTACATGCCATTCGCTTGTGTTTCTAGGTGAAGCTGACAATTACCTCTATAACAAACAGGAGGGGTAAATATCATATAGAACATGTTATGGTACAAAAGAAAGGACACCTTAAAGGTGCCATTTTTTAATAAATCTTCTCTTACATATGATGAAAAACATACTATATGCTGCTCCTGATACATTATTAAGGTCGTCAATAATGTGGGAACTTATATTGTTTGTAAAACTTAAATTAAAGCTTCCAAAACTCCCACCACTTCTTTTTTTCTTCAGCAGCAGCAATTTGTTTTCTCGTCTCTTGGATTTCACGTATATGACTCATGCTTTGCTGATCCATACGTTCCACAAGTTTTTTATTAAACTCCATTTGTTCATTTAATTGTTTTTTTATCTCATCAAGACTTTGAGCCATGTCATCAATTTTATCCTTGAATTCATGGGCTTGCACGGCCATTTGTGCTGGTTGCATGGGGGGCGTTCCTTTACGTATACCATATCGCTCCACTACTTCTAAACATGCAGTCTCTTTGGTTTTTCGTTGGACTTTTACAAGCTGTTTAAATAACTGCAGAGCTTTTAAATCATGATCGGTAAATGCACGGCTATCATTCTCTCCCTTAATGAACTTATAACCTGTGTCCTCCAATTGAATACACCACTTTCTCAAGGTGCTATCAGATATCTCTAGCTTCTTTGCTACCTCACCAGTCCAATACGCTGGCTCTTGGCCAAGTTTCGCTTCTGACATATCGTTCCCTCCCGTGCAATTATAATTATATAAATAGTTATACTTTGTATCTCAAATATCCTTTAAACAATACCAAAGAACGCCCCCCATGCACATCGCTTTAACCATGCATGGGGGGCGTTCTTTTACGATAAACCCTACTATATCAATGTTTTAATACTAATATGTTTTTTGGATTTTTATTTATAATTAAAACAAGTGCATGCCCCCCATGCAACCAATTTTTATGTGATGCATGGCAATCGTTCATACCCGTTTTTCACCGTTCGTTTTGGGGTGTGAGGCTGGCTTTCAAATTTGTGTCTCTACATTTTGAAAAAGAAATAAAACTGAGGACAGTTGCTCTGGCGGTTCGGCAGGTACAATTGCTAGCACAAGCCGATCATTATTAACTTCGTTTTGGGTATGTTCGGCTTGGCGAGATAACCAAACCTGCCGAAATTTGAAGTACAAGGAGAAAAGAGTGGAGATTTTTTAAGTGACTTTCTTAAAAAATACTACTCGAACCTTGTATGGAAAATAGCCCTTATTAGTATAAGACAAGAAGCTAAAACACTATTAATATATTAAAAAGTCAATGTTATCAAGGGTTTAAGGCTATTTTAGATTATTTACTTTTGCAAATAAAATTATTTACTTTTGCAAATAAAATTATTTACTTTTTTTAAATAAAATTATTTACTTTTGTTTTGAAGTCTGTATAATGGTAAACATACCCAGAGAATAAATAAATAAAATTATTTATTTAAAGTAAATAAAAAGAGGTGAGTTAATTGGAGAAAAAAACTGTTAAAACCACTAGAAAAGTTACTTCTAAAAGCCAAATTACTGGTACAAGAAATTTAGTAGATGAAGACACCGGAGAAAAAGTATCAGTAGTAGAAGCAGTAAGTCAAACACAAGATGTGAACTGGCACAAGCTATGGATTACTCATTTAATCAGTGCTTTAGATATTGTAGGAAATAAAAAGATGAAGGTAGTTAATTACATATTAGACAACCTTGATTGGAATTCAAACATACTAATAAAGACACAACAAGAAATAGCTAAAGAAGCAGGAATCGGCTTTAACACTGTAAATACAACTATAAAAATGTTAGTAGATAAAAAGTTTTTAAAAGTTAAAACAGGTGTAATCATGTTGAATCCAGACATCATTGCATATGGAAGTCACAATAAGAGAGCGCATCTTCTAATTACCTTTGAAGAATTTGGTGATAACGAAGAAATTTAAGGAGGTGATTCAAACGAATAACAGCAAGTCCAAACTAAATAAAATGAAGAAGGGCATTTCTCCTGGCAGAGAAACACCCCATGTGAAAAACATAATACTATATTTGACACTAGTATTATAACATGGGTTGCCCTCAAAAAATAGGAGGGTCTTATCATGGATCAAAGCGAAAAACTATTAATGGGTATTGAAAATATCTTAAGTGTAGCTTCTGATTTAGTTGATGAAGTTGCTCGGCTAAAAAGTGTAGAAGAAGAATGTAAAATCCTGAAAGAGAAAGTCTTCATGAACCAGCTTACTAAAGCAGAACAAGAAATGTTTGCCCTTGCTATTGACGGTCATTCTATTGCAGAAATACAAGATATCCTCCATAAAGAAGAGTGCACAATTAAGAATCAAAGAAGAAGTATCTTAAAGAAATTGAATACACCATCTATGACAGAAGCTATTCAACAGTTTCAAAATCTGCATTAAGAATCCTCACAAAAACTAATACGTACTTCTTAAATATAATAGCCTTAAAGGCTAAAGAAGCAGGCTTAAGCCTGCTTTTTCTTTTTAGTCTAATAATCCTTTTTCCTTAAAAACTTTCCTCAGAGCTTCATTTACTAGTTCAGATTTATAACTTTTAGGGACTCGATCAATAATACTCAACACATCATCATCAAAATAAAAACCTCGATAGACTCTTTTTGAACGGTCTTTTGGACTTTGCAGCAAGATATCAATTGCATCTACTTTGCTAGTAGTTGTACTAGCTTTTGAAGAACTAGCACTAGTGCTTTCACTTTCGTTTAAATAGCTAATACTAGCTGCTACTTCGTTATTGGCTAGCTTTTGTTTTGCTGGCATTTTACTGTTTTTAGAAATAAGGGTACTGAAATCAACATCTAAAGGTTCTGATTCTTCTCCAACGTAGCGATAAATACTTTCCTTACTATCCCATTCATAGCCTAACTTCTTAATCTTTGATTGAATGGTACGAGTACTTACACCATACTGATTAGCTAATTCTTTAATGGTGATCTCCTTCATCATAATTCCATTTAACATCTTTTTTACCAGCATCCTACTAGCCTCCACTTCCTTTTTAAAAGTATAGTACTAGTATTCAAATGCAAGATGATATTTCCTGCTATTACTTCTCTTTCT
>NZ_JBVQPN010000025.1:0-8550 GCF_055710015.1 Priestia sp. VA7
TCATCACATACCATAACGGTAAGTAAAACGTACGCCGACGCTCCAAGTGGAGGTATACATAACAGTACGTTTCTTTCGTCAGAAGATAGCCACAACCTTATGTTCCTACGAGAGACCAACGAGAAGTAGGCTCCCTTTCGGGCCTATCATAGGTTTGTCCATAAGGACGATAGTATCCGTCCAGTTATACAGTTTCCTGCTTTCCTGTTCTCTTTCGAGGTAACGGCATTCGCTTTTTCTCGTATCCTTTACCCTCTATCACATCGTTTGACTTTACAGTCATCCTACTGTTTACACAGATAACAAAGGGCTTACCAAGTTCCGCATCTTATAGATACGACGAGGTTAGGTGGGTTCTTTACTCCGGGCAAGATACGGGACGCGTCACAGCAGCATTATGAATCTGCTTTTCCTCTTACCAATACCCAGGCAAATCTGTGCACTATCCTGAGCTAAAATTTACGAAGCTTACAAACCTTCACTAATGTTCACCATACTCATCTTCCCCTAGCAGTGTTCCGAGTCGTGCACTGACTCTCTGTTTCCGCATTTCCTCATGCAACCCACGAGCCCGTTACCAGGCCCGCAGTTTTGGACGGGGATAGTTTTTGCGTCTAAACCAGTGGCGTAAGCCACACTATATAAAAGCGACTTCTTGTCGCACCATAAAACATTTTATAGGCACAAAAATAGGCTTCAAGTTCCCTTAAAGCCTATTTTACTTACCTTTCTTCTTTAAAATCCTTTTTTATAGTCCAAAACGTTTTCTTTAAATCATCATAAAAAAACATCGTTAAGAATCCTAATATTGTAACACCAGCTGAAAACGCGCCTAAATCTAAAAATAATCCTACAAATACAAGGATAATTCCAATCACAAAACCAGGATCTGATAAATCCTCAATTTTATTCTTTTTTTGATCGATTACTATTTTTTTCTGAAAAGAACGATCACCTTTAATTAGTTCATCTAACGTCACATTATATAAATCACTTAGCTTAATAAGATTTTCAATATCGGGATACCCCTTATTATTCTCCCACTTATATACAGCTTGTCTAGATACATTCATTTCTTGGGCCAATTCTTCCCTAGAAAGATTTTTTTCTTCCCTTAGTCTTTGCAATTGTTCTCCTAAGTTCAACTTAACCACCTCTTACGCCCACTTTATAACAAATATGTAAAAACTTCTACAAACGCTTAGTAGTAGGCTGTAAACCAATGGTTTACATAATGAATTTTACAGAAACTCAAACATAATTTTTATAAAATGTGTTTGAGTTTCTGTAATAAGGGTATAGTAACAAGCTGGATTGAATTTTAAAGAAACATTCTTCCCCAAGTTTGTTTCTTTTTTTTGATACTTATAGAACGAATAATAAATAGTAAATTGAGCAAACTACTCAAGATACGTGAGGTATCACTTTTAATACCTTGATACGTTACTGAAAAAACTCCTGGCCAACAGCAGGAGTTTTTCTCTTTTTACGCTGTATATAATATACAAAGTTAGTTAACATAATCACTGTTCTCGGCATCTATTGAGTTGATATATGTAAACAAAGGCAACCACTTTTAAATTAAATGGTTGCCTCCTTATTTCTATTATTTTTAAACGTTGTTAATCATAAAAAAGAATGCTACAAAGCTCAGGACATAAACCCCCATCAGAGAAAGAGACACTTTTGATAAAGTGTTATTTGACCTCATTGCTCCCACGATTCCAACTTTAAACATATTCATTATAAACAATACGCCTGCCATACTTAATGCTAACATTGAAATAATTAATGTTAACTGTATCAATATGCTCACCTCCTGTTTGTATCTACGGGTGAACGTATATTTAGTTTCAATAATTTTACATTTTATAAATAATAAACATTGTATAAATCAAATTGCTAAGAGCAAACTACTCCATAAGCTGTAACTTTTCGATCCTTCAATAAAATGAATGTAGCAGAAAAAACTACTGAAACACATGGCCAGTAGTTTTTTTCTGTTTTTAGGCTGTATATCGTATTCAATCTTAGTTAACATAATGTCTCTTTCCGGAACACATACAAAAAAAGAACCCTTGGGAGGCAAGGATTCTTAAAGAGGTCCTCTTTCGTGTTTATGCAGCTTTTTATACATCCTTGATAAATCAACGATGAACTTGAGGATAAATAAAAAAATGATGAATAAAAAGCGCACCTTTTATTCATATGCTCACCATTCTATAACATTGATTTAATTATAAAAAAATCGTAAAATTATTCAGACTACTTTTCTGATTTGTAATGTTGTCAAATTCCTTAAGATAAAAGGCTATCTTACTTTAAACTAAAATAGCCTTTTATTCTATTTTTCTCTAATTTTTATATGACTTAATAAAATTAATATGTTATATATACAAAAAGAGCGATCTTATCTTATAAGGTAAGATCGCTCTTTTTATATAATTAAAGACTCACACATGTTTGAGTCTCTATATTTATTCTTTGCAACTCATTTAGTAAATCATCAATAACCTGACTTGTTTTGACTGTATTATCGCTTGTAAATCCTTCTTCAAATGCAAATTGAATCATTGTCTCTCTTGCTATTTCTATCTCCATTAAAAGAGCATAGATAATGACCCCATTATACCATTTCAACTCACTCATCACCCATTCATCCAATGTTAAATTATTCATTTATCTAACAGTAAATGGATTTACCCTATATATCAATATTAATTTTTTACAAAATTTTTATTTAGCATTCAAAAGAACAAATTTAGAATTGAAATATAGGTACTAAGGTATAAAAAGCCCTTATATAAAATTTCAAAAATAATAAAGAATATGGACTTTCTTCTAAAATATGTTACACTTAACCCTCGCATTTTTTATAGGTATTTCCTTGAGAGGCTATATTCCCTTTTCCTATAGAGCTGCCTCTCCTCTATGTCATATGTATGTGTAGGTTCTACCCACTTCCTTATTTTACAGTGGGAAAAACGACACATTCATTCTTTTTCTCTTTACAAAAACATGCAATGGTTTGGTTTCGTAAGTAACACTACATATTCATCCAAGTAATGTTTTGTAAGTATTTTGGCCAGTTCTTTAAAGAACTGGTCCTTTTTTTATATAACAGAATCTATCCTTTTATTTATCAGAAAAACCGTAGTTATAAGCACTTACCAATAAATAAGCTGTATAGCTAGTCACACATGCAAAAATAACAAGTAAAGCAATCGTCTTTAGTTTACTCAATTTCATTTCTCCTTTTTATCTTTCTAGATCTTGTTCCTGACGCTTGGATTGCTTTCTAATCCCACCTACATATTGGAAGAACGATATTTGCTTCATCTTCTCCACATTCTTATCAATCCAGTTCAAGGCTTTTTCCTTCCAGGCTTTCAAAGTTTTATTTTCTTCTCGTAATTCATGAACCTGCTGATTCACCTTATCAAGCTCTTTTTTTGGCACATAATCTTTTATATAACCAAGATTCACCTTCGTTAAGCTCTCATTCACTCCATTTGCTTCTACAAGCTCTTTTTTCATTTTTTTATGTTTCTGCTTCTCAATGGTTTAATCATCACTCAGAGAGCTTATATGAGCTTCATATTGCTTGTCTAGCTCTCTCTTAACCTCATCCTTGACGTTTTCCTTTTGTTCAGCTGAAAAATCACGGACGAGCTTCTGACGCATTTGTTTTTTGGCCTTCTCAACTTCGCCATCTTGATGCACCACGTATATTTCTAATTCTTGCTTTGTCTCACTTAGATCATGCTTTAAAGCATTATTCTCTTTTTCATAACGATCGACCTCATGACTCAATGCATGCGTGCGCTCATGTTCGGCCACCAATGTTTGCTGCAGCTCTTTGGTGAGACTCACAAGCTCATGAAAATCTGCTTCTTCCACTTTCAGCTTGGAACCCATGACACTCTTGGCCGCCTCTACTTCAACAGGTTGGCGTCAAACAAACATGGTTGTTTGAGTACCAAGAGGGTTTGGGTTTGGTGAGTCTATCAACTCCTTAAATTCTCGACCTGACGGTCTTGCGATTTATCGTTGACAGACCTTTATGTTAGATGTATAAACATTCTATTTTGGAAAATACTGATGGGTAACTTATAGATAGGGGTTTATATGATATATGGATACAATGATTTTGTGGTTTTTACTTTTTCTAGGCTGTACTTTGTTTGGTTTTATCCTCAGAAAACCACCTCTTCACTATTGGCTTTTCACTTTTTTACTGACTTCTTACTGTTCAACTTTCATTGGCGTTATTGTGGTCGAAAAAGGAATGCTTGAATATCCGATAAGATTGTTAGCTGATTACTTTGAATCCAGTATTTTATATGAATATCTACTGTTTCCGATTATTTGCGTCTATTTTTGCCAATACACTTACGATTCCACATATAGAATTTGGGTGATTCAAGCTATTTTTTATAACGCTTTCTTTACATTGGTAGAAATCATCTTGGAACACTATACAGATTTAATCCACTATTATACGTGGACATGGTTACATACATTTATCAGTACGTTTGCCTTAATGGTCATCATCAGAATGATTGTTCAATTTCTCCCTAGAAAAACTACATATTCGTAACAAAGACCGCCCATTATGTATCAGCTTATAAGGCGGTCTTATCTCTATGTATGCTATATATCTATTCGTAAATTCCCGACATTATTTCCAATGCCCCCATCATCACATTCTAAAAATAAACGAATGAAAAAACAGGAGAAAAAGAGAGAAGGTTTTTATAGTTAACTGATTACTAACGTAATCAATGTTGTCTATAAAAAGTATCTTGAAAATTGTATCCTACTTAATCTTATCTTTAAGAAAACGTTGTAGTTGCCTATATAACAGACATAAAGGGAAAATATTATATGCTATATACCATGCTACAAAAAAAGATACACCTTGAAGGTGTCATTTTTCAATAAAACTTCTTCTCTGTATTATGAAATAACTCATTACGTGTTGTTGATAATACTTCATTCAGGTTTCCCCAGATGTATTAAATTATGTTGCACTCAAGATCGCTAAAAAAAATTAGGCTTTCCAAAACTCCCACCATTTTTTTTTACTTACCTCTTGAGAGGCAGCTATCATTTTTTTTACATCCTGTAATTCACGCATGACACCCATTAGCGCTTTATCTCGTTCGTTCTCACGCGCTTTGACTTGTTCCTCTAGCTCTTCACGTACAATGTTCCGCATGTCCTCCAAGGTGAACATCGGTTGTGCTTGTTCGACGGGAACGGGGGGTGCTTGTTCTTGTTCCCGTTCTACGAGAACGACCCCCGTTCTTGCCTTTTCTAAAGCGATTTTAGCCCCATCTTTGAGTGACTTTTTCTTATTGCGTATTTCATTTTTCATGTGCATTAAAACATCAATATCACGTTTTAAAAAAGCTCGACTTTCTTGTTCGCCTTTAGTGAACACGTACTCGTTCTCTTCCAATTCCAAGCACCATTTTCTTAATGTGCTTGTACCTATGTCAAGTTGCTCAGCTACTTCATGATTCCAATATGCACGTTCCTTTTCTGACACGTTCTTCACCTCGTTCGCTCTCGCTTTTGTAGGTGTAATTCAATATTTATTAACGATTACCTGCTTTTAATTCTGCTTCTAATTGCATTAGCTCTGCCTTTATTTTTTCCTTTTCGGCTTCAAAATCATTATTCACTGGAAGATCTTTTGCTACCACATTTTCATCATTTGTTTGTAGCCAATTTGGAACCATTTCTTCACGTACATTACGTATTACACGTTTCCTTTTAGGTTGCTTCGGTTTCCAATGTTTAAGACGGTATTCTAATAATGATTTATATTGCTTATCCGTATCAACGATTACAGTGTCGTTAAGCATTTCATTTTTTACTTCGTCGAAAGGCACATTATTATATTTTTCTCGTAATTTATCATCAATAAAATCACGTGGACTACTACTAATTTTTTTATTTATTAATTTTTCATTTGTTTCTTTTTCATTTATAGGTGTACGTTCTGTGTTGTACACACTGTGTTGTACAGAACGTACATCAGAAGAAATTTGCTTATTTTGTGTCTGTTGTACATTTTGTACATCAGATATTTTTTCAGTGATTTCAAGTGGCGAATGTTGTATCACGCTTAACGTCATGACGTTTTTACCTTGCGATTGTAAGAGATTTATTTGTTCAATGACAAGCAATTCGAAATTAGCTTGTGAAATCGGAATATCTGACACAGCGTAAAAATAATCTTTTTTTCCGTCAACATATGCGCTAAAGCCGACAGCGTATTGTTTAATAGCTAATTCCTTCCAAGCAGCGTCTACGTTTCTACGAGAAAATTTGTTTTGTAACTGGGTCTTCCTAATCGTCCAACCTTCACTTAAGCTCATAATATGACTTAATAGACCGATAGACCGCAAGTCCTCCAGGTCCGTTTGTAATGGCGCGTTATGTATTTGAGCATATTGCGTTGTTTTTATTGTTTTGATAATTCCATTCATTTCTAAATTCCTCCAACGATTGATTTTTTGTTGGAGTACTTGCTATAATATACGTAACCAAATAAACGTACTATTTTGAGCAAGTACACCCAAGAGAACGGAGGCCTCAATCTCCGTTCTTTTTTATTATATCATGTCCTATTGATGAAAATAGGAGTGGGTATAAAATCGGAATTTTACTAGAGATATTGATTAATTTGCAGACAGTTTTAATAAAACAGTTGAATATAAATATTCAAAATATCTGTCCGAAATCTGACGCAACTTTCTGATTGAAACACAATTGACAAAATGACCGTCCAGATTGCCTTGTATGACTTTTTTAACAATGATGCAATAGGTTTTATTCTGATACACCAAAAATAAAATACAGATCATTTTCGTTCGTTTGCTGTATTGCCTCGTGTTTCAGAAGACCCTTAAATAAAAAGACCGTCATAAATGACAGTCATATGATTATGATTCATCATCGTCCAATCCACTTAATTCTCGTAAAGTATCTGTCATCATATCCATTAGCATTGTGAAAGCTAACATTTGCTGTTGTGTTTCATTAAGAAACTTTTCCAGTCGGTCTTCCCTCCCAAGTGCTTCCCGATGATGTGCGTATCCGATTAAATATCTGTTCAAAAATTCATTGCGAGACATGTTCAATGCCTTCGCTTTTTCATCAATTGCTTTGACGTATTCTTTGCCGATATTGCGAATAATAATATCCAAAAAACCAACTCCTTTTTTCAAAAGATAGTAACTGGAAATTAATCCGTTATTTTTTCGGAAGAGCATAAGGGGTTTTTGCTATCACATACTGTGCTAGGCTAGGCAGAGCCTAGCTTAACCGTGATACCACGATTTTTTCCAGTAGGTACACTGAAAACGTTCGCAATGTCCCCTCAACCTCCTAAAAATATTCCATATTTTCAACTATTTAGGTAGTTAAATCCCCTCATGGGCACCTGCCGTCGATATGCTTTTTTCATTTTTTATGAAATGTTTACTAGTTTTTGTGGTGATTTTTGGTGGATTTCTTGTTGCGGTTCTTGGTGAAGGTTTTGAAATTTTTGTACTGCTTCTTTGATATTTTTAACGCCTAATTTTTTGCAAATGTCTTTGCGTTGTTGTGAAATTGTGCTCCGTTCTTTGAACAACCATTCCGCCATTTTTGAAGATGAAAGTCCATCAAGTGCGAGTTCAAAAACTTCTTTTTCTGAGCGAGTAAATTGACTCATAAACAATTTTTCTTTTAGTATTTTACATTCCTCTTCGACTTGTTTCAAACGTGCTACCTCGTCAAAAAGTTCACTAGCCATTCCTAAAACATTTTCGATCCCCATTAACAATTTTTCAGCTTTTTCCATTTGAATCAGCTCCCATATGTTAAAATGAATGAAATAAACAATTCAGTTAATGGCACGTTAAACGTGCCATATTATTAACATAAATATAGCATCTTACATAATAAAAGGTCAATAAAATATTGAATTTTTTTGAGAAGGAGGTCAATTTTGGAGAACGTAAAATTGCAATGTCATCTAAAAAAATATTTAGAAGAGCAAGACATTTCTGTAAGGAAATTATCTGAAGAAATCAATGAAAGACGCGATACAATAAACGATTTGGCGAACAACCGTGATATAAATAACAGACGAATACCAGCCAGTTTACTAGCTAAATTGATGATGTATTTTGATGTAACGTTGGACGATTTGTTTACGCTAATTGAAAATAACGATAAAGAAAGCTGAGCACTAATGTACTCAGCTTTCTTTATCAATAAAAAGTGCTATGTATATGTTTATATATTTCTTTCTAGTTAAGTCGGGTAAGTTAGGGGCATCACTGCCCCCGCCTCCCCTAAGAACCGTGCGAGTCCCTTTCAAGACACATCGGCTCAAGCCTCCCATTGCAGGTCCATTTGCTGTCGTATCTTCATCACATACCATAACGGTAAGTAAAACGTACGCCGACGCTCCAAGTGGAGGTATACATAACAGTACGTTTCTTTCGTCAGAAGATAGCCACAACCTTATGTTCCTACGAGAGACCAACG
>NZ_JBVQPN010000026.1:0-8086 GCF_055710015.1 Priestia sp. VA7
TCATAGAGTTGTTCCTAGTGCTGTCTCTAACAGTTCTAATAAATATCAACACACATTAGAGGTTGTATATAACATTGCAGCAATTTGCGAATATCTAAATGAAATTCAAGAAAAGGAATTTGATTATCGTCTTTTAAATAATGTACCTGAAATTCAAGAAAAGCTCGGTCGAGCTAAATATTATAAACATTAAAAAATCTCCAACTTTTTGTAGTTGGAGATTTTTTTAATTTGGGTTCTTTTTATCGATGACTGTTATAATAACAACAAAATCTTCGAATTTAACTGAAATAACTACTGGTTCATTTTCTAATTCTCCAATAAAATTATATCTTAGAACCCATTCGCCTTTATATTCTGCTTTAGTTTCTATCATGGTGGAATTTTTAATCAGATCTATCATGTTATTGATTTTTTCAATTTCTTCTGGATATGTATATCCTCTGAAATTTGAAGGGGGGATCTTGTCTACTCTTTCAGCGTAGCGCTCGAAGGCATGATTAGAAAACTGCAGTTCATCTTTTGAAATATCTTCAAAAACAATACATTTATTATTAATAACTGCTTCCTTTTGAAATTCTTCCAATTCAAGTTTTAATGGTTTAACAATTTCCTTTTCAACATCTGAAAGCCTATTGTTAGCTGCATATTCTTGGAGGCACGCTACTTGTGTGGGAGTAAATTGGTCGAGCATAGGATCATTTATGGTGATAGTCGTGTTACAAGCGAATTTTATCTCGAAACCCTGCATCTTTTCCTCCAAGTATTTAAATATTTTAACGATTACGTCTCTATTTATCTATCGCTCTATAATGTTACGTAATCTATAAATAATAATAAAAGTTTAAAAATATTTTGTCAAGACCTATTTTTTTGTTAAATAATTACATTTTTGGAGAGTTGCATAAAAAAACGGCTGTATTTTACTAATTACAACCGTTGTGTATATTATAGTTATTTACTAGTCAATATCCCTTTTTAAGATGAATTTGAAATAGCGTGTTTTTGAGTTCTATTTTAAATAAATCTATTAATTTGGAAATTTTTCTAATTAGAATGAATTAATAATAATTTATCACAAAATCGCCTTAAAGACAATATATAGTGATTATTTTATGTTTAGTTACTATATATAGTTACATTGAAAAATTGATTTATAATTAAAATTAAAGTAATTTAACTTTATTCAAATTACTATTGACTATGGAAATTATATCCTTTAAATTAGATTTATAGCAACGTTGCAACTTAAATACGTTGCAAGAGAAGGAGAGCATATGAGTAGGGTTAAAGAAGGAAATCGACGTCTTACTTGTGATATTCCAGAAGAGTTGCATAAGGAACTACGTTTTTTAGCTGTTGAGCATGATACGAGTATTACGAAATATGTAAAAGCGCTTTTGGAAGAACATGTGAAGAAAGTAAGAAAAGAAAAGTAAACAAAGAAAGGGCACTTCCTCTGCGAAAGGAAGCACCCCCATGTCAAAACTAATTACTTAACGGATTTTTATTATAACATGGGTTGCCCTCAAAAAATAGGAGGGTCTTATCATGAATCAAACCGAAAAATTGTTAATGGGTATCGAGAATATTTTAAGTCTTGCTTCTGATTTAGTGCAAGAAGTAGATCGTCTTAAACGTGTTGAGGAAGAATGTCAGATACTTAAAGAAAAACTTTTTTTAAAACAACTTACATCCTCTGAACAAGACGTTTTTGCTCTTGCACTTGATGGCCATTCTATTACAGAAATGCAAGATATTTTATTCAAAGAAGAGAACACAATTAAGAATCAGAGACGCAGCATTTTACAAAAATTAAACGTTTCTTCGATGAAAGAAGCGATCGATTTTTATAAAAAAACTACCCAGACTTCTTCTCAAAACTTCACGAATTATCATCAAGAAATCTTTCAAAAACTCGTTAAAACTTCATAAAAGTTGAGGGGACTTAAAGGGGACAGTAGGTCAACATGTGCGAAAAAGTCCCAAAATTGATGTCAACACTAGGTCAACATTAGGCGTTTTTCTAAACTTTAGGTCAACAGCAGGTCGACAGACTGGAAGTTTTCGTGGTACCACTTTTTTTAAGGTGAAAACGTTGTTTTGCTGGGCTTTGCCCCGCATATCACAGCCATGTGATATCAAAAACCCCTTATGCTCTTCTCTACTCGTACTGGAAATTTTATAATTCGATAAAAAAGGAATGATTTCATGGATATCTTTTTACGAAATATTGATCTGGTTGCCATGCAAAAAGTTGATGAACTAGCGAAGGAAAATGGGATGTCTCGCCAACAATTTTTGAAAGAACAATTCGAAGTATTAGCTTTTTTTGATGAGCAAGTAGCAAGAGAAAAAAGATTAGAAGCTATCATTGATCAGAACATTGAAATGATGAAACAATGTGTGATATCAATTGAAAAGATGAACGACATTATATATGAACTGATGGGAGATGTGGAGGAGTAATGGAAACACAACGACGTATGATTACACTCGATAAAGAAACGGATCAATACATCCAAGATTATATGGCTGAATATAAACTTCGTTTCCCAGGGGAAGCGATTAGGGATATCTGTAAAAAATATCGAGAAGAAAAAAAGAAAGAATGGTCGTTAGATTACATTACGGAAACTGTTAGTGAAAATCTTCATGATGTATTAAAAAGTGAACTTAAAAAGATTCGATTAGGAACAAATAGTGCAGATAAAAACACACAAATTCTTATTGAGTTCATGAATGGCTTGTATTTTCACCACGGCTATGATGCGATTATGACAACCGATCTTCTAGAACTAGAAGCAACTAAACTTGCCAAAAAAGTTGTAGGGGAACGTATTGTGAATCAACGACAAAAACGGCTGGATAAAGAAAACCCTAAAAGCTAAAACAGCCTTTAAGGCTATCTAGGTAGGCTTAAGCCTACTTGTCCTTTTAGTAAACGAGGTGAATATAGCTTGATATGTAGTTATTGTGGGACAGAAGGATTAAAAGAAAGCTGCTCTTTTTGTGGAGCTAGTTTAAATATAAAAAGACCAAAACTAAAAGAATTTGTGGTCTTAGAGGACGTTGAAAAGCCTTTTAATAAACTTGCATGCTTTCATACGTATGATTTGTTAGTTTTGCTGCGTTTGGTACGTAAAGAAAGGACAAAGTCCTATGATTTAATGCTGACGCTTAAAAAGGCTGGTAATAGCCCTCAGATTGACCAAGCAATGGTAAACTATTCAGAAGAGCAATACGGCCTTTATACAAAGCGTATGAAAGTAATAGAAGGTATTTTAATAGATAGGATGGGGTACAAGCCTCAACGAGTAGATGACAAATTGTTAGCGAAATTAGCTGAAAAGCTACGAAAAGAGTAGAAAAAGAGGGAAATTATTGATAGTGTTGAATGTAGTATAAATGAGAAAAACCGCCATAGCTTTGGACGGCAGGCGGTTTCTCGAAAATTGAAAGGGAATAGGTCCCTTATAAACATTATTATGTACATATTCTATCATAAGGGGCTGATTCCTGCCATATAAGGAGAGGAATTAGTTTGACAAAAAGTAAAAGTAATTTAGGCCAAGCTCTAAGTGCTTCTGAAAAAAAGGCACGTTTAAGAGATATTGGAACGGAACAAATATTGTCTTCTGAAGAAATGGCTATAGCAAATGAATTGCAGAATAAGGCTAATACAAGAGGGATGAAATTAGTTCCAGATAGAAAAGTAAAAAGTAAGGTGAGGTTTGTGCAGTTTATCCAAGACAATTGGGATTACTTAATTACAAATGATTATTTTGGAAACGATGAGCTTTTATTACTTATGAAAATATCTGGAAAAGTTGGTTTTTTGTCTAATTGTATCGTGCATGATATCCATGCTAAATCTCAGATTCCCATGACACAATCAGATATTGCTGATTACTTAGGAATTAACAAGGGGAACCTTAGTCGAATCATTAAATCATTGATTGATAAAGGAGTTATTGTTCGAGCAGTTGGTTTTAAAGAAGGTATAAATGCCAGAGCTTATTCTTTGTATTTAAATCCTCATATTATTTACAGTGGTGATAGAGATAACATACCTGAGCCTTTAAAAACTATGTTTTATAAAACTCCTAAAGCTTTAAAAAACTTACCAGTAAAGCTATTTTAGAGATCGTTAATAAACGGTCTCTTTTTGTATTTATACTTAATTTCATAGTTGTAACTCACACAACTAAAGTTGTAACTCATACAACTATGAAAACCTTCATAAAGGTTGATATAACAGTGTTTTTCCCAGTTTGTATAGTACTTACTATCTCACTCTTATATTAAATAGCAATTCGCTTTCAGAATTGCAAGGGTCTTTTAGTATTTTTTCGTTTTTAAAAAATTAGCCTAAAGGCTATTTAGCCGCCTAAAGGCGGACTATTTTTTATAAGGAGTTATTGCTATTTATTTTTTATAATAAAGAAGGATTTTTATACTCATAACTATAAACTGTAAAGTATAGAACACAAACACTAAAAGTCTAAAAAAAGTTTATACATCAATGTCTATATCAATCTATACTTTATTCTTGATTGATGGTTATTTTATACTTAGACTATACTTTTTATTTAGAGTAAGTAAGGGTACTTTACACTTGTTTTAGAGTATAAAAGAATTTGAGGTGAAGTTATATTGTGAATGATTATGAAGTAACTTATTCAACTGGAGATGTGGCTAAAGATTTGGGAGTCAGTAAAACAACTATTATTAATCTTGTAAAAGAGTTTAATTTAGAAGTAAGAAAGAATCCTAAAAATGGCTATCGTTTCTTTACTACAGATGATCTGCATAAAGTTAGGGGAATTCAAGAACGTATAGATAAATTAGGAAAAGAAAAAGCCTTGGAAGATTGGAATAATCCTAAAACTAAAAGTAGCATTAACCCTATTAAAAACGTTGATCTGAAGGAAATAGAAACCCTAAAAGAGGGTTTAACGGTACAAGAGCAGCACAATAAATCATTAATTAATGAAATGAACTTTTTAAAAGAACAAATTAGAGTTCTTCAAGAGAAACAAATGCAAAAGGAAGATTTTGAAGATTTAATTGTAAAGGAACTTCCTGTAGCTTTAAAAGCAGCTCTTGGAGAAAAAGACAATGAAATCTCAGAATTAAAAGAACAGTTGGGTCGAATTGAAGAAGTCCAGAGTAATAGAGATAAAATGCTTGTTGAAGCTTTAAGACAAAGCCAAGAATCTCACCAACAATTAGCTGCAGGATTATCACAAAAAAATAATGCTAAAAAATGGTGGGAGTTTTGGAAGTCTTGAAATCAATATTAGTTAATACATCATTAACAATTTCGGTAAAGTATCACGGACGAGATATCATGTGATTTTCTAAATACTGAAGATAAGTTTTATTAAAAAATCACACCTTTAAGGTGTATTATTATTTGTATTAATCTGTGTAGCATATAATATTTTTCCTTTATGTCTGTTATATAGGCAACTACAACGTTTTCTTAAAGATAAGATCGAGTAGGATACAATTTTCAAGATTGTTACTTATAGATAACATTGATTACGTTAGTAATCATGTAGCTATAAAAACCTTCTTTTTTCTGCTCCTGTTTTTTATGGGATCGTTTTTAGTATGTGATGGCGGGCCGCGATCATGAAGTAAGATAAGCCTAAAGACTAAAAAAATCACCGTAAAGGTGATTAGATTTCGCTATGATAGTACAAATCGAGAACTTTAAGTAGAAGTTCAATTTGATTATATAATATCTCTCTAATTGAAAAATCCGTACAATTTGAATATTCCTTTGTTAAATTTAAGATTTCCCTTTTGAATAGAAGAACTTCATAAGTATTTAACAAGTATTTTCCTCTTCTCTAATAAGAAAATAACAATAAAACAATACATTACACTCAATACCCTTAGGATAAATTAAATAACGATCTTTTATCATGCAAATTATTACAATTTTTTCATCAGGAAAAGAGTACCATAGAGATAACAAAATTTGATGAAGGTGGATCAGGGGGAGTTTTGTATGTATTGGGGGGACTATATTTATCATATTGTTGCTATTAGTGGGGGCATAACGGTAGGTGGAGTAGCAAGTTGGTTAATTGGGAAAATATCAAAAAATGAAAAGATCGTTTAAAACTAATTAGATCTATTAACAAACTAAAAAGCCACCTCTTGAGTGTGTGGTAAGAGAGGTGGCCTTTTAGTTACATTTACAAATATAGGGTTAAATGACATCCAACTTGGAAAATCAGCTGGACTGTCACTATAACATATCCATATAAAAAATCAATTATTTAGAGGTTAAAGCATATGAATAAAAGGTGCGATTTTTATGCATCTCATTAACCCTTACCTTCTGATAAAGTGTTGATCTATCAAGGATGTATAAAAAACTGCATATTCCTGTAAAGGTGGCTGTCTTAGAACCCTTGCCTACCAAGGGTTCTTTTTTGGGATGTGTACCGGAAAGAGTGATTATGTTAACTAACTTTGTATACGATATACAGATTAAAAACAGAAAAACTCCTGTGACCTGTTCAGGAGTTTTTTCTGTTACGTTTGTGCAATTTCTACTTGGATGATGCTACACAACATCTTGAGTAGTTTGTTCTAATCAATGTACTTTATTCATAACAGGCAAAAAACTGTTTATTTCGTCATAATTAGAGCTTTAATAATTTCATTCCAGTAATGTTTAAAATGGTGTTTTTTATTATTAGTTTCAATACTATTTTTTCTCATTTCTAGCACTCCTTTAGTTTTTTTAACCGTTCGTTATCTTTTATTTGTTACCTTTATTGTATTTAAATTCCACACTCTTGTTATCCATCTGTGAGAGTAACTTTTTAATAAATTCTTACGACTAAAGGATGAGAATAGAAATAACAAAAAGAATCTCTGTTAAGGAGATTCTTTAAGTACCGATAAAATCCATTATGTTAACTAACCTTGTATACGATATACAACTTAAAAACAGAAAAACCTACTGGACAGAGATCAGTAGGTTTTTCTGTTTAGAGAAACTAATAAGGGTTCGAAAGTAGTCGATGCCTCGCGGCGTCTTGGGTAGTTTGCTCAAGAAATAAAATTTTATTCCAAATAGGCAAGTTACCTAATCGAGAGCGAAAACATATAGTGTAGTAAGAGTAATTTAGGTCATAGTATCAGTAACTCTTATCCTCTGTTTTTTCCGCCTTTCTGATTTATATATAAAAACAAAAAAAGACTGCTTCTTTCTAATCAAAAGAAGCAGTCTTTTTTTATACATAATCCAAATGTTGATTTGATACTTTATCATATCTTGAGTAGTTGGCTCAATTTACTAGTTATTATTCGTTCTATAATTATCAAAAAAAAGAAACAAACTTAAAAAAGAATGTTCCTTAAAAATTCAATCCAGCTTAATACTATACCCTTATCATAGAAACCAAAACATATTTTTTATAAAATATGCTTTGATTCTTATAAAATGTTTTATGTTAATTAGAAATCAATAATGCATACTTAATAAATCTTATTTAGGGTATGTATTAATAAAGGAAGATCTATTTTAATGTGGAATATGTATTTCAACGGACAGATTAATTGTGGTTATTTTTTTAAAACTTTATTGTTGAATTACATTAAAAAGAAAAACTAATGTATTACATAATACATATATTGGTTAAAATAATACAAATTATGTTGAAAAAGAGCGTTTAGATGACAGAATGAACCACATTGTAAAGTTAAAATTAATGATTGAGCTCAAGCAAATTTTTCTTGGCTTAAATAAAAACTGTGGTATATTTATAATAAAATGTGTCATTAAGTAGTATATTGTCTATAATATAATATAAGGGGAGGCGAAAAAATGATTAGTATACTGGAAAGGAAGAAGCAAAAAATGAACTTTCCAAAGTTTGAAGTTAAAGAATTAAATATCTATAATAACGACAAACTGATCAAAAATGTCCCTCATAGAGTTGTTCCTAGTGCTGTCTCTAACAGTTCTAATAAATATCAACACACATTAGAGGTTGTATATAACATTGCAGCAATTTGCGAATATCTAAATGAAATTCAAGAAAAGGAATTTGATTAT
>NZ_JBVQPN010000027.1:0-5551 GCF_055710015.1 Priestia sp. VA7
GACGGGATAAGTGCTGAAAGCATCTAAGCATGAAGCCCCCCTCAAGATGAGATTTCCCATAGCGCAAGCTAGTAAGATCCCTGAAAGATGATCAGGTTGATAGGTCAGAGGTGGAAGCGTGGCGACACGTGTAGCTGACTGATACTAATCGATCGAGGACTTAACCAAGATTTGAAAAGTACATGCTTTACTCAGCAAACTGTTACCTAGTTTTGAGAGAACAATCTCATGTCTGGTGGCGATAGCGAAGAGGTCACACCCGTTCCCATACCGAACACGGAAGTTAAGCTCTTTAGCGCCAATGGTAGTCGGGACTTTGTCCCCGTGAGAGTAGGACGCTGCCAGGCAAAATAAAAAAAGCATGTCATTAAATGACATGCTTTTTTTCTATATATGAACTTCGCTGAATTTGACTTCTGCGAAGTAAGATGTTAAGTTGAAGTTATTACATTATCACGAGTGGGGGATTTAGATTGAAAAAAAACAAACTAGAAGTTATTCCGCTGATTGATGATTTTAGCCAGTGGTTAGCAGAAGCAGATAAATCTGATAACACTATTAAAACGTACCGTGCGGTACTTAATCAATTCCATGAATGGCTTCTCAGTGAGGGAATGGATCTGAATCATTTAAAGAAAAAAGATGTTCAACAATATATTAATTATCTTGAGTCTCAAAATAAAAGCTTAGCAACTGTAGAAAAAGCTTTTGCTACAATCAGTATGTTTGCTCGCTTTCTTAAGAAATTAGATGTAGTTCAAGACATCAAACGTAAACAGAAAGATAAAAAGAATCAAGAAGCACCAGATTCTTTAACGTTGGATGAGTGCAATCATTTATTAGCTGAAGTAAAAAAAGACGGCAACCCTCGTGATATTGCTATCGTATATGTTTTACTTCATACAGGAATTCGAGTATCTGAATTGTGCGGGTTAAACCAAGATGATATTAATTTAACTACAAATCAAAGTTCTTTAACTGTTCATGAATCTAAAGGTGAAAAGGGCCGTACTATACCACTTTCTAAAGAAGTGAAATATTATTTAGAGAAATATATTACGTCTCAGAACAATGAAAAAGAATTTTTATTTGAGTCAAATTTTCATCAAAGAATAACTCCAAGAGCTGTTCAATATATGTTAAAGAAATACAATGTAACTCCTCATAAGTTACGTCATACATTCTGTAATCAATTAGTTCAAAAAGGAATTGATATTGCAGTTGTTGCCGAATTAGCAGGTCATTTAGATATCAATGTAACGAAAAAATATCTAAAGTCGCCTGTTCAGAATTTAGATTCAGCCATCAAACAAGCGTTTTCTTAAACAAACCAATACAACAAAAGTAACACTATGTTGCATTCAACATAGATAAAAAACAAAGAAGAACCCTTATCTATCAAGGGTTCTTCTTTGTTTTTGAATATGATAAACTAATCAATACAACATATTAAATACATAGACGTAGTTCAATGTAACATACTGAATATATAGAGAGGTGAGTTTATGCTTATTAAAGGGCAGCAAACCGTGGAACCCATTCGAGATCCAGAAAAGATTCGCATGATGAAAGAACATTTACTACATAAATCCTATCGTGATTATTTTCTTTTCGTCTTTGGCATCAATTCTGGGTTACGCATTAGCGATATTTTACCTTTAAGGGTTATGGATGTTCGGTCGGCCGATCATCTTCGTTTTCGAGAACAAAAAACAGGCCACGTACGAAAAATTCGGATTCCACATAACCTTCAACAAGAGATTGAAAAATACACGCGCCATATGGCCGATTCTGACCTCCTTTTCCCTTCTCGGAAGGGTACAAGTCATGTTCGAAGAGAAACGGCCTGGAGGACCATTAACAGCGCCGCACGCGCGTGTGGTATTAAAGGGGCCATCGGTACCCATACCATGAGAAAAACATTTGGCTATCACTTCTACCAACGAACAAAAGATGTAGCCATGTTGCAACAAATCTTTGGCCACTCGGCGCCGTCTGTTACACTCCGATACATCGGGATTACAGATGACATGATTGATCGAACATTAGAAGATTTTGCGTTATAAAGGAGACATAATCGTAGAGTAAGATGGCTGCTTAAACTAGAGGCATACAGCCATCTTATGCTATACATATGCCTTCTTTTTTTTGTTTATTCCTGCCGAAAACACCGGCGGCCATCTTGCTCATAGAAAACCTTTTTTTCGTGAGCGTTCCAAAATAACGTGGCCGCCCCTTTAAATTTCTGAAGAGCATAAGGGGTTTTTGCTATCACAGGGTGTGATAGGCTAGGCAAAGCCTAGCAAAACCGTGATAGCAAAGAAAATCCCTATATGTCCCCCTTGAGTCCCCTTTTTTTGGTGGATGTCCCTTTCGCGTCCCCCTTTAAAACCTCAATGTCCCCTTTGTGTCCCTCTATTTTGAAGCCATGTCCCCTTTACGTCCCCATCATTTAATGTCCTTTTTCTAACTTTTACAGCAATGTTCACTTTAATTTTAAAAGCATTTCATATTTTTTATTTCAATTACATGCTAATAAAAAACAACTTTATACAAGGCAAGATTGTTACCAATGTAAGTAAAATAAGTGACAGTCTAGACCATGATTCATCATAACTGTTTTAAAATTATATTTAAATATAACTTCGCTGAACTTGACTTCTACGAAGTTATACTATAATATAGATTATGTAGTCGATAGACGATTTAGCAACTTAAAAACTGATCCTACGATGCACGTTATGCCCTATTTGTTTTGAACCGTACTGTTTAATCGGGATTCTTATATTTGTTAACTGATGCCATGCCTGTCTATAAAACAGGATCGCAGGAATGTTAACATGCGGAGACCCACCTGCGAGATCGCGGGTTCACAAAACAGATTGGGAAGACGACATAAGTGGGAACTATTTTTCCTATACATACCGTGCTAGACGGGGAGATGGCGGTGCCTTGTAACCTGCAATCCGCCTTAGCAGGGTTGAATCCTCACTAGAGGTATTGTTTAGGTAAGGTCAGGCTTGTACAAGTAGTGTTGAAAGTTGGGTCCTGCGCAATAGAAATCTATGAACATGGTCAGGTCTGGAAGGAAGCAGCCATAAGTAGAACCTTCTATGTGTTGTAGACTAACCTAGCCGAGCTAACTATACATGCAGCGCTTATTTATCCATATCAACGGTGAGTGCACGGTTTTTAAAAGACAGTTGTACAAAATGAAGACTTTTATTAATTAAGGGTTTTCGTTTTGTACAACTGTCTTTTTTGTTTAAAAACCTTAATTTATTATCACTTCCAAATTTCCCACCATCTTTTCTGATTCCCTTTGCGTTTGGCCGCCAATAGTTCATCTATGTATTCTGATTGTTCTTGTTGCTGTTTCCGCAATTCCGCAACAATGTTCCGCAACTCGTTAATTTCTTCTTTTTGATGGGCCATCAGCTGCATCGTAGTAGTAACTTGGTTCATTAATTCATGGAATTGTTCACCCAAGTCTACTTGAACAGAAATCTCATTCAAATTAGGCTGCTGCTGCGCTGCTGCGGTCGTGGTTGCGGTTTCGTTTTCAACCTCCACATTTCTTGCAACCATTAGGGATAAAGCCTCTTCTATTTCGGCTGCGTTTAGACTGCGATTGAAACCTTCCGCAATGAAACGCAATATATCTATAGTCTCCCGGCGATACCGGCGGCCACGTCCTTTTCCTGTAAAAGGTATGTAATTGATAAAGCGATCTCTATAGTAACGGACAGTAGATTCAGGCATGTTCAATTCTTTTGCGATTTCTGCAATAGTTAGCAGTGACTTCTTCATGTTTAATCTCCTAACTCCATTAAGATATTCACTTTATATCTCCAGCATTAAGCTTCTAAAAAATTATAATATAACGGATGTTCAGGATTAAAATGTTTTCGTCTTGCTTCAAGTGCAAGCATTCCTCTTAGAGTTCCAAAGAAATATCCTTGAAAGTCTTTTTTAATCTTATTTTGTTTAAGAGCATAAATAGCCTCTTTGAATGCTTGAAGGATAACAGGCATGATGTCTTCTGAAGGTACATTTAAACCACTTATTCTATTAGCTAAACAAGCTTTCTTCCAAATGTCATGTATTTCTTTAGCATCGTTAAAAAAGACCCTTACGGTATTTTTAAAATCCTCTGGAACAATTGAAGGTGTAAATTCTGCTGATAAATGAACAGATTCCGTACGTATTTTATTTAAAGAATTAAAAGTTAAATAAAAGGTAGGTTTTTTTTCTACCTCTGAATTCTTACTGCCACAAGGGATTTCTGGATGTTCGGTTTGGAAATCAGCTTGGAAATTTTCTAAATTCAAATAGCTTGTCCAATATTCAAAATAAGGGTGCTCCACAAATAAATGCATTGGGCAACCACGGCCATTATGATTACTAAGTCCACGGTACACTGTTATAATTAACCCTTTTTTTCTTAGCATTGCTAAAATATTTCGGATGGTGCGATCAGAAACTTCATAGCGATCTGCTAAATACTGATCACTTGCGTAAACAAAGCCACGTTCTGTAGCGAAGAAACATAACATATCAATTGCTTTTCTTGTTCCTTCTTTTAATCGGTAAAAAGTATCCCCGTATGTTTTCATTACTTTCTCTAAAAGGATCTTTTTCATTTCTTTCTTTTGATGTGCTCTTTCTGCATATGATTGATAATTTGTCATATGAATAAACTCTTCATGAGTTACGATTCTGCTTACTGTCATTTCTATCTCCCTCGCCCTCTCCAATTAGGAAACAAAAAAAGGTGTGTTTACCGCTTAAAAACGGTAAACACACCTTTCCTAGACAGAAAAGCAGTACTTCCCCTTGTCAATTGCATATTTATATCGTAAAATACCAACATAAATATGTTTTTCACAAGGTTGAAGCAACATGTTTACCGTGGACAAGTCACGGTGGACGTTGTAGGTAGAAGCTGCCGTGGTGTAGTCACGGTAAAGTTTTGAGGACGGCCATCCTCTTAATAAGCTTTTCTACAACACGCTTTGACCTTTTTTCATGTTCCGAACATATGTAATTGATTTATTTATACCAAAATTAACTAAACTACACAAGGCGGCTTAAGTAATTCTTTTGAATAACAGATTAATAAAATCTTTTACAATCATTTCCATTAAATACCTTAGTTTCAGAAGTTGACTTCTACGAAACTGTAGTGTAATATAGAGAATGTGATTGAGATCCGGAAGGAAACATCACGTTTTGGAAAAAAATAAAACTTCGCAGAAGTTGACTTTTATGAATATATGAGTTATACTTAATGAAGTGATCAATATTTAAAGTAAGTTTATTGACAAGGTTTATTTCTTTTTGTAAGATAATATCCTGTCTTTGAAATTGCTCTTTGAAAACTGAACAAAGCGACAAACGTCAACGTTAATTTTTTTATTTTATATGAGCAAGTCAAACATTTCTTCGGAGAGTTTGATCCTGGCTCAGGATGAACGCTGGCGGCGTGCCTAATACATGCAAGTCGAGCGAACTGATTAGAAGCTTGCTTCTATGACGTTAGCGGCGGACG
>NZ_JBVQPN010000028.1:0-5319 GCF_055710015.1 Priestia sp. VA7
CTGTTAGGTGCCATACAATTAATAAGTATTGGAATGGTAGGAGAATACATCGGGAAGATATTTATAGAAGTAAAAAAGAGACCCCCTTATGCGGTGGATATTGACTTATATACAGAAAGATTAGGGGTGTCAACGTTCGCAGAAGAAAGTTTATTAACTAAAGAAGAGTTCAACTAAATTAGCTGTTTTATAATATAGTGTATAAATTATATATACTCGATCTACTTCTTTCTTTTTTATAAATATTTTTTATTGTCACATGACAATTCGATAATATGGATTTTTAGCTTCATTCTAAGCTTTGTTTTGGCACTTATTATACACTTTTTAAGAATTGTTCAAACAGAATAATTTTGCATAAGCCTAAGGCAAACAAGCATATTTACTGGGATATGCTTGTTTCGTTATGTAATGAAGTTCTTATCTATTTAATAAAAAATTAAAGCATAGCTATTTTACTGCTTCTTACACTTTTCCTGCAGAGCACGTTAATCATTTGTTTTTTTATGGTTTAAAAACCCAAAAATTAGTACCTATATAGTTTAATCCAACACTAACAATCGTTACTAAAACCTTGCTGTAAGGAAGTGATATATTAAATTTATAATGGAACACAGTTAACAAGAAAGATGTAACAATTAAAGTGAAAATATTCAACACAGTAAACTTGAGAAATTCATGCCTCTTTCTTGTCCCTTGTTGTTGAAACGTCCATGTGCGATTTAAAAAATAACTGTTTAGTACACCACACCCATAAGATACGCATTGAGCTATTATGTAATATATGCCTAAATAAGATAAGAAAGAAAAAACAAAAAAATCAATAGCTGTATTTAATCCCCCCACGATACAAAATTTCAAGTAGTGAATGCTTTCTTCATTGGCAACTTTCAAATTAAAGAGACCTCCCTTACTTTAAATTTATATGGATTGCAACTTAAAAGGATTTCCTCTCCTTCATTTTATAAGAGAAAAAATCCTTTTATATTGTATGATCCTTTATTTTACGTAAAAGGATAGAATCAAATACTGAAATTTAGTTATTGACCATTTGTTGTGGATTGAGAGCTTTGGCTCTTCATATTTTGACTACCCATACCAGAGAGAGGAACCATATTTTGAAGTTGTCCGCCACGCCCTGTCATCATACTATAAGCAGCTGCACCGATCCCAATAGAAGCAATTATAGGTAATACTTGTATGTTATTTTTCACGATCTAATCACCTACTTTCATTAAATTAAACATATGTGCATCTATAGGTTCTCTGCTTTTACCTTTTTTCACACTAACAAATCATTCATGCTTTTGTACCAATTTATTCCTTATAAAAAATTAATAAAATTCTTCTTCAAAAGTCATACTATCATTGTATTTAAAGCATTATAGTACATGCTCATCTATTTTGAAGGCTCGAAAATTCTTTATCATCGAAGTAATAACGATCATTCAATTATGTCTATCTTTTGTGTATTACGGAGAATAAAAAAGAAACAATGAATCCTAAAAGTAATGTTTGTAAAATATGTACGATAAAAAAATGTATTCTTCCACTTCATTAATAAAACTACTTTGATAAACATTTAGTAAATCTGAGGTACTTTTCTATGAATTTAAAATCTCCACTTATATTTACTTTCATTTTAAGTCTATTATCAATTATTGGTTTTAGCTTCATGGCTACCTTGATCAACAAATATGATATTATCCAGTTTGATAGCACTGTTATATCCTTTATTCAAGGATTTGAATCACCGATGTTAACAATCATCATGAAACTTTTCTCTTTTATTGGATCCACGTCTTCTGTTATTGTACTTTCTTTTTTTATCTTGTTTTTTCTCTATAAAGTATTGCACCATCGATCAGAACTGATTTTATTTATTAGTGTAGTTTTAGGGTCCTCTATTCTCAATATGGTCTTAAAACTCTTTTTTCACCGTGCTCGCCCAGATTTACATCGGCTTATTGAGATTCATGGTTACAGTTTTCCAAGTGGTCATGCAATGAGTGCATTTGCTGTTTATGGTGTTCTATCTTTCTTATTATGGCGTCATATTCCTACCCGATCGGGACGCCCCATCTTGACTATCATTAGTATCACAATGATTATCTTAATTGGAATAAGCCGTATTTACCTAGGTGTTCATTATCCTAGTGATATTATTGGAGGCTATTTGGCTAGTGGATTTTGGCTTACGCTCGCCATTTGGTTCTATCAGCGATATCAAGAAAAACTTTATAGACAGAAGCACAGCAGTGAAAGGTAAAGATAAAATATATTAATAAAAGAAATGCACCTGAACTATACAGTTAATCCTGAAAGGTACCATTGTTTTTGTCTAAGAGAAACAAGATTGCATAAGGTTTCTTGTCATCTCATCTATGATAGACAGAAAAAGCTTCCCAATCTGTAGGCAGCTCTTCTTTTTTTAGATATATATGATATAAATTTACAGTTAACATAATGGATTTTATTAGAAGAAAAAGCAGGATTAAGCCTACTTTTTTATGTACACTATTTCTTTTTCATAAACAAGCTAATAAAAATTTAGTATATTATAATAAGGAAGAATAAAACTATTTAAATTTACTTTTGATGTAGTTGTGGAGTGATTTTGTTCATCACGATAATTTTTTCTGTATATACGGATTTTTATAAATAAAATCTCATATAATGAGCAAACTACTGAAGAGTAGGTTTCTTCATCAGTAAACACTTTTCTGTTTTTTAGTTGTATATCATATACGAAGTTAGTTAGTATAAGCACTTAAAAAATAAAGCCTCTATATAATAAATAGAGGCTTTATTTCTTTCTTAGCAATAAAACTATAAAATAAGCCAGAATGAAAGACAAAGTAGTTGCAATGATTATTTTCAGATACGAAAACTCCAGAGCAAATGGTTCAGGTACTTCTGGATTTAACCGAAGAATAGACCACCATTGTCCATTTGTACCTTCTAACAACGTTACAAGTGCCCATAAAGTAAACAGAAAAATAAACCATAAAAGAAAGATGACATATTCAGAAGTTTTTTTGCTCATTTATAAATAAATCCTTTCTCTATTATAAGGTCTCTAATATAAGGCCCGTTTTAAGGATTTATTGTGTTCTTTTTTTAAAAAGATATACACTGTAAATTAGTAGCAAAACTAATAAATATAAAGCTAACGAGTAGTTTAGGTGAAGTTTTATATATTGAATCCTTAAAATTCTACTTTAGAAGGTGGTTTAACTATGTACGAGCTAAAAACTAAAGAAACTGACAGCAGCGTCATTGAGTTTATTGAGAGTGTAGATAATCCTAGAAAACGGGAAGATGCTTATAAATTATTAGATATTTTTACGGAGATAACAGGTTATGAGGCTAAAATGTGGGGGACAAGTATTATAGGGTTTGGCAAATATCATTACAAATATGATTCTGGGCATGAAGGAGACGCCCCATTGGTTGGATTTTCACCTCGAAAAGCTAAAATCAGTTTATATTTTGCAACGGGGGACACCCAACGAGAAAAATTATTAAAGGATTTTGGAAAGCACACAAAAGGAAAGGCTTGTGTGTACATCAGCAAAGTAGCAGATATTCATGTTGATGTATTAAAGGCATTAATCAAACAATCTGTAATGTTTTTAAAAGAGACCTATCCGAATCGATAATTTTTTTCAATAAAATTTACTGAGTCTTATGATCATCACAGGTGAGTAAGACGGTCTTTTAATAGAAGAGGATAAAACAAAAATAAGTGCAATTTCATCATGAAGTACGTATCGTATCCTCAACAAATCAATCTAACAAAAATCCCTTAAAAAATTTAATACTACAATTGAGATTGTGATGCAAAGCTTTCTATAAAAATTTCATACGAATTAATCGAAATTTAATTGTCCTCATATGATAATCTTAAAAGAATGAGGAAAGGATGTTACACGATGAACTTTAAATATACAGTTTGTTTTATTAAACAAAATAATAAGATTCTTATGTTAAATCGAGAAAAAGAACCTATTATGGGGGTATGGAACGGGGTTGGAGGTAAGATAGAAAAAAATGAATTCCCTGAACAAGCTGCGCTCCGTGAAGTTTGGGAAGAAACAACTATTCAATTAGATAGTTTTATATCCCAAGGAGTTGTAACATGGTTAACTCCTGAAGGTAAATTAGATGGAATACACGTTTTTCTTGGAGAATTAGATAACCTTTTTACATATGATACACCAATAAAAACTAGAGAAGGTATTTTAGATTGGAAAGATATTGATTGGATTTTAAACCCTAATAATCTTGGTATACCAGAAAAAATTCCACACTACTTACCAACATTACTAGCTCATAAAGGAAATCATTTATTTACATACAGTCAAGATAAAATGGTACATCAAATATTATAGGGACTAGTTAACGTAATGTGAATTATCGGAAATCTTAAAGAATAAGGGCTTTTAATTAGAAATTAAAAGCCCTTATTCTTTAACTTTTTTTTAAGGTTCCTAATAACTCATATTACATGAACAAAAAGACATAACAACTACTTAAAAAAGCAGCGACATTTTTTAGAAGATAAGTCAGCATATTGCTGATATTATTTATTTACATTAAACCAGCCTTTTCGTTTAAACCATAGAATCATACCGATGGTCATTAAAGCCATAATTCCTAAAACAATATAATACCCGTAGTGCCAGTGAAGTTCAGGCATATGATCAAAGTTCATCCCATATAACCCTACGACAAATGTAAGGGGGATGAAAATAGAGGAAATAATCGTTAATGTCATCATAATGGAGTTCATCCGATTAGCGTTAATTGAAAGGTAATTATCTCTCATATCCGATGTCATATCTCGATTGGCTTCCACCATGCTTGTTAATTTTATTAAGTGATCATAGATGTCATTGAAATAGGCTTTCTGCTCTGCAGGTATATATAAACGTTCAGAATTAATAATTCGATATAGCAGATCACGCATAGGAAGAATAGTTTTTCTAAGCTTTAATAAATCACTTCGGATATCAAAAACATCATTCATTAGTAAGGCAATTGATTTTTTGGCATCTCTGCTTTCAATTTCATTTAATTTATCCTCAATTTCATACACGATTGGGAAGTAATCATCCACTAATTAGTCTAGAACCGCATAAGCAATATAGGACACTCCTTTATTAAATCCACTAGGATGCTGTAAAAGACGTTGTCGTACTGTTTCAATACTGAGTACCGGTTTAAAGTGAAAGGTCACAAGATAATTTTCCCCAATAAACAAGTCTACTTCTTCAACATCTAACGTGTTGCTATTTAAATAATGCAGAACTAAAA
>NZ_JBVQPN010000029.1:0-5227 GCF_055710015.1 Priestia sp. VA7
AGATATATGACGGTAGGCGTAAGGAGAATGTTTTAACGATTAGTAGACATCAATTTATTAAAACAAAAGATGATTTATCATCGTTACAAGATAAGTATAATGAGCGCATGAATGAACGGGGCTATGTACTGGAACGAGGTACACCAAAAGAAGTCCGCCACCAAAAAGTACAGGCTTTTAAAGAACAGACTCATTATCATGAACAAGCAGCTGTGCAAGCAAAGCAATCTGTAAAAGAGTTAGAAGGTAAAAAAACAAATTTAGAGTTATCTATTTCAAATCGAAAATCAGAGATGGACGATTTGAAAAAAGAGGTTACTCAAGTTAAAAAAATAGATGATATGGATTTTAAAGAGAAAGGAAGCTTATTCAATTTAAAACAGCCTAAGAGCGTCGAATTGAGCTTTGAGGACTTCCAGAGTCTTAAAGCCTTAGCAAAGGCTTCCGAAGCGCTTAAAAGGGAAAATAAAGCGTATAAAGAGATGTATGAGAAAGAGAAAGAAACAACTAAAAATTTAAGAGAAAGCAATGGTAAGCTAGATAAACAATTGACTCAATCAAGACAAGAAACAAGATGGTACAAAAAGCAATATGAGCGTTTAGGAAAACTATTTGATTACATGAAAGAGAGATATACGGAACGCTCTATGGGAGAAGATTTTCAAAAGGTTGTTGGGTTTGCTAAGTATCAGGTCAATCGAACAGTTAATGTTTTCAAAAAAGACGAGCATATGTATAACGAAAATAAGTTAACCAAGGCTGAAAAAGTGGGTTATAAGCAGGCTGAAGAATTCTTTAAGAATAGACAAAGCACAAAAAATCGAGACAGAGGTTTTGAAAGAGAATAGCAAAAGAAAAAGCAGGCTTGAGCCTGCTCCTTTAGCCTTTAAGGCTATTTTTGTATGTTAAGAGATACGAATAAGATTTTGTGGTGATTCATCATGGATGTTTTTAAATTGTTGAACTGCTTCCTTCATCGAGGAAACATTCAATTTTTGCATGATATTTCGTCTATGAGTTCGGACGGTGCTTTCTTCCCTAACAAGCATCTTTTGCATTTCTGTCGTGCTGTGACCGTCTATAGCTAGGGCGAAAATCTCTTGTTCTGCCTCTGTGAATTGTTTAAGAAATAGCTTTTCTTTAAGGATTTTACATTCCTCTTCTACACGTTTTAGACGACCAACTTCATCAACTAAATCAGATGCTACACTTAGAATATTTTCAATACCCATTAACAGTTTTTCGGTTTGATCCATGATAAGACCCTCCTATATTTTTGAGGGCAACCCATGTTATAATGTTAGTGTTAAGTAAAGTATTATGTTTTTCACATGGGGTGCTTCCTTTGCAGAGGAAGTGCCCTTTTTACTTTTTAAATTAGTTTTCTTCATGAGATATAGCAACTTCATCTTTATAATCAAAATCTGCTCTTTGACTGATTTTTCCCTCTTCAAAAATTACTTGGAATCTAATTTTCTTGATACTATCCCAAGATCCTCTTCCAAAAAGGAACGGATTCATTTCGTAAGTACCAGTTCCTTTTCTAGTCATAATTCCTTCTTTAACAAGCTTATTGATATTGTTGTTTAAGCTCTGCACTGTATTAAATCCTAGTTCTTCAGCCATTTGTTTTTTTATGTATGCATTTAAAACAACGATGTTATCATAGGCCATTCTTTTTAGAAGAACATTTAATGTTTTTTGGATACCACTTGGTAAGTTATTAATTTGTAAGATGTTATCTAAATAAACTTTTACGTAATCAGGCTCCTTAGAAACATAAGATTCTTCAATATGCTTTTGAAACAGCTTTTCACCGTCATCATTGGTAACTGTTTCTTTAACTTCCTTACTAATTTTTTTCTTTTGGGTATCTCCAATTAGTTCTTTTTCCCAAGACTTCACTTTCACACCTCTTTTGTATTATTATTTATAATCTGTATTGTATTATAAAAATTAAAGTAATTCAAGAGGTTTTATTCATTTTTATAATCTATTTTAGATTATATTCTATAACAAATACGATTATAGTTTATAACAAATACGATTATAGTCTATAACGTATATGATTATAATCTATAACGTATATGATTATAGAGAAGGTAAGAAAACACTGATATATCAAGGCTTATAGAAGTTTTTTTCTTCTTTTCTCTTATTTTATGTACATGTTTTTTGTGTTTTTTAGCTATAAAAAACACTAGCCTTTAGGCTAAAACTTTTCAAAATAATTGGCTATTCAATAAACAAGGGTCGAGTAGTATTTTTTGATAACCCATTCAAAAAATCTCCACTCTTTACCCCTTGTTTATTGAATTTCGGCAGGTAAGTATATGTTGCCAAGCCGAACATACCCAAAACGAAGCTAACGATGATCGGCTTGATTGAACTAGTATACCTGCCGAACCGCCAGAGCAACTGTCCTAAGTTCCATTCCTTTTTCAAATTATAGATACACTATTTTAAAAGCCAGCCTCACACCCCAAAACGAAGGGGAAGAAGGTGTTTTTTCTAATGGCATAGAATGAACCTTATAACGAGGTGGTTAACGCTATGGATAACGGAAATTATGAGGAAACTCAAAAATCATACTGGGCAAAGGATATTGCAGAATTACTTGATATAACAACATCGAACTTAAGAAGATGGTCAATTGATTTAGAAAATGAGGGTTATTGTTTTTATCGGGATGAACATAACAGACGTGCTTACCTAGAAAAAGACATCATGCCGTTAAAAAAGTTGAAGGAATTCTTATCAAATAACATGAGTAAGAATGACGCTATAAAAGCTGTAGTATCAATGTTTCCACAAGATGATAATGGCGTGTTCACGATACCCGTTAATGAAGATGAAATACGTTTGTCGAAGCGTGAATTGAAGGAAATCGTACAAGAAGCTGTAAAAGAAGCAATAGATGAAGAACGTGAAGCAATGTTTCAAGTTTTTGAACGTAAGATGAACGATACATTGGAACAAAGGGATCGTTTGTTAACTCATCATCTTCAAGCAACTTTAGAAGAAAGACGCTTAGAGATTGCAGCTGCAAAGGAGAAAAAGAAATGGTGGGAATTTTGGAAGTAGTGGTAATACAATACATTTAGCGCAATTAGATATATAATTGTATTCATCATATTCTTATAATTATTTGGGGGAGAACGATGAATACTGAATATTACTTGTTTCTTGATGAATCAAAACCTAATGGGTCTAACATAAATCATTTATGCTTAGCTGGTGTAATTATTGAAAAGGAGACTTATCAAAAAGAAATCATACCAGAGGTAAGAAAACTAAAGAACGACATCTTTAATACTCCAGAGATTGTTCTTCATGAAGCAGAGATTAGAAGAGCAAGTGGGGCATACACAGACATGCGTGACCCACAAAAACGAGCAGATTTTTGGGAGGGAATGGAGAACGTTTTTAAGAACTTTCCTTTAACAACATTGGGAGCTTCCATTCATATCAACGATTATAAAGCCTATTATAGTGACAGTGATCTGAATGATGAATACTATATTGTATTGCAGATTGTTCTTGAAAATTTTGTGCATTTTTTAAGAAAAAATAACGCACAAGGTCAAGTTTACATTGAAGGTATCAATCCTACTCATGATACAAAGCTTAGAAATACGTATCATAAGATTATTGCTAATGGGACATTGTACTATAGCCCAAATGCGTTTCAATCTAGATTGTTAAACATCAACTTTTTAATAAAGGCAGATAATAACATCGGTCTTCAATTAGCTGACTTTATTCCTGGAACTTTAAACAGATCATGTAATGGTTTAAGTCCTAAGACGCCTACAATCTATCCATTAATTGAAGATGCGTTATATGATGGAGGACAAGAGCTTCAAAAACGATTTGGATTTAAAATTTTACCTTGAATTTAGTTCTAGTTGACATACGGAAACTAATAGCTTAGAATAAGGGCTGTAATTTATTACTGAGGTTTACGATAGTTTTCCTCACTAATAAGAAGGTTATGAGGCGATTACGATAGTTTTCAATCCATAACTACGGTGGTACCTTCTCTGAATAGTCAAGGTATTTTATTTTGGATTTCATCACATGTTTGTGATTTTTTCAGGTTAAACTATACATATGGGAATTACGATAGTTCTTCCCATTATAGCAGATGGTTGAATTATGAATATTCTTCAATCATATAAGTCAAGCGACCTTTTCTGAATAGTCAAGGTCGCTTTCTATTTTTGAGAAGCACTCTTATTTTGAAAAGAGTGCTTCTTTTTTTATCTGTCAACGGTAAATCGCAAGACCGTCAGGTCGAGAATTTAAGGAGTTGACAGATTCACCAAACCCTAACCCTGTTGGCACTCAAACAACCCCGTTTGTTTGACGCCAACCGGCGAGGGAGCCCCCTCAAAAAAGTGAGGGGGTTGGGGGAGTTTTTAGGATAGATTCCAAAGGGAGATTCCCTTTGGTAGGTGTGGACAACGTCCGCGGTCTTTATAGGAATAGCGAAGCTGTTCCTCCCCCGAAGGGGCACACCATATTGATACGATAGTGTCAATATTAGAGTGTGTTCTAACATTGACATGTTTTTCTCTCTCCCCCATAATGTGGGGGAGACTTTAATGAGGAGGGAACCACGATTGAGTTATTCCATTTTTAGAGTTCAAGGAATCAAAACGACAAGTGATTTGAGAGGAATCGGGAAACATAATGCGGACCGAGTATCTGATACAAATTTAGATATTGATAAAGAGAAATCAAGCGAGAATATCGAGCTTGTAAAATGCGATTCTTATCTGAAGCGTTTTTCTGAAATCACGCTAGACATGAGGCGTGAACATGAGGAACGAATGAAGACGACACGCAGTGATCGTCGTAAGTCATTTGAACAGGCAATTAATGGTGCAAAAAACGATGTAGCATGCGAGTTCTTATTTACGAGCGATGAAGAATTCTTTAAAGGAAAATCAAAGGCCGAGATCCAATCCTGGGCGCAGGACTCTTTGGAATTTGTAACGGATGAGGTAGGTTTATCACATGATAGAATCATTCACGCTTCTGTACATATGGATGAAAAAACGCCTCATCTTCATATCGTGGCTGTCCCTCTGACGGAGATATATGACGGTAGGCGTAAGGAGAATGTTTTAACGATTAGTAGACATCAATTTATTAAAACAAAAGATGATTTATCATCGTTACAAGATAAGTATAATGAGCGCATGAATGAACGGGGCTATGT
>NZ_JBVQPN010000030.1:0-3942 GCF_055710015.1 Priestia sp. VA7
GTAGCATTAGGAGGCGTAGTGGTAAGTGTATTACCAATTTTTTTGTTATTTACGAAGGTTAATCCTTTCCCAATTTCTCTTATAGTTGGATATTATATTTTTCTTTTTAGTTCACTATTTTTAGGATCAATTGAAGACTTTTATAATCGCTTTAAATGGTGGGATGCTGTTCTACACTTTTACAAAGGAATCTTCATGGGATTTGTAGGAATTTCTCTTTATAAGCTACTTATAGCTACCCGTATACAAGCTGAAATTTCTAGATGGGCCATTTTCTTATTTGTACTTTCAATCTCAGTGAATGCTACAGTTTTGTGGGAAGTTTATGAGTTTTTAGGTGATTTGACTTTTACTCACACTATGCAATCAGGAGGAAATACAGATACTATGTATGACATGATTTTAGGTATGACATCAGCTCTTTTAACTGCTATTTATTCTATGAAATGGCGACAAAAACTATAAATAATATAGGAGGTGTTGGAATGAAACGTAATCTGGTTATATTGTTTAGTTTGATTTACGTCATTTTTATGGGAAGCTTGGCGATATTTTACTATTTGAGTAATGAATCCTTTAAGGCCATGGTTTCAATAGGTGGTTTCGTATGCGGATTAATCCCCCTTTTATTAGCTTTTTTTACTAAGCTCAAGTTTAACTTGCCTATTATCATTTCCTACTTAGTTTTCTTATTTTGCTCACAGTACCTGGGTTCAATTGTAGGTTGGTATGGATTAGGATGGTGGGATACACTTTTACACTTAATAAGTGGAGCGATCCTTGCTTTTGCAGGGATCGCTTTATATGAACGATTAATACATCGAAGTGCAGGAGAGTATATATCAGCATGGTTTGTTTTTCTATTTACCTTTTCTTTTGCTGCACTTGGAGGCGTCATTTGGGAAATATACGAATTTAGCTCAGATCAACTTTTCGGAATGACTTTACAGGGCGGTGGAAATAAAGATACGATGATTGATTTAATTGCCGATACTTTAGGAGGCCTTCTTATAGGAGCATGGGCAAGATGGCGCACAAAGATAAAAAAGTCTAATTAAAATTTACTAACCGTCAAATATTCTGTGCATATGGTAAAACTTCTTAATGATTAAGGAGTTTTATTCATATGATCTCATGATAATTTCAAAATCTTTCTCTAACATACATTTTGATTATAATGATGGGAATAGTAACAAACAGATATTTTGTATGAATAGAATCGCCAAAGGGAATCGATACACTTTAAAAATAATTTAATGGATGTGTAATAGATGTCAGTGGCTACAACAGGAAAGAGAAAAGAAAAAATTTATATCATCAGTGCACTTGTGTTACTTTTTCTTTATTTTCTCCCTATGTATGTATTAGGGGAAGACGCTCACATACGTGTTCATGATAATTTAGATTCTAATATTGCTTGGTATAAGGTGCTGGCTGAAAGTGGTCAGATATTTGGAGGCCTCCACTCTACGATTCCTCAAGTTATCAATGGATTGCCTCGTGATGCATTCGGGACAGCATTCAGTGGGATTGTTTGGCTTCACGCTCTCTTTCCTTCTATGACTGCTTATGCTTTAAGCCAAACGATTACTCGGTTAGCTGCTTTTGGTGGAATGTATTTACTATTGAAAAAGCACTTTATTAAACACGAAGATGCCCACTTTGTTCGTATTGGTGTATCACTTGCATTTGCACTTACTCCATTTTGGCCTTCAGGCATGTTAAGTACATTAGGTTACCCTCTTGCTTTATGGGCATTTTTGAATATCCGTTCTGGAGGTTTTTCATGGAAAGAATGGGTAGCTCTTTTCCTTTTACCCTTTTATTCAAGCTTTGTACTTGGTTTTTTCTTCTTTTTGGTGGCAATTTCTTTTTTATGGATTTATGACTTGATTAGAAAGAAAAGATGGAATTGGCCATTTCTATTTAGCCTTATTTTTATGACTTCCCTTTATCTTTTAATTGAGTATCGCCTTGTCTATTCAATGGTTCTTTCAGAACAGCCAAATCATAGGATGGAATTTATATCTTCACGACATGATTTTTGGCACTCTATGCGCCTTTCGCTTAAAAACTTTCTCATAGGGCATACACACGTTATGACTGTTCATACGCATGTTATTCTCCCAATATTATTTTTAACACTTATTTTATTAACTTTTAAGAGGAAGATAAAACATAACAAACTATTCATTTTTTTATTTCTTTTAAATGTTGCTTTATCGATATGGTACGCTTTTTGGTTTAATAATGTATGGATCCCTCTCAAAGAAAAGATCAGCTTTTTAAATACATTTAACTTTGCGAGGTTTCATTTCTTACGAATTATTGTTATTTACCTTAGTTTCAGCTTAGCCTGTTACGTTCTATGGTCATTAGGAAAGTTTTGGAGGCAACTAGCTACTTTAGCAATTATAAGTCAAATCATAACACTTCTCCTGTTTAATGAAGAACTTCTTTATGGCCATTACTTTCACTCTCCTTCTTTTAGAGAGTTTTATGCTACAGAACAATTCAACGATATAAAAGAATATATAGGGGATCCTCAGGGTTCGTATCGCGTAGCAAGTATTGGAATTCACCCAGCTATTTCACAATACAATGGGTTTTATACCCTAGATACTTATAACAATGTATATCCCCTTGAATATAAGTATAAATTTCGAAAGATAATAGCCAAAGAGTTAGACAAAAATAAGCAGTTAAGAAAATATTACGATGAATGGGGAAGCCGTTGTTACCTCTTCGTTGATGAACTTGGTAAAACATATGAGTTCAGAAAAGACCAGAAAAAAAAGATACATCATCTACAGTTAAACACGAATCAATTTAAAGAAATGGGTGGTCGATATATCTTTTCATCGGTCCCTATTTTGAACGCGAAAGATAATAACCTTTCGCTCTTGAAGGAATTTAATCATAAAGAATCTGCATGGAAGATTTACTTGTATCAAGTAATATAGGAGGTATAGAAATTGAAACCAACGCTGCCTTTAGTAACAATAGTGGTTCCATGTTACAACGAACAAGAAGTATTAAAAGATACTATTACGCAACTATCCTCTGTTTTAGATGATTTGAGGAAAGAAGAGTTAATTTCAGCTAATAGCAAGATATTATTTGTAGATGATGGTAGTAAAGATCATACATGGTCATTAATTGCCATCGAGAGTACCATTAATAGCTATGTAACAGGACTAAAGCTATCATGCAATGTTGGACATCAGAAAGCACTTCTTGCCGGACTGGAAAAAGCTAAATCCAAATCGGACTGTGTCATTTCCATTGATGCTGATCTCCAAGATGATGTTTCTGTTATTAGAAATTTTATCTTAAAGTACCATGAGGGGGATGAAGTTGTATATGGTGTACGCAATAGCAGGGAAACAGACACTTTTTTTAAAAGAAATACCGCGTTATGGTTTTATCGCTTTATGCAAAAATTAAATATTAACCTTGTTTATAACCATGCAGATTATCGTTTAATGAGCAAACGAGCGATTGAAGAACTTTCACGTTATAAAGAAGCAGATTTGTTTTTAAGAGGAATTGTTCCCTTAATTGGATTTAAATCCTCAAAAGTGACATATAGTCGAAAAAAACGTTTAGCCGGGGAAACCAAATATCCTTTGAAAAAGATGGTTTCATTCGCCTTTAATGGCCTCACCTCGTTTAGTGTCGTTCCAATCCGAGCCTTTACTTTTTTAGGTTGCGTGTTATTTTTTATAAGTTTGATGACAGGTTGTTATGCATTTATTCAAAAGTTATTAGGTAATACAAGTATAGGGTGGACCTCTCTAATGATCTCTATTTGGCTGTTAGGTGCCATACAATTAATAAGTATTGGAATGGTAGGAGAATACATCGGGAAGATATTTATAGAAGTAAAAAAGAGACCCCCTTATGCGGTGGATATTGACTTATATACAGAAAGATTAGGGG
>NZ_JBVQPN010000031.1:0-3926 GCF_055710015.1 Priestia sp. VA7
CCCTAATCACGGTAGGGAAAACACTTGTCGAAGTCTCTTGTTAATAGAGTTAGTTTTTCTATAAAATAAAACTTATGTTTTTATTTTATACGAAATTGACATCTATTTCAAGGGCTTAGTTCATCAAAATCAAGGCATTGTTTTCCTTTTTCCAGGGAAACAGTGTCTTTTTTGTGTTCCTTAAAGGAGAAGATGAACAAATGACAAAAATATTAACCTGTTATTTAAAAGATGTAGATACCTTCAATGGACGGTTCAAATGGTTATGGAGCAACAAGTCCACGCTTCGTAAAAAGAAAGAAGAGTTTTTAGAAAGTCTTCGTACCCACTTTAAACAAAAACAATCTGCTATACATAAAGAGTTTCCTAAAAAGAGAATGGAAATGCTCGATCACGTCATCTATAACCTAGTGGCTACGGGCATTCAAGCGATCCGTTCTGAAACGCTTATGAAGAAATTTAATGTGTCCAAAAGTACGGTTTCTCGTTTTGTACGTTCGTTAAAAGCGACACCATTTATACTTGTGGCACGTTACATTAAAGAAGATACAACAGGTACTCATCCTGACAGTTATGTATTTATCCTTAAAAGCCATAAGAACTTTCATCACATTTGCGACGAAATCTTTTTTGCCCATGATACAACAGGAATACAAACGCTTCAACAAGAAGAAATGACCACTCCTGTGACACGTCCTGTGACGTCTCCAGAAAGTGCTGAAAACGTTGATACACCAAGTTTAGAGGCCGATAAATCATCTCATGCCTTTATTAACCTTGATTTACCTGTAAATCATATAAATAATCATTTAATGTCTGTTTCACAGTCATTCAGCTATATCAAAGGTGTGCCTAAGAAAGTCAATCAAGTCTATGCAGGTAAATATGGCCATCAACTACAAGACTTTTATGCTCGTATTCAAAATGCTGCAAAAGCAGTAAAAAAAGATACAGAGATTACGATTGAGAAAGAGCACATACATGAAATTGCGTATACGTCCATTGTGGGATTAGATAAATATGTCCATGAAGCCAATCAACAAGGAAACCCTTTATCTCTTGGAGATATGTGTCGATTAATCTATCAGATTGCGAAAAATCAATTCTATGATTTAACAAAGCCTAAAGACCAGGATTATTCATCAGTATACGCAAACCAACAAGAAGTTATACATAACGAAAGCAAAGAAACACCATTGCTTAAGCCAAAACATATTATCCGTAAGGAACTCGTTCCTGATTGGTTAAAAGCTGAACAGCAGCAAGAAAAGTGTACACAAAAAGCAGAGGTTTCTCTGGATCAACAGCTTGAAATGATCCAGTTAAAGCAAGATTTAGGTCAAGAACTCACGCTAGAAGAAGAAAACTTGCTGGAGGAGCACAGCTCTACGTATAGCTTGTTGGAGATAGCTCAGGTAAAACAAGATCTAGGACAAGCTTTAACGCCAGAAGAACAAGAATGTTTGCGTCAACACAATCAGTTAAAAGACACAGCTTCCTAATCAAAAAAAGTAGAAATTCCTTAGAAGCTGATGTTTTAATAGAATATGTTTATTTAGAACTGTGTTCTAAATAAACAATAGCTAATCATCTACGCAGGAGGAGACTATTATGCCACATAAAATTACGTTAACCGGATCAGCCACAGGACCACTACGAGAGTACGATCGCTACGTTGCCTTTGATATGCGTGAAAAAGGGTCACCATCTGCGCCTAAAGGATTAAAGAAGAGCACCTTTATTTCGTATACGGTGTTTGTTGCAAAGAAAGCCTTTAATAAAACAGGGCTCACGAAGAAAAGCATCATGCATGAAAAGATTTTAATTCAAGGGGAACCAACGTTGGACATTCCCATTGATGAATGCCCTGGTGAAATAGGGGTAATCTGTTTTCAGATTACGGTTCTCCCGAACAAAAATGATAAAGAGAAGAATGAGTCAGATGCAAAAAAAGAATCTAAACAAGAGGCTTCTGCGCCTTCTCAAGAACAAAAGAACACGGGGTCTACTAAACAGGGAGAAGAACAAGCACCTGTTTCTCAACCTGTAGCAAAAGAAGAGAAGAAAGAAGTAAAGGCTATTCAACCAGAAGTACAACAATCTTCTACAGAAGAGAAAAAGACTGAGGAAAAAAAGACAACACTATCCAACCAACCGAAGGGAACTCAGGATCTAGTGAACTTTGATGATATTATCGTTCCTGAAGAGTTCTTAAAGACACGCCCAAACCCTGAAAAAACGCAAAAGGTAATCGATTTTGTGAAGCGTACGGGACGTTTAGATGAGCCGTTGACGATCGAAAAAGGGTCAAAGATCTTAAAAGATGGATACCGTCGTTATGTGGTGGCCAAAACAGTCAAAATGAATCAAGTTCCTGTTGTATATGAGTACCAAAAGTAAGAACTCGAAGAAAAAGTAACGATTGTTTATCGTTTCACTGACAAATTAGACAAAAACAGCCTAAATAAAGTGATAACCTGTGTCCAATGGATAACAAGGTAAATGAAACAGGATTTAATCTCTGTTGAGGAAAGATGAACATCTCCACTACTATTCTCTATACGTAGCTTTCTATACATCTAAGTCGCGAATTGGAGGGAGATATAGTGACTAAGAATCAAAAACTGTGGACGGAGAAAGAAGATTTATTTCTAAAAGAACAATATGGGCGGATGACACTCCAAAAAATTGGTGAATGTTTAAATCGTAGTAAAGAATCGGTTAATAAACGGGTCTCACGACTACAACTTCGCAACAACCAGAATGGCATACGCAAAAAATGGTCCCCTGACCAAGATACGTTCTTAAAAGTAAACATTAATAGGATGAACAATCGAGAGATTGGAAAACATTTAGGCAAGAGCCCTTCTTCTGTTGCGAATCGAATTAGACTGTTAAAATTAGTACGAAAAACGTCATTACGTAGATGGACTAAAAAAGAGGATGAGTACTTGTTAAAATGGTATGGAGTCAAGTCCCTTGCTCAACTATCTAGACGTTTACAACGAAGTATACAAGCATTAGAGTCTAGATTATATCGTTTAGGGATACCTGGGGTAAGAGCTCATACGGGAAGTATTACAGTATATGAACTAGCAGAGTGTCTGCAGGTTGATGTTCATACCATTTATAACTGGATTCAGAAAAAAGAATTGCCCTATAACATCTTGAGAGCAAATACACGAACATTTTTAGGAATTGACGTAGCAGCCTTTTGGGAATGGGCTCAACAGAATAAGGAGCTTATTAATTTTTCTAAGGTATCCCTACATACTCTTATTCCAGAGCCCGACTGGGTAAAGGAACAAAGAAAATATGATTATTTTAATCGACCTAAATATGAAAATAAAAAGTGGACTGAAGAGGAAGATGCCCGTGTATGGTACATGTTTTATCAAGAAGGTCGTACTCAACGAGAAATTGGCCAACTAATCGGTAGATCAGCCCATGGAATTCAACGGAGGTTACACCGACTACGGAAGAAGAAATTACCTCAATAAATCCTACCTTTTTGTGATCGTTTTTACTGGTCTCACTTATTAGTCCTTTCCATTGCACATTCATTTTGTGAAACAGCCTTTTTTATAAGAAAGGTAGCTCTATAGAAGCTTAGAAATTCAGGTTATGCTTGAAAATGTCATATTTTACACTTTACTATTATCTATTGTTTTATTCCGTAAAGGAGAGAACCCTATAAGGATAGATGGGGTTCTCTTTTCTTCTTCACTGATTAAATTGTGTTTTCTGGACTGATAATATAGGAATTGCTGGTGTTAGCAATGTTCTTACTTTTTCTTGAGCAAACTGCTTCATGCCAGGTTGCTTTTTATTTTCTATGATACTCAAAAACTATTCATACCTATAACAAAGACCGCCCATTATGTATCAGTGTATAAGGCGGTCTTAACTGTATTCATGCTATATGA
>NZ_JBVQPN010000032.1:0-1819 GCF_055710015.1 Priestia sp. VA7
GTAAAAGGAGTTAAAACATTACCTATTTATGGGGGGCAGGACATTAATCGTCAAATCAAGGCCCTTAAGAAAAGGCCTCATATTATCTCAGCAACTCCTGGACGTCTTATGGACCATATGAAAAGAAGAACCATTCGTTTAAATCATATTCGTACGGCTGTTCTGGATGAGGCAGATGAAATGTTAAACATGGGTTTTATTGAAGATATCCAAACGATTCTTGGTGGCATCTCTTCTCCCCATCAAACTTTACTATTTTCGGCAACCATGTCCAAGCAAGTACAAAGTTTAGCACAGAAATTTATGAACACTCCTGAACTCGTGCAAGTAAAAGCGAAGCAGTTAACAGTAAAGAATATTGAGCAACAGTATGTAGAAATTCCAGAAAATCGAAAGTTTGATGTTCTTTGCAATCTTGTAGATCTTCAATCACCAGACCTGGCTATTGTATTTGGACGTACGAAAAAACGTGTGGATGAACTTGCCGAAGGGCTAAAAAAACGTGGATATGCAGCAGAAGGCATTCACGGAGACCTTACCCAATCAAAACGGGCCGATGTCATTCGTCAATTCAAAGAGCATACCATTGAGATTATGGTCGCAACCGACGTTGCAGCAAGAGGACTTGATATTACAGGTGTCAGCCATGTCTACAATTTTGATATTCCTCAGGATCCTGAAAGCTATGTTCATCGTATTGGTCGAACAGGACGGGCAGGTACTAAGGGATTGGCCGTTACATTTATAACTCCGAGAGAACGTCATCACTTAAAAGTGATAGAAGATGTCACGAAAACCAGAATGTCTAGACAATCACCTCCTACTTCTAGTGAGGTAATGGCAGGACATCAGGAAGCAATCATTCACCGCGTTTTGACCGCCATCGAAAAGGGTGAGTTTGGGGAATATAAACCTATGGCGGAAAAGTTATTAGAAGAGATGGATTCTGTTACCCTATTGTCAGCTACTTTAAAGCTCTTAACAAAAGAATCGAATATGACTCCTGTCCAATTGACTGAAGTGGCACCACTTCGTAATAAAAAGGCAAGAGCAGAACGTAAGAGAGGTAGAGGTAGAAAAGAGACAGTGGGCCGTAAAAAAAATTATAGAAAATAATCTCTTGTTGTTTGAAAACGGTATGCTTTACTAGCAGGTATCGAGATTTATTACACTGTAAGGTGTCAAAAACCAAAAACCACTAACCTTTAATCCTTATGATTGTGAAGGACTAAAAAATACCGTACAAAAGAACTTGGCAAAAATAAAGAATCTTAGGAGATTTTAATTATCTCTAAGACAATTGAAAGTAAAAACTATATTATTTCTGGTATTAGAGGGATGAGGATATGAGCCAAAGTATATTTACTAATGGAGAAGTAGTAGCTATAAGAGAATCTAATGAATTAGTAACAGTTTTAAAAAGTCATTATGTGAAAAACATGAAAAGATACTCTTATACAGTCGATAAATATCCTGGTACTTTTTTCTTTGAAGAAGAATTAATGAAACATGAATAACAATTACTATTGAATGAGTTCTGGTAAAAAGGACTTTTAAAATAAAAACAGACTCTAAAGGTAGAGTCTGTTTTTAGAATGGTTTCTTATGCTTTACGTACGTTTGTCGCTTGTGGGCCACGTTGCCCTTGTTCGATATCGAAAGTCACTTCTTGACCTTCATCTAAGGATTTAAAACCTTCCCCTTGAATAGCTGAGAAATGAACAAACACATCTTCTCCACCTTCGCGCTCGATAAATCCGAAACCTTTGTCAGCATTAAACCATTTTACTTTACCGTGTTCCATTTTTGTTGCCTCCTA
>NZ_JBVQPN010000033.1:0-1704 GCF_055710015.1 Priestia sp. VA7
CGTTGTCGTACTGTTTCAATACTGAGTACCGGTTTAAAGTGAAAGGTCACAAGATAATTTTCCCCAATAAACAAGTCTACTTCTTCAACATCTAACGTGTTGCTATTTAAATAATGCAGAACTAAAAAGCTGTAACCCTCATAATAATCAAGTTTAGGACGTTGTAACAAATGAAGACAATCTTCGATAGCTAAAGGGTGAAAGTAGAAAAACGTCTCTAACACTTTTGCTTCTTCCTCAGATGGAGAGGCAAGGTCTACCCAGAACCATTTAATTGAAGGATCAGACAAGTGATCAAGAGGTATACCTTCTTTGACGTGTAGATCCTGTGTAATAGCGATTGTTCGAATCATGCTTCTGCTCCTCCATGTGATTAATCATTCTCTATTGTATAGTATGTTACAGAAAATAAACGATTAATCCGACTGCTAACAAGGCAATAAAATCCTTCTGATATCTTCTTCTCTTTTCTTCACTTGTATCTTTATTTTTCTTAAAATATTTATCTATAAAAATAATGAAACAGAGGAGGAGGAAACTGAGGATAATATCCAGTATTAAGAAGTGAAAGAAATTATCTGTAGTGGTCAATGACATAGTAATTCTCCTTATTTCTCACGTTTAAGGGTGAGAATACTAAATAAGTAATAAGTCTCTCTTCATATTTTAATCAGGTACAAAAAGTACTAAAATCAATTTAGCTGTATAATAACTAACTGCATAAAAAAGAAAGGATTCGTTTTTTATTGTTTTCTTTATCCGAATGTCTATAATTAAAACATACAAAACGACTTATTATATACCAAAACATTCTATATGTCCTAACTTTTTTGGAAGAAATAGGATTATTAATCTTAAAAACAGGAACGTCTAAGAAGTGTATAAGTTAATAAGGTGAGACGGAGAGGAAAGAATAAAACGTAACGATATATAATAAAAGAGATAGTAGTGGGAGATTTTTATGAAATATGCACAAATTTTTATTGATAATCGAATTCGAAATGCAACGTTGATTGTATTGCTTATTTGTATGAGTATAGCTTGGCTGTTTGATAGCGATTACTGGTACAATATAGCTGTTCTGATTGTTTCAGTATCTTTTATATTGCATGGTGTAAATGATTATATCGTCGGAAAGAACAAAGCGCGAGGGACTGTTATTATACTATTGAGTGTTCTGTTTACTCTATATAATCTACTAAGAATTTTTGTTTTATGATAAAAATAAGATTCTTATACTTGCAAGGAACGAGGAGTTTTTATGTTTAAGAAAATAGTAAAATGTTATGATTACAAATTTATTGTAGCCTTAATTGTTCTAAGTCTCATCGGCTTAGTCATGGTTTACAGTGCTAGTATGGTAACGGCGGTTAGTCGTTACGGTGTTGAAGGGGATTATTTTTATCAAAAGCAAAAACTTGCTCTGATAGCAGGCTTCTTCTTTTTCTGTGTCGCTGCCTTTATTCCCTATAAAATTTATCGAGAAAAAAAAGTATTAAAAATCCTATTAGTAACAGTAATTACGCTTCTTGCTTTGGTCCTTATTTTTGGACATACCGCGGGAAATGCACAAAGTTGGCTTATACTGGGCCCTATTCGAATACAACCATTAGAATTTACGAAACTAACGATCATTGTATATTTATCGGCTGTTTTTGCAAATAAACAAGAGTATATCAATGATCTAAAACGCGCTATTATTCC
>NZ_JBVQPN010000034.1:0-1686 GCF_055710015.1 Priestia sp. VA7
CTTCTCCAATCCAAACTTAACAGTCACTTACTATAGATTCACAGTTAGATTTCATCTCTTTAGTCTTCTCCAATCCAAACTTAACAGTCACTTACTATAGATTCACAGTTAGATTTCATCTCTTTAGTCTTCTCCAATCCAAACTTAACAGTCACTTACTATAGATTCACAGTTAGATTTCATCTCTTTAGCCTTCTTCAATCCAAACTTAACAGTCACTTACTATAGATTCACAGTTAGATTTCATCTCTTTAGCCTTCTTCAATCCAAACTTAACAGTCACTTACTATAGATTCACAGTTAGATTTCATCTCTTTAGCCTTCTTAAGAACTTTGTTATAATGAACTATGACTTTGAATTGCCTATTCTATCAAAAATAGCAAAAGAACCTGTAAATCTAACAAAAAATCCATTATTAAATCTCTCAAAATTTGATGTCAGTTCTGTTATAATAACAACAAATTTATTGTTATTATAATCGAGAAGAGGAGGGGCTAATTTGAAACAAACTGAGGAAGAATTCAAATTAAGTGAAGTAATAAAACTTACTGGACTGTCTGATCAAACAATTCGAAGATATCAAGAGGACTTTAATATTCAAGGAATTCGTACTCAAGGTGGTCATCGTCGTTTCAAAAGAGAAGAAATTGATATGTTACTTGAGGCTAAGAGATTAAAAGAAGAACATGGTTATTCTATTAAGCAAATCCGTTCACATTTTAATGGAGAAACAACATCAGAGATGTTAGAAAAGAATGAACCTATGAAAACAGTTTTTGAGAAGAAAATAGTGAATTTAGAAGAACAATTAGCAGAGGCAACTGAGAAAATTGATTCTATGGTTCAGGTTTTAACAACATTTATGAATCAAAGTGGACAAACAAATCAAAAAATTTTATCTCAATTTCAAGATGTACTAAAGGCACTTCCTGAAACATCTACAACTACAAACAACCAAAGAATCTTGGAAAAAGAGCAACGTCTAAACGAATTGAAAATTAGGAACAAATTAAAAAAAGAAGCCATTGAAAAATGGGGTATTTTACCTGAAGAGGAACGGACTACCACTGTGAAAACTGGTCTGTTTAGTTTTAAAAGGGAAGAAAATCATAATAAAAAACGTGCTTTCATCGAAGATTACATAAGTGAACATTTAGTAGATCGACTTGAAAGAGAGTATGACATGAAATAAAATCAATGATTAACCTAATTTTAGTGAAAGATAAAAAATGAAAGAGGCATTGCCCTTAGTTAAGCTGAATTAACTAAGGGCAATGCCTCTTTCATTTGGAAGATTATTTTTATTGAAACTAAAAATTGCACTTTGCATGCTGGTTGAGAGTAGAGAGAAAGATTTTATTTTTCAGATAAATAATTTTAAAATTATTTATTATCTAAATGAAAAAGATTAGCCTAAAATACTCGTTTTGATATATTTTGCTAATTTTTATTGAATTATGAGACTAGTTAACGCTATAATAAAACTAACAAAAAGGACCGGAATAGAAAAAAGACTTCAACTGTTTAAGAAGTGCTGTCAACACTCTTAAACCGTTCACCCTAATCACGGTAGGGAAAACACTTGTCGAAGTCTCTTGTTAATAGAGTTAGTTTTTCTATAAAATAAAACTTATGTTTTTATTTTATACGAAATTGACATCTATTTCAAGGGCTTAGTTCATCAA
>NZ_JBVQPN010000035.1:0-1309 GCF_055710015.1 Priestia sp. VA7
TATAGTACCGAAGTTCCTGATTCCACACTGCCAAGAAAAGCCTCTAGCGAGGCGGGAGGTGCCCGTACCGCAAACCGACACAGGTAGGCGAGGAGAGAATCCTAAGGTGATCGAGAGAACTCTCGTTAAGGAACTCGGCAAAATGACCCCGTAACTTCGGGAGAAGGGGTGCTCTGGTAGGGTGTATAGCCCGAGAGAGCCGCAGTGAATAGGCCCAGGCGACTGTTTAGCAAAAACACAGGTCTCTGCGAAGCCGCAAGGCGAAGTATAGGGGCTGACGCCTGCCCGGTGCTGGAAGGTTAAGAGGAGGGGTTATCCTTTGGGAGAAGCTCTGAATCGAAGCCCCAGTAAACGGCGGCCGTAACTATAACGGTCCTAAGGTAGCGAAATTCCTTGTCGGGTAAGTTCCGACCCGCACGAAAGGCGTAACGATCTGGGCACTGTCTCAACGAGAGACTCGGTGAAATTATAGTACCTGTGAAGATGCAGGTTACCCGCGACAGGACGGAAAGACCCCGTGGAGCTTTACTGTAGCCTGATATTGAATTTTGGTACAGCTTGTACAGGATAGGTAGGAGCCTGAGAAGCCGGAGCGCTAGCTTCGGTGGAGGCGTCGGTGGGATACTACCCTGGCTGTATTGAAATTCTAACCCGCGGCCCTGATCGGGCCGGGAGACAGTGTCAGGTGGGCAGTTTGACTGGGGCGGTCGCCTCCTAAAATGTAACGGAGGCGCCCAAAGGTTCCCTCAGAATGGTTGGAAATCATTCGTAGAGTGTAAAGGCACAAGGGAGCTTGACTGCGAGACCTACAAGTCGAGCAGGGACGAAAGTCGGGCTTAGTGATCCGGTGGTTCCGCATGGAAGGGCCATCGCTCAACGGATAAAAGCTACCCCGGGGATAACAGGCTTATCTCCCCCAAGAGTCCACATCGACGGGGAGGTTTGGCACCTCGATGTCGGCTCATCGCATCCTGGGGCTGTAGTCGGTCCCAAGGGTTGGGCTGTTCGCCCATTAAAGCGGTACGCGAGCTGGGTTCAGAACGTCGTGAGACAGTTCGGTCCCTATCCGTCGTGGGCGTAGGAAATTTGAGAGGAGCTGTCCTTAGTACGAGAGGACCGGGATGGACACACCGCTGGTGTACCAGTTGTCTTGCCAAAGGCATCGCTGGGTAGCTATGTGTGGACGGGATAAGTGCTGAAAGCATCTAAGCATGAAGCCCCCCTCAAGATGAGATTTCCCATAGCGCAAGCTAGTAAGATCCCTGAAAGATGATCAGGTTGATAGGTCAGAGGTGGAAGCGTGGCGACA
>NZ_JBVQPN010000036.1:0-1160 GCF_055710015.1 Priestia sp. VA7
AGTCTTAATAGGGCGATTTAGTATCATGTTGTAGACCCGAAACCATGTGACCTACCCATGAGCAGGTTGAAGGTGAGGTAAAACTCACTGGAGGACCGAACCAGGGCACGTTGAAAAGTGCTTGGATGACTTGTGGGTAGCGGAGAAATTCCAAACGAACTTGGAGATAGCTGGTTCTCTCCGAAATAGCTTTAGGGCTAGCGTCGATGTTAAGTCTCTTGGAGGTAGAGCACTGTTTGGGTGAGGGGTCCATCTCGGATTACCAATCTCAGATAAACTCCGAATGCCAACGAGATATCATCGGCAGTCAGACTGCGAGTGCTAAGATCCGTAGTCGAAAGGGAAACAGCCCAGACCACCAGCTAAGGTCCCAAAATAACTGTTAAGTGGAAAAGGATGTGGGGTTGCACAGACAACTAGGATGTTAGCTTAGAAGCAGCTATTCATTCAAAGAGTGCGTAATAGCTCACTAGTCGAGTGACCCTGCGCCGAAAATGTACCGGGGCTAAAACAGTTTACCGAAGCTGTGGATGACACAAAAGTGTCATGGTAGGAGAGCGTTCTATGTGTGAAGAAGGTGTACCGTGAGGAGCGCTGGAACGCATAGAAGTGAGAATGCCGGTATGAGTAGCGAAAGACAGGTGAGAATCCTGTCCACCGTAAGACTAAGGTTTCCAGGGGAAGGCTCGTCCGCCCTGGGTTAGTCGGGACCTAAGGAGAGACCGAAAGGTGTATCCGATGGCCAACAGGTTGATATTCCTGTACTAGAGTATATAGTGATGGAGGGACGCAGTAGGCTAACTAAACCGGACGATTGGAAGAGTCCGGCTAAGCAGTGAGGTGTAAGATGAGTCAAATGCTTATCTTTATAACATTGAGCTGTGATGGGGAGCGAATTTTAGTAGCGAAGTTAGTGATGTCACACTGCCAAGAAAAGCTTCTAGCGTTTAATGATACTCTACCCGTACCGCAAACCGACACAGGTAGTCGAGGCGAGTAGCCTCAGGTGATCGAGAGAACTCTCGTTAAGGAACTCGGCAAAATGACCCCGTAACTTCGGGAGAAGGGGTGCTGACTTAGGTCAGCCGCAGTGAATAGGCCCAAGCAACTGTTTATCAAAAACACAGCTCTCTGCTAAATCGTAAGATGATGTATAGGGG
>NZ_JBVQPN010000039.1:0-917 GCF_055710015.1 Priestia sp. VA7
AGTAACCGTAAGGAGCTAGCCGCCTAAGGTGGGACAGATGATTGGGGTGAAGTCGTAACAAGGTAGCCGTATCGGAAGGTGCGGCTGGATCACCTCCTTTCTAAGGATTTTTACATGACGTACGTTTTGACACTTTGTTCAGTTTTGAGAGTTCAATCTCTCAATTATAGAAAGCACACTACTTTCTTCTTATCTAATAAGAAGAATTTTGGTTGCGATTGTTCTTTGAAAACTAGATAACAGTAATTGCTGAGGAAAAGTGAAACTTTTCTTTAATCAAACCAATAAATAACACAACAATATGTTGTACCATTTATTCGCTAATGGTTAAGTTAGAAAGGGCGCACGGTGAATGCCTTGGCACTAGGAGCCGATGAAGGACGGGACTAACACCGATATGCTTCGGGGAGCTGTAAGTGAGCTTTGATCCGGAGATTTCCGAATGGGGAAACCCACTGTTCGTAATGGAACAGTATCTTTATCTGAATACATAGGATATTGAAGGCAGACCCGGGGAACTGAAACATCTAAGTACCCGGAGGAAGAGAAAGCAAATGCGATTTCCTGAGTAGCGGCGAGCGAAACGGAATTAGCCCAAACCAAGAGGCTTGCCTCTTGGGGTTGTAGGACACTCTATACGGAGTTACAAAGGAACGAAGTAAATGAAGCGACCTGGAAAGGTCCGTCGAAGAAGGTAACAACCCTGTAGTTGAAACTTCGTTCCCTCTTGAGTGGATCCTGAGTACGGCGGAACACGTGAAATTCCGTCGGAAGCTGGGAGGACCATCTCCCAAGGCTAAATACTACCTAGTGACCGATAGTGAACCAGTACCGTGAGGGAAAGGTGAAAAGCACCCCGGAAGGGGAGTGAAAGAGATCCTGAAACCGTGTGCCTACAAGTAGTCAGAGCCCGTTAA
>NZ_JBVQPN010000040.1:0-638 GCF_055710015.1 Priestia sp. VA7
TAGTAAGATCCCTGAAAGATGATCAGGTTGATAGGTCAGAGGTGGAAGCGTGGCGACATGTGTAGCTGACTGATACTAATCGATCGAGGACTTAACCAAACTTTTAAAAGCGTAAGCTTTACTCAGCGAACTGTTATCTAGTTTTGAGAGAACAAAACTTTTTCGAAAAAAGTCTTGCTTTCTTTATCAAAACATGTATAATATAATATGTCTGGTGGCGATAGCGAAGAGGTCACACCCGTTCCCATACCGAACACGGAAGTTAAGCTCTTTAGCGCCAATGGTAGTTGGGACTTTGTTCCTGTGAGAGTAGGACGTTGCCAGGCTATTATTATTCCACAGTAGCTCAGTGGTAGAGCTATCGGCTGTTAACCGATCGGTCGTAGGTTCGAGTCCTACCTGTGGAGCCAACTGGCCCGTTGGTCAAGCGGTTAAGACACCGCCCTTTCACGGCGGTAACACGGGTTCGAATCCCGTACGGGTCACCATTTATTTTTATCTACATAATAGTGGAGGATTAGCTCAGCTGGGAGAGCACCTGCCTTACAAGCAGGGGGTCGGCGGTTCGATCCCGTCATCCTCCACCACCGTGCCGGTGTAGCTCAACTGGTAGAGCAACTGACTTGTAATCAGTAGGT
>NZ_JBVQPN010000041.1:0-628 GCF_055710015.1 Priestia sp. VA7
AATTGAGCAAGTCAAACATTTCTTCGGAGAGTTTGATCCTGGCTCAGGATGAACGCTGGCGGCGTGCCTAATACATGCAAGTCGAGCGAACTGATTAGAAGCTTGCTTCTATGACGTTAGCGGCGGACGGGTGAGTAACACGTGGGCAACCTGCCTGTAAGACTGGGATAACTTCGGGAAACCGAAGCTAATACCGGATAGGATCTTCTCCTTCATGGGAGATGATTGAAAGATGGTTTCGGCTATCACTTACAGATGGGCCCGCGGTGCATTAGCTAGTTGGTGAGGTAACGGCTCACCAAGGCAACGATGCATAGCCGACCTGAGAGGGTGATCGGCCACACTGGGACTGAGACACGGCCCAGACTCCTACGGGAGGCAGCAGTAGGGAATCTTCCGCAATGGACGAAAGTCTGACGGAGCAACGCCGCGTGAGTGATGAAGGCTTTCGGGTCGTAAAACTCTGTTGTTAGGGAAGAACAAGTACGAGAGTAACTGCTCGTACCTTGACGGTACCTAACCAGAAAGCCACGGCTAACTACGTGCCAGCAGCCGCGGTAATACGTAGGTGGCAAGCGTTATCCGGAATTATTGGGCGTAAAGCGCGCGCAGGCGGTTTCTTAAGTCT
>NZ_JBVQPN010000042.1:0-475 GCF_055710015.1 Priestia sp. VA7
GTTATTGATGAGAAATAATCACTAACTTGAGATGGATTGAAAAGCTTGTTGACTTTAAGTCAACAAGCTTTTTGAATAGCAAAAATCTTAATATTTCTGAAATGAAAAGATTAGATTTTTCTGTCTTTAACTAAAAAGAAGTTAAAGAATGGCTTAGCTGATTGCCTTTATAAGAGATTATACTGGTTTTTGATAGCTGCTGTCATGTAAAATAGCTACAATTCATCTTACGAGATTGACCTTAGCATTGCCAGTGCAGTCTTTATTTTCCAACCTGCTGTTTGTTGTATGTTTATAGTTTCCTAAAAAATGCTCTCTCAGTTTTTTGGGGGACATTCCTAAAATTAAGTATACTTAATTTTAGGAATGTTTATATTCTTTACATTCTGATGAAAATACAAATTATCCTAACATGATGTATTGAAAGGGGAAATAGTTTATGTTAGTATACTGATTAAGTGAAGCTGTAATGAGG
>NZ_JBVQPN010000043.1:0-474 GCF_055710015.1 Priestia sp. VA7
CTATTTAGTAGACTGCTAATTTATAATTCTATTATACTCTTTATGGGAGACATGTCAAGAAAAAAACTCAAAAAAATTAGCACTCTTTTATAAAGAGTGCTAATTTCAGTCATAGTTTGTTAAATCGTTACTTTCAATGACCTGAATTAGTCGCCTAGCATAGGTTTTATCAGTATAATGCAAATACTTTTGTAAACTTTTAGCTGGTGCTTTATACCCTTTTTCTGTAGCAAGATTACGATACAAACGCTTATCAACTTCTTTGCCCTGCCGAAGCATTCGTAAATAATCTCTAATTGCACTAGCATCATCTTTATAAATAGCATATCTCACGTTTTGGTTGGTTTGTTTAGGGGACTTTAGGGTAATGGCTGCTTGTCCTGGAGTTGCTTTCTTGCTAAAAAGATTATGATACTTAGACGCTAGTAATGTTTTTCCATCATGGGTTTCCAAAAGAATTTGAGCAATCAAAAT
>NZ_JBVQPN010000044.1:0-471 GCF_055710015.1 Priestia sp. VA7
GTCTATGTAGCTTACTTTACCATTAACAGCATTGTCGGAGAACTGGACTTCCCGTCCTCTGAAATCTTCTACTACCAGCAACAGCAATTTACATTCCCGATTGATACGTCAATGAATGTGGAAATTGTAGCGAATCGTAAAGCCCTATCTACTGTCCGCAATAAAAAGAAAGAACTGAAAGACTTGGATAACCACGCTTGGCAAAGTGATAATGAAACCAGCTCCAATGTGGCGGAAGCTCTGGAAAGTGTGAATGAGCTGGAAACCAATTTAGACCAAAGCAAGGAATCTATGTACAAGCTGTCTTATGTGGTAAGGGTATCAGCAAATGATCTTGACGAACTCAAACGTCGTTTTAATGAAGTGAAAGATTTTTATGACGATTTAAGCGTAAAACTGGTACGACCATTTGTGGATATGCTCGGCTTACATGAAGAATTTTTACCTGCCAGCAAGCGTTATATGAATGAT
>NZ_JBVQPN010000045.1:0-466 GCF_055710015.1 Priestia sp. VA7
CGCCCTTTCTAACTTAACCATTAGCGAATAAATGGTACAACATATTGTTGTGTTATTTATTGGTTTGATTAAAGAAAAGTTTCACTTTTCCTCAGCAATTACTGTTATCTAGTTTTCAAAGAACAATTGGTGGAGCCTAGCGGGATCGAACCGCTGACCTCCTGCGTGCAAGGCAGGCGCTCTCCCAGCTGAGCTAAGGCCCCATTCGTTTAAATATATATGGTGGGCCTAAGTGGACTCGAACCACCGACCTCACGCTTATCAGGCGTGCGCTCTAACCAGCTGAGCTATAGGCCCATATATATGATAGAGAGAATTCTCTCAAAACTGAACGAAACGAAACGTACGTCATGTAAAAATCCTTAGAAAGGAGGTGATCCAGCCGCACCTTCCGATACGGCTACCTTGTTACGACTTCACCCCAATCATCTGTCCCACCTTAGGCGGCTAGCTCCTTACGGTTACT
>NZ_JBVQPN010000046.1:0-429 GCF_055710015.1 Priestia sp. VA7
GACAGAGAGTCCCAATGATTTAGCCAATTGTTTCTCTAAAGAAGTGGCAAAAATATTTTTAGTTTTTTTAGATAGCTTCGAACTTGGAGTAGAAGTAACCAGTTGCTCAATTTGCCTAACACTTAGGCCTTCATTTTGTATTTTATGAGTGAGGTACAGTTGTTGCTTATCATCACTCAAAGTTAAAAGAGCACGCGCGTGTCCCGCACTAATTTTTCCTTCTTCAATTGCTTTAATGATAGGTGCTGGGAGTTGTAACAGACGTAAGGTATTGCTAATATAAGGTCTTGATTTTCCCATATATTTAGCAATCTCATCGTGAGTCATGTGTTTTTTTTCAACCAATAACTGATAGGCTTTAGCTTCTTCGATAGCGTTAAGGTTAGAACGTTGTAAATTTTCAACTATAGCTTGTTGCATGCTCTCGAG
>NZ_JBVQPN010000047.1:0-411 GCF_055710015.1 Priestia sp. VA7
TCCCTCTATTTTGGAAAAGGTCAAGGGCTTGGTAAAGACCTATCAAGACCAAATGGATCTGGCTGGAGTGGCCATTTCTTCTGCAGGAATGGTTAATCCTGATGAGGGAGAAATCTTTTATGCCGGCCCTCAGATTCCTAACTATGCTGGAACTCAGTTTAAAAAAGAGATTGAAGAGACTTTCGGGTTACCGTGTGAAGTGGAAAACGATGTTAACTGTGCTGGTCTAGCCGAAGCTATTTCTGGTAGTGCCAAGGATTATCCTGTGGCTCTTTGCTTGACAATTGGGACGGGAATCGGTGGCTGTTTATTGTTTAATTCCCAAGTTTTTCATGGTAGTAGTCATTCAGCTTGCGAAGTTGGTTACCTTCATTTGTCAGATGGTCAGTTTCAGGATCTGGCATCTACCAC
>NZ_JBVQPN010000048.1:0-397 GCF_055710015.1 Priestia sp. VA7
TCCTCGTACAACCAGGACAAGCCGATTAGCCTTAAGTTTGGTTAAGATTTCTATTTTTCCCATATCATCACCTCTGGACATCTCGTTGATTAGCTAAGACTGCTTCTACTTGTTGGACGCTGTGATAGAGCTGATCTTCAGCTACTGTACATTTTAGGCTAGCTGTTGCCACAGCAAAATCAAGGTTGCGCTGCTTTTCGTTACCTTCTAACAACTGATAAAGTAAACCCGCCACAAAAGCATCTCCACTTCCAACCCGTTGCAAGACTGGGGTCGTCACTTCACAGGATTCGTAAAACTGCCCATCATAGGCATAAGCCTTGAAACGATTACTGCCTTGGGCATCATTTGAACGCTCCGTATGGTAAATAGCTTGTAACTGATAGCGCTGATAAAG
>NZ_JBVQPN010000049.1:0-388 GCF_055710015.1 Priestia sp. VA7
GTGTACTTGAATTTTTAACAAAACCGATTGAAAAAGCAGCTCTTTGGGAATGTCTTCAAACCATTATTGCTAAAATAGAAAAGCAAAAGGGGTCTAATCAAAAAACAGATGCTTGCGTCTATATTCCCTTACCCCAGATGACTGATCAGATTCCTGAAGTAGTCAAAGATATTTTGGAGTGGGTACATGCTCATTTTCAAGACAAGATCAGCACGAGCCGCCTAGCTCATGACTTAGGGTATAGTGAGAGTTATATCTATCAAAATATCAAAAAGCATCTTCAGATGCCTTTAAGTGATTACATTAATCAATATCGGATTAATCAGGCAATTCAATTGATGCAACAAGAACCAGATTTAATGGTATATGAAATAGCACAAGCTGTAGG
>NZ_JBVQPN010000050.1:0-366 GCF_055710015.1 Priestia sp. VA7
GACCAAGGGGTCGCAGGTTCGAATCCTGTCTTCCCGACCATTTATGGGGCCTTAGCTCAGCTGGGAGAGCGCCTGCCTTGCACGCAGGAGGTCAGCGGTTCGATCCCGCTAGGCTCCACCAATTAAACTGAATAATTGTAACAAATAATATGGCGGTGTAGCTCAGCTGGCTAGAGCGTACGGTTCATACCCGTGAGGTCGTGGGTTCGACTCCCTCCGCCGCTACCATATAAGTTACGTTTGTTATAAATATACGGAGGAATACCCAAGTCCGGCTGAAGGGATCGGTCTTGAAAACCGACAGGGGTGTTAAAGCCCGCGGGGGTTCGAATCCCTCTTCCTCCGCCATTTATTTATATCATATTC
>NZ_JBVQPN010000051.1:0-356 GCF_055710015.1 Priestia sp. VA7
ACCTACTGATTACAAGTCAGTTGCTCTACCAGTTGAGCTACACCGGCACGGTGGTGGAGGATGACGGGATCGAACCGCCGACCCCCTGCTTGTAAGGCAGGTGCTCTCCCAGCTGAGCTAATCCTCCGTGTATCATACACAATATTCATTGTATAAAAGATTTTTATAAATGAGCCAAATAAAAAACCCCTAGACTCTTTTATAAGAGCATAAAAAGGGGTCTTATTCATTGCCTGGCAACGTCCTACTCTCACAGGGACAAAGTCCCAACTACCATTGGCGCTAAAGAGCTTAACTTCCGTGTTCGGTATGGGAACGGGTGTGACCTCTTCGCTATCGCCACCAGACAAGAGATT
>NZ_JBVQPN010000052.1:0-350 GCF_055710015.1 Priestia sp. VA7
TATCGGTGTTAGTCCCGTCCTTCATCGGCTCCTAGTGCCAAGGCATTCACCGTGCGCCCTTTCTAACTTAACCATTAGCGAATAAATGGTACAACATACTGTTGTGTTATTTATTGGTTTGATTAAAAGAAAAGTTTCACTTTTCCTCAGCAATTACTGTTATCTAGTTTTCAAAGAACAATGTTTTTAAGAGATTACTCTCTCAAAACTGAACAAATTCAACAAACGTACGTCATGTAAAAATCCTTAGAAAGGAGGTGATCCAGCCGCACCTTCCGATACGGCTACCTTGTTACGACTTCACCCCAATCATCTGTCCCACCTTAGGCGGCTAGCTCCTTACGGTTACT
>NZ_JBVQPN010000053.1:0-344 GCF_055710015.1 Priestia sp. VA7
TTAGGCACGCCGCCAGCGTTCATCCTGAGCCAGGATCAAACTCTCCGAAGAAATGTTTGACTTGCTCAATTTAAAAAATAAAAATTAACGTTGACGTTTGTCGCTTTGTTCAGTTTTCAAAGTTCAACCGCCGCTCTTAAGCGACTTTACTATCTTATCAAGTTATCAACGTAATGTCAACAACTTTTTTAAAAGAAAAGAGAGATCTTTTCCAGCCTGGCAACGTCCTACTCTCACAGGGACAAAGTCCCAACTACCATTGGCGCTAAAGAGCTTAACTTCCGTGTTCGGTATGGGAACGGGTGTGACCTCTTCGCTATCGCCACCAGACAAGAGATTGCTCT
>NZ_JBVQPN010000054.1:0-333 GCF_055710015.1 Priestia sp. VA7
TCTAGCGCGTCTGCCAATTCCGCCACACCCGCGTGTGAATATAAATGGTGAGCCATGAAGGACTCGAACCTTCGACCCTCTGATTAAAAGTCAGATGCTCTACCAACTGAGCTAATGGCTCGAAAAACTGGTGCCGGCAAGAGGACTTGAACCCCCAACCTACTGATTACAAGTCAGTTGCTCTACCAGTTGAGCTACACCGGCAAATGGTGGAGGATGACGGGATCGAACCGCCGACCCCCTGCTTGTAAGGCAGGTGCTCTCCCAGCTGAGCTAATCCTCCGATATATAAGCCTGGCAACGTCCTACTCTCACAGGGACAAAGTCCCAACT
>NZ_JBVQPN010000055.1:0-326 GCF_055710015.1 Priestia sp. VA7
ATTGACATAGGTAAAGGCTAAGTATATTTACTTAATGGTTCTAATGAAAAGTTACCAATTAAAAGGAGGTGATTTTTGTGAAAAAGGTATTATCTCTTCAAGTTTTAGATTCAAAGAAAGATGTAGAGCTACGCGCAGGTTCATCTTTGAGTGTTAACTGCAAAGTAGTAAGCACAATTAGTGTTGCTGTTTGCTAATCCTATATTCTCTATCGGGGATTGCGAAAATAATTCCTTCATTGACATAGGTAAAGGCTAAGTATATTTACTTAATGGTTCTAATGAAAAGTTACCAATTAAAAGGAGGTGATTTTTGTGAAAAAGGTA
>NZ_JBVQPN010000056.1:0-304 GCF_055710015.1 Priestia sp. VA7
TCCCTGAAAGATGATCAGGTTGATAGGTCAGAGGTGGAAGCGTGGCGACATGTGTAGCTGACTGATACTAATCGATCGAGGACTTAACCAAACTTTAAAAGCGTAAGCTTTACTCAGCAAACTGTTACCTAGTTTTGAGAGAACAAAACTTTTTAAAAAAGTCTTGCTTTCTTTATCAAATCATGTATAATATAATATGTCTGGTGGCGATAGCGAAGAGGTCACACCCGTTCCCATACCGAACACGGAAGTTAAGCTCTTTAGCGCCAATGGTAGTTGGGACTTTGTCCCTGTGAGAGTAGGA
>NZ_JBVQPN010000057.1:0-299 GCF_055710015.1 Priestia sp. VA7
TGCGGCTGGATCACCTCCTTTCTAAGGATTTTTACATGACGTACGTTTTGACACTTTGTTCAGTTTTGAGAGTTCAATCTCTCATTAATAATTGCGCCTGCGATTACTCGGCGCAAAACTGCACGTAGATATCACAGTGATGTTTATCATGATGTGATTGAAGTCAGTTGTTTTGTTCTTTGAAAACTAGATAACAGTAATTGCTGAGGAAAAGTGAAACTTTTCTTTAATCAAACCAATAAATAACACAACAATATGTTGTACCATTTATTCGCTAATGGTTAAGTTAGAAAGGGCGC
>NZ_JBVQPN010000058.1:0-299 GCF_055710015.1 Priestia sp. VA7
TGCGGCTGGATCACCTCCTTTCTAAGGATTTTTACATGACGTACGTTTTGACACTTTGTTCAGTTTTGAGAGTTCAATCTCTCATTAATAATTGCGCCTGCGATTACTCGGCGCAAAACTGCACGTAAATATCACAGTGATGTTTATCATGATGTGATTGAAGTCAGTTGTTTTGTTCTTTGAAAACTAGATAACAGTAATTGCTGAGGAAAAGTGAAACTTTTCTTTAATCAAACCAATAAATAACACAACAGTATGTTGTACCATTTATTCGCTAATGGTTAAGTTAGAAAGGGCGC
>NZ_JBVQPN010000059.1:0-290 GCF_055710015.1 Priestia sp. VA7
CAGGTTGATAGGTCAGAGGTGGAAGCGTGGCGACATGTGTAGCTGACTGATACTAATCGATCGAGGACTTAACCAAACTTTAAAAGCGTAAGCTTTACTCAGCAAACTGTTATCTAGTTTTGAGAGAACAAAACTTTTCGAAAAAAGTCTTGCTTTCTTTTGAAAATCATGTATAATATAATATGTCTGGTGGCGATAGCGAAGAGGTCACACCCGTTCCCATACCGAACACGGAAGTTAAGCTCTTTAGCGCCAATGGTAGTTGGGACTTTGTCCCTGTGAGAGTAGGA
>NZ_JBVQPN010000060.1:0-288 GCF_055710015.1 Priestia sp. VA7
GTCACTAGGTAGTATTTAGCCTTGGGAGATGGTCCTCCCAGATTCCGACGGAATTTCACGTGTTCCGCCGTACTCAGGATCCACTCAAGAGGGAACGAAGTTTCAACTACAGGGTTGTTACCTTCTTCGACGGACCTTTCCAGGTCGCTTCATTTACTTCATTCCTTTGTAACTCCGTATAGAGTGTCCTACAACCCCAAGAGGCAAGCCTCTTGGTTTGGGCTAATTCCGTTTCGCTCGCCGCTACTCAGGAAATCGCATTTGCTTTCTCTTCCTCCGGGTACTTAG
>NZ_JBVQPN010000061.1:0-282 GCF_055710015.1 Priestia sp. VA7
GTTGATATTCCTGTACCACCTCCCCGCCGTTTGAGTAATGGGGGGACGCAGTAGGATAGGGTAAGCGCGCTGCTGGATATGCGCGTTCAAGCAGTTAGGCTGATGAGTAGGCAAATCCGCTCATCATAAAGGCTGAGCTGTGATGACGAGGGAATTATAGTACCGAAGTTCCTGATTCCACACTGCCAAGAAAAGCCTCTAGCGAGGCGGGAGGTGCCCGTACCGCAAACCGACACAGGTAGGCGAGGAGAGAATCCTAAGGTGATCGAGAGAACTCTCGTT
>NZ_JBVQPN010000062.1:0-272 GCF_055710015.1 Priestia sp. VA7
TTTAAGTCCTGTGTGTCTGCCAATTCCACCACCCCGGCAGGACTTATATATGTGGAGCGGAAGACGAGGTTCGAACTCGCGACCCCCACCTTGGCAAGGTGGTGTTCTACCACTGAACTACTTCCGCACATATATGAAATTAATGAAAGATGCGGGTGAAGGGACTTGAACCCCCACGTCGTAAGACACTAGATCCTAAGTCTAGCGCGTCTGCCAATTCCGCCACACCCGCGTGTGAATATAAATGGTGAGCCATGAAGGACTCGAACCTT
>NZ_JBVQPN010000063.1:0-268 GCF_055710015.1 Priestia sp. VA7
CCCAGACTCCTACGGGAGGCAGCAGTAGGGAATCTTCCGCAATGGACGAAAGTCTGACGGAGCAACGCCGCGTGAGTGATGAAGGCTTTCGGGTCGTAAAACTCTGTTGTTAGGGAAGAACAAGTACAAGAGTAACTGCTTGTACCTTGACGGTACCTAACCAGAAAGCCACGGCTAACTACGTGCCAGCAGCCGCGGTAATACGTAGGTGGCAAGCGTTATCCGGAATTATTGGGCGTAAAGCGCGCGCAGGCGGTTTCTTAAGTCT
>NZ_JBVQPN010000064.1:0-261 GCF_055710015.1 Priestia sp. VA7
TTGGGACCAAGGGGTCGCAGGTTCGAATCCTGTCTTCCCGACCATTTATGGGGCCTTAGCTCAGCTGGGAGAGCGCCTGCCTTGCACGCAGGAGGTCAGCGGTTCGATCCCGCTAGGCTCCACCAATCGGAATTTTGAACTTTGAAAACTGAACAAAGCGACAAACGTCAACGTTAAATTTTATTTTTTAATTGAGCAAGTCAAACATTTCTTCGGAGAGTTTGATCCTGGCTCAGGATGAACGCTGGCGGCGTGCCTAAT
>NZ_JBVQPN010000065.1:0-258 GCF_055710015.1 Priestia sp. VA7
GTTCCGGCATTCGTGGGTTCGATTCCCATCAGTCGCCCCATCTTAAGTAACGCGGGTGTAGTTTAGTGGTAAAACCTCAGCCTTCCAAGCTGATGTCGTGAGTTCGATTCTCATCACCCGCTCCAAATGAAGGGCCTATAGCTCAGCTGGTTAGAGCGCACGCCTGATAAGCGTGAGGTCGGTGGTTCGAGTCCACTTAGGCCCACCATATTCCACAGTAGCTCAGTGGTAGAGCTATCGGCTGTTAACCGATCGGTC
>NZ_JBVQPN010000066.1:0-258 GCF_055710015.1 Priestia sp. VA7
GCATTGGCGGCATTCCTCCTTGCATCGGCATCTGGTCCATTCCTCCGTGCATTGGCGGCATTCCTCCTTGCATCGGCATCTGGTCCATTCCTCCGTGCATTGGCGGCATTCCTCCTTGCATCGGCATTTGACCCATCCCTCCTTGCATTGGCGGCATTCCTCCTTGCATCGGCATCTGGTCCATTCCTCCGTGCATTGGCGGCATTCCTCCTTGCATCGGCATCTGGTCCATTCCTCCGTGCATTGGCGGCATTCCTC
>NZ_JBVQPN010000067.1:0-257 GCF_055710015.1 Priestia sp. VA7
CTTTTAATCAGAGGGTCGAAGGTTCGAGTCCTTCATGGCTCATTTTAATAAGCGGAAGTAGTTCAGTGGTAGAACACCACCTTGCCAAGGTGGGGGTCGCGAGTTCGAACCTCGTCTTCCGCTCCATATAAAGCGCCCGTAGCTCAATTGGATAGAGCGTTTGACTACGGATCAAAAGGTTAGGGGTTCGACTCCTCTCGGGCGCGCCATAAACGGGAAGTAGCTCAGCTTGGTAGAGCACTTGGTTTGGGACCAAG
>NZ_JBVQPN010000068.1:0-256 GCF_055710015.1 Priestia sp. VA7
AGCGAATAAATGGTACAACATATTGTTGTGTTATTTATTGGTTTGATTAAAGAAAAGTTTCACTTTTCCTCAGCAATTACTGTTATCTAGTTTTCAAAGAACAATCGCAACCAAAATTCTTCTTATTAGATAAGAAGAAAGTAGTGTGCTTTCTATAATTGAGAGATTGAACTCTCAAAACTGAACAAAGTGTCAAAACGTACGTCATGTAAAAATCCTTAGAAAGGAGGTGATCCAGCCGCACCTTCCGATACGG
>NZ_JBVQPN010000069.1:0-255 GCF_055710015.1 Priestia sp. VA7
GGGGGGGGGGGGGGGGGGGGGGGGGGGGGGGGGGGGGGGGGGGGGGGGGGGGGGGGGGGGGGGGGGGGGGGGGGGGGGGGGGGGGGGGGGGGGGGGGGGGGGGGGGGGGGGGGGGGGGGGGGGGGGGGGGGGGGGGGGGGGGGGGGGGGGGGGGGGGGGGGGGGGGGGGGGGGGGGGGGGGGGGGGGGGGGGGGGGGGGGGGGGGGGGGGGGGGGGGGGGGGGGGGGGGGGGGGGGGGGGGGGGGGGGGGGGGGG
>NZ_JBVQPN010000070.1:0-255 GCF_055710015.1 Priestia sp. VA7
AGCGAATAAATGGTACAACATATTGTTGTGTTATTTATTGGTTTGATTAAAGAAAAGTTTCACTTTTCCTCAGCAATTACTGTTATCTAGTTTTCAAAGAACAATCGCAACCAAAATTCTTCTTATTGAATAAGAAGAAAGTAGTGTGCTTTCTATAATTGAGAGATTGAACTCTCAAAACTGAACAAAGTGTCAAAACGTACGTCATGTAAAAATCCTTAGAAAGGAGGTGATCCAGCCGCACCTTCCGATACG
>NZ_JBVQPN010000071.1:0-255 GCF_055710015.1 Priestia sp. VA7
AAGTCGTAACAAGGTAGCCGTATCGGAAGGTGCGGCTGGATCACCTCCTTTCTAAGGATTTTTACATGACGTACGTTTTGACACTTTGTTCAGTTTTGAGAGTTCAATCTCTCAATTATAGAAAGCATACTACTTTCTTCTTATTAGATAAGAAGAATTTTGGTTGCGATTGTTCTTTGAAAACTAGATAACAGTAATTGCTGAGGAAAAGTGAAACTTTTCTTTAATCAAACCAATAAATAACACAACAGTATG
>NZ_JBVQPN010000072.1:0-255 GCF_055710015.1 Priestia sp. VA7
TCGGTGACATTACCTATATCCCTACTCAAAAGGGTACTTTATACCTTGCGGTATTTGTGGATATGTACTCGAGAAAAGTGAGTGGCTGGTCTATGAGTACACGGATGAAAGATTCTCTTGTGATAGATGCTTTTTTACAAGGATATAACAAAGAACATCCTCCAACAGGATTAATTATCCATACAGACCAGGGATCCCAATATACGGGTAGTAATTTTCAAGCCATACTGAAAAAGTATGGTGCTGTTTCAAGTG
>NZ_JBVQPN010000073.1:0-255 GCF_055710015.1 Priestia sp. VA7
CAACAGCTTTTGGTATCCCCCTTATAGAACGAGTTGAGCTTTCTGAAGAAGCAATTCAGGGGATTGTGCTAGCGCCGACGCGTGAACTGGCGATTCAAGTAGCTGAAGAGTTAAATCGAATTGGACAAGTAAAAGGAGTTAAAACATTACCTATTTATGGGGGGCAGGACATTAATCGTCAAATCAAGGCCCTTAAGAAAAGGCCTCATATTATCTCAGCAACTCCTGGACGTCTTATGGACCATATGAAAAGAA
>NZ_JBVQPN010000074.1:0-252 GCF_055710015.1 Priestia sp. VA7
AAAATGGTGGAGGGGGGCAGATTCGAACTGCCGAACCCGAAGGAGCGGATTTACAGTCCGCCGCGTTTAGCCACTTCGCTACCCCTCCGATATAAATGGTGCCGGCAAGAGGACTTGAACCCCCAACCTACTGATTACAAGTCAGTTGCTCTACCAGTTGAGCTACACCGGCACGGTGGTGGAGGATGACGGGATCGAACCGCCGACCCCCTGCTTGTAAGGCAGGTGCTCTCCCAGCTGAGCTAATCCTCC
>NZ_JBVQPN010000075.1:0-252 GCF_055710015.1 Priestia sp. VA7
GATATTCCTGTACCACCTCCCCGCCGTTTGAGTAATGGGGGGACGCAGTAGGATAGGGTAAGCGCGCTGCTGGATATGCGCGTTCAAGCAGTTAGGCTGATGAGTAGGCAAATCCGCTCATCATGAAAGCTGAGCTGTGATGACGAGGGAACTATAGTACCGAAGTTCCTGATTCCACACTGCCAAGAAAAGCCTCTAGCGAGGCGGGAGGTGCCCGTACCGCAAACCGACACAGGTAGGCGAGGAGAGAAT
>NZ_JBVQPN010000076.1:0-251 GCF_055710015.1 Priestia sp. VA7
GTTGGGGGTTCAAGTCCTCTTGCCGGCACCATTTATATCGGAGGGGTAGCGAAGTGGCTAAACGCGGCGGACTGTAAATCCGCTCCTTCGGGTTCGGCAGTTCGAATCTGCCCCCCTCCACCATTTTTATTGGGCTATCGCCAAGCGGTAAGGCAACGGATTTTGATTCCGTCATGCGTTGGTTCGAATCCAGCTAGCCCAGCCATAGAGAGCCATTAGCTCAGTTGGTAGAGCATCTGACTTTTAATCAG
>NZ_JBVQPN010000077.1:0-250 GCF_055710015.1 Priestia sp. VA7
GTTGGGGGTTCAAGTCCTCTTGCCGGCACCATTTATATCGGAGGGGTAGCGAAGTGGCTAAACGCGGCGGACTGTAAATCCGCTCCTTCGGGTTCGGCAGTTCGAATCTGCCCCCCTCCACCATTTTATTGGGCTATCGCCAAGCGGTAAGGCAACGGATTTTGATTCCGTCATGCGTTGGTTCGAATCCAGCTAGCCCAGCCATAGAGAGCCATTAGCTCAGTTGGTAGAGCATCTGACTTTTAATCAG
>NZ_JBVQPN010000078.1:0-243 GCF_055710015.1 Priestia sp. VA7
TTTTATTGGGCTATCGCCAAGCGGTAAGGCAACGGATTTTGATTCCGTCATGCGTTGGTTCGAATCCAGCTAGCCCAGCCATAGAGAGCCATTAGCTCAGTTGGTAGAGCATCTGACTTTTAATCAGAGGGTCGAAGGTTCGAGTCCTTCATGGCTCATTTTAATAAGCGGAAGTAGTTCAGTGGTAGAACACCACCTTGCCAAGGTGGGGGTCGCGAGTTCGAACCTCGTCTTCCGCTCCAT
>NZ_JBVQPN010000079.1:0-240 GCF_055710015.1 Priestia sp. VA7
TACTCTCACAGGGACAAAGTCCCAACTACCATTGGCGCTAAAGAGCTTAACTTCCGTGTTCGGTATGGGAACGGGTGTGACCTCTTCGCTATCGCCACCAGACAAGAGATTGCTCTCTCAAAACTAGGTAACAGTTTGCTGAGTAAAGCTTACGCTTTTAAAAGTTTGGTTAAGTCCTCGATCGATTAGTATCAGTCAGCTACACATGTCGCCACGCTTCCACCTCTGACCTATCAACCT
>NZ_JBVQPN010000080.1:0-235 GCF_055710015.1 Priestia sp. VA7
AGGGACAAAGTCCCAACTACCATTGGCGCTAAAGAGCTTAACTTCCGTGTTCGGTATGGGAACGGGTGTGACCTCTTCGCTATCGCCACCAGACAAGAGATTGCTCTCTCAAAACTAGATAACAGTTCGCTGAGTAAAGCTTACGCTTTTAAAGTTTGGTTAAGTCCTCGATCGATTAGTATCAGTCAGCTACACATGTCGCCACGCTTCCACCTCTGACCTATCAACCTGATCA
>NZ_JBVQPN010000081.1:0-231 GCF_055710015.1 Priestia sp. VA7
CGTTTGAGTAAGGGGGGGACGCAGTAGGATAGGGTAAGCGCGCTGCTGGATATGCGCGTTCAAGCAGTTAGGCTGATGAGTAGGCAAATCCGCTCATCATGAAAGCTGAGCTGTGATGACGAGGGAACTATAGTACCGAAGTTCCTGATTCCACACTGCCAAGAAAAGCCTCTAGCTAGGCGGGAGGTGCCCGTACCGCAAACCGACACAGGTAGGCGGGGAGAGAATCCT
>NZ_JBVQPN010000082.1:0-231 GCF_055710015.1 Priestia sp. VA7
CGTTTGAGTAATGGGGGGACGCAGTAGGATAGGGTAAGCGCGCTGCTGGATATGCGCGTTCAAGCAGTTAGGCTGATGAGTAGGCAAATCCGCTCATCATGAAAGCTGAGCTGTGATGACGAGGGAATTATAGTACCAAAGTTCCTGATTCCACACTGCCAAGAAAAGCCTCTAGCGAGGCGGGAGGTGCCCGTACCGCAAACCGACACAGGTAGGCGAGGAGAGAATCCT
>NZ_JBVQPN010000083.1:0-231 GCF_055710015.1 Priestia sp. VA7
CGTTTGAGTAATGGGGGGACGCAGTAGGATAGGGTAAGCGCGCTGCTGGATATGCGCGTTCAAGCAGTTAGGCTGATGAGTAGGCAAATCCGCTCATCATAAAGGCTGAGCTGTGATGACGAGGGAACTATAGTACCGAAGTTCCTGATTCCACACTGCCAAGAAAAGCCTCTAGCGAGGCGGGAGGTGCCCGTACCGCAAACCGACACAGGTAGGCGAGGAGAGAATCCT
>NZ_JBVQPN010000084.1:0-229 GCF_055710015.1 Priestia sp. VA7
TTTCCTGAGTAGCGGCGAGCGAAACGGAATTAGCCCAAACCAAGAGGCTTGCCTCTTGGGGTTGTAGGACACTCTATACGGAGTTACAAAGGAACGAAGTAAATGAAGCGACCTGGAAAGGTCCGTCGAAGAAGGTAACAACCCTGTAGTTGAAACTTCGTTCCCTCTTGAGTGGATCCTGAGTACGGCGGAACACGTGAAATTCCGTCAGAAGCTGGGAGGACCATCT
>NZ_JBVQPN010000085.1:0-229 GCF_055710015.1 Priestia sp. VA7
TTAACGGGCTCTGACTACTTGTAGGCACACGGTTTCAGGATCTCTTTCACTCCCCTTCCGGGGTGCTTTTCACCTTTCCCTCACGGTACTGGTTCACTATCGGTCACTAGGTAGTATTTAGCCTTGGTAGATGGTCCTCCCAGCTTCCGACGGAATTTCACGTGTTCCGCCGTACTCAGGATCCACTCAAGAGGGAACGAAGTTTCAACTACAGGGTTGTTACCTTCTT
>NZ_JBVQPN010000086.1:0-228 GCF_055710015.1 Priestia sp. VA7
CTACAACATCGAAGCCAGCGGTCGTTAACGCCAGTTCATTAAACGTTCGTTCTTCTGCGAGCACAAGCGCGTCCATTGTGACGAACTTACCGCGCAATTCGAAAGTAACGGTGGTAAAAGAAAGCGGGTCTTGGTCACAGGTTAAAACGGCAAGCGGTCAAACGGGCTGGGTAGCAAGTCAGTACCTACAAGCAAGCTCCGGTTCTTCTGCGCCAGATAAAGATTCTG
>NZ_JBVQPN010000087.1:0-220 GCF_055710015.1 Priestia sp. VA7
CGCTAAAGAGCTTAACTTCCGTGTTCGGTATGGGAACGGGTGTGACCTCTTCGCTATCGCCACCAGACAAGAGATTGCTCTCTCAAAACTAGATAACAGTTTGCTGAGTAAAGCTTACGCTTTTAAAAGTTTGGTTAAGTCCTCGATCGATTAGTATCAGTCAGCTACACATGTCGCCACGCTTCCACCTCTGACCTATCAACCTGATCATCTTTCAGGG
>NZ_JBVQPN010000088.1:0-213 GCF_055710015.1 Priestia sp. VA7
ACTTGTAGGCACATGGTTTCAGGATCTCTTTCACTCCCCTTCCGGGGTGCTTTTCACCTTTCCCTCACGGTACTGGTTCCCTATCGGTCACTAGGTAGTATTTAGCCTTGGGAGATGGTCCTCCCAGATTCCGACGGAATTTCACGTGTTCCGCCGCACTCAGGATCCACTCAAGAGGGAACGAAGTTTCAACTAAAGGGTTGTTACCTTCTT
>NZ_JBVQPN010000089.1:0-209 GCF_055710015.1 Priestia sp. VA7
TCAAAGCTCACTTACAGCTCCCCGAAGCATATCGGTGTTAGTCCCGTCCTTCATCGGCTCCTAGTGCCAAGGCATTCACCGTGCGCCCTTTCTAACTTAACCATTAGCGAATAAATGGTACAACATATTGTTGTGTTATTTATTGGTTTGATTAAAGAAAAGTTTCACTTTTCCTCAGCAATTACTGTTATCTAGTTTTCAAAGAACAA
>NZ_JBVQPN010000090.1:0-205 GCF_055710015.1 Priestia sp. VA7
CGCTAAAGAGCTTAACTTCCGTGTTCGGTATGGGAACGGGTGTGACCTCTTCGCTATCGCCACCAGACAAGAGATTGCTCTCTCAAAACTAGATAACAGTTTGCTGAGTAAAGCTTACGCTTTTAAAGTTTGGTTAAGTCCTCGATCGATTAGTATCAGTCAGCTACACATGTCGCCACGCTTCCACCTCTGACCTATCAACCTG